>NZ_JAFCVM010000002.1:0-580065 GCF_049897045.1 Pseudomonas sp. TWR2-1-1
TACAGCAGCCTCTGTTGCTGTCAAGCGGTTATTTTAGGATGTTTTCAAAGTTTCCTTTGTAACATCAACCACTTGCGCTTTCGATCTCTCGTTAGCGGGAGGCGAATTCTACAGCGTTAAACGCTGCTGTCAACACCTCATTTCCTGCTTCGATGACTTGAAGCTGACACTGCCGAAGAACCGTCCAACTCATTGAAACTCAAGGAATTTTCCGTTTCGACTGCGCCGGAAGTGGGCGAATTATAGGCCGTTAGAATTCTGGGTCAAGCATTAATAGCAACTGCTAAGGAAAGCGCCTGTGTAGATGCAGGGGAAGCGTCAATATGCGCACTATATTGCACATCATTCCTTATTTAAGCATGATGCCCGCCCTCACACATTTATAGCCCGGGCTCACCAAGTAATGACAAAGCTCCCCCAAAGCCTCGCATCGACACTATTCCCTGTCGGCTTGCTACTTATTGCCATGGCCTCAATACAATCGGGCGCTTCGCTTGCTAAAAGCATGTTTCCCATAATAGGAGCCCAGGGCACCACGACCCTGCGCCTGCTGTTCGCCAGCATCATCATGTTGCTGATCCTGAGACCCTGGAGAGCCAAGCTCACAGCCAAATCCCTAAAGACCGTGATCGTCTACGGAATAGCGCTGGGGGGCATGAACTTCCTCTTCTATATGTCACTGCGCACGGTTCCACTGGGGATTGCTGTGGCACTCGAGTTCACGGGCCCATTGGCCGTGGCCATTTACTCCTCTCGCAGACCCATAGACTTTGTCTGGATCGGCCTGGCTATCGTAGGGCTTTTACTGCTCATCCCAACCGGAGACAGCGCTCAAGGAATTGACTTGGTCGGTACTGGCTATGCATTGGGCGCTGGAGTCTGTTGGGCGCTGTACATTCTCTACGGACAAAAAGCCGGGGCTGACAATGGCGTACAAACTGCAGCGTTAGGCGTAATGATTGCCGCTCTGTTTATCGCTCCCATCGGGATTGTCCACGCTGGGGCCGCCTTGCTGACACCAAGCCTGATCCCCATTGCCATTGGCGTAGCAATATTGTCCACCGCCCTACCCTACACACTTGAGATGATCGCCCTCACACGTATGCCCACCCGCACATTTGGCACCCTCATGAGCATAGAACCTGCTTTTGGGGCGCTATCAGGCCTGTTGTTTCTGCATGAGGTTCTATCGTTTAGCCAGTGGATGGCGATCTCTTGCATTATCACGGCCTCCGTCGGTGCAACCTTGACGATGCGCAATCACTCGAAACCGGTTATGACCGACAATTAGTCGCCTATTTGACAGAACTCTGGCAATTGCCTCTCATTTAAGCGATGTTTGTTCGTTATAAGAGTTATCCGGGGCGATTTGGATCAAGACGGCGTCAAAGCCATGAGATAGACGGTTGATCCACACCCGCACCCCGTAAACCCGACGCAAACGCTTAAGGACAGGAATGAAACGAATTTTGGTCGCTTTAGCGGTGCTTGCTGTAACCGGCTGCGCTGCAACCTCCCATACCGCCGTAAAGCATGGCAAACGAGGCTTGCACATTAATTGCTCTGGCTTGTCCTCTTCGTGGAACAAGTGCTACGAAGAGGCCGTGTCAGCCTGCGGGGACAAGGGATACCGAGTAATTGCCAAATCTGGAGATGCCGAGGAGGAGCCTGGGGATTACCCTTTCGGCTTGAACCCGGCCGGATACACCAGCCGCAGCATGATTGTTATTTGCAAGTGACCGCTTCAAGAATTCTGTAGCGCAGTTGACCAAGACAACCGCGCTACAGGACTGGCTCAGGCCACTCTTGAAAGTGGCACCGTACGCGCCAGCAGCCATTCCAGAGCAGCCCCATCAAGCAGCGGGCGCAAACGCTCACGCACTTGCGCGTGATAAGCATCGAACCACTCCAGCTCCTCAAGTGTTAGCAGCGACGGTTCAAGGCAGCGGGTATCGATCGGACACAGGGTCAATGTTTCAAACTTGAGAAACGAACCAAACTCCGACGCACCCGCCTCGCGATTCAATACCAGATTCTCGATTCGCACCCCCCAGCGACCCGGACGATATGTTCCTGGCTCGATAGAGGTGATCATCCCGGCCTGCATGGCTGTATGAGGCGCGGGTGCAGCCTGATAGGCAATGACCTGAGGCCCTTCGTGCACATTCAGGAAATAGCCCACGCCATGCCCGGTTCCATGCCCGTAATCCACGGCCTCAGCCCAAATGGGAGCTCTTGCAATCGAATCCAGCAAGGGCGACAAAATCCCTTTTGGAAACTGAGCCCGGGACAAGGCAATCACACCTTTAAGCACACGGGTGCAATCGCGCTTTTGCTCATCGCTCAAGGTGCCAATTGGTACCATCCGGGTAATGTCTGTCGTTCCACCCAGATACTGGCCACCGGAATCTATTAACAGCAGACCATCCCCCTCAATCACGGCATGCTCCTGCTCTGTCGCGTGATAGTGGGGCATTGCGCCATTGGCATTAAAGGCAGCAATCGTGTTGAAGCTCAGCGATACAAACCCCGGACGACGCGCACGCGCAGCGGTCAACTGCTCGTCAATCGTCAACTCAGTGATGCGCTCGCGACCCAAGGCTGTTTCCAGCCAGGCAAAAAACTCACAGAGCGCTGCACCGTCCTGCTCCATGGCCTGACGGATATGAAACGCGTCATCCAGGCTTTTCTGCGACTTGGCCAGAGTAGTCGGGTTCACTCCTTCGACCAGCTTCACATCAGGTTGCAGGTGGCTGAGCAACCCGCAGGTCACCCGCGCCGGGTCTACCAGTAACCGGGTTGAAGCTGGCAATGCTGCCAGAGCAGCATTGATTTCAGTGTACTCACGCAGCTCGACACCATCATGCTTGAGCGTCTCCTGCAGCGCGGGACTGACCTTGTTCAAGTCCACAAACAAGGTGGCTTGCTCTGCATTAATCAATGCGAACGAAACAAACACCGGATTAAAGGAAACATCCGAGCCACGCAGATTGAACAACCAGGCAATGTCATCAAGGGTTGCAATGAAATGCGCATCGGCCTTGCGCTGAACAAGTGATTCGCGCAATTGCGCCAGCTTGACTACGCGGCTCACTGTCGCCTGTGGCGGCAAATGCTCGTATACCGCCTGGACCGGCAGCGCAGGACGATCCTCCCAAACCTGCCCCAGCAGATCGATATCAGTGCGCAAAACAGCACCGCGCTCCTTGAGCTTACCTTCCAGTGTTCGCGCCGAGGCCAGTGCGAGTACCGCCCCATCAACCGAAACCGTAGCCCCTTGAGGTGCCTGTTCCGCCAACCACTCCAGCGGCCCCGGCTGCCCTGGTACCAACTTGACCAGTTCGATGCTACTGCCGGCAAGCTCCTTGGTAGCCTGCTCCCAGTAACGACTGTCAGCCCAAAGACCAGCAAAGGTCGGGGTCACAATCAAAGTACCGACCGAGCCGTAAAAACCCGACAACCATTGCCGCCCCTGCCAATAGGCTGGCAAGTATTCTGAAAGATGAGGGTCGGCAGAGGGTACCAACAGTGCCTGTATTCCGTTCTGGCTCATCAAAGCTCGGGTGCGCGCCAAACGCTGCACTACCAACCCCGGATTCAACGACTGAGTACTCATTCTGTCTCCTGCTAGCCACGGCTAATTATTATTCCCGTCGGATAATGAATCAGCAGCTAAGACTGGGCAACCGCCCAAAAAGGTGCAGGGGCGGCTACGGCCGTTTTAATCGCATTTACTGCGGTATCGATATCCTGCTCGCTTGTAAAACGCCCGAGACTCAAGCGTATGGTTCGACTTGCCTTATCAGCGTCATGACCAAGCGCGAGCAGCACATGCGATGGTGTTTTGCTGGCTGAGTTACACGCCGAAGTAGCCGAATACGCCAGCACCGCGCTCAATGCAGAACTATTGAAGTGCCCTTGGGGGAAAGTCAGGCTCAAGGTATGGGGAATTCGTTGTGTTGGACAGCCGTTGCATTGCACCCCTGGCACAGCGGCCAACTGCGCCAGCAAACGCTCACGCAGAACGCTGATATGGCCCAACTCCTTGGAAAATGACTCGCTGGCCAGGGCAAAGGCAGCTCCCATTCCTGCTATCTGGTGAGTGGCCAGCGTGCCCGAGCGCAACCCCGACTCATGACCACCACCATGAATCTGAGCCTGCAAACGATCCTGCGCACGCGCGCCTACATACAGCGCTCCAATTCCCTTGGGCCCGTACACCTTGTGCCCGGAGAATGACATCAGATCCACAGCCCACTTCTGCAGATCAATGGCTATCTTGCCTGCGCCCTGGGCGGCATCAACATGGAACAAAGCGCCGTGCTCGCGAACCAGCAAACCAATAGCCGGGATGTCATTTACCGTCCCGAGCTCATTGTTAACCAGCATCAGCGATACCAGCAGCGTGTCTTCACGCAATGCAGCGCTGACTTGTTGTGCACTTACAAGCCCATCGCTATCGGGCGCCAGGTACGTCACGTCAAATCCTGACTGCTCCAGGAACCGGGCCGTATCCAGCACCGCCTTGTGCTCAATCTGACTGGTGATGATATGCCCGCGCGATTTGCCATTGGCCAGCGCAACCCCTTTCAGCGCAAGGTTATTGGACTCGGTAGCGCCCGAGGTCCAGATAATTTGCTCTGCCTTGGCGTTGATCAACTGGGCAACCTGCTCGCGAGCCAACTCCACCGCGCTTCGGGCTTGCTGACCGAATACATGGGAACCCGAGGCAGGGTTGCCAAAATTTCCTTCAAAGCCAAGACAGTCGACCATCACCTGAATGACACGAGCGTCCACAGGTGTGGTGGCAGCGTAATCGAAATAAAGAGGTCTTTTGTTCATTGTCAAACCTACTGAGCGTTCCGGAATCAGGCAGTGCTTGATATCAGAAGAGTGAAGCCACGTTAAAGAATGGCCATTAGAAATACCCGATCAACCTGGGTGACAAAAGAAGCCGCTTCATTACATGTCGTAGGAGCATTCCAAAATTCACGACATCGAAAAACCATAGCCCTATAAAGCGCCAAAAGGACCGGTTTGTGCAAGTCCGATATGCCATAAGGATATATAAATATGGAATTAGGTTAGTTTACGGAATAACAAAAGCCCTTTATAAAGCAGCCTCCGGCTTTCCTTTGTGGGTATAGCCCTCCCCCTTAAAAGGAGCTGTACATGCAGCTTTTGACACTGCCTGCCACTCCGGCACTCGCTACCTCCATACGGGCCACAGCCCAGGTTTTTGCAGATCCCGCCTCCAAGGCGTTGCTCGCACATCTACAGCAAATAGCGCCCAGTGATGCCAGCGTGCTGATCATTGGAGAAACCGGCACCGGTAAAGAAATCGTTGCCCGGCACATACATCAACTCAGCCACCGCAACCAGCAACCGTTTGTGGCCGTCAATTGCGGAGCGTTTTCCGAATCGCTGGTCGAAGCCGAGCTGTTTGGCCACGAGAAAGGGGCATTCACCGGCGCACTGGGGGCCAAGGCCGGCTGGTTTGAAGAGGCTGACGGCGGCACATTGTTCCTGGACGAAATCGGCGATTTGCCACTGCCTATTCAAGTGAAGCTGCTGCGCGTGCTGCAAGAGCAAGAAGTGGTGCGGCTGGGATCACGCAAAAGCACGCCGATTAATGTTCGCGTACTCGCGGCCACCAATGTGAATCTGGAACAGGCCATTGATGCCGGTCACTTTCGCGAAGATCTGTACTACCGGCTAAACGTGGTCAGCCTGGTGCTCAAGCCTTTGCGCGAACGCCAAGGGGACATCCTGCCGCTGGCCAGACATTTCCTTCAAACCTACCGGCAACGGCTGCAACACGGCCCCACTGCACTGAGCACATGCGCTGAAGACGTGCTCATGAACCACCCTTGGCAGGGCAATATCCGCGAGCTTGAAAACGTCATGCACCACAGCCTGCTCCTGTGCCGCAATCAGACCATCACGGCCCAGGACCTGCGCCTGTCGCAGTCACGCAGCAAACGGCTGGAGCACCCCGTACCGCAGCATTGCACCGATACCACGGATCACTTGCTGAAACGTGCATTTCAAAAGTTGTTCGAAGAAGAACCCGGCGCGCTGCACGAAGCCGTCGAGGACAGCCTCTTGCGTGCAGCTTATGAGTTCTGCCATCACAATCAGGTGCACACCGCCAAACTGCTGGGCTTAAGCCGTAATGTCACCCGCACTCGCCTGATCAAGCTCGGGGCCCTGGCAGTGAACACACGAAGGCTTGATGCTCAAACCCTCTCGGCGTTCTGAATCGACACCCCAGCAGCAGCCCGGGGCACTGCTGCCGGGATCGCACTCAAGCGGGTGTCAGTTGTTCAAGCGTGCTTGCTTCCAGCTCGCGCACTAAAGGCAGTACACGACGCCCGAAATACTCCACCTCTTCCTGAAAATGCAGAAACCCCGCCAGCACCAGGTCCACGCCCAATGCCTTGAGCGCCACGATCCGCTGCGCGATCTGCCGGGGGGTGCCAATCAAGTTGGTTTTAAAACCATCGTTGTACTGAACCAGATCTTCAAAGGTTGATTTGGCCCAGTTACCTTCTCCCTCAAGCGAAGACTTGCCCGCCTGTTTTGCCGCGTCGCCAAAGGCATGGACCGCATCAATGTCGGCATTTTCGATGATTTCCTGCAACACCGCCCTGGCCTCTTCCTCCGTGTCACGGGCAATGACAAAAGCATTCACCCCGACCTTCACTGAGTGCTGGTTGGCTGCAGCCTTGGCCCGTATATCGTCGATTTGAGCTTTGATGCCTTCTGGTGTGTTGCCATTAGTGAAGTACCAGTCCGATACGCGGGCGGCCATATCCCGTGCAGCACGCGAGCTCCCGCCCTGAAATATCTCCGGGTGCGGCAAGCCCAGCGGCTTGGGCTTGAGGGTGTAATTGTTGATTCGATAGAAATCCCCCTTGAAGGTGAAGTTATCCTGGGTCCAGATGCCTTTAAGGACCCGAATGAATTCCTCGGAGCGGCGATAGCGCTCGTCATGCTCCAGCCAATGCTCACCAATGGCGTTGAATTCGCCCTTGAACCAGCCACTGACGATATTGACCGCGACACGGCCCTCCGTCAGTTGATCAATGGTAGCCAGCTGCTTGGCCGCCAATGCGGGTTTCCAGGGCCCCGGCAGGATAGCCGCGATAACTTTCAAATGCGTGGTAGCAGCCAATAACGCGTGACTGAACGCTACAGACTCGTGCTGAAACTCGGCACCATAACCCGCCGTGAAGCGGATTTGCGTCAGTGCATATTCAAAGCCCGCAGCTTCTGCCAACTGGGCGAGTTTGCGGTTGTAATCAATCCCCCAGTGGGTGCGTTGCTCAATCTTGCTGACGACCAGTCCACCGCTGACGTTAGGCACCCAGTAGGCAAATTTTATGGCTTGCTGACTCATTGGCATGATCTCGGCGTTAGGGAATGTCATGACTACAGAGCAGCATTTATGCCAACAGGTCTAAACCGCCGCTGGCGCCCCGTGAAACCGCACCGGGGTGTCCATCAGGCATTTTTATGTTGAGTCACTGTTGGCCAGGCAACACTTTTGGAACGCAAAAGGTCAGTCGCAGCTGGTGACCGTTATCGGTAAGATGACGCCCTTCCCGCGCTTGTGCGCTGTACGTCCTGCCCAATTAAGCCGACCCGATGCCATTTGAACTCAGCGTAGATTTGACCACCCTCGCCATTCTGGCCGCAGTGGCCTTTGTTGCCGGCTTTATCGATGCCATTGCCGGTGGCGGAGGCTTGCTCACCACGCCGGCCTTGCTGACCGCCGGCCTGCCCCCGCACCTGGTACTGGGTACTAACAAACTCAGTTCGACGTTCGGTTCGGCTACGGCCAGTTTTACCTTTTATCGACGCAAGCTGTTCCATCCCAGAGAGTGGAAGCTGGCAATTTTCGGTACGTTGGCAGGCGCCCTGATCGGAGCCATCGTGGCCCATTACATGCCGGCCGAGTGGCTGAACAAAATGCTGCCGGTAATTGTTTTTGGCTGTGGCCTGTATCTGCTGTTCGGCGGCACACCCAAAACCC
Source organism: Pseudomonas sp. TWR2-1-1 (assembly GCF_049897045.1). Lineage (NCBI taxonomy): Bacteria > Pseudomonadati > Pseudomonadota > Gammaproteobacteria > Pseudomonadales > Pseudomonadaceae > Pseudomonas > Pseudomonas sp. TWR2-1-1. Next base: position 8,039 of record NZ_JAFCVM010000002.1, read on the forward strand.
CGATCGACAACGATGCTCCGATAAAAAAGAAATGGCAGCTGCCCCAAGGCCTGGGTCTGGGTTTCTATGACGGCGTGGCAGGCCCCGGAACCGGTGCCTTCTGGACGGTCAGCAGCATGCTGATGTACCCCATCGACCTGGTGAAGGCCAGCGGCGTGGCCCGCAGCATGAACTTCGTCAGCAACATTGCAGCGCTGTCGGTGTTTGTTTTTTCGGGGCATGTGGACTGGATCATCGGCCTGACCATGGGCTTTGCCGTCATGGTCGGGGCCTTCTTTGGCGCCCGCAGCGCGATCAGCGGCGGGGCCAAATTCATTCGCCCGGTGTTTATCACCGTGGTCTTGGGACTGACCGTGCGCCTAGCCTGGCAGCACTGGTTCGGCCAGGCCTAAGCGTCGCGCCACATACACGTCGATGAGATAGCGGGCAATCGAGCGCGATGCTGGCAGCGGCGGCAAATGATGCACATTGAACCACTGTGCATCTTCTATCTCGTCCGCCTGGGGAACAATTTCGCCCCCCGCATATTCAGCATGAAAACCCAGCATCATCGAGTGCGGAAAAGGCCAGCACTGGCTGCCCAGGTACTGGATATTTCTGACTTCCACCTGAACCTCTTCACGCACCTCGCGAATCAGGCAATCCTCCGCCGACTCTCCCGGCTCGGCGAACCCCGCCAGCGTGCTGTATACCCCCGGCACAAAGCGCGGCGAACGGGCCAGCAGCACCTCATCACCCCGGGTAATCAACACAATCATGCTTGGCGAAATTCGCGGGTAACTGCGCAGGTCGCAGGGCGCGCAGTACATCGCACGCTCCAGGTGTATCTGGGTCATGGCCCGCCCGCAGCTGCCACAGAAACGATGCTCTCTGGCCCAGGTGCCTATTTGCGCGGCGTAGCCAGGACCTTGTAAAGCGTGTGATCGCCCTCCAGCATAAAAGCTCGCAAGCCCTGCCAGCGACAGCCTTCAACCTGCGCCGCACGGTCAAGCTCCAGCAGGTACACCGGCTCCCCGTCCAGGTGACCGATGCCATGCTCGGCCAGCACCGTCAGGTCCTGACGCTTTAGCCATTCACGGGGGAACAGCGGGCCATTATCGTCAAGTAAAAAACCGTCGGGGCCGCGTGCCACAGCCAGGCCGCCAGGTAGGTCTGTATCCAGTACTGCCGTGGTCCAACGCGGTGTCATGAAACGATCCTTGGTCAGGTTAAAAATCGTCAATCGAGAAATTCAGGCTTTTGCTTGGTCATATGGGCGGTCATTGCCAGCCGCAAGTCGCTCGACTGGAGCATGGCTGCGTTCCATGTCGCGACATACTCCAGACCATCGTCTACGCGGTGATCGCGCATATAGCTGATCATCTGCTTGGTACCGCCAATAGCAATCGGCGACTTGCCCGCGATCTCTTGCGCGATCGACATGACACCTTCGAGCAACGCCTGATGATCGCTGTAGACCCGGTTGACCAGGCCAATCGTGCGCGCTTCGTCGGCCGCCACCATGCGCCCGGTGTAGGCCATCTCACGCAGCATGCCGTCGCCGATGATGCGCGGCAGACGTTGCAGGGTACCGACATCGGCAGCCATGCCCATGTCGATTTCCTTGATCGAGAATTGCGCATCTGCAGCCGCATAGCGCATGTCGCAGGCTGCGATCAGGTCAATGGCGCCACCCAGGCAATACCCCTGAATGGCCGCCAACACCGGCTTGCGGCACTGATCGACAGCATTGAACGAAGCCTGCAATTGCAAAATCTTACGCCGCAGCAAACGGGCGTTACGCCCGACATCCTTGCCCAGTTCATTGGCAACCGAGGCCAGCAACATCAGATCGATACCGGCCGAAAAATGCTTGCCCGCACCGCTGAGCACGACTACGCGTACGGCATCGGTTTCATCGATCCACTGAAAGATTTCGACGATTTCGCTCCAGAACGCAGCATTCATCGCATTGACCTTCTCAGGTCGGTTGATCTGCACGTGGGCAATGTTGCCCTGTAACTCAACCTGAAAAGCCTGGTAGTCGGACATAAACTCAATCCTTTTTGGGGCGCAGTGCCAGTCAATAAGTCGCGGACTATAACAAGCACTGCGGGCCTCAGGCAGGCCGTTATTACGCCAAAAACCGGGCTACAGGATAAAGCGCTCGATCGCCTGGGCAACGCCGTCTTCAAGGTTGCTGCCCGTCACGTACTTCGCCTGCTTGCGTATGTCTTCAGGAGCCTGGCCCATGGCAATCGAAATCCCCGCCCGGTGGAACATCGCCGGATCATTGCCGCCATCACCGATGGCCGCCGTGCGTACCAGCGGCACGTCCAGAAACTCGGCCAGAGTGGCCAGGGCCTCACCTTTATTGGCTTTGAGCGCAGTGATATCCAGATAGCGAGCCTGTGAGCGACTGGCGATCGCGAGCCCGCTCAATACAGGTTGCAAACGCTGCTCAAGATCCATCAATAACGCTGCATCGCTACAGGTCGCTACGATCTTGTGCACCCGGTGCAGATAAGGTTCATAGCTTTCAACCACCTTGGGGGCGTAACCGAGGCCGTGCTGCTCGTGAGAAACCATCTCGCCCGACGGATCGCGCACCAGCCACTCTTCATCAACAAACAGCCAGACTTCAACCGGGTGCTCCGCCAACAGGGCCAGGGTCTTCAGCACCCCTTCATACTGCACGTGATGAGATTGCAGATATTCGCCCTGGGCGTTGACCAGCAGTCCGCCATTGAATCCGGCAACCGGCAACTCAATGCCCAGTTGCTGACTGATCTCGCGCATGGCACGGGGCGGCCTGCCGGAGGCCAGGGTGAAATAAACGCCCGCTGCCTGCAGTTTTTTCACCGCGGCCAGGTTTCCGGGACTGATGGTGTGGTCAGGCATCAGAAGGGTGCCGTCCATGTCACACAGCACCAGCTTAATGGTCTCTTGCTTCACGTCACTCATCCTATGTTCAGCCAGACGCGACCATCGCGGGCCAGTAGTTCTTTTGAGGCTTCGGGGCCATCCTGACCGGCCGGGTATGGATGCACGTCCGAATGTTCACGCCACGCATCGAGAAAAGGCTGCACACCGCGCCAGCCGTTTTCAATATTGTCAGCACGCTGGAACAAGGTCTGATCGCCGGTCAGGCAGTCGTAGATCAACGTCTCATAACCGGTGGAAGGCTGCATTTCGAAGAAGTCTTTATAGGCGAACCCAAGGGCGATATTGGCCATTTTCAAACCCGGGCCCGGACGCTTGGCCTGGAGGTCAAACCACATGCCTTCGTTGGGTTGAATCTGGATCCGCAAATAGTTTGGCTGCAGCCGATCGACTTCGGTGTCGCGGAACTGTGCATAAGGCGCGGGTTTGAAACAGATCGCGATTTCGGTATCACGGGCACTCATGCGCTTGCCGGTGCGCAGATAAAACGGCACGCCGACCCAACGCCAGTTATCGATCATCACCTTGAGCGCGACAAAGGTCTCAGTGGTGCTGTCGGCGGCCACGTTGTTCTCTTCGCGATAACCCTCTACCGGCTTGCCACCGGACTCACCGCGGGTGTATTGCCCGCGCACCGAGTTTTTTAACGCATCTTCCTTCGACCACGGGCGAATTGCCCCGATGACCTTGGCCTTCTCGCCGCGCACCGCATCAGCACCAAAGGCCGCGGGAGGCTCCATCGCAACCATCGCCAGCAACTGAAACAAATGGTTGGGCAACATGTCGCGCAAGGCACCGGTATGCTCGTAAAAACTGCCACGGGTCTCGACCCCGACGGTTTCTGCTGCCGTGATCTGCACATGGTCGATGTAATGATTATTCCAAAAGGACTCGAAAAGTCCGTTGGAGAATCGACTGACCAGGATGTTCTGGACGGTTTCCTTGCCCAGATAGTGGTCAATCCGGTAAATCTGCTTCTCGCTCATGACTGTCAGCAGGCACTCGTTCAATGCTTGTGCCGTTTCGACGTCAGAGCCAAAAGGTTTTTCAATGACTACCCGGCGAAATGCATCCGGGGTTTCTTTAAGCAATCCGCCAGCGCCCAGCCGCTGCACCACTTCGCTGAAAAAGCGCGGGGCAGTGGCCAGGTAGAACACCGCGTTGCCAGTGCCACTGGCGATGATTTTCTGTTCCAGCGCGGTATAAGTGCTGTCGTCCAGAAAGTCGCCCTGCACATAACTGATGTTCTTCGCCAGCGAAGCCCACAATTGGGCATTCAAGCCCTTGCCCTCAGGATGATCCACTTTGCTGGCGGCTTCATTGCGAATGAAGTCCTCCAGCTTTTTGGCAAAACCCTCATCACTGATCGCATTGTGGTCGACGCCCACAATGTGCAAACCATCGTCCAGCAAACCGTCCCGACTCAAGTTGTACAGCGCCGGCATCAGCAGGCGCTTGACCAGATCACCGTGAGCCCCAAACAGAAACAGCGTGGTGGGCGGTGCCGGCTTGGTGTTGGATTTGCTGGACTGATCGGTCATTTCTTAGGTGTCTCCACATGGCCGCCGAAACCAAAACGCATGGCAGACAACAGTTTGTCTCCATACAGGCTTTGCTGGCGTGAGCTATAACGGGCAAACAAGGCGTTCGACAGTACTGGAACCGGTGTCGACTGTTCCATGGCCGCTTCGATGGTCCAACGGCCTTCACCGCTGTCCGCCACAGCGCCCGAGTAACCGTCCAGCGGTGCGTCAGTGGCCAGTGCATCAGCGGTCAAATCCAGCAACCAGGACGACACAACGCTGCCGCGGCGCCACACTTCGGCGATATCACCCAGATTCAGGTCAAAACGCTGATCTTCAGGCAGGTTTTCACCGCCCTTCATCTTCATCAGGTTGAAACCTTCGGCGTAAGCCTGCATCAGGCCGTACTCAATACCGTTATGCACCATCTTGACGAAGTGCCCGGCGCCCGCAGGACCTGCATGGATGTAGCCACGTTCTGCGCGGTCATCATCAGAGACACGATCCTTGGTGCGTGCGATGTCGCCCATACCCGGAGCAAGGGCCGCGAACAGCGGATCCAGATGTTTGACGACGCCAGTGTCACCGCCAATCATCATGCAGTAGCCGCGCTCCAGCCCCCACACGCCGCCAGAGGTGCCGACGTCAACATACTGAATGCCTTTTTCGGCCAGCGCCTGCGAACGACGAATGTCATCTTTATAAAAGGTATTGCCGCCATCGATGATGATGTCATCGGCGTCGAGCAGTTGGCTCAGGGTTTCAATGGTGTCTTCGGTCGGAGCACCGGACGGCAGCATGACCCAGACAGCGCGGGGCTTGGCCAGGCCAGCAACCAGCGCAGGCAAGTCGGTCACGCCTGTGGCGCCTTCCTGCTCGAGGGCACTGACAAAGTCGGTATTGCGGTCAAAAACCACGGTTGTATGCCCATTGAGCATCAGACGCCGCGCGATGTTACCGCCCATACGGCCCAATCCAATAATTCCCAACTGCATGTACTGTTGCTCCCAACGACAAATAAATAGGTGTACAGCACCTTAGTGCAGCATTGCTTAAGGTGCCCGGCTGAGGATTAGTCCTAGCGCATGCTGCATAGTTTCGCACAAGCAGCCACCCAGATTCGCGATTCAATACACTCAGAAGACGAACGAGCACGCCTGGACCGCAAAAAAATTAAAAGTTCACTTCACTCAAGAAAGAAATCACAATCGGCCACGACAGTGATCCATGTCCGACAACGGGCTATCTGGATACTCGATATAAAGTTGCCAGAGGCGAAGTGAACCATGACCACCGTACTGTCCGCACGACCTGCCCAGACCCTCTATGTCACCGTCCGCCGTGATGAGCTGCGGCAACTCAAAGAGGAGTGCGTGCAGTTGCGCCAGGAACTCGAACAATTGCGCCGGCAATTACAAAGTGCCCAGGCTGGCCACGTCAGCCTGCACGACTGATCCCCCCCACAACACGCGGCGAGCCAGAGCCCGCCGTCATCCCTGACAAAGTTTTCACATCCCGTTAGCAATACTTCAACACTTTGTGGCTGCTCATTAGTGATGCGGCCCTCACTTGTTGTGCCGGGCTAAACGGCATTGACGATTCAAGTTGTTATCAGCTGGAGCGCTGTATGGGGATGTTCAAACGCAGTAACACATCTGCGAAAGGTTTTGACTGGGCCGGACTCGGCTGGCTATTTCTTTTCTTCTGGTACTTTTCCGGCATTACCCAACTGCTGATCCAACTGACCGGCACCTCCGGGTTCTCGGGCTTTCGCCAGGCGTTCATAATGAGCGCCATCTGGCTGGCACCCATGCTGATGTTCCCAAAGCATACCCGCGCAATGGCGGCCGTCATCGGCGTGGTGCTGTGGGCATGTTCCATGGCCAGCCTCGGTTACTTCTTCATCTACCAGCAAGAATTCTCGCAAAGCGTCATCTTCATCATGTTCGAGTCGAACGTGTCTGAAGCCGGCGAATACATGACCCAGTACTTCGCCTGGTGGATGGTGCTGGCGTTCCTTGCGCACACCGCTTTCGCCGTATTCCTCTGGACCCGTTTGCGCCCGGTGTACATGCCCCGTGCCCAAGCCTGGACAGTAGCCATTGCCTTGCTGGTGGCGATTGTCGGCTACCCGATCATCAAACAATCGATCAAGCACGACACCATGGCCGCGGCCATGGAAAGCTTTGAAAGCCGCATAGAGCCTGCAGTGCCATGGCAGATGGTGGTCGCGTATCGCCGTTACCTGGAGCAACTGGACAACATGCAGGGCATGCTCGCCAGTGCCAGCAAAATCCCGCCATTGACCAACCTCAAGGACAATGAAGCCGGCAAGCCCACCACCCTGGTACTGGTCATTGGCGAATCAACCAACCGCCAGCGCATGAGCCTTTATGGCTACCCACGCGAGACCACCCCCAATCTTGATAAATTGCGCGATCAGCTGGCGATTTTCGACAACGTCGTAACACCGCGCCCTTACACCATCGAAGCACTGCAACAAGTCCTGACGTTTGCTGATGAAGAAAACCCGGACCTGTACCTCAGCACCCCGTCGCTGGTCAGCGTGATGAAACAGGCCGGTTACAAAACCTTCTGGGTGACCAACCAGCAGACCATGACCAAGCGCAACACCATGCTCACCACGTTCTCCGAGCAAGCAGACCAGCAGGTCTACCTCAACAACAACCGTAACCAGAATGCGCGCCAGTATGACGGCGACGTGATTGAGCCCTTCAACAAGATCCTGGCCGACAGCGCGCCACGCAAGCTGATCGTGATTCATCTGCTCGGCACGCACATGAGCTACCAGTACCGTTACCCGCCGACCTTCGATAAATTCACCGATCGCACCGGCGTCCCCGCCGGCCTGACCGATGACCAGGTACCGACTTACAACAGCTACGACAATGCCGTTTTGTATAACGACTTTGTGGTGTCGAGCCTGATCAAGGACTTCGCCAAAACCGACCCCAACGGCTTCCTGCTGTACCTGTCCGATCACGGTGAAGACGTTTTCGATTCGGTTGGCCACAGCACCCTGGGCCGTAACGAAGCCAAGCCGACCGCTCCGATGTACACCATCCCGTTCATGGCCTGGGCCTCGCCAAAATGGCGTGAAAGCCATACCTGGAATTTCGCCAGCGACCTTGGCCGCCCGTATAGCAGCTCACAGTTCATCCACACCTGGGCAGATCTGGCCGGTTTGAGCGCTGACGAACTGGACGATAAAAAGAGCCTGGTAAGCGATCAGTTTGTCGCGCGTCCGCAATTGATCGGCGATCCGTACTCGCGCCCGCAAAAAGCCTTGATCGACTTCAGCCTGATCAAACCCAAGCCCCCTGCAGCGGGTAATGTGGCCACGCAGTAAAAAGCACAACGGGGAGCTAATACCTCCCCGTTGAGTGTTAGTTCACTGCTGGAAACAATCAGAAACAACAATCATTCGCGATTGCGCTAATTCGCCCCCTTGTCATTCGTTTGAAGCACTAGACCACTTCACAACAATGACAAGGAGCCGGCAGCGATGTTCGCGCCCACCACCCGTTCGATGACGTTAACCCTCGGCCTGCTAAGCAGCACCATCAGCCCCTGCCTCATGGCTGATAGCGAGATCAAGGACGAAACACGTTCCACCTCAATGGAACTCGGCAGCACCAGCATCACAGCCCAGGGACTGGGTGCAACGACTGAGAACACCGGTTCCTACACCACGGGCTCGACCAGTACCGCCACCAAACTCAACCTGAGCATCCGCGAAACGCCGCAGTCGATTTCGGTGGTCACCCGCCAGGAGATGGACGACTTCAACCTCAACACCCTGACCGAAGCCATGCGTCATACCACCGGTGTCGTGGTGCAACACAACGATTCGGACCGGGTCAGCTATTCGTCTCGTGGCTATACCATCAACAACTTCCAGATTGACGGCATGCTCAACACCTTCAGTTTCATGAAGTCTGATGCCGACACCATCATCTATGACCGCATTGAAGTCATCCGGGGCGCAACAGGCCTGACCACAGGCGCTGGCGACCCGTCCGGCACCATCAACATGATCCGCAAGCGGCCGACCCGCGAGCTCCAGGCCAAAGCCGGCGTCACCGGGGGCAGCTATGACGACTATTACAGCTACGTGGATGTCGGCGGCCCGCTGGCGTTTGACGGGCGTTTGCGCGGGCGCACCGTGCTGGCTTACCGCGACAGCAAATCGTTCCGCGACAACTACGCACTCAAGCGAGAAGTGGCCTACGGCATTCTGGAAGCCGACCTGACAGACGACACCACAGTTGCAGTCGGATATGACTACCAAGACAAGCAAGTGCAGGGTTCATCCTGGGGAACAACACCGTACTGGACCGGCACCGGCGACAAAGCCGGATTTGGGCGCTCAACCAACCTGGCCACGTCATGGAGCTCATGGCCCATGAAGGACAAGACTGCATTCGCCACCCTGGAGCAACGACTGTTCAATGACTGGCGCCTGAAAGCGGCCTACACCCATCGCACCAGTGATGCCGAAGGCAAGGTGTACTACGCCGGCGGTGGTTTCCCCAATGCCGATGGCACCGGCATGTCGGCTTTTAGCAGCCATTTCATCGGTGAGGAAAAAATGACCGCCATCGATGTGAATATCTCGGGCACCTACCCGTTATTCGGGCGCGAGCATGATCTGATGCTGGGTTATGGCGAAGCCAAAAACGACAACACCTCGCCCTTGATGGTTGAACTCAACCCAGATAACTACCGCCAGATTCCGGACTGGCGGGACATGAGCACAATTGCCAAGTATCAGGACTTTAATACCGGCATTCAGGGCACCCGGGACATCATCAAACAGAAGTCAGGCTACCTGGCCACGCGGTTTAACCTGACCGATCAATGGCATGCCGTGCTCGGCACGCGGTATGGCAGCTGGCAAAGCTTGAGCGCCAGCACTGAGTTCGATGAAGCATCCAAAGGGCTGGTGCATGCAAAAAAAGTTCAGACCCACAACGACATGCTCACCCCTTACGCGGGGGTGCTCTATGACTTCACCGAAGAGCTGACGGCCTATGTCAGCTACACCGACATTTTCAAGCCGGGTACCAATAAGGATATTAGCGACTCCTACCTGGAACCCGTTGTGGGCAGTAACTATGAGCTGGGGCTCAAGGGCAGCTTCCTTCATGAGCGGCTCAACCTGTCATCGGCCGTGTTCTGGAGCAAACAGGATAACGTGCCGGAAATCGATGACTCGGCACCCCGCGGGCCCAACGGCGAGCAATATTACAAATCCGGGGGCAAGGGCAATAAGGTCAACGGTTTCGAAATCGAGCTGGCCGGTGAAGTAATGCGTGACTGGAACATGATGGCCGGGTACACCTACACCCACTCACGTAACGCTGCGGGCAAGCGGATGAACACCGCGGCACCCTTGAACCTGATAAAGGTGTCGACCACCTACCGCCTGCCGGCCGAATGGAAGGCCATGACCGTGGGGGCTGCCGTCAACTGGCAAAGCGATATCTACCGCGCGGCCAATCGTCCGACCGCAGAGAAAGACGCCAAGGGCTATCCGGTTACGTTCAAGGAAGACATTACCCAAAAGTCCTACACCCTCGTCGATCTGATGGCCCGCTACGAGTTCGACAAACACGTCTCGGCCACTTTGAACGTGAAGAACCTGCTGGATCAGAAGTACTACGAAAACGTCGGTTTCTATAACGGCGTGTTCTGGGGTGATCCACGGACCGTTAGCCTGGGCCTGGAGTGGACGCTCTAACCAGCGACAGGCTTTTGTAACTGCTGCCGCGTTCTGCGGCAGCGGCTATCAAGGTTTAGCCTTACAAATATTTATTCCAGAACAACATGCGACCATATGCAGGGTCGAGTTGCCCCTCACTGAAACCGAATTTCCTGTATGAACCTTGAGCTACCGGGTTGCCCTCAAGCACTTCAAGGGTGATCTTGCAGCAGTCACGCTCACGGGCAATTTCTTCTACCTTGAGCAGCATCTTCTGACTCAGGCCCAGACCACGAAATGTATCGACCACTGAAACGTCGTGCACGTTGACCAATGGCTTGCCGGCAAAGGTCGAGAAGCCTTCAAAACAATTGACCAGTCCTGCCGCCTCGCCATTTACAAAGGCCAGTACGCTGAACGCATGGGGACGTTTGGCCAGCTCGGCCGGTAACTGCTCCAGTACCTGCGCCGACAACGCCTCACCGCCGCCCATAGGGTCCTTGGCGTAGTGATTCAATACGTCTCTCAAGGCCTGGGCGTGTACCGGGTTTGTATAGTTTGCTTGCACTACCACGACATCCGACATTGCGTATGTTCCTCGACGACTTGGGTTCTTGGTGTCCGATTTTGACGACACCAGACCTTAGCGTGCCGCAAGCGACGCATACAAGTGCCCGGATCAGATATGGCTTGAGGGATCGATGCCTTGCATCAGCGCGTCGATTTGCGGCGCCAGGGTGTCGGCGTCCGGATAAATCAGAATGTGGCGAAACTGTGCATTGGCCTTGCGATACGCCTCGACATCCACAGCCGCTCCGCCCGCCATCTCCTGGCTGATCAGTAACAAATCAAACTCATGGGCTTGAGCGTCATACAGGCTCACTAACGCCTGCTGGTGATACAAGGGAGCAATGCGGTAGTAGCCCGCAGCATTGAGCGACCTTTCTAAGGTTAAAGCCTGGGCCGGTTCGGTGTCGGCAATCAAAATTCGTAATGACTTGGTGGGCATGATGTCTGAACCATCGTCAAAAGTATTCTGTTAGACGGAACACGTCAGCAGTACTGCATGTACCGACGCCAGATAAGTGCACTTTCGGACATTTCAAGACACCGTTTGTCTCGTCACTGATTTGACGACCTGCACACTGGCAACAAAGTCAAAAACAGGCCCGGGGCCCATGCCCCGGTCTTTCTCCAGGGAGCGCCGGGCGACGCCCCCTCATTATGCTCCTGACCATCGGCTACGCCATCACTGCCAGCCAAATTTGCGGATGTAGAAACCCTTCACCGCCTGAGTCAGCACCATGTAGGCCAACAAAATCATTGGCAGGAACACAAAGTACAGTGGCGGCAACGCCTGCAATTTGAAGTAGGCCGCCAGCGGCCCCATCGGCAGGAATATCCCCACAGCCATGATGACGCCTGTCATGACCATCAGCGGCATCGCTGCACGGCTTTGCAGAAACGGAATTTTTGGCGTCCGGATCATGTGCACGATCAGCGTTTGAGTCAGCAGCCCGACCACGAACCAGCCCGACTGGAAAAGGGTCTGGTGCTCAGGTGTGTTGGCTTTAAACACGTACCACATCAAGGCAAAGGTCAGAATGTCGAAAATCGAGCTGATCGGGCCAAAGAACAACATGAAACGCCCGACCTCGGCGGGCTGCCAGCGCTGCGGTTTTTTCAGCATTTCCTCATCGACGTTATCGAACGGAATAGCGATTTGTGACACGTCGTACAGCAGGTTCTGGACCAACAGGTGCATGGGCAGCATCGGCAGAAACGGGATGAACGCACTGGCGACCAACACCGAGAACACGTTGCCGAAGTTCGAGCTGGCGGTCATTTTTATGTACTTGAGCATGTTGGCGAAGGTCCGGCGCCCTTCCAGCACGCCCTCCTCCAGCACCATCAGGCTTTTCTCCAAAAGGATGATGTCCGCCGCTTCCTTGGCAATATCCACCGCGCTATCCACTGAAATCCCGATGTCCGCCGTACGCAGCGCAGGCGCGTCGTTGATTCCGTCCCCCATAAAGCCAACCACATGGCCGTTGGCTTTGAGCAAGCGCACGATGCGTTCTTTGTGGGTGGGTGTGAGTTTGGCAAATACGTTGGTGGTCTCAACAGCCACCGCCAGCTCGGCATCGGTCATGCGCTCGATGTCGTTACCCATCAGCAGCCCCTGTTGCTCCAGGCCCACTTCCCGGCAAATTTTCGCCGTCACCAGTTCGTTATCGCCAGTCAGGACTTTTACCGCAACCCCGTGTTCGGCCAACGCTTTAAGCGCGGGCGCGGTGCTCTCTTTAGGCGGATCAAGGAACGCCACATAACCAATCAGCGTCAGGTCCTGCTCGTCTGCCAGGTTGTAGGTGTCACGCCCGGTAATCATGGGTCTGGCCGCCACCGCCACTACCCGCAACCCTTCTTCGTTAAATGCTGCGGTCACCTGGCGAATACGCGCCAGCAGCTCGTCGCTCAGGGCTTCCTCCGACTCGCCATGGCGCACGGTTTTGCACACTGACAGCACCTCTTCGACAGCACCTTTGCAGATCAGCAGATGGGGCTGATCCTGCTCGGCCACGACTACCGACATGCGCCGCCGTGTGAAGTCGAAAGGGATTTCATCCACCTTGCTAAAGGCAGTGCCCACATTTAACTCGCGGTGCACCTCAACATGCTCCAGCACCGCCACATCCAGCAGGTTTTTCAGTCCGGTCTGGTAGTAGCTGTTGAGGTAAGCCATTTCCAGCACGTCATCGGATTCTTGACCCCAGACATCCACGTGCCGTGCGAGAAAGATCTTGTCCTGGGTCAAAGTGCCGGTTTTATCGGTGCACAGTACATCCATCGCGCCAAAGTTCTGGATCGCGTCCAGCCGCTTGACGATGACTTTTTTACGCGACAGAAACACTGCACCTTTGGCCAGGGTTGAAGTCACGATCATCGGCAGCATTTCCGGGGTCAGGCCAACGGCCACCGACAATGCAAACAGCAAGGCTTCGGTCCAGTCGCCCTTGGTAAAGCCGTTAATGAACAGAACCAGCGGCGCCATTACAAACATGAAGCGGATCAGCAACCAGCTGACCTTGTTGACCCCGGTCTGAAACGACGTAGGACCACGGTCCGTCGCGCCGACACGCTGCGCCAGCGCGCCGAAGTAGGTGTTGTTGCCGGTCGTCAGTACAACTGCCGTGGCCGCACCGGATACCACGTTGGTGCCCATAAACAGAATATTTTCCAGCTCCAGCGGGTTACTGGTCTGGCTGTCGAACTGTCGGGAAAATTTCTCGACCGGCATTGACTCACCCGTCATCGCCGCCTGGCTGACAAACAGGTCCTTGGCGCTGAGCACCCTGCAATCTGCCGGAATCATGTCCCCCGCGGACAACACGATCAAATCCCCCGGAACCAATTGCTTGATCGGCAGTTCAATGCGTTGCGCGCCTCTGATTTGCTGGGCTGCGCCGTAGAACTTGCCAAACATTGGCGAGCTGTCGGCACTGAAATCGCGCCGCATGACCGTCGCGGTGTTACTCACCATGGCCTTGAGCGCGTCCGCCGCCTTGTTGGACTTGGCTTCTTGCCAAAACCGCAGCAACGTCGACAACACCACCATGGTGCCAATCACCACCGCCGCCTGAATGTCATCAGTGGCCAGAGAAACAGCTGCCAGCAAGGTCAACAGCAAATTGAACGGGTTTTTGTAGCAGTGCCACAAATGCACCCAGCGGCTGAGGGGCTGTTCGTGCTCAACTTCATTGAGCCCGTGTTGCTGGCGCAGGGCTTCAGCCTCGGCTTCGCTCAGGCCATCTGTATGCGTACCCAGACTGTCGATCAATACCGCACTATCGCGGTTGGCTGCTGCCACCAGGGTCTGGGCCAGGGTCGCAGGCACTTCACGGCTGACCGTGGTGTTGGTCAGACTGTCGAGCAAGGCCAGACGCCGGAAATGCCGGCCGATATGGCGAGTGCGCAAAAAGCCGGCGAAGAATTCTTTGAGGGTGAGTTTCATCGTGCTACTCCTGCGCCGCCTGCACTCACCCGTTCAGAGTGACTATGCAGACGGCCTAAATCTGGAACCGTCATTCATGGTTTTTAATCCCGGGGCGAACCAGATGCTCGCGTCTAATCGAACAATCGGACACAGCCCGGCAATGCGGGCCGATGATGGCGGCGACGGATTGGCATAAAGAAGTTGCCCATAACGATTTCCCCTGACGATCAACCAAACGGCGCAGCGGGCACACGCGTACGACATGTCGCGACCTGCCACCAAGGGCATTGATCACACACGTTTCAGTGTCGATGAGAGAACTTGCGGGGTCGGGTCGCTACTGACCCGATCAAGACGCCGCTTCTCGCTACTCAGCAAGAAAACGGCAGGGGAATCTGCGCGCTAGCTTGCCGGGAATATGCCGGTGTTGATAACCGGCCGACTACTGTGACTCGAGTTTTTACCCACTGAGAGCCTGCGCTATTAATGAAAACGCCGGCAGCTTACGCCCGACGTTTTAGAGAGTAAACCGCAGCAAGGCTTCGGTTTTGTGAATCAGAAGGATCTTCAGGCGGGGTTCAGTTTCACTCATATGAAGTGACATAAGGGCCCGAAAACAGGGAGTAAAACCCTGGTATCCAATGCAGAATCAGCCTTCTGGGGGCGCTTGTCACAGGCGTACAGCGACATGAAAGCCTTCCCGGGCGAATCGGCAAGACAGGCAGCTGCGGGTCACTCAGGCCATGCCTGGCCTGACAAAAATCTGCATGTATATCACTGCCTTGCCGGGCGTATCAGCGACACGGAGGTCATCGCGGCTCATGTCAAAAACGCTCAGGTATTCAGTCCATGGCGCCCGCCTTTGCGCCTCGTAACGCTGCCCGGCAAACTCACCGTTCGTGGTCTTGGCCTGGACATCCCCGCTTACAATACTGGCCACGCCGACAGGCCCGAAAACACATCAAACTCAGGTCTTATCCCACTGCCTGATACGAATCCGGCAATGCTTCATGGCGTTGACAATATGCTTCTCAACCATGCTGCGTGAAATGCCGAGGCGCTCGGCAATTTCCGGATGCGACAAGCCTTCAAGCTTGCGCAGTAAAAAGCTGTCACGGCACGCCGCAGGCAGTTCGGCCAGAGCGCGCTGGATCAAGTCCAGGCGCTGATGATGGTCCATCAACACCTGGGGCGAGGGGGTGAAAAAGCGCTCCTCGGCGTCCAGTACCTCCAGCGGTTCAACCTGACGCAAAGCGTTGCGCCGATGACCATCAATCACCAGATTGAGCGCCGTGCGGTATAGAAATGCACGCGGCTGCTGGATCGGCTCATCACTGGCGCGCTCAAGCACACGCACGTAGGCGTCATGCACCACATCTTCTGCCGCCTGGGCATTGCCCAGCCTGGCACTCAAAAACTTCACCAGTTCGCGATAGTAGTTTTCCAACATGACTCCTGGCCGCAGGGTTGCGGCAACATTCCATGAGCGCAGAAACAGGCCGAATCAATAGCGGCATGATGATGGCACTTTTGCAGATGTAATTTATAGCAATTCTCATATAGATTTAAGATTGCAGCGCTAAAACCACCCTGAAACATTAAGTAACAAGCGTAAAAACAAACACTTAAATCTTCGATTCACTCTCTCGTTTACTCAACAGCTCCCGTGTCTGTCGGTTTGCCGACAGCGTTCGCTTTTGCCGTTTACGGTTCAAACAGCGTAGCGACGGGCCGACTCCTATTGGCCGGAACCCAGCATGAAACGCCCGAGACACAACCGTCGTGCACTCTTCATCTGCCTGTTGGCATTATTCGTTGGAGTTCTGACTGCGTGGCTATTTATGCCCCCGGGTCGCCAAGCGTATGACACCGTCCCTGTGACACGTGCAGATATTGAAAGCAGTGTGACGGCCCTCGGCACCCTGCAACCGAGCCAATACGTCGACGTGGGTGCGCAGGCATCAGGCCAAATCAACAAAATCCACGTCAATGCCGGTGATGAAGTCCAGGAAGGTCAGTTGCTGGTCGAGATCGACCCGGCGACCCAGCGAGCCAAGCTCGATGCCAGCCGTTTTGCCACGCAAAACCTCAAGGCTCAGCTACAGGAACAGCGCGCACTGTACGACCTGGCCAAACAGAAATATCAGCGCCAGCTGAATCTCGCCAAAGGCGGCGCAACCCGCGAAGAAGACATACAAAGCGCACTCGCTGAAGTGCGTACCACCCAGGCACGGACCGACATGGTCCAAGCGCAAATCCTTCAGGCCCAGGCCAGTTTGCGCAGTGACGAAGCAGAACTGGGCTACACCCGTATCTACGCGCCCATCTCCGGCACCGTGGTGGCACTGGATGCACGCGAAGGCCAAACCCTCAATGCCCAACAGCAAACACCGCTGATTCTGCGCATTGCCAAACTCTCGGCCATGACCGTCTGGGCAGAAGTCTCGGAAGCAGATATCGGCTACGTCAAACCGGGCATGCCAGCGTATTTCACCACCCTGAGTGGGGCTAACCGGCGCTGGAACACCCGGGTACGGCAGATTTTGCCCGTACCACCCAAACCTCTTAATGAGGCCAGCCAGGGCGGTGGCAGCCCTTCGGGCGCAGGTAAAAGCGGCAGCGCGCGCGTGGTGCTTTACACCGTACTGCTCGACGTCGACAACACCGACCAGGGGTTGATGCCCGAAATGACTGCCCAGGTGTTTTTCGTCGCCGGCCAGGCCAAAGACGTATTGCTGGCCCCCATCATTGCCTTACAGGGCAGCTCTGAAAGCAACCGGCAAACCGCCCGTATCGTGAGCAAAGACGGCAAAATCCAGTCCCGCGAGATCCGCACCGGAATCAGTGACCGCTTGCGGGTAGAAATTATCGATGGCTTGAACGAAGGCGATCACCTGCTCATCGGCCCCGCCACCGGTAACGGAGGCTGAATGCCCACTCCCCTGATCGACCTGCAAGCTATCCGCAAGGTCTACGGCGGCATCGAGACGCCCGAAGTTCACGTACTCAAAGGGATTAGCCTGTCG
Organism: Pseudomonas sp. TWR2-1-1; assembly: GCF_049897045.1. Lineage (NCBI taxonomy): Bacteria > Pseudomonadati > Pseudomonadota > Gammaproteobacteria > Pseudomonadales > Pseudomonadaceae > Pseudomonas > Pseudomonas sp. TWR2-1-1. Next base: position 25,229 of record NZ_JAFCVM010000002.1, read on the forward strand.
ATCCATGCCGGAGAGTTCGTGGCGATTGTCGGAGCCTCGGGCTCGGGCAAATCCACCCTGATGAACATTCTGGGCTGCCTCGACCGCCCGACCTCAGGGCGCTATTTGTTCGCAGGTGAAGACGTGGCCCGTCTGGACAGTGACGAACTGGCCTGGCTACGCCGCGAAGCCTTCGGCTTTGTGTTCCAGGGTTACCACCTGATCCCCTCGGCGTCGGCCCAGGAAAACGTCGAAATGCCGGCCATTTATGCCGGCATGCCCGCCGCCGAGCGTCACGCACGGGCTGGCGCCCTGCTCGCCCGCCTGGGCCTGGGCGAGCGCACAGCCAACCGGCCTCATCAGCTGTCCGGCGGTCAACAACAACGGGTATCGATTGCCCGCGCCCTCATGAACGGCGGGCACATCATCCTCGCCGACGAACCCACCGGCGCTCTGGACAGCCACAGCGGCGCCGAAGTCATGGCCCTGCTTGACGAGCTGGCCAGCCAGGGTCACGTGGTGATCCTGATTACCCACGACCGCGAAGTCGCAGCGCGGGCCAATCGCATCATCGAAGTGCGCGACGGCGAGGTGGTCAGCGATAGCGCCAGCGCTCAACCGTCTGCGCGAGCCGACAACCCTGACGCCTTGCAAGCCGTCGATTTGCGCAAACGTTTTAATGAGGGCAGCGAAGCCCGCGGGGCCTGGAAAGGCGAGCTGGTCGACGCGGTTCAGGCGGCCTGGCGAGTGATGTGGATCAACCGCTTCCGCACGGCCCTGACCTTGCTCGGCATCGTTATCGGTGTGGCCTCGGTGGTCGTGATGCTGGCGGTGGGCGAAGGCAGCAAACGCCAGGTCATGGCCGAAATGGGGGCATTCGGCTCCAACATCATTTACCTCAGCGGTATGCCACCCAGACCACGGGCGCCGCCGGGCATCGTTAGCCTCAACGACGTCGCAGCGCTTTCGACCCTGCCCCAAGTACAAATGATCATGCCAATCAACGGCGCGCAAATCGGCGTTCGTTACGGGAACGTCGACCACACCCTGTACACCGGCGGCAATGGCATCGACTTCCCGGCGATTTTCAACTGGCCGGTGGTCCTGGGCAGCTTCTTCACCCAGGCCGACGAAGACGCCGCCGCTGCCGTAGCGGTGATCGGTAAGAAGGTCCGGGACAAAGTGCTCAAGGATGTACCCAACCCTATTGGCCAGTACATCCTGCTGAAGAACGTACCGTTCCGGGTGGTCGGCGTACTGGCCGAAAAAGGCGCCAGCTCCGGCGACTCCGACAGTGACGCGCGTATCGTGGTGCCCTACTCCGCCGCCAGCGTGCGCCTGTTCGGTACGCACAATCCGGAATACGTGGTGATCGCGGCTGCCGATGCAAGCAAGGTCAGACAAACCGAAAAGGCCATCGAGCAGTTGATGCTCAAACTGCACCACGGCACGCGGGATTTCGAGATCACCAACAATGCGGCGATGATCCAGGCCGAAGCCAAAACCCGTAATAGCCTGTCGCTGATGCTCGGTTCGATTGCCGCCATTTCACTGTTGGTGGGGGGTATCGGAGTGATGAATATCATGCTGATGACCGTTCGCGAACGTACCCGTGAAATTGGTATCCGCATGGCCACCGGCGCCCGTCAGCGCGACATTCTGCGCCAGTTCCTGACCGAGGCCCTGATGCTCTCGATGGTCGGCGGGCTGACCGGTATCACCTTGGCCTTCATGGTCGGTGGCATTCTGTTGCTGTGCGATGTGGCGGTGGCGTTCTCCCTGTTTGCGGTCCTCGGCGCCTTTGGTTGTGCGCTGGTGACTGGCGTTATTTTCGGCTTTATGCCGGCCCGCAAAGCTGCCCGGCTCGATCCGGTCACGGCACTAACCAGTGAATGATTCGATGAACCTGTCCTTGAGCGTGCTGACTGCCTGCCTGCTGCTAAGCGCGTGCAGTCAGCCCCTGCCCCATAACAGCCCTGCGCCGTTACCGCCTTCGAGCTGGCAATCGCCCCATGCACTGGCCAGCCAGGCAGGCAGTCGACTGTGGTGGAGTCATTTTTCCAGCACGGACCTTGACCGTCTGATTGCTCAGGCCCGTACCTCCAGCTACGACCTCGCAGCCGCCGTCGCACGCGTGCAGCAGGCCCGGGCCAGCGCCGTGATCGCTGGCGCCCCGCTGATGCCTGAAGTGAAATTCGGCTCCAGCGCCAATCGCGAGAAACTATTACGTGGCAAGGGCTATAGCCAGCTGGATGCCAGCGATGACAACAAGGCCGTGGACTATTTTGACGCCAATCTGAGCGCCAGTTATGAAGTGGACTTTTGGGGCGGCAAATCCGCAGCACGGGACAGCGCCGTACAGGCGCTCAAGGCCAGCGAATTTGATCAGGCCACCGTCGAGCTGACCTTGCTCAGCAGCGTGGCCAACAGTTATGTGCAAACCCTGGCCTTCAACGAACAACTGCGCATTGCCAGGCTCAATCTGGCCAACGCACAGAACGTCATGCATGTCGTGCAAACCCGCTATGACGCAGGCTCGGCCACAGCCGTGGAACTGGCCCAGCAAAAGAGCCTGGTGGCCAGCCAGCAACGGCAATTGCCACTGGTTGAGCAACAGGCCCAAGAGGCGCGAATCACCCTGGCCGTGCTGCTAGGTCAACCGGTGCAGAGCCTTGTTTTGGGCAACACTGCGTTCGACCAGTTGCAATGGCCATCGATTGGCAGCGGCTTGCCCAGCGAACTGCTGACCCGGCGCCCCGACATCGCCAGTGCCGAAGCCAGACTCGCCGCTGCAGCGGCCGACATCCGGGTAGCGCGAGCGGCCATGCTGCCCGGCCTGACCCTGAGCGCGAGCCTGGGATCGGGTTCAGACCGTTTCAGCGATGTCCTGCGCAGCCCGTTCTACAGCCTCACCGCCGGGCTGGCAGCGCCGATCTTCAATAACGGCCGCCTCAGCGCCGAGCGCGACAAAGCCACGGCGCACCAGCAAGAGCTGCTGCAGACCTATCGGGGGAGCATCATCAACGCTTTTGCCGACGTCGAAAAAGCCCTCAACAGCGCCAGTGGTCTGGACCAACAACGGCACTGGCAAGACGAAGAACTGAAACAGGCACAGCAGGCATTCGATATTGCCGAACACCGCTATAAAGCCGGTGCCGAGATATTGCTCACGGTCCTGGAGACCCAGCGCACGCTGTATCAGGCCCAGGACCAGAACGTACAACTGCGCCTGGCCCGGCTGCAGGCCAGCATTGCGCTGTACAAGGCATTGGGCGGGGGCTGGCAGGTGGATATCCCTCACCTGTAGGAGCGAGCTTGCTCGCGAGCTGTTGCTGTCTGTAAACGCTCGCGAGCAAGCTCGCTCCTACAAGCGTTACGGTAAGCCACTGGATGGAACTCTGAATGACGGAGGGGATCAGTGATTCATGACCTGCGGTTAAATGTGCTTTGCCTGACTTGCGGTTTTTCCCGCAGAACAAGGCGAGGATACTCAGTCTGATTCTTACGACCTCCAAGGAGTTATCCATGACAGTTCCAGCATTCGGCGTCGGCACGTTCCGTCTTAAAGGCCAGGTGGTGATTGACTCAGTCAAGAACGCGCTAGATTTGGGCTACCGGGCCGTCGACACCGCGCAGATCTATGAGAACGAAGCCGAAGTCGGCCAGGCCATTGCCGAGAGTGGCATAGCCCGTGATCAACTGTTTATCACCAGCAAAATCTGGGTCAGTAACTTCGCTCACGACCAGCTGATTGCCAGCCTCAAGGACAGTCTGAAAAAACTGCGCACCGACCATCTGGACCTGACGCTGATCCACTGGCCGTCACCGAACGACGAGGTGCCGGTCGCAGAGTTCATGGGCGCGCTGCTTGAAGCCAAAAACCTGGGTTTGACCAGGCAGATCGGCATTTCCAACTTCACCATCGCGCTGATGAAAGAAGCCATTGCCGCTGTCGGTGCCGAGAACATCGCCACCAATCAGATTGAACTGCACCCGTACCTGCAGAACCGCAAAGTGGTTGAGTTCGCGCAGAGCAAAGGCATCCATATTACGTCTTACATGACGCTGGCCTACGGCGAGGTACTGAAAGATCCGGTGATCAAGGCCATTGCAGATCGTCATGGGGCAACCAGCGCCCAGGTGACCCTGGCGTGGGCCATGCAACTGGGCTACTCGGTGATTCCGTCATCCACCAAGCGGGCCAACCTGGAGAGCAATCTCAAGGCCTGCGCGTTGACCCTGAGCGAAGAAGACATGGCGCAGATTGCAGCGCTGGATCGCGGCCATCGCCTGACCAGCCCGCAAAGCGTTGCGCCGAAGTGGGATTGATCGCTGCACGGTGATATGCAGCGGCGAGCTTGCCTGATGATGCCGGAATGCGGCTGAAACTATCGCCAGGCAAGCTCGCTCCTGCCGCCGTGATTTCTAATTGGCCCCGAACCTCTCTAGCTGCATTTCTTGAAGCCGGCTCAGCGTGCGGCGAAAGGCAAACTCCAGGTAACCCAGGGTATACAGCTGATCCATGGGCACTTGCGCCTCGATGCACACTGGTACTTTACGGTCGTAGCACTCATCTACCAGTGCGATAAAACGTCGTACGCTGTCGTCAAACCTGGACAGTTGCGGCAGTTCACGATCCCCCGCCTCGACTTTTACCGGACCATCTTCGGTGCCACGGGCGATCTTGCCTTCCCGCTGCTCGGCGCTCAGGCAAGGCACCTCGCTGAGCAGAATCACCTTGAAGCGATCGCAGATATCCATGAACTCACTGGCGGCCAGCGGCTGCTCGCACAGTTCATGGAAGTTGCACCACAACACGCTATCGCTGGCTTGCACCACGCGCAGCGAACGGTGTCCAACACTAACCGGTTGATCACTCACCGCCTGCCCCCGGGTCAGCTCTGCAAACACTGACGGCATGACACTGGGCTGCCCGGGCCCGGTCACCCAGTAGCGTTGTCTGGCGATGCCGGGATGCAAGCGGTGATCCTCGCTGCCATCCACCGAAACGATGTCCATGTGCTTGAGAATGGCGGTAATCGCCGGGGCGAAACGTTCTTTATTGTGCCCCTGGCTATAAAGTTGTTCCGGCGGCTGATTGGAGGTGCAGACCAATACCACCCCTTCATCAAACATCACCTGAAACAACCGCCCGAGAATAATGGCGTCACCAATGTCATTGACGAACAGTTCGTCAAAACACAGGACCCTGAGCTCTTTGCCCAACTCCTTGGCCAATACCTTGAGCGGGTCGGCGGTACCGGTCAGTTGAAACAGACGCTGATGCACCCATTGCATGAAGTGATGAAAGTGCTGACGCCGCGCCGCAACCCGCAAGCTTTGGTAAAACTGATCCATCAACCAGGTTTTGCCTCTGCCCACCGGCCCCCACAGGTACACCCCCCTGACTTCCCGCGCGCCTTGATGCAGGGCTTCGTGGCAGTGCTGCAGCGCCTGTACTGCTTGCCATTGAGCGGGATCATGGACAAAACCTTGCTGCTCGACGGCCTGTCGCCAGGCACTGAGGGGGGATGGGCTATTCATTGCGATAACGGGCTCCGGAATCAGACGCGCAAGTATGCCAGCAAGGCAGCGACTTTCGGCACTTGAAATTTTCCTGGCCGCCACCACATTGTTACCCGAGCGGTAACAGAGCATTTTGCCATCGGATCTTTTTACTTTGATGGATAGGCGTATTATTGAACAGGTGAAATGAACAGCAGTTGAAACACCACGGTACTTCGTACGACGCTGATTGAACCTTCAACACGCGCCGTAACTTCTTTCCGCCCGCATGGCAAATGAAGTCAGTCAGTTTGATAACTTTAGAGGCCACTTACATGAAAACTTTAATTGCGTTATTCCTTGCCGGTTTTGCCAGCCTGGCACTGGCCAGTGGAAGTTCAACGGTTGAACCCTCGTCGGTCGAACATTACAACTACGGGTCGAAACTGGACATTGCGAAAGTGATCAGCCTGTCCAGTATCCCTGATGTGTGTGAAGTCGTACCGGCGCAAATGACCTATGAAGACTCTCATGGTCAGCGTCATACCCTTGAATACCAGGTGATGGGTGACGGTTGCAGCAACCACTAGGCACACGCAGTTGCATGCACGGATGCAACCCCCGGGCCCCCTCTTTGCAGGGGGCTTTTTATTGGGCGGTTAAAACACAGGATTATTACTGATCCGGAAAGACTGCATGACAAAGGTTTGACTTTAATCAATACGGGAGACGCGTATTCTATGTTCATCCCTCACCACAACATTGAAACAGGGCACGGTACTTCGTGTTACGCCGCACTGCTGACGGCGTAATAACTTCGACCGCCGGCACGGCAATAGAAGTCAGTGATACGTGATTGTTTTAAGGTCTCAACAATGAAAAGTTTGATTGCTCTTGCATTGATTGGTTTTTCAACACTGGCCGCTGCTGATGAACTTCAAGTCGCCCAGCCACAACCGGTTGTAGAACATTACACCTATGCCACTAACCTCGATATTGCGAAAGTCATCAGTGTTTCGCCAACCGACGATGTCTGTGAAGTGGTGCCGGCACAAATGACTTACGAAGACCATCAGGGTCAGCGTCATATTCTTGAATACCGCGTGATGGGCAATGGCTGCAGTAACGGCTAATACCCCCGCGCCAGGCTCCAGACCAGCCCCCGTTGTACGGGGGCTTTTTTGTGGGGGGTATTGAGGGGTAATCTCGACGCTCATTTACGGCAAGGAAGCATTGCTCATGCAAGCGCCCCCCACCTTACGCACCCGGCAATTATTGCTGCAGCCACTGACCCTCGGGGATGCGGCGGCAATTCAGGAGCGCTTCGCGCACTGGGAGGTGGTGCGCTACCTGAACGCTGCTGTGCCCTGGCCCTACCCTGACGACGGTGCGCTGAGCTATGTGCGGGATGTCGCCTTACCGGCAATGGCCCGCGGCACGGAGTGGCACTGGACGATACGTTTGCGCTCGCGCCCCGACGATGTGATTGGCAGCATCAGCCTGATGGATCAGGTTGATAACCACCGGGGGTTCTGGCTGTCACCGCCCTGGCAGGGTCAGGGTTTGATGAGCGAGGCCTGCGAAGTCGTGGACAGTTTCTGGTTTGAGACCCTGGGACGCCCGCTGATGCGTGTGCCAAAGGCCGCACCTAACGTGGGATCGAGGCGAATCTCGGAGCGCGGCGGGATGAGCCTGGTGAGCAGCGAAGAAAGCGACTTTGTCAGTGGCAGGTTTGCTAGCGACCTATGGGAAATAACCCGCGAGCAATGGCTGGCTCAGCGCCACCGCACCTAAAACAAAGCCCGACCCTGCACAGGCAGGATCGGGCTCGAAGCGCTTGGCAAGCGGTTCGTGAAAGACGTCAGAATCAGTCTTTTTTCTCGGAAATCACTTTGCCGTTATGGTCAAAAGTGGTTTCGACCTCGACTTCCACGCCGTCAATTTTCTTCAGGCCCTCTGCTTTCCAGATGCCTGCAGCCGGATTTTCCAGCTCGATTTTCTTGATCACGGTGTAGCCATTCTTGCCCTGAAGCACTTCTACTGCTTCTTTGGAGAATGCCCAGTTCGGGCCAGGAGTGGCAGCAGCCATCGCAGCGCCGGAGCTCAACAGAACAGCGGCAGTGATCGCAGCAGCAAAGGTTTTCTTCAACATTGTCTTAACTCCATTAATTGATGTTGCGTCTGGTACTGGATGTGACTGGAACAACCGTAGCAGATATAAAAACGTCCATAGGGCTAAATGGCCTGATTTTGACATGGCTCATGCTCTCGTTAATTCACGCGCAGAGTTAGAATGCCCGGCACCCAGGAGAACCAATGAGCGAAACACGCCACACACACACCCAAGATGATGCCATCACCGAAGCTGCCGCTCAGTGGTGCATGCGCTTGCACGAGCCCGATTGCACTGAACAGGAACGTGAAGCCTTCGCTGTGTGGCTCAAGGCTGACCCTCTGCACGCGCTTGAATATGAAGCCATGCTCGACATCTGGGATGTCAGCGAACATTTGCCACGTCCTGCCAAGGTCATTGCACTGCCTGGCCGCCAACCTCACAGCACTTGGCGCCGTTTGGGCATCGCGGCTGCTATCACCCTGCTAGCGCTTCCGCTGGCCGCTTACAGCGGCTGGCAATTGGGCTGGGTGCCCAACGCTTACGAGCGCCTTGAAGCCAGCAGCAGTATGAAAACCGTAACCCTGCCCGACGGCAGTCAGGTAGAGCTTAATCTCGGTACGCAACTGACCTTCAGCAACTACAAAGACCAGCGCCGGGTGAACCTGACCAAGGGCGAAGCTTTTTTCAAGGTGCGCCACGATGCTTCCCACCCGTTCGTGGTGCAGGCAGCCGAAGGACGCATTCGAGTCACCGGCACACAGTTCAATGTGTGGAGGTATGAAGACCAGGTGCGGGTGACGCTGCTCGAAGGCTCGGTGCTGGTGACCGGCAACCAGAACCTGAGTGGTGACGGCCTGCGTCTCGAACCGGGGATGCAGGCCCGCTATAAAGCGGGCGACTACACGCCACAAATCAGCCAGACCTATGCCGACACTCCGGACCTGGCGTGGCGCAACGGCAAGCTGGTGCTGGACAACCTGACCCTGGCCGATGCCCTGCCCTTGATCAACCGCTATCTGGACGTGCCCCTGGTACTGGCCGACAACGCCACCGGCAAACTGCGCATTGGCGGGGTGTTCAATACCCATGACATCAACCAGTTGGTGACGTCCCTGCCCAAGGTGTTGCCGGTGTACCTGAGCCTGAACCAGGACGGCAAGCCGGTAATCAACGGCCGACCAGGCAGCTAGGCTCAAAGCCACCACCCGGCTAGAGCCTGTACTGAAAACGAAGCAGATTAAAAAAAATTAATAATCGGTCACCCCCCGGCCACACGGGGCCTTTGCGTGAGCCCGACGATTTCACGACAAATTTTCCACATCCCGGTGTTCATGATTTACCCCGCTCATTCGTCTAGTTAACTAAGAGCACTTTTTTATTTTCCTGATCAGGCTCTGAAAAGGAGTTTTTTGCATGCCAAACCAGCAAATGCCAACGGACGGCCAACATCATCGTGAGTCCGTTTTCCAGCCTGACCCCGGGTTGCTGGAAGCGCTTGCGCCATTGCAAGGCAACGAACGGATCCGCCACTTACTTAAATGCTTCGGGCTGCGTACCAGCCTGGTGCGACTCAAGGTCATCGATGCGTTGCTGACAACAGTTGGGAGCGATCGCCGGCTGGGGGTGCGCGGCATGCACAGTCACTTGCTGGCACTGGATATTCCACTGTCATTTCTGAGTGTGCGCGAGGTGCTCAAGCGCCTTTGCAGCGAGGGGGTGGTGGTGCTTAACAACGATAAAAGCTACAGCCTGCATCCACAGGCTGAAGCGGTTCTGACTGCCAGGATCGACGCTTAGATCTTGGTCTTGCGGCGCATCACACCGTTGATCACCACAACAACCACTGCCACGCCAATGGCAATGTACTGGAACATTTTCTCGGAGATCATGCCGGCGTTTTGCATATACGAAAGACCGAACATGATCCCCAGAACCACCAGTGAAATCAGAATCGAATATTTCAAGCGCTGTGAAGAGGTCATTACCTGTTCCTGAAAGTGAGGCTAAAAACGTCAGCCGGAAATTTAACAAATATGTCGGGTTTGCGGAGATGATTTGAAACAACCGTGGTCTCATCTTACAGCCGGGGACGCTTTTTAGCTCCCTGGCGATAACCTTGAGGATTGACCCATGTTGCATCGAATCACCCGGCTGGCTCCGCTGTTGCTCATCCTGGCCATGAGCGGTTGCGTGTTTTTCCCAGACCATGGAAGGCATCACGATCATCGCTACTATGATGGCGGCCCAGGCTACTACCACCGCTGATGCTTGAACCCGAGCCTGCCCGGCAGGCTCGGGTCAGTGCCGAAAACCACTGCCGGGGCGCCCGCACAAATCCACCAGCCAGTCGACAAACACCCGTACCCGGGAAGACAGTTGCCGGTGTTGCGGGTACAACGCCGTCAACGCCAGACGCGGGGGCAAACAATCCCCGAGCACCTCTTGCAAACGCCCTTCGCGCACCAGTTGTGCGACGTGATAATGCGGCGTCTGCACCAGCCCGTACCCCGCCATGCACGCTGCCAGATACCCTTCTGCGCTATTGACCGAAACCTGCTTGGGCAGATCGATCAGACGCACCTCGTCCCCTGCCTGAAACTCCAGCCCGTAGCGCTTGCCCGACACACTGGAGAAGTACTCCACCACCTGATGCCCGCTCAAGTCTTCGAGCGATTGCGGTACTCCGTGGGCCTGCAGATAGTCGGGGCTGGCGCATGTCACCTGATCCATCATCACCAGAGGACGCGCCACCAGCGAATCATCCATCGTCAGACCGCCACGGACCACGCAATCCACACCTTCACGAATCAGGTCCACCGGCCGGTCACTGAGGCCGACTTCCAGCTCGATCAGGGGGTAGCGCCGGGTGAACTCGGGTAATGCAGGGAACACCACCAGACGCCCCACCGCCGCAGGCATATCGACGCGCAACTTGCCTTTTGGCTGGCTGCCCCTGAACAACCCCTCGGCCTCTTCAAGATCGGACAGTAAGTTGACACAGCGCTGGTAATAGGCAGCGCCATCCAGGGTCGGACTGACCTGGCGTGTGGTGCGATGTAACAACTGCACGCCCAAATGTGCTTCCAGTTGCTTGATCAGCACCGTGACCGAGGCACGGGGCATTTGCAGGCTGTCTGCGGCCCTGGCAAAGCCACCCAGTTCGACGATCCGGGTAAAAACCAGCATGGCGTTGAATCGGTCCATGGTCTGTCCACTGTTTAGATTTTACGAATAGTCATAATGCTTTTACCCGGTTTATCTTGCCAGTGTCGCGGTCAACAATGGCCCCTCCATAACTCAGGAGCACCTCGCATGCACACTCGCCAACTCGGTAAAGACGGCCCGCAGGTCAGCGCTATTGGCCTGGGCTGCATGGGCATGACGGATTTCTATACCACCGGCAGTGACACCCGCGAAGCCTTGGCCACCTTGCACCGCGCACTGGAACTGGGCATCAACCTGCTCGACACCGCCGACATGTACGGCCCGCACACCAATGAAGAACTGATCGGCCAGGCGATTCGCGGCAAACGTGACCAGGTTTTTCTGGCCAGCAAATTCGGAATTGTGCGCGATCCTGCCAACCCCGCGGCCCGCGGCGTGAGCGGACGTCCCGAGTACATTCGCCAGTCCATTGAGGGCAGCCTGAAACGTCTGGGGGTTGAAACCCTGGATCTTTATTACCAGCACCGCATGGACCCCGGCGTACCGATTGAGGAAACCGTCGGCGCCATGGCCGACCTGGTCAAGGCCGGCAAGGTGCGATACCTGGGTTTGAGTGAGGCTTCGGCCACAACTCTGGAGCGAGCGCACAAAGTGCATCCGATCAGTGCCCTGCAAAGTGAGTACTCACTGTGGAGCCGCGACCCCGAGGACAACGGCTGCCTGGCGGCATGCCAGCGTCTGGGTATTGCATTTGTGCCCTACAGTCCGCTGGGCCGGGGCTTTTTGACCGGAGCACTGAAGTCTGCCGACGACTTTGCCGCCGATGATTACCGTCGCCTCAGCCCGCGTTTTCAGGGTGACAACTTCGCCAAAAACCTGCTGCTGGTCGAACAAGTGCAAGCCCTGGCCGCAGCCAAAGGTGTGACTGCCGGGCAATTGGCCCTGGCCTGGGTGCTGGCTCAGGGGGATTACCTGATCCCGATTCCGGGCACCAAACAACGCAAATACCTGGAAGAGAATGTCGCGGCACTGGACATCAAACTGAGCACCAGCGAACTGCAGGCACTGCAAGCGATCTTCCCGGCCAGCGCCGTAGCGGGACAACGCTATGCAGAAGAATCGATGAAGCAGCTCAACCGCTGAGTTCTGGATTCCACAGGGCAACCCCCGCACCAGAAGTCCCCTGAAAACGCTGTAGGAGCTGGCTTGCCAGCGATAGGGTCACTGCGGTTCTTTTTGAAAGACCGCCGTGCCTGAATCGCTGGCAAGCCAGCGCCTACAAGTAAGTGAGAGCCTCAGAAATCCCGTTTGTAGAAGATATCCAGCGAGCTGGCGACGCCGCTGGCGACCTCCACATAGACCCTCTTGCTGAGCTTGTAGCGCAAGGCAATAGTGCTGGCAGGTTCAAACACGCCAACGCCGTAACGCACGCTCAAACGTTCGTTGATCTTGCCACTGGCCACGACTGCGGTGTCATTGCCGCTGCCTTCGGTGTCGAGTTCAAAATCCTTGATCCCCAAATGATTGGCCAGATCCGTGGTAACCCCTGAACTGCCCATCAGCCCTAACCCCAAGGCCGCTTGCGCCAGCAAGTTGTCATCTTCGCCTGTGCCTGTCAGCGGACGTCCCAGAACCAGGTACGACAACGCCTGCTCCTGACTCATGGCCGGCTCCGAGAAAATCTGCGTGGTGGGCTGCTCGGCGCTGCCCGTCAAGCGAATCCCGGCGATGACGTCGTCGGTCTGGCGAATCGCTTCAATGTCCAGATACGGCTGATCGATGGGGCCGGCAAACAACAGGCGCGCCCGGCGTATCGTCAACTTCTGGCCATAGGCCCGGTAACGGCCATTGTTAAGACGCAATTCACCGCGGGTGTCCATGTTGTTGCCGATATGGACCTGACCCGCCAGATCAGCATTCAGACCAAAGCCCGAGAACGTCAGCAGCTCTTGCCCGACCACCACATTGATGTCCATGTCGACCACCATGGGCGGCGCTTCATCTGACACCTGTTGCCCGACAATCACGGTGTCATCCGAAACCTTGACCGTCGAAGGCGGCAACTCGCGCACCACGATTTCACCTTTGGGGATGTTCACCGTGCCCGCAATCAACAAGGTGTTGTCGGCGTTGAGCGAAATTTTCAGGTCAGGCGCAACCTCGAGTTTGGCGTATGGCTCGACCGTGACCGGAAGATGGTTGCCCTTGACCAATATATTGACTGCCGTGGCTTTGCCCCATGCCACATCACCGCTGATGCTGCCCTGCCCCTGCTTGCCGCTGGTCCAGCCACCATTGAGCAGCGCGGTTTCACCATTGATGGTGGCCGTCAGTTGCAGGTTCTCGAAGTTGGTCGGCAGTTGCGGGCCGGACACTTCACCACCGGTCAGGGCCACATTGCCGTTGATGTGCGGCGCCAGTAAACCGCCCGCGATCGTGCCCGAACCATTCAACTGCCCCGTGAGTGTCTCGACCATGGGCACAAAGGGACGAATCACCGATACATCCAGCCCGCTCAGGCGGAACTCGCCGGTAACCGGCTTGTTTTTTGGCAACGGATTGATCCGTGCGCTCAGCATCAATTGCCCCAGCTTGCCGCCATCAAAATCAAACCGTGTGTCGACTCGGTTGGGCGTCAGGTTGCTGGTCAATTTGAACGTCTGGTACGGGAAGTTCAGCCACTGGCCTTTGTCCTTGATACGTAAAGTACCGCCGCTGGCATCCACCACCACCTGGCCTTTTGGACCGCTGGCAGGCAAGTCCAGCAACAGGTCTGCGTTGAGCTGGCCCTGCCACTGGAAGTCCTTGGGAAACCATTGCGCCAGACTGTCGAGGGGGAATTGCTTGAGATGGAAACGCAGCTGCGGGTCCGGCATCAGACGCTGGTCTTCACTGCACAGGCTGGCAGGGCCGGAAATCCAGCATTGCGCCCCCAGATTGACCCGGCCATCGGCCAGACGCTCCAGGCGTACCGGGTTTTGCAGCACCCAGTTCTGGCCGCCGGCCTTGACGTCACCACTGACCACTCGCCCGCGCCAGTTGTCTTTATCCAGACCGCCGTCAAGCGCCAGCCCCAGCTGCAGAGTGGGCCCCTGCAAGGCCAGCTTCAGCTGTTGACGCTTGATGTCGCCGCTACCGTTGACGGTCAGTACGCCGAGCTGAGTATCTCCCGCCTCAATTGCGCTGCCCTTGAGGTTGATCTGACCGCGCTGATTGCGATCAAGGGTGGCGTCCAGTGTCAGGTTTTGCAGGCGGTTGTCCGCAAACGCCAATTGCTGGCCATTAAGCACGACCTTGCCTTGCGGAGCCTTGAGGGTCCCGGCAACGTCGACGCGACCTTTAAGTTGCCCGCGCAGTTCAGGCCATAGCTGACCCAGACGCGGCAAGTTGAGGTCCAGTTGTGCCTTGATCTGCTGCTGCAAACTGGCGGTACCGTTAATCCGGTTATCCCCCAGACGAATGTCCAGCGCACTGACGGTCCAAGCTTCACCTTCGCCCACGGCTTTGGCCTGCAGCATGGCGGGCAAGCCACGCAGACGGCCTTTTAGATCCAGATTGGCGTCCAGCTTGAGGCGCTCGTTCTTGAACTCGCCGGTGCTGCGCAAAGGCCCCGCCAGCGTGCCGGGCAATTCGGCGACCCAATACGCGGGGTCGATGGCGCTCAAGTCCAGCGCGGTATCCCAGGCAACACCGTTGGCAAATTGAACGTTCACATGGCCCTCGGCTTTGCCCTGGCCGGCAACCAGTTTCAACTCCGGCAGGAAGATTTTGCCCAGATCGCCACTGAACGGGCTGCTGAGGCTGAACTTGCCTGCAGGGCCGTCGAGGTCGGCCTTGAAGTTGCCCAGATAATTACCGTCGCGGTAGGACACTTCACCGATGAAGGCACGCAGATCCACATCCGGCTTGGCGATAACCGGATAAAGGTTATGCCAGGGAAATTCCAGCCAGTCGATTTTGGCCTCGGCACTCAATCCCTCATGCCAGTCCACCTGCCCCGAAAGCTTCAAGTGCTGCTGCGGGCCGGAGGTCAAATCCAGTGCCGCGATTTGCGCGCCCTTGGCATCCACTCGTCCTTTGAGCAGCAGGTTCACCGGCGTATTTTCGGCCGGCAAGGTGGCGTTGCCATTGAGCTCGTAACCGTCCTTCAAATCGCCTTTGGCGGTGAGCACCAGTTGATTGAGCTGCAAGGTGTCCGGCAGGTCGAAGCCGGGCTTGAACTGCTCCGACGTGATTTTCAACTGCGCCGGCAGGTTATCGGCCAAAGGCTGAAGTTCGCCCGCGATGTGAGCATTGAGATAACCGCTGGTATCCGCGGTCAGGTTCAGCGTGTTGCGCACATTGCCATCGACCTTGAGCGCCAGTGCCAATGGCTTGCCATCCGGCGCAGGCAGGTTGATGTTGCCTTGCAGGGTCAGCGGCCAATCGCCATTGGGCTGCAACAAGCCGGACAATTCCACATTCAGGTCGTCACGTTCGACATGTACCGAGTCAATCTGTAAGCCCTTGGCTGTCCATTGTGCCGCCATCTGCATGCCCTTGAGCTGCTCGATGCCGTTGAACAGTACATTGCCGACTTTCACGACCCCGACTTCGATCGCCAGCGGCAATTTGAGATCAGGCAAGCTGACCGGTCCGCTGCTGCTGTCTACGCCCGGAGGAAATTGCAGGCTGACCCGGTCAGCCTGCAACTGGTCGATACACAGCGTCATGCGGGTCAGACAACCCGGTGACCAGGCAAAAATCGGCCGGTCAACTTCGACCCGGCTGGTGCCTTGCTCCCACAACAAATGATCGGCGCTCCACTGGCCGCCCAAACGCCCGGCAAAGTTGTCCACCTGTAAACCGGGTACTTGCCCCAATACCCAGCGGCTGCCTGCCTGGGTGCCGAGAATCACACCCACACCGATAACCACCAGCAACACCAACGCCAACAGCACAAGGCCGACTATTTTCAAACCACGAATCACAGCTCAGGCCCCATCGAAAAGTGCAAACGGACACCGCCATCGTCATCCAGCGCATGGGCCAGGTCGAGACGGATCGGGCCCACTGGCGAGATCCAGCGAATGCCCACACCGACCCCGGTTTTCAGGCTCGGAAAGTCCAGGGTGTTGAACGCATTGCCTTGGTCGACAAAGGTCGCCCAGCGCCATTTTTCAGCAAATTGATACTGGTATTCGAGGCTGCCGGCCAGCATGTAGCGCCCGCCGATGCGGTCGCCTTCCGAGTTTCTCGGTGACAGGCTCTGGTAGTCATAACCCCGTACGCTTTGATCGCCACCGGCGAAGAAACGCAAGGACGGCGGAATCGACTTGTAGCCGTTAGTCGCGCTGCCACCAAACTGGATACGGCCCAGAAATCGGTGTTTGTCCCACAGGGTGGTCAGGGCTTTGAACTTGATATCGCCATGCAACAGGTTGGTGTCCGACATCAGACCTTCCTTGGCCACCCGGACATCGGTGTTGATGCTGTAGCCGTGGCTCGGATCAATGCGGTTATCACTGCGCAGGACCGAATAGCTCACCCCCGGCATCAGCAATGTACTCAGGCCATCGTCATCCCCCAGGCGATATTCTTCGCGCTGCCACTTGAGCGAAACAATCCGCGTCCAGCCGTTATCCAGCTTGCTGTGCCACTCCGGCCCCACCGTCAGCAATTTGCTCAGGGTATCGGTGTTGGCAATTTCTTCGTACTGATAGCCTGCGGCCAGACGTAATTTGTCGGTCAGGGGCGGGTCCAGGGGAATGTCGTACCAGGCACCGACGTTTTGCTTGGGCTGGGATATTTCAGATTCAAAGCCATAGCTGTCACCGCGCGGGTTATCCCAATGGCGCGTCCAGCTGGCTTTGCCTCGAGGGCCGGTGTCGGTCGAATAACCAAGACCCAGAGTCATGGTGCGCGGTTTGCGCGTTTGCAGATCCACGTCGACCGGAATCACCTGCCCTACCGCGGTACTCGGCGCAGCATCAACGCGCACGACTTCAAAATAGCCGCTGCTTTGCAGGTTTTGATTGAGTTCGGCAATCAATTCCGAGTCGTAAGGGGTGTCGGGTTTAAAGGGCACCATGCGTTGCAGCAGGATTTGATCGAAGGGGGCGTCACCGGCAAAACTGACTTTGCCGAGCACGTATCGCGGCCCGCTTTCGTAGACCAGATTGATATCGGCAAATCCGCCTTTAGGATCGACCAGCAGTTCGTGCTTGATGAATTTACCGTTGAAAAAACCGTAGCGCAGGGCACGGTTCAGAATCATCCGTTTGGCTTGTTCGTAGTTGCCCTGGTTGAGCACCGCGCCGGGTTTGAGATCATCACTGGCGGGGATTTGAAAAGCCTTGAGCGAGGCCGCCGGGCCTTCGACGCGCACATTGACGTTACGCAGATGCACCGGCTCACCGGGATCAATGCTTAACACCAGGCGCGGCGGATCACCGGGGCTGACCTCGGTTTCAATGATGGGTTGGTAATATCCCAGGGCCTGGGAGGCTTTCAGCGCTTGCTCCTGGGCACCACGCTTGAAGCGCAGCAAGGCAGCCTCGTCGCGATCGCCGAGGCTGCCGATATAGCCTTCCACATTGGCCTTGAGGGCATTGTTTGCCGGCTTGACCTTGACCACCAACTCGCTCTGGGCAAATGCCGCGAAGCTGCTGATCAGCAGGACAAGACCACTGGTAAATCTTCCTGGAAACTTCATAGGCGCGGATGCTATCACGGGCAGGAGTGCGCATAGAGCGCACCTATGCCCGCAAATCCGCTTTTAAGCTGTCTCTGTATGTAACACCTGCGGGTTGGCGTGAAAGAACACATGTTCGAGCACCGGACCGATCGCCACTTCGCCGATTTCCACATAACCCTGGCGTTTGTAAAAGTCCTGATAATGCGGGTTGCCTGTATCGAGCACCACGCCTTCGGAATGTTTGTCCTCAGCGCACCAGTTGTGCACGGCCTCAAGCAACTGTTCGCCATAGTGCAAGCCTTGAAATTCTGGATGGATGCCCAACAGTGGCAGCATGTGTACCGCATCGCCCGGCACGCAGGCCTGGACCGCCTGATGATAGTCAAGATAGCGCCGCGTGCACCGCAGGCCGGTGCTGAGCAGCATGCGCAATTGCCACGCCCAGCTTTCGGTAATGCCCAGGCGCCGCTGAGGCGGTGCGATCAGGGCTATGCCCACAAGACGGTCATTGACCAGCAGGCCCAGCGCGGGCAAGTCCTGCAAAAAATGCTGTTTGACCAACTCCCGGACCGTGGCCCGGACCCGTTGTTCGTAGCCTCGATGCTGCGCCTCAAACAAGTAACGGAACGTCGGTTCATGGCGATAAGCCTGGTAAAGCAAAGAACGTGCTTCCCTTGAATAGCCGCTGTCGAGCATTTGAATCTGGCTGGCAGCGTTCGACGTTTGCGTCATGACAGTTAATCTCCCTGGCGGATGGCGGCACTTCTAGTGAGTACGAGCCTCCGGGGGCCACAACAGTTCAATCGTGACCACGTGCATCCTACGTTAGCAGCGCATTTGCCCCACTGCACGCTGGCCGCTAACATCGCAGTTTTACCCAGGACTGCCCGCCCATGAAAATTGTTTCTTTCAACATTAATGGCCTGCGCGCTCGGCCGCATCAGCTGGCAGCGCTGATCGAAAAACATCAGCCCGACGTGATCGGCCTGCAAGAAACCAAAGTCCATGACGATCAGTTCCCCCTCGCCGATATCGAAGCGCTGGGCTATCACGTGCACTTTCATGGGCAGAAAGGTCATTACGGGGTCGCCCTGCTCTCGCGCCAGGCGCCGCTTGAATTGCACAAAGGCTTCGCCAGCGATGAAGAGGATGCCCAGCGGCGGTTTATCTGGGGCACGTACGCTGACGAAAACGGCCAGCCGGTGACCATCATGAATGGTTACTTCCCACAGGGCGAAAGCCGCGATCACCCCACCAAGTTCCCGGCCAAGCAGCGCTTTTACAGCGACCTGCAACAATTGCTCGAGAGCCAGTTCAGCAACGAGCAGCCATTGATCGTGATGGGCGATATCAATATTTCCCCGCAAGACTGTGACATCGGCATCGGCCCGGACAACGCCAAGCGCTGGCTAAAAACCGGCAAGTGCAGCTTTTTGCCTGAAGAGCGCGAGTGGATGGAACGTCTTAAAGGATGGGGGTTGGTGGACAGCTTCCGCTACCTGCACCCGGATGTGACTGATCGCTTCAGCTGGTTTGACTATCGCAGCCGTGGTTTCGAAGACGAGCCCAAGCGCGGCCTGCGCATCGACGTCATTCTGGCTTCCCGGGGGCTGGTGCCACGCATCAAGGCTGCCGGTGTCGACTACGACCTGCGCGCCATGGAAAAGCCTTCGGACCATGCACCGATCTGGCTGGAATTGAGCTGACCCGGTGCAGGAGCAAGCGTGCTCGCGAGCTTTTTATCGAGCCCGTATTGATTAGCGAGTGAACGCGCCATTCTTGAGAAGCTTGCTCCTGCAGGGTTATGGGACGAAGGTGACAGCCACCACAAAGCCCGGGCCCTGGACCTGTGTCATCGGGCTGAAACACATCTGATTTAAATTGCTGGCACTTCTATGGCTCCAGGAAGGTGCCCGCTGATGCTGCGCTTTATGTCGTTAACCCTGCTCTGGGCGATCACCAGCCTGGCCATTGCCGCGGACTTGCGGATTCAGGGTTCAAACACCATTGGCGCCAATCTTGGGCCGGCGCTGGTGAAGGCCATGCTGGCACAGCAAGGTTTGCACGACATTCACAGCGTCCCGGCATCCCCTCCCAACGAGCACAGCATTGTCGGCACCGACGCGTCGGGCCAGCAAGTGCGGGTGGATGTGGCAGCCCACGGTTCCGGCACCGGGTTTGCCGCACTCAAGGCCGGGAAGGCGGATCTGATAGCGTCCTCACGGCCGATCAAGGACCGTGAACTGGTTGAACTCGAAGCCCTGGGCGACCTGAAGAGCCCGGATGCCGAGCAAATCATCGCCATCGACGGACTGGCAATTATCCTTCACCCGGGCAACCCGCTTAATCAATTGAATACCGAGCAACTGGCACAGATATTCAGCGGCCAGATCTCCACATGGGAGGCTCTGGGCGGTATTACCGGCCCGATTCATTTATATGCCCGTGATGAGCAGTCCGGCACCTGGGAGATTTTTAAAGAGTTGGTACTCAGCCGTACCGGGAACCCTCTAAGCCATACCGCACAGCGTTTCGAGTCCAGTGAGCAGTTGTCGGATGCAGTCAGCAATGACCCTCAGGGCATCGGCTTTATCGGCTTGCCTTACATCCGCGCAGCCAAACCCGTGGCTATCGTCGACGGCCCATCTCAACCGATGCTGCCGCTCAACAGTTTGATTGCCAGCGAAGATTACCCGCTGTCTCGGCGCCTGTACTTCTACCTGCCCCCGGCCACCAGTAATCCCTGGGCCCGGGCGCTGATTAGCTTCACCCAAAGTGCACAGGGTCAGGCCATCGTGGCGCAAAACGGTTTTGTCGCGCAAAGCGTCCAGGCCACTAGCGTGACCCCCGGCGCGCATATGCCCCGGGACTACCAGACGTTGACCACACAGGCGCAGCGTTTGTCAGTCAATTTCCGCTTTGAGGAAGGCAGCGCCTCGCTGGACAACAAGGCGCGTCAGGACTTGCTGCGGGTGGCCGACTATTTAAAGGCCAACGGCAAGCTCGACAGACAAGTGACACTGGTGGGTTTTGGCGATGCCAAGGACGACCCCGAACGCGCGCAACTGCTGTCGAAACTGCGAGCCATGGCAGTACGCCGCGAGCTGGTCAAAAGCGCTGTAGTGCTGCGCGAGATCCGGGGTTACGGCGCGCAGATGCCAGTGGCGGCCAACACCGAAGATGAAGGCCGTATCAAGAATCGCCGGGTTGAAGTCTGGGTGTATTGAACCCGCTCCCACAGCAGTTAGGCCCGATGCCTACAGAGTGGCGTACTTATCCAGTTCAAACTTGCCCACAGCGGCCCGATGCACTTCATCCGGGCCGTCAGCCAGGCGCAGGGTACGTTGCATCGCATACATGTAGGCCAACGGGAAGTCTCCCGAAACCCCTGCGCCGCCATGGATCTGAATGGCCCGATCAATCACCCTCAGTGCCACGTTGGGGGCTATGACCTTGATCTGAGCAATTTCGCTTTTTGCGATTTTATTGCCCGCCGTGTCCATCATGTACGCGGCCTTCAGTGTCAGCAGCCGGGCCATATCGATCTCCATTCGCGAGTCGGCAATTTTGTCGATATTGCCACCCAGCCGCGCCAGCGGTTTACCAAAGGCCGTGCGCGACAGTGAGCGTTTGCACATCAATTCCAGTGCCCGCTCGGCCATGCCGATTGAGCGCATGCAATGGTGAATGCGCCCCGGGCCAAGACGGCCCTGGGCAATCTCAAAACCGCGCCCTTCGCCCAGCAACACGTTTTCGTAAGGCACCCGCACGTTATCGAACAACACTTCGGCATGCCCGTGGGGCGCATCGTCGTATCCGAATACCGGCAATGGCCGTACGATTTTCACCCCCGGCGTGTCGACGGGCACCAGGATCATCGAATGCTGCTCATGGCGCGGGTTCCCGGGATTGCTCAAACCCATGAAGATCAGGATTTTGCAACGCGGGTCACAGGCACCCGAGGTCCACCATTTGCGGCCGTTGATCACCCACTCGTCGCCGTCGCGAACAGCCCGGGCGTCCATATT
Source organism: Pseudomonas sp. TWR2-1-1 (assembly GCF_049897045.1). Taxonomy (NCBI): domain Bacteria; kingdom Pseudomonadati; phylum Pseudomonadota; class Gammaproteobacteria; order Pseudomonadales; family Pseudomonadaceae; genus Pseudomonas; species Pseudomonas sp. TWR2-1-1. The sequence goes on from NZ_JAFCVM010000002.1 coordinate 46,698, forward strand.
GGTCGCATCGGACGAAGCAACATCGGGCTCGGTCATGGCAAACGCTGAACGGATCTCGCCACGCAGCAGCGGCTCAAGCCATTGCTGCTTTTGCTGCTCGCTGGCGTAGCGCACCAGTACTTCCATATTGCCGGTATCCGGCGCCGAGCAGTTGAACGGCTCCGGCCCGAGCATCGAACGGCCCATGATTTCAGCCAGCGGCGCGTACTCCAGATTCGTCAGCCCCGCGCCCAGGTCCGATTCAGGCAAAAACAGGTTCCACAGCCCTTCGGCTTTAGCCTTGAGTTTCAACTCTTCCATGACCGCAGTTGGCTGCCAGCGATCACCTTCAGCCACTTGCCGGTCGAAAATCGCCTCGGCCGGGTACACATGAGCGTCCATAAACGCAGTCACGCGCTCGCGCAGTGCCTGAACTTTCGGGGAATAAGCGAAATCCATGGGTGGCTACCTTTTACCGGAAATATCGAGAAGTGATGCCCGATGCTAGAACAGCCGCCTACCATTTACCCTGCCTATTTACCGCGTGTATTACCATTCATAAGCAATATATGATTCGCGAGCACGACTATCTAAAACAAGAGCTCTGAGCCATGAATCTGAACAAGGTTGACCTGAATCTGTTTATCGTCTTCGACGCCATCTACACCGAGGCCAATCTGACTCGCGCCGGACAGATCATCGGTATCACTCAGCCGGCGGTATCCAACGCCCTGGCTCGCCTGCGCGAGAGCTTTAACGACCCGTTGTTCGTGCGCACGGCCCAGGGCATGGTGCCTACGCCAATGGCGCAGAACATTATCAGCCCGGTGCGCAGTGCCCTGGCCCTGTTACGTGTGTCGGTCCAGGAAAGCCGCACCTTCAACCCGCTGCAAGCCAGCAAAACCTTCCGGATGAGCATGACCGACCTGACCGAGGCAGTGATTTTACCCCCGCTGTTTCAACGCTTGCGGCGTCAGGCACCCGCTGTGGTGATTGAGAGTTTTCTTTCGCACCGGCGTGAGACCACCAGCGACCTGGCTGCCGGACGCCTGGATTTCGCCGTGGATGCGCCGCTCAATACCGACCCGCAAGTACGCCACGTCAAGTTAATGGAAGACCGTTACGTCTGTGCCATGCGTCAGGGCCATCCATTGGCTGGCAAGCCCGTGATCAGCCTCGATGAGTATCTGGCGTTGACCCATATTCATATTTCGACCCGCCGCAATGGCCTGGGAGAAGTTGACCTGGCGCTGGGCAAAATGGGCCTGCAGCGCAAGATCACCCTGCGCTCGCAGCATTACCTGATGGCCTCCAATGTGTTGCAACAAACCGACATGGTCATGACCGTGCCCGAACGTTTTGCCCGACGCCATGCCCTGCATTTTGTGAAGTTGCCCCTCAACGAACTGCCCAACGTGGAGACCCATTTGTACTGGCATGAAAGCACCGAGCAAGACCCGGCCAATCGCTGGATGCGCGAGCAACTGATTGAGGTGTGCCAACAGCAGGTCATCCAGGAAAATAAAGCCGGGTCCGCCAGCTTGCTTGACGTAAACGTCAAGCAACCAGTAGCTTAAGCCCATGATTTCTTAAGAGCCCGCCCATGAGCAGCCAGACGTACAGCATTTCCGATCTTGCCCGCGAGCTCGACATCACCACCCGGGCCATCCGCTTTTATGAAGAACAGGGCTTGCTCGCTCCCGAACGACGCGGCCAGGAACGCGTGTATTCAGCACGGGACAAGGTCAGCCTGAAATTGATTTTGCGCGGCAAGCGCATCGGTTTTTCATTGGCCGAATGCCGCGAGCTGATTGAGCTTTACGACCCCACCAGCGGCAATCAAAAACAATTGAACAGCATGCTGACCAAAATCGCCGAGCGCCGTGAGCAGCTGGAGCAGCAATTGCTGGACATTCAACAGATGCAGCTCGAACTCGACACAGCTGAAGAACGCTGCGTCCACGCCCTTGAACAAACCATAAAGAACCAGACAGCCTCCTGACGCTCAAGATCATGCGGGACCCGGGCCGGGTAATCCTTCGGCGCCCGCTGGCAAGCCAGCTCCCACAGGGGGCACAAACAATAAATACGGTGAATCCCCATGACGCTTCCTACCCATGTGCGCCTGATTGAAGTCGGCCCGCGCGACGGTCTGCAAAATGAATCCCTGCCCATCAGCGTGGCGGACAAGGTGCATCTGGTTAACGCCCTGACCGACGCCGGGCTTGGCTACATAGAAGTCGGCAGTTTTGTGTCGCCCAAGTGGGTGCCGCAAATGGCCGGTTCTGCCGAAGTCTTTGCCCGGATCCAGCGCAAGCCCGGCGTGGTCTATGGCGCTCTGACGCCCAACCTGCGCGGATTTGAAGACGCCGTGGCGGCGGGGGTAAAAGAAGTCGCCGTATTTGCCGCTGCCTCGCAAGCGTTCTCGCAACGCAACATCAATTGTTCGATCAGCGAGAGCCTGGAGCGGTTTATCCCCATCATCGACGCCGCCCGCCAGCACGGCATCAGTGTGCGCGGCTACGTTTCCTGCGTGCTCGGTTGCCCCTATGAAGGCCAGGTCGCGCCGCAACAGGTCGCAGCAGTGGCACAAGAGCTCTATGCCATGGGCTGTTACGAGGTTTCTCTGGGCGACACCATCGGCACCGGCACGCCGACGGCAACACGGGCAATGTTTGAAGCGGTAACGGCCCATGTGCCGCGAGAGAAGCTCGCCGGGCATTTCCATGACACCTATGGCCAGGCGCTGGTCAATATCTACGCCAGCCTGCAAGAGGGTATTGCGGTGTTTGACAGCTCTGTCGCAGGGCTGGGCGGCTGCCCGTATGCCAAGGGAGCAAGCGGTAACGTGGCCACCGAAGACGTGTTGTACATGCTCAACGGCATGGGCATCGATACCGGCGTCGACATGGACAAACTGTTACTGGCCGGCGAGCACATCTGCAAAGTGCTGGGCCGTGTTACCGGGTCGCGGGTCGCGAAAGCGCGCCAGGGCTAAAAAATGTGCCTGAGTGTTACCTCGTCATCCCCCAAACGAGTAACACGGAAACAAACCGGCCAGCACAATGGCCGGTTTTTTATTGCCTGAAAAACCAAGTCTTTGATTTATAAGGTTTTTTAAAAGTTGGCACGGCTCCTGCTATCTCTATGGCATAACAAGAATAAAAACCGCAGCAACATAATAAAAACAATACGAAACGACTCTGACATAACAAAAACAACACGGCAGAGACGCAGCTAACAGATTTTTTTGGAGAAGGTTTACTTTTCCGAGGAGCCAAAAGCCACCTCGCAACCGGGCAGAGAATAATAAAACTACCTTCAGGTAGCACCCGCACAGGTTGGATCACAGGTTTGATAGCCAGTGATGAAAGTGGATCAGCGCTCAAAAAAATACGTTTGCTCTTGATCCCGCATGGGGATCGCACAAAACAGCAACAAAGGGCCACGGTTCCAAAAACAACAATAGACCGCCCCTCAATAATAAAAAAAGAGCACGCAACGACATATTAAAGGGGAGCCTCGGCTCCCCTTTGTGTTGTCTGTAATCCCCGTTTTTCTGCAGGAGCGAGCTTGCCTCGCGATGGGGATGGTCGAGCACCGGCTTCAGTGACCCCGTACTGATCCTGTCGCGAGGCAAGCTTGCTCCTAGAGGGCGTTGAGCAAGCCTTACGGTGTGCCAAGTTCCTGAATGCTGATTTCACGCATTTTGAATTTCTGGATTTTGCCGGTCACCGTCATCGGAAACACATCCACAAACTTGAAGTAACGTGGCGTCTTGAAGTGTGCGATACGCGACTTGCACCAGGTTTGCAGTTCCAGCTCGTTGGCCGTATGACCCGGATGAAACTTGATCCAGGCAACGATCTCCTCGCCGTATCGGGCATCGGGGATACCCACAATCTGCACATCTGCCACCGCCGGGTGGGTGAAAAAGAACTCTTCCAGCTCCCGCGGATAAATGTTTTCGCCGCCACGAATAATCATGTCCTTGTTGCGCCCGACGATGCGCACATACCCCTGCTCATCCATTTGTGCCAGGTCCCCGGTATGCATCCAGCCTTCGCTGTCGATTGACTCGCGGGTCGCTTGCGGGTTGTTCCAGTACCCCAGCATCACGCTGTATCCCCGGGTACACAACTCACCGATCTCACCCCGCCCAACAACGTTGCCGTCAGTGTCGATCAGCTTGTTCTCCAGTTGTGGCTGAGTTCGTCCTACGGTGGTAACGCGTAATTCGAGGTCATCTGCAGGGCCGGTCTGCATCGATACCGGGCTGGTTTCAGTCATGCCGTAGGCAATTTGTACCTCCCCCATGTGCATCTCGCTGATGACCCGGCGCATCACCTCAATCGGGCAGGTGGCTCCGGCCATGATCCCCGTGCGCAAGCTCGACAGGTCAAATTCAGCACGCTTCGGGTGGTCGAGCATGGCGATGAACATGGTGGGCACACCGTACAGCGCCGTTGCCCGCTCTTGGGCAACCGCTTGCAAGGTCAAACCGGGATCAAAGGCTTCACTGGGATAAATCATGGTGGTGCCATGGGTCACGCATCCCAGATTGCCCATCACCATGCCAAAACAGTGGTACAGCGGTACCGGAATCACCAACCGGTCGTTGGCCGTCAGCCCCAGGCTTTCGCCAACCATATAGCCATTGTTGAGGATGTTGTGATGGCTGAGGGTCGCCCCCTTTGGAAACCCCGTAGTACCCGAGGTGTACTGAATGTTCACCGGTTGATCGGGGTGCACACCGGCTTGACGGTTATACAGTTGGTCGACAGTAACCCCGGCGCCCAGCGTGCTCAGTTGCGACCACGGCAAAAAGCCGGCGGGGGGCTGAGCATCGAGGCTGATGACACCGCGCAGTTCGGGAAAATGCTCACTCACCAACTGCCCCGCCGACGAATCGGCCAGCGGCGCAATCAGCTCCTGGAGCATGGCGTGATAGTTGGACGTCTTGAACGCACCGGCACAGACCAGCCACTGACACGCCGACTGTTTAAGCACGTATTCCAGTTCAGAGGTCCGGTACGCGGGGTTGATGTTAACCAGGACCACCCCGATTTTTGCGCTGGCAAACTGGCACAAAAACCATTCGACACAGTTGGGTGCCCATACTCCCAGCCGGTCTCCCGCCTGCAAACCCAATGCCAGCAGCCCTCTGGCACACAGGTCAACCGCCTGAGCCAGTTGCCCCCAGGTGTAACGCTGCTGTTGATGGCACACCACCAGCGCGTCGCTATCGCAATAGCGGGCGGCGGTGTGATCGAAAGCCTGACCGATGGTCATCGTCAGCAGCGCTTTGTCCTGAGCGCCCTGACTGTAACTGGGAGCAGAATGTGGCTTCATGAAAACTCCTCTTGTGATTGTTTTGGGAGCATGGGTACGGCGCATGCTGCGCCACTTCATTGACGAGCAGCAATGACTCTGCCTCAAGTTGACGTTAACGTAAAGGTCATTGACAGCCCAAGCCTCCAAGCTTACGTTAACGTAAAGGTTATCAATGGCGACGCTGCACACGCCTCCTACAAGAACAACGATCAAGGTGCCCCATGAGCTACCCGACTTTGAACTTCGCCCTTGGCGAAACCATCGACATGCTGCGCGATCAGGTGCAGGCCTTCGTTGCCGCCGAACTGACCCCACGGGCGGCGCAAATCGACAAAGACAACCTGTTCCCGGCGGATATGTGGCGAAAGTTCGGGGACATGGGTCTGCTGGGTATCACTGTTGCAGAAGAATACGGCGGCACCGGGCTCAGCTATCTGGCCCACGTGGTTGCGATGGAAGAAATCAGCCGGGGCTCGGCCTCCGTCGCCCTCTCCTACGGCGCTCACTCAAACCTGTGCGTCAACCAGATCAACCGCAACGGCACCCACGCACAGAAGCTTAAATACCTGCCCAAACTGATCAGTGGCGAACACGTCGGCGCATTGGCCATGAGTGAGCCGAACGCGGGCTCCGATGTGGTTTCCATGAAGCTGCGGGCCGACAAGCGCGGCGACCACTTTGTGCTCAATGGCAGTAAAACCTGGATCACCAATGGCCCGGATGCCAATACCTACGTGATCTACGCCAAAACCGACATCGAGAAAAATGCCCATGGCATCAGCGCATTTATCGTCGAGCGCGACTGGAAAGGCTTCAGCCGTGGCAAGCACTTCGACAAGCTTGGCATGCGCGGCTCGAACACCGGCGAACTGTTTTTCGATGACGTTGAAGTCCCTGAAGAAAACCTGCTGGGCCCTCTAAACGCCGGCGTTAAAGTCCTGATGAGCGGCCTGGACTACGAACGGGTGGTGCTTTCGGGCGGCCCCACCGGGATCATGCAAGCGTGCATGGACCTGGTGGTGCCTTATATCCACGACCGCAAACAGTTCGGCCAGAGCATCGGCGAGTTTCAGCTGATCCAGGGCAAGGTCGCGGACATGTACACCCAACTCAATGCCAGCCGCGCTTATTTGTACGCTGTTGCAGCCGCTTGCGAACGTGGAGAAACCACACGCAAGGACGCAGCCGGAGTGATTTTGTACAGCGCTGAACGCGCCACCCAGATGGCCCTCGATGCGATCCAGATTCTGGGCGGTAACGGCTATATCAATGAATTCCCTGCCGGACGTCTGTTGCGTGATGCCAAGCTGTATGAAATCGGCGCAGGCACCAGCGAAATCCGCCGCATGCTGATTGGCCGCGAACTGTTTAACGAAACTCGCTAAGGAGCGCGCATGTCCATCCTGCATACGACAGTCAACCCGCGTTCGGCCGAGTTCCTGACCAATCGCGACGCCATGCTCCCCCAGGTTGATGCCCTGCACACCCTGCTCAACCAGGTACAACAGGGTGGCGGCGCCAAGGCCCAGGAACGCCACACCTCACGTGGCAAGTTACTGCCCCGCGAGCGTATCGATCGCTTGCTGGACAGCGGCTCTGCGTTTCTCGAGCTCAGTCAGCTGGCTGCTTATGGTGTTTACGGCGAAGACGTTCCCGCGGCCGGAATAATCGCCGGCATTGGCCGGGTCGAAGGTGTGGAATGCATGATTGTGGCCAACGATGCCACGGTCAAAGGTGGGTCGTATTACCCGTTAACGGTTAAAAAACACTTGCGCGCGCAGACCATTGCCGAGCAGAACCGCCTGCCATGTATCTACCTGGTGGACTCGGGCGGGGCCAATCTGCCGCGCCAGGATGAGGTGTTCCCCGACCGTGAGCACTTCGGCCGGATCTTCTTCAATCAGGCCAACATGAGCGCCGCAGGCATCCCGCAAATCGCCGTGGTGATGGGCTCCTGCACGGCGGGTGGTGCGTATGTACCGGCCATGGCTGACGAAGCCATCATGGTGCGCCAGCAAGCGACGATTTTCCTCGCCGGCCCGCCACTGGTAAAAGCCGCGACCGGCGAAGTGGTCAGTGCTGAAGACCTGGGAGGCGCCGATGTGCACTGCAAAATTTCGGGCGTGGCCGACCATTACGCCGAAAGTGATGAGCACGCCTTGGCTCTGGCACGGCGCAGCGTAGCCAATCTCAATTGGCGCAAGCTTGGCCAGTTGCAGCAACGTGCACCGCTGGCACCGCTGTACAGCACTGAAGAACTGTATGGCATCGTGCCTGCCGACCCCAAGCAGCCTTTTGATGTACGCGAAGTGATCGCGCGGCTGGTGGACGGTTCGGTATTCGATGAGTTCAAGGCCCTGTTCGGCACCACGCTGGTGTGCGGCTTTGCGCATTTGCATGGTTACCCGGTCGCGATCCTGGCCAACAACGGCATTCTGTTTGCCGAATCGGCACAAAAAGGCGCGCACTTCATTGAACTGGCATGCCAGCGCGGCATTCCGTTGATCTTTCTGCAAAACATAACCGGCTTTATGGTCGGGCAAAAATACGAAGCCGGCGGCATCGCCAAACACGGGGCCAAGCTGGTGACCGCAGTAGCCTGCGCCAGGGTCCCCAAATTCACAGTGATCATCGGCGGCAGCTTTGGCGCCGGTAACTACGGTATGTGCGGCCGCGCTTATGACCCGCGCTTTCTGTGGATGTGGCCTAACGCACGGATCGGCGTGATGGGCGCCGAACAGGCCGCAGGCGTTCTGGTGCAAGTCAAGCGCGAGCAGGCCGAACGCAATGGCCTGGTTTTTTCCAGCGAGGAAGAAGCCGGTATCAAACAGCCGATCCTTGACCAGTACGAACATCAAGGCCACCCCTACTACTCCAGCGCCCGGTTGTGGGATGACGGTGTAATCGATCCGGCGCAAACCCGTGACGTATTGGCCCTGGGTCTGTCGGCCGCGTTGAACGCACCCATCGAAGCCACGCGCTTTGGTGTGTTGCGCATGTAACCCGCCCGGTGCCTGCATCGCTGGCGAGCCAGCGCCTACATCCATTTAAGGACTGACGGACATGATCGATTTCAACACCCTGGAACTGCACAACGACCCCCGGGGGTTTGCCACCCTGTGGTTGAGTCGCGAGCAAAAGAATAACGCCTTCAATGCCGAGATGATCCGCGAACTGATCCTGGCGCTGGACGCCGTGCAAGGCGATCCAAATCTGCGTTTTCTGGTGCTGCGTGGACGTGGCAAACATTTCAGCGCCGGCGCCGACCTGGCGTGGATGCAACAGTCAGCCGAGCTCGACTATCACACCAACCTTGATGACGCCCGGCACCTGGCAGAGCTGATGTACAACTTGGCCAAGCTGAAAATCCCGACCATGGCGGTGGTGCAAGGTGCGGCCTATGGCGGTGCGCTGGGGCTGATCAGTGCCTGTGATATGGCCATTGGGGCCAATGATGCTCAGTTCTGCCTGTCCGAAGTCCGGATTGGCCTGGCGCCAGCCGTGATCAGTCCATTCGTGGTGCAAGCCATCGGCGAGCGTGCCGCACGCCGTTATGCCCTGACTGCGGAGCGCTTCAGCGGTGAGCGCGCCCGTGAATTGGGGCTGCTCAGTGAAAGCTACCCCGTGGCCGAACTGGAACAGCAAATCGAGCTGTGGATCGACAACTTGCTGCTCAATAGCCCGCAGGCCATGCGTTCGTGCAAGGACTTGCTGCGTGAAGTCAGCCATGGCGCACCCACCCCGGCCATTCGCCGCTACTGCGAGAATGCCATTGCCCGGATCCGGGTCAGCCCCGAAGGGCAGGAAGGCTTGCGCGCGTTTCTGCAAAAGCGTGCGCCAAGCTGGCAGGCCGACACCTCTACTCAGGAATCACGCCCATGAGCGCGCCTCTGATTACGTCGGTGCTGGTGGCCAACCGGGGCGAAATAGCCTGCCGGGTGATGCGCACGGCCAAGTCTTTGGGCTTGACCACCGTGGCTGTCCACAGCGCCACCGACCGCGACGCACGGCATTGCCGCGAGGCAGATATCTGCGTCGATCTGGGGGGCAACAAGGCGGCTGACAGCTACCTGAAAATCGACAAAATTATTGCTGCTGCCAAAGCCAGTGGTGCGCAGGCAATTCATCCGGGCTACGGCTTCCTGTCCGAAAACGCAGGTTTCGCACGGGCAATTGAGGACGCCGGTCTGGTTTTTCTCGGCCCACCCGCCTCGGCGATTGATGCCATGGGCAGCAAATCGGCGGCCAAGGCGCTGATGGAAATTGCCGGGGTGCCACTGGTACCGGGCTATCACGGTGAAGCGCAGGATCTGGAGACTTTCCGCGTTGCAGCCGAGGCTATCGGCTACCCGGTATTGCTCAAGGCCACGGCCGGTGGCGGCGGCAAAGGCATGAAAGTTGTCGAGGACGTCAGCGAGCTGGGTGAAGCCCTGGCCTCGGCCCAGCGCGAAGCGCTGTCCTCATTTGGCGATGCGCGCATGCTGGTAGAAAAGTATGTGCTCAAGCCACGCCACGTCGAGATCCAGATTTTCGCCGACCGGCACGGCAACTGCCTGTACCTCAATGAGCGCGACTGTTCGATTCAGCGTCGCCACCAAAAGGTCGTTGAAGAAGCCCCGGCCCCTGGCCTCAGTATTGAACAGCGCCAGGCCATGGGCGAATCCGCCGTGCGGGCCGCACAGGCCATTGGTTATGTCGGTGCGGGCACCGTGGAATTTTTGCTGGATGCCCGGGGCGAGTTCTTCTTTATGGAGATGAACACCCGCCTGCAAGTGGAGCATCCGGTGACAGAAGCCATTACCGGGCTGGATCTGGTGGCCTGGCAAATTCGCGTGGCACGTGGTGAGGCGCTACCCATCAGCCAGGCAGAAGTGCCGTTGCGCGGCCATGCCATTGAAGTGCGCCTGTATGCCGAAGACCCGGGCAATGATTTTCTGCCACAAACAGGACGTCTTGAGGTGTATCGCGAGTCTGCCGCCGGGCCCGGCCGCCGCGTCGATAGCGGGGTCAGCGAAGGTGACGAGGTTTCGCCGTTCTACGATCCCATGCTGGGCAAGTTGATTGCCTGGGGGGAAGACCGTGAACAGGCGCGCTTGCGGCTGCTGGCGATGCTTGATGAGTTCGCCATTGGTGGTTTGAAAACCAACCTGGCTTTTTTGCGCCGTATCATCGGCCACCCGGCCTTTGCTGCGGCCGAACTGGATACGGGGTTCATCCCGCGCTACCAGGAGCAATTACTGCCTGCAGCCCAGCCTTTACCCACAGCATTTTGGTCCGCAGCGGGCCAGGCTTTTCAACAAAGTCAGACACAGGCGGTACGCGCAGATGACCCGGCTTCGCCCTGGTCCACCGGCAACGGTTTTCGCTGCGGCCTGCCTGCCCACACCCTGCTGGCCTTGAGTTGCAACGGCGAGCAACACACCGTCAACCTCCACGCGCCGTCAGCGGTCCTTCATGAGGAACAGTTGCAGATTGAACACAACGGCGTGCGTCGCCAGCATCTGGCAATTCGTCGCGACGATACGCTGTATCTGCGCTGGGAGGGCGAGCTGCACAGCATCAAGGCCTATGACCCGATTGCCGCGGCAGGCGCCAGCCATGCCCCGCAGGGTGGCTTGAACGCCCCCATGAACGGCAGCATTGTGCGAATACTGGTTGAGGCCGGGCAAAAGGTCGAAGCCGGCACCCAGTTGGTAGTACTGGAGGCGATGAAAATGGAGCACAGCCTGCGCGCACCTCACGATGGCGTGGTGAAAGCGCTGTTTTGCCAGGAAGGTGAAATGGTCAGCGAAGGCACGGTGCTGGTTGAACTGACGTAAACGCAGCGCCCAAAAAAAGCGGACCTCTGTAAAAGGTCCGCTTTTTTATTCCGGCCCGCAACAACCCGGCCACTGCCCCTAGAGCTTGGTAGTAGCCTGCACTACCACTCCGATAATCCGGCAGTGCTCATCAAACACTGTCTTGGGATATGTCGGGTTCAAAGGCTTGAGGTAGAGCTGACCGCTCTCCTCCATCAACTGGCGAAACGTGGCTTCTTCCGAGCCCGGGGTTCGGGCCACCACCATTTTTCCGGGTTCGGGTTCAATGTCGGGGTCGACCAGAATCATCATCCCTTGTGCAACGCTGATACCTATCGGAGCGGTCATTGCATCGCCCCTCACTTGCAACCAGAACGCTGCACCTTTGGCGTAATGGTCACTGACCTCGAACGCCTCGCCGCGTTCATAGCCCGTCTCTTGCGCCTGCTCGTTGACCTGCCCTGCCGTCACCCAGTTACCGACCGGGTATCGAAACGCAGACGTGATATCGAAGGCATAGTCGTCCGCCGACGTGTCCTCGTTTGCAGCACTGCGATCGCGAATCACCAGGGCAACTTCAAGGTGCTCCAGCCCGAGGGCGTGCAGCACCTTGTTCATCGTTGGCAGGTCGGGTTGACGGCGTTTATTGAGCCAATGACCCACACCGCCCTGAGATGCCCCGACGCGTTCGGCTAGTTTTTCTTGGGTGAGCTTGAGCTCGCGCAATTTGGTTCTGACTAAAGCGATCCATTTATCCATCAGCCGAACAATACGGATTGAATTCGAGCCAACAATACACATTCGGTATTATTTATATCAATTCCAAAAATACCTTATGTACTAATCTGCTGATGGCTGATTCGATTAATCTTAGAACGCAGGCAAATCATGACTCCTATCACAAAAATAACCCCGCAAACCGAGGCGGATATTGAGCTCGAAGCCTTGAAGGACAGCGCCGCTACCCAGCGGGCGCTCGACTATTATTTGAAACCAGCTGTTTCTCAGCAGTTCTTCGAGAAAAAACTGTTCATCGTGCGCAGCGATCTGAGCCAGGAAGAAGCCATGGTCAATGCATCGGATTATCTGCGGTGTGCGATTGCTACCGCGAATGGCGCAGCCGAGAGCCAGCAGGGCTCTCCTCGCGACCTGTTCCTGAGCGTGGCGCACTTTGCCGAGTCAGCCAAGATGCTGCTGGACAAAGCGCTGGATGTTCAGCAAGTGTCTGTGCGCTGAAAGGCCAAAAGGCGCTGGCTGATTCACCTGGATCGGTTGAGATTTGATCGTGCTGGCGGCGCAACACGACTACACAACAGACCCTGTGAGCCAACGCCTTTCAATCATGCGTTCAGGCGCTCCTGAGCGAGGCTGTCGGCAATATCAGTAGTGTTGCGATCCTCAGCTTTGGCTCGCAGGAAGATCTGACGCAAGGTGTCACCAATGCCTTCGACGTGCCGACGTACCTGTTCAGGCGAACCCCCGGTGTACTCGTAGGACACATCAATAATGCCACCCGCATTGATCGCGTAGTCCGGCGCATGCAGGCAACCGCGTCGCCACAACACATCGGCATGAGAGGCTTTGGCCAACTGGTTATTGGCGGCACCGGCAATCACGGGGGCCTGCAGCAACTGCAGCGTTTCGTCGTTGATGATGGCGCCCATCGCACACGGCGAGAACACATCAACGTCCAGCCCGTAAATGTCTTGAGCACCCACTGCGTGAGCACCCAGCTCATCGACTGCACGACGCACGTTAGCCTCCTGGATGTCGTGTACCCAGAGCTCGGCACCCGCAGCCCTTAACTGCTGCGCAAGGTTGAAACCCACTTGCCCCAGGCCCTGGACCGCCACTCGCAAGCCTGTCAGATCGGCACGACCCAGCCGTTGCAAGACCGCTTCACGCAGGCCGATAAACACCCCAAGGGCCGTTGCAGGGGACGGATCTCCGCTGCGAATCCCCCCTCCCAGCTGTTCGCGGGTACCTGCGCCCACCACGTGGCGAGTGCGTTGGCCCATCAAAGCCATTTCGGCGACCCCGGTACCCGAATCTGCGGCCGTGATGTAACGCCCGCCCAAACTCTCGACAAACGCTCCCATGGCCTGAAACAACGCCGGGCTCTTGTCTTTACGCGGATCAGCAATGATCACCGCCTTGCCCCCGCCCAAGGGCAACCCGGCCAGCGCCGATTTGTAAGTCATGCCACGGGACAAGCGCAGTACATCGTTCAAGGCCTGCTGCTCATCGGCATAGGGCCACATGCGGCACCCACCCAGAGCCGGGCCCAAACGCGTGTTGTGTACTGCAATGATGGCCTTGAGCCCGGTGGCTTTGTCGTGACAGAACTGGACTTGTTCGTGCTGATCAAATTCTGGGTGAGTAAAAATCGGCATTTCATTTCTCTCTTGTTTTTAGCCTTGGAAGCAAGCCAGACCGGAAAGTCAGGATCTGACCCGACGCACAGTGCGAAGCAAAAGAGTGAAGGTTTTGCTTAGGATTTTTCTTTCTAAATTGAAGGAAATGTTCTGCTAGTCTGCATTCATCATTCGAAAACAATAAGAAATCAGCACAATTCATGCAGATCAAATTAAGCGCTATCGACCGCAAGATTCTTCGCTTGCTGCAGCACAATGCCGACCTCTCGGCTGCCGAAGTGGCGGAGCACGTTGAGTTATCGCAATCGCCCTGCTGGCGGCGTATTCATCGCTTACAGGAGGAGGGGCTGATCGAGCGCAAGGTCGCCCTGCTCAATCCGAAAAAGCTGGGGCTCAACGTGGTGGTGTTCGTCAATGTGCGCCTTTCAGGCCACGGGCGACGACATCTGACGGAGTTTGAGGAAGCCATCACTGACTACCCCGAAGTGATCGAGTGCTACACCATGGCCGGCGATATGGATTACCTGCTCAAAGTCGTGACCCACGACATCGACAGTTACGAGCGTTTTTTGCGCGACCACTTATTGCAGAAGCCACATGTCCAGGAAGCGCATTCAAATATCGCCATGAGCGAGGTCAAACGCACCACCGAGTTGTTGCTGGACTGAAAACTGTCTGGCCGTGAGGCCACGAGATAGAGGGGTTCAGCGAGGAATGGATAAATAATCCAGGGAAAGCGAGGAAAATAATTTGACTTGCAAATAGGAATGATTATTATTGCATGCAGCTGGTCGCGAGATCAGTCGATAATTCAAGGGACCTTAGGTCGGTCTTTTGAATTAGCTCCTCATCAGGCTAATCACGGTTATTTGACCCGGCTTATGGCCGGGTCTTTTTTTTGCGGCCAGTTATCTGGCTCTGCGTGCTTCAGGCTAATGAAGTCTGGTGTGCGACCGGTTTTTTTCAGTGGCCGCTACGATGCGGGCGATGATAGCAAAAGAACATCGACGAACGGAAGCCTGAAGTCCCTGGGCGATGGCCGTAATGGCAATTTAGCACTTGAGAATCACTCGCAAATACACTATTCTTGCGCGGCGTCAAGGATGACGCCCCCCCCCCTTCAGTTTCCCCCTCCCCGTCCTCCAAAATTCCGTATTGGCCCGGCGCCATTGCGAGGTAAAGTAACGCCCACAATTATCAGATTCCGGGACTTTGACGATGACCGTGGCGCCCTCTTCACTCCGCATCAGCAGTGACTTTGACAGCGGCAATATCCAGGTGCTGGATGCCAGTGACCCTTTGCACGTCAAGCTTGCGATCAAACCCGATACCCGCAGCCCGCACTTTCAGTGGTTCCACTTCAAGGCCGAAGGCCTGACACCTGGCCAGACCCATCATTTTCAGTTGAGCAACGCCAGCCAGTCCTCCTACAACAAAGCGTGGGATGGCTACCAGGCCGTGGCGTCTTATGACCACGAAACCTGGTTCCGGGTACCTACTGAATTCGACGGCAAATCGTTGAATTTCAGCGTGCAGGCCGAACACCCACACATCTGGTTTGCTTATTTCGAACCCTATAGCCGCGAGCGTCATGATCAATTGATCAAGAATGCCCTCCAATGGTCGGGCTGCGAATTGCTGGCAGTCGGCAAAAGTGTTGAAGGCCGCGACATTCAGCTTTTGCGCAAAGGCAATGGCGCCAGCCACAAGCGCAAAATCTGGATCATCGCCCAGCAGCACCCCGGTGAGCACATGGCCGAATGGTTCATGCAAGGGGTCCTCGAGCGTCTGGAACAAGGCAGCGACCCGCAACTGCGCAAATTGCTGGACTTCGCCGACCTTTACCTGATCCCCAACATGAATCCCGACGGCGCGTACCACGGCCACTTGCGGACCAACGCCAACGGCCAGGACCTGAACCGCGCCTGGCAAAACACCGACCCCAATGTCAGCCCTGAAGTGTTCTTTGCGCTTGAACAAATGACTCACTACGGCGTGGACCTGTTTCTGGATATTCACGGGGACGAAGAAATCCCTTATGTGTTCACTGCAGGCTGCGAAGGCAATCCGGGTTACACCGAACGCCTGGCCACTCTGGAAGAGCGTTTTCGCAACCATCTCAGCAACCTGACGCGAGACTTCCAGACCACCCATGGCTATACCCGCGATGAACCCGGCCAGGCCAATATGACCCTGGCCTGCAACAGCGTCGGACAACGCTTTGACTGCCTGTCGCTGACCCTTGAGATGCCGTTCAAGGACAACAATGACGCTCCTGCCCCACAAACCGGCTGGGATGGAAAACGCTCCATGCAACTGGGCAAAAGTGTGTTGAGCACCTTGTCGGACATGGTTCGCGAGTTGCGCTAAACCCCGAATAAGCGGCGGCACGAGGTAAAGCTTCCTCGCTGCTGCCACTTCCTGTCGATTTTCACGAGAACTCTAAGCCTGTTTATGGATACCCTCGCAAAACTGCGCGCTGGCCAATTGGCAGGCCACAAACGTCTTGATCTGTCCTGTGGGCTGACCGAGTTCCCGACCGAGATTTTTCAACTGGCAGACTCGCTGGAAATTCTCAATCTGAGCGGCAACGCTCTGAGCAGCCTGCCCGACGATCTACATCGCCTGACTCATTTACGGATTCTGTTTTGCTCGGACAACAGGTTCACCGAGTTGCCCGAATGCCTGGGCCAGTGCACGCAGTTGAGCATGATTGGCTTCAAAGCCAACCGCATCGCGTCAGTACCCGGCACTTCACTCCCCCCCCAACTGCGCTGGCTGATACTGACCGACAACTGCATCGAGCACATGCCCGAAGAATTGGGTCAGCGACCGCTGCTGCAAAAGCTGATGCTGGCAGGTAATCGCCTGCAACAACTGCCCGCCAGCCTGGCTAACTGCGAACGTCTGGAACTGATTCGTCTGTCTACCAACCAATTGCATGAAGTGCCCGACTGGCTGTTGACCTTGCCCGGGCTGAGCTGGCTGGCCTATGCCGGCAATCCGTTGCGAGAGGATGCCAGCGCTCATCTACCAGCCGACAACACGCCGGACATCGACTGGTCGCAACTTGAGCTTGAGCAAAAACTGGGCGAAGGGGCATCCGGCATTATCTCCAGAGCACAGTGGAGTGCACCCGGGCAGGCAAGCAGATCCGTTGCCGTCAAACTCTACAAAGGCAGCATCACCAGCGATGGCTCGCCACTCAATGAAATGAACGCCTGCATTGCAGCCGGCCAGCATCCAAACCTGATCAAAGTGCTGGGCCGTGTCACGGGCCATCCTGACAACACTGCGGGGCTGGTGATGGAGTTGATCGACCCGTCATTCGCCAATCTCGCCGCGCTGCCAAGCTTCGACACCTGCAGCCGTGACGTGTATGCCGCAACTACCCGCTTTAGCGCCGACAGCGCATTACGCATTGCCCGCGGCGTGGCTTCGGCAGCCGGTCATTTGCATGCGCAGGGCATCTGTCATGGTGATTTATACGCGCACAATATTTTGTTCAATGCCCAAGGGGACTGCCTGCTGGGCGACTTTGGCGCCGCGTGCTTTCACGCCATTGACGACAGCCCGCACACCCGCGCCTTGCAGCGCATTGAAGTGCGTGCGTTCGGGATCTTGTTGGGGGAATTGCTGGAGCGGATCGACTCGGGGTTGAGCGATCAACAGCGAGATCGGCTGCAAGACTTACAGCAGCGCTGCATACAGCCTGATGTACTGGCACGGCCAGCCTTTGTCGACATCACCCGGGCACTGGGATAAATGCCTGATGTTGTAGCCGCCGGCGCTGGCTGCAATGGGGCACAGTGGCCCTCACGTTTGTGAAGGCCCTGCGGTCCTTATCGCAGCCTGCGCCAGTGGCTACACGGAATTAAGCCAACGCCACAAACATCTCTTGTACGTCGTCCTGCTCTTCCAGCTTTGCCAGGAACTCTTGAACTTCAGCCATCTGCTCGTCGGTCAAACCGCTGACCGGGTTTTTCGGCTGATAGCCCAGCTTGGCCGACAACACGGTGAAACCGTGCTCCGGCAGGGCTTTTTGTACGGCATCGAGGTCCGTCGGTTCAGTGATGAACAGCGTAGTGCCTTCCTCTTCACCTTCCTCAAAGTCCTGGGCACCGGCTTCAATCGCCGCCATTTCAGGATCGGCATCCGGGGTGTCCGGTTTGGCTTCGATCATGCCGACATGGTTGAAGTCCCACGCCACCGAACCCGAGGCGCCCAATTGGCCCTTGCGGAAGGCCACACGGATTTCAGCCACCGTGCGGTTAATGTTGTCAGTCAGGCATTCGATGATCAGTGGTACCTGATGCGGCGCAAAACCTTCGTACGTGACGCGGTGATATTGCACCGCCTCAGTACCGATACCGGCGCCTTTGTTGATGGCGCGCTTGATCGTGTCCGCCGGCATCGAGGCCTTTTTGGCTTGCTCATACACCAGACGCAGATGCGAATTCATGTCCGGGTCCGCGCCATTACGGGCAGCGACCGTCAGTTCCTTGGCCAGCTTGCCAAAAATCTTGCCGCGGCTGTTGGCGGCGTCCGCTTTGTGTTTAACCTTCCACTGTGCGCCCATTACTCACTCTCTCAATCTGCTGTGTCGCGGCGGGTAGGCCGTCGAATGGGCGCAAGTTTATACGGCCAGAAGTCGTCAATCGACCAAAAAATCCAATCGGTCTGCCCTCAGCCCTTGTCCGCCTTGCCCGCCGCGGCGGCAAATTTGGCCAAACGCACGTCCAGATGCCTTGGCCTGCGCCCGTGATCCTCTGCCCGCTCCTTGCGGCGAATGGCATTGCGCACCATCAACGAGCCCAAATAGCGAATCGGCTCGGGCGGGAAGTAACCCAGCGGGCCGTTGACCAGCGGCGAGCGCGTCCAGTCGTTGGCGTGGCCCTGGACCAGCGACGCCAAAATCTGCCCGCCCATATGACAGGGGCCCACACCGCTTCCCGAGTAGCCAAAACCGTAGAACACATTGCCATGGCTGCTCATCTGCCCGAAAAACGGCAAGCCGGTCACTGAGCGGTCCGACGGCCCGTTCCAGGTGGCCTCGATACCCACACCGGCAAACGCCGGAAAAAACTGCTGCAAACTTTTTTGCAGCGACCCGGCATAGGGCGAAGGCTGATCAAACACCGGCAGCATGCGCCCGCCATAGGCAAAGGTATTACCGCCCTTGCCCAGCATGATTCGACCGTCCGGGGTGTTGTGGTAGTAGTGCACAAAAATTCGCGAATCCAGCACCGTCACGCCACTGGTAAGGCCGATCTCTTGCAGTAAATCCGGGCGCGGCTCGGTAATCAGCATGTCGCTGGACACAATCGCCACACTGCGGGAGAACTGCGGGAACGCCCTGGCCATCCAGGCGTTCATCGCCAGTACCACACGGTCGGCGCGAATACTGCCGGTCGGGGTCCGGATCAGGGCCGGGGAACCTTCTTCCAGGCCGACCATGGGGGTGTTTTCATGAATCCGGACCCCCAACTGCAAAGCGACCCGACGCAAACCGCGCACCAGTTTGCCCGGCTGCACACTGGCAGCGGCCGGAGAGAACCAGCCCTCGGCATGTTGGGCCGAGCCGGCACGACGCTGCACTTCATCCACCGCCAGCTTGCTGAAGGAGTTTATGGACTGGCGCTCCAGCGCGGCAATCACCCCGTCGGTCGAGCCGACCTGGGCCTGATTGGTGGCGGTGTAGAGCGTGCCATCCAGCCGGTAATCGGCATCTACCCCATACTTTTCGCAAAACGCGCCTATCGCATAGATGCTCTGCTCCGAGGCTTTCACCAGCCGCACCGCCTCCTCCACCCCGAACAGACGCTCAAGGGTGAAATACTTGGCCGACCACGACAGTGCGCAGCCCCCATTGCGCCCGCTGGCCCCCGCTCCGCAGATATCGGCCTCAATCAGCAACACGTCCAGCTCCGGGTTCTGCTCCTTGAGCATGATGGCCGTCCACAGCCCGGTATAACCGCCGCCCACGATGCAGACATGGGCACGGGCCTCACCCGTCAATGCTTCACAAGGCTCGACATGTTCCAGGGCAAGCGCCTGTTCCAGCCAAAAAGGTCGCATGGATAGTTCTCCCACTCAGGTACGAAAAGGCTTGATCAACAACGGATGGTTGGGCACGAAGGCACATTCGCGTTTGTACCCGTCAGGACGGCTGTTCCAGTGCGGGACCAGCACCAGCGCACTAAAGAGTGCGCAGACGGCAAAGACGATAAACACGGTGACCGTATCGAAATAGCCCGGCAGCAGACCACCCAGCACCGCCCCGACCGAACCGCAGCCGTTTACAAAACCCGCCGCCGTGGCACCGGCTTTGGCCGTGCCAAAGTCAATCGCTGCGGCGCCACAGATCATCGAATCCGGTCCGTACAGGGTCAGCCCCATCACAAACAAGAGGGCAACCACCAACAGCACGCTGCCGGACTGCAAAGCCCCCATAAAGAACGCCAGAGAAATGGTCAGCGCCAGCAGACTCAATATGCAGGCGGGCATACGCCGGGCACCGAAGATTTTGTCTGAGGCCAGACCAATCAGGACCGGCCCCAGCAAACCGGCCAGCTCAAACGCCGTGGGAATAATCGCCGCGCCGACCTTGCCCACTTGGGGCATCTGCTCGAAGACAATCACCGGCCCCCACAGCAGAATCGCGTACCGCGCCGGCTTGAGCATGAAGTACGCAAGACCCAGGGTCAGGACCGTTCGATTGCGCATGATTTCGCGCAGTGGAGCCCAAAGGCTGAGGCGTTTTTCGGCGGCCTGTTCTTCAGCCGTCATCCGGGGTTCGGGCTCGACCGTTGGCAAACCGACATCTTCGGGCTTGTTGCGCTGGAAGATAAAAAACAGCACCGCAGCCACCGCCACCACTGCTGCGCTTGAAATAAATGCCGCGTGCCACGTGCCCATCAAGGTGTAGGCCCACCAACCGGCAAACGGCGACGCTACCAACCCGCCAAAGGCGTAACTCGAACTCCACAGCCCCAGCACCCGACCACGCTGCTCTGCCGGAAAAAAACTGCCGATGTTCTTGCACAGTGCCGCCCAGCCCGTGGATTGCGCCAGCCCCTGGATCAGCATGCAGGTGGCGAATATCGGCAAGGTGGCAAAAGTGCCCATCATCAACGCGGCCAACGCTGAAATGATCAAACCGCCCATCACTACCACTCGCGGCCCATAACGGTCAGCGAGGATGCCCCAGGTAAACTGCCCGATCGCGTAGGCCGCAAGGTACACAGCATCGAGATTGGCCATTGCCATCTTATCCAGATGGAAGTTGGGGTCTTCAGCTATGCCCAGTTTTGCAACCGAGAACGCTTTACGGGTGAAGTAGAAGGCCGCGTAGGCCAGCCAAGTGATGGCAAAAACCTGCACGCGCCAACGCTTGATGGTGCCAATGGACTTGTTCATTTCGGGTCTGACCTCAGAGGTGGATGTGCCGGCAGAATCAAAAAAATCTCGCCTGTTTTTTTATTGTGTTGAGCACTTCAATACCGCCTTCAGACATGGACGGCATCAATCAGACAAACCGTGGCGATCCCGTTTTTAGCGGGCTTGAGAATCGCACCGGTCGTGTCACAACCCGGTGCTATCGAGGACATAACGCCGGGCGGGATCGATCAAAGCAATTACTGACTAATAGGTAAAATCGATTTATCGTATTTCACTCATAAGCTCAGCTTGTAAGAGATAACCCGATGCCGGTTTCCCATGCGCAGTTGAAAGCCTTTCATGCGGTTGCCGTCCACGGCAGCTTCACCCGGGCTGCCGAGCGGCTGTATTTAAGTCAGCCAGCCATTTCGGATCAGGTGCGAAAACTCGAAGATCGCTTCGGGGTTTTGCTGTTCCACCGCAATAAACGCTCGGTGCGCCTGACCGACCTGGGGGAGCGTTTGCTGAGCATCACCCAGCGCCTGTTTGTGGTGCAGGCCGAAGCCCAGGAATTGCTGGAGGACTCCCAGGCTTTGCAAACCGGCAGCCTGGTGCTGGCCGTAGATGCCCCCGTGCATGTACTGCCGCAAATTGCCCGCTTCTGCGAACGCTACCCCGGGATCACGGTAAAAATCGAAACCGGTAACACCGACGAATCTCTGGCCCGGCTGTTCAACTATCAGGCCGACCTGGCGCTGCTGGGGCGCGACGTCAATGACCAGAGGCTGCTTAGCCTGCGATTGCGCAGTGACCCAATGGTGGCGTTTGTGGCCCGCTCCCATCCGTGGGCCAGTCGCAGTTCCATATGCCTGGCAGATCTGGAAGACACGCCGCTGGTGTTGCGCGAAGTTGGCTCTGTAACCCGCCAGACCCTGGAAGAGGAAATGAATCAGGCAGGCCTGCGGATGCGGGCCGCGATTCAAGTCGAAGGCCGCGAAGCCGCGCGTGAGGCGGTGGTGGTCGGTATTGGAGTGGGGGTGGTGTCAGCAGCAGAGTTTGGTTCTGACTCGCGGGTGATCGCCCTGCCCATCACCGACTGTACGCGGCGCCTGACCGAAACCCTGGTCTGCCTGCAGGAACAAAGCTCCCGGCGGGTGGTGGAGACTTTTCTGGATATTGTGCGGGAGAGTTTGTAAGCCCTTGCAAATCCCCACGGAAAATAACAAAACCCCCTGTAGGAGCGAGCTTGCTCGCGAGCTTCTCAAAAATATTGCGTTCACTCGGTAATCAATATGCGCTCAATAAAAAGCTCGCTCCTGCAGCAGTCGGACAGCGAGGGTAAAGCCAGATTCTGAGTGTCAGTTCCCCTCAATCAAAGGATCTCCCACAAGGTGTCAGACCGTTTCAAATGCCGGGGCCAGCTCCATAAACGCCTTGATCAGCCGCAACCCGGCGCGCCGCTCCAGGCAGCCGAGCATGTGCCGGTTGACCAGCCCCGCACCGTTGATCGGCACCGCTCGCACCCGGGGGTCATGGCTGACTTCTACCGACGACACAATGCCTACGCCCAATTGCGCAGCCACGGCTTCGGTCACTGCCTCGCGGCTGTCCAGTTCCAGTAATACCCGCGGAGTTACACCAGCGCTCTCGCACGCATCATCAAAGGTGCGCCGAGTGATTGAGGTGGGCTCGCGCAACACCATGATCACCTGGTTCAACTGCGAAATATCGATACCATCCGCCAGCGCCAGCCAAGGATGTTCAAGGGGCACCAAGGCGCAAATCCGTGATTCGGTGAGTGCGCGCAACGCCAGCCCTTTACGCGGCTCGACCTCGGTCAGCACCGCCACATCGGCATGCTCTGAAAGCAGGGCAGCCAGGGTCTCCTGAGCATTACCCAGGCGCAAGTTGACGGTTACCCCGGGGTAACGCGCACGCAGGCTTGCCAGCATCGGCATCACCATGTGCGGGCCGTCCGCAGCCACTTCAAGCCGTCCCGTGAGCAACTGGCGATTGGCCTCCAGCATGACCTGCGCTTCATCCACCAGGCCAAACATGGCACGGGTGATGGCAGCCAGTCTGATCCCCTCTTCCGTCAGCTCCACACGCCGTGCCGTGCGCCGCAGCAAAGTAATCTGGTAGTGCTCTTCGAGGGTCTTGATATGCCCGGTCACTGCTGGCTGGCTGATGAACAGGCGGGCCGCTGCCCGGGTAAAACTGCCTTCTCGCGCCACGGCGTCAAACGCACGGAGTTGAAACAAATTCATAGACATAAGTCTCGCTGATGGCTGGCATAACAATAAACAATTTGATTGATATCAACTCAAACTGCAACTTATGCCGTGTATCCAGTAGCCATCCCCAAGCTTGTGAGGAAACCAGAATGAGTACTGTCGCGCCGATCCTGCTGACCCCTGGCCCGTTGACCACCTCGGCGCGCACCCGCCAGGCAATGATGGTCGACTGGGGCTCATGGGATGACAGCTTCAACCAGCTGACCGCCAGCCTCTGTGAGCAACTGCTGGCCATCGTCAACGGCGCCGACAGTCATTACTGCGTGCCCTTGCAAGGCAGCGGCACCTTCGCCGTCGAAGCCGCCATCGGCACCCTGGTGCCACGCGATGGCAACGTGTTGGTACTGATTAATGGCGCATATGGCAAACGCCTGGCAAAAATCTGTGAAGTCCTGGGCCGGCGTTTCAGCACGTTCGAAACCGCCGAAGACCAGCCCACTACTGCCGCTGACGTTGAACGCCTGCTGCTCGCCGACCCGGGCATCACCCATGTGGCCTTGATTCACTGTGAAACCAGCACCGGGATTCTTAACCCGCTAGCGGAAATTGCCGACGTGATTGCCCGGCATGGCAAGCGTCTGATTATCGACGCCATGAGTTCTTTCGGCGCCCTGGCGGTCGATGCACAAAAGGTGCCCTTTGATGCGCTGATCGCGGCCTCGGGCAAGTGCCTGGAAGGCGTCCCGGGCATGGGCTTCGTCTTCACCCGTAAAGAGTCACTGGCCGCTGCCGCAGGCAACTCTCACTCGCTGGCCATGGACCTGCAGGACCAGCACGCCTACATGGCCAGGACCGGACAATGGCGGTTCACCCCGCCGACCCATGTAGTCGCCGCGTTGCATGAAGCCCTGCTGCAATACAACGAAGAAGGTGGCTTGCCTGCACGTCACCGGCGCTACGCGGACAACTGCCAGACGCTGCTCGACGGCATGGCCGCACTGGGCATTCGCAGCTTCCTGCCAGAGGCGATCCAGGCGCCGATCATCGTCACTTTCCACGCACCCAAAGACCCGCGCTATCAGTTCAAGGCGTTCTACGAGCGCGTCAAGGCCAAGGGTTTCATCCTCTATCCGGGCAAATTGACCCAGGTTGAAACCTTCCGCGTGGGCTGCATCGGCCACGTCAACCAGGCCGAAATGCGAGCCGCCGTCAATGCTGTGGCCCAGGTACTTGAGGAAATGGAAGTGCTTGAAATCTGAAGTTCGCAACGCTCAAAAAACCCCGAATTATTGCGTGCGGCCTCGGCTGCTCATACAGGAATTACTGACATGAACTACACCAACCCAAGCAAACTTCAGGCAGCCATTTTCGACTGGGCTGGCACCGTGGTCGACTTCGGCTCATTCGCGCCTACGCAGATTTTTGTTGAAGCCTTCGGCGAGTTCGACGTCCAGGTGTCCATCGAAGAAGCCCGCGGGCCGATGGGAATGGGCAAGTGGGATCACATCCGCACCCTGTGCGATCAGCCTCAGGTCGCTGAGCGGTACAAAAAAGTGTTTGGCCGTACCCCGACCGACGAGGATGTGACCGCGATTTATGAGCGCTTCATGCCACTGCAAATTGAAAAGATCGCTGACCACTCGGCACTGATACCGGGCGCCCTGGAAACAATTAACGGGCTGCGCGAGCAAGGGATTAAAATCGGTTCATGCTCGGGCTATCCGGCGCAAGTCATGGCCAAGGTGGTCGAACTGGCAGCCACCAATGGCTACATCGCCGATCACGTAATTGCCACCGACGAAGTTCCTAACGGTCGCCCCTGGCCAGCCCAGGCACTGGCCAATGTCATTGCGCTGGGCATTGATGATGTGGGCGCCTGCGTAAAGATCGACGATACCGTACCGGGGATTCTCGAAGGTCGTCGCGCCGGAATGTGGACGGTGGCGCTGCTGTGCTCCGGTAACGCGCTGGGCCTGACCTACGAGCAGTACCAGGCACTGGACCCACACACCCTGGCCACCGAGCGCCAACGCATTCACACCTTGTTCGAAGGCTCACGCCCGCACTACATGATCGACACCATCACTGATCTGCCGGACGTGATTGCCGATATCAACAAACGCCTGGCCAATGGCGAGATGCCACAAAGCAGCTGAGTCCGTACAAACAAAACGCGGCAGCCTGTGATCAGGTCTGCCGCGTTTTGTTTGGGATCAACGCCTCAAGCTTCAGGCCTTGTGATGCTGTTCGACCCACTTGGCAAATTCGTCGATGAACTTCTGCAAAAACGGCCGGGTTTTCTCGGACAGCTTGCCGGACGCATCAAACGCATCGCCTGCGCCGCCCAGATAGGCTTCGGGCTGTTGCATGCACGGGACATTGAGAAACACCAGCGATTGGCGCAAATGATGGTTGGCCCCGAAGCCACCGATCGCCCCCGGCGAGACGCTGATCACGGCTCCAGGCTTGGCATTGAAGACGCTTTGGCCATAAGGTCGGGATCCGACGTCAATGGCGTTTTTCAATACGCCAGGTACCGAGCGGTTGTACTCCGGGGTGACAAACAATACGGCATCGGCCGGGCGGATCAGATCGCGAAAAGTGGTGTAGGGCGCAGGAGGCGGTGTCACATCAATGTCTTCGCTGTACAGCGCCAGTTCGCCAATCTCGACAATGTTCAGCTTCAAGTGCGCGGGAGCCAGTTCTGCGAGTGCCAGGGCCACCTTTCGATTCAGGGAGTCCTTCCTCAAACTGCCGACCAACACTGCCACGTTGTAGACCTTGCTCATAAAAAACCCCGAGTGTTTGGCGATAGGAAGACTAGTTATAGATGATCGGAGGCCTTTCTTGCACCCCGGTTCACCCTATCGGCTTGCAAGCCTGTAAAGTAGCCGGACTATTTTTTCCAAATCGTTAAACTTCCCCTACTGATCAACGGTCTACAGAACCGCAAATTGGGTGTTTATCTCCAGAGGTTCTCTACAAATGGCTGCAGTTCTCGTTGGGCAATTTCATGCAAGGGACGCGGAAGGTCGTGTCTATTCCGTGCATGAGTTTGAAAATTTAGATGCAACAGGCGACCAGCCCGTAACAACCTACAAACTGGCCATTGGCGATCGCGTCAAAAAGACTGATGACGACAACTTCGAGCTGGTGCAGTCGGGCGTCATTCTGATTCGCGAAACTGAATATGTCGCACCTGTAGTCCCGGTAATCCCTGCATAACCTGCTGCACTCGGCATACCGCTGAAGTCACAGGATGAGACTTGGGTCAGGCTTCACAACGCTGAAACCTCATCCGCTGAACATGGACTTCACGCATGCGCTTACGCCATATCGAAGTGATTCAGGCCATCTTGCAAACAGGCAGTCTCGAGCATGCTGGCGAGTTGTTGCAATTGCCAGTGGCCACTCTCAGTTCCACGCTGCATGACGCCGAGCAACAGCTCGGTTTCATGTTGTTTGCCAGCGTACGCGGACGCTTGCAAGCCAGCCGCGAAACCCTTCTGCTGCAACCTCTCGCCAATCAGCTGTATCTGGACTTCGAGCCGCTGCGCCGGTGTGCCGACTCCTTGCGCCAGCATCAGGAGCCTGTAATGCGCGTGGCCTGTAGCGAAACACTGGCCCAGACCCTGCTGCCCTTCAGCATTGCGTTACTCAGACGCCGTTTTGCCGATACACCCACGAGCCTGAGCAGCGCGCCCTGCGCCGAGATCGCTCGCCGCTTATTAATGGAGGAGTGTGATGTCGGCTTCAGCCTGCATCCGGCAGAACAGCCGGGCATCGAATGCCTCAAGCTGACGCAAGGCAAAGTGCAGTTGCTGGCGCCCCACGGCTGGTTGGCTCCCAAGCAAAAGTACATAGGCCTGCAAGATCTGGCTGGCCAGGCAATGATTGGGCTGCAACACCACGACCCGCTGAGCCGCGTACTGGACAGCAAGCTGCAAGCCTTGCGTCCGGCACCCGTGGTGCAGATTCAGGTTCAGAATTATCAGATGATGCGCAGCATGGTGGAGGCTGGCGAAGGGCTGGCGCTGGTCGACCCGTTTACAGCCGCGGGCGCCAAAGCCGGCGGGCTGGATGTGTGTCCACTCTCGCCTGCGATCGCTGTGACGCTGTATGCGCTGACACGCAAGGACTCGCAGCCGGGCCCCGCGTTTCAGGCGTTGTTCGATATCGTGCGGCACAAGGCCGAGGCCTTACTGGCTGATCAGGGTGTGATGGCGCTGTAGGTTGCCTGCAGGAGCGGGGTTAGTCGCGACAGCATCGCCGGCTCCTGCAACCTCAGCAGCGGTTTTCAAACAACAGGTACCAGAAAATCGCCACCTCGCTGGTCTGCGGGTCAATCCCGCGATAACGCAGATGATCGATCCCCCCCACCTGATACCCGCAACGTTCATACAGCCGGCAGGCGCCGATGTTGTTGTTCTGGGTTTCGAGCATGATGCCCGGCAGATTTTTCTTCAGGCTCCAGAACTTGACCACGTCCAGTAATGACTTGGCCACCCCATGGCGACGGGCACCAGCGGCGACAGCCAGCTCATCCACGTGGGCAAAACCATTCCAGTTGGTGCTGACCACAACATGTCCGACCGGCTGTTTGTCCAGATACGCCATGAAGATCGCGCTATCAGGCGCGCCCAGATAGCTTGCGAATTCGTCCGGGTCGATCCCGTAGCATTTGCGGTACGGCGTGACCATATCCAAAGGCCAGTGCTCGACCTTTTTATGCAGGTCGGCACGGGCATAGGCATTCACTTCAAAGCTGAAATCAGTGCCCCACACGTAGGGAGCAAAACCGTCATCAGCCAAACGCACAGAGACTTCCGGGTCCTTTGGATTCATAACCAGGTACATGAAAAATCCTTCTTCGCGGGCAATATCCCCGGCGTCAATCTGAACTATTGCAGGGTCTGTCCTTTGGCTTCGAGGAGCTGGGTCCACAACGAAGGCCCACCTGCGGATTTGGCAATAGCTTCAAGCCGCGCCGCATGCTCGGCGAGGTCGCTTTCACTTGCACGAATAATCCGTCCTGGCTGGCGGTCCGCTGATAAACGGCGGATTTCGCTGGCCTGATTGCCTGAGCCTTCGCCGGAACCATTGCCGTCAGATGCATTACCGGCCAGCGACAGGCTTGTCTGGCCACCGGTCATGGTCAGGTAAACGTCTGCCAGAATCTCGGAGTCGAGCAGTGCGCCGTGCAGTTCGCGACCCGAGTTGTCGACGCCATAGCGTTTGCACAAGGCATCCAGGCTATTGCGTTGCCCCGGGTGACGCGCTCGCGCCATCGCCAGGGTATCGAGGATGGTGCAGTGGCGGGTAATGTCGGCGCGGTCGGTCTGCCCGATCAGGGCAAATTCATTATTCAGAAAGCCGACGTCAAACGCGGCGTTATGAATGATCAGTTGCGCGCCTTTGATGAAGTCAAAAAACTCATCAGCGACTTCTGCAAAGCGGGGCTTGCCCACCAGAAACTCGTTGGTAATGCCGTGAACGCCAATTGCGCCCTCGTCACTCTCACGATCAGGTTGCAGATACACGTGAAAATGCCGACCGGTCAGACGGCGGCCCATCAACTCGACGCAACCGATCTCGATTACCCGGTGGCCATCGGTAACCGGCATACCGGTAGTTTCAGTATCGAGTACAACACTACGCATGCTTGATGCCCCTCATTTCGTCCACCCCGCGATTGGCCAACTGGTCTGCACGTTCGTTGCCGTAATGGCCGATATGCCCGCGCACCCACTGCCATTTCACGGTGTGACGATTGACTTGCTCATCGAGCAACTTCCACAGGTCGGCATTTTTAACCGGCTCTTTGGCGGCTGTTTTCCAGCCACGTTTTTTCCAGTTGACCATCCACTCGGTGATGCCTTTCATCACGTACTGCGAGTCAGTCACCAGCAACACTTCACAGGGACGCTTGAGTTCTTCAAGACCACGAATCGCAGCCATCAGCTCCATGCGATTGTTGGTGGTAGCAGGCTCGCCGCCCCACAGCTCTTTTTCAACACCCTGGCAGACCAGCAAGGCACCCCAGCCGCCCGGGCCAGGATTGCCCTTGCAGGCACCATCGGTGAACATCTCAACGCTATCGCTCATTACAAACTATCCAGAAAAGGCTGCCCTGGCCTGCCAATCAAGGATCAGCAGCACCTGAGGCCGGGTGAACCCGGCCTGACATTAATTAAGGTTCAGTGTGACGCCGATTGACCTTGGCCATCTGCAAGGGAATCAGCTTGCCCATCGGTTCTCTGCGCATCGGGTTGACGGGACGCAAGCCCACCACCATTTTGCGCGCGACCAATACATAGAAGGCGCCGCCGGCCAATTGCCAGCTGCCGGCCTTGCGCTCCCAGCCAGAAAATCGGCTTTGCCACGCTTTGGAGGCGAGCGGCGGACGATAGCACCCAAAGCGGCGTTTCTCCAGCGCAAAGCCCAGCAGATTCAGCCAGTCGGCCACCCGCGAAGGTGAGATGCAACGGGCCTTTCCAAGAGCATCTTTGGCGAAAACATGGCGCAATCCCCAACTGCTCCAGGGGTTGATACCTACAATCAACAAATGCCCGCCGGGACGCACGCTACTGGCGGCTTCTCGCAGCAGACCGTGGGGCGACAGACAGAAATCCAGGCCATGCTGCAATACCACGACATCGGCAGCGTGCTCACATAAAGGCCAGGCCTGCTCTTCACAAATGATCTCGACCCCTGGCAGCGGAGCCCCGAGACGGACGTTGCGTTGCACTTGCGGTGCCTTGGGCGGGGTGTCTGCGCCTGGGCCGTAATGCACCAGATAGCCGCCGAAATAGCGCCCCAATTCCTCCTCGAGTACCCGCTGCTCGTCGTTAAGCAGCATTTGTCCAAGGGGGCCGGACAACCATTCACGCGCCGAACTGATCAGCGCCAGCCACTCAGGGTCTGCCTGAGCCAATGCTTTATCGGTCATTGCTCCTCCATCTCGCCATCTATCTATTACAAGACCCGGGTCTGTTGCAGTTCATCGCGACTCGCCATGAAGCGGCAACAGACCCTAAGATGCGCCATTGTTTCGCACTTGGGAATTGCACCATGTTACAGATCGACGCCCTGCCCGCCTTCAGCGACAACTACATCTGGTTGTTACAGGACACGACTCACAAACGTTGTGCCGTGGTCGATCCGGGTGACGCCGCGCCTGTACTGGCCTGGCTGGCCAGGCACCCGGACTGGACTTTAAGCGACATTCTGGTGACCCATCACCACTTCGACCATGTGGGCGGTGTGGCTCAACTCCACGGGCACACTAACGCGAAGGTCTGGGGGCCGGCACTCGAGGACATCCCGGCCCGACAAGTGGCACTCAACGACAACGATCAAATCGAAATCCTGGGCCTGAAGTTCGATGTGCTTCTAGTGCCCGGCCACACCCTTGGGCACATTGCCTATTACCACGCTGACCCCTCGGCGCCTTTATTACTGTGTGGCGACACTTTGTTTGCAGCAGGTTGCGGCCGGTTGTTCGAGGGCACACCCGAACAGATGCACCGGTCTCTGAGCCGGCTGGCCGCACTGCCCGGCCACACCGGCGTGTACTGCACCCATGAATATACGTTGAGCAATCTGCGCTTCGCCCAGGCGGTTGAACCTAGCAACCCGGACATTGCGGCGAGGGTCGCTCAAGTCACTGAATGGCGGGCAGAAGGTCGCATCAGTTTGCCATCAACTATTGCCCTCGAATTGCTCACAAATCCTTTCCTGCGGGTCAACGAAACATCCGTTAAAGAAAAAGCTGACGAGTGGAACTCCCGCAACAATGACTCGCCCGGTGCGGTCTTTGCCAGCTTGCGCAGCTGGAAAGATAAGTTCTAAACCGGGTCGCGGTTGGCACAAAAATTCTGAACAGTTGACCGCGCCCCCCCTGCTTTCTAGAATCCCCCGACATTTTTGCCTGAACTATCTTCTAGCCAATGTCGTCATCTATAGGTAACTCCATCAATTCAGACGCATTGACGCGCTTGGTCAAAGCCATCGCAGTGGCGGTATCCGCCATTCTCGCGGGCTGCCAATCCATGGATCATTCGGCACAGCCAACCGAACGCGCCAGCCTTAAAATCACCAAGCGTATCCCTCAAGAGCCGCTCTGGCTCAGCGAAAAACCTAGCCCTGTTGCCCCGCAAGATGTGTGGGAACGGATGCGCCAGGGTTTCAAGTTGCAAGACGGCCAGAACGTTAACCCGCGCATCGAACAGCAACGTTTGTGGTTTGCCAGCAACCCGTCGTTTCTCGAAAACGCCGGAGAGCGCGGCAGCCTCTATATCCATTACATCGTTGAGCGTCTCGAAGAGCGCAACATGCCGCTGGAACTGGCACTGCTGCCAGCCATCGAAAGCGCCTACAACCCTATGGCGTATTCCCACGCCAATGCAGTCGGGCTCTGGCAGTTCATTCCTTCAACAGGCCGTTACTTCAATTTGCGTCAAACCCGCGCCTATGACGGGCGACGCGATATAACAGCATCCACCATCGCCGCACTCGACTACCTCAACCGCCTTCACGACATGTTCAACGGTGACTGGCTGCTGGCTCTGGCCGCGTATAACTCCGGCGAAGGCACCGTTAGCCGGGCCATTGAACGTAACCAGAAACTCGGGTTGCCGACTGACTACTGGAACCTGCCCCTGCCGCAGGAAACCAAAGACTACGTCCCCAAATTACTGGCACTGTCCCAAGTGGTTCTGGCCCCCGAGGCCTATGGCATCAACCTGAACCCGATAGCCAACGAACCCTACTTCGAAGTGGTCGAAATCAAACAGTCCATGGACTTGTCACGCGTGGCAGCGCTGGCCGAGATCGACGAAGACGAGATGTTCCAGCTAAACCCTGCCTACAAGCAGCGCGCTACCATCGATGGCCCCCAGCATTTACTGGTCCCCACTTCCAAAGCGCAACTGCTGACAGCCAGCCTGTCCAACCTCAACCAGGAAGAGCTGATCAGCCTGCGCCCTAAAAAGCCGGTATTTGACAACGTTGCAAGCGCTTCACCCGCCAGGCTTAACCGCAAGTACCGGGTCAAGAGTGGCGACAACCTGACGCTGATTGCCAAAGCCAACAAGGTCAATGCCAAAGACCTGCAGCACTGGAACAAACTAAGCGGCAACAACCTGAAGGTCGGCCAGATTCTGGTCATGCAGGACACACGCAAGCCAACAGGCAAAAAACCTACACAATACAAAGTCAAAAAAGGCGACTCGCTGTACATCGTTGCCAAGCGTTTCAACGTTGAAATGCAGCACCTCAAGCGCTGGAACCCGAGCAGCGCCAAAGCCCTTAAGCCAGGACAAATGCTGACGGTTTCCAAGCCTCGCTAAACACTGGCGGACAATATTGCGGGCAAGTTGTTTCCTACATAAATGTGAGAAACAACTTGCCCGTAGTGCTTTCCAGAGTGGCCTTTTTCCCGTAGATACAAGCTGTTACTGTACGGAAACCTTAAGCCCAACGCCTGGATCGGATCTCTTGCCTTGATGCGACCCCTCCTCCCGCTACTAATCAGCCTGGCCTTGAGCTTCCCCGCAAGCGCAACCCTGAGCGAAAGCCACGGTTATGCTCAGTTCGGCACCCTCAGGTATCCGGCCACCTTTACCCATTTCGATTGGGTCAATCCTGATGCGCCTAAAGGCGGGACGCTCAAGGTCATGGCGTTTGGGACCTTCGACACCCTCAACCCCTACACTTTCAAGGGCTCCAGCCCGGTGTCGACCGCAAATTTCCTGCAATACGGGGTCAACGAGCTAAACGAAACCCTGATGGCAGGGACCGGCCAATATGCACCCTCCGGCGATGAGCCGACCTCCAGCTACGGGCTGATCGCGCAATCAGTGGAGTACAACGAAGACCGCAGCTGGGTCGTGTTCAACCTGCGCCCCGAAGCCCGTTTTCACGACGGCACGCCGATCACCGCCTACGACGTCGCATTTTCATACAACCTGCTGCTCAAGGAGGGGCATCCGCAGTACCGGACCAACCTTCAGGAAGTGCAGCGCGTGGATGTCCTCGGGCCCAAGCGCATTCGCTTCGTGTTCAAGCGCGCGGGCAACCCGCTACTGATCTTGCGCTTGGGCGAGCTACCAGTCCTGCCACAGCACTACTGGGTAAACCGCGACTTTAAGGCCACCACCTTCGAACCGCCGCTGGGCAGCGGGCCCTATCGCATCACCAAGGTCACACCCGGCCGGCAACTGGTGTTCGAGCACGTCAAAAACTGGTGGGGGGCCAACCTGCCGGTCAATCGCGGCAAATACAATTTCGACAGGGTTGAAGTGGAGTTCTACCGCGACAGCGATGTTGCCTTCGAAGCATTCAAGGCGGGCGAGTTCGACATTTATATCGAACACCAGGCCAAGAACTGGGCCAATGGCTACAACTTCCCGGCAGTACGTCGGGGCGACGTGATCAAGGCCGAAATCACTCATCAGATCCCGACACAAACCCAGGGCCTGTTCATGAACAGCCGGCGCCCTGCTTTTGCGCAGGCCAAGGTACGTGAGGCCCTGGGGCTTATGTTCGACTTTGAGTGGACCAACCGTACGCTGTTCAACGGTGCCTACAAGCGTGCCACCAGTTATTACCCCAACAGCGAGTTCTCGGCCAGCGGCATTCCACAGGGACATGAGTGGCTAATGCTCTCGCCCTGGCGCAGCCAGCTGCCCCCGGAACTGTTCAATCAGGCCTTTGAGCTATCGCAGACCGATGGCCGTGGCATTCCCCGGCACACCATGCGCCAGGCACTGGGTTTACTGGCCGAAGGTGGCTGGAAACTTTCCGGGCAGCGTCTGCTCGATAACGACGGCAAACCCTTACGGTTCGAAATACTGCTGGTAAACCCCAACCTTGAGCGCATCCTGCAACCCTATGTAGAGAACCTGGCCAGCATCGGCATCGATGCCCGGCTGCGCACCGTGGACCGCGCGCAATATAAGCAACGCCTGGATCAATTCGACTTCGACATGATCCTGATGACCCTGGATCAGACCTTGAGCCCCGGCCTTGAGCAGTGGCAGTACTTCCATTCCAGCCAGGCCAATGTCAAAGGCAGCAAGAACTATGCAGGCGTGGCGAACCCGGTGGTCGATAAACTGCTTGAACGATTGCTAGCAGCCCAGACACGCGAAGAACAACTGTCGGCAGGCCGGGCGCTGGATCGCGTTCTGCTGTGGCAGCACTACAGCATTCCTAACTGGTATCTGAATTACCATCGCCTGGCGTACCGCAACCGGTTCGCCTTCGTGACTACGCCGCCCTACACCCTGGGCCTTAGCGCATGGTGGCTCAAGCCTACGGAGAAAAACCAATGATGCCTTTGCGTACGCTGCTCAAACCTCTGACCGGCCTGTTGCTGGCCAGCCTTGCCTGCGCGGCACTGGCGGCCCCGCAACATGCATTGACGCTCTACGATGAACCCCCCAAATATCCGGCCGGCTTCAAGCATGTCGATTACGTCAATCCGGATGCCCCCAAGGGCGGCACCTTCCGAAAGTCGGCCCTGGGTACGTTTGACAGCCTTAACCCCTTTATCAACAAAGGCGTTCCGGCCGACGACATTGAGCTGACCTTTGACACCCTGACCCGCCAAACCCTGGATGAACCCTTTACGGCCTATGGCCTGATCGCCGAAAAAATCGAAAAGGCTCCGGACAACAGCTGGGTGCGTTTTTACCTGCGTCCCGAAGCCAGATTCAATGACGGCCACCCGATTCGCGCCGAAGACGTGGTGTTCAGCTTCGACACCCTGATGAAAAATGGCTCGCCACTGTACAAGGGTTACTACAGCGATGTTGACCAGGCCATCGCGGAAAACCCGCTACAGGTGAAGTTCACGTTCAAGCACAACAAGAACCGTGAATTGCCGCTGATTCTGGGTCAACTTCCCATTCTTCCCAAGCATTGGTGGGAAAACCGCGACTTCGGCAAGGGTAATCTGGAAATCCCGGTAGGCAGCGGTCCCTACACCATCACCGAGATCAAGCCCGGTCGCTCTATTCGGTATGAAAGGAACAAGAACTACTGGGGCAAGGACCTGCCGATCAATAAAGGGCTGTACAACTTCGATACGATTACCGTCGATTATTTCCGAGACAACAGCGTGGCCTTTGAAGCACTCAAGGCCGGGCAGTTTGATTACTGGCTCGAGATCAGCGCCAAAAATTGGGCCGGCGCCTACAACGGTCCGGCATTCACCCAGGGTCGTCTGAAAAAAGAAGAAATTCGCAACCACAACCCCACAGGCATGCAAGGTTTTGTCTTCAACTTGCGCAAGCCAATGTTTCAGGACGTGCGAGTACGAGAGGCGCTAAGCCTGCTGTTCGATTTTGAGTGGGCCAACAAACAGTTGTTCAGCGGCGCTTACGCACGTACCGGCAGTTATTTTGAAAACTCGGAAATGGCCGCAAAAGCACCGCCCACTGCCGAAGAGCTGGCTATTCTGGAGCCCTTGCGCGGCCAGATCCCCGACCAGGTCTTTACCGACGTGTTCAAGCCCGGCGTCACCGATGCCAGCGGCATGATTCGCGACCAGCAGCGGCGTGCCTATCAACTGTTGCAAGACGCCGGATGGCGCATCGTCGATGACAAGATGGTCGACGCCCAGGGCAAGCCGGTCAAAATCGAGTTTCTGCTGGCACAGACCGAGTTTGAGCGAATCCTGTTGCCTTACAAACGCAACCTCAGTGACTTGGGCATCGACTTGCAAATCCGCCGGGTCGATCCTTCCCAGTACCTCAATCGCCTGCGCTCACGGGACTACGACATGATTGTCGGCAGTTTTCCGCAGTCCAGTTCCCCGGGCAGCGAGCAGCGTGAGTATTGGGAATCGCAAAGCGTCGACAAGCCCGGCAGCCGCAATTTCATAGGACTCAAAGACCCGGCCATCGATCAACTGACCGAGGGCCTGATCAATGCCGAGTCCCGGCAAAGCCTGATCAACCATGCCCGTGCCCTGGATCGTGTCTTGCAATGGGGCTTCTACGTGATCCCCAACTGGCACATCAAAACCTGGCGCGTGGCCTATTCAAACCATATTGGCCATCCCGCGGTTACCCCTATGTACGATATTGGTACCGCGACATGGTGGGCAAAACCTGACGCCAAACCCGTTACCCCCACTCAAACCGAAAGCGCAAACCTGGAGCCTTAAATGCTGGCGTATATATTCAGGCGACTGCTGCTGATCATTCCGACACTGTTCGGGATTTTGCTGATTAATTTCATCATCATCCAGGCGGCTCCGGGTGGGCCGGTTGAACAGATGATTGCCAAACTCGAAGGCTTCGATGGCGCTACCAGCCGTATCGCGGGCGGTGGCTCCGAGGTTTCGGTGGCGGGCTCCAACTATCGCGGAGCCCAGGGGCTGGATCCGGCACTGATCCAGGAAATCGAGAAGATGTACGGCTTTGACAAGCCCGCCCCTGAACGCCTGTGGATCATGATCAAGAACTACGCCCGACTGGATTTCGGCGAAAGTTTTTTCCGGGATGCCAAGGTCATCGACCTGATCAAGGAGAAGATGCCCGTGTCGATCTCGCTGGGATTGTGGAGCACCCTGATCATGTACCTGGTGTCCATCCCGCTGGGCATTGCCAAGGCCACGCGACACGGTAGCCAGTTCGACGTCTGGACCAGTTCGGCAATCATCGTGGGCTACGCCATTCCGGCCTTTCTGTTTGCCATCCTGTTGATCGTGGTCTTTGCCGGAGGCAGCTATCTGGACTGGTTTCCGTTACGGGGCCTGACCTCCAACAACTTCGAAGAGCTGAGCCTGGGGGGCAAGATCCTCGATTACTTCTGGCACCTGGCGTTACCCGTCACGGCACTGGTAATCGGCAACTTCGCAACCATGACCCTGCTGACCAAAAACAGCTTTCTGGATGAAATCAACAAACAGTATGTCGTGACCGCCAAGGCAAAAGGCCTGACCAACCACCGCGTGCTCTACGGCCACGTATTCCGCAACGCCATGTTGCTGGTAATTGCCGGTTTCCCGTCAGCCTTTATCGGGATTTTCTTTACCGGCTCATTGCTGGTCGAGGTGATTTTCTCGCTGGACGGCCTGGGGTTAATGAGCTTTGAAGCGGCGATCAATCGTGATTACCCGGTAGTCTTCGGCACCTTGTTTATCTTCACTCTGGTCGGGCTGCTGGTAAAACTGATCGGCGACCTCTCGTACACCCTGGTTGATCCGCGCATTGACTTCGAAAGCAGGGAGCATTGAGATGAAACTGTCCCCCCTCAATCGAAGACGTTTTGAACGTTTCAAGGCCAACAAGCGTGGCTGGTGGTCACTGTGGATCTTTTTGCTGCTCTTCGGACTCAGCCTTGGCGCCGAGCTGATCGCCAACGATAAGCCGCTGGTGATCAATTACGACGGTGAGTGGTATTTCCCGGCACTCAAGCGCTACCCGGAAACGGATTTTGGCGGGGAGTTCCCGCTCGAAGCCAACTACAAGAGCCCCTATATCCGCGAACTGCTGGCCAAGAAAGACGCCTGGGTATTGTGGCCGCCCATCCCTTACAGCTATCAAAGCATTAACTACGATCTGAAAGTCCCCGCTCCCGCGCCACCCTCCGCCGAAAACTGGCTGGGTACCGATGACCAAGGCCGCGATGTATTGGCCCGGGTGATTTATGGCTTCAGGATTTCGGTGCTGTTCGCCCTGACACTGACCATTTTGAGTTCGATCATTGGCGTGATCGCCGGGGCACTTCAGGGTTTTTATGGCGGTTGGGTCGACCTCGCCGGTCAGCGTTTTCTTGAAATCTGGTCAGGCTTGCCCGTGCTGTACCTGCTGATCATTCTTGCCAGCTTCGTACAGCCGAATTTTTGGTGGCTGCTGGGGATCATGTTGCTGTTCTCATGGATGAGCCTGGTCGATGTGGTGCGCGCCGAATTCCTGCGCGGACGCAACCTGGAATATGTGCGCGCCGCACGGGCTCTGGGTATGCAGGACATGGCGATCATGTACCGCCATATCCTGCCCAATGCGATGGTTTCGACCATGACCTTCATGCCGTTTATTTTGACTGGCGCCATTGGTACCCTCACCGCGCTGGACTTCCTGGGTTTCGGCCTGCCCCCGGGCGCGCCGTCACTGGGCGAACTGGTTGCGCAAGGCAAGTCCAACCTGCAAGCGCCGTGGCTGGGCATCAGTGCCTTCGCCGTGCTGGCCATCATGCTCAGCCTGCTGGTGTTTATCGGCGAGTCCGCTCGCGATGCTTTCGACCCGAGGAAATGAGATGACGCAGGAAAATCTGATTGAAGTGCGTGATCTCTCCGTAGAGTTTGTAAGCGGCGAACGACCCCATCGTGTGGTGCAAGGCATCAGTTTCGACATCAAACGCGGCGAAACCCTGGCACTGGTAGGTGAAAGCGGCTCGGGGAAATCAGTTACCGCACACTCGATTTTGCGACTGTTGCCCTACCCGCTGGCACGTCATCCCACGGGCAGCATCGTCTATGCCGGAGAGGATCTGCTGACTCTGCCGGAGAAAAAGCTGAGGCATATTCGTGGCAATCGCATTGCCATGATTTTCCAGGAGCCCATGACATCGCTGAACCCGTTGCACTGCATTGAAAAGCAAATCAATGAAGTGCTCGGCATTCACAAGGGACTAACCGGCAAGGCGGCCACACAGCGCACTCTGGAGCTGCTGGAGCTGGTTGGCATACCGGAGCCCCGCAAGCGTCTAAAAGCGCTGCCACATGAGCTGTCAGGGGGCCAGCGTCAGCGCGTGATGATCGCCATGGCCCTGGCGAACGAACCCGAACTCTTGATCGCAGACGAACCCACTACGGCACTGGACGTTACGGTGCAGTTGAAAATTCTCGAATTACTGAAGGAATTGCAGGCACGCCTGGGGATGGCGTTGCTCCTGATCAGTCACGATTTGAACCTGGTTCGACGAATTGCGCATCGCGTATGTGTCATGCAGCAAGGTTTAATCGTCGAACAGGCATCGTGTGAACAGTTGTTTCGTTCACCACAGCATCCGTACACCCGGGAATTGCTAAGTGCAGAGCCCAGCGGAGACCCTGCCAGGACAATCGCAGGGCCGCCATTGCTGGCAGTCGAGGACCTGAAAGTATGGTTCCCGATCAAAAAGGGCCTGCTGCGCAAGACAGTTGATTACGTCAAAGCGGTCGACGGCATAAACTTCAGCCTGCTACAGGGACAGACCCTGGGCATTGTGGGAGAGAGCGGATCGGGCAAGTCGACACTGGGCCTAGCGATTTTGCGTCTGATTGCCAGCCAGGGTTTGATTCGTTTCGAAGACAAACGGCTAGACTGTCTGTCGCGTCAGGAAATCCGACCGCTGAGGCGGGAAATGCAGGTGGTGTTCCAGGACCCGTTCGGCAGTCTCAGCCCACGCATGAGCGTCAGCGAGATTGTCGGTGAAGGTTTGCGCATTCACCGTATGGGCACCGCTGCAGAGCAGGAAATCGCAATTATTGAAGCCTTGCGAGAAGTAGGTCTGGATCCGGAAACCCGGCACCGCTACCCTCACGAGTTTTCAGGCGGGCAACGGCAACGGATCGCCATTGCCCGGGCACTGGTTTTAAAACCGGCGTTGATTCTGCTGGACGAGCCAACCTCCGCGTTGGACCGCACTGTACAACGTCAGGTAGTTGAGCTGCTGCGCTCACTGCAAGCCAAGTACAACCTGACGTATTTGTTTATCAGCCATGACCTGGCTGTCGTCAAAGCGCTTAGCCACCAACTGATGGTGGTCAAGCATGGCCAAGTGGTCGAACAGGGTGATGCGCAAAGTATCTTTGCCTCACCGCAACATCCATATACACAGCAGCTGCTGGAAGCCGCCTTTTTGGCGCCAGTGGCTGTCGATTAACCTGATAGAGGAACAACACATGGGTTTTCTCGCCGGTAAGCGCGTCCTGATCGTCGGTGTCGCTAGCAAATTGTCCATCGCTTCTGGCA
Source organism: Pseudomonas sp. TWR2-1-1 (assembly GCF_049897045.1). Taxonomy (NCBI): domain Bacteria; kingdom Pseudomonadati; phylum Pseudomonadota; class Gammaproteobacteria; order Pseudomonadales; family Pseudomonadaceae; genus Pseudomonas; species Pseudomonas sp. TWR2-1-1. The sequence goes on from NZ_JAFCVM010000002.1 coordinate 86,768, forward strand.
TTGCTGCCGCCATGCACCGTGAAGGCGCTGAACTTGCTTTCACTTATCAGAACGAAAAGCTTAAAGGCCGCGTTGAAGAGTTCGCTGCAGGCTGGGGCTCCAACCCTGAACTGTGCTTCCCTTGCGACGTTGCCAGCGATGAAGAAATCGCCAAGGTCTTCGAAGATCTGAGCAAAAAATGGGACGGTCTGGACTGCATCGTTCACTCCGTTGGCTTCGCACCTGGCGACCAGCTGGATGGCGACTTCACAGACGCGACGACTCGTGAAGGCTTCCGCATCGCTCACGACATCAGCGCCTACAGCTTCGTGGCCCTGGCCAAGGCTGGCCGTCCAATGATGAAAGGCCGCAATGGCAGCCTGCTGACCCTGTCCTACCTGGGCGCAGAGCGCACCATGCCCAACTACAACGTGATGGGCATGGCCAAGGCCAGCCTGGAAGCGGGTGTACGTTACCTGGCAGGCAGCCTGGGCCCGGAAGGTACTCGCGTTAACTGCGTATCGGCCGGCCCGATTCGTACCCTGGCTGCATCGGGTATCAAGAACTTCCGCAAAATGCTGGCGGCCAACGAAGCGCAGACTCCTCTGCGTCGTAACGTGACCATTGACGAAGTCGGCAATGCCGGCGCGTTCCTGTGCTCTGATCTGGCATCGGGCATCAGCGGCGAAATCATGTACGTAGACGGCGGTTTCAACACCACCGCAATGGGCAGCCTCGAAGAGTAACTTCTTCGCAGCAGCAACATTCCAGAACGCCCGGTGCATTGATTGCATCGGGCGTTTTGCGTTGTGGGCTTTAAAGCACCCTGGCGGAGCGAGGGGGCTGCAAATGAGTGCGCGCGTGCAACATTCATACTTCGCTCCTGAGCGAATCATCGGCCAGGAGGATGGGGGAAAGTAAACATTCTTAGTGAAAAGGACGCTCTGAATGACACCCTTCGAGGCTGTAACGCACGCCGACCCCTATACCTGTTATTCGCAACTGAGACACCAGGCAGACTTGTACTTCGACACCCGTCTGGAATGCTGGGTCGCAAGCGGAGCAACAGTCATACAGGCCATGCTGCAACATCCTGATTTATTGGTACGCCCCTGCCATGAACCCGTTCCCCAATTGATAGCTCAAACACCTGCCGGCCTGGTTTTTGGCAACTTGATGCGTATGAACGAAGGGCAGCGCCATCAGTGCCCCAGAGCGGCTATCGAGCCGGTACTGGCAGCAGTGCCACCAGCAGAAATCGCAGCATTGGTTGCACAACTGGTCAAGACAGACTGCTCTGCCAATAGCCTGAACGCGCTCATGTTCACGTTGCCGGTTTCCGTGCTTTGCAGGTTGATGGGCTTTGGTGCGCAGCAGCTACCCACTGTTGCCGCTTTGACACGTGATTTCGTCGCGTGCCTCTCCCCTTTGAGCAATGAATTGCAGCGGCGCAATGCTGATATTGCTGCAACCCGGCTAAGTCAGATGTTTAACCACCTTTTGAAGGATGAATACGCCCCCGGCGCTTTGCTCAAGGCTATTTGCTCAGGTGCACGATCGGGTACGCAGGAAGACCATGACGTATTGATCGCGAATTTGATCGGTTTGTTATCACAGACCTGCGAAGCCACCGCGGGATTGATCGGCAACACGCTGGTAGCTCTGCAACAAGACCCGGAGTTACTTGAAAAAGTCAGCCGAACCCCCGCACTCATACCCGAGTTGGTTACCGAGGTATCTCGCTTAGACCCATCGGTCCAGAACACCCGGCGCTTTGTAGCCAAATCCTGCGTGATCGGCAATTGCACTTTAAAGGCAGGTGATCGGGTTTTGTTGCTGCTGGCATCTGCCAACAGAGATCCGGATATCAATCCAGATCCCGACTGCTTGTTGCTCAAGCGGTCTCAGCGCCAGAGCTTCAGTTTCGGGCACGGCAGGCATCAGTGCCCAGGCCAGCAATTGGCACTGGCGATCACCTCTGAAACCATTGGCGCGCTACTTAAACGACAGGACTCGTCCTCGATCCGCACTTTGCAATGGCGCTATCTCTCATCACTCAATGGCCGGATCCCCCGATTTGGCCGGCAGCCGGAGATTGCGCAATGATTGCCGTTATTTTTGAGGCCAGGCCGCACACCGATCAATTGCAGCGTTATTTCGATCTTGCTGCCGAACTCAGGCCATTGCTCGCTGAACTGGAGGGCTTCATTTCCATCGAGCGCTTCCAGAGCCTCAGCGAGCCTGGAAAGGTGCTGTCACTGTCATTCTGGCGCGACGAAGAGGCCATACAGCGCTGGCGCCGACTGGAAGAGCATCGTCAGGCTCAGTCTGAAGGGCGCGCCCAGGTCTTCGAAGACTATCGCTTGCGCATCGCCCATGTGCTGCGTGACTACTCCCTCACTGAGCGCTCTGAGGCCCCGGCTGATAGCCGAAAAGCACACCCGTGACGGCAGGGATTGCGTTGTTTGTATTACCGCAATAAAAAAGGCCGCTCAATGAGCGGCCTTTTTCTTGATGCGAGTGATCCAACGCTTAGTAGCGCTCGACCTTCGCTTCGTTTTGCAACTGCTTGCGATAAGCTTCGAAGTCTTGCTGGCCAACACGCGAAGCGAGGAAGCGACGATACGACGCCTTCTCTTCATCTGTCGGCTTGGCAGCATCGTTCACGCCATTCAAGCGCAGTACGACAACAGTGCCATCGGCCAGGGTCACGCTACCAAAAGTCGGCTTGTCCTTGGACACAGGCTTGGGCAGGCGGAATACGGCTTGCAGCACGGCAGGATCAATACCTTCCTGACCGCGGGCAACAGCCTCCTCAACCTTCCACGACAGACCATCGATTGGCTGATTCAACGGCAACTTGCCATCGCGCAAACCTTTGATGATGTCCTCAGCCTTGGTTTTAGCTGCAGCACTGGCGTGCTCTTTAACCAATTGCGCACGAATGCTTGAGGCAACGGCTTCCAGAGGCAACTGCTCAGGCTTGAGGTGTTCCTTGACGCGCAACACAACTACCGTTTCCGGATCGAGCTCGATGGCCGTGCTGTTTGCCCCTTCATCCATCACTTCGGTGCTGAACGCAGCCTGGATCACGGCACGGTTGGCAGCAATACCTTCGCCACCCTGACGACCAAACGGTGCAGATGTATGCACAGTCAGTTTCAGTTCTTGAGCTGGCTGAACCAGGTCGGATGCTTCGAAGGCAGAGTCTTCCAGCTGCTTGGTTGCATCAACAAAGCGGCGCTCAACCTGTTGGGTTTTCAGGTCATGCGTCAGCTTGCCTTTCAAGCTGGCGAAACTTGGCACTTCAGGAGCCTCTACGCCCAGCAGCTTGATCAGGTGGTAGCCAAAGCTGGTGCGAACCGGCTCCGACACCTGATCTTTTTTCAGTGCGTAAAGTGCTGTTTCAAAAACAGGGTCGTAAACACCCGGACCTGCGAAACCCAGATCACCGCCATTGGTAGCCGAGCCTGGATCCTGGGAGAACTCTTTAGCCAATGCCTCGAAGCTTTCACCCTTGGCCAGACGCTGCTGGATCTCGGCAATCCTGGCTTTGGCCTGCTCATCGCTGACCTTGTCGTTCACTTCAATCAGGATGTGCGACGCCCGGCGCTGCTCTGCCAGGTTGGCGGTTTCTTTCTGATAAAGAGCTTGCAGCTCATCATCCTTCACAGCCACCTGATCAAAGAACGAAGATTTCTTCAACTCGATGTAGTCGATCACGACCTGATCGGGAGTCATGAATTCTTTGGCATGCTCGTCGTAGTAGGCCTTGATTTCGTCATCGCTCACTTTCACAGCAGCCGGATCGGCCTTGATGTTCAGAGAAGCGAAATCACGGGTTTGTTTTTCGAGACGGGCAAACGCATTAACTTGCTCATCGGTCACGAAACCACTGCCCGCCAAACCGGCACGCAACTGACCAATCAGCATTTCCTGGCCCAGCATGTCGCGGAATTGCAGGCGACCGTAACCCAGCTGGCGAATCACCTGATCGAAACGCTCAGCGCTGAACTGGCCGTTTTCCTGAAACTCAGGCGTCTGCAGAATGACTTGGTCCAAAGCGGCTTCAGAGAAAGAGAACTTCGCCTGATTAGCGCCCTGTAGCAATAATTTGCGATCGATCAGCCCTTTCAGTGCTGCTTCGCGCAGCATTTTCTCATCCAGCATAGAGGCATCAAAATCTTTGCCGAGCTGTTGCATCAGTTGACGACGTTGCATGTCAACAGCTTGGCTGAGCTCGACTTGAGTGATTTCTTCACCGTTAACCTTGGCCGCATCCTGGCTGGTAGAGGTGGCTTTAAAAATAGCATCGAAACCGGTCAACGCCATTAACGCGACGATGACACCGATGATGGTCTTGGCAATCCAGCCTTGTGAATTGTCCCTGATATTTTGCAGCATGCTTCCCCCAGAAACGGTCTTGCATAATGAGCAACCGTGGAGCGTGGGTAGAGTCCGGATAGAAGAAAGGCGCATCCGAGGATGCGCCTTCTCGTAACTGGCGGAGCGGACCGGGCTCGAACCCGCGACCCCCGGCGTAACACGTCGATGAAACCACCGACGGCACTACCGCTCCGCTGCCAAGCCTGGCGTGCGCCTGACCCGGTTGGGTAAATGTGTTACAAAAACTTAGTTAACCGCTTCTTTCAGCGCTTTACCGGCTTTGAAGCCTGGTTTTTTAGCAGCAGGAATTTCCAGCGTTTTACCAGTCTGTGGGTTACGACCAGTGCGAGCCGGGCGATCAGTCACAGAGAAAGTACCAAAACCAACCAGTACCACAGAGTCGCCAGCCTTAAGAGCGCCAGTGACGGATTCGATTACTGCGTCCAGCGCACGGCCAGCTGCAGCTTTCGGGATATCAGCAGATGCAGCGATAGCATCAATCAGTTCCGACTTGTTCACTCTAAGTCCCCTTATATCTATCTGAGTATGTTTCTAAAGTTTTTTTGGTAAAAAGCAAAACGACTGCTGAAGCACTTACGGACACTTATAGAGCCGCTTTATAACAAGGGCTCTAAAAAGCGTCAAGAAAGCACGTCAGGCAAATCCGTATTAATGCGTGCTAATTCTTTCCTTAGAGTCAGACTCTCGCTTGTCATCCTTGGCAACGATCTCGGGAGCCACATCCGGCAAGGGCTCTGGCGCGTATTGCAGCGCAATTTGCAGGACCTCGTCAATCCATTTAACCGGTTTAATCTGAAGATCCTGTTTGATGTTGTCAGGAATTTCCTTCAGATCGCGGACGTTTTCTTCAGGAATAATTACAGTCTTGATCCCACCTCGATGGGCAGCCAGTAACTTTTCCTTCAAGCCCCCTATCGCCAATACTTGGCCACGCAAGGTAATTTCGCCGGTCATCGCAACATCAGCACGAACTGGAATCAGAGTAAGCGCCGAAACCAGAGCCGTGCACATTCCTACACCCGCACTAGGACCATCTTTGGGTGTAGCACCTTCTGGCATATGGATGTGGATATCGCGTTTCTCGTGGAAATCCAACGGGATACCCAAGCTCTTGGCGCGACTGCGAACCACCGTCAATGCAGCAGTAATCGACTCAACCATCACGTCACCGAGGGAACCGGTCTTGATCAACTGGCCCTTGCCCGGTACTACCGCAGCCTCAATCGTCAGCAGCTCGCCACCGACCTGAGTCCAGGCCAGACCGGTCACCTGACCAATTTGATCCTGCACCTCGGCCAGACCGTAGCTGTATTTTCGAACACCCAAAAAGTGTTCAAGAAGCTCTGGTGTGACCGTGATTGCAAAACGTTTTTCCATCGCGTGTTCTTTGACTGCCTTGCGGCAAATCTTCGCAATCTGGCGCTCAAGGCCCCGCACACCGGCTTCGCGGGTGTAATAGCGAATGATGTCGCGAATGGTTTCATTGTCGAACGCTATCTCGCCTTTTTTCAAACCATTGGCTTCAGTTTGCTTGGGGGCGAGGTATTTGACAGCGATGTTGATTTTTTCGTCTTCGGTGTAACCCGGCAGACGAATGACTTCCATCCGGTCCAGCAATGCCGGAGGGATATTCATCGAGTTGGAGGTACACAGGAACATTACATCGGACAGGTCGTAGTCGACCTCAAGGTAATGGTCATTAAAATTGTGGTTTTGCTCGGGATCAAGCACCTCAAGCAGAGCAGAGGCCGGATCACCGCGCATATCACTGCCCATTTTGTCGATTTCATCGAGCAGGAACAGAGGGTTACGCACACCGACTTTTGTCATCTTTTGGATCAAACGACCTGGCATCGAGCCGATGTAGGTACGACGATGACCGCGAATTTCCGCTTCGTCACGCACACCACCCAAGGCCATACGTACGAATTTTCGGTTAGTCGCGTGCGCAATGGACTCGGCAAGAGAGGTTTTACCTACACCTGGAGGTCCGACCAGGCACAAAACCGGCCCACGAATTTTCTTCACACGTTTTTGCACGGCAAGATATTCGAGTATCCGCTCTTTGACTTCATCCAGACCGTAGTGATCGGCATCAAGAATGTCTTCAGCGCGCTTAAGGTCCAGACGCACCTTGCTCTGCGCTTTCCACGGCACCTGCACCAGCCAGTCGATGTAGGAGCGCACGACAGTGGCCTCTGCGGACATCGGAGACATTTGCTTGAGCTTGTTCAGCTCAGCCTGAGCCTTGGCCATTGCATCTTTGGGCAAACCTGCTGAATCGATGCGCTTTTTCAGCTCTTCGATTTCGTTGTGACCTTCATCACCATCGCCGAGCTCCTTCTGAATGGCCTTCATCTGCTCATTCAGGTAGTACTCGCGCTGGCTGCGCTCCATCTGCTTTTTGACACGACCGCGAATACGCTTTTCAACTTGCAGCAGGTCAATCTCGGCATCAAGTAACGCCAACACGTGCTCAACCCGGGTTTGCAGGTCGATGATCTCAAGGATTTCCTGCTTCTGCTCGATCTTGAGTGCCATATGGGCAGCCATCGTATCGACCAGGCGGCTTGGCTCATCAATGCTGTTAAGCGACGACAGAACTTCAGCCGGAACCTTCTTGCCCAGTTGCACATATTGCTCGAACTGAGAGATCAGGCTGCGTACAAACACCTCGGACTCACGTTCCGGGGCAGCCACCTCATCAATCAAGGAAACTTCGGCACTCAGATAGCCATCAGCCTGGCCGAAACGCTCGACAGCACCGCGCTGCTCGCCCTCAACCAAAACTTTAACGGTGCCATCCGGAAGCTTGAGCAATTGCAGAACAGTGGCAATGGTACCTACACGATAGAGCGCGTCTTCGCCCGGATCATCGTCGGCAGGATTTTTTTGAGCCAACAGCAGAATCTGCTTGTCGCCCGTCATCGCAGCCTCAAGGGCCTCGATTGATTTCTCGCGTCCCACGAACAGTGGGATAACCATGTGCGGATAAACCACAACATCGCGCAATGGCAGGAGAGGCAATTCAATGGTTGTCTTCATGATTTCGCCTCTACGGCGGCCATAAGGCCGTAATCAGATGGAAGTAAGCTTGAAGCCAAGATGGGGGCAGTTCCGAAAAAAAACAAGCGTTGTACGACAGGGAAAAAAAAGGGGGCCCGAAGGCCCCTTCTTTAACACGTAACACGTAATACACTTACGCGTCAGGTGCAGCCTTGGCAGTCGCTTCGTTGTTTTCATAAATCAACAACGGCTTGGACTTACCTTCTATAACGCTTTCGTCGATCACCACTTTACTCACCTCGGATTGCGAGGGGATTTCAAACATGGTGTCGAGCAATACGCTTTCCAGAATCGAACGCAAACCACGCGCGCCCGTCTTGCGCTCAAGCGCACGCTTGGCCACAGCTTTCAAGGCATCAGCCCGGAACTCGAGATCAACGCCTTCCATCTCGAACAACTTGCCATACTGCTTGGTCAGCGCGTTCTTAGGCTCGGTCAGAATCTGCATCAGTGCAGCTTCGTCCAGCTCATCAAGTGTCGCCAGAACAGGAAGACGTCCAACAAATTCCGGGATCAGACCAAACTTGACCAAATCATCAGGTTCGACTTCTCGCAGGGACTCGCCAACCTTCTTGCCCTCTTCCTTGCTGCGCACCTCAGCACTGAAGCCGATGCCGCCACGAGTTGAGCGCGCCTGAACAACCTTCTCCAGACCCGAAAATGCACCGCCACAGATAAACAGGATATTACGGGTATCAACCTGCAAAAATTCCTGCTGAGGATGCTTGCGACCACCTTGAGGCGGTACGGAAGCAACAGTGCCTTCGATCAGTTTAAGCAGTGCCTGCTGTACACCCTCACCGGAAACATCGCGGGTAATGGAAGGGTTGTCAGATTTGCGCGAAATCTTGTCAATTTCATCGATATAGACGATACCCATCTGGGCCTTTTCTACGTCGTAATCGCATTTCTGAAGCAGTTTCTGAATGATGTTTTCCACATCTTCGCCTACGTAACCCGCCTCAGTAAGCGTGGTTGCATCTGCAATCGTGAAAGGTACGTTCAGCAAACGAGCCAAGGTTTCTGCCAGCAGGGTTTTACCCGAGCCAGTAGGACCGATCAGCAGGATGTTGCTCTTGCCGAGTTCGACATCGTCATTTTTCTTGTCACGCTGGTTAAGGCGCTTGTAGTGGTTATAAACCGCTACAGCCAAAACCTTTTTGGCACGCTCCTGACCAATGACGTATTGATCAAGGATGCCGCTGATTTCTTTTGGCGAAGGTAATTTATGCGCACTGCTTTCGGCCTGGGCTTCCTGCACCTCCTCACGGATGATGTCATTGCACAGGTCGACGCATTCGTCGCAGATAAAGACCGAGGGGCCGGCAATCAATTTGCGCACTTCATGCTGGCTTTTGCCACAGAAGGAGCAATAGAGCAATTTGCCGTTGTCCTCGCCGTTGCGGGTGTCAGTCATTCGATCGATCCAAATCCGATAGGCTTGCAACACAAGATGAAGGCAACTGCGGGCTTTTTCAAGCCCGCAAAGGGTTAGTAAATCCAACCACCTACATTTGAGCTACTTAAGCGGGCATTTGACGCTTGCTGAACACAGAGTCGATCAAACCGTATTCGGTTGCACGCTCAGCGCTCATGAAGTTGTCACGTTCGGTGTCACGCTCGATAGTTTCGAGAGTCTGACCGGTGTGGTGAGCCAACAGCGAGTTCAAACGGTGACGAATATTGAGGATTTCCTTGGCATGAATGTCGATATCCGACGCCTGCCCCTGGAAACCGCCAAGTGGCTGGTGAATCATCATGCGCGAGTTAGGCAAGCAATGACGCTTGCCCGGAGCACCACCTGCCAGCAGGAAAGCACCCATGCTGCAGGCTTGACCAATACAAATGGTCGATACGTCCGGCTTGATGAACTGCATGGTGTCGTAGATCGACATCCCTGCTGTTACAGAGCCGCCAGGAGAGTTGATGTAGAGATGAATGTCCTTGTCCGGGTTTTCGGCCTCAAGGAAAAGCAGCTGCGCAGCAACCAGGTTTGCCATGTAGTCTTCAACAGGGCCTACCAGGAAAATGATCCGCTCCTTAAGGAGGCGCGAATAGATGTCGTAGGAGCGCTCGCCACGGGCAGACTGCTCAACAACCATCGGGACCAGGCCGCCAGCGGCCTGAATGTCAGAGTTCTGCTGAATATAAGAATTGCGGGACATGTCCGGCAGTCACTCCCAAATAGTCTTGTCTGGAATACGCATAAGCCAGCTCGAGGCTGGCTTATGGTTGTGTTTTCTAACGAGTCAGAAATCAGTCGGCTTGTGGAGCTTCCACCGGCTTAACAGCTTCTTCGTAAGAGACCGCTTTATCGGTCACCTTAGCCTTCTGCAGAACAGTATCCACAACTTGCTCTTCCAGCACAACCGAACGAACCTCGTTCAATTGCGCGTCATTTTTGTAGTACCAAGCTACAACCTGCTCTGGCTCCTGGTAAGCGGAAGCCATTTCCTGAATCATTTCACGAACGCGATCTTCGTCAGGCTTGAGGTCGAACTGCTTGACCACTTCAGCCACGATCAGACCCAGAACTACACGGCGATTTGCTTGTTCTTCGAACAGCTCGGCCGGCAGTTGATCAGGCTTGATGTTGCCGCCGAATTGCTGAACAGCCTGAACGCGCAGACGATCAACTTCGTTGGACAGCAGGGATTTTGGCACTTCAATCGGGTTGGCAGCCAACAGACCGTCCATTACCTGATTTTTGACCTTGGATTTGATTGCCTGACGCAGCTCACGCTCCATGTTCTTGCGAACTTCAGCGCGGAAACCTTCCAGACCTGTTTCCTTGATACCGAACTGAGCGAAGAACTCTTCGTTCAGCTCTGGCAGCTTAGGCTCGGAAACAGTATTGACAGTCACAGTGAACTCAGCGGCTTTGCCAGCCAGGTCCAGGTTCTGATAGTCAGCAGGGAAAGTCAGGTTCAGAACGCGTTCTTCACCAGCTTTAGCACCTACCAGACCTTCTTCAAAGCCAGGAATCATGCGGCCCGAGCCCAGAACCAACTGAGTACCCTTGGCCGAACCGCCAGCAAATACTTCGCCATCAACTTTGCCAACGAAATCAATGTTCAACTGATCTTCGTTCTGAGCAGCGCGCTCAGTCAATTCAAAGCGGGTGTTCTGCTTGCGCAGTACGTCCAGCATTTTGTCCAAGTCAGCATCAGCCACTTCGGCGCTCAGGCGCTCGATAGCAATAGTGTCCAGACCGGTGACTTCGAATTCAGGGAATACTTCGAAGGTCGCAACGTATTCCAGATCCTTGCCTTTTTCGAAGACTTTTGGCTCTACCGAAGGTGCGCCAGCCGGGTTCAGCTTTTGCTCAACCACTGCTTCATAGAACGAAGCCTGGATCACGTTGCCCAGTGCTTCTTGACGCGCATCAGCTTCGTAACGCTGACGAATCACGCTCATTGGCACCTTGCCTGGACGGAAGCCCGGGATTTTGGCCTTTTGGGCGGTCTGCTGCAGACGCTTGTTGACTTCAGCCTCAATACGCTCAGATGGCACGCCAATGGTCATGCGACGCTCAAGAGCGGAAGTATTTTCAACAGAAACTTGCATGGATATTCCTCGTTGCACAGACATTAGCCGGCCGTTTCCGACCCCATAATCAAGGGCATGCATTCTAGTGGGTCAAACTCAAGAAGTCACCCTACCGCAATCGCGCACAGAAACAGCAGGCACATTATTAAGCGCAAGCAGTGATCTGCTCAAACACGCCAATACACAAAAAAGCTTACATAGCCCTAACTCAGAGCCTCTTGCCTTCTATATAGAAGAAGGCATTAACCAAGAGCACGACAACACCCGCAACCGACGCACGGGCGCAAGACAGGCATTATTCAGCAACACAATGTCGCCCACCCATCACATCAAAAAAGCCGGAACGAAAAAAAACGCCAGATTATTAATCTGGCGTTTTTCTAAATATGGGGTGGACGAAGGGGATCGAACCCTCGACAACGGGAGTCACAATCCCGTGCTCTACCAACTGAGCTACGCCCACCATATTGCATTTGAAACTCTTAACATCCCTACGAGCCACTCATGAAAGCGCAGCTTCGTAAAAGAATAAAGCCGCTCGGGGCGGCTTTATTCATCGGTCAAGCGAACCCTACAGAGAAATCGCCAAACCTTATTTGGTGCGGACGGAGAGACTCGAACTCTCACACCTTGCGGCGCTGGAACCTAAATCCAGTGTGTCTACCAATTCCACCACATCCGCATTCAAACTTTTGAAGCAAAGACGCCAGACTATTAATCTGGCGCCTTTCTAAATATGGGGTGGACGAAGGGGATCGAACCCTCGACAACGGGAGTCACAATCCCGTGCTCTACCAACTGAGCTACGCCCACCATATTGCCTTTGTAACCCTACTTGTGCCAAAGCTGCCTAATGGCGCACCCGGCAGGACTCGAACCTGCGACCATCCGCTTAGAAGGCGGATGCTCTATCCAGCTGAGCTACGGGCGCCTTGTTAATCTGTACTCTGTCACGACTACAAACTAAGTGCTTTCAGTATCACCAAGCCAGACATCAACTTCGCTCTACCTTCTTAACCAGTGCTAGGCTCTGCCCGACAAGTGCGACGAATATTATAGGCGACCCTGAAAGCCGTCAACTCTTTTTTAAAAAAAGTTTAGAAATATAAAGGAGTTAGGGGAATAAGCAGACCAAGCGCCTTTGCCCTTACGTCACGGCATGCGAGAATGCACGTCCTTTTTCCACCCTTTACGATGGTTAATCACGCGTAATGACTGCACAACTAATCGACGGCAAAGCGATCGCCGCCAGCCTGCGCAAGCAGATTGCAAAACGTGTCGCCGAGCGTCACGAGCAAGGCCTGCGCACTCCTGGCCTGGCAGTGATTCTGGTCGGCAGCGATCCTGCCTCCCAGGTTTATGTTTCGCACAAGCGTAAAGACTGCGAAGAGGTAGGCTTTCTCTCTCAAGCTTATGACCTGCCTTCGGATACTAGCCAGCAAGCACTGACCGACTTGATTGACCGTCTTAATGAAGACGCGAATATCGACGGCATTCTGTTGCAGCTGCCATTGCCCGAGCACCTGGACGCCTCCAAGCTGCTGGAGCGCATCCGCCCGGACAAGGACGTAGACGGATTCCATCCTTATAACGTCGGACGCCTGGCCCAGCGCATTCCACTGCTGCGCCCCTGCACCCCGAAAGGCATCATGACCCTGCTGGAAAGCACGGGGCAGGACCTGTACGGAATGGACGCGGTAATTGTTGGCGCCTCCAACATTGTTGGTCGCCCGATGGCAATGGAACTGTTGCTGGCAGGCTGTACCGTAACGGTTACCCATCGCTTCACCAAGGATCTGGCCGGCCACGTGGGCCGAGCCGACCTGGTGGTCGTAGCCGCCGGCAAGCCGGGCCTGGTCAAAGGCGAATGGATCAAGGAAGGCGCTATCGTTATCGACGTCGGCATCAACCGCCAGGCTGATGGCAAGCTGGTGGGCGACGTAGTTTACGAAACCGCCCTGCCCCGCGCAGGCTGGATTACTCCGGTTCCTGGCGGTGTTGGCCCGATGACTCGCGCCTGCTTGCTGGAAAATACTTTGTACGCAGCCGAAACACTGCACAAATAAACACCAGCACACGTACCAACAACGGCACCTTCGGGTGCCGTTGTTATTGGCGCAGCCAAAAAGCCGGACAAACAAAAGCCCGCACAGGGCGGGCTTTTGTTCACACAGCGATAAACCTAGTCAGCCAGGCGCCAGGTCGTACCGCCCTTACCGTCTTCAAGCACAACCCCCATAGCCGTGAGCTGATCACGAATCCGGTCCGACTCAGCCCAGTCTTTACCGGCACGAGCCGCCAAACGAGCTGCAATCAACGCATCAACCTGCCCCGCATCCACGCGCCTTTCAGCGCCAGCCTGCAAGAAATCATCAGCCTCAAGCTGCAATACACCCAGCACATCAGCCAATTCTTTCAAGCGCGCAGCCAGGCCCGCAGCCGCCGGCAGATCGGTTTCGCGCAACCGGTTGATCTCGCGAACCATCTCAAACAACACCGCACAGGCCTCCGGGGTACCGAAGTCGTCGTTCATCACCTGTGTAAAACGCTCAACGAACGCCTCACCACCGGCCGGTGCCACTTTTGGCAGCCCCTTGAGGGCGTGATAAAAGCGCTCAAGAGCCGCTTTCGCGTCCTTGAGGTTATCTTCGGAGTAATTGATCGAACTCCGGTAATGGCTGGACACCAACAAGTAACGCACCACTTCCGGGTGATATTTCTCCAGAACGTCACGAATGGTGAAAAAGTTGTTCAAAGACTTGGACATCTTCTCGCCATTGATGCGAATCATCCCGCAGTGCATCCAGGCATTGGCGTAGGTCTTACCCGTCGCAGCCTCACTTTGGGCGATTTCGTTCTCATGGTGCGGAAACTCAAGATCGCTGCCACCACCATGGATATCGAATGTTTCACCCAAGCAGCAGGTCGACATCACCGAGCACTCAATGTGCCAGCCCGGTCGACCCGCGCCCCACGGTGATTCCCAGCTTGGCTCGCCCGGCTTGACGCCCTTCCACAATACGAAATCCAGCGGATCGTCCTTGGCTTCATCGACTTCGATGCGCGCACCGATACGCAAGTCTTCGATCTTCTTGCGCGACAGCTTGCCGTAACCCATGAATTTGGCGACACGGTAATACACGTCACCATTACCCGGGGCGTAGGCATAACCCTTGTCGATCAGGGTCTGGATCATCGCGTGCATGCCAGGGATATGATCCGTGGCACGCGGCTCCATGTCCGGCTTGCGGATATTGAGTCGCGCTTCGTCTTCATGCATTGCAGCGGTCATGCGCGCGGTGAGCGCCTCAAACGTTTCGCCGTTTTTACGGGCACGGTTGATGATCTTGTCGTCGATGTCGGTGATGTTGCGCACATACGTCAAATCGTAACCGCTGAAACGCAACCAGCGCGTGACCAGGTCAAAAGCCACCATGCTGCGGCCGTGGCCCAGATGGCAGTAGTCGTACACGGTCATGCCGCACACATACATACGTACATTGTTGCCGTCCAGCGGCTTGAAAACTTCTTTGCTCTTGGTGAGCGTGTTGTAAATCGTTAGCACGATGGCTCCCTCAAAACTTGATCACTGACCCCAGGAATCACGCAAGGTCACAGTACGGTTGAATACCGGCTGGCCAGGTTTCGAGTCCTTGATATCTGCGCAGAAGTAACCTTCGCGCTCGAACTGGAAACGGTCTTCCGGCTGTGCATTGCCCAGCGACGGCTCAGCACGACAACCCGTAAGAACCTGCAACGAATCAGGGTTGATGTTTTCCAGGAAGCCCGCACCGTCCTCAGCCTTTTCAGGGTTCGGCGAGCGGAACAGACGATCGTACAGACGCACTTCGCATTCGACGCTGGCAGCAGCCGGCACCCAGTGCACAACACCCTTGACCTTGCGGCCTTCAGGATTCTTGCCCAGCGTTTCGGGATCGTACGAGCAATGCAGTTCAACGATGTTGCCATCGGCGTCTTTAATCGCTTCGTCAGCACGAATCACATAGCTGCCGCGCAGGCGCACTTCACCGGCAGGCTCAAGGCGCTTGTAACCTTTTGGCGGCTCTTCCATAAAGTCGTCACGATCGATGTAAATCTCACGGGCGAATGGCAACACGCGTACACCCATGTCTTCTTTAGGGTGGCGAGGCAGCTCAAGGTTTTCGACCTTGCCTTCCGGATAGTTGGTGATGATGACTTTCAATGGACGCAGCACACACATCGCGCGCGGAGCGCTGTGGTCCAGATCGTCACGAATGCTGAACTCCAGCATGCCGAAGTCAACCACGCCGTCGGAGCGGTTAGTGCCAACCATGTCGCAGAAGTTGCGGATTGATTTGGGCGTGTAACCACGACGACGGAAACCCGACAGCGTCGACATGCGCGGGTCATCCCAGCCATGTACGTGCTTTTCATCAACCAGTTGCTTGAGCTTGCGCTTGCTGGTGATGGTGTAGTTCAGGTTCAGGCGCGAGAACTCGTACTGACGCGGCTTGCTCGGCACCGGCAAGTTATCGAGGAACCATTCGTACAGAGGGCGATGACCTTCGAACTCCAGGGTGCAGATCGAATGGGTAATGCCTTCGATGGCATCCGACTGACCATGGGTGAAGTCATAGTTCGGATAGATGCACCACTTGTCGCCGGTCTGGTGGTGATGGGCATGCCGAATGCGATACAGGATCGGATCGCGCAGGTTCATGTTTGGCGACGCCATATCGATCCTGGCCCGCAATACACGCTTGCCGTCCTCGAACTCACCGGCCTTCATACGGGCGAACAGATCGATGTTTTCTTCGACGCTGCGATCACGGAACGGGCTGTTCTTGCCCGGCTCGGTCAAGCTGCCACGGTATTCCCGGGCTTGCTCGGGGGTCAGGTCGCAGACATAAGCCTTGCCTTCCTTGATCAGGTAAACCGCCCACTCATGCAGCTGGTCAAAATATTGCGACGCATAGCGCACTTCACCCGACCACTCGAAGCCCAGCCACTTGACGTCACTTTCGATCGCATCAATGTATTCCTGGTCTTCCTTGGCCGGGTTGGTGTCGTCAAAACGCAAATGCGTGACGCCGCCAAATTCCTGAGCCAGCCCAAAGTTCACGCAAATGGATTTGGCGTGACCGATGTGCAGGTAACCGTTGGGCTCCGGCGGAAAACGGGTCACGATCTGTTTGCATTTACCCGAGTCAAGGTCCGCCTGCACGATAGGACGCAGGAAATTGGCCGGTGCAGCAGGGCCAGCCTTTGGATTCAAAGTAGGGTCGACAGTGGGCTTGCTCATAGGATCCTTGAACGTAACAGGTGCGCGGCCTGGGTCGGCCGACTAAATCAAAGCGCCTATCATAGCCGATGCTGTCAAGTCCCTGACAGAGCAGGCGCTCAATCAAACCATTTGAAATACGGCCTTTTCATCCCCATATGGGAAAAACAGCATCGAAATGCCGTGCGGGCACGCTAAACTGCGCCCCGCGGCTGTGTCTACCCAGCCAGCTTTCGTCCTCTGGCCACCAGGCCGGGTTAAAAAGCTCACCGAATTCATCTGATAGAGCGATAGCAATCATGTCCAAAGTAAAACTGACTACCAACCACGGCGACATCGTGATTGAGCTGAACGCTGAAAAGGCGCCGATTACCGTCGCCAACTTCATCGAATACGTAAAAGCCGGCCACTACGAAAACACTGTATTTCACCGTGTAATCGGTAACTTCATGGTTCAGGGCGGCGGTTTCGAACCTGGCATGAAAGAAAAGAAAGACAAGCGCCCAAGCATTCAGAACGAAGCTGACAACGGCCTGCCAAACGAGAAGTACACCGTGGCAATGGCTCGCACCATGGAGCCGCATTCGGCTTCCGCCCAGTTCTTCATCAACGTGGCTGACAACAGCTTCCTCAACCACTCCGGCAAAACTGCTCAAGGCTGGGGTTATGCAGTGTTCGGTAAAGTGGTTGAAGGTCAGGATGTTGTCGACAAGATCAAAGGTGTCAAAACCACTTCCAAAGCTGGCCATCAAGACGTGCCGGTAGACGACGTGATTGTCGAGAAAGCAGAGATCATTGAGTGATACTACTGATTTCAGATTTGCATCTGGAAGAGGAGCGCCCGGACATAACCCGGGCGTTTCTGGATTTCCTGACCGGGCGTGCGCGCTCGGCTCAGGCGCTGTACATCCTGGGTGATTTTTTCGAAGCCTGGATAGGCGACGATGCAATGACACCCTACCAGCGTTCTATCTGTGAAGCGCTGCGGACACTGAGCGATAGCGGCACGCAGATTTTTCTGATGCACGGCAATCGCGACTTTTTGCTTGGCCAGGCCTTTTGTAAAGCGGCTGGCTGCACCCTGATCAAAGACCCCACCGTGGTCGATTTCTACGGCGAACCGGTCTTGCTGATGCACGGCGATAGCCTGTGCACCCGCGACGAATCCTACATGCGTCTGCGACGCTACCTGCGCAACCCTGTGATCATGTGGATATTGCGCCACCTGCCACTGAGCACCCGTCATAAACTGGCGCGCAAGCTACGCAGCGAAAGCCGCGCGCAGACCCGCATGAAAGCCAACGACATTGTTGATGTGACCCCCGAAGAAGTGCCGCGGGTCATGGCGCACCATGGCGTACGCACGCTGATTCACGGGCACACCCACCGCCCGGCAATTCACAAATTGCAGATTGGCGAACAGGCTGCCAGGCGCATTGTGCTCGGCGACTGGGACAAACAAGGCTGGGCGCTGCAAGTGGATGAGCAAGGCATGCAACTGGCGCCGTTTGATTTCGCCACCCCGCCTTTATTGCAACACCGCGAACAGTAGGAATGTGGGAGCTGGCTTGCCGGCGATGGCATCACCCCGGCGGATCGACCAGACCCGGGCAACACCATCGCCGGCAAGCCGGCTCCCACAAGTTTCAGGCTTTAGCAGGTTTAATGTCCGCTCGCCGCCGGCCCGGGTTTCGCCGCAAACGGCGGCTTGGCCAGCCACACCAGCAAAATCAGCCCCATAAACATCCAGCCCATCAACGTGAAGTAGTCCACGGTCGACAGCATATAGGCCTGGCTGGTCAATACCTGGTCAAGCTGCGCGTAGGCCTTGGTACTCGCCCCGCCCAAATTCTCCAGCGCATGCCGGGTGACGGGATCATAGGTACTCATGCTTTCACTCATGTAGGCATGGTGCTGATCCGCACGACGAATCCAGATCCAGGTGGTCAGGGATGCCGCAAAACTCCCCCCTAGCGTGCGCAAGAACGTCGCCAACCCGGCGCCATCGGCGATTTGATGCGGCGGCAAATCCGACATCAAGATACTCAGGGTCGGCATAAAGAACAGCGCAACGCCAATCCCCATAAACAGCTGCACCAGCGCCACATGCTGGAAGTCCACCTGACTGGTGAAGTCGGCCCGCATAAAGCAACTCAGGCCAATCGCCAAAAAGGCCAGCCCTGCCAACAACCGCAAATCAAATTTATGCGCGTATTTGCCCACAAACGGCGACATCAACACCGGCAAAATCCCGATCGGAGCCACCGCCAAACCGGCCCAGGTCGCGGTATAACCCATCTGTGTCTGCAGCCATTGCGGCAGGATCAGGTTGATGCCGAAGAAACCGGCATAGCCCAATACCAGCACGATGGTGCCGATGCGAAAGTTGCGATAAGCAAATAAGCGCAAATTCACGATCGGGTGCTTGTCGGTCATTTCCCAAATGATAAAAGCCGCCAGCGCCACCACTGACAATGCAGTGCCCATCAGGATGAAGCTGGACTCAAACCAGTCCAGATCATTGCCTTTGTCGAGCACGATCTGCAGCGCTCCGACACCAATGATCAGGGTAATGAGACCTACATAGTCCATCGGCTGACGGGTGATCACCACAGGGCGGGCCTTGAGCTGCTGGCGAACCACCATCACGGCAAAGAAGCCAATAGGAATGTTGATAAAGAAGATCCACGGCCAACTGTAACTGTCCGTGATCCAGCCACCCAATATGGGGCCGGCAATGGGCGCAACCACCGTGACCATCGCCAGCAATGCCAATGCCATCCCCCGTTTCGCGGGGGGGTACACCGCAATCAACAGGGTCTGGGTCATGGGATACAACGGCCCGGCGACCAACCCTTGCAGCACCCGGAAGCCGACCAGTTCGGGCATCGACGTAGAAATACCGCACAGGAACGAAGCCAGTACGAACAGAATCGTGGCCCACAGAAACAGCTTCACCTCACCAAAGCGCCGGCTCAGCCAGCCAGTCAATGGCAAGGCAATCGCGTTACTTACAGCAAATGAAGTAATCACCCACGTGCCCTGCTCCGAACTCACCCCCAGGTTGCCGGAGATGGTGGGCAAAGCGACGTTGGCAATAGTGGTATCGAGCACCTGCATAAAAGTCGCCAGCGACAGGCCAATGGTGGCGAGCACTAAGCTGGGCGGGGAAAAAGACGCGTTTGTACTCATCGCAAATCCTTTAAAACCTGGGTTGCAGCCCTACCGCACGGCAGGGCCTATGGATTGGCGAATCAGCGTTGAACGGCGGTTTTACCCGTCACAGCACTGTTGCTGTCAATCAAGCGCGTAATCATGGCATCGGCATCAGCCAGTTGCTTCTCGTACACATTGGTCGTGAACGAAGCTTTTTGCGGGGGCTGCTGGGCCAGCACCGGGCCACTCTGATCATGCAGATTCACATCGACCGTGGTCGACAAGCCAACTCGCAGTGGATGCTTTTCCAGCTCATCGGCATTGATATGAATGCGCACGGGTACCCGCTGTACGATCTTGATCCAGTTGCCCGTGGCGTTTTGCGCCGGCAACAGGGCGAAAGCGCTGCCGGTTCCGGAACCGATACTGTCGATGGTGCCGCTGTACTTCACGTCACTGCCATAGATATCAGACTCGATGTCCACCGGCTGACCGATGCGCATCTTGTGCAACTGGGTTTCCTTGAAGTTGGCATCAATCCATAACTGATTCAGTGGAATGACGGCCATCAAGGCGGTGCCCGGCTGAACCCGCTGACCCAACTGGACGGTTCGCTTGGCCACATAGCCGGTCACAGGTGCAATCAACGTGGAGCGGGCATTTGCCAGGTACGCCTGGCGTAACTGCGCTGCAGCAGCCTTCACATCGGGATGATCGGCAATCGTGGTGTTATCCACCAGCGCACTGGTGGTATCGAGCTTTTGCTCGGCATTGCGCAGGGCACTTTGCGCAGAGGCCAGATCATCCCGTGCATGGGACAGCTCTTCCTGGGAAATCGCCCCGCCCGCTGCCAGGCTCTTGCGGCGGTTGTAGTTGTCCTGGGCCTTTTGTACTTCGACTTTTTGCGCCGAGACCTGGGCATTCATGCCGTTCACATCGCTGAACAGGCCGCGGACCTGACGCACAGTGCGGGCCAGATTGGCCTCGGCACTCTGCAAGCCAACCAGAGCATCGCTTGGATCGAAGTTGAGCAGCACCTGCCCTTCATGAACCAGATCGCCATCATCGGCGCCGATACTCACCACCGTCCCGGTGACCAGCGGGGTGATTTCCACCACGTTGCCGTTTACATAAGCGTCGTCCGTACTTTCACTCCAGCGACCATACAGCTCATGCCAGGCCCAGACGCCCAACGCGACCAGGATCACCAGAATTGCCAGCCCGCCGAGCCAGAGCTTGCGTTTGCGCTGATTGCCAGCGTCCTGGTTTTGTTGCGTTTCATTCGGTGTTTGCACAGTGGCCATGACGAGTACCTAAATTTATTCTGCCAGCGAGGCTTGAGTGGGAACGGCCGCAACCGTGTTACCGGGCTCAAAGCCACCGCCCAGGGCTTGCATCAGTTGAATCGAAAGGTCGATCTGCTCCGCATTCAGGTCCGCCAACTGGCGCTGGGCCTGGAGCAGTTGTTGCTCAATGCTGAGGACATCGAGGTAGTTGCCCACGCCCGATTCATAGCGCTGCAACCCGGTGTTGTAGGACTCTTGAGCAATATCCGCCGCCCGCTGCTGAGCGCTGATCTGCTGCCCCATGGCTTTTAACTGCTCCAGGGTATCGCTGACATCACCCAGTGCCGCCACCAGGGTCTTGTTGTATTGCGCCACGGCCAGATCGTAATTGGCGTCCTCGGCATCCAGGCCGGCACGCAGACGACCACCATCAAAGATCGGCAGTGAAACGGCAGGCGCAATATTGAAGAAGCGGCTGGCCGAACCGAACAAGGCATCGCCCAGCAACGACTGAGTACCCGCCACTGCGCTCAAGTTGAGATTGGGATAAAAGCGAGTTTTGGCAGCGGCAATATTCTTGCTGGCGGCCTCAACACGCCAGCGAGCAGCGACCAAATCGGGACGACGGCCAAGCAAATCGGCGGGCAAGGTGCTCGGCAACGCCACCACGCCCGGGGTCAGAATTTTCGGCCGGGCAATCTCTATGCCGCGATCCGGCCCCTTGCCCAACAACACCGCCAGCGCAATACGTGCGCTTTTGAGTTGTTTTTCAGCATTGATCACTTGCTCCTGGGAGCTGGCCTCAAGGCTTTCGGTTTGTTGGTATTGATAGTGGCTGTCGATCCCGGCTTGCAGGCGTCGCTTGCTCAAGTCGAGCATTTGGCGAGTACGCGCCAGATCGTCATTGGCCAGATCACGCACGCTGTAGGCATGCCCCAGGTTGCTGTAAGCCCGCGCCACATCAGCAGCCAGAGTCAGACTCGCCGCCTGGCCGTCGACCTCAGCGGCCCGGGCTTGACCCAGAGCGGCCTCCCAGGCATCGCGCTGACCGCCCCACAGATCGAAGGTGTAATTGAATGTCAGATTGACGTCGCGCACCGTGTCATAAACACCGCCCCGACCGCTCGGATCCTGAGAGCGTGACAAGCGTGACCGCGTGACATCAGCCTCGGCATCGAGGGTCGGCATGCGTGCGGCATTGGCTGCACCCGCCGCCGCGCTCGCCTGATGAACCCGGGCACTGGCAATCTGCATATCAGGGCTGTCGCGCAACGCTTCCTGAATCAACCCGTCGAGTTGTCCGTCGCCCAGACGTTTCCACCAGTCTTTTTGCGGCCAGGCGGCTGGCGTCACGCTGACTCCGTTGAGCGACTGTGCCGCCTTGAGGTTTTTCGCCTCAAGACTGGCGCCATCGGTGCTCAACCCGCTGTAACTGGCGCAGCCGGCCAAAGCCATGGACACAAATACCAGGCTCAGGCCTGTACGTAGCGTTTTGTTGCTCATTTTTCACCCAAACGCATGACGGTGATCGGGTCACCGGCCGCCAGCAGTATTTTTTTGAGGATCTGTTCCAGGCTTTGCAACTCTTGCGGGCTGATAGCGCTTGCCAACTGGTTCATTGCATCGGCGCCAACCTGCGGCAGCAGGGCCGCCAATGCCTGACCGTCATCGGTGAGTACCAGACGTACCTGACGGCGGTCAGACTCGGATCGCTGGCGTATCAACAGATTTTTCTGTTCCAGGCGATCAAGCATGCGAGTCATCGAGCCGCTGTCCAGTGACAGGTGACGGCAGAGCTCGGCCGGGGTATCGACGTCGAACTGGGCCATGATGATCAGCACTTTGAACTGCGCCGCCGTGATGCCGAAAGGCTCCATATGACGGTCAATAATGCGGTCTTTGAGCATCGCAGTACGCCCCAGGAGCAAGCCCAGGGTGCAATTTTGAAAAGTATCGGGATGGAAATGCTTCATGAGGAAGCTGCCTAGGCAGTAATGTTTCGAAATATTACTGTCTAGGCAGCTAATGTCAAGTCGATTATTAGGCAGCTATCTATCAGGCTATCCGGAACCACGTAGCAGCTGCCGAATAACGAGGCTGCGTCCGGCGACGAAGTCGCCGTAAAACAGGCCATGTGGCTCTACAGAAAAACCGCATTCTCAGACTTAATGATTGCCTCGCCATCGAACGCAGCCTCGTTCCTTCTTCAGCTGCTACAAACTTTATGCCTGGCCTGGCACGCCGCTATGGAAACGGAATTCAACATCCGGCGATTCGATGAGTTCCTGCTCGGCCACCCTCACCCGCTCGATAACCTGAGCAATATCCTTGGCATCGCCGTATTGGTAGGCGAGTTTCAAGTAGCCCTGGAAGTGCCGTGCTTCGCTTTTGAGCAGCCCGAAGTAGAACTTGCCCAGTTCCTCGTCCAGATGCGGCACCAGGGCTTCGAATCGCTCACAACTGCGCGCTTCAATAAAGGCACCCACCACCAGCGTGTCCACCAGCTTTACCGGTTCGTGATTGCGCACGACCTTGCGCAGCCCAGAGGCATAGCGCCCGGCAGACAACTGACGCAGTTCAATCTTGCGCTTTTTCATCAGGCGCATGACTTGCTCGTGGTGCACCAGCTCTTCACGGGCCAGACGCGACATCATGTTGATCAGATCGACATGGGAGTGGTACTTGGCGATCAGGCTCAATGCAGTGCTGGCGGCCTTGAATTCGCAATTTTTGTGATCGATCAGCAAGGTTTCCTGATCTGCCAGTGCGGCCGCAATCCAGCCGTCAGGGGTCCGACAGCCCAAAAACTCATGAATTTCAGGAAGAATCACGGGCGCGCTCCCGAACATAGGGGGTTGCACAGCAGACCGGCAGTGTTTTGAAAAATCGCTGACATGAGGCTCACAAAGACTGGATTAAGGCGAGGGGCGCCGATTATACGGCCCCTGCGGCGCAGTACCAGCCGCACGACTTGATATGCATCAACACGGGTACGACTGACGAGCAACTATAGTGACTTCAAATCGCCTGAAAACATTTGGAGTTACCGGTCATGCAAACCATACGCAGCCTTTTGGTCGTCATCGAACCCCAATTGATGGAAAGCTTCTCCCTCAAGCGCGCCAAGGAGATCGCCAACAGCACCAAGGCGCACTTGCATCTGTTGATATGCGATAAGGAAAACGACCATACGGCCTTGCTCAGCGTGCTGCAAAACAGCCTGAGCACCGAGGCTTACAGCGTGACCACCAACCAGACCTGGCACGAAAGCCAGCACGCCACCATCATCAGGGAGCAGCAGGCAAAGGGCTGTGCACTGGTGATAAAGCAGCACGTCCCCGACTCCATCCTGAAAAAACTGCTGCTCACGCCGGAAGACTGGAAGTTGCTGCGTGATTGCCCGTGTCCGGTATTGATGGTCAAACACGCCAGAGGCTGGAACGGCGGCGTGGTGCTGGCTGCGGTTGATGTGGGCAACAGCGATGAAGAGCACATGGTCCTGCACAAAACCATTATCGACCAAGGCTTTCGCGTCGCCAGCCTCGCCCACGGCCAGTTGCACGTGGTCAGCGCGCACCCGGCGCCGATGCTGGCCGCGGTCGATGCGGTCTACCCCGTGGACACCCAGTACGAAGCCAGTTACAGAGCTGCCTGCAAAGAGTTTCAGGACGAATACGAAATTGATGACAGTCGCCTGCATATTAATGAAGGGCCGGCAGACATCATTATTCAACAGGTGGCCAGAAAGCTGGATGCGGTAGTAACCGTGATCGGTACCGTAGCCCGCACCGGGCTGTCCGGAGCGCTGATCGGCAATACCGCAGAGGTGGTGATAGACAAGCTTGAATGCGACATTCTGGTGCTCAAGCCTGATGACATCATCCAGCACCTGGAGCAAAAAGCAGCCAAGGCGTGACCCTTATGGCAGCTGTGTCACCACTGTAGGAGCCTGGCCGGCGATGGCTGCATCGCTGGCAGGCCAGCCCCTACAAGGATGCTTACTGCCCCATTGCATCCTTGAGAAAGCCCGGGGCTATATAGCGCTCGTAGTGGGCTTCGGACAGCAGGAAGAATTCCCGATCGATGGCGTCGCGCAACTCGGGCAGGCCCCAGTCACGAAACTCCGGCAGCAGCACCATGCCGTACATTTCCAGTTGATTGATCACCCGCGCGCCACGCGCAATCAATTGATACGCCCAGCAATATTCAGATTGATGGGGCACAAAACGGATCTTGCGGGCCACCAGTTGACCACGCAACGCAGCCGGGTCGAACACTTCCACCTTACCCGTCATCACCTGCACCAAAAGCTGCTCCAGGCGCAGCCAGACTGCACGCTTTGCCTGCTCGTCATAGCCATTCCAGTTGATCACTTCGTGATGGAAGCGCTTGCAACCGCGGCACACAAGGTCGCCGTAAACCGTTGAGCAAAGGCCGATACAGGGAGTCTTGATGGTTTGATTGGACATGGCGAAATAGAGCACTGCAGAGCGAAACAGGCGCACATGTTAGCCCTTTGTCTAACGCAGATCACCCCTCAACCTTCAGGGGCTAACTTACCTTTAACAATTTTTTACCGTAGAATCGGCCTGCCTTTTAAGGCGCCAATGTCCGTTAGAAGCTGTTTTCAAAGCGTCACGAGCACAGTTGATCCCGAAGAACGGTGTTGATGTGGGGTGTTTGCACTGCAAATGCCCGCATCAACATTCATCATCCTCCCCGTTCGGAAGGCGTAAAACTTTGAAAACAGCTTCTGTTGGGAATCCTTGAAACTCTGGCTAAGCGGCTCAAAAAGCCCCGCAGCGCATGAGTGCTCGGCATTCCTGGATGAGCGTCCCGGACACCCATTTGGGACCAATGATGAGGGTAATAACTGTGCTTGAAGCCTACCGCAAACATATCGAAGAGCGTGCAGCCCTGGGTATCGTTCCCCAGCCGCTTAACGCCGAACAAACCGCAAGCCTGGTCGAACTGCTGAAAAACCCGCCTGCAGGCGAAGAAGCATTCCTCGTCGACCTGATCACCAACCGTATTCCACCAGGTGTTGACGAAGCTGCCTACGTGAAGGCCGGCTTCCTGTCCGCCATCGCCAAAGGCGAAGCAACCTCCCCTCTGATCGACAAAAAACGCGCTGTTGAACTGCTTGGCACCATGCAAGGCGGCTACAACATCGTGACTCTGGTCGAGATGCTGGACGACGCAGAGCTGGCACCGGTTGCCGCCGCGCAACTCAAGCACACCCTGCTGATGTTCGACGCCTTCCACGACGTCGCTGAAAAAGCCAAAAACGGCAATGTCCACGCTAAAGCCGTGGTGCAATCCTGGGCTGACGGCGAGTGGTTCAAGAACCGTCCTACCCTGGCTGACAAAATCAGCCTGCGCGTATTCAAGGTCACTGGCGAAACCAACACCGACGACCTGTCGCCGGCGCCGGACGCCTGGTCGCGCCCTGACATCCCGCTGCACGCCCTGGCCATGCTGAAAATGGCTCGCGAAGGCATCGTGCCGGACGTTCAAGGCTCCATCGGTCCGATGAAGCAAATTGAAGAAATGCGCAACGCCGGCTTCCCTATCGCTTACGTCGGCGACGTAGTCGGTACCGGTTCTTCGCGTAAATCGGCAACCAACTCCGTACTGTGGTTCTTCGGCGACGACGTCCCTTATGTACCGAACAAGCGTGCCGGTGGTTTCTGCTTCGGCAGCAAAATCGCTCCGATCTTCTACAACACCATGGAAGATGCTGGCGCACTGCCAATCGAATTCGATGTCAGCAACATCAACATGGGCGACGTGATCGACTTGTACCCGCACGCAGGCAAGGTTTGCAAGCACGGTACTGACGAAGTCATCACCACCTTCGAAATGAAGACCCCGGTTCTGCTGGACGAAGTTCGTGCTGGCGGCCGTATCCCGTTGATCATTGGCCGTGGCCTGACCGAGAAGGCCCGTGCCGAACTGGGTCTGGGTCCATCCGACCTGTTCAAAAAGCCCGAAGCGCCTGTTGAAAGCACCAAGGGTTTCACCCTGGCGCAGAAAATGGTCGGCAAGGCATGCGGCGTGACTGGCGTTCGTCCAGGCACTTACTGCGAACCGAAGATGACCACCGTAGGTTCTCAGGACACCACCGGTCCAATGACCCGTGACGAACTGAAAGACCTGGCGTGCCTGGGCTTCTCGGCCGATCTGGTCATGCAGTCGTTCTGCCACACCGCGGCCTATCCAAAGCCGATCGACGTGACCACGCACCACACCCTGCCAGACTTCATCATGACCCGCGGCGGCGTTTCCCTGCGTCCGGGCGACGGCATCATCCACAGCTGGCTGAACCGTATGCTGCTGCCGGATACCGTCGGCACCGGCGGCGACTCCCACACCCGTTTCCCGATGGGCATTTCGTTCCCGGCCGGTTCGGGCCTGGTTGCGTTTGCCGCAGCCACTGGCGTAATGCCACTGGACATGCCGGAATCGATCCTGGTTCGCTTCAAAGGTGAAATGCAGCCGGGTATCACCCTGCGTGACCTGGTGCACGCCATTCCTTACGTCGCTATCCAGAAGGGTCTGCTGACGGTCGAGAAGAAAGGCAAGATCAACGAATTCTCGGGTCGTATCCTGGAAATCGAAGGCCTGGACAACCTGAGCATCGAGCAAGCGTTCGAACTGTCCGACGCCTCGGCAGAACGTTCGGCTGCAGGCTGCACCATCAAGCTGTCCAAAGAGTCCATCACCGAATACCTGAACTCCAACATCACCCTGCTGCGCTGGATGATCGGTGAAGGCTACGGCGACGCTCGTACCCTTGAGCGTCGCGCTCAAGCGATGGAAGCCTGGGTGGCCAACCCTGAGCTGATGGAAGCTGATGCCGACGCCGAATACGCTGAAATCATCGAAATCGATCTGGCTGACATCAAAGAGCCTGTGCTCTGCGCACCAAACGACCCGGATGATGCCCGTCTGTTGTCCAGCGTTGCCGGTGAGAAAATCGACGAAGTGTTCATCGGTTCGTGCATGACCAACATCGGCCACTTCCGCGCTGCGGGCAAGTTGCTGGACAAGGTCAAAGGTCAGCTGCCAACCCGTCTGTGGCTGTCGCCGCCGACCAAGATGGACGCTCACCAACTGACGGAAGAAGGCTACTACGGCATCTTCGGCAAAGCAGGCGCACGCATGGAAATGCCGGGCTGCTCGCTGTGCATGGGTAACCAGGCACGCGTTGAGCCGAACTCCACCGTGGTGTCGACGTCGACCCGTAACTTCCCGAACCGTCTGGGTGACGGCGCGAACGTTTACCTGGCTTCGGCCGAGTTGGCGTCGGTAGCCTCGATCCTGGGCCGTCTGCCTACCGTAGAGGAATACATGGTCTACGCGGCAGAGATCAACACCATGGCGGCGGACGTGTACCGCTACCTGAGCTTTGATCAGATTGCCGAGTTCCGTGAAGCGGCAGCCAATGCCAATATCCCGGTTATTCAAGCGTAAGCTGATGCAGTAACGAAAAAGCCCCGGCTCTTGTGAGCCGGGGCTTTTTTATGGGCGGGATAAAAATCTAAAGCAGCGGTGCGACGATTTGCTGCTCCCGCGGCCATGCATCAAGTACAGCCTTGAACAGGGTCGCCAGCGGTATCGCGAAGAACACGCCCCAAAAACCCCACAACCCGCCAAACAACAGCACCGCGCAAATGATTGCCACCGGGTGCAAACTCACGGCCTCAGAAAACAGCAAGGGCACCAGCACATTGCCATCCAGGGTCTGAATGATCCCGTAGACCGCCATCAGATAGATGAACTGGTCGCTCCAGCCCCACTGAAACAGCGCAATCAGCAGCACCGGAACCGTCACCACCACGGCCCCCACATACGGCACCACCACCGAGACGCCAACCAATAGCGCCAGCAGCGCCGCGTAGTTGAGGCCCATGGTGACAAATGCGATGTAGGTCACACCGCCACAAATAATGATCTCAATGACTTTGCCGCGAATGTAATTGGCAATCTGGCGGTTCATTTCTTCGGCGACACGGGTAATCAACGCCCGCTCGCGAGGCAAATAGCCACGCACCCAACGACCGATCACTGCCCGGTCTTTGAGGAAGAAGAACACCAGTATCGGCACCAGCACCAGATAAATCATGATGTTGACCAACAGCGGCAAACTGGACAGGGAAAAGGTCAGTGCCAGTTGCCCGAACTTTCCGATTTCACCACGGGCCACTTCAATGGCCTGCAGCACCTGCTCATCGGACACCAGATGCGGATACCGCTCCGGCAACAGCAACAGGAGCGATTGCCACTTGGCCAGCATGCCCGGCAACTCGTTGAACAGCGTGATCAACTGATGCCACAACAGCGGCACCACCACCACGATGAATACCAGCAGCAGCCCCATGAACAGCGCAAACACCAGGCCAACCGCAGCGGCAGCCGGCACCCGCAACCGCTCCAGAGCCACCACCAGGCCCTGCATCAGATACGCCAGCACCATCCCCGCCAGTACCGGCGCCAGCATGCCGCCCAAGGTCAGCACGGCGGTAAAGGCCAGAACCAGCAACACCGCCAGCACCACTGCCTCTTCATCAGAGAAATAGCGCTGAACCCAATCACGTAACACTTTGAACATCGATATTCCTCAGAACAAAGCCCGGTAATCAGGCCTTGCGTAACCAGTAGCAATAAATGCCGGCATCATTCTCTTCACGGAGCAGTTCATGGCCTGCCAAACGTGCAAAGGTCCGAAAATCTCGCTGCGAACCGGCGTCCGTGGCGATCACTTTGAGGGTCTGACCACTGACCAGACGATTGAGCTCCAGCTTGGCCTTGAGCAGTGGCAACGGGCAATTCAGGCCGCTGGCATCCACCAGCGCATCATGCGCCAACGCATCAGTCATTACGTGCTCCTCCAGGGTCGGCATTTTGCAGCCGGCTAGAATACCCCAAGCTGACCCGCTACTGGTCGCCGGACACGCGGGCAGCTACAGTAAGCGCTTTACCGACCAGAGCTTTGTGCATGACTTTTCTGCGCCCGACCCTATTGACGCTCGCTTGCCTGCTCGCATCACCGAGTTTTGCCGACGATTTACCGTCTCTGGGCGACGCCAGTTCGTCCATTGTCTCCCCCCAACAAGAATACCAACTGGGTCGCGCCTGGCTGAGCATGCTGCGCGGGCAAGTGGCACAGCTCAACGATCCACAGCTTAAGGACTACGTCGAAACCAGCGTCTACAAACTGGTCGAAACCAGCCAGGTGCAAGACCGCCGACTGGAATTCATTCTGATCGACAGCCCTCAGCTCAACGCCTTTGCCGCGCCCGGCGGGATCATCGGAGTCAACGGCGGCCTGTTCCTCAACGCGCAAACCGAAGGTGAATACGCCTCGGTGCTGGCTCACGAACTCGCTCACTTGTCGCAACGCCATTTCGCCCGGGGCGTAGAAGCCCAGCAACGCATGCAGTTGCCGATGATGGCGGCGTTGCTGGCAGGGATCATCGTCGCAGCTTCAGGTGCCGGTGACGCCGGGATTGCCGCCATAGCCGGGACCCAGGCCGCCGCGTTGCAAGAACAGCGACGCTTCTCGCGACAAAATGAACAAGAGGCCGACCGCATCGGCATCCTCAACCTGGAAAAAGCCGGCTACGACCCCCGCTCGATGCCGACCATGTTTGAACGTCTGATGCGCCAGTACCGCTTTGACGCAAGACCGCCAGAGTTTTTGCTGACTCACCCGGTCACCGAATCGCGTATCGCCGACACCCGCAACCGCGCCGAACAGGCAAAAATCGGCGGCACCGAAGACAGTTTGCGCTACCAGTTGATTCGCGCCCGCGTGCAGCTCAACTATGAAGAAACCCCGGGTATTGCCGCCAAACGCTTTCGCCAGCAACTGGATGAAAATCCGAAGAACGATGTGGCGCGTTATGGTCTGGCGATAGCCCAGATCAAGGGCAGCCAGTTCAACGAGGCCCGGGAAAACCTCAAGTTACTGCTGGACAAGGCGCCGAACGACATCACCTATAACCTGGCGCAAATTGAACTGGATATAGACAGCAACCGCCTGGCTGATGCCCAGCAGCGGGTCGACAGAATGCGCACCCTGTACCCGGGCAACTACCCGCTCAATCAGGCCAGGGTTGATCTGTTGCTCAAGCAAAACCGCCCGGCCGATGCCGACAAAGCGTTGGAAGCACTGCTCAAGAGCCGCCCGGATGACCCGGATGTCTGGTACTCGGTCGCTGAGACACGGGGGTTGTCGGGCAACATCATTGGCCTGCATCAGGCCCGGGCCGAGTATTTTGCCCTGGTCGGTGATTTCCGCCAGGCCATACAACAGCTGGATTTCGCACAAAAGCTCACCAACAACTTCCAGCTGTCATCGCGACTGGACGCCCGCAAGCGCGAACTGATGGATCAGGAACGCGCGCTCAAAGACATGATGAACTAACCCTGCCCCTTCCCCTGTAGGAGCGAGCTTGCTCGCGAGCTCTTTCCATGTGCCAACGCTCGCAAGCAAAAGCTCGCGAGCAAGCTCGCTCCTACGGTTTATTTATTTGTTATCAGGCATTGCCCGCCAGCTTCAAACGCGCGGCCTGGGTGAAATCCAGCATGCGTTTAAGCGGACGAATTGCCTGAGGCACCAGCGCCGGATCGACAAAGATCTCATTGGTCCCTTGCTGCAGGCACTCAAGGGTGCGCTCCAGCGTGTTCATCGCCATCCACGGGCAATGCGCGCAACTGCGGCATGCCGCACCGTTACCCGCGGTTGGCGCTTCAATAAACACCTTGTCCGGGCACAGCTGCTGCATTTTGTAAAAAATGCCGCGATCGGTGGCCACGATGAAAGTTTTATTCGGCAGGTTTTGCGCGGCCGCGATCAGTTGGCTGGTAGAACCCACGGCGTCAGCCAGATCAATCACCGACTCCGGCGACTCCGGGTGAACCAGGATCGCCGCATCGGGGTACAGCGCCTTCATGTCTTCGAGTTGCTTGGACTTGAACTCTTCGTGGACGATACAGGCACCGTCCCACAGCAACATGTCGGCGCCGGTCTGGCGCTGAATGTAACGGCCAAGATGCTTGTCGGGACCCCATATGATTGTCTCGCCGTTGTCCATCAGGCTTTCGACGATTTCCAGCGCGCAGCTGGAAGTCACTACCCAGTCCGCACGTGCCTTTACCGCCGCCGAGGTGTTGGCATAAACCACCACGGTGCGCTCGGGATGCTTGTCGCAAAACGCCGAGAACTCCTCGACCGGGCACCCCAGATCCAGCGAACAGGTCGCCTCCAGCGTGGGCATCAGCACACGCTTTTGCGGGGTCAGGATTTTGGCTGTCTCGCCCATGAAGCGCACGCCAGCAACCAGAATGGTTTTGGCTGGATGTGCCGCGCCAAAGCGGGCCATTTCAAGGGAGTCGGACACACAACCGCCGGTTTCTTCGGCCAGGGCCTGAATCACCGGATCACAATAAAAATGCGCCACCAGCACCGCATCGCGGGCTTTAAGCTCGGCGGCGATCTGCGCCCGCAAGCTCAGGGTTTGAGCCTCGGTCAAAGGCTTGGGCTGCCTTGCATCAAGGTGGGCTTGAACCAGAAGTCGTTCAGAAATTTGCGTCATGTTCGCAAGACCTGCAAGCGCTAGTGCGCGAAAGTCGAGTGTACCACCAGCTCTGGACCGTTCGAGTCCCGCTGGGAGAATGTGTGTTATCAGGCACGGACAAGCAATGAAGCGCGACAAGGCTACAGAATATCCTTGGGATTCAAAAGTTTAATCTGGCGAAGGGACGTGTAAGCGATGCCGCCCGGACTGGCCGGCATCGCTCGGGTTTACTGGATGGCTTGCAGCACCAGGTCAGCCACCGGGCCTCCGGACGCCGGGTTTTGACCGGTAATCAGCCGCCCGTCAGCAATCGCAAAGGGCGCCCAGGGCGTACCTGCCTTTAGATAGTGGGCGCCACGCTTCACCAACTCGCTCTCGGTCAAGTACGGCACAACGTCCGCCAGGCCTACCAGCTTCTCCTCTTCATTAGAGAAACCGGTAAGCTTCTTGCCCTTGATCAGCAACTCTCCGTCAGACAGTTTGATATTGAGCAAGCCCGCTGCTCCGTGACAGACCGACGAAACCACCCCGCCCCTTTCATAGATATGGCGGCTCAATGCCTGCAACTGCGGGTTATCAGGAAAGTCCCAGATCACCCCGTGGCCGCCGGTGTAATAAATGGCGACGTAATCATCAGGGTTAACCTCACTCGGCTTGAGCGTCGCCCCCAGGCGATTCATGAACGCCTTGTCGTGATACCACTGCCAGTCAATCTGCGAGGCCATGTCCTTGGCAAGGCTGTGGGGATCAATCGGCGTGTAGCCGCCCTGCGGGCTGACGTAGTCAACGGCATAGCCCGCGGCCTCGACCTTATGCACAAAATGCACCGCTTCGCCCAGCCACAACCCAGTGGCGCGATCGAGATCGGGGTATTTTTCGACACTGGTCAGCACCACTAATATTTTCTTGCTCATCGTTAACCTCCTGCTGAGTGAGACAACCCATAGGCACTGGAGGGTAGACCATGGTCAACGCTCAGCAGTTCAGTGCCTGCCGTCACCCAGGAGGCGGGCAATCGTCTGGACGAGCATCAAAACGCTCGGGTCAATCTGATGGTTTCGCTGACTCGGTCGCTGTAAAACCCGACCTGATATGAAACGGGCTCTACAGCGCAGCCACACCCGCGGGGCCAGCCAGACTTGCAGCGCCGCTCACGAATGTCGCTACCTGGGCATGTGACAGCGCTTTTGCATCTGCCAGCATGAACAGCCACATCGCCAGCCGCGTCACGCAACCGGTCTCCCGTCGTGCGACCGGGTCCAGGTGCGCAAACAGATCTTGCACCAGCACCTCGGCCGACAGGCTCAGAAATTCCGACTTTATCGCCCCGGCAATTTGCCCGGCCAGTTGCGCCACGTCAGGGGCACTGGCTTCAAGCTCAAGCAATCGCTGGTTGTACGAGGACGTGACGGGTAACGGCATAAAGGCTGTTCCTGGGTGATTGAGGGTTAATAGAATTCTTCTTGGGATTTCACCACGCTCACCGGCTTGCGCTCACCTGTGCCGGCAATCTCGTAAATCGTCATGACATAGTTATCTGCAATGACTGTTTCGATGAGGTAGGCGGTCTTGGGTTTAGGGGTAAAGACTTGAGTGTCGGGCTGCGCCGTTATGGCATAACCGAACATCGAGTGCATGGGAATGCCGTTGAGGGTCGCAACCTGTTGCTTGACCAGCGCATTGACCTTGAGCGGTTTATTAGCCTCGACCAACGTGTCGATACTGGACGTACCACCGGCCATTTTTTTCAGGTAGCCGGGTATGCGCTTGAAATAAGCCGTGTCGTACACCCGTTCGCCAGCAGACTGCATGCCATATCGACCTGCATCGGCAGGCCCGGTGGAGTAGCTGACGGGGTGGTCACCTGCGCCGCCGACAGTGCGCAACGCAAGGCTTGCATGCTGCTCATCTGCGGGCATCGTCACCAGCGGTTCTGGCGTGGATTGAACTGCAGACTGGCGGCTACCGCAGCCGGTAATTGATATGGCCAGGGTTATTGCGAGGGTAAAAGCGAGAGATGTTTTCATTCGGTCCTTGAGTTTTCATGCATCGGGAGGAGCAATGGACTGCAGTTATTTCGGAAGGTGCCACAACTACGGATCAGTCTGCACCAAGCTGCAACTCCATTGCCTGAGACATCAGGCCGGAGCCGTCACGCAGGGGTTCCAGAGCCCCGACCGGACGAAAGCCACAGGCCTTATACAGGGCCATTGCCGGAGTGTCCGCAGCCGTTACGCCCAGGCAAACACGGCGTACACCAACGCTCTTTGCCCACTCCAGCGCTTCATGGAGCAATGCACCTCCAGCGCCCTGGCCACGGAAGGCAGGATCTACCCACATCTGAAAAATCTCGGCCACACCGGCTTCCGGCAATTTGCACCAGACCAGCCCGCACATTCGCTGGTGATCGAGCGCGACAAATATCCGGGCCCGGCCTGAGGAAACTGCACCTGCAAGCCGTGACGACCAGGCCTCATCAGCCCTGCCCGCCTCTGACTCATAGGTACTGGCGAAGGCATCGGGAGAGTCTTGCAACGACTGCAGGCGAAGGTCACGGTAACTGCGCCACTCACCGGCCTCGATCGGACGTACTGAAATCATGCTGCGGCTCCTGCCTGTACCCATGTTTATAGGATGTGCCGCAGACTAACTTGGGCATGAACCTGGAACAACCTTGCACTGCACAGGTTTGCAGCGGCGCTTGCCAAGCTGTGGCCGGGTGACTACCTTGATGTCCATGAGCAAGCACCGTAGCGCCTCGACCACCACCACTACCACGACCGCACAAGGCGGGCCGTGAGAGGTGTCGTGAGCTGAAAACAAACGAACTTCAAAGGCCCGCCAGCAATGGACAGGGCCTTTTTTGTGCCTTGGTATCGCTGGCTCACACGCAAGGAAAGCACCATGTATGCACTGCTGATTCTCGATATGCAGGTAGGTCTGGTTCAGGGTCCGGACAAGCCCTGGCAGGCGCAAGCACTCATAAGCACATTGAACAGCTTGATGAGCGATGCCCGACAATCCCACACCCCGATTTTTCTGGCTCGGCACACTGGCCCCGCCGGTTCGCCAATCGAGCCCGGCAGCCCACTGACACAAATCGTTCAGGAGCTGGAGCTGCGGGGTGACGAAGTTATCTTCTACAAAAGCAGGCCCAGCGCCTTTTTCATGACTGAACTGGCGCAACAGCTACACGCGCGGGGTTGCACAGGCATAGTCGTAACCGGAATGAAGACTCAATATTGCGTGGACAGCACCTGTCGGGCGGCAAAGGACCTGGGCTTTGATGCCGTGCTGATTGCAGACGGCCATACCTGCTCCGACACACCGCTGCTCACTGCCCGGCAGATAGTGGCACATCACAATGCGACTCTGGCCGGGCCGTTCTGCCGTGTAATCCTGGCAAAGGAATGGAGCTTTCAGGGCACGGTATCTGACTGAGTAGCAGGCACAAAAAAACCGTTAAAAACAAGGACAGAGAACATGGAAAGGACCGTAAGAATCGCCAATCAGGCAGATATCGATGTGATATTCGACATCCGCACCAGCGTGAAAGAAAACCACCTGTCCCGTGATCAGTTAACACATATGGGCATTACCCCAGAAACCATAGGACAGGCTATATCACTGGCGCCTTGCCTCTGGATCGCAGAGGCCGATGGCACCCCGGTGGGGTTTTCCATGGTGGATCTGGAAGACGGATGCGTGTTCGCCGCTTTCGTGCGTGCTGAATTCGAGGGCCACGGCTTCGGCCGTCGCCTGATGGAAAAAGCCGAAGACTGCCTGTTCCGCCATCACTCCACGATCTGGCTCGAAACCGCAGAGGCGAGCCGCGCCAGTGGTTTCTATCGCAAGCTCGGCTGGCTACCGGTGAAGAGACTGGGGCAAGGTGATGTGCGCTTTGAGAAACAGCGCCACTAAGCCGCATCCTGCTGTTGAAAAGAGTGTCCCGGGGGCTTTCATCGCCCGAGCACTGGTTGATCATGCTTTCGATTCGACAACGGGTGATCTGCGGTGTTGTCACTAACGACTCAGTAGAGGCGACGGCGCGCTCGTTAGGCAACCAGGGTTTTGAGGGGATGGTGGCTACGAATACTACTGACACATCCTCTCAAAACCCCGAATCGCAGGCACAAAAAAACCGGTAGACCCTAGGGTTTTGACCGGCTGTTTTGGTGTAGCTATTTGATGGCAAAAGCTCGATTTCCAAATACGCCCTCCTCCCCAAAAACTCTTCAAACAGAAAACCTATTTCCTGATGCCCCGCCTATCCCGCTCTGACACGCTGTCCTCGTTCTCACGCGAGGCCGCCCATGAACCTTCCACGCCCTACCCGAACCACGTTGATTCTCAGCCTCTGCCTGACCCTTCTGGCAGGAGCTCTGAGCATCACCATCTCTCAAAACTGACCAACAGCCTGGCATCTACCGCTGACAAGGATTCACTTGATGCGTTGCTAATACGCCTAGCCAAGGTGGATGAGAGACTGGATACCGTTGACGGTAAGCATCTGGTGTCCAACGATGATGTCCGGTCGAGCCAACAAGCGCTCTCCAATCGCATCGACGCTGTTCAGGCGTGTGCCAAACAAGCGACGGGATCAGCAGAAGAACTCTCACGTAACGTCATGGCCGCCGAGTAGCAGGTGCTGCAACTCAAGGCGAGTCTCGAACTGCTACCCTCAGTCTAATCAGTATATTTCGATCCGCCTCCTCTATCGTCAATATCATCAGCGTCCCAGCCGATAGATGCTAGTTGATGGCTAGATGCATTTCCATGAGCTGCTTGACTAACGCACGCTACACTTACAAGGCCACCCGCATGCCCCGCATAAACTAATAGTCGTAACGTGTTGTTCTTTTTTGACCTTGCCTTCAGAGTTTTTCTGATTCCCCATGACTTTCCCTCAGGTTAAACGAATGCCGAAACTCGGCTAACACAGGAGCTGGAGACGCTAAACAACTCCAAAGTTTTACATATTTAATCGAGAGCGCATATCCAAGAACCAACTAACCAAAGATTGATCAAACTGTTCAGCTAGATAATCAGCCTCATTGAGGTGCGCTCTAGCCTTTACATGCTCACCTAATTCTTTATAAGCCTTAGCGGATTCAAGTAGCAAAAAAGCCTTGTCAACATTTTCAGCACCGTTCGACTCAATAATAATCAACGCTTCATTGATAGATTCAATTGCAAGACTCCACTCCTCAAACTTAATAAAAGTCAATGCACAGAGATACAAACTACGCTCATGATTGATCCAGGTTCCAAAATGCAACCAGAGCTCTTTACATTTCACAGCAGCCTCAACAGCTACTTGCCTATGAAAAGCATTATCTATTTCAAGCTCAGCATCATCAATAAAGTTAGATACAAGATTATTTAAAACAGCTGCCAAACTCTTACCAACTACTGGAGAAACTTCGCAATTTATTTGCCGAGAGTACGAACTAAAAACAAAAAGAAAATCCGAAAAAACTATAGCCCTCCTCATATGAGCCAAACATTGCATAGCTATTAAAAGTTTAACTTCCATAAGATCTGAATCAATTAATTCAACACACACTAGCTCTGCTGCTAAAGCTCGCAATGGATTACCTGAACAATATGCAGCAACGGATAAATTTATCAGAAACAAATGTGAACCTGTATATTTACTTGAATCAAGCAGGTTAAAAGCACTCGACCAATCTGAGAGAGCATCTCCAAAAACATGATTAACCAGCCAACTGAAGGTATTTTTCTCTCCTTCATTTAGCCCTTCAAAAACAATTTCCTTAAGCAGCTTCCCAGCCAAAACAGGGTTTCCATCATGAATATCTAATGCCTGCTTCAAAATAGACATACTGCCCCCCTAAAAGTTAAGGACTAACATTATCCCAAAGAGCGCATACTAACTCCGACCGACCTTTCACTTATTATTTAGTTTAAACAAACCAAATAAAAAGAAAAGCGCGAACAAGACTGCAGAGAAAAGAGCATCTCCGAAACACTTAACCCACCGAAGCCATGTCGAATATAATTTATTTACCTTAACTTCCCACATCAACTATCTAACTTTATGCCGATCGCCGATTATGGATACCAACTCCTGAAGAGCAACTAAACGACCAAGTATTTTACTTGTGCCCCCCCTTTCAAACTGAATATTTAAATCACCCAGTTCATACCCCCACACCAGATACTAGCATCAATATCCTCCTAATATCATCCACATAGGATGCACGCCCATAAGCAGCCAATGCCATTGTGTTTGCTTCGCCTGAATTTTTTTGAAAACCAAGATAATACGTGAAAGCAGTACTAGCACTGACAAATTGCGAGACGCCTCTAGGACAACGCCAAAAACTTGTAGTCAATACTCGTCCTTTTTTAACATAAGAACTCTCATAGAAAACAACTTCATCTATAACTTCCAACTCAACCCCAGCGTTATTTAGCAAAGCATTTACAGATTGCGCCGAATATTACCTATCATGTTTTTGCAGAGCATGGAGCTCTTCTGATTCGACACCTAACAATTTCCCATCAGAGACTAAAGCTACACCGCTATCGTGAAAATCGAATGACATTCCTAGTACGCTCATCTCAACCCCTTAAGATTTGTTACAAACTAGAAGAGAAACTCCTGATTGTCAACAATCAAATTTAATTCCCCAAATAGGAGCGCGCGCGTTATAGAAGCATCATCTCTGTGCATAAGTGACGGCATCCACTCTCAATCAAAAAACTAACCACTTCATCACTCAAAAATCAAAGAGTTAGTATCGTATAGATAAGCCATACCTAAACAGCCGAACGTCCAGATTGCAACATATTGCTTAACAACTGTTGAAATACATACACTTTAACTCAGGATTTATTATTCCTTCATCGCACAACAATGGTGCACTACAAGATCAAATCATCTAGATTCTGTCCGAAAAGTAATGTTGCAAACACCGCATCGCACAGACCAGAGAGACCATCGCAGTATAATTTCTTGCAAGCTTGTCAAAGCGGGCACGATCCGGCGGCTTTCCTCCAGCCAGCCGAACATACGTTCAATAATGTTGCGTTGCCGGTACTTGGGACGATCAAAGAGCCTCAGCAACCCCCAGTTTTGGTTTGTGTTTCATGCTGCGCAGATGAATCACTGGCTGCATCCGATATCGGTCGCAATAGCGGCGTGATGCTTCAGTGTCATAGCTTTATCCGCTAGCAAACATCGGCATCGTTTGCGGGGACGACCCCGCAAGCTGGGTATATAGGCTTCGTCGAGTAACGGATGGGCGTAAGCGATATCGCTGACTTGTCCACCCGATAATAGAAACTTCAGTGGCACACCATTGGAATCGCACAGCATATGTATCTTCGTGGTCATCCCGCCCCGGCTGCGCCCGGGTGCATGATGTATCGCAAGCTCACTGAAAAAATGGGGGTACGAATGCCCCCTCACCGGTTCAGACA
This sequence comes from Pseudomonas sp. TWR2-1-1, assembly GCF_049897045.1. NCBI lineage: Bacteria > Pseudomonadati > Pseudomonadota > Gammaproteobacteria > Pseudomonadales > Pseudomonadaceae > Pseudomonas > Pseudomonas sp. TWR2-1-1. Next base: position 126,508 of record NZ_JAFCVM010000002.1, read on the forward strand.
TACGCTCGCTACCAACCTTATGCGCCAACCGGAACGTAATATCCACCTGACTAAAAGCCTGCTGAACCATTCAAATATTGCTACGACTCGAGCCTACATTGAGACCGATTACGGCTATATGCGAGCTGTGCTGCACGAGCGCAGCCTGACCCAAGGGGCCCTCGCGCTCGAGCGTCGTGTGGACGAACAAAAACTTGTTGCCGCTCTGGCGGAATTGCCTGCGCCTGCTGACGAGATCCCCCCTCAAGAATGCTCAACAACATTTGAACCCACGCTACCTGCGATCGTGCAGATCGTGCAGATCGAGTGCATCACAGCAGCGTTACCGTTGCCGCCACTACCACTCGAATCTCCGCAGACATCAAAGCTTCTAACCCAAGTCACCAGCCTAGCCTCAGAGCGCTACTCACTTGAGCAGGCCATCCTCCTGGCGGGTACTTGACTCAGTCATGAGATGGGATGGGCCCGGCACATGGTGACAAGAATTGGAGCTACCCCCAACCGCCATGGATGAAGGCACAGAGGCCCTCCCTGCTGCTCACTTTGATGATCAGACAAGTCGGCGGAATGAAGATCCACAATTGGAGTTAGGAAATACTGAACCAGGATCGTTTCAGTTGCACTGACTGCACAAGCACCCGAGAAATCTGAGCAGACTTGTCAGCTCAAGGTAGCGATCATCAGAAGCTCTTTTTCAGAACTGTAAGAATGCTCCTGCAACATCAAAAGCCAACATCTGACAGACAAGGCTTAAATCACTGGAAGCACCCAGTAAATGGGCTGCTTTATATAGACATCACCTAGAGTGAAAACTACTGTTCGATTCAGACGGCTGCATGTCCGCAAAGTGTGTGTTGAGCTTTGTACCCTTTCAACCCTCACACCTCGCTAAATTCCGGGCACAAAAAAGCCGGTTAATCCTTAGGATTAGACCGGCTGTTTTGGTGTCGCTATATGGTGGGTCGTGTGGGATTCGAACCTACGACCAATTGGTTAAAAGCCAACTGCTCTACCAACTGAGCTAACGACCCGCTTCGTTGTGGGACGTATAATACTGATTTTTAACGAGAATTCAACACCTAGTTAAAAATAAATGCGAAATAATTCAAAAGTAGCGGGTTGGGTCAGTAATTCCGGCTGCTGCAAAGCCTTCTGCACGCAGACGGCAGCTGTCGCATTTACCGCACGCTCGGCCCTGAGCGTCTGCCTGGTAGCAAGAAACCGTCAATGAGTAATCAACACCAAGCTTTACACCGGCCTGGACGATTTGTGCCTTGCTCAGGTTTTGCAGCGGGGCCTGGATGCGGAAACCATTCCCCTCTACCCCGGCCTTGGTCGCAAGGTTTGCCATGACTTCGAACGCCTGAACAAATTCAGGACGGCAATCCGGGTAGCCCGAATAGTCCACAGCATTGACGCCGATGAAGATATCCCGCGCTTGCAGCACTTCTGCCCAGCCCAGTGCCAACGACAAGAACACGGTGTTGCGTGCAGGCACGTAGGTGACCGGAATGCCTTCGCCCAAGGTCTCTGGCACGTCAATAGAAGTGTCAGTCAGGGCCGAACCGCCAATGCCATCAAGGCTCAGGCCGATGACTTTGTGCTCGATCGCACCCAGGTCACGGGCTACACGCGCAGCGGCATCGAGTTCGGAGCGGTGACGCTGGCCATAATCAAAGCTCATGGTGTAGCAGCTATAGCCTTCGGCACGCGCCATGGCGACTACAGTGGCGGAATCAAGACCGCCAGACAGCAGGATCACGGCCCGTTTTTCGGTAACAACAGTGTGTTCGGTCATTTCAGCGCCCCGGCTCGTCATTCCAAAGATATTTGTGCAGTTGCATTTGCAAGCGTACTGGCAGGTTATCCGCCACGATCCAGTCAGCCAGATCGCTGGCCTTCAGGTCGTGGTGACTCGGCGAGAACAATACTTCGCCAGCCCGGCGCTCCAAACCGTACTCAATCAGCTTGGAAACCGCCCAGTCGTAGTCTTCCCGCGAACAGATCACAAACTTGACCTGGTCATTGGGTGTCAACAGCGCGATGTTCTCGTAGAGATTGCGGTGAGACTCTTTGGAGCCCGGCGTCTTCAGATCAAGCACCCGGCTTACACGAGGGTCAACAGCCGAGATATCCAGCGCCCCGCTGGTCTCGATCGAGACCTCGTAACCCGCGTCACACAGTTGCTTGAGCAGAGGGATGGCATTGGGCTGCGCCAGAGGCTCACCACCTGTTACACACACGTAGCGCGGACGAAATCCGGCCACTTGCTCAAGGATACTGTCGAGGGTGCGTACGGTGCCGCCACTGAAGGCGTAGGCACTGTCGCAATACTGGCAGCGCAAAGGGCAGCCAGTCAGACGTACAAAAACGGTGGGCAGGCCAGCCGTTCGCGTTTCACCCTGTAAAGAGTAAAAAACTTCGGTAATTCTCAATGTGTCTTGCATATCCGCCACGGGCGTAACAGCTAAACAGGCTGTCCGCCTCCGTCAGGCACTCCAAAGAATCTGCCTACGCAGGACTCAGAGGAGCGTATTTCATAAAAGGGCGTGGATTCTAACGAAAAAACCCGCGACAGGCGCGGGTTTCTCGATGAAAACATCGTCTTGCTTACATGCGCTGCAGATCACGCTGCGCCAGTTGTGCCGCCGAAGTACCAGGGTACTGGGCGATCACTTGCTGCAGAATGCCTTTTACCTTGTCGGTATGACCCAAGCGGCGCTCTACATCAGCGAGCTTATAGAGTGAATCCGGCACTTTGGCATGCTTGGGATACAGCTGACTGACCTTGGCAAAGGCTTGGCCTGCGGCCTGCAAATCGCCTTTGGCCAGGTTCACCTCACCCAGCCAGTACTGGGCATTGCCCGCGTACTGGCTGTTGGGGTATTTGCGCAGAAAGGCGGTAAACGCCTGACTGGCCTTGTCGAAGTCCTTGGCCTTGATCAAGTCGAAAGCAGCATCGTAGTAGAGCTTTTCTTTCGCCGGATCGCCAGGCTCCGAACTGGCAGCGGCCTGAGGTGCAGGCGCTGCAATATTACTGGCGGCATTAGCACCACCAGCAGAAGAATTATCAGGAGCGGCAGCAGGAGCAACGCCGGTTCCTATACGCCGATCAAGTTCCTGGTATCGCTCCAGGCTTTCTTGCTTCATGCGTGAGACATCATTTTGCAGAACTTCGATCACACCTTGTTGGCGTGCAATCTGCTCCTGCATTTGTTGCAACTGGTTGAACAGCTCGCCCTGTGCCGAGATAGGGGCCGAAACCCCTCCCCCGGCATAGGCGCCGCTCGCACCGTAACCCGCAGTCGGATTACTCCCCCCGCTATTGTTATAGCCAGAGTTGTCATCGACCACAGGAACCGCAGCCCATACCGCTAGCGGCATGAGGCTGAGAGTCAGAATAGTTACAGCACGGCGGCACTTTCGCATGACGAATTACTTACGCAGTTCGACGCGACGGTTTTGAGCCCACGACTGTTCGTCGTTGCCAGTAGCGATTGGACGCTCTTTACCGTAGGACACCAGCTCCAGCTGTGCTGGAGAAACACCTTGCAGTACCAGGTAGCGTTGAACGGCTTTCGCACGACGCTCGCCCAGTGCCATGTTGTACTCACGAGTACCACGGGCGTCAGTGTTACCTTCCAGAACAACGCGAGCGCCGTTAGCTTTCAGGTCTTTAGCGTGAACGTCCAGAGCGCGCATTGCTTCTGGTTTCAGGTCCGAACTGTCGTATTCGAAGTAGAAAACAGTGATCGCGCGCAGAGCAGCTTCTTCACTCAGGGAGCCATCAACAGCGCCTGTGTTTGCGCCGTAACCAGCGTTTGGATCAACAGCAGCGCCTTCACCGGCATTGTCGCCGCCTTTAGACGAGCAACCTACAGCTACAGCCATGGCCAGTGCCAGCGCAGCGAATTTACCAAACTTCAGCATTTCCATCGTAAAACTCCTAATGAACCCCAAGTGTTATGTGCAACGTACAGCTATCACCACGTCAGTTCAGGTAAGGGGACCAGGAAGGTTCTCTGACTTCGCCTTGAGCGGTAGGAAGAGGGAGCCTTACGCGTCCGTTAATGGACACGAGCATCAAGACTCCCCGGCCCTGCTGGCGGGTGGCGTAGATTACCATGGTGCCGTTGGGTGCAACAGTAGCTGACTCATCAAGGTTGGTATCTGTGAGGATTTTCACGGTTCCACGCTGCAAATCTTGCGCTGCAACACGGAAATTGGTGAAACCATCCTGACGATGGATCATTACCAGGGTCTTTTCGTCAGCCGAAAGCTTCGGACTGGCGTTGTAGTTCCCGATAAAAGTCACACGCTCTGCATTACCGCTACCAACTGTGGTTTTGTAGATTTGCGGTTTACCGCCACGGTCAGAGGTGAAATAGATGGTGTTGCCATCTTTGCCCCAGAACGGTTCTGTATCAATTGCCGGGTTATTGGTTACGCGAGTCAACTGGCGCGAAGCCAGGTCCATCACGTAAATCTCGGCATTACCATCTTTGGACAATACAAACGCCAGCTTGGAGCCATCCGGGGACCATGCAGGTGCACCGTTCAGACCTTCAAAGTTGGTGATCTGCTCACGACGACCGGTATCAATGTTCTGCATGAAGATACGCGGACGTTTCTGCTCAAACGAAACATAAGCGATACGCTTGCCATCCGGAGCAAAGCGCGGCGACAGAATCGGCTCGCGTGACTGCAACAGAGTCACGGCGCGAGCACCATCGTAGTCCGAACGCTGCAAGGTGTAGCGGGTGTTGGTCGCGCTTGCACGTTCAGCCGTCACATAAAGCAGACGTGTAGAGAATGCACCTTTAATACCGGTCAGTTTTTCAAATGACTGGTCTGAGATGTAATGCGCCATGTCCCGCAACTGATCAGTTGTGCCCGACACGCTGCCAGTCAACACTGGCTGCTCGGTGGCCACGTTAAACAAGGCATATTGCACCTGCAGGCGACCGCCAGCCGGCACAATATTACCGACCATCACGTACTGGGCGCCCAGAGCTTTCCAGTCACGGAAAATGACTTCGCTAGCCTGGGTCGGCAAGCCAATCATGTTCTGCTTTGGAATCGGCGCGTAATAACCCGAGTTGCGCAGGTCATTGCCAATGATTTCAGCCATGTCATCGGGCAGGACGTTGCCGTCCTGCCAGCCGAATGGCACAACTGCAATGGGCGTTGCCCGGTCGCTACCACTGGTGACCAGAATGTTCTTTTCATCTGCCACTGCCATCCCTGCTACGCAGCAGACGATGACTAGCAGTCCTCGAAAAAATTTAATCACAAGGCTAGATCCTCAGGTGTGAATGTCATCTTGAATGATCGGTAAGGATTAAAATCGCTGGGTTTCATACCCTGCATTTCCGTTAAACGACCAATATTCTTGACCGCTGCCACAGCCGAACTATCAAACGGCCCATCGCCACTGGACTTGGCAACCGTCACCGACGTTACCGTGCCATCTGGCAACATGCCAATTTGCAGTACCACTGTCATATTCTTGCGGGCCGAAGGTGGACGAGCCCACCCTTCTGCTGCACGAGCACGAATCAGATCATCGAAACTACCGGCGACCTCATCGCCCTGCTCATCAGCCAAGGCTTGCTGGCGTTGCGGCGTATCGGAAAGCAAATCGGCCAGGGCTTGCGCCTTTTTATCTTCGGTCGATTTACGCGCTGCTTCGACGGCCTTTTTCTTGGCTGCATCGGCAGCCGCTTTTTTCTTCGCATCTTCGGCGGTTTTCTTCTTCGCCTCGTCTGCTACTGCCTTTTTCTTGGCATCTTCAGCAGCTTTCTTTTTCGCATCTTCGGCTGCTTTTTTCTTCGCGTCTTCAGCTGCCTTTTTCTTGGCCTCTTCTTCCGCAGCTTTCTTGGCCTGTTCCTCAGATTTCTTCTTGGCTATATCCGCCAGCTTCTTCTCTTCGGCTTTTTTGGTTTCTGTGGCCTTTTTAGCATCGTCGGCTTTCTTGGCGTCATCAGCCTTCTTCGCCTCGTCTGCCTTTTTGGCTTCGCTCGCCTTTGCTTCATCAGCCTTCTTGGCGTCAGCCGCTTTTTCGGCAGCCTCTTCTTTCTTTTGTTCCGCGGCTTTTACAGCCTCCTGCTCAACCTTCTTTTGTTCCATCTGCTCGACTTCGGTCTGACGTGCGGCGGATTTCTTCGCCTCACCCGCAATCTTCTGATTGGTCTGGGTGGTCGCCTGACTTTTGGACTTCAGTTGATACAAGGTCGCCTGAACAATCGGCTTTGAAGGCGGCAACTCCGGAGTCATGGCAAAGCTGGCGAACAGCATGCCAAAAATCAGAATGTGCAGCCCTACCGCCCAGACTGTAGGCCAAAAATAGTTTTCAGAGGCGGACGGCTCCCGCTGTTCGCGCATCAGGGAGCCTCGGTTATCAGGCCAACGTTACCAACCCCGGCCTTCTGCAGGCCACCCATGGCGCCCATTACCGCGCCGTAATCCACAGTCTTGTCACCGCGAATAAAGACTTGGGTATGCTTGCCGCCTTCATTGCCTGCGCGAATGATTTTAGTCACTGCGTCAGTCATCTGAGGCAAGGTCATGGCCTTGTCCATCTGCTTTTCGGTGTCGACTTCACTGCCAAGGTTCCAGAAGTAGGTCTTGTCAGCCTTGATCGAAATGGTCAGAACCTGGGTGTTGTTGTCCTGCGGCAAAGCCTCGCTGGAGACCTTGGGCAAATCAACCTTCACACCCTGGTTGAGCATCGGTGCGGTCACCATGAAGATGACCAGCAGTACCAGCATCACGTCGATGTATGGCACTACGTTCATCTCGGCAACCGGCTTGCGCTTTTTGCGCGCTCGAGCGATTAAAGCCATTGGAAATTACCTGCTTATTCTTCGCTGGTGTGCACTTTGCGGTGCAGGATCGCCTGGAATTCATCGGCGAAGGTGTAGTAGCGGCTAATCAAGGTTTCGCTACGTGCAGCAAAACGGTTGTAAGCGATAACTGCCGGGATTGCCGCGAACAAACCAATCGCAGTGGCAACCAGTGCCTCGGCAATGCCTGGTGCAACAGTCGCCAGCGTCGCTTGCTGGGCGGTGGCCAGCCCCCGGAAAGAGTTCATGATGCCCCAGACCGTACCAAACAAACCGATGTACGGGCTGACAGAACCCACGGTTGCCAGGAACGGCAGGCTTTGCTCCAGCTTCTCTTCTTCACGCGAGATCGCTACACGCATGGCACGTGCAACACCTTCCATAACCGCTTCCGGATCCACACCCGGCTGCTGACGCAGGCGAGAGAATTCTTTGAAGCCGGCACGGAAAATCTGCTCAACGCCGGAATCCGGATCCGGGTTGCTACCTGCCTGACGGTACAGCTTCGACAAGTCGATACCCGACCAGAAACGCTCTTCAAAGCTTTCCAGGGCACGTCGACCGGCGCGCAGCATGGTGCTGCGCTGAAAAATCATGACCCATGAGGTAACCGATGCGGCCAGCAGGATCAACATTACCAACTGCACAACAATGCTGGCATTGCTGACCAAGCTCCACATGGAGGAATGGTCGACGACGTTAGCTTCCACGCTTTATCTCCTGCTCTAAATGTTTACCCGCGCCGCTCACGTCGGCAAAGGCCGCACGTAGAGCTTCGGGAATGGCCCGGGGTTTAAAACTATCGGCGCGCACACAGGCCACCAAAAACTGCCCCTCACAGAGCAGCGTTGCATCTGACGCCCGCCAGACCTGCTGATTGAAACGCAGACTGACACGGTTGAGCTCTATCACTTGCGCACTTACCAACAGTTCATCGTCCAGTCGCGCCGGTGCGTGGTAACGCGCCTGGCTGGAATGCACGACAAATAACAGGTTCTCGCCTGCCAGCTCGGATTGGGCAAAACCCAATTCCCGCAGCCTTTCGGTTCGAGCCCGCTCCATAAACTTTAGATAATTTACGTAATACACGACGCCACCCGCATCGGTGTCTTCGTAATAAACGCGACAGCGATGTGCGAACGGCTCCAGCCTGTTTTGCGCGCGCATACTCTAGTGCTTACTCCTCAGGTTGCCAATCCGCCAAACGACTGTTTTTTCATTCTTCATGGACTTTAAGACCCAGGATTTTCAGCGCCAGCCCTTGAGACAGCAAAAACGCCGAAAAAATCGACTGCCAACCGCTTATTAATCATCTAAAGCATTCAAAAACTCGTCTGCGACCGGCATCTCGCCCAGGCGCGACGGAATATTCAAACCGAAGTGCAAATATGCGTGACGGGTCACAACACGACCACGTGGCGTTCGCATGATATAGCCCTGCTGGATCAGATACGGCTCCAGCACGTCCTCGATCGTATGACGCTCTTCACTGATTGCTGCAGCCAGGCTGTCGACGCCAACCGGTCCGCCATCGAACTTCTCGATCATGGTCAAAAGCAAACGCCGATCCTGATGATCGAAACCATGCTCATCGACATCCAGAAGATTCAACGCCAGGTCGGCCACGGGCTTGGTGATATGCCCTTTGGCCCGCACCTCGGCGAAATCGCGTACACGACGCAACAAACGATTGGCGATCCGCGGTGTGCCACGTGCACGCCGGGCAATTTCGTAAGCCCCTTCCGGGTCGAGGGGCAGGCCGAATATCTTGGCCGAACGACTGACAATCGTCGCCAGGTCATCTGTGCTGTAAAATTCCAGCCGCTGAACGATCCCGAAACGGTCACGCAGAGGGTTGGTCAGCATCCCCGCGCGGGTTGTGGCACCTACCAGAGTGAACGGCGGCAGGTCGAGCTTGATCGACCGCGCGGCAGGCCCTTCGCCAATCATGATGTCGAGCTGGAAATCCTCCATTGCCGGGTACAACACTTCCTCGACGATGGGTGACAACCGATGGATCTCATCGATGAACAGTACATCGTGCGGCTCAAGGTTGGTCAGTAGCGCTGCCAAATCACCCGGACGCTCCAGTACCGGGCCCGAGGTGCTTTTGATCGACACCCCCATTTCCTGGGCAATGATATTGGCCAGCGTAGTTTTGCCCAGCCCGGGCGGACCAAAAATCAGGGTGTGATCCAGCGATTCAGAGCGTCCGCGGGCAGCCTGGATAAACAGTTCCATTTGTTCACGGACCGTCGGCTGACCAATATAGTCGGCCAGGCTCAAAGGACGGATCGCGCGATCCTGCACCTCTTCGCGGTCTCGCCCGCCAGAGGCGGTTATCAAACGATCAGCTTCAATCACTTAAATCATTCCCTTAAGGGCACGACGAATCATATCTTCACTGCTCAACGTTTTGTCCTTGATCGCGGACACCGCCTTGCTTGCCTCCTGAGGTTTATACCCCAGAGAGATCAAGGCGCTGACCGCATCGCTTTCTGCACTGGCCACTTGCAATGGTGCATCAGGCTGATTGGGCACCAACGCAAACATGCTCGGCACTTGCTCCCAGGCCTTGAAACGATCCTTGAGCTCAACCAATAGCCGCTCGGCGGTTTTCTTGCCAACGCCAGGTACCTTGGTCAAAGCAGATGTGTCCTGTGCCTGCACGCAGCGCACCAGCTCGTCTACCTCCAGACTGGACATCAAGGCCAAAGCCAGTTTGGGACCGACACCGTTGAGCCGGATCAGCTCACGAAAGAAATCACGCTCGCGCTTGCCAATAAAACCATAGAGCAACTGAGCATCTTCGCGAACCACCAGATGGGTATGCAAGGTCAGCGGCTCGCCTATGGAGGGCAGCCGATACAGCGTAGTCATCGGCACTTCGAGCTCATAGCCCAGGCCGTTTACATCAAGTATCAGGTGCGGCGGCTGTTTTTCAGCCAGAGTGCCGCGCAAGCGTCCAATCACGTTTTAGATCCTTTTCTCTGGCCAGATCAATGGCTCACAACTGGAACGGGCAGGCCGCATCATTGCAGATAGGGCCCTGCCAGCAAGCTTAATTACATAAATAAACGTGTTTCAGAGCCGCAAACGCCCGCCGCGACTGCGCGCCGCACCCAGGCCGTGGGGTAGCAGACTGGAACGTGTGTGCGCATGGCACAAGGCAATCGCCAGCGCATCCGACGCATCGATTTGCGGCTTGGTCGTGAGCTTGAGCAAATGCATGACCATCATCATCACTTGCTCCTTGTTCGCTCCCCCCGTACCCGCCACGGCCTGCTTGACCTGAGTGGCAGAGTACTCGGCAATCTCCAGGCTTTCCTCGGCACCCGCCACAATGGCGGCGCCTCTTGCCTGGCCCAACTTGAGCGCCGAGTCGGCATTACGGGCCATGAACACTTTTTCGATGCCCATTGTTACCGGGCCGTAGGTCTGAATAACCTCGCGTACCCCGCGATAGACAATCTGCAGCCGCTCATGCAATTCGCCACTACCTGTACGAATGCATCCCGAGGCCACGTACACGCAGCCACGCCCGGTGTCTCGCACCACGCCATAACCGGTGATTCGCGAACCAGGATCGATACCAAGAATAAGAGTCATAACGCCTACAGCTTATGAAGTGACGCCCACGGGAACATGCCCGAACAGCTTAAAGGCAGAAGCCGGAGGTGCACAGCGCAGCGATCATCGCAACGTTGCACCTCCGGCCTCAGATTTGTAGCACGTTATCAGGCTAGCTGTTCCAGCACCGCATCAGGAATTTCGGCATTGGAATAAACGTTTTGCACGTCATCCAGGTCTTCAAGCATATCGATAAGCTTGAGTACCTTCTGCGCACCGTCCAGGTCCAACTCGGCACTGGTGGTCGGCAACATCACAATCTCAGCGTCTGCCGGGGTAAAACCTGCAGCTTCCAGTGCATTGCGAACCGCGTAGAAGCTTGAAAACGAAGTGAACACATCCATGGAGCCATCTTCGTTGGTCACTACGTCGTCGGCATCGGCCTCCATCGCAGCTTCCATCAATGCGTCTTCATCAACGCCCGCGGCATAGGATATCTGCCCCTTGCGCTCAAACAGATAAGCAACAGAGCCGTCAGTGCCAAGATTGCCGCCACACTTGCTGAATGCGTGACGCACAGCGGCCGCAGTGCGATTACGGTTATCCGTCATGCACTCAACCATCACTGCAACACCACCCGGGCCGTAGCCCTCGTAGCTCAGCTCGACCATGTCGTCGGTATCAGCAGCACCAGCACCGCGAGCGACGGCACGATCAATGATGTCGCGACTCATGTTTGCACCCAGGGCCTTGTCCAGCGCCAGACGCAGGCGCGGGTTGGAGCCCGGATCAGCACCGCCCTGACGGGCAGCCACGGTCAGTTCACGAATCCACTTGGTGAAAATCTTGCCCTTTTTGGCATCCTGACGCTCTTTGCGGTGCTTGATGTTCGCCCACTTAGAATGACCTGCCATAACGCACTCCGAATCCTTTATAAAACCTTGCCGGTCCTGGCGCACGCCTCGGACCCGCAATAAAAATTCTCGACCCAAATAACAAAGGCGCATCCGGAGATGCGCCTTTGCAGGTCAGCTTTACTCAGCCTTAGGCTGTTCGCGCAAACGAATGTGCAACTCGCTCAGTGCCTTGGCATCAACCACACCAGGAGCCTGAGTCATGACGCAGGCAGCACTCTGGGTTTTCGGGAAGGCAATGACTTCACGAATCGACTGGGCACCGGTCATCAGCATCACCAGACGGTCCAGACCGAACGCCAGGCCACCGTGGGGTGGCGCACCATATTTCAGGGCGTCCAGCAGGAAGCCAAACTTCTCTTCCTGCTCAGCTTCACCGATACCCAGCAGGCGGAATACTGCCTGTTGCATTTCCTTGCGATGGATACGGATCGAACCGCCACCCAACTCAGTACCGTTGAGCACCATGTCATAGGCACGTGAAAGCGCGGTGGCCGGGTTGGCCTCCAGCTCTTCAGGTGAGCACTTGGGTGCAGTGAACGGGTGATGCAAGGCGCTGAAGCTGCCGTCGGTGTTCTCTTCGAACATCGGGAAATCGACAACCCACATCGGAGCCCATTCACAGGTCAGCAGGTTCAGATCGTTACCGACCTTGATACGCAGTGCACCCAGCGCTTCGCTAACGATCTTGGCCTTGTCGGCACCGAAGAACACGATGTCACCATCAACCGCACCAACGCGATCAAGGATCACATTGAGGTTGGCTTCAGGGATGTTCTTGACGATCGGAGACTGCAGACCTTCAACACCTTTGGCGCGCTCGTTGACCTTGATGTACGCCAGGCCACGGGCACCGTAGATGCTGACAAACTTGGTGTAGTCGTCGATCTGCTTGCGCGGCATGCTCGCGCCACCGGGAACACGCAGGGCGGCAATACGGCATTTAGGGTCATTGGCCGGGCCGCTGAACACCTTGAATTCCACATCTTTAAGCTGATCGGCAACATCAACCAGTTCCAGCGGGTTACGCAGGTCCGGTTTGTCGGAGCCGAAGCGGCGCATGGCCTCTTCCCAGGTCATGTGCGGGAACTCACCGAATTCCAGACCCAACACTTCCTTGAACAGGTTGCGGATCATTTCTTCAGTCAGACCCATGATCTCGGCTTCGTTCATGAAGCTGGTTTCGATGTCGATCTGAGTGAACTCAGGCTGACGGTCGGCACGCAGGTCTTCGTCACGGAAGCACTTGGCGATCTGGTAGTAGCGGTCAAAACCGGCAACCATCAACAACTGCTTGAACAGCTGTGGCGATTGCGGCAATGCGAAGAAGGAACCGGCGTGGGTACGGCTTGGCACCAGGTAATCACGCGCGCCTTCCGGTGTGGCACGGGTCAGGATTGGCGTTTCAACGTCAAGGAAGCCGTTTTCGTCCAGGAAACGACGGATGCTGGTGGTCATGCGCGAACGCAGACGCAACTTCTCGAGCATTTCCGGGCGACGCAGATCGATAAAACGATAGCGCAAACGGGTTTCTTCGCCGACGTCAGAGAATTCGTTGAGCGGGAACGGCGGGGTTTCCGCTTCGTTCAGGACTTCCAGCTCGTAGCCCAGCACTTCAATCATGCCCGAAGCCATGTTGGCGTTGCCGGCACCGGCCGGACGCAAGCGCACCTTGCCGGTAACCTTGACGACATATTCGCTGCGCACGCGGTCTGCGGCGGCGAAAGTCTCGGCGCGATCCGGGTCAAACACTACCTGGGCCAGACCATCACGATCACGGATATCGAGGAAAATCACCCCACCGTGGTCACGGCGACGATGGACCCATCCGCAAAGGGTAATTTCCTGGCCTTCCAGGCTTTCGTTCAGTTGGCCGCAATAATGGCTGCGCATCATGATAGTGGTTTCACTTCTCGTAATTCGAAATTCGGTGGAGGTCTTGCGCACCGTCAGTGCTGGTAACAATGCAAGAGCCCGCTTGTGTTCTGACTGCTTTCGTTCAGCCTCAGTCGGATTTGTCGCCGCCGGCCAGATTCTTTTTCGAGCCTGTCTTGAAGTCTGTTTCATACCAGCCGGTGCCACTAAGGCGGAAGCCTGGCATGGACAGCATCTTCTTCAGCTCAGGTGCCTGACAGGCAGGACAATCAACCAGTGGAGAGTCACTGATCTTTTGAATGGCTTCCAGTTGATGACCACAGGAAGCGCACTGGTAATCGTACATGGGCATTGGCGTGTCTCGGCAATCCGTGAGCGGCAACCCATAAAGAGGGTTACGCGGCAAAGCCCGAGATTATATCTGGTAAATCGAGCCATTGCAGCCGCATGAGCAGCCATAACCCCTTAAAGGCACCATGAATTTCAAAAGATTACAAGCTGCCGGCAACTCAGCCCAGCCTCACGCCCCCATCCCTCGACAATCAGGTGTTTTGCTTGCGCATTGCGCGACGCTTGCTCGACTTCCGGCACATGCCGGACACCGGCTACCTCATGAAGCAGTTAAAGCTTCCACTCAACCGGCTCATGCCAAGTGCTCGATCAATACAGGACAACCAGGCTTTTATCGAACAACCGTCAATATGAAAAATAATGCCGCATATGCCCTCACGGTTATTTCACCCCGCCTCCAGCGCCCTCCGTCTCAATCACACCTGCCCAGAACAAGCCCCGGACAGGCTCACATAACCATCAAGAACAACAAGACCCAGCACTCCGGCAGCTTACTGAACAGACTGTTATCTCTGAACTGAAACGAACCTCATGCCTTCAATCGCAACAATTAAAGAAGTCACTATAAAAACATACAAAACTCTTCTTAAAACAAGTCAATATGACCGAGCAAAATCAAAGACCAGGCACACGGGCCTTACGAGCGGAAACCGCCATGCCAAAGCCTTCGCCCGCCCTCACGGCAATTAAAAAAAGTAAAACCCGCTAGTTCTCCAGCATATAAATGCAACTGGTGCGTACGACACCCTGCACTGTGATGGCACCTCCCACCAGCGATCAAAAAACTCAACACTCACTGTATCCAAACGCTCTTCGGCTTTTAAATAGTAATCCGCTGAAGATCGCACTTCAGATTTACATCAGTCTGTTTAAAAACCTCCCTGAACAACCTCCATACGATAATCAGCACTAGAGTCACTCGCTCAATTTAAAACCCATAGAAAACTAAGCGGCCAGCGCACTCCCAAAAACGCTGCAACCCTAAAAATATGACCAGCGGTCATTATTTCGCGGGCTCCGACACACAGCGCTTGAAGCCTTCTCAGTCGCCCGCATTTCCAGACACCGCTTGAGACAGACGACACCCCTCTAGAACAAGGGTCCGGAAGTAAAAAAGAACGACCCATCGCTATGGCCAACACAATCTGTTCAGACACGCATCAATACGCTTAATTTGAGAAGCCCCAAGCTTTGCTGTTAAATAGGCAGCGTGTCGCCTTCGTCAAACCTCTGGCGACGGTGCATAGGCTGATGCCAGCACGTGTCTAACGCCTCCATTATTTTCAGAAGCGAACCGTGCACACCCAGCTCTTCCTTGCGATCCGTCTTAATGTGAGTTAATTGAAATGTTGAAAATCGTTCACCTGCTAACGGGCGCAGCTGCATTGCTGCTGTCCTTCATTCCTAGCCTGCAACCCGATGCCATACCTTACCTACAACACGCCGATGCTCTTTATCTGGCTTTTTTCGGTCTGCTTAACCTGACACTGGCCCCGGTCATTCCGTTCTGGAATAAAGGTCCTCGTCATCAACTGCAAAACCTGGTCAGCGCCCTGCTGGTGCTTTCTGTTGTTCTGCAAACCCTTACCCTGTTCGGCCTGCTACTGCCAATCGGCGACCAACCTGCAATCCTGCTCAGTCTCGTACCTGCCGTGATTGCCGTGCTGCTGCACCTGGTAGTCAGCTTCTATAAATCATCACCTTCGTCAATTTCGCAAAGCTATGACATGACCAACCGCGATACAGGCACTGTAAAGTGGTTCAACACCTCAAAAGGTTTCGGCTTTATCTCCCGAGATTCTGGCGACGACATTTTTGTCCACTTCCGTGCCATTCGTGGCGAAGGCCACCGTGTACTGGTGGAAGGGCAGCGTGTCGAGTTCTCGGTAATGAACCGCGATAAAGGCCTTCAAGCTGAAGATGTGATTGCAGCGTTACCACGCCGCTAATTTCAGCAATAAAAAACCGCGATCAAGCCCCGGCCTGATCGCGGTTTTTTATTGCCTGCTCAAAAATCAATAATGCGGCGGCGGAGCCTCTTCTTCAAATGACTCGAACTGCCCGCCCATTTCTTCCTGACGCTTGAGCAAGGCGGCCATCTGCATTTGCAAACGATCGACAGCGTTCTGCTGCATCACCAGCACATCATTCAATGCCTGAATGGTGTCGTCCTGAAAAGCCAAACGACTCTCAAGATCCATTACCCGAGCTTCAAGCGTCACAATTGCACCTCCGAAAAAATGAAGCCGCCATCAAGAACCGACTTTAGCTTGCCCCGGATCACGTCAACCTCAGCTTGCGTATACGGCTTCGCAGAGTGCTTGCCCCAGACAGGAGCGGGCCACGCAGCATCCGCCTGATATCGAACTATGACGTGCATGTGCAACTGACTGACGACATTACCCAGGGTCGCGACATTCATTTTATCTGCGCCGAACAGCCCCTTCAGTAGTCCTGCCAAGGCCGTCGTTTCGCTCCACATCAGTTGCTGATCGCGGTCATCCAATTGAAACAATTCGCTTATACCCTCGCGTCGCGGTACCAGAATAAACCACGGGTAATTCGAATCATTGGACAGCAGCAAGCGGCACAAGGGGAAGTCTCCTATCAGCCAGGTATCCTCGTGAAGACGGGTATCCAAAACGAACACTGAGTGCTCTCCTGTTTAACGGGTAGTTTCAGCTCGACCTGGCGAACAGGTATCAACCGCCAAGCGAAAGATCTGCAGGATACCCTTGATTGCCCCGCACATCACGACAGCAAGCACTGATTCGCAACTGAAATGAAACTGTCCTGCTGAATCAACAGCCGTCAAACACTTGTGCACCAAAAACGCACAACACGAATGTTTTTAGTGCACCAAAACGTCACCGACCAACCCAACAGGTGTTAACCGGTAACGCTTTTGGTGTTTCCATAGCCCAAACGCTGGCCGTTATCATAAAAAAACAGGAACCCAGCCGTGCAATATTTCCGTTTATTCCAAGCAGCCTCAGGATATTGAGACTGGAACGGTCTAAAAAAATATTTTTCAGGCTTCCTGGCGGTTTGAGCATGGTTGTTGCATCAAGCACAGATACAGTCGCCAAGGCATCTGCCGGAGTGCAATAGCCTGACGATAAATAACAATAGCCAAACTGCAAGGATCGGGATTTTTAATACGTGGATACGACACAGTTTTCCAAGTGTCCACAGCTGTAGTTAGCACTTTAAACATGCAAAAAACGACATACAGCTACGTACTAGCGACATGCAGGCTGCAATTTTCGACACAGCTGTAAAGAAGCTGAAAGCTTTTGAGACCAAGTATCGCCAACATGGCCGGCGTGATATAAGTTTGCGCCGACACAAAAAGAAAGAGCCGCCCCAGATAATAATTCAGGTGGGGACGGCAGTACTCTTCCTAAAACCAAAGGAGCAAATCACGATGCGCGTGATGAAGTGGAGCATGATCGCCCTGGCTGTTTCAGCCGGTACTACTCAGTTCGCAATGGCCTCGTCGCAGGACGATGCTAAAGGTTTCGTTGAAGACAGCACGCTGACTTCCAAAACTCGCATGCTGTACATGAACCGTGATTTCCGTAACGGCGCCGGCAACATCGCCAAGCCTGGTGGCGGCTTCAAAAGCGGCTACCGCGAAGACTGGGGTCTGAGCGAACTGCTTAACTACCAGTCCGGCTTCACTCAAGGCACCATCGGTGTGGGTGTTGACGCTTTTGCCATGGGCACAGTACGCCTGGACGGCGGCGCCGGTCGCCAAGGCAACGGCCTGTTCGCTACCAAGAGCGACGGTTCTCCGGAAGATACCCAATCGAAAATCGGCGGCGCTGTTAAATTCCGTCTTTCCGATACCGTTCTGAAATACGGCAACCAGTTTGTGGCAAGCCCGGTTTTCTCCACCGATGACAGCCGTTTGCTGCCAGAAGTAGCCACCGGTACCTTGATCACCAGCAAGGAAATCAAGGGCCTGGAATTGAGCGCCGGCCGCTTCACAGCGCTAAGCTCGCAGACTGGCATGGCTCGTGACAGCATCAACGGTCCAGGCCAGCCAGGTCTTACCGCTGCCAACATTGCTGGCGCGACCTACCAGTTCACTGACAACTTCGTCGGTGGCGTGGCCGCATCCGATGTTGATGACTACTTCAAGAAGCAGTACATCAACCTGAACTACACCCTGCCGATCGCAGACTCTCAAGCCCTGAACTTCGACTTCAACGGCTACAGAACTTCGAGCCAAGGCCAGGAACTGGCAGGTGACGTAGACAACAAAATTTGGAGCTTGGCAGCAGCCTATAGCCTCGGCGCTCACAAGTTCACCATTGCTCACCAGCGCTCTACCGGTGACAGCGCTTACTACTACGGCGTAGACGGCGGCGGCACCATTTTCCTCGCCAACTCCGTACAGTACTCCGACTTTAACGCCAAAGACGAGCAGTCGTGGCAGGGTCGTTACGACCTGAACATGGCTAGCTACGGCGTTCCAGGCCTGAGCTTCATGGCTCGTTACGTTCGCGGCGACAACATCTCCACCAATAACGGTGAAGGCAAAGAGCACGAATTCGACTTCGAAACCAAGTACGTGTTGCAGGAAGGCCCGGCCAAAGACCTGTCTTTCCGCCTGCGTAGTGCGATCTACCGCACCACCAGCAACTACGGCAATGATGTAAACGACGTTCGCGTGATTGCTGAGTACCCTCTGAACATCTTGTAACCGAGGCCTTCGGGCTTAATTACAAACACGGTGTTTAGCAAAAGCCACGCCCCTGCTTAGGGGCGTGGCTTTTTATTTGCCAAGGCAAAAACACATATATAGCAAGCTAACTAACAAAATTGAAAAACAAACAACTCTGTACCACGCTCAATTACACACCCGTACGGGTCTGCACCAAGGTACAAAAACAATTAAAGGGGCATTCGCCCCTTTAATGTTTACCTGTCACCGATGGTCAGATGTGATCCGTGACTTTACTGAGCCGCCACTTCCTGAACCACCCGAATCACTCGTTGCGGAAATGGAATATCGACTCCCTCCGCCTTCAGGCGATCACGTGCGAACTCATTGAACATGAACAGAACATCCCAATAATTCGGGGTATCTACCCAAACTCGCAGCGACATCGTGATAGCACTCTCACCCAAGGTGGACACAACCACCACAGGGGCCGGCGCTTTCAGCACGCGAGGATCATCGGCCAGCGCCAGCAATACTTCACGTACCTTCTGCAAATCCGCTTCGTAGTCCACACCCACGTCAAACACCACTTTACGGGTCGGTTGACGGTTGTAGTTAGTGATGATGCCGTTGGACAGATTACCGTTTGGCACGATCACGGTTTTGTTGTCGCCGGTACGCAACACCGTGTGAAAGATCTGAATGCTATCGACGGTTCCGCTCACGCTTTGCGCTTCGATCCAGTCACCGATTTTGAACGGACGGAATAACAGAATAAGCACTCCGCCGGCAAAGTTCGCAAGGCTGCCCTGCAACGCCAGGCCAATAGCCAGGCCTGCCGCACCAATGGCCGCGACGAACGACGTGGTCTGGATGCCAATCATTGAGGCAACGCTAACAACCAGCAACACCTTGAGAATGATATTGACCAGGCTGCTGATAAAACCCTGCAGCGCCAGATCAGCCTTTCTCAACGCCAGCAAGTGCCCCAGTTTTACCGTCAACCGGTTGATTAACCACCAGCCTACCGCCAGCGTGATAACGGCCAGCAATACACGGCTGCCGTATTCCATAATCATCGGGATCCAGGCCTGTGAGGCCTTGATCAACTGATCAACTTCAGCATTCAAATCCACTTGTATCTCCTTGCACCCATATCCGGCGACGTCATTCGTTCAGCGAGACGATAGAACCGCTCAATCGTTTTTGCAGGTCCAGGGAAAATCGGACGTAGATAATCGCCATAGGTTCCCCCCGTATTCAGTCACGGAAGTTATTGAACTGCAGCGGCATATCGAAGGTTTTGGCACGTAACGCAGCGATCGCATCTTGCAAATCATCACGCTTCTTGCCAGTGATGCGTACTTGCTCACCCTGAATAGAGGCTTGAACCTTGAGCTTGGCGTCCTTGACGTGAGCAACGATTTTCTTCGCCAACTCCTTGTCGATGCCTTCTTTCAAAATGACTTCCTGCTTCATCAATTTGCCAGAAGCGTAAGCATCCTTGATCTCGAGGCATTGCGCGTCAATCTTGCGTTTGATCAGGGCCAGCTTGAGAATCTCGATCATTGCTTCCAGCTGAAAATCAGCCTCAGCGGTCAAGTTCACGGTCAGATCCTTCTCTTTGAACTCAAAAGTACCTTTACCTTTGAGATCATAACGACGATCCAGCTCCTTGACCGCGTTCTCAACGGCGTTGGTGACTTCGTGCTTGTCCAGTTCGGATACCACGTCGAACGACGGCATGTATTTTTCTCCAATAATAAAGGGCGCGCTCAACACAGATGGAGCACGCCTGACCTGACAGTTAAAATGCGCGGGCATTATAGCGGTTCTTCGACTTCATTCACTTGCGAGCACACATGCCAAATTCGGCCTTGCCTCAAACCTGCTCCAACACGCCAGACCTTGCCTCGACCCCCTGGCACATTCTCGGTGCCGGGAGCATGGGGATGTTGTGGGCTACACGGCTGGCGCGAGCCGGCTTGCCGGTTACGCTGATCATGCGAAATGACGCCCGCCTGCAAGCTTATAGAGCGGCACAAGGGGTAACTTTAGTTGAAGGTGAACATTCGCAACTGATAACCCTGCGGGCTCAAACGCCGGACACCGACGAACCTGTGCAGCGCCTGCTGGTGACCTGCAAGGCTTATGACGCAGAGCACGCCGTCGCGCAGATTGCCGGGCGTCTAACCCCTGATGCCGAAGTGATCCTGTTGCAGAACGGTCTTGGCAGCCAGCAAGCTGTCGCCAACCTTGTCCCACAAGCACGCTGCATCTTTGCCTCCAGCACTGAAGGCGCATTTCGCCAGAGCGACTGGAACGTGGTATTTGCCGGCCGTGGCCAGGTCTGGTTGGGCAATACCGGTGAAGCACCGCAGTGGCTTGAAGAGCTTGAGCGCAGCGGCATTTCTGCACAGTGGAGCCCGAACATACTGAGTCTTTTATGGCGAAAACTGGCGCTTAACTGTGCGATCAATCCACTGACCGTGCTGCACGACTGTCGTAATGGCGGTTTGCTCACGCACATTGATCAAGTAAACGCACTATGCGCCGAACTCGGCATCTTGCTTGAGCGTTGCGGCCAGGCCGAGGCGGCAATCGATCTGCCTGCGCAAGTCAGCCGAGTGATTCAGGCCACCGCCAACAACTTCTCTTCAATGCATCAGGATGTCGCACAAGGCCGACGCACTGAAATCAGCTACTTACTGGGCTATGCGTGTGCAGCCGCTCACAATCACCAACTCACCGTACCGCTTTTACAGGCACTGCAGCAGCGCCTCGAGCATCACTTGAAGCTGCGCGGATTGCCCTGCAACTGAGGCCCGCGCTACCCTGCGGGCTGGTCCTTATTAGTGCGACGACCCCATGCCCTTGCGCCAGCGCCTTGAAAACCTACCGGTAGGCCAGAAGTTGCTGGCCGCCCTCCTTGTATTGCTGGCCACCGTCTTGCTGGTGGCCAACCTGACGTTTATCAGTGCTGCGTACTGGATCTCCCATGAGAGCACCGCACCACAGGCCTTGCAGACACTGGGACAGCTGGCATCGAAGCCCGATCTTATCGCTCAGGCACTCGACTCGGCACACAACGCCCAAGCTCTGCTCGAAGAAGTCGGCAGCTACGCCCCTCTGCGAGCCGCCGCGGTGTATGACAGCACAGGTACCCTGCTGGCGCAGTTGCAACATGGCGAACACCTGCCGCTGCCCGAGCACTATCGTGAAATCGAGGCCTGGCGCCTGACCGAACTGCGCAGCAATCACCTCACGAAGCTCCCCCATGGCGATGGCCCTCCCGGACATTTGCTGCTAGTCGCCAGCAGCGAACTGCCCATGGCGTTTTATACCGGCACACTCACAGCCAGCCTGGGAATTCTGGTGTTTAGCGCCTTGCTGTGGTTCGTGGTTGCCCGGCAAATCAAACGGCTGATCACTCAACCCATTCACCGGCTAGAAGAGCTGTCGCGCCAGGTCACCCGGGAAGAGAACTACGCCTTGCGCGCAGCACCGGGCAACAATGATGAAATCGGCCATCTCGCCGAAGCGTTCAATACCATGCTGTCGCGCATTGAAGCACGCGAACAGGAACTCAAACGCGCGCGAGATGAAGCACAAGCGGCTTACGATCAGGCACAAACACTTGCCGAAGAAACCCGCCACACCAATCGCAAGCTGGAGCTTGAAGTTCAGGTACGTAGCAAAATCGAGAAAAAACTCACCGGATTTCAGAAATACCTGAACAGTATTATCGACTCCATGCCTTCAGCCTTGATCGCCCTGGACGAGCAACTCTATGTTACTCAGTGGAACCAGGAGGCCAGTGCACTCTCCGGTACGCAATTGGATGAGGCCTTGAATCAGCCGATTTATCTAGCCTTCGAGCCCCTCAAGCCCTTCCTGCCGCAGCTCAAAGACACCATCGAAAATCACCGGGTAGCTAAAATTGAACGTGTCACCTGGGGCCAGGGCGAGGGCGAGGAAGCCCGGCACTATGCACTGACGTTCTACCCACTGATGGGCGGTGCCGGCCGTGGCGTGGTCATCCGGATTGATGACATTACGCAACGCCTGTCACTGGAAGACATGATGGTGCAATCAGAAAAGATGCTTTCAGTGGGCGGCCTGGCTGCCGGCATGGCGCACGAAATCAACAATCCACTGGGCGCCATCCTGCATAACGTGCAGAACATTCGCCGGCGCCTGTCCAGCGACCTGCCAAAGAATCTCGAGCAGGCACAGGAGGCCGGCATTGAGCTGGAGGCCATAAACCGTTACCTGCAGGCCCGCGAAGTACCGAAACTACTGGATGGCATTCAACAGGCCGGGGCACGCGCTGCAAAGATTGTCACTCACATGCTCAGTTTCAGCCGGCGCAGCAATCGACAAATGAGCCCCTGCGATCTGTCGGCGCTGATTGATCAAGCCATTGATATTGCCAGCAATGACTTTGACCTGACCATTGGCTTTGACTTTAAGGGGCACGCCGTTACTCGCCAGTTCGACCCTCAGCTAGGCCCTGTCCCCGGCATCCCCAACGAGCTGGAACAGGTGTTGCTGAACTTACTGAAAAACGCCGCCCAAGCGATTCATCAGCGCACTGACAAGAGCGAGCCGGGACGTATCACCCTGCGTACAAAACTCAATCCGCCGTGGGCGGAAATACAGGTTGAAGACAACGGCGTGGGCATGCCGGAACACGTGCGCAAACGGATTTTCGAGCCTTTCTTTACGACCAAGGAGGTGGGTCAGGGCACGGGGCTCGGCCTGTCCGTGTCGTACTTCATTATTACCAACAACCATAAGGGCCAAATGGAAGTGCACTCGACCCAGGGCCAGGGTACCTGCTTTACCCTGCGCCTGCCGTTGGCTGGCAACCTGATGACCGCACACGAATCAACCAAGGTGGAACTCTAGACATGGGCTTTCGGTTATCGAAAATTTATACCCGCACCGGCGACAAGGGCGAGACCGGCCTGGGCGATGGTCGCCGCGTACCCAAGGACCATCCGCGTGTAGAAGCCATCGGCGAAGTCGATACCCTCAATAGCCAGGTAGGCCTGTTGCTGGCCGGCCTCACCGAACAGAGCGCCCTGTGTCCCGGGCTCAATGAGCTGATTGAAGTACTTGAACCGTGCCAGCATCGACTGTTTGATCTGGGGGGCGAATTGGCCATGCCGGTCTATCAGGCACTCGACATACGTGAAATCGAAAGGCTTGAAGCTGCGATTGATTGCTGGAATGAAGAACTGGGCCCGCTGGAAAACTTCATTCTGCCAGGAGGTTCGAGCCTGATCGCGCAAGCCCACGTTTGTCGCAGCCTGGCACGCAGTGCCGAGCGCCGCTGCCAACAGCTCAACGCGATGGAGCCACTGACGGGGGTGGGTCTGGCGTACATCAACCGCCTGTCTGATCTGCTGTTCGTCGCTGCCCGCCTCATCGCCAAGCGTCAGGGGATTGCAGAAATTCTCTGGCAAGCGGCAGCAAAGCCCGAAGCGTGACGGCGGTTACAAAAAACCGTAATACAGGCACCCGCGCAAAATCACGCACAAGGTTGCGGTCAACGACTGGAAAGAGTGTGAAGCAATGCCCGGGCGGGCAAGAAACAGGCGGGGTAAAACATGAAGGCAGCCACTGGGGCTGCCTTCATTTTTGACGTCAGGCTACCGGATTGATCGGCTTTTCCGGGTACCACACGTCCAACAGCGGGCTAACTTCAACGCTGGTCAGCTCTGGGCGAGCTTTCAACCAGGCTTCAACAGCGGCACGCTGCTCTTCGCTGACCGAACCGCGCTTCTGCAGGCAAACCAGACCGTAGTCGTCGCCGCCAACATAACCCAGACCGTTAGCTTCCATGGCTTCTTTCAAAAACGCTGCGAGGAATGCATCGATAGCCTCTTCCGACAGGTCTTCTTTGAAATCCAGGTTCAGCTCAAAACCCAGCTCCTGAAATTCATCAACGCACAGTTTTTTGCGCAGACGCTGGGAACGATTAGTAGCCATTGAACAATCCTCATAAGTAATTACGGGCGGCACTTTAGCAGCTTAAGGCCGCAGTTGCCCGGTTCCATGTGAACGGTTCATCGTTTTCTATATTTAATAAGCCAATACCGGCATTACGCGGATGCACAAGCCCGCTGAGCTTGGGGCATAATGCCGATACTTTTATGACTATCGAAGGCCTTTTTATCATGCCTTCTTATTTTTCCCCCTCGCCTGCAGGGTTTTACTTCATATGATCAAATCTTTACGACCATTGCTTCTGGCCAGCCTGTTTTTACCGCTCGCCTTCGGCGCCAGCGCCGCCCCTGTCAACTCCACTCTTTCGCCAAAAGTCCAACAAGCACTCAAGACCAACAAGTTGCAAAACGATGCGCTGTCATTGGTCATGATCCCGCTCGATGGTCCTGGTACGCCGACGGTATTCAATGCCGACGTATCAATGAACCCTGCCTCCACAATGAAGCTGGTAACCACTTACGCAGCCCTTGAAATGCTCGGCCCGACCCATCAGTGGAAGACCGAGTTCTATACCGACGGCACCCTGAACAACGGCATCCTGCAGGGCAACCTGTACCTCAAGGGCGGCGGCGACCCCAAACTGAACATGGAAAAGCTCTGGTTGCTGATGCGCGACTTGCGCGCCAACGGCGTGCAGCAAGTCACCGGTGACCTGGTGCTTGACCGCAGCTTCTTCGAGCAACCGCAGCTCCCGGTTTTTAACGACGACGGCAACGACAAGAACAAACCGTTCCTGGTTAAACCCGATTCGCTGATGGTCAACCTCAAGGCACTGCGCTTCATCGCACGCAACGACGCAGGCAAGGTGCTGATTTCGGTCGAGCCACCCATTGCCAGCATTCGGATCGACAACCAGGTAAAAGCCGTCAACAGCAAGCAATGCACAGGTGATGTCCGTTACAACCCCGTCACGCAAGCCGACGGCTCGGTCCTGGTCACCGTCAGCGGCCAGCTGGCCGATGGCTGCAACTCGCAAACCTACCTGTCTTTACTTGACCACGCCACTTACACCGCCGGTGCGGTACGCGCTATCTGGAAAGAGCTGGGTGGCAGCATCCAGGGGCAAGACCGTCAGGCCGGCGTGCCAAAAAATGCAAAATTGCTGGCCCGGGCCTACTCGCCGGATCTGGCCGAGATTATTCGCGACATCAACAAGTACAGTAACAACACCATGGCCCAGCAGCTGTTCCTGAGCCTGGGCGCGCAGTTCCGCAACGATGCCGATGGTGACGACGCCAAAGCCGCACAGCGTGTCATACGCCAGTGGCTGGCCAAGAAAGGCATAACCGCGCCACATCTAGTCATGGAAAACGGCTCCGGCCTGTCGCGCGCAGAGCGCGTCAGTGCACGGGAAATGGCGCAAATGCTCCAGGCCGCCTGGAAAAGCCCGTATGCCGCCGAGTTCATCAGTTCCCTGCCCATTGCCGGCAAAGACGGCACCATGCGCAAGCGCCTGAAAACCACGGCAATGAACGGTCAGGCCCACATCAAAACCGGCACCCTCAATACCGTGCGCGCGATTTCAGGCTTCAGCCGCGACAACAATGGTCATACCTGGGCGGTAGTGGCGATCCTCAACGATCCTCGCCCATGGGGCGCTTCATCCATTCTTGATCAGGTGCTGCTGGACCTGTATCGCCAGCCGGCTCTGGCCGACAGTTCGGTCTCCATCGCGCAATAAAGCCTGGTGATCGCCAGCTTGCCGCTGTGAACACATTTAGCACGCAATAAAAAACGCCCCCGGTCTTGCGATCGGGGGCGTTTTTATTTGTGCCGGTATCAACCGCCCTTAACGAGCCGTGATTTTCCATGCACGGTGGATTTTGCTGTTGCGGGCAAAGTCCGGGTCGATGGTGCTAGCGGTAATTTCTTCTACCGCATAACGCGCTTCCAGATTTTCATCGAGGATGAATTTGCGGAAGTTGTTCGAGAAGTACAACACGCCGCCCGGTGCCAGTCGCGCCATGGCCAGGTCCAGCAACTGCACATGGTCACGCTGGACATCGAAGATGCCTTCCATACGCTTGGAGTTGGAGAAGGTCGGCGGATCGATAAAGATCAAGTCGTACTCTTCACGGCAGGCATCCAGCCACGCCATCACATCGCCCTGCTCCAGACGGTTCTTGTCCGAGAAACCGTTGAGGGACAGATTGCGTCGCGCCCAGTCCAGATAGGTTTTCGACAAGTCGACGCTGGTAGTGCTGCGCGCACCGCCCTTGGCTGCATGCACACTGGCGGTTGCGGTGTAGCAGTACAGGTTGAGGAAGCGCTTGCCGGCTGCCTCTTTCTGGATGCGCATCCGCATCGGGCGGTGGTCAAGGAACAACCCGGTGTCCAGATAGTCCGTGAGGTTCACCAGCAGCTTGACGCCACCTTCATTGACCTCGGTGAACTTGCCCTGGGCACTTTGACGCTCGTACTGCTTGGTACCGCTCTGGCGCTCGCGACGCTTGACGATCACCCGGCTTTTGTCGATGTTCAGCGCCTGCGGAATGGCCGCCAAGGCATCGAACATACGGGCCGAGGCTTTTTCCGGATCGATGGACTTGGGGGCCACGTATTCCTGGACGTGAACCCAGTCGTGATACAGATCGATAGCCATCGAGTACTCAGGCATATCGGCGTCGTATACGCGGTAGCAATCAATACCTTCGCGCTTGACCCACTTACCCAGCGCCTTGAGGTTCTTTTGCAGACGGTTGGCAAACATCTGCCCGCCTTCGCTCAAGCGCGGCTGCTCGATCACCACAGGAGCCGGCTTGATCGGGTTACCGTTCTTGTTGAATTTCTCGTACTTGCCCGGAGCTTCGATGTTGGATGGCAGGTCTGATTCGACCTGCTCACGCTCAGCCTGACGCTGTTCAGGCGTGCGACGCTCGCCAGTCACGAATTGATCCGGAACCACCTTGATCAGCAACAGCTTGCACGGCAAGGCACCATTCCAGAACGAGTACTGCTTGTGACTGCGAATACCCATGCGCTTGCCCAGATCCGGGGCACCGGTGAATACGGCCGCCTCCCAGTTCAGACAGGCCTGACGCAGGCGCTCGCCAAGGTTCTGGTAGAGATAGAGCAAGCTAGCCTCATCCCCCAGCCGCTCGCCGTAGGGAGGGTTACAGATGACCAGGCCTTTCTGGTTCTGATCCGGGCGCGGTTCAAATGTCGCGACCTCTCCTTGATAGATCTTGATCCAGTGACTCAAGCCTGCACGCTCAATATTGTTGCGTGCCGGCTGGATCAGACGAGGATCGGCTTCGTAGCCACGAATCCACAGCGGCGGCTTGGCCATACCGGCTTCTGCACGCGCAGTAGCTTCTTCATGAAGTTTCTTCCAGATTGCCGGAACGTGACCCAGCCAGGCGTCAAAACCCCAGTGAATACGATTGAGGTTTGGAGCCATATCGGCAGCAATCATCGCGCCTTCGACCAAGAACGTACCCACGCCGCACATCGGGTCAGCCAGGGCAGCGCCTTCAGCGGCCATACGCGGCCAACCGGCACGGATCAGGATGGCTGCAGCGAGGTTTTCTTTGAGTGGCGCAGCACCTTGCTGCAGGCGATAACCACGCTGGTGCAAGCTGCTGCCCGACAGGTCCAGAGACAAAATCGCTTCGCCACGATCAAGACGCAAGTGGATGCGCATGTCAGGGCTGATCTTGTCGATGGAAGGACGCTCGCCAGAGGGCGTGCGCAGTTTGTCGACAATGGCGTCTTTAACCTTCAAGGCACCAAAGTGAGTGTTGTCGATACCTGAGCCATGGCCGCTGAATTCAACGGCCAGCGTGCCGTCCGGGACCATGTGATCCTGCCATTCAATATCCAGCACACCGTGATACAGGTCTTCAGCGTCCTTCATCGGGAAGCGCTTGAGTACCAGCAACACACGGTTGGCAAGACGCGACCACAGACACAAGCGGTAGGCAGTTTCCATATCCGCCATGCCACGAATGGCCGAGGTGTGCTCGCGGGCTTCCTCAAGGCCAAGACCAGTGGCCTCCTCAAGGAGAAGACCTTCAAGGCCTTTGGGGCAGGTAAGGAAGAGTTCGTAACGATCCGACATGGGATTCCTGGGCTTTAAGCTATCAGTGAGCAGGCAACGCATTACCTGCTCCGTTTTCAATCAAGCGCTTTTCTTGAAGAGCGCTCGTGTGGCACGAAACTGTGCCGTTCCACCCCGGCGATCGTCCATGCCCTGAGGCAGGAAGAGTTTAGACGCAGAGGCAGGTCATTCATCGAGAAACAAATGGTCATGTTCAGACCCTTCGTCGAATAGTAACCCAGCAAAACAGGTAACTATTCGCAGTAGAGAATGAAACACATCATCTTTGTAAACACTCGCCCTATCAGGCTTTGGTCGAAACCAACCCTGCAGAAACAGCCGTTCTTATGGCCATAACACCATTATCGTTACGTCCTTATGACAAAACGATCATTCACACGCTTAGGCGCATTGGTTAGAACTGAACTCAGGTTGTCACCGCACAGGTGACAACA
This sequence comes from Pseudomonas sp. TWR2-1-1, assembly GCF_049897045.1. Lineage (NCBI taxonomy): Bacteria > Pseudomonadati > Pseudomonadota > Gammaproteobacteria > Pseudomonadales > Pseudomonadaceae > Pseudomonas > Pseudomonas sp. TWR2-1-1. The sequence continues at coordinate 155,244 of NZ_JAFCVM010000002.1, forward strand.
AAATGCTCGCCACGCCGGCAGCGAGCATACCAACGGCAGAACACTCTGCCCCGACCCTTGGTAGGTCGACGCGATATAAAACAGTCAACAAGTGAGGGCAACACCCTATGAGAAGACTTAAGCGTGATCCGTTGGAAAAAGCTTTTTTACGCGGATATCAATACGGCGTTCATGGAAAGTCCCGTGAGCTTTGCCCATTTACTCTACCGTCGGTACGCCAAGCCTGGATTAACGGCTGGCGCGAGGGACGCGGCGACAACTGGGACGGTATGACTGGCACTGCGGGCATCCATAGACTCAACGAACTCCACGCCGTCGGCTAACTCTGGGCACACTCCGACATCACCTCGAAGCTACATCGACTTAACCATGCCGTCCTATCCGGGCAGCGGGCTTCGGCCCAAGGGCTCCTTTTGGGAGCCCTTTTTTATGCCTGCCTGTCGACACTTCTACTTTGTGAGAGCGGTTATTTACGAGCCAACGCGGAAATGGCATCGACCGACTCTCGAATCAAGGCCGGTCCCTTGTAGATAAAGCCCGAATAGAGTTGAACCAGGCTAGCACCCGCAGCGATTTTCTCAGCTGCGTACTTGCCCTCAGTGATCCCGCCTGCGGCGATGATCGGCATGCGCCCTGCCAATTCTTGCGCCAGCACCTTAACCGTGTGGGTGCTCTTGTCGCGAACCGGAGCACCGGACAAACCACCCGCTTCGTCACCATGCTCCATGCCCTCAACCCCGACACGACTTAAGGTGGTATTGGTCGCAATCACTGCATCCATACCAGTCTCAAGTAACGCCTGTGCCACCAGCACGGTTTCTTCGTCAGTCATGTCCGGAGCAATCTTGATTGCTAGAGGGACACGCTTGCCGTGGAGCTTTGTCAGTTCGTTCTGACGCAATTGTAGGGCTTCAAGTAACTGCTTGAGAGAATCACCAAATTGCAAGCTGCGTAAACCAGGTGTATTAGGCGAGCTGACGTTCACGGTTACATAGCTGGCATGGGCATACACCTTGTCCAGGCAGATCAGGTAGTCGTCGACTGCGCGCTCAACCGGCGTGTCGAAGTTCTTGCCGATGTTAATGCCCAGGATACCGCTGTATTTTGCTGCCTGAACCCGTGTCAGCAGGTGGTCCACGCCGAGGTTGTTGAACCCCATGCGATTGATGATCGCCTGCGCTTCCGGCAATCGAAAGATGCGTGGTTTTGGGTTGCCTGGCTGAGGCCGCGGAGTAACCGTGCCGATTTCAACGAAGCCAAAACCCAACTGTGCGAAGCCATCAATAGCCGCACCATTTTTATCCAGACCGGCAGCCAAGCCGACCGGGTTCGGAAATTCGAGCCCCATGACTGTCACTGGCAGTTTTGCCGGCGTCTTGCACAACAAACCATTGAGCCCCAGACGGCCACCAGCGCCGATCAAATCCAAAGACAAATCGTGAGAGGTTTCAGGGGAAAGTTTGAAGAGCAACTGGCGGGCCAGGTTATACATGGGCTCAATAGTCTCGAAAATGACTTGAATAGGGCGCGATTATAGCCGCGCATACCCTGCGCAAGCGAGGGGCAGACGTATCACAATGATCCGTACCCGGCTAAATCGCAGGCAAAGAAAAACCCGGCCTAAGCCGGGTTTTTCTGAACAGCCTAGCTAAAAATTACTTAGCTTCTGCTTGAACGGTAGCTTCTACGCGACGGTTCAGAGCACGGCCTTCTTCAGTTGCGTTGCTTGCAACTGGGTTAGCTTTACCGTGACCAACTGCGTCTACACGGTTAGCTGCAACACCTTGGTTAACCAGAGCTGCACGAACAGCGTCAGCACGACGTTGCGACAGTTTCAGGTTGTAGGCGTCAGTACCAACGCTGTCAGTGTAACCAGCAACAGTAGTGTTGGTCGCAGGGTACTGCTTCATGAAATCAGCAACGTTGTTGATGTCAGGCATGTACTGCGATTTAACAACCGACTTGTCGAAGTCGAATTTCACGTCAAGTTCAACGCGAACTACTTCAGCGATCGGAGCTTCTGGCTCTGGCTCAGCAACTGGTGCTGGAGCTGGAACTGGAGCAGGAGCTACTTTACCGCCGTTGCCGCCGAAGTTAACACCCAGGCCAACGGTAGGAGCGTAGTCCCACTTGCCGTTGTCCAGTTTGTAGTCAGCTTCAACGCCTGCACGAGCGAACAGGTTGTCAGTGATGTACCACTTAACACCAGCGCCAGCTGTCAGGAAAGTCGACTTGTCGCGACCGCTGTGGCCATCAGCCTCAACGTTGGTCATGCTCTTGTGAGCAACACCGCCGGAAACGTATGGACGCAGAGCGTCGCCAACGTTACCGAAGTGGTACTGAGCGTTTAGACCAAAGTTGTCGCCTTTGATTTTCTGGTGGCCAGTGCCATCAGCCGAACGGGTGTGGTCAGTAGTGTCGTAGGTCAGGTTCAACGAAACGTCGTCGGTCAGGAAGTAACCGATCGATGCGCCTGGGTTGTAACCGTCTTCTACGTGCTTGACGCTGTCGTTGTACTGTTTTTTGTAGAACAGTTCACCCTCGACCGCGCCTTGGCCTTGTGCCAGGGCACCGAACGAAGTTGCGGCTACAAAGGAACCAATGGCAATGCCCAAGGTGTTTTTCAGTTTCATCCGTTAAATCCCCATCTGGTGATTGTAAAGCAGTCCCACATACCGGGGGACAACTCGGCGACAAGTCTATCAGACCTTGCCTACACGTAGAGCCATTTGCGCTGAACTAAGTTTCAGCAATACCTGCAAATTTCTCACGTAATTTATCTAGAGCGCGCTTGTATCGCATCTTCGTCGCACTCAAACCCATATGCATTATGTCTGCGATTTCCTGAAATTCCAGTTCTGCGACAAAACGCAGCACTAAAATCTCCCGATCTATCGGGTTCACATGCACCAGCCAGCGATCAAGTCCGCCCTTTTCCTCAGGTTTCGGCGCCTTTTCTTCAGACGCTTCCTCGAGGGGGTCAATACTCAATGCGTCCATCAAGCGACGCTTTCGCCGTTCCTTTCGATACTGTGTAATGCATTCGTTATAAGTGATGCTATATAGCCATGTTTTGAATTTCGATTTCCCCTCGAAATTTTTCAGACCGTACAGCACCTTTAGCATTACTTCCTGACAGACATCATCCGCGTCCCTATCGTTCCCTAAATACCTTGAACAAACGTTGAACAGCGTACGTTGATAGCGACGCATCAGCTCTTCGTAGGCGCGCGTGACGTGAAACAACTCATCATGCGCGCGCGCCACCAACTCCTCATCAGAGAGCTCGCGGGGGTCGTAGCGCATGGATAGCGATTGGGCTTTATTCAAAACGAGTCGTGCCGACAGTCAGGTCAATGTCCGCCGCTGCCTTTGGAACAGGCTTTTTTGCGGTGGCATACATTAGCAGGGTTTGCCGCATCAGCGGCTGGTCACGTGCTGCTCCAGCAAGATCCGATTAGAGATGGAGACTAGCTCACCCTCATCGGTCAGCAACGTGGTTTTAACCGTGCCTATTTCTTCAATCTGACCTGCAACCTCACCCACTCGAACGTCCTGCCCAACCTGATACAACTCACGCACATAGATCCCGGCAAGAATCTGCCCCGCAATTTCCCTGCTTCCAAGCCCCATTGCCAAAGCCACAGCCAGGCCAACGGTAATCAACACGATCACAATCACATGGTTGAGCAGGTCAGTCTTGACCTCCAACTGGCTGATTGCCACGGAAATACTGATGATGATCACCAGCCCTTGCGCCACACGCCCCAGACCGCCTGCGTAATCAAACCCGACACTCTCGGCAGCGCCACGTACAAGACCGTTGAGCAACTGTGCAACCAGCACACCGACCAACAACACTAGCAGCGCACCAAAGACCTTGGGCAAGTACAGCGTAAAGATGTCAAGCGTAGCAGAGACGCGTTCCAGCCCCAGCGACTGGGCAGCGGAGACCAGGAAGATCAGAAGAATGAACCAATAAACAATTTTGCCAATAAGGGTCGAGATCGGGACTTGAATGCCTGCGCGCCCCAGGATCTTGGTAAGCCCGGTGCCGCCCATCAAACGATCGAGGCCCAACTTGGCAAGCAACTTAGAAAGCAGGGTATCCAGCAGTTTGGCAACCACGAAGCCCAACAGCACCACCACCAACGCCCCGAAAAGGTTAGGGATGAAGTTGGCAATTTTGGTCCACAAGGCAGTCATTGCCGTGACCAGGCTCTGGGTCCAGAGATCAAGTTCCATGTTCAATCAGCCTTATCAACAGGGCGAGCAGCAGGTTTGCGCCGCGAAACGGGCGCAATATGAGCCGAACCGTTATTCAAAGCAATCATAAGTGCTTGCACCCAACGCCCCAGCAGACTGAAAAGATCACCCGCACCCACCTGACGGTTAGCGGTTTTCAGCACTCGGCCCAGGCAGGCGTCATCGTCACGGGTGGACGGCGGCGACTTGAGCATTTCACGTAGCGACTGTTCAAACGGATCGTGCATAAGCACCTCTCGGTATGTCTGTAAAAGACGCGAACAACTTTATCGGCGTCACATGTGCCCCGTTCAAAGCCACTGCAAACGACGATAAAACCACCATTGCCCTACGCCAATGACCAGCATCAAGATGCAGATCACGGCAAAGCCATAGGGATCATTGGAGAGTGGAACACCCCCCACGTTGATCCCGAGCAAACCGGTAAGAAAGGTGATGGGCAGGAATATCCCGGTGAGTACGCCGAACCGGTACATGATGCGACTCATGCGCACATTCAAACGACGATCTTCAGACTCAAGTACCAGCCCCACGCGCTCGCGGGTCAACTCAAGCTCTTCCAGATAGCGGGTCAGGCTGTTGTTCAGTTCGTTCCAGTAATCGGCGTCATCCGAGCTGAACCACGGTAATTTTGTCCGCGTGAGCTGTCCGAAAATGTCCCGTTGAGGCGCCAGAAAACGACGCAAGGCAGCAGCCCTTCGGCGAATCTGCAAAATAGCCCCATGCTCCGGGGTATACCGTTCGTCGGCATCTATTTTATCCTCTTCGTCATCGACGATTTCCGACAGCTCGCTGATCAAGTCTTGCACTTTCAACGTCAGATGCTGAGCCAGATACAGGATCAATTCAGCAGGATTTCCAGGCCCTTCACCCAGCGAAAACTCACCGAGCAGCTCGTCGGTGGCCCGCAGCGGACGCATACGCAAGGAAATTACCCGCTGGGCACTGCCGAAAATACGCAGCGAGACCATGTCTTCCGGCTCGGCCCCCGGGTTCAGATTGACGCCACGCATGAACAACAACAGCTCATTGTCGGGCAGAGGCAGCAAGCGGGGGCGGGTATTCTCTTCCAGCAGCAAATCACAACTGAAGTCACTCAAGCCGCTCGAGTCGCGCAACCAGTTCTGGGTCTGCGGATGGCTGCGATCCCAATGCAACCAGATGCTTTCATGCGCTTGCAACTGCAGATCGTCCAATTCGGTGCGTGCAATCGAACGCGCACCGCCTTTGCCGTCCAGCACCAGCGCATGGACCAGTCCCCATTGAGCGTTTTCGTCCTCGAACATCCCTGATCCTTAATGGTGATACGTTTAGCCCGGCATTTTCAGAGCAGTTGGCGAAATGATAACGCCATTGTTGTCGGCGTAAATGAATTCTCCGGGGCGAAATGTGACACCTGCAAACGTTACCGGCACATTCACATCACCCAGACCGCGCCTGACGGATTTGAGCGGGTGACTGGCCAATGCCTGCACCCCCAGGTCGGTTTGGGCTAGAACATCGACATCGCGGATACAGCCGTAGATCACCAGCCCTTCCCAACCGTTTTTCGATGCTTTCTCAGCAATCATGTCGCCCAGCAAGGCATGGCGCAGAGACCCACCGCCGTCGACCACCATCACTTTGCCCGTGCCATTGAGCTCAGCCTGCTCCTTGACCCGGGAGTTGTCCTCGAAGCACTTGATGGTCACGATCTCGCCGCCAAAGGAGTCGCGCCCGCCAAAATTGCTGAACATTGGCTCAAGCACCTGCACTGAATCGGGGTAGGCATCGCACAGATCGGGAGTGATGTAGTGATTCATGAAGTAACTCCTGTTTTGAGTCGCGCAGCAGGGGGAGGAAAAACAACACTAGCTTTATAGACGCTCTGAAGCAGGCTGACTGTATATGTTTACGCACCTATCAGCGAGAACACACCACAAGCCCAGACGCCTAACGTGACCACATTCACAGGCAACGTCACATATTAGCCGCACTCGCACCACTCAAAACCCCGGATTAAAACCCGCTGACCTGTGCAAAACCGTCTTCAGCCACTGCCACGCAGTGCTGGGCCAGCCAATTGCGCACCAGCGGCCACACTTCTTCCCGGGCGGCCTGGCTTACCAGCATCTCAACGTGACTGAAATCAGAACTGAAACCCTGCTTGCACCCCAAAGTCACGAAAGTAAGCTGCTCTGAGCCCAACTGGTCGTAGAGTTTTCGGCACGCCCATTCCGGAGTTTGCCGATCGCCCGCGGCAGCGACGGCCAGTACGGGCACACGGACTTCGGCCAGACCCGCCCACCAATCCTTTTCAGAATCTTTAAAGCCCCCCATAAAACCATTCCAGCGCAAGGTTTCCAGGGCGATGCTGACGGGCTCGTCTTCGGGACCTCGCTTGAGCCATGCACCCGAGAGTTGCGTAAAGCGCTTCAACAACAGATAAGCGCACCACTGCACCGGCGGGATTTTCAATAACCAATAACGACGATTGATCTGACAGCCAAAAAACGCCGCGGAGGCCACGGCTTCATCACCCAGATACTGACCGCCAAGGGCCGCTGCCAGACTGATCCCACCTTGAGAGTGGCCGATCCAGTGCGGGATGCTCCCGCTTAACTCGCGTACAAAGGCACCGATGGCCGGCAAATCATAACGGGCGTAGTCCGCCACACGGTTCTTGTTCCAGCTGATATTGCGCGCCGAAAGACCATGACCGCGCATTTCAGGAAGCCACACATCAAAGCCGGCCCGGGCCAGAAATGCCCCCAGCCCCACCCCTTTGGGCGAGTACCAGAATCGCCGATTGGAAAAGCTGCCGTGCAACAGGATAACCGGCACACCGCGCACCTGGCTGGCGTCAGCCATGCCCAGCCGGGTCACCACCAGCTCCACGGAAATGTCCGGGCTATTGGCGGGTTTCAAGCGATAAACGTCTTCGCTCAGATCACTCCGACGCTCAGCGCTAATCAGGGCAACGGGAAAAAGATGACTGCTGCTTTGCATAATGCTCTTGCACAAAAAAGGGCGACTCCACAGAGGAACTCGCCCTACCACTGCTTATAAAGAGCAGAGCAGCCCATTGGCTGCCCCGCCCTTCTCTCAACGACTCAAGCCTGGGCTTGACCTTCAGCCAGGAAGAACCAGGTTTCCAGCACGGTGTCAGGGTTCAGGGACACGCTTTCAATGCCCTGCTCCATCAACCACAGCGCCAGATCCGGGTGATCGGACGGGCCCTGGCCACAAATACCGATGTACTTGCCAGCCTTGTTGCACGCCTGAATGGCGTTGGACAGCAGCTTTTTAACTGCCGGATTACGCTCGTCGAACAAGTGGGCAATCACACCGGAGTCGCGGTCCAGACCCAGGGTCAACTGGGTCAGGTCGTTGGAACCGATGGAGAAACCGTCGAAGAATTCAAGGAACTCTTCGGCCAGAATCGCGTTGGACGGCAACTCGCACATCATGATGATGCGCAGGCCATTTTCGCCACGCTTGAGGCCGTTTTCAGCCAGCAGGTCGATGACCTGGCTCGCCTCACCCAGGGTGCGCACGAAAGGCACCATGATTTCGACGTTGGTGAAGCCCATCTCGTTGCGCACACGCTTGAGGGCGCGGCACTCGAGTTCGAAACAATCGCGGAAGTTTTCGCTGATGTAACGCGAAGCGCCGCGGAAGCCCAGCATCGGGTTTTCTTCTTCGGGCTCGTACAGCTTGCCGCCGATCAGGTTCGCGTACTCGTTGGACTTGAAGTCCGACAGACGCACGATCACTTTCTTAGGCGTAAATGCGCCAGCCAGAGTGCTGATGCCTTCAACCAGTTTTTCGACATAAAAACCGACCGGATCGTCATAGCCAGCGATACGCTTGTCGACGCTATCCTTGATTTCCTGCGGCAGGCCGTCGTAGTTCAACAGTGCCTTGGGGTGCACACCGATCATACGGTTGATGATGAATTCCAGGCGGGCCAGACCCACGCCGGCGTTCGGCAACTGCGCGAAGTCAAAGGCGCGATCCGGATTGCCGACGTTCATCATGATCTTGAACGGCAGTTCCGGCATGGCATCGACCGAGTTCTTCTTGATATCGAAGCCCAGCTCGCCTTCAAAGATAAAACCGGTATCACCTTCGGCACAGGAAACAGTCACGCCCTGGCCGTCTTTCAACAGCTGGGTCGCGTTGCCGCAACCGACCACGGCCGGAATACCCAGTTCGCGCGCGATGATCGCCGCGTGGCAGGTACGCCCGCCACGGTTGGTGACGATTGCACTGGCACGCTTCATGACCGGTTCCCAGTCCGGATCAGTCATGTCAGACACCAACACGTCGCCCGGCTGGACCTTGTCCATCTCGGACACGTCCTTGATGATCCGGACCTTGCCTGCGCCGATACGCTGACCGATCGCGCGGCCTTCCACCAGCACCGTGCCGGTCTCTTTCAACAGGTAGCGTTCCATGACATTGCCGGCACTGCGGCTTTTCACGGTTTCAGGGCGCGCCTGAACGATGTACAGCTTGCCGTCGTCACCGTCTTTGGCCCATTCGATGTCCATCGGGCACTTGTAGTGCTTCTCGATGATCATCGCCTGCTTGGCCAGCTCGCTGACTTCAGCATCAGTCAGGCAGAAGCGGGCACGGTCGGCCTTGTCAACGTCGATCACCTTGACCGACTTGCCGGCGCTGGCTTCTTCGCCGTAGATCATCTTGATCGCTTTGCTGCCCAGGTTGCGACGCAAAATCGCCGGGCGACCGGCTTCCAAAGTCTGCTTGTGGACGTAGAACTCGTCCGGGTTGACCGCGCCCTGCACAACAGTTTCGCCCAGCCCGTAGGCGCCGGTGATAAACACTACATCACGGAAACCCGACTCGGTGTCCAGGGTGAACATCACACCCGCGGTCCCGGTTTCGGAGCGCACCATGCGCTGCACTCCTGCCGACAGCGCGACCAGTTTGTGGTCAAAACCCTGGTGCACGCGGTAAGAAATCGCACGATCGTTGAACAAGGAGGCAAATACCTCCTTGGCCGCACGGATCACGTTTTCAACGCCACGAATATTCAGAAAAGTTTCTTGCTGACCGGCAAAGGATGCATCCGGCAAGTCTTCAGCGGTAGCCGAGGAGCGCACGGCAACAGCCATGTCCGGGTTGCCCTGGGACAAGGTTGCGAAAGCCGTACGAATTTCTGCGTTGAGCTTCTCCGGGAACTCGGCTTCCATGATCCATTGACGGATCTGGGCCCCGGTCCGGGCCAGGGCGTTAACGTCATCAACATCCAGCGCGTCCAGCGCCGCATGAATCTGATCGTTCAAGCCGCTCAGTTCAAGAAAATCACGATATGCCTGGGAAGTGGTGGCAAAACCACCGGGAACCGAAACACCAGCGCCTGCAAGATTACTGATCATCTCGCCGAGGGATGCGTTCTTGCCCCCCACATGCTCTACATCATGGACGCCGAGCTTATCGAGGGAAACTACGTACTCTACCAAGGTGATCTCTCCACTAACTGTGTTGGAAAAGCTCAGGGCGCTGAATGCTCATCTAGGGGGCATCGCAGCGATTGTGGCCTGGACCTGGAAAATAAGTGAAACTGCCGGCCATGTAGCGCGACAAAATCGCGCCTATCATATCCAACAATCGTCACCAGCTTAAGGCCCAAGGCGCAAATGAAACGATCTGCTTTCTTTATCTCCGATGGCACCGGCATTACCGCCGAAACCCTTGGCCAGAGTTTGTTGGCACAGTTCGAAAATGTGACCTTCAGCAAGTTCACACGCCCCTATATAGATAGCGTGGACAAAGCGCGGGCAATGGTACAACAAATCGATAACGCCGCCGAAAAAGACGGAGTTCGCCCGATCATCTTCGACACCATCGTCAATCAGGACATCCGCGAGATCCTCGCCACCTCCAATGGTTTCATGATCGACATCTTTTCCAGCTTCCTCGCACCGCTGGAGCAAGAGCTCGACGAGCACTCCTCCTACTCGGTCGGCAAGTCGCACTCCATCGGCCACAACTCCAATTACATGGAGCGCATCGAGGCCGTGAACTTTGCCCTCGACAACGATGACGGGGCCCGCACCCACAAGTACGACAAAGCCGACCTGATCCTGGTGGGCGTGTCGCGCTGCGGCAAAACCCCGACCTGCCTTTATATGGCAATGCAATTCGGCATTCGCGCGGCCAACTACCCGCTGACCGATGACGATATGGAAAGCCTCAAGTTGCCGGCAGCCTTGAGCGCGCACAAACACAAACTCTTCGGTCTGACCATTGACCCTGACCGCCTGACAGCCATTCGCAACGAGCGCAAGCCCAACAGCCGCTATTCAAGCTACGCCCAATGCGAATTTGAAGTGCGCGAGGTCGAGCTACTGTTCCAGCGTGAAAACATTCCGCACATCAACTCCACGCATTTCTCGGTAGAAGAAATCTCGGCCAAAATCCTGGTCGAAAAAGGCGTGGAGCGACGCTTCAAATAACCCACCGCCTTACCCTGTGGGAGCTGGCCCGCCAGCGATGACATCAGTGCGCACGGCCTGATACTCCGGGCCGCCCGCATCGCTGGCAAGCCAGCTCCCACAATGATTGCTCTGTGGCTACGCCGGGTTTAAATCACCAACAAGTCCACAAATGCATGAACCGGTGTCGCCTCCAGCGCCGCCTGGTCCTTGCACAGCGCAAAAATCTGCTTGCAACGCTGGCCCACAAACCGCGTCGCCAAATTGGCCTTGAACTTGTCTTCGAGCAACGGAATGCCTTCGGCACGCCGCCGACGATGGCCAATCGGATACTCCACAACCACTTGCCCGGTACTGCTGCCATCGGTGAAAAACACCTGAATCGCATTGGCGATTGAGCGCTTGTCGGCCTCCAGGTATTCGCGGGTAAAGCGCGGATCTTCAACAATCACCATCTTCTCGCGCAACTCATCAATGATCGGATGCGCGGCATGAAAATCATCCTCGTACTGCTCGGCAACCAGATTGCCAAAGGCCAGCGGTACAGCCGTCATGTATTGGATGCAGTGATCCCGGTCCGCCGCGTTGGCCAATTTGCCCTGCTTGGAAATGATCCGAATCGCTGATTCGTGGGTTGTAATCACAATTTTCTCGATCTCGTGCAGACGATCCCTGACCTGCGGATGCAAGGTTACCGCCGCCTCACAGGCGGTTTGCGCATGAAATTCGGCCGGAAAACTGATCTTGAACAAGACGTTTTCCATCACATAAGTGCCGTAGGGCTGTGACAGGCTGAACTGACGCTGGCCTTCAGGCTTGAGCGCCAGGTCCTTGTTGGTATGGCTGAACAGCACATCGTAGAACCCCCACTGCGGCGCCGTCAGCACACCCGGAACACCCATTTCGCCGCGCATCGCAATATCAGCCAGGCGCACCCCCCGACTCGACGCATCCCCGGCAGCCCAGGATTTTCGCGACCCGGCATTGGGCGCATGACGATAGGTGCGCAAGGCCTGGCCATCGACAAAGGCATGGGACAATGCCGACAGCAACTGCTCGCGGTCAGCCCCCATCAGCTTGGCGCAGACCGCCGTCGAAGCGACTTTCACCAACAGCACGTGATCGAGCCCTACACGGTTGAAAGAGTTTTCCAGGGCAATCACCCCCTGAATCTCATGGGCCATAATCATTGCCTCAAGCACCGCCCTCACCGTCAGCGGCGCCTCGCCATTGGCCACGCGCTTTTGCGACAGATGATCGGCCACCGCCAGAATGCCGCCCAGATTATCCGAAGGATGCCCCCACTCCGCCGCCAGCCAGGTGTCGTTGTAATCCAGCCAGCGCACGATGCAGGCGATGTCCCACGCGGCCTTGACCGGGTCCAGCCGCAACGAAGTCCCCGGCACACGGGCACCAAAAGGCACCAGCGTGCCCTCCACTATCGGCCCCAGGTGCTTGGTGCACTCCGGAAAACGCAACGCCAGCAAGCCACAGCCCAACGTGTCCATCAGACAGTTGCGGGCAGTGTTCAGGGCTTCGGGCGAGGTGATGGTGTAAGTCAGGACGTAATCGGCAATGTCCTGCAAGACGCGGTCATAGTCGGGACGATTGTTGAGGTCGACGTTGGCACTCATTCGTAATTGCTCCAGTTCGGATAATTAAAAGGTGTGTTCCATCCTCAGGCTCGGCGTGATCATGCGGGTCTGGAGCGCCCGCTCAAGTAGATTTCTACAGCCAGACAGTTCCCCACTGTAGAGGGCTTAAGTCGTACTTGCGTTCAGCTGCGGGTTAAAAAGGCGTCTGCCAGCAGCCGGTTGCGCGCCAGCCCCGCCAAAAACAAACGCTTGGCGAAAGCCTCGACACTGTCGGGGTGACCGCAGATCAAAGCGTGAGTCTGGCGCGACTCCACCCGTAACCCGGCCAGAAAGTCCGGTAACCGAGCGCGCACGACCCGCTCGACCTGCAGATTTGGCTGCGCGACAGCCAGCGCCTGCAGCTCTGCCTCCAGGTAGTGTTCGCTATGATCCCGGGCTACGTGCACCAGGCGTATCGGCCCATGATGGTGCTGACGCAGCGCCTCGCGCAGTACGCCATATAAAGGCCCCAGCCCGGTGCCGGACGCCAGCAGCCAGAGAGGGTGTTCCTGCCAGTCGGGGTCGTAACGCAGAGCGCCGCCACGCAGCTCCCCCAAACGCAGCGGATCGCCAACCCGCAACTGACGCGCGGCACTGACAAATTCACCGGCATGGGCGCAATCGAGGTGAAACTCCAGAAACCGGTCTTCATCCGGCAGGCTGGCTAATGAATACGGACGCGCGACACCGCTGGCTGTCCACAACACCACATGCTGACCGGCGCGATAACGCAGCGAGCGCCCAGGCAACAAACGCAAGCGCAACACCGTCGGGCTCAACCAGTCGACACTCAGCACCTCGGCGGGCAAGCCGTCGCGCATCGGGTCAAAGGCCTCAAGCTGCAAGTCTTCCACCACCTGACACTGACAAGCCAGGCGCCAGCCTTGTTCACGCTGGGCGCGGCTCAATGCCTCGGGTTTGAGGTCGGCAGGCTCGCCACGCACACAACGCACCAGACAGGCATGGCAACTGCCGGCACGGCAGCTGTAAGGCACCGCCACACCGGCCTGATTGAGGCTATCGAGCAAATTGGCATCCTGGCAAACCGACCAGCGCCGGTCAGCGACGTGTAACTCGGGCACTTCATATGTCCTGTAAAAGAGTCAGTGTGGCGGGTAGCAGTTGCCGCAGGCTAAGGCAGATTGCAAAGCGATCGTAAATGCTGAGCGTGCGCCTGAACTAAAGGATCGCGGTAGCTGATTCTACGACGGCTTCGCCGCCGCACGCAGCCTTCGTCAGCGGCTACAAATCCACCCGACGTTCGTTTATACCCCCCGCAGGTGTATCAAGGCGTGCACCGGGTTATACTGCCGCGCCTTTTTGGTGCCGGTCATCCGTGCCCGGTATGCCCAGCAAAGATGTTTTCGACAGACCGATAGACCAAGGTCGCAAACACCTTATTGAATGTTCCCGTCTTATAGAGGAGCGCGACCCATGACCGTGATCAAGCAAGACGACCTGATTCAGAGCGTTGCTGACGCCCTGCAATTCATTTCCTACTACCACCCCGTGGACTTCATCCAGGCCATGCACGAGGCCTACCTGCGCGAAGAATCGCCAGCGGCCCGTGACTCGATGGCGCAAATCCTGATCAACTCGCGCATGTGTGCCACCGGCCACCGCCCGATTTGCCAGGACACCGGCATCGTCACCGTATTCGTGCGTGTGGGCATGGATGTGCGCTGGACCGGCGCCACCATGGGCCTGGACGACATGATCAACGAAGGCGTGCGTCGCGCTTATAACCTCCCGGAAAACGTCCTGCGGGCTTCGATCCTGGCCGACCCGGCCGGCGCTCGCCGCAACACCAAGGACAACACCCCGGCAGTTATCCACTACTCCATCGTTCCGGGCAACACCGTGGAAGTGGACGTAGCGGCCAAGGGCGGCGGCTCCGAAAACAAGTCGAAAATGGCCATGCTCAACCCGTCCGACTCGATCGTTGACTGGGTGCTCAAGACCGTTCCGACCATGGGTGCGGGCTGGTGCCCACCGGGCATGCTCGGCATCGGTATCGGCGGCACGGCTGAAAAAGCGGCGGTGATGGCCAAGGAAGTGTTGATGGAGTCCATCGACATTCACGACCTGATCAAGCGCGGCCCGTCCAGCCGTATCGAAGAGATGCGTATTGAGCTGTTCGAGAAGGTCAACCAGCTGGGCATCGGCGCCCAGGGCCTTGGCGGCCTGACCACCGTGCTCGACGTAAAAATCATGGACTACCCGACCCACGCCGCTTCCTTGCCGGTGTGCATGATCCCGAACTGCGCGGCCACCCGCCATGCGCATTTTGTGCTCGACGGTTCCGGCCCGGCCGAACTCCAGGCACCACCGCTGGACGCCTACCCGCAAATCGTCTGGGAAGCAGGTCCATCGGCGCGCCGTGTAGACCTGGACACCCTGACCCCGCAAGACGTGCAAAGCTGGAAGCCGGGCGAGACCGTTTTGCTCAACGGCAAAATGCTCACCGGTCGCGACGCGGCGCACAAGCGCATGGTCGAAATGCTGAACCGTGGTGAAACCTTGCCGGTCGACCTCAAGGGTCGCTTCATCTATTACGTGGGCCCGGTTGATCCGGTCGGCGACGAAGTCGTTGGCCCTGCCGGTCCGACCACAGCCACGCGGATGGACAAGTTCACCCGCCAGATCCTTGATCAGACCGGCCTGCTGGGCATGATCGGCAAATCCGAGCGCGGCCCGACCGCTATCGAAGCGATCAAGGACCACAAAGCCGTGTACTTGATGGCGGTTGGCGGTGCAGCGTATCTGGTGGCTCAAGCCATCAAGAAATCGCGCGTCGTGGCCTTTGCCGAACTGGGCATGGAAGCGATCTACGAGTTCGACGTTAAAGACATGCCGGTTACCGTGGCTGTCGACAGTAAAGGCGAGTCGGTACACATCACCGGCCCGGCAATCTGGCAGAAGAAAATCAGCGAAAGCCTGGCCGTTGAAGTGCAGTAAGCCCTTCTAAGCCAGACACAAAAAAACGGCCGGGTTAATCACCCGGCCGTTTTTTATGCACGTTATCTGTAGGAGCGAGCTTGCTCGCGAGCAGTTGAAGAGCTCGCGAGCAAGCTCGCTCCTACAAGACGTTAAAACGCGTTACGGAAGATCTCTTCAATCTGCCCCTGATCCGCCTTGCGCGGGTTGGTGAAACCACAGGCATCTTTCAGCGCGTTGGTTGCCAACATCGGGATGTCATCCACCTTGGCCCCCAGATCCCGCAGACCGGCTGGAATTTCAACATCCTTGGCCAAGGTGCGAATTGCCGCAATGGCTGCTTGCGCGCCCTCTTCCGGGCTCAAACCCCGTATATCGGCACCCAGCGCGTGGGCCACATCGGTCAGGCGAGCCGCACACACATGAGCGTTAAAGGTTTGCACATGGGGTAGCAGTACCGCGTTGCACACCCCGTGCGGCAAGTCGTAGAAGCCACCCAACTGGTGCGCCATGGCGTGAACAAAACCCAGCGACGCATTATTGAACGCCATGCCTGCCAGGAACTGCGCGTAGGCCATGTTCTCCCGGGCGGTGAGGTCTTTGCCATCGCTTACCGCCTGACGCAAGTTCTGGCTGATCAGCTGCATGGCTTTAATTGCACAGGCGTCGGTAATCGGGTTGGCCGCGGTCGACACATAGGCTTCCACGGCGTGGGTCAGCGCGTCCATACCGGTCGCAGCCGTAAGCCCCTTGGGCATTGCCACCATCAGTTGCGGGTCGTTGACCGACAGCAGCGGTGTTACGTTGCGGTCGACAATCGCCATTTTCACGTGGCGCTCTTCGTCCGTGATGATGCAAAAACGCGTCATCTCACTGGCCGTACCCGCCGTGGTATTGATCGAAACCAGCGGCAGTTGGGGCTTGGCCGACTGATCCACGCCTTCGTAATCGCGAATATGCCCGCCGTTGGTCGCACACAACGCAATGCCTTTGGCACAGTCATGGGGCGAGCCGCCACCCAGCGATACAACAAAGTCACATTGATGCTGCTTGAGGACCTTCAAACCCGCCTCTACGTTGGCAATGCTCGGATTCGGCTTGGCGCCGTCGAAAATCACCGAGTCAATATCCTGCAATGCCAGCTTTTCTGCGATCAGCGTTGCTACCCCGGCCTTGGCCAGCCCGGCATCCGTCACGATCAGCGCCTTGCGAAATCCATAATTGCTAATCGCGGTCATGGCTTCATCCAGACAACCGTTACCCATAATGTTGACGGCGGGAATAAAAAAAGTGCTGGTCATGGCGAGTCCTCTAAAGCGGGGTGTAGCCCGCGACGCTGAATAAGTCCATGAGCATAGCTTCAACTTATTTATGCACACCGATGTTGATCTGGCTCAACACTTGAGCGTGATAAAGTCCTGCTTTGCCCCCGCCTTGAGACGATATTTGCCATGACCCCCTTCCAGGAATTTGATGCCGAACTAGAAGACTGGAATGCCTTGAGCACCGGCACACCGTGCAGCGGGCTGCTGATCGGTAACGGTGCGAGCATGGCCGTGTGGCATGACTTTTATTACGACTCGCTGTTCGACAAAGCCAAAAGTGTCGCCGAAAAGCCTCTGAGCCAGACCGAACTCAGCGTGTTCGAAGCCCTGGGCACGCGCAATTTCGAGCACGTGTTAAGCGCACTCAAAACCGCAAGCAAGGTCAACAAAGCCCTGGCGATCAATTCAGCCTCGCCGCGCAAGCGCTACTACGCCATCAAAGAAGCGCTGATCAACAGCACACAGGACGTACACATCCCCTGGCGCCTGATGCAGCCCGAAACCCTGGCATGCTGGAACCGTGAACTGGCGCGCTACGCCACGGTGTACTGCTCCAACTACGACCTGCTCACCCCCTGGGCGGTGATGCAGGCGCCGAAACAGTTCAATGACCTGTTCGATACGCCGGGGGCTACTTTCGAACTGGCTGGCGCACTGGGCAAGAGCAAGTCCACACGCGTGCTCTACCTGCACGGTGGCCTGCATCTGGTGAAAAATCAGGAAGGCAAGGCTCGCAAGATCAACGCCACGCCACCCGTGCTGCTGAGCAACTTCGCGATCAATCACTCGATCAGCGCGCTGGACGATGTGCCGCTGTTTGTCAGCGAGAGCAACAGCGACGACAAGCGCAAATCCATTCGTCACTCGGATTACCTGTCGTTTTGCCATGAACAGCTGATGACCCACAAAGACACGTTATGCATCTTTGGCCACAGCCTGGCAGAGCAGGACCAGCACCTGATTGATGCTTTGCGTCAGGCACCGCTGAAAACGCTGTGCATCTCGATTTACCCGCGCAACGAAGCGTTTATCCGCTTCCAGAAACACCACTACTCGGCACTATTTGCAGACAAGAAGCTGACATTACGCTTCTATAATTCGAAAACTCACCCGCTGGGCTACACCAGGCATTCGGTACCGGTAGAGGTTTAAATCCGCTCTCCTCCCGCAACGGGAAAAGGGCCCGCAATACTTAGTCATCCCGGCTATTGACCACCACCAGCAACTGCGCCTGAACCTGCCCCACCGAACGCAAACGGTGGGGCTTTTGGGCGTTGAAATGCAAGGCATCGCCCTTCTGCAAAATGACCCGCTCAGTCATAAAATCGACCTCTACTGCCCCCTCATGCACGAACAAAAATTCTTCGCCCGTATGCTCCTTGAAGCTGGGATCGGCGAATTCGAAAGGGGGGAACATCATGAACGGCAACAAATTGCGCTCGCTGACCTGATGCGCCAACACTGCATAACCCGGTGACTGTCCGGTGCCCGACAGCAACTGGCGCTGATCACTTCTCACCAGGCTGTAGTTGTCCAGCCGTGCGCTGTCCTCCGAGAACAGCTCCTCGACGTTCACATTCAGCGCCCTGGCCAATTTAAGCGCCGCGGCGATCGACGGCGTATTAAGCCCGCGCTCAACTTTGGACAGGTAACTCTTGGTCATGCCGGATTTTTCGGCCAGCACCTCAAGGGTAACGCCCAATTTTTTTCTGAGTAATTTCAAGCGGATAGACATGTATAGCAATTAATCCATCAAAGGAGCTGCGGGTTTCTCTTGTCAATGACACTTTGTGTCATATAACCTCTTAAGTGTCATATGCGCTGCCCCGCCACTTTCCAGGCTGCGGGGCAGGCAATCCGGCAATCACTGCAAAGGACACCGACATGGCCAAGACATTAGCACTCCCGAAAGAGCAACTGGTCAAACAAGCGCTTGTACAGATGCAAAATACGCTGGCAGATAATACGTGGACTGACAGGCAAAAGCTGGCCCTGACCTGCCGCATCCTCTTTGAAAACGGCCACGACTCAGGTCTGGCCGGGCAAATCACGGCTCGTGGGCCACAACCCGGCACCTATTACACCCAGCAACTGGGCCTGGGATTTGACGAAATAACTGCCGGTAATCTATTGCTGGTCAATGAAGACCTGGAAGTACTCGAAGGCCACGGCATGCCGAACCCGGCCAACCGCTTTCACAGCTGGGTCTACCGCGCCCGCCCGGATGTGAACTGCATCATCCACACTCACCCGACCCACGTAGCCGCACTGTCGATGCTGGAAGTGCCGCTTGAGGTGTCGCACATGGATCTCTGCCCGCTGTACGAAGACTGCGCTTTTCTGGAAGGTTGGCCGGGGGTGCCGGTGGGTAATGAAGAAGGTGAAATCATCACCCGGGCGCTGGGCGCCAAACGCGCGATCCTGCTCTCGCACCACGGCCAGTTGTCGAGCGGGGCCAGCATCGAAGAAGCCTGCGTGATCGCGCAACTGATCGAGCGCGCCGCCAAACTGCAACTGCTGGCGATGGCGGCCGGCACTATCAAACCCGTCGAGCCGGCGCTGGGTCGCGAAGCCCATGACTGGATCAGCCGTCCTAAACGTCACGCTGCCGCATTCAATTACTACGCCCGGCAAAACCTGCGTCGTCATGCCGATTGCCTGAACTGAGCCCACCTACCTGTTCAAACGGAGATACTTTATGTCGACCTCAAACATTCACGGCATCATCGGCTACACCATCACCCCGTTTACCGCCGACGGCGAGCAGATTGACCTGAGCGCACTGGGACGCTCCATCGACCAACTGATCGACAGCGGTGTTCACGCCATTGCCCCGCTGGGCAGCACCGGCGAAGGCGCTTACTTGAGCGACGCCGAATGGGATCAAGTCAGCCAGTTCACCCTGGCCCATGTCGCCAAAAGGGTACCGACCATAGTCAGTGTGTCCGACCTGACCACCGCCAAGGCTGTGCGGCGCGCGCGCCTTGCCGAGCAATATGGCGCCGATGTGGTGATGGTCTTGCCGGCCGCATACTGGAAACTCAGCGAAGCTGAAATCCTCGCTCACTACCGCGCCATTGGCCACAGCATCAGCACTCCGATCATGCTCTACAACAACCCAGCCACCAGCGGTACGGACATGTCGGTCGATCTGATCCTGCGCATTTTCAATGCGGTTGAAAACGTCACCATGGTCAAGGAAAGCACCGGCGACATTCAGCGCATGCATCGCCTGCAACAGCTGGGCGAGGGGCAAATCCCGTTTTATAACGGTTGCAACCCGCTGGCACTGGAAGCGTTCGCGGCCGGGGCCAAAGGTTGGTGTACGGCTGCACCTAACCTGATTCCGGCACTCAATCTGGGGTTGTATGAAGCGGTCCTGGCCAACGACCTGAAAACAGCCCGCGAGCTGTTCTATCGCCAATTGCCACTTCTGCAGTTCATTCTAAAAGGTGGCTTGCCCGCAACTATCAAGGCAGGCCTGCGCCTTACCGGCATTGAGGCTGGGGACCCACGCCTGCCGGTATTTCCACTGTCTGAAAGCGGCGTTTCACAATTGCAGCAAATCTTGAAAACGCTGCGCTGACTCTCCCGGAACGCCCATGCCTGCTGCCGAAAATGACGCTGATGTTTTACCCTCAAAAACCCAGTGACACCTTCGCCAGCAGGCTCAGGCCAATGGGGTCATCAAAACTTTTCTTTGACCAGGGTTGTCGGACCGTTGGTTTTGACGCTGGCGATGCCTTTGTCCCGAGCCGCTTCGGAGCTGTACTGCTCGCTGGTGCCAATGATCTGGTGATTCGCGGCCTTGAGGTTGAAGTACGGTTTGCCGTCTTTGGCGACCTTTTTGTCATAGCGCTCATCATGCGGGCTGTTGACCTGCACCGAGGCTATCCCGCCTTTGGCCGCAGCCAGAGTGGTGTAGTGCTCACTCACCAGAATCGTTTCGGCATTTGCCGCCTTCAAGACAAAACGGAACTGTCCGTTACTGGTTTTGCTCAACTCGTACCAACCTGACATAACCACTCTCCTGATGCAGTAGGTGTTTTTCCCTTCCTCAGTAAAGCGGCCACAGCCTATTTATCCATTTATCCGTCGAAATAAGCCCAGGCATGAATTTCCCGCAAGACAAATAGCAATAATTCTCGATAACATTCGTGAATTATTTGCATCGCTACATCCTTAAGGATCTCCATGTCCCGCTCCAAACCTGATCCGCTGGCCGAATCCTTGCGCGAGTTCTACACGCAGATTCTGCACTTCCTGCGCAAACGTACCGACAACGCCAGCGATGCAGCCGACATGACTCAGGATGTATTCACTCAATGGCTGGGTTATCAGGACCGCGCCAAGGTTGAACAACCAAGGGCATTTTTGTTCCAGATGGCACGCAACCTGTTACGTGATCACTGGCGACGTCAGCAAGTGCGACACGGGCTGCACAGTGAACATATCGAGCGTCAACCCGAGCCCCTGAGCGACGAGAGGGATGATCCAATGGCCGCTGCACAACGCCAGCAACGAATGGAGCAACTCAAGGTCGTGCTCGCAGAACTCTCGCCCAGACGCCGCGAAGCCCTTATGCTGCATCGTTTTGAAGGCTTGAGTCAGGCGCAGATTGCCGAACGCATGGGCATCTCCGTCAGCATGGTGGAAAAGCACATCGCCTTTGCCTTGTTGCACTGCAAGCAACATTTACAACGGGACAGCGGCAAGGAGCAGCCACAATGACCCCCTTTCAAACGATCACCAACGACAGCATCGACGCGCAGGCAGCCACCTGGTTTGCGCGCAACCGCAATCAACCTGACAGACATTGCCGCGAGCAATTCAACGCCTGGAAAGCCATCCCGGCGCATGCCCGCGCGTATGCCGAATTTGAGTCACTCTGGGCCGAACTCGGTGAACTCCAGCCACGGAGCAAACCCGCCCCCCTGCCGGTGCGCCGGCGCTCGGCTTTTGCCCTGGCAACGGCAGCAGCAGTGTTATGCGCCGTGTTTGCACTGAATATCGGGACCCCGGTGGCATTGCACCAGCAACAGGTGGCCACCCAAAGCCAGAACCCGAAAACCCTGACACTGCCCGACGGCAGCAGCCTGACCGTGAATGCCAACACCCGCCTGCGCATCGACTTCAGCCCCCACCAGCGCAATATTTATCTGGATCAGGGCCAGCTCTATATCGAAGTGGCCGCCAATAAAGAACAGCCTTTGGTGGTACATGCCGGCGATGCTCTGATCCGGGTCGTGGGAACCGGTTTTGATGTACGCCGCAGCCAGCGCCAATTAGTGGTGAGCGTCGCCCACGGGCAAGTCGCCTTTATCCCCGACGGCAAGTCGTCTGCCTTGCTGGGCGCCCGGCAGCGCGCCTCTTACGATTACGCCAAAGGCACGCTTGCAGAACAAACCCTCAACCCGGGGGAAGTGGCTGACTGGCGCAGCGGCCATCTGTCCTTTCGCAACCGGGAGCTGGCCAGCCTGGTGGATGAACTGGATTTGTACCGCCCCGGGGTGATTGAACTGGCAGACGGACCGCTTGGCCGCTACAAGGTCTCGGGCAATCTGGATGTCAGCGACCCGCTGGCACTGGTCAAGGCGCTGCCCGCACTGATCCCGGTGAAAAACCACCTGCTGGAAAACGGAAAAATCCGCATCGAACCCCGCTAAAACCACATATGCGAATATTTTTCATTCGCATATGTGGTTTTCTCTTTGTGCTGCGTCTTCCTTCGGTCTGCTAACGCATGTCTTTTTTGGCCTTTGGCCACACCGGGGGATTTCATGTTTCGCGCACCACATCACTTCTCGCACCTGTGCACACGTCCGGGCCTGCTGGCGGCATGCATGGCGATCAGCCTGCACGCCCATGCCGAATCGATCCAGCTACACCTGCCGGCGCAATCGCTGGCCAGTTCCCTGAGTGATGTGGCACAGCAGGCAAAAATCCAGCTGCTGTTTGACGAAGCCCTGCTGCGCAATGTGCAAGCCCCGGCGCTCAGTGGCACCTTCAGCCCGCAGGAGGCCATCAACCAGCTGCTCAACGGCACGGATTTCAGTCTGATCCAGGTGGATCGCACCTATGTTGTGCGCCCCCGTGAACAAGGCACCACCACCAGCAACAGCCTGGAACTGGGCGCGGTCAGCGTGGTGGGCAACGGCAACGAGGTCGACTCCAGCAACGTTGGCAAGTCGACCATGACCCAAACCGAAATCAATCGTTACCAGGCCAATAACATTCCCAGCCTGCTGGCCACCTTGCCGGGCATCAACCTCGGCGGCTCCCTGAAACCTGGCGGCCAGACCATCAACATCTGGGGCATGGGCGAAGCCGAAGACGTGCAGATGACCGTTGATGGCGCGACCAAAAGCGGCTTTGAGCGGTACAAACAAGGCACCATTTTTATCGAACCCGAGCTGATCAAACGCCTGGAAGTCGAGAAAGGCCCCCACGATTTTCGCACCGGCAATGGCGGCTTTGGTGGCGTCGTGCACATGGAAACCAAAGATGCGCCGGACCTGCTGGAAGAAGGCAAAGACGTGGGCGCCATGCTCAAGTACGGCTACAGCAGCAATGACCATCAACAGGTCTACAGCGGTGCCGCGTACGGCCGTACCGAGGATGGCCGCGCCGATGCGCTGGTGTACTACACCAAACGCGACGGGGACGACATGAAGCTGGCCGATAACATGCCCAACCCCGGCAATGTTTACCCGGTAAACCCCTTGCGCCTGCCCAACACGGCCCAGGACCTGGACGCACAACTGCTCAAACTCAACCTGCACCTCACCGACGAGCACAGCGTGGGGATGTCTTACTCGCGCTCGAACAACTATCTGTGGGTGCCTTTCTCGGCGGTCAGTTACCCGGCACCGCCAAGCCAGGCCAACATCGACAAGTACGGTTTTGACATCGCCTCGCGCCGGTACCTGGCCAACCGCTCAACCATCGATACCACCTGGTCGGCCAAATATAACTACGAGCCGGTCGATAACCCGCTGGTGGACCTGGAAGTGAAGTACTCACACTCCAATACCGAGCAGACCGACAAACGCGGCGAACAGGCCTTCGTCCAGCCCACCACCGGCGGGCGCAAGATGGAAACCGGCTATACCGACGACATGCTCCAGATCGAGAACGTCAGCCTGTTTGCCAGCGGTCTGCTGGACCATGTGCTGACCACCGGCGTGCAATTTCGCAAACATCAGCGTGATGTGAACATGTGGATGCCGGGCGCGACCTACGAGGTAGAAAAATACAACTACGGCCACTACCAGCCCAACTTCATGCCTGCAGGCAAGGTCGATACCAACAGCTTCTATATCCAGGACGCCATCACCCTCGCCAACTTCACCCTGACTCCTTCGATACGTTACGACCATGTACGCAATCGCGGTCAGGAAAACGACGCGCCCTACTACAACCATCCGGAACTGGGTCACGACTACAGCGATAAAACCTACACCGGTTGGTCGCCTCGTCTATCGGCTTTCTGGAAAATCACTCCGCAGACCGCCCTGTTTGCCGACTTCAGCAAAACCTGGCGCGCCCCGGTAATTGACGAGCAGTACGAAGTCCAGGGACTGGGCAACCGCACATCCAGCAGCCTGAACCTCAACCCGGAGCGCATCACCGGCTGGCGCGCGGGCAACATCACCACTTTCGACCAGATCTTTGGTGACAACGACCACGCACTGATCCGCACCACCCTGTTCAGCAACAAGATCGACGATGAGATTTTCAAAGCCACTGGCGTCGGCTGTGCCGCCCAAACCGCCGCGGGCAGCATGTCCAAAGATTGCGGATCCGCTCCCATGCCCAATTACCGCAACATTGGCAGCGTGACCATCAAAGGCTTTGAGATTGAAAGCTTCTATGACGCCACCTACCTCTTCGGTTCGCTGTCATACGCATGGATGACAGGCAAGCACCAAGGCGCCTACACCAATCCCTGGGGGCCCGACGTATGGGCGCGGGACGTTCCTGCGCCGAAGTGGGTTGCGGTGCTGGGAACCAAAATTCCGGCCTGGGATGCCCGCGTCGGCTGGAAGGGAGAGTTCGTGCGCAAAACCGACCGTTTACCGAGTGACAAGTATGGCGCCGGCCCACTGACAGCCCTGGGTGACCGCTACTGGGACCAGTACCCCAACGACGGCTACAACGTGCAGGGCCTGTTTGCCAACTGGAAACCGACACAGCCGTACCTCAAAGGCACTGAAGTCAACCTCACAGTGGATAACCTGTTCAACAAGAGCTATCGCCCGATGCTCAGCGGAGAGAACGCCTACAGCCAGGGCCGTAACGCCAAAGTCAGCGTAACGCGGTTCTTCTAAAGCTGGGGATACTCCGACCCGTAGCAGCTGCCGCAGGCTGCGTCCGGTTGCGCAGCAAGCCTGAGTCCGAGGTGTATCAGGTGCGCACCGACCTGACGACGGCTGCGCCGCCGGACGCAGCCTGTCGGCAGCTGCTACAAGAGAGTGGGTCAGCCTTGCTTGCGCCCCACCAGATTCAATTCCGGCGCCTGCACCCGCCGCTGGCTCAGGTAGCGGGTGCAACTCACACGCAGGAACGAGGCGAAGTTGACCACTTCGCCCCGATAATCCATCACTTCTTCGTACAGCTTGGCCACCAACTGGTTGGTGGTCATGCCATCGGCTTGCGCAATTTCGCTGAGGATGTCCCAGAACTGGTTTTCCAGGCGCAAGGTGGTGACCACGCCGCAAATACGCAAGGAACGCGAGCGCGACTCGTACAGAATCGGATCGGCTTTGACATATAGCTCACACATGGTCGCGCCCTCTTCTTACAACGTAATGGTCGTACCCAACAGCCCAAGAAACGCCGCCAGCCAGGCAGGATGTGCCGGCCAGGCAGGAGCCGTCGCCAGGTTGCCTTGCACGTGGGCCTTGGTCACGTCGATATCAATGTAAGTTCCGCCTGCCAATCGCACTTCCGGAGCACAGGCCGGGTAAGCACTGCACTCACGGCCTTCCAGGGTTCCGGCTGCAGCCAGCAATTGCGCGCCATGGCACACAGCCGCAATCGGTTTGCCGGCCTTATCGAATTCACGTACCAGCTCCAGCACCTTTTCGTTCAACCGCAGGTATTCCGGAGCACGGCCACCTGGTACCACCAGTGCGTCATAGTCACCGGCCCTGACCTTGTCGAAATCGAAATTCAGGGCAAACAGATGGCCCGGCTTTTCGCTGTAGGTCTGATCGCCCTCGAAGTCATGAATCGCCGTGCGAACGGTCTGCCCCGAGGTTTTGCCGGGGCACACTGCGTGAACCTGATGACCGACCATCAACAGCGCCTGAAACGGCACCATTGCTTCGTAGTCTTCAACGTAATCGCCAACCAGCATCAGAATTTTTTTCGCCGCCATGGTGGGTGCTCCTCTGGGGTAAACCGTGGGCTGATGAGAGTAGCCAAGGTAACCCCTGAGCGCCCACGCGGGTAATAGCCTGATACTACGTACCCGCTGGATGCTCCTTACACGCTTACTTCAACAAACCGTCCGCCTGCAGCAAGGTTTCCAGGCAGTGTTCCTGAATGTTGTAAAACGCCTTGAGCTCCTGGATTTTCACCAGCAACTGCGCCGGGTCCAGCGGTTCGGCGCGTTTGACCGCAAGGATCATTTTGTTTTTGTTGGTGTGCTCCAGGGAGATGAACTCGAACACTTTGGTTTCATAACCGCAGGCTTCAAGGAACAAGGCACGCAAGCTGTCGGTGACCATTTCGGCCTGCTGGCCAAGATGCAATCCATATTGCAGCATCGGCTTGAGCAGCGCCGGGCTCTGGATCTGCAGGCGGATCTGTTTGTGGCAACACGGTGAGCACATGATGATGGCTGCCCCCGAGCGAATGCCCATATGGATCGCGTAGTCGGTGGCAATGTCACACGCATGCAGCGCGATCATCACGTCGATCGGGTTCGGTGCGAAGCTGCGTACGTCACCATGCTGAAAGGACAGGCCCGGGTGCTCCAGCCGCTGGGCGGCGTTGTTGCACAGCGTGACCATGTCTTCACGCAGCTCAACCCCGGTGACCACGCCTTCAGCCTTGAGGCTGTGACGCAGGTAATCGTGAATGGCAAAGGTCAGGTAGCCCTTGCCCGATCCGAAATCCACCACCTTGACCGGCTGATCGAGCTTGAGCGGCGAGCTGCTCAAGGCATGGGAAAACACCTCGATAAACTTGTTGATCTGCTTCCACTTGCGCGACATCGCCGGAATCAGTTCCTGCTGCTTGTTGGTGACCCCCAGGTCCGCCAAAAACGGGCGCGACAGGTCCACAAAGCGATTTTTTTCACGGTTATGCTCAGCCGACGGCAGTTCACGTTCCTGCTGGCTTTTACCCTTGAACAGCGAGCTTTTGCCTTTTTTGCTGTATTCCAGTTGCACTTCATCGGTGAGGGTCAGCAAGTGCGCATTTTTGAACGCTTGCGGCAACAGCCCGGCGATGTTGGCCACAGCCTCTTCCAGGGGGAAGTTCTTGGTGATATCGCGGGTTTTGTAGCGGTATACAAACGACAGGCAAGGCTGATCCTTGACCGTGACTTGCTTGATGATGATCCGCTGCAACTCGGCCTCGGGCCCGACGTACTTGGCCAGCACCAGCTTGATAAAGGAATTCTGGGCCAGGCCGGTTTCCAGCAAGTTCAAAAATTGCGCACGATGATCCGGCACAGACGGGGCGGTGGTAGCAGTCACTGACATTGAAAAAGGTGCCTCGGGGGATGCAGGAGGGAGAATCAGAAAAGCAATGGCGGCTATTTTAGGCGTGTTCGCCGCCAGGGGCACGGGGTTATTTCAGCCATCGCCGATTACAGCATCACCAGCCGATTGGGCAGTTGATTGCGCGGATGGGTTTTGGGGACATGCCGTTCCAGCAGTTCGGCACAGGCATCAATGCAGGCAATAAAGCCTTCAGCCGTATGACCCAGCGCCACCCGGCGCGTGAAATCACTGACGATGGTGCCCCAGTCACTGTTATCCAGATGTCGCGATATGCCTTCATCCACCAGAATTTCGACATAGCGCTCGGCTTCGCTGACAAAAATCAGCACACCGGTACGGTCTTGGGTGTGGTGCAGCTTTTGTTCGAGAAACTGGCGCCGGGCAAGATTGCTCGCCCGCCAGTGCCGAATGCGCGGCGGGATCAAACGGGTGGTAATGGCCGGCAGGCGAAAGATCAGGCTGAGAAAGACAAAGCAGGCCCATTGCAACATCAGCAAGCCGTAAATCTGCAGGCCGCCGATCAAAAAATGCACCAGCGCGGGCACCACCAGGGCGATCAGGCTGGCCCAGAGCAAGGGGATGTAGCTGTAATCGTCCGCGCGGGGGGCCAGTACAGTGACAATTTCGGCGTCGGTACGTTGTTCGGCGCGGGTCACCGCGTCGGCGACCTGCTGCTGTTGCTGCGGGGTAAGTAAAGCCATGAGTGTCGATGCCCGTTAAATTAAGAGTGAGTTACCAGCCGCCGGAAGCTCCGCCGCCACCAAAACTGCCGCCGCCACCGCGAAAGCCGCCACCGCCGCCACCAAAGCCCCCGCCGCCACTGCCAAACCCGCCGGAGCGCGTGCCACCGCCGCCGCCCGAGTTGCAAATGCCGTAGAACTGGCAGGCAGCCACGACCACCACGAACAACAGAAATAGCAGCAGTACCACGCCGGGGTGCTCGCTCATCAAGTCGTTGCCATCGCCCTGCCCGCTGGCGTAGGCCGGCTCAGGCACGGGATCGCCACCCAGCACTTGCAGGATCGCGGCAACACCGTCGCTGATGCCCTGACTGAAATTTCCGGCTTTAAAGGCCGGGGTAATGATCTGATTAATGATGACTGAGGATTGCGCGTCGGTAAGACGGCCCTCCAGGCCATAGCCGACCTCGATCCGCAGTTTGCGGTCATCACGCGCGACAATCAGCAGGGCGCCGTTGTTTTTATCCTTTTGCCCAATCCCCCAGGCCCGCCCCAACTGGTAGCCGAAATCCTCAATGGGAGTCCCTTGCAAATCCGCCACCGTGACCACCACCACTTGCTCGCCGGTGGCTTTTTCGTGGGCTTCGAGTTTTTGCGCCAGTTGCTGGCGAGTGGCGGGGTCGAGCATGTGAGCATCATCCACCACCCGCCCGCTCAGCGTCGGAAAGGTGAGCGCCTGTGCAGTGGCTATAAATAGCCAGAGCAGCAGGCCCAATCCCAGTTTTGATACGCGCATCAGCACCTCGGCGGTTGCATTCCCCCCACTTTGCAGGTGTAGGAGCGAGCTTGCTCGCGAGCTGTTCGTGAACCAAAAAGCTCGCGAGCAAGCTCGCTCCTACAGAGTGGGGTCAGGCGGTTGTTAGAACTTCACTTCCGGGGCTTTGTCGGCCTCCGGTGCGGTGGCCTCGAAAGTCGGGCGAATCGGCAAGTCGCTGTACATCACGGCATGCCACAAACGACCCGGGAAGGTGCGGATTTCGGTGTTGTAACGTTCAACCGCCTGGATGAAGTCGCGACGGGCCACGCTGATGCGGTTTTCCGTGCCTTCAAGTTGCGACTGCAAGGAGAGGAAGTTTTGATTGGATTTCAAGTCCGGATAGCGCTCGGACACCACCATCAGACGGCTCAAGGCTCCGGTCAGCTGGTTCTGTGCATCCTGGAACTGTTTGAGTTTTTCCGGATTGTTCAGGGTGCTGGCATCCACCTGGATCGACGTTGCCTTGGCCCGCGCCTCAATCACCGCTGTCAGGGTGGCCTGCTCTTGCTTGGCCGCGCCCTTGACCGTTTCCACCAGGTTGGGGATCAAGTCGGAGCGCCGCTGGTATTGATTCTGCACTTGCGACCAGGCCGCCTTGACCTGCTCGTCCAGGGTCGGAATGGTATTGATCCCGCATCCCGCCAGCAGACTGCTCAACGCCAGCAGCGCGATGACTTTCCAGCCCGAGGACCTAACGCTTTGTAATTCCATGCTTGTGACGCTCCGAAATAACCCGATTGAGTTTATTGACCGCATACCTTGTGGAAAAACTCCCTCACCGTGACTGAATATCTCCCGGCAACACTGGATTGCTGGTAGCTAATCAGCTAAAAGACTGCCTGCCATGTGGGAATACTTCCTCTTAAAGATAGGGTAATTTTTAAGTTAAGTAGTCCTTACATCCCCCACAGAACAATATCGCTTCAAAAGCGCGGGCCATCCCTCGCTTTAAGAGAGCGGCCGCGTAGAAGAATGTCATGAGAAATATGTATTTGCTGGGCTTGGCCCTTAGTCTGGCCAGTCACTCGGTTTTAGCCCAGAACCCGCCGGCACCGCTCCCGCCCAAAGATGTATTTGTGGCTGATCTGCTCAAACAAATGACGGTGGATGAAAAGATCGGCCAACTGCGCCTGATCAGTATCGGCCCGGAAATGCCCCGCGAACTGATCCGCAAGGAAATCGCCGCAGGCCGTATCGGCGGCACGTTCAACTCGATCACCCGCGCCGAAAACCGTCCGATGCAAGAGGCTGCTCAACGCAGCCGCCTTAAAATCCCGATGTTTTTTGCCTACGACGTGATTCACGGCCATCGCACCATTTTCCCCATCAGCCTGGCCCTTGCGTCCAGCTGGGACATGGACGCCATCGCCCTGAGCGGCCGGGTTGCCGCCAAGGAAGCCAGTGCCGACGGTATTGACCTGACATTCGCGCCGATGGTCGACATCGCCCGTGACCCGCGCTGGGGGCGTACCTCGGAAGGCTTTGGCGAAGACACCTACCTGGTATCGCGCATTGCCAAAGTCATGGTCCACGCGTATCAGGGCGTTTCACCTGCCCTGCCCGGCAATATCATGGCCAGCGTCAAGCACTTCGCCCTGTATGGCGCAGTGGAAGGCGGCCGGGACTACAACATTGTCGACATGAGCCCGGTGCGCATGTTCCAGGATTACTTGCCACCCTACCGCGCCGCCATTGATGCCGGTGCGGGCGGGGTGATGGTGGCGTTGAATTCAATCAATGGCATCCCGGCCACCGCCAACATGTGGTTGATGCAGGATCTGCTGCGCAAGGACTGGGGCTTCAAAGGGGTCGCCGTCAGCGACCATGGCGCGATTATCGAGCTGATCAGGCACGGCGTTGCCAAGGACGGGCGCGAAGCCGCGAAGCTGGCAATCAAGGCCGGCATCGACATGAGCATGAACGACAAGGTCTATGGCGAAGAATTGCCGGGTTTGCTGAAATCCGGCGAAGTGCCGCAAAGCGATCTGGACAACGCGGTGCGTGAAGTACTCGGGGCCAAATACGACATGGGCCTGTTTGCCGACCCGTACCTGCGTATCGGCAAAACCCAGGATGACCCGGCCGACACCAATGCCGAAAGTCGCCTGCACCGAAATGAAGCGCGCGAAGTGGCACGCAAGAGCCTGGTCCTGCTGAAGAATCAGAGCGAAACCCTGCCGCTGAAAAAACAGGCCCGCATCGCGTTGGTCGGTCCGCTGGCCAAGGCACCGATCGACATCATGGGAAGCTGGGCAGCCAATGGTCAGCCGGCGCAATCTGTCACCGTGTTCGACGGCATGCGCAACGCGCTCGGTCAGCAGGGCACGCTGATTTACGCCCGCGGCGCCAACATCACCGACGACCAGAAAATCGTCGATTACCTGAACTTCCTGAACTTCGACAACCCTGAAGTAACCAACGACCCACGCCCGGCCCGGGAGATGATCGACGAAGCGGTCAAGGCTGCGCAGCAGGCCGATGTCGTGGTGGCGGTGGTGGGTGAATCGCGCGGCATGTCCCACGAATCGTCAAGCCGCACCAGTCTGGACATTCCAGCCAGCCAGCGCGCCCTGATCACTGCCCTCAAGGCCACTGGCAAGCCGTTGGTGCTGGTGCTGATGAATGGCCGTCCGCTGTCGATCGACCTGCAACAGCAACAAGCGGATGCGGTACTGGAAACCTGGTTCAGTGGCACTGAAGGCGGCAATGCCATTGCTGATGTCCTGTTCGGCGACTACAACCCGTCCGGCAAGCTGCCCATCACCTTCCCGCGCTCTGTGGGGCAGATTCCGACCTACTACAGTCACCTGACCATTGGCCGCCCCTTCACCCCGGGCAAGCCGGGTAACTACACCTCGCAGTACTTCGACGAGGCCAACACCCCGCTCTACCCGTTTGGCTATGGCCTGAGCTACACCGACTTCAGCCTGTCGGATGTCAGCCTGTCCGCCAAAACCCTGAAACCGGGCGCATCACTGACTGCCAGCGTGACGCTGAAAAACACCGGCAAGCGCGATGGAGAAACCGTGGTCCAGTTGTACCTGCATGATGTCGCCGCCTCTATGAGCCGTCCGCTCAAGGAGCTGAAGAACTTCCAGAAAATCATGCTCAAGGCCGGAGAACAGAAAATCGTTCAGTTCACCCTCGACGAGAACGACTTGAAGTTCTACAACGCACAATTGAAGTACGCCGCCGAGCCGGGAGAGTTTGAGGTGCTGATCGGCCTTGATTCGCAGAACGTGCAGCAAAACAGCTTCCAATTGTTGTAATTTCCCGCATCTGCCGCAAAGGCCGCCCAAGGCCTTTGCGGTGTCGCAAAACCCCAATATCCGCTTGACCTTTCCTATCTTTGCACTCGCCTGAAAATGCGTTCGGACAGCGCTGTTTTTTATGGTAGGGTTCGCGCCCTTAAAATTCAGTACGGGTCGTTTAATCCGGCAAAAATTGGTGACAAACGGTCTGAAGCCGAGCCCATGGGGCCTACACGGTTTTTTACGCTTTCATACACAAAACCAGCATTGATTCAAGCCAAGATCCTACGTTGCAGAGACTCAGCAAAACGCATATCTTGTATCTATTCCGCCAAACAACCCTACATATAGGGTTTATGGCCAAAAACCCAACACAACTCAAACGAGAATTTCAAGTCCTTTTCTCGCGCCTGTCGGGTTTGAGCAAACACGTTATTAAAGTCCAAACCGCGCATGCGGATGGCAGCCGGTTTCCAGCGTAAAAGCCGGAAAGCGGCCCGGGTGTTGCAGTAAAAATACTGTCACCCATCAGGACCAGGGTTTGAGGCGGCACGCGCAAACCCATGACTTCGGCACGGAAGCGGCTTAACCCCCCCTTTCTGTACGTCCCGAGGTTGTTATGCCCGGTTTGATCGCCGGTTGTAGTGCTTCAGGACGGAACGGTGGGCACCCAAAAGGTGCCCAAACAAACATAGAGAATGTGGAGACACCCCCCATGCAAACCGACACAACTCGCGAGAACTCGCAGGGTTCCGATTCAAATCTGGATCTGTCTGCGACCGCGCCAGGCCAATTGCGCGTGATCAAACGTAACGGGACTGTAGTTCCTTACACTGATGACAAGATCACCGTCGCCATCACCAAAGCGTTTCTCGCAGTTGAGGGTGGCAAAGCTGCCGCCTCGTCCCGCATTCACGACACTGTTGCGCGCCTGACTGAACAAGTCACCGCAACCTTCAAGCGTCGCATGCCATCGGGTGGCACCATCCACATCGAAGAAATCCAGGACCAGGTTGAACTGGCCCTGATGCGCGCCGGCGAGCAAAAAGTGGCTCGCGACTACGTGATCTACCGCGATGCCCGCTCCAAGGAGCGTGCTACCCGCGCCCCGGCCGAAGACGCTGTCCAGGCTCACCCGTCGATTCGTATCACCCGCGCTGACGGCACTTTCGCGCCGCTGGACATGGGCCGCCTGAACACCATCGTCACCGAAGCCTGCGAAGGTCTGGCCGAAGTTGACGGCGACCTGATCCAGCGCGAAACCCTGAAAAACCTCTACGACGGCGTAGCACTGAGCGACGTCAACACCGCCCTGGTGATGACCGCCCGCACCCTGGTAGAGCGTGAGCCGAACTACTCCTTCGTAACCGCTCGCCTGCTGATGGACACCCTGCGTGCCGAAGGCTTGAGCTTCCTCGAAGTGGCAGAAAGCGCGACTCACCACGAGATGGTCGACCTGTACGCCAAAGCCCTGCCGGCCTACATCGCCAAAGGTATCGAGTTCGATTTGCTGAACCCGGTTCTGGCGACCTTTGACCTGGAAAAACTGGGCAAGGCGATCAACCACGAGCGCGATCAGCAGTTCACCTACCTGGGCCTGCAAACCCTGTACGACCGTTACTTCATCCACAAGGATGGCGTGCGTTTCGAACTGCCGCAGATCTTCTTCATGCGCGTGGCCATGGGCCTGGCGATCGAAGAGAAGCAAAAAGAAGACCGTGCCATCGAGTTCTACAACCTGTTGTCGTCCTTCGACTACATGGCTTCGACTCCAACCCTGTTCAACGCCGGTACCCAGCGTCCGCAGCTGTCCAGCTGCTACCTGACCACCGTGCCGGACGACCTGTCGGGCATCTACCACGCGATCCACGACAACGCCATGTTGTCCAAATTCGCCGGTGGCCTGGGCAACGACTGGACCCCGGTACGTGCACTGGGTTCATGGATCAAGGGCACCAACGGCAAATCCCAGGGCGTGGTTCCGTTCCTCAAAGTAGTGAACGACACCGCCGTAGCCGTTAACCAGGGTGGCAAGCGCAAAGGCGCTGTGTGTGCCTACCTGGAAACCTGGCACATGGACATCGAAGAGTTCATCGAGCTGCGCAAGAACACCGGTGATGACCGTCGTCGTACCCACGACATGAACACCGCCAACTGGATCCCTGACCTGTTCATGAAGCGCGTCTTCGATGACGGCCCGTGGACCCTGTTCTCGCCATCCGAAGTCCCGGACCTGCACGACCTGACCGGCAAGGCCTTCGAAGAGCGTTACGAGTACTACGAAGCACTGTCCCAGTACCCGGGCAAGATCAAGCTGTTCAAGACCATCCAGGCCAAAGACCTGTGGCGCAAAATGCTGTCCATGCTGTTTGAAACCGGCCACCCGTGGCTGACCTTCAAAGACCCGTGCAACCTGCGCAGCCCGCAGCAGCACGTAGGCGTGGTCCACAGCTCGAACCTGTGCACCGAGATCACCCTGAACACCAACAAGGACGAGATCGCGGTCTGCAACCTGGGCTCGATCAACCTGCCGAACCACATCAAGGACGGCAAGCTCGATACCGAGAAGCTCAAGCGCACCATCGACGTAGCCGTACGCATGCTCGATAACGTCATCGACATCAACTACTACTCGGTGCCGCAAGCCCGCAACTCGAACTTCAAGCACCGTCCGGTCGGCCTGGGGATCATGGGCTTCCAGGACGCGCTGTACCTGCAGCACATTCCTTACGCCTCGCAAGCGGCCGTGGAATTTGCCGACAAGTCGATGGAAGCGGTCAGCTACTTCGCAATCCAGGCGTCCTGCGACCTGGCTGACGAGCGTGGCGCTTACGAGACCTTCCAGGGTTCGCTGTGGTCCAAAGGCGTACTGCCGCTGGACTCGCAACAGATCCTGATCGAACAGCGCGGCCAGAAGTACATCGACGTTGACCTGAACGAATCCCTGGATTGGGCACCGGTTCGCGCCCGTGTTCAGAAAGGCATCCGTAACTCCAACATCATGGCCATCGCACCGACCGCGACCATCGCCAACATCACCGGCGTATCGCAGTCGATCGAACCGACTTACCAGAACCTGTACGTGAAATCGAACCTCTCGGGCGAATTCACCGTGATCAACCCGTACCTGGTTCGCGACCTCAAGGCCCGCGACCTGTGGGACTCGGTCATGATCAACGACCTGAA
The DNA here is from genome assembly GCF_049897045.1 of Pseudomonas sp. TWR2-1-1. Taxonomy (NCBI): domain Bacteria; kingdom Pseudomonadati; phylum Pseudomonadota; class Gammaproteobacteria; order Pseudomonadales; family Pseudomonadaceae; genus Pseudomonas; species Pseudomonas sp. TWR2-1-1. The sequence goes on from NZ_JAFCVM010000002.1 coordinate 190,519, forward strand.
GTACTACGACGGTTCCGTGCAGCAGATCGAGCGCATCCCGCAAGAGCTCAAAGAGCTGTATGCCACTGCGTTCGAAGTTGACACCAAGTGGATCGTTGACGCCGCCAGCCGCCGTCAGAAGTGGATCGACCAGGCTCAGTCGCTGAACCTGTACATCGCTGGCGCTTCGGGCAAGAAGCTGGACGTGACCTACCGCATGGCCTGGTACCGTGGTCTGAAAACCACTTACTACCTCCGTGCCCTGGCCGCGACCAGCACCGAGAAGTCCACCGTCAACACCGGCAAGCTCAACGCCGTGTCCAACGGCAACAAGAGCGAAGACGTCGTTGCAGCGCCTGCCGGTCCTGCACCGGTACCAAAGGCTTGCGCCATTGACGAGCCGGATTGCGAAGCTTGCCAATAAGCTGAGCCGTCAGACGGCCTGACCGCCTGACCAAAACCCCCGTTAAACCCTGGCAACAATTGGGTTTAGCGGGGGTTTTGTTTTGTGGGCCCGTATCCCGTGTAGGACCGAGCTTGCTCGCGAGCTTCTCAAAAAGGTCGCACTCACTCGCAAATCAATACGGGCTCGATAAAAAGCTCGCGAGCAAGCTCGCTCCTACAACGCTGGTTGAGGTCCCCCTCAACTATGGAATCTTCCACATGGCTGTAAGCACCCACAATGGTGCGCCAGCGCTACAAAATGAATCACTCTGCACACCACCCCTCGTAAAACCCCTTCAAATATGTTCAACCTGAACATAAACCTCTATGCCCTCTGCCCGCTTTTTTCTGTTTCAGACCCCGGGCCAAAACAGGCCCGCTTATTGCTCTAGCCCCAGGGTGCCACTGACCACGGCCCTACCCATTCGAGGCGGAGAAATACAACATGAGTGCACCCGGCGAATTTCCTTTAAGCGAAGCCCCGCGTTCTGCGCGCAAGGGGCTGCTATCGATTTCCATGGTGTTGTTCAGCTTCACGTTCTTTACCGGCACCATGTTCGCCGGCGGCAAACTGGGCATGGCGTTCAACTTCGTCGACATGCTGTGGATTGCCGCCATCGGTAACAGCCTGCTGGCCCTGTATGCCGCCGCATTGGCGCTGATTGCCGCCCGCAGCGGCCTGAATACGGTATTGATGGGGCGTTTTTGCTTTGGCGAGGTCGGCAGCCGTCTCTCGGACTTTCTGCTCGGTTTTGCCGAACTGGGCTGGTTCGCCTGGGGCACGGCCACCGTGGCCATCGTGCTGGTGAAAATGCTCGGCCTGGCAGAAGGCTTCACATGGCCGCTGATGGTGTTTTTCGGGCTGGGTTTCAGTATCACCGCAATCATCGGCTACAGAGGCCTGGACGTATTGTCACGCGTCTCGGTGCCGCTGATGTTTATCCTGCTGATCGTTTCCATGTACATCGCCACCCGCCATGTCGGCGGCTTCAAGGGCCTGGCTGCAGTAATCCCCCATGAAGCAATGACCTTCTCGGCCGCCATCACCATGGTCTTCGGCACGTTCGCCAGCGGCGCGACTCAAGCCACCAACTGGACCCGGCTGTCGCGCACCGGGCGGATTGCCGTCATCGCCAGCGTCGTCAGTTTCCTGCTGGGTAATGGCCTGATGATCGTGGCGGGCGCATGGTGCGCCATGGTCTATCAGCAGGCCGACATCGTGAGCGTGATGATGCTCCAGGGCTTGTCGTTCGCGGCAGTGATCATGCTGTGCCTGAACCTGTGGACGATTCAGGGCCCGACCATCTACAACGTATCGGCGGCAGCCTGCCACCTGGTGCGCAGCGAACGGCGCCGCACCATGACCCTGATCGCCGCTGCCGTCGGTGTGGTGCTGGCCATTGGCGGCATGTATGAAATGCTGATCCCGTTTCTGGTACTGCTGGGGTCCATCATCCCGCCCATCGGTGGCGTGATCATGGCCGACTTCTGGTACCGCCACCACGGCAAATATCCGGCGCTGGCCAGTGTGAAGCTGGCGCGCTACAACGTGCCGGGCCTGAGCGCATATGCCTTCGGCGCACTGCTGGCCTATTGCTCACCCTGGATTGCACCACTGGTGGGAATTGCCGCCTCTGCCGTGTGCTACATCCTGCTGCTGGAAATCAGCCGCCGCCGCGCCGTGCTGCCGGTCGTGCAGGAGGACATTTGAGCCTCACGGTTGAAGAGATTCTGGGGCTGGCCGGCCTGGAAGAAATGACCCTGCGCGCCGGTGCCTGCAACCTGCAGCGCAATGTGCGCTGGCCCTACGTGGCCGAGAACGAAGGCCTGGCGCAATGGGTCATGGGCGGCGAACTGGTATTCGTCACCGGCATCAACCATCCCCGGGACGAGGCCAACTTGCTGCGCCTGGTGCACGAAGGCGACGCCAGTGGCATTGCCGGGCTGGTGATCCTGACCGGGGATGCCTTTATTCAGCGCATTCCGGATTCGGTCATAGCGCTGTGCGAGGAATATGGCCTGGCGCTGATCGAACAGCCGTACATGCTGAAGATGGTGATTGTCACGCACCTGATCGGCACTGCGCTGGTTCAAATGGCGCAGACCCGGCGCTCGCGCCACGACATTCTGGCGCAGTTGCTCAGCGGCGATTATCCGAGCCTGGCCACCGCCCGCCAGCGCGCGGCGCATTTGAAACTGCCTCTGGACGGCCCGCGACGCCTGGTAGCACTGCGGCTGTCTGCCGTCAGCGAGCTGTTCGACAACCATGCACCGGATGCGGCAGAACGGTTATTGCAACAAACGCGGCAGGCGGTACAGGATCATCTGGATAGCTGGAGCCGGGCCCTGCCCCGCGCGCTGCCGGTTATCGTTCAGGGCGATCTGTTCATCCTGCTCCTGAACGAGCGCGATACCATTCGCGCGGAGCTGGGCTGCCTGTATCGCGACTTGCATGCCATGATCGGTGACATGGCGCTGTTCATGGGGGTGGCGGGCAAGGGAGAAGATTGCGGGCACTACCATCAGGCACTGAACGAGGCACGTCAGGCGCTGGATGTTGCAGAAAATCTGCGCCCGGCCAGCGGTCTCTGTGATTTCAGTGAGCTGGGGGTATTGCGCCTGTTACAGGCCATTGGCGAACGCTCGGTGATCGAGGCATTCGTGCAACAGACCCTGGGCCCCATGATCGAGCCCCGTCGCAAACACCCCCACAGCCTGCTTGAAACCCTGGACGCCCTGCTCCACGAAAACGGCAATGCCCTGCAGGCGGCCCGGCGCTTGAATATTCACCGCAACACCATCAACCAACGGATACAACGCATCGAGCAACACAGCGGACAATCGCTCGATGACCCACTTTTCAGAATGAATGCTTCGGTTGCCCTCCTCGTGTGGCGCATGACCGAAGCCCAACGACAGGACCGACCATGAACATCATCAATGCCACGCTACGTAAAACTCCAGGCCTGTATACGGTCAGCTGCGAAGGCGAGCGCATTAGCGCTATCACCTTGCAGTCCGCCCGTGTGATGGCGCAGGCGGGCGATATCGACGCTCAAGGCCAATTGCTGATCGCGCCCCTGGTTGAACCGCATATCCACCTGGATGCAGCCCTGACTGCGGGCCAGCCCGAGTGGAACCTCAGCGGCACGCTGTTCGAAGGCATCGAGCGCTGGGCGCAACGCAAGGAAACCATCACCCACGAAGACACCAAACAGCGCGCCCACACCACCATCCGCATGCTGGCCGAGCATGGCATTCAGCACGTGCGCACCCATGTCGACGTAACGGACCCGACGCTGGCCGCGCTCAAAGCGATGCTTGAAGTCCGCGAAGAAGCACGCGGGCTGATCGACCTGCAAATTGTGGCGTTCCCCCAGGAAGGTATCGAGTCTTACGCTGGCGGCCGCGAGCTGATGACTCGCGCGGTAGAGATGGGCGCCGATGTGGTCGGTGGCATTCCGCACTTTGAAAACACCCGCGAGCAAGGCGTCAGCTCGATCAAGTTCCTGATGGACCTGGCTGAGCGCACCGGTTGCCTGGTGGATGTGCATTGCGACGAAACCGACGACCCGCACTCGCGCTTTCTTGAAGTGCTGGCCGAAGAGGCCCGGGTCCGCGGCATGGGCAGCCGGGTAACCGCCAGCCATACCACGGCCATGGGTTCCTACGACAATGCCTACTGCTCAAAACTGTTCCGCCTGCTCAAGGCTTCGGGGATCAATTTCGTTTCGTGCCCCACCGAAAGCATCCACCTGCAAGGGCGCTTTGACAGCTTTCCAAAACGCCGCGGAGTGACTCGCGTAGCCGAACTGGATCGCGCCGGGATGAACGTGTGTCTGGGCCAGGATTCAATCAAGGACCCTTGGTATCCACTGGGTAACGGCAACATTTTGCGGGTGCTGGACGCGGGCTTGCACATCTGCCACATGATGGGATTCGAGGACCTGGCACGTTGCCTGGATCTGGTCACCGACAACAGCGCCCGCACCCTCAACCTTGGCGAGGGTTATGGCATTGCCGTCGGCCGGCCGGCGAACCTGGTGGTACTGGACGCCGACAGTGATTACGAAGCCGTACGCCGCCAGGCCAAGGCCCGGGTGTCGATCCGGGCCGGCAAGGTACTGATGACCCGGGTGCCGGAGCGGGTTGAATTCAACAGACCCTGAAGCCATTGTGGGAGCTGGCTTGCCAGCGATACAAACGACGCGGTACAGCTGCAATACCGCACCGCTGCCATCGCCAGCAAGCTGGCTCCCACAATTATCAGGAAGCCGCCTGCTTCAACAACAAAAAAGCCCCGGCATTGGCGTGCCGGAGCGGGTTGAATTCAACAAACCCTGAAGCCATTGTGGGAGCTGGCTTGCCAGCGATACAAACGACGCGGTACACCTGCAATACCGCACCGCTGCCATCGCCAGCAAGCTGGCTCCCACAATTATCAGGAAGCCGCCTGCTTCAACAACAAAAAAGCCCCGGCATTGGCGTGCCGGGGCTTTTTTTATTGTGCGGCCCGCTATCAGGTCATCTGGATAATGGTCTGCATGATGGTGCTTTGGGTCGAGATGGTTTTGGCGTTCGCCTGGTAGTTGCTCTGCGCCTTGATCAGGTCCACCAGTTCACTGGTCAGGTTAACGTTGGAATCTTCCAGCGAGTTGGACTGGATGGAACCCAGGGTACCCACCTTCGGCGCATCGTAACCGGCCAGGCCGGAAGCGAAAGTCTCTTTCCAGGCTGTACCGCCCGCAGGCTGCAGGCCTTGCTCGTTGGTGAAGCTGGCCAGCGAGATCTGGCCAATGGCACGGCTCTGGTTGTTGCTGAAGTTGGCGAACATCACGCCCGAACCATCGATGGTCAGGTTGTTGATCTGGCCGGTCGCGTAGCCGTCCTGGGTTGGCGGGTTGCGCGAGGTGTCGGTGTTGTACTGGGTGGTACTGGCCATGTTGATGCCAAAACCGAGGTCTTTGGCCTTCGCGCCGTTGGACACCCATGCACCATTGACGGTGGCGCCCGGCATCCAGTCCGCGACAGTCAAAGTGCTGCCGATAATGTCAGGTTCGCCGGCAACCGGGTTCGGGGTCGTGACGCTGACCAGGGCACCGGTCGAATCAAAACTCATGGTCGAGGCCACCGGGTCTTTAGCCCCGGTGCCACTGACCGGGCTGCCATCAGGGTTGCGGCCGTCGATCAGGGTGTAGGTCTTCCAGGTGTTGGAACCGGTCTTCACCATGTACTGATCCATCGGGTGCGGGTTGCCCTGGGTATCGTAAACAGTGGTGTTGAATTTTTTGCTGTAGCTGGCGGTCTCGCCAGGGTCGAACTTGTTCGCGACCTGATCAATCGTGTCGGCGTTGGAGTTCAGGTTGATCGTGGACTGCACCGAGCCGGTCGGCTTGGGCGCCAGGTTGGAGGTATCGATGCGCAGGTCGGTCAAGGTGCCGTTGACGATATTGCCGTTTGCATCCACGCCATAGCCCTGCAGGCGCGCCGTGCCGTCAGTGCTGGTCACGTAACCGTCCTTGTCGGACTTGAAAGTACCGGCACGGGTGTAGCTCAAGGCGCCATTGTCACTGAGCACGAAGAAGCCGCTGCCCGAAATGCCCATGTCCAGCAGGTTGCCGGTGTTATTGATCGCCCCCTGACCGAAATTTTGCGAGACCGCCGCCAGGTTGACGCCGCTGCCGACCGTCTTGCTGCCGGTCCCCAGCTTGCTGGCCGAGTAGATGTCCGCGAACTCTGCGCGCGATGCTTTAAAGCCGGTGGTCGCGACGTTGGCAATGTTGTTGCCGGTCACGTCGAGTTGCTTGTTGGCCGCATACAGGCCGCTAAGGCCGATATTGAATGACATGTTTATCTCCTTGAGTCGGCTTAGAGGCCAATGGTCTGGACTTTGGATATTCCAATGCTGCCCAGGCCTGCGAGGTTGAGCATGATTTCGCCCCCGGTCTTGCTCAGGGTCACGCTATTGACCGTGGCTGGCAGGTAAGTGGTAAGCGCGGTGGTGGCAGTGTCGGTTTTGCTGGAGGCGGTAAAGGTGTAGTTGCCCTTGTCCAGCAACAGGCCGTCGCTATCCTTGCCATCCCAGGTGAAGTCCACATTGCCGGCTTTCTGGGTGCCCAGGTCGAGGGTCCTGACCACCTCGCCGTCCGCATCGGTAATGGTGATGGTGGGTTTGGAATCGGCGTCCTGTACCACCACGGAACCGTTAAACGGTTTGCCGCTGGAAGGGTCGACATAGGCTTCGCCGGTTTGCACGATCACCGAACGGCCCACCAGCGACGACGCCTGCAAGGCTTGCGAAGACTGCAGGCCACCGGTGATGGAGTTCACCGAATCGTTGAGCGTGGTGATGCCTTCCAGGCTGCTGAACTGCGCCAGTTGCGCCACGAACGCAGTGTTGTCCTGGGGGTCCAGCGGGTTCTGGTTTTTCAGCTGGGTCACCAGCAATTGCAGGAATGAATCCTTGCCCAGAGAACTGCTGCCGGCAACGGCCTTGGACGCCCCGGCCAGACTGGTGTCGGTGGTCTTGGCCTGAGCAGAGTTGGCGAGTACCTGATTAAGGGTCAGGCCGCTGGTGGAATCGGTCACACTCATTTGCGTCGTCCCTTATCACTGACCGAGGGTCAGGACCTTCTGCATCATGGTTTTGGCGGTGTTCATCATTTCCGCGTTGGTCTGGAACGAACGACTGGCAGAAATCATGTCAGCCATTTCTTCAACCACATTGACGTTGGGGTAGTACACGTAGCCCTTGGCGTCGGCAGAAGGATGGTTAGGTTCATAACGGGCCTGGAGTTCGCTCTGGTCCTCGACCACGCCCAGTACTTGCACACCGTTGCCGGCGCCGTCCTGGTTCTGAAACAGCGAACCGTCGGCGCCGTTTTGCGCGCCCTGAAACATGGTGGCAAACACCGGGTGCCGTGCGCGGTAAGTCTGGTCGATGCTCGACGACACGGTCTCGGCGTTGGCGATGTTACTGGCGACGGTGTTCAGGCGCGTGGTCTGTGCACTCATGCCGCTACCGGCGATATTGAAAACACTGGCTAGAGACATGAATTACTCCCCGCGCAGGGCTGACATCAGCCCTTTGAATTTGCTGTTGAGCAAGGTGAAGCTGGCCTGGAAGTTGACCGCATTTTCTGCGTAGTTCGACTGCTCCAGTTGCGCGTCCACCGTGTTCTGGTCGATCGACGGCTGCATCGGCACACGGTACTGCAGGGACTCGTCGCCGCTGCTCAGGCCTTGGGCTTCGATGTGCCGGCTGTTGGTCTTGTTCAACGCAAACGTGCCGTTCTGGTTTTTGTCACTCTGTGCGGCGAGCACAGAGGCAAAATCCAGATCCCGGGCCTTGTAGTTCGGGGTGTCGGCATTGGCAATGTTGTTCGCCAGCACTTCGGCACGCTGTGCGCGAAAGCCCAGGGCCTGTTCGTGGATACCGAGCGCTTTATCGAAGCTGATGCTCATGTCGGGAAACCTTTGTGGGCTGACCTGAATGTGATTCAGGCTTTTCATGACATGAACTGAGCAAACCCCGTGCCAATTACCCGAGGGCCGTATTTGCGGGGTTTGCAGGGATACGGGGAGCGGCAATGCCATAAAAGCGGCAATGCCTGACCGCCGACTGCCGCTTTTCTGCCGCTGCCTGCCCTGCCTGCCCCTGTAGGAGCGAGCTTGCTCGCGAGCTGTTGCGGCCACTGAAAAGCTCGCGAGCAAGCTCGCTCCTACAGGGAGTTGGCTTGCCAGCAATAGCGGTGAGCCAGAGTGTGCATCTGGTTCTGACACTGCGCCATCGCGAGCAAGCTCGCTCTTACAGGGAAAGATTGGCGGACATAAAAAAGGAGCCGTATGAGGGCTCCTGTTTTGCTTACTTGGCCTGGTAAATAATCCCCGGGCTGCATTGCACCATCCGGTAATGATCCGGCAAGCCATTGAGCGCTTCGGAGGCGCCCAAAAACAGATAACCACCCGGTTTCAAGGTGCTGTGAATGCGCAGCAAGATGTCTTTCTTCACTTCAGCCGAAAAGTAGATCAACACGTTCCGACAGAACACGATGTCGAATTTGCCAAACCCGGCATAGCTGTCCAGCAGGTTGAAGGAGCGGAACTCGACCCGATTTCTGATCGCCGTCTTGAGTACCCAGCGCCCCGGCCCCTTGGGCTCGAAATAGCGTTGCAAACGCTCTTGCGACAGACCGCGGCCAATCGCCAGGTTGTCGTATTCGCCCGTTCTGCAAGTGTTGAGCATCAAACTGGACAGGTCGGTGGCAACAATCTGCACGCCCAGCTTCAACTGGCCAAGGTTGCTGCGCTCGAACTCGTCAATCGCCATCGACAGCGAGTACGGTTCCTGCCCCGAAGAACAGGCCGCCGACCAGATACGCAGGCGCTGGCCGGGGTTGGCCTTGATCTGCTCGGGCAGGACTTTGTTCTTCAGCACCTCAAAGGGATAGGTGTCGCGAAACCACAGGGTTTCATTGGTGGTCATGGCATCGACCACCTGCTCGCGCAGCCCGCTGCGGGGCTGGCTCTGAATACGCTGAATCAGCTCGCCCAAGGATTTGATCCCTTGCTGCTCCATCAGCTTGTTGAGGCGACTGGAGACCAGGTACTGCTTGTTCTCACCCAGCAAAATGCCACAGGCTTTTTCCAGGAAAACCCGGAACTGTTGAAAATCCAAATTAGCCGTCGACAAATGATCAAGCCTCTTAAATCGTTTTGACCGCCAGGGGTGAACCCTGGCTATGGTCTGCTGCGTTGATCCGGTCAACGACCCGGGATGCCAGGTCATCAGGGCGAAACTTGGCCAGAAAGTCATCGGCACCGACTTTCTTGACCATTGCCTGATTGAATACGCCGGACAATGAAGTATGCAGAATGATGTGCAGATTTTTCATGCGTGGATCGTTACGAATTTCGGCGGTCAGGGTATAGCCGTCCATTTCCGGCATCTCGATGTCCGAGATCATCATCAGAAACTCTTCAGACGGGTCTTTACCCTCATCTACCATTTTGCGCAGGTAATCCAGCGCCTGACGGCCGTCGTTCAGTGATACCACCTCGACCCCGACCGTTTGCAGGCAACGGGCAACCTGTTTACGTGCCACCGACGAATCATCAACCGTCAGCACCCGTAAAGACAGCGCTTTGGCTTGAGTCTCGACATCCACGACACCCTGCGAAATGGCTTCCGGTGTAGGCGAAACTTCAGCCAGGACCTTTTCCACATCGATGATCTCGACCAGTTGCTCATCCAACCGCGTCACGGCCGTCAAGTAATGGTCGCGACCGGCACCTTTGGGCGGCGGATGAATGTCTTCCCAATTCATGTTGACGATACGCTCGACCGAGCGCACCAAAAAGCCCTGAGTCTTGGTGTTGTACTCGGTAATGATGACAAACGGGCTGCTTTGGTCCTGCAGCGCCCCCGAACCGGTAGCCATCGCCAGATCGAGAATCGGAATAGTCGCCCCGCGAATGCTCGCCACACCGCATACCACCGGATGGGATTTGGGCATCATTGTCAGTTTTGGGCATTGCAGCACCTCCCTGACTTTGAACACGTTGATCCCGTATAGCTGTGGCCCGTCCAGACGAAACAACAACAGTTCAAGGCGGTTTTGCCCTACCAGTTGAGTGCGCTGGTTAACCGCATCCATCACTCCGGCCATACACAGCTCCTGTTAAAACTTTAAGTTACGACACACATTGCCCGGCAAACGGCACGGGCTTTGCTATTTATCTGCCATGAACGCAAAAACGACAAAATCCTGCCACGTGTCACACAGCTATTTCAGACTGCTTGCGGCCTTGTGCCTGACGATTATCGGCATGCCGTCCTACGCGGAGGAATTCACATCTCCTGATCAGCTTATCGGCGTGACCCAGGGCTTTCTTGAATTCACCGTCGAAGACTACCTTGCCACTGGTCAGATTGAAGGCCGCTATCAAATTCAGGTCAACAATCTTGATCCCCGCCTGCGCCTGGCCAATTGCGACAAGGAATTGACAGCCAGCCTCGAGAGCCCTGCCCAGCCCATGGGGCGCGTGATTGTGCGCGTGCGTTGCGAGGGGCTCTCGCCCTGGACCATCTTTGTTCCGGCCCAGGTCAAACTGTTCCGCGATGTCGTCACCGTGACCCATCCCCTGCAGCGCGGCATGGTTATCGACTACGCCGATGTCGCCCTGCGCGAGCGCGATATCAGCCTGATCAATCAGGGTTACCTGACCGCGACCGAGCTGGCAGTGGGTCAAAAGCTGCTGCGGCCCATGGTCGCTGACCAGGTGCTGACCCTGACCCATCTGGAACAGGCTGCTGCCGTACGCAAAGGCGATCACGTAGTCATCAGCGCCCGTAGCGGCACATTAAGTGTCAAGATGCCCGGCGAAGCCCTGTCAGACGGTGGCCTCAGCGAGCAGATCCGAGTGAAGAACCTCAACTCCAAACGCGTTATCCGGGCCCGGGTTACCGCGCCGGGGCAGGTTGAGGTTGCACTGTAGGAAAATTGGCATCAGTTGGGTGACTTTCCTACACTGTGCCTTGACGCAGGTCAGTACAGACAAGCATCAAGCCGTGATTAATCGCGCCTAAAGTTTTCCCGGGTATGGCCGAAAACATGGCAAGCGTCCAAATATCCAGAGGTTTTCGTCATGGTCATCGACTTCAGTCGACTCAACAGTGCCCCGCCCCTAACCGGCAGCACCCGCAGCAATGCCAACCAGCAAGCAGGCAGCGCCACGCAAGCGGCCCCTGCAGCCAGCCCGGAACAAACCAGTGTCAGCGCCCCAAGCGGTGAATCTGTGCACCTCAGCCAAGAAGCTCAACAGTTGCAGAAAATCGGTGACTCGTTGCGTGACCAACCGGTGGTGGATAAAAACCGGGTCGCCGAACTGAAGCAAGCCATTGCCGATGGCAGTTATAAAGTCGACAGCAATCGTGTCGCCGGCAAACTGCTGAATATAGAAGCTGAGCGCTAGGCCCACGGCCAGTGCCAGGCTTTTGGACGCTTAAAACCCTTGAGCCCGACATGCACGACGAAAATTTGCTGCAACTGATCAACGATGACCTGGCACCGGCCACGCAGCTACTCGGCCTGTTGCAGGACGAGTCCATCGCCCTTAAAGGACGCGACATGCCGGTGCTGGAAAAAATTCTGGCGCGCAAACAGTCGTTGATCATCCTGCTTGAGCAACATGGCCGCCGACGCAGCGAGATACTGGCAAGCCTGGGCTTGCCCACCAACCGCAGCGGCCTTGAAAGTCTTGCCAGCCATTCCAGCGTAGGCGAGCAATTACTGGCGCAAAGCGATGTTCTGAACCAATTGCTGGCGCAGTGTCAGGCCGCCAACCTGGTGAATGGCCAATCAATCCAGACTCAACAGGCGATCACCGCCAATCAATTGCGCATCCTGCATGGCGGCGAAGCACCTTCGCTGTATGACGCGCGCGGCTCAACCTCAATGCTCAACAAGCCCCGCGCTTACAGCCAGGCCTGAGCCGGCACGGTCACGCTATCTAGAGTCGCCACATAATGGCAAAATGCTACCAATTGCGTGTTGCTGTTCTTTTGTCCGGAGACTGCTGAACCGTGTTCGATTCCCAAGATGCTCCGCAGCTACCCAAGGTGCTCACCACACCTCTGGAAGTGGCCTCCAGCCTGCGCCTGCTGCAAGAGAGCCATGACCCGCTGATCATTACCTTCCAAGACCGCAGCCAGCGCTTTCAGAGCTATGTGGTCGAAGTGGATCGCGCAGGCAATTGCATGGCCCTGGACGAAATGATCCCCCGCGACGGCGAACGTTTTCTTCAGGAGGGCGTACCGTTTCGGGTTGAAGGCTTCCATGAGGGCGTAAGAATTGCCTGGGAATGCAGCACCCGTCTGACCATCGACGACACCCATGGCCACCGTTGCTACCGCACGGCCCTGCCGGGCGAAGTGCTGTACCACCAGCGGCGCAACGCCTTTCGCGCGGCGCTCAAACTGGTCAATCTGGTCAATGTGCAAGTGGCCGGCGAAAAGCTCAAGGCACCGCTCCAGGGCAAGTTGCTGGACGTGTCGGCCACTGGTTGCAAGTTGCGCTTTGAAGGTGACATCGGCGAATGCATTCAACTGGGCCAGGTGTATGAGCGCTTCACTGCAGGCCTGCCCTTCGGTTCCATGACCACGCCCGTGGAGTTGCGCTACCTGCACTTTGAGGAACACCTCAATATCACCTTTGCCGGCATGCGCTTTCACAACATCAGCGGTGGTGTGCAGCGCCAGGTCGAACGCTTTGTGTATCAATTGCAGCGTGAAGCGCGCCAGTTTGATAAAGACGACTATTAAAAACCTGTAGGAGCGAGCTTGCTCGCGAGCTTTTTGCTCTCTCGTTGAAGAGCTCGCGAGCAAGCTCGCTCCTACAGTCAAGCTTGCTCCTGCAGTCAGGCTCGCGCCTGCAGGTCAGGGCTCTGGCTTGATTTCAGGCTCTGAATGCTCAGCTTCAGGCTCCGGTGCGATGTTATCCACCATCTGGTCCTGCACCACCTGTTCATCCACCCGCGGGTCAAGCGCTGCCACCAGCGGAGAGCTGGACATGCTGTCAGGCATGGCCACGTGATGCAGAGGTGCATCGTCAACCTGGTGCAGGTTGGTGACCGCATTCGGCCGTATACGCCAAACCAGCAATAACCCCGCCACGCTGAAAAACGCGTAGAGCATATGGCTGCCAAACAGCTTCATCAGCACGCCAGTCACCAGAGGGCCGATACTCGCGCCAATGCCATAGGTCACCAGCAACATGGCGGTCAGCGAAACGCGGCGCTCACCTTCAATGTGGTCGTTGGCAAACGCCACCGCCAGCGGATAGATACAGAACTGCACCAAAGCACTCAAGCAACCTGCTGCGAACAATACTTGCAGCGGCACGGAGGGCAGGATTGCCAGGGGCAATGAAACCACCGCCAGGATGAAAGCAAAGATACGGATCAGTAACGGCCGGTCATAACGGTCCGACAACCAGCCCAACGGCCACTGCACCAGCAGACCGGCGAAAATGCAGCAGCCCATGTACAAGCCGACCAGTTCGGTGGACAGCCCTTGCTGCGAGGCATACAACGGCGCCAGGCCATAGAAGGAACCGACCAGCGAACCGGCGCCAAGCACCGCAATCAATGACTGCGGAACCCGCTTGATAAAAAATTTCGGGTCCATCGGTGCCGGGTGCAACGGCGCCGGGTGAATGCGCCGGGTCATGGCCACAGGCACCAGGCACAAGGCAAAACACAAGGCTACCAGCATCAGCAATTCAGGGCCCAGGGCCGGATGAATCACCAGTATCAACTGGCCGAGCACCAGGCCCAGGTAGGAGGCGATCATGTACAGGCTGAACACCACGCCACGCTGCTTGTCCTCTGCCTGCTCGTTGAGCCAGCTTTCGATGACCATGTACTGGCACATCATGCCCAGGCCGACGATCACCCGCAGCAGCAGCCACATCGGCAGCCAGTCCGTCAGACCGTGGCACAGCACCGCCGCCCCGACGATACCGGCGCACGTGGCATACGCCCGGATATGTCCAACCCGGGCAATCAGCCGGTGGCCGATCTTGCCGCCCAGCACCAGGCCAAAATAGTTGGCGGCCATCAACGCGCCGATCCACAAACCATCGACATCGTCGGCAGCCAGGCGCAGGGCCAGGTAAGTACTCAATAGCCCGGAGCCGATCAACATCATCAGCGAGGCAAAATACAAGGCTCGAAAAGACTTCCAGATTTGATGCATGGCGTTCCGTGCGACTCCTTGTACGGGCCGCCGGCGATCCTTCGATAGCCGGCGTCCACAGTGTCAAACGCTCATGCCAGCGGGCAGTGAAGCGTTTAACGATTAAGCCTGAGCCGCCAATACACGACGTTCCCAGGGGGTGATTTCATCATAGAAGCTGGTCAATTCCAGGGTCTTGGACGCGATGTAACCTTCGATGAACTCCTTACCGAACAGTTCCATCGCCAAGTGACTGCGTTTGAGACGCTCAAGGGCCGCATGCAAGGTACATGGCAGGGACAAAGAATCCGGCACGTCGAATTCACCCTGGATCGCAGCCGTCGGTTCCAGCTCGTTTTCAATCCCGTACAGGCCTGCCGCAAGGCTCGCGGCAATCGCCAGGTACGGGTTGGCGTCAGCCCCCGGCAAGCGGTTTTCGACCCGTCGTGCGACGGGTGAACTGGCCGGAATCCGCAACCCTGCCGCCCGATTGTCGTGGGACCAGCAGGCATTGTTCGGCGATGCATACGGGTGGCACAGGCGCTGGTAGGAATTGACGTTCGGTGCAAACAGCGCCGTAAAGTCAGCCATGCCCGCCTGTTGCCCGCCGATAAAGTGACGGAAGGTGGCTGTCGGCTCCCCCGCCTGATCGCTGAACACGTTGCGGCCGCTGTGCGCCTCCACCACGCTTTGGTGAATGTGCATCGAGCTGCCGGCAGTGTGTGCAAGAGGCTTGGCCATGCACACCACGGTCAGCCCGTGCTTGAGCGCGACTTCTTTAAGCAGGTGCTTGAACAAAAAGGTCTGGTCGGCCAGCAGCAGCGGATCACCATGCAGCAGGTTGATCTCGAACTGGCTGACGCCCATCTCGTGCATGAAGGTGTCACGTGGCAGGCCCAGGGCTGCCATGCATTCATAAACTTCACTGAAGAACGGACGCAGACCGTTATTGGAGCTGATGCTGAACGCCGAAAAGCCGTCCTCGCGACGACCGTCCAGGCCCACAGGCGGACGGAACGGCTGGGTCGGATCCGGGTTGGGAGCAAACACAAAAAACTCGAGCTCGGTGGCCACCACCGGTGCCAGGCCACGAGCGGCGTAACGGGCGATCACCGCCTTCAACTGGCCCCGGGTCGACAGGCGCGAACTTTCACCGCTGAACTCATCGGCATCGCAAATGGCCAGCGCACGAGGCTGCTGGCTCCAGGGCAAGGGGTAGATGTGTGCCGGGTCCGGCACCAGCGCCAGGTCACCGTCATCGCTGCCGTAAAAGCGCGATTCGGGGTAACCGCCCATGATGCATTGCAGCAGCACGCCCCGGGCCATTTGCAGGCGCCGGCCTTCGAGGAACCCCGCGCCAGTCATCACCTTGCCGCGCGGCACGCCGTTCAAATCGGGGGTTACACATTCAATTTCGTCAATGCCGGTCAATCGCTGTGCGAGAGAACGCTGGTCATCGGTCGTCATGACACTTTCCTTGTTGTTTTACGGGCCGCGAACGGCAACCTGTACAAAATACGCACCACCCGTTCGGGATTTCAAGCAGTACGCGTAACAACCACTGCGATCTTGTAGCAGCGCTCGAGTGCAACGAGGCCGCGTCCGGTTGCGCAGCAGCCGCAACTCCTGCCACCCGATTACTTCTGCAGTACAGCAGCAGTCTGGATTACGAGGACTTCGTCCTCGAACGCGGCCTCGTTCCACTCGTCCGCTGCTACGACTTGTTCATTTGGCTCTGTGCAACCGCAACACAAGCCATTAGGGTGACGATTCTATTTTTTCCTCGCAGTGCCCGGCATGCCTAAAGACGACACTCACTTGATCACCGCCCACGATGTTGCTCGCCATGCCGGGGTCTCGCGCTCGGCGGTTTCACGCACGTTCACTCCGGGCGCCAGCGTGTCGCCGCATACCCGCGACAAGGTCATGGCTGCCGCCCAGGCACTGGGTTATCAGGTCAATCTGATCGCCCGCACCATGAACAAGGGTTACAGCAATTTCGTCGGCGTGGTCACCGCAGGCTTTGAAAGCCCGTTCCGGGCCAGCCTGTTGAGCCCGATCACCGTGGCGCTGAACAGACAAGGGCTGATGCCGCTGTTGATGAACGCCGATGACCCGCTGCAACTCGAACAGTCACTGCATGAACTGCTCAGCTATCAGATTGCCGGGGTGATTCTGACTTCGGCATCGCCGCCGCTGTCGGTGGTCCAGCATTACCTGAAACACCAGATCCCGGTGGCCATGATCAACCGCGGACACGAACTGGAGGGCGCCGAAGTCATCGGCAGCGACAACCGCGGCGGCGGTCGCCTGGCAGCCGACACCCTGCTCGCCGGCGGCGCGAAGCGCCTGGCTTTTATCGGTCAGGGCACACACAACTTCAGTAGCCGGGAACGCTGGGAAGGCTTTCGCGACCGGCTCGCCGAAGTCGGCCTCAGCCCAGTGGCGGTGCTGGATGCCGCACCCGGCTATGACGGCGGGCTCAGCGCAGTCCAACAATTGTTCAGCGCCACTGAATGGCCCGATGCACTGTTTTGTGCAACCGACATGCTGGCCATGGGCGCGCTGGACGGGCTGCGCTTCAAGTTGCAGTTGTCCGTTCCCAACGATGTACAAGTCATAGGTTTCGACGATATTCCCCAGGCGGCACACCTGGCCTACAACCTCACCACCCTGCGCCAGAACAGCAATGCACTGGCAGCAAGCGCGGTAGCTGCCATTGTCGCCCGTCGCAAAAATTTTCAGCAACGAAGCGTGCACGGCTCTATTGCGGTGTCCTTGGTCAGTCGCGGCAGCACGATAGAATAATTTGTGTATTTTTCTGTTGAATTGAATTTTTATTTCGTGTTGTATGAGCCATAACAGTGAATCGCCCCCTGCCCGCGTGAAGGCAAAAAGGTCCATTCACTTTTTTTAAACAGTAGATTGCACACGTGTGCAATCCAAGGGAATAAAGCATGTCGGCCAACCTCACTGCTCACCTGGACCTCGCCCAACACCAGCCGTTAGCCCTCGAGCATCGCTACATGCAAGCCCAGCGCATCGCGGTTCAGGCCGCGCAGCTGGGGCTTGAATACTATCGCCAGCGCGAAACCCTGGAAGTCCTTCACAAAGACGGTGTTGGCCAGGACGTCGTCAGCATGGCCGACCGTGAACTGGAAGATTTCATCAAGGGGCAACTGGCCGAACAGTTCCCCGAAGATGGCTTTCTCGGTGAAGAAACCGGGGCCAGTGACTTGCAGGCGCGCTGCATCTGGGTGGTCGACCCGATTGACGGCACCAGCTGTTTCGTCAACGGCTTGCACACCTGGTGCGTGTCCATTGGCTTGCTGGTGGATGGCGTGCCGTACCTGGGCGCTGTGGCCGATGCCAACCACGATGAACTGTTTCATGCCTGCAAAGGCCTGGGCGCCTACGTCAACCAGACGCCGATCACGGTCAACCCGGCTGCCGATCTGACCCTGGGCGTGACCGGGGTCGGCACCTCCCATCGGCGAGGCAAGGAGCACTTTGTGCCGTTCCTCAAACAGCTGCTGGATGAGGGCGGAATGTTCATTCGTAATGGTTCGGGTGCGTTAATGATCGCCTACGTCGCCGCCGGACGCCTGCTCGGCTACTACGAAACCCATATCAACAGCTGGGACTGCCTGGCGGGCCTGGTGCTGGTCAGCGAAGCCGGTGGCCAGTGCAGTGATTTTTTAAAGGACCAGGGCCTGACTGAAGGCAACCCGCTGCTGGTGGCTGCCCCTCAGCTTTACCCGGCTCTGGCCCGCATGATCGGGCCGTCCTTGAACGGGTAAATGCTGTGGCCGCTGGCAGGCCGGCGCCCACACAAGTTTTGAAAGCAGGCCCCAAGAAAAACAAAAACAGGAAATCTTGCGCCATGACATCTCTACTCAATGCCTTCAAGGCAGCACCTGCCCGCGAGGGTGCCCCCAGCCATGACATACAACGGTTCAAGGTATTGCGCTGGCAAACCTTTCTGTCCATGTCACTGAGCTACGCCTTGTTCTACGTATGTCGCCTCTCGTTCAACGTGGTCAAGCCGGCGCTGGTATCGAACAACATCCTGACCCCCACCCAACTGGGCATCATCGGCTCGGCGCTGTTCTTCGCCTATGCGGTCGGCAAACTGGTCAACGGCTTTCTGGCCGACCACTCCAATGTCCGGCGCTTCATGATGCTGGGCCTGCTGCTCAGCGCCATCGTCAACGCCTGCATGGGCATGACCACCAACACGATCATCCTGACCCTGATCTGGGGCCTCAACGGCTGGGCCCAGTCCATGGGCGTCGGGCCGTGCGTGGTCTCGCTGTCGCGCTGGTACACCGACAAGGAACGCGGCACGTTCTATGGCTTCTGGTCGATTGCCCACAGCCTGGGCGAAGCCTTGACCTACGTGGCCGTGGCCGCCGTGGTGGTGACCTGGGGCTGGCAGTTCGGTTACTGGCTCGCCACCCTTATGGGCCTGGTGGGGCTGGCCCTGATTTACTTCTTTATGGCCGACTCGCCACAAAGTTGCGGCTTTGCTCCCGTGCAAGCCCCCGAGCCCCATGACAAGGCCGGGCCAAGCATCCTCGGCAAACAGCTGGAACTGCTGAAAAACCCGGCCCTGTGGCTGCTCGCACTGGCCTCCTGCCTGATGTACATCGGGCGCTATGCGGTGATTTCCTGGGGCGTGTTCTTCCTTGAAAACGCTAAGGCCTACAACACCCTGAGCGCCTCGACACTGATCTCCATTACCGGAGTTTTCGGGATTATCGGTACCGGCCTGAGCGGGTTGATTTCGGACCGTTTCTTCAATGGCAAGCGCAACGCCCTGGCGATGATTTTCGGCTTGATGAACACCGCGTCGCTGGCCGCGTTCCTGTTCGTTCCGGCCGGCCACTATTGGCTGGATGCCACAGCCATGATGTTCTTCGGCCTTTCGATGGGCGCGCTGCTGTGTTTCCTCGGCGGGCTGATGGCCACGGACATTGCCTCCAAAAGCGCTTCGGGCGCCGCGCTGGGCATGATCGGTATCGCCAGCTATGGCGGCGCAGCAGCAGGTGAAATTCTCACCGGCGTGCTGATCGAGCACGGCACCACGGTATTGAGCAATGGCAGCAAGTTGTATCAATTCCAGACCCTGTCGATCTTCTGGGTCAGCGCTTCACTGATTTCGGTACTCATGACCGCCCTGTTTGCCCTGTACATCCAGAAGCGCACGCCACCGCCAATGGGTAAAACAGCAGCGTTCCCTGAGCCGACAAAGATATAAACCAACGGTTGGCTTTGAAATAAACAGTGACATATACCTGCAATATTCATCCCGCATAGTTGGCGACTGGCCAGCAAGGAGTTGTGTGTTTCCCAAGAGCAATACCGCCGTGTCTTGGAACTAACAACAACAATAAATGAGCAAACAAGATGACCTACCCATTGAATGAAGCCCTGAACACCGGTTTTTTTTCACCACAGGTTGCACACGTGTGCAAACCCGGTCGCTACAACGGCCTGATCGCCGCCCTGTGCTTCACCGCGCTGGAAGGCGCGCTCATGCTGATGCCCACTGCGTCCCACGCGCTGGATCTGGACTACCAGCATCAGTACAACGAAAAGGATCGTGACCACACTGACAAGGTGATGATCACCCAGGCCCTGGACAATGGCCTGGCGTTCTCCTTCCAGATGGTCGCCAGCCCCGCGGTCAAGGAAAACGGCCAGCCGGGCCAGCCGTTTGAACACATGACCAAGGACGCCCTGAAAGGCAAGGTCAAGTACTCACACAAACTCACCAAGCGCTTGAAGTTCAAACCCAAGTTCACCTACTCCCAGGGCAAGGATAAAAAGTCCTATAAACCGGCGTTCAAATTCCCCTACGAGTTGAACAAAAGTTTTTCCGTGATCCCCGGTTACTACTACAAAGTCACCACTTTTAAAGATGACGGCAAGGACACCAAAAGAGACAACGTCTGGTCACTGGGCGGCAAGTACCGAACCGACCGGATGTCCATCGGCATCGCGCGCAAAGAGATTTACAGCAACCAGATAGCGTTTGACGGCAAGAAACGTAACTACAGCAACAAGTTCGTCATCGACTACAAAGTGACCCACCGGTTCATTCCGTACTTTGAAGTGGCCGACGTGTACGTCGACAAAGACACCGACGAGCGTCAGGCCCGCTATCGCGTGGGCTTTAAATACAAATTCTGATCGCGCCCTTCCCTTCAAGACCCCTCAGGAGACTGTGAATGAACGTTTCTCTTTCGGCCCTTTTTCGTGTCACGGGCCCGTTGCTGACTGCCGCACTAAGCATCAGCGCCCCCCTGATTGCCCACGCCCAGGACAACGGCCACTACGTACTGGAAAAAGCCGTACAGGTCAGCCGCCACGGCGTGCGCCCGCAGACCGACACACAAAAACTGGTGGACGCCACCCAGCGCCAATGGCCCACCTGGCTGGTGCGTGACGGTGAACTTACCGGCCATGGTTATCTGGCAGCCAGCCTGATGGGCGCCTGGCAAGCCGGGCATTATCGTCAGGCCGGGTTGCTCCCGGCGGGTTGCCCGGACAACACCACGGTGTACACCCTGTCCAGCCCCAAACAACGCACTCGCGCCACGGCCGCCGCGTTGCTCGACGGCATGTTCCCTGGCTGCGGGCAAAAGGCCCTGGCCAGCGCGGAAAAACTCGACCCGCTGTTCCAGACCGACAAGATGGACTTTGCCCGCATCGACCCGGTGATCGCCAAAGGCGAAATCCTCAAGGCCGTGGGCGGCGACCTGCAAGCGGCGAAGGCCCGGCTGCAACCGGACCTGGACCTGCTCAAGGCCGCAGCCTGTGTCGAAGGCAAGCCCTGCCCGTTCTACGAGGCCGAATGGGTGCTGAAACAGAATGATGAGGGACGCCTGAAGATCAAGGGCCTGGACAAGGCGTCATCCCTGGGCGAAACCTTTCGCCTGCAATACAGCGAAGGCAAGCCGTTGTCCGAAGTCGCCTTCGGCCACGCGGCCGATGCCAGACAAGTGATGGCCCTGACCCGCCTGCACCGCGCCAAGTACGACTTCGTCAACGACACCCCGCACATTGCCAGACGCGGTGGCTCGCAGCTGATGAACCAACTGCTGCTGGCACTGGAACAAGGCACCGCGCTGGAAAAATCCGACCCGCTGGGCAATCCGCCCAAAGCCCCGTTGCTGGTAATGGTTGCGCACGACACCAACCTCTCGCACTTGCGCACCCTGCTCGGTTTTCACTGGGCCCTGGGCGAGTACCAGCCCGGCAACATCCCGCCAACCGGCACCCTGGCCTTTGAACGCTATCGCGACGCAAACAGTGGTGAACGCTTCATCCGCACCACCTTCCTGACCCAGTCACCGGATCAGATCCGCAACCTGACTCCGCTGACCGGCAACAACGTGCCGCTGCAGGTGGACTTCGAACAGCCCGGCTGCAAAAAAACCGCGGTTGGCACCCTGTGCCCGCTGGAGAGTTTTGCCAGCACGCTGAGCAAAGCCATTGACCGCACCGCGATGACCACGGCGCGCTATCCATAACGCTGTACACACCCCTGTAGGAGCGAGCTTGCTCGCGAGCTTCTACAGGGCATTTACAGTGCTCAGCCTGTTTGCCGACTAGACTCTGCGCCCATTGTGTCCAGCAAGACCAAAAGGAACCCCCATGAAGACCTCGCTCTACGCCAGCCTGCTACTGGCCGGCATGCTCAGCCCGCCAGCCTTTGCCCAAACCGCGTCCAGTGACGGCTACGTACTGGATAAAGTGGTACAGGTCAGCCGCCACGGGGTACGACCGCCGACCGAGTCCAATGAAAAACTGCTCACCCGCGTGACCCAGCGTCAATGGCCAACGTGGCTGGTGCCGCTGGGCAATCTGACCGGCCACGGCTACGCCGGCGCCGTCGAAATGGGCCGTTATCGCGGCCAGGTCCTGCGCACTGCCGGGCTGATCCCAAAAGGCTGCCCGGACGCCCGCCAACTACTGGTCCATGCCAGCCCCCTGCAACGCACCAAAGCCACGGCCCAGGCCTTGCTCGACGGCATGTTCCCCGGTTGCGGGTTCCAGCCGACCTATGTTGCAGGCGAACAGGACGCCCTGTTCCAGGCCAATGAAATGCCATTTGCCGCCCTTGACCCGGCAAAAGCCAAGGCCCAAATCCTCAAGGCTCTGGGCGGCAGTGTTGAAGCCGCACAAGAGCGCTACAAACCCTTTGAAGAAAAACTCCGGGAAGTCGCCTGCCTGCCTGCCGCCGATTGCCCGTACGGCAAACAGCCCTGGGTACTCGAAGAAAACGCCAAGGGCCGCTTCTCGATCAAGGGCCTGAGCGCCGGTGCCAACATGGGTGAAGTGTTCCGCCTGGAGTACAGCCAGGGCCTGCCACTGGACAAGGTCGCCTTCGGCAATGCCCGCACCCCGGCCGAGGTGTCGAGCCTGATGGTACTGACCAAAGCCAAATACGACTTCCTCAATGACATCCCCTACATCGCCAGCCGTGGCGCGTCCGAGCTGATGAACCAGATTTCCCTGGAGCTCAAGCAAGGCACCACCTTCGCCAGTAAGGATCCACAGGGCACCCCGCCCGATGTACCGCTGATGCTGCTGGTGGCCCACGACACCAACATCTCGTACCTGCGCACCATGCTCGGCTTCGGCTGGAAGCTGGGTGACTATCTGGAAAACAACATCCCGCCGGTAGGCACATTGCAGTTCGAGCGTTACAAGGAAGTCAAAACCGGCGACTACTTTTTGCGCATCGCCTTTGAAGCCCAGTCGATGGATCAGATCCGCAACCTGACCCGGCTAGACGGCACCGAAACACCGCTCAAGGGTGATTTCGCAAGCGCCAAAGACTGCCGCAAAACCAGCGTCGGCCTGTTGTGCCCGCTCAAAGAGGCGCTGGTCAAAGTCGATCAGAACATTGATCCGACCGCGCTCACGCCTTACAGCTTCCAATAACCGGCGGCCTGGCGTAAAAGTCGCTTTCTGCGTTGAACCCGGGATGGGCACAATAGCGGCTCGACTCGCCAGGCATTTCCCGGCGTCTGAATCAGCATTTGAGGGAGCGGTATCGTTTGGAGTTGAGGCAACTGCGCTATTTCGTAAAGATTGTTGAACTGGGCAGTCTTGGACGTGCCGCCCTTGAACTGGACGTCGGGGTTTCGGCCCTGAGCCAGCAAATCTCCAAGCTCGAAAACGAGCTGTCGACCCGCCTGCTGAATCGCACCTCCACCGGCGTCACCCCCACCAGCGCCGGTGTCGCCTTTTTACATCACGCCCAACTGACCCTGCGTCAGGCCGAAAACGCCGTGATGGCTGCCCATCGCGGCCGTATGAGCGGGTACGTCAGCGTCGGCCTGGCCCCCACCACGGCTACCGTGCTCGCGTTGCCCTTGATCAATGCGATGCGTGAGCGCTATCCGGACATTCAGTTGCATCTGGTGGAGATGCTGTCGGGCCATTTGGCCACGCAGCTCAATGCACGACAGATTGACCTGGCCATCCTGTTTCAGCTCGAAGGCGGGAAGCGCTGGAGCATCACCCCCCTGCTCGATGAAAAACTGTTTGTCATCGCCTCACCCGAACTGCCCAATGCTCCTCGCGGTGATGGCGTGCAGATAGCCGACCTGGGCGGCTTGCCGCTGGTGATGCCGAGTTCGCAACACGGGCTGCGTTCAACCTTGATGACGGCATTCGAGCGTTCGGGGATCACCCCCAATATCGTGATGGAAGTCGACGGTCTGGCAATCTTGATGAACGCCGTGCGGGCCGGGCATGCCGCCACGATTCAACCCGGCGCGGCTGCGGCGCTTAAAGGCGAGTCAGGGCTTTCACTGGTGCAAATCACTGACCCCCATGTGGGCCGGCGTAATCTTCTGGCGACCCTGGCCGATGACGAACTGTCCCCGGCGGCGCTGGCCACGCGGCTGGTGATGGTGGAGGTGGCAAAAAAACTGGTGCTGGATCACCAGTGGCCCGGTGCAACCCTGATTGAAACCGCCGACGACTAGCAACCCGAACCGGCCAACCCTTTAGTAGAACTAAACACCCCGCGTCGAATCCTGTCTTTCGGCGCTTTGGGCGCTCACCTACCTTCTCCCTCCTTTGCAAGGCGCAATTGTTCCGGCTGCCTTGCGAACCGAGGAGAAATAATGATCGATGTACTCATCATAGGTGGCGGCAATGCAGCCCTGTGTGCCGCACTGATGGCTCGGGAAGCCGGCGCCAGCGTCATGCTGCTTGAAGCCTCGCCCAAGGTATGGCGAGGCGGCAATTCTCAACACACGCGTAACCTGCGCTGCATGCACGATGCCCCTCAGGACGTGCTGATCGATGCCTATCCCGAAGAGGAATACTGGCAAGACCTGCTGAAGGTCACCGGCGGTATCACCGATGAGAAACTGGCCCGCATCGCCATTCGCGCGTCTTCGACCTGCCGCGACTGGATGCGCTCCCACGGCGTGCATTTTCAACCGCCGCTATCAGGCGCGCTGCATGTGGCGCGGACCAACGCCTTTTTCATGGGCGGCGGTAAAGCCCTGGTCAATGCTTATTTCCGCAGTGCCGAACGCCTGGGCGTCGAGATCCGCTACAACACACAAGTGACCGACATTGAGCTCAAGGACGGCAAATTCATCGCCGCCCACATTGGCGCACATGAGGTCGATGGCCAGGCCGTGGCCGCGCAACGCATTGAAGCCCGGGCCTGCGTACTGGCGGCAGGCGGCTTTGAGTCCAACCGTGAATGGCTGCGCGAAGCCTGGGGGCAGAATGAACGGGGCGAATGGCCTTCGGACAACTTCCTGATCCGTGGCACACGGTTCAACACCGGTATCTTGCTGCGCCGCATGCTGGATCACGGTGCTGACGGGATCGGCGATCCGACCCAGGCGCACATGGTCGCCATTGATGCCCGCGCGCCTCTGTATGACGGCGGTATTTGCACGCGCATCGATTGCGTATCACTGGGTGTGGTCGTCAACCGTGACGGCGAGCGGTTCTACGATGAGGGCGAAGATTTCTGGCCCAAGCGCTATGCCATCTGGGGACGGCTGGTGGCGGGCCAACCGGGTCAGCAGGCGTACTCGATCATCGACCAGCAAGCCATCGGCCGCTTCATGCCGCCGGTGTTCCCCGGTACCCGGGCCAACACCCTGGAGGATCTGGCCCGCCAGCTGCAGCTGCCCCAGGCGGCGTTCGTGAAAACCGTGGAGGACTACAACAAGGCCTGTCACGTCGGCACCTTCGACCACACCGCGCTGGACGATTGCCACACCCGGGGGCTGACCCCGGCCAAAACCCATTGGGCACGGCCGCTGGTGCAACCACCGTTCTATGCCTATCCGCTCAAACCGGGCGTTACCTTCACCTATCTGGGCCTTGCCACCGACGAAACCGCTGCCGTGCATTTCAATGGCAAGCCCAGCCCCAACCTGTTCGTTGCCGGCGAAATGATGGCCGGCAACGTACTGGGCAAGGGCTACACCGCGGGTATCGGCATGGCCATCGGTACCGCGTTCGGGCGTATTGCCGGCGTACAGGCCGCCGCCTCCGTGGGCTATGGCCCTTCCTCCACGATTTCGGAATCTCGACATGCAACTGTTTGATCCCAAGGCCTCCGGCGAATTGATCCCGGTATTGAACCTTGATGAAACCGAAGTCCAGCGCCAGCTGGCGATCTGCAACTCCTGCCGTTACTGCGAGGGCTTCTGCGCGGTGTTTCCGGCCATGACCCGGCGTCTTGAGTTTGCCCAGGCCGATATCCACTACCTGGCCAATCTTTGCCACAACTGTGGTGCGTGCCTGCATGCCTGCCAATACGCAGCCCCCCACGAATTTGCAATCAATGTGCCCAAGGCCATGGCCAAGGTACGCCTCGACACCTACGCCGAATACGCCTGGCCCAAGGCCCTGGGCACTTTGTATCAGCGCAACGGCCTGACCCTGGCCCTGGCCACTGCGGCGGGGCTGGCATTATTTCTGTGCCTCATGCTGATGGTGATGGGCAATCTCTTGACCCCTATGGCCGGGGGCAATTTCTACGGGATTTTCCCGCACAACACACTGGCACTGATGTTCGGGCCGGTGTTCGGCTTTGCAGTGCTTGCCCTGACCCTGGGAGTACGCCGCTTCTGGCGCGATATTTCACCTGCCAGCGCCCCTCTGGGGCTTAAAACCTCAGCGGCCCTGGAAGCGACGTCCAACGTTGCCCGGCTCAAGTATCTGGACGGAGGGCACGGTGAGGGCTGTAACAATAGCGACGACGCGTTCACCCTGTGGCGTCGGCGCTTCCACCACCTGACCTTCTACGGCTTCATGCTGTGCTTCGCAGCTACCGGCGTCGCCACCCTCTATCACTTTGTCCTGCACTGGTCGGCTCCGTATCCGGTGTTCAGCCTGCCCGTGATGCTGGGCATTGTCGGTGGTCTTGGCCTGCTGGTCGGCCCGGCCGGGTTGTTATGGCTGAACCTGCGCCGTCATCCGGATCAGGGCGACGAACAGCAAAAGCCCATGGACCGCGGCTTTATCGCATTGCTGCTGTTGATCAGTGCCAGCGGGCTGGCGTTACTCGCCCTGCGTGACACCAGCGCCCTGGGGCTGGCCCTGGCGATCCACCTCGGCCTGGTCATGGCGTTCTTCCTGACCATGCCGTACAGCAAATTTGCCCACGGCATCTTCCGCAGCGCAGCCCTGCTCAAATACGCCATCGAAAAGCGCCAGCCCAACCCGATTAACGCCGCAAGCGACTGACACGCGAACACTCATTCCAATAACAATATCCAGCAAGACGGTAGCCATGATGAAAACAACAATAGAAACAAGCCGCAAAAAGGGGTCCAAGCTAGGCGCCATTTTGCGGGTCACCAGCGGTAACTTCCTCGAACAGTTCGACTTCTTCCTGTTCGGTTTTTACGCCACCTATATCTCCAGGACCTTCTTTCCTGCGACCAGCGAATTTGCCTCGCTGATGATGACCTTTGCAGTCTTTGGTTCCGGCTTTTTGATGCGCCCGCTGGGCGCCATCATTCTGGGTGCCTACATCGACAAGGTGGGACGCCGTAAAGGGCTGATCGTAACGCTGTCGATCATGGCCGCGGGCACGGTACTGATTGCACTGGTGCCGGGCTATGCCAGCATCGGCATTGCCGCTCCGGTTCTGGTGTTGCTGGGACGGCTGCTGCAAGGGTTTTCTGCGGGTGCAGAAATGGGCGGTGTTTCGGTGTATCTGGCCGAAATCGCCACGCCCGGGCGAACCGGTTTCTACACCAGCTGGCAATCAGCCAGTCAGCAGGTGGCGATCATTCTGGCCGCTGCACTGGGATACTCGATCAATGCATTTATGGAGACGTCCGAGATTGCCGCCTGGGGTTGGCGCATTCCGTTCTTCATCGGCTGCGTGATTATCCCGTTCATCTTTGTCATTCGCCGCTCGCTGGAAGAAACCGAGGCCTTCAAAGCCCGGCGCCACCACCCAAGCGCCAGCGAAGTGTTCCGCTCCATGCGTGAAAACTGGCGGACCGTGCTGGCGGGCGGCCTGCTGGCATCCATGACCACCACCACCTTCTACCTGATCACGGTCTACACCCCGACCTTCGGCAGGACCGTGCTCAACCTGAGCACCACCGACAGTCTGGTGGTGACTCTGTTCGTCGGCCTGAGCAACTTCATCTGGTTACCCATTGGCGGCGCCCTCTCCGACAAAATCGGCCGTCGGCCCCTGCTGCTGGGCATTTCCCTGCTGTGCATGCTCACCGCCTATCCGGCCATGCATTGGCTGGCCGAAGCCGCGAGCTTTGAACGGCTGCTCATCGTGCTGCTGTACTTCTCGTTCTTCTTTGGTCTGTACAACGGCGCAATGGTGGCAGCCCTGACCGAAGTCATGCCGCAAAACGTACGGGTGGTGGGGTTCTCTCTGGCCTTCAGCCTGGCCACGGCGCTGTTCGGCGGCTTCACACCTGCCATCTCGACCATTCTGGTACAGGCTACCGGAGACAAGGCATCCCCTGCGTTCTGGCTGATGTTCGCGGCCTTTTGCGGGTTCTGCGCAACGATGGCGCTGTACCGTCAGCAAAAAGCGCCGGTGCTCAACGTGGCATAAGCAAATAGCCATGCCCCCTGTGTAGAAACGCTCACGTGAGCTACATTGAGCCCGCTTCTAATAACAACACTCCCACAGGGGGAAACTTGAACACTAATCAAAAACTGAGAACCTTCGACCTGATCCGTGAAGCCGTTCTGCCGGAGTATCGCGACCGGGTAGCCGAATACCTGGTCCTGTATGAAGAAGCGCTGCACGACGCAAACGCACGTCCCGACGAGGTGCGTTGCGCCGCCAATCAGCTCAAGGGCTACCTGCGCGGCCTGAACACCACCCGGGTGTTGGGCATGGCTGATCTCGAAGAGCTGGAGCGGCGCATCAGCGAATCATGGCTGCAGTGAGCGCCGCGACTTACTGAGCGCTGCGACTGAAAATCCTGATCACTTCATCCAGATGCTCGGCCATCGCCTGACGCGCGGCGCCCGGATCATGTTGCTCCAGTGCCTGCAGCACCCGCCGGTGTTCGTCTTCCGAACGATGGGGCATGTCACCAGAACCGTAATGACTTTGCAGGCGCTGGAACATGCTGCCGTAACGATGGCCCAGCAGGTGCTGGATCATCAGCGCGTAGGCCGGGTTGTCCGAGGCCTGGGCGATGCGGATATGGAACAGGCGGTCGCCGGGATGGGTGTGCGAACCCTCGCGGTTGTCCTGCACGTTGCGCTCGAACGCTTCGCGGATGCCTGCCAGTTCTTCATCGCTGGCATTCAACGCCGCCAGTGCCGCGGCCTCGGGTTCGATCAGACGGCGCGCCTGGAGCAAGGCGAAGGGCGGGATCTCGGCACTGAAATCCACCTCGATCCCCAGCTCGGGGTCCAGTTCCTTCCATTGATTGCGCGTGACCTGGGCCATCACCGGCTCATTCGATACCGCTTGCACCGGCGGCTCGCAGACCAATACCCCGTTACCGACCCGCACATCCACCAAGCCAATCACTTCCAGAGCAATCATCGCCTCGCGCACAGATGCCCGGCTCACGCCCAGCAACTTGGCCAACTCGCGCTCAGCCGGCAAACGGCTGCCCGGCGGAAATTCACCGCTGTCGATCAAGGCCCGTAGCTGATCGGCGATCTGCCGGTAAAGTCTTTGGTTATCAATAACTTGAAATGGCATTGTGAAATAAGCTCTGGTCTGGACGGCGTTCGACGAGCACTTTTGTGGAAAAAAGACGCTTGTTGATGCTTGGGGTGCATGCTACAAAAGGCTCAATGGCCTGACCATTGAACGGATAACGTAAGGCGATCATAGCAAACCTTATCCCGATACTTGCGTCGTTTTGCCATTTGCTACGCCTACAATGGCCTGACCATTGGGCCAAAATAAAAATAATGAATCGCGACACGGAGCACCTATGGATCTTTCCGGCAAACGCGTGCTGATCACGGCAGCCGCTCAGGGCATTGGCCTGGCCAGTGTCCAGGCGTACCTCGCCGCTGGCGCTGAAGTCTTCGCCGCCGACATCAATGCCGCTGCCCTCGACGCCATCGAAGGGGCACAGCCTCATCTTTTAGACGTTACCGATGCCGCTGCAATCGAGCGCCTGGCCAGCAAACTTGGCCCGCTGGATGTGCTGTTCAACTGCGCCGGCGTGGTGCACAGCGGCAACATTCTGGAGTGCAGCGAAAAAGACTGGAACTTCGCCCTGGACCTCAACGTCACCGCCATGTACCGCATGATCCGCGCCTTCTTGCCGGGCATGCTGAGCAGTGGCGGCGGCTCGATCATCAACATGGCCTCGGTGGCGTCCAGCGTCAAAGGCGTACCCAACCGCTTTGCCTACTGCGCCAGCAAGGGTGCAGTGATTGGCCTGACCCGTTCGGTGGCGGCTGACTTTGTGAGCCAGAACATCCGCTGCAACGCCATCTGCCCCGGCACCGTCGACTCCCCTTCCCTGCGTCAGCGCATCAGCGAACAGGCTCTGCGCGAAGGCCGCAGTGTCGACGAGGTGTACGCCGCCTTCGCTGCACGCCAGCCCATGGGCCGCATCGGCAGCGCCGAAGAAATCGCCCAGCTGGCGCTGTATCTGGGGTCGAGTGCCAGCGGCTTCACCACCGGCACCGCCCAAATCATTGATGGCGGCTGGAGCAACTAGCCCCTTCCACACCTGTAGGAGCGAGCTTGCTCGCGAGCTTTTTTCAAGATCAACAGCTCGCGAGCAAGCTCGCTCCTACAGGGGTTCATCATCAACCAAGGAATTTTTATGAAACTGCTGCGCATCGGTAAAAAAGGCCAGGAACGTCCCGCCCTGCTTGATAACAACGGTCAATTGCGCGACTTGTCCGCAGTGGTCACTGATATCGCAGGCGCTACCCTCAGCCCGCAAAGTATTGCCCGCCTGCAAGAGATCGACCCATCCACCCTGCCGCTGGTAGAAGGCTCGCCACGCATTGGCGCCTGTGTCGGCCAGGTCGGCAAGTTCATTTGCATTGGCCTCAACTACGCCGACCACGCCGCCGAAACCGGCGCCGCCATCCCGGCCGAGCCGGTGGTGTTCAGCAAGTGGACCAGCGCCATCGTCGGCCCCGACGACGATATCGAAATCCCGCGCAACTCCCGTAAAACCGACTGGGAAGTCGAGCTGGGCGTGGTCATCGGCAAAGGCGGGCGCTATATCAGCGAAAGCGACGCCCTGGAGCATGTAGCCGGTTACTGCGTGATTAATGACGTGTCCGAGCGCGAGTTCCAGCTGGAACTGGGCGGCACCTGGGACAAAGGCAAAGGCTGCGACACCTTCGGCCCGCTCGGCCCGTGGCTGGTCACCCGGGATGAAATCGCCGACCCGCATCAGCTCGACCTGTGGCTGGAAGTCGATGGCAAGCGCTACCAGAACGGCAACACGCGGACGATGATTTTCCAGATCCCGAAAATCATCAGCTACCTCAGCCAGTTCATGAGCCTGCAACCCGGCGATGTGATTTCCACCGGCACCCCGCCCGGCGTCGGCCTGGGCATCAAGCCCGAGCCGGTGTACCTGCGCGCCGGTCAGCAGATCCGCCTGGGCATCGCCGGCCTGGGCGAACAAAACCAACGCACCGTGAATGCCGAGTGACAGGGAGCTGCGCCATGACCACCATTACTGCCGTACGCGTTGAAGACATCCGCTTCCCCACTTCGCAATCGCTGGACGGTTCGGATGCGATGAACCCGGACCCGGACTACTCCGCGGCCTATGTGATTCTCGACACCGATACCCCGGGCCTGGAAGGCCACGGCCTGACCTTCACCATCGGCCGCGGCAACGAAATTTGCTGCGCTTCGATCAAGGCCCTGGCCAGCCTGCTGGTGGGGTTGAAGCTGGAGTGGATCGCCGAAGACATGGGGCGTTTCTGGCGCCACGTCACCAGCGACAGCCAACTGCGCTGGATCGGCCCCGACAAGGGCGCGATTCACCTGGCCACCGGGGCGGTGGTCAACGCCGCCTGGGACCTGTGGGCCAAAGCCGAGGGCAAGCCGGTATGGCGCCTGGTGGCGGACATGAGCCCCGAGCAATTGGTGCGCTGCATTGATTTCCGTTACATCACCGACTGCATCACCCCCGCGCAAGCCCTGACCTTGCTGCGCGAACGCGCCCACGGCAAAGCCGAGCGCCTGGCACTGCTCCAAGCCAACGGCTACCCCTGCTACACCACCTCGGCCGGGTGGCTGGGCTATGCCGACGACAAGCTGCGCCGCCTGTGCCAGGAAGCGGTCGATGCCGGTTTCTCCCACGTCAAACTCAAAGTCGGCCACGACCTGCAGGACGACATTCGCCGCGTACGCATTGCACGTGAAGTGCTGGGCCCGGACCGCCAGTTGATGATCGACGCCAACCAGGTCTGGGAAGTCGATACCGCGATCGACTGGGTGCGTGAACTGTCGTTCGCCAACCCGTGGTTTATCGAAGAGCCCACCAGCCCGGACGACGTCGAAGGCCACCGCAAAATCCGCCTGGGCGTGGCCCCGGTCAAAGTGGCCACCGGCGAGATGTGCCAGAACCGCATCGTGTTCAAGCAACTGATCATGCGTGAAGCGATTGATGTGGTGCAGATCGATGCCTGCCGCCTGGGCGGGGTCAACGAAGTACTGGCCGTGATGCTGATGGCCGCCAAGTACAACTTGCCGGTGTGCCCGCACGCCGGCGGGGTTGGCCTGTGCGAATACGTACAGCACCTGTCGATGATCGATTACCTGTGTATGGCCGGTACCCATGAAGGCCGGGTGGTGGAATTTGTCGATCACTTGCACGAGCACTTTGAAGACCCGTGCGTGATTCGCAACGCGGCGTATATGCCGCCACAGGCACCGGGGTTCTCGATCCAGATGAAGGCCGCGTCCCGCGAGCAGTACCGGTATCGGGGCTAAACCAGCGGACGGAGAACAATAATAATGTCGTCCTTACTTCGCCTCGATGCGCACCAGCACTTCTGGCGCTATGACGCTGCGGCCTATCCCTGGATGGGCCACGACATGACCGGTTTGCGCCGGGATTTCCAGCCCGCTGACCTGCGCCCGTTGCTGGACGCAGCCGGGTTCGACGGCTGCATTGCCGTGCAAGCCCGGGCCTGCGAAACAGAGACCGATCAGTTGCTGGCACTGGCTGAACGCTACCCGTGGATTCACGCCGTGGTGGGCTGGGTCGACCTGTGCGCCGCCGACCTTGAACAGTCGCTGGAACGCTGGGCGCAAGCGCCTGCCCTGCGAGGCTTTCGTCATCAGTTGCAAGACGAACCCTCGCCGGCTGACTTCATGCAAAACCCGGCGTTTAGCCGGGGGTTGAACACCTTGCAACGCCAGGGGCTGGTCTATGAAGTGCTGATCAAAGCTGCGGATTTACCCGCTGCAACAGCCTTGTGCCAACAGCACGACCAGCACGCCATGGTGCTCGATCACTTGGGCAAACCCGATGTGCAGGCCAACGATTTAAAAACCTGGGCCCGGCAACTCGCCCCCTTGGCCGCCCTGCCCCATGTCAGTTGCAAGCTGTCGGGGCTGATCACCGAAGCCCATTGGCAGGACTGGCAAAGCGCGCAACTGACCCCCTACCTGGAAACCGCACTGCAACTGTTCGGCCCCGAACGCCTGATGTTCGGCTCGGACTGGCCGGTGTGCCTGCTGGCGAGTAAATACGCCGACACCTGCAGCCTGGTCGACAGCGTATTGCACCGTTTGAGCACGTCGCAGCAAGCCGCGATTCGGGGGGGCAATGCCTGCGCCATCTATGGGATTAAAGGAGTGAAACAATGAATCTGTACCTGCAGGACAAGGTTTTTATCGTCACCGGCGGCGGCTCGGGTATCGGCGCGGCCATCTCTTTGGGTCTGGCTGACGAAGGCGCGATCCCGGTGATTTTCGGCCACAGTCCGCTGTCCGATGAACTGGCGCGGGAACTGGATCAGCGTGGCTCGCAAAGTTTGTTCATTCAGGTCGAACTGCGCGATGAAGACGCCTGCCGCGCCGCCGTGGCCAGCGTGTTACAGCGTTTCGGGCGCATCGACGGGCTGGTCAATAACGCCGGGGTCAACGATAGCGTGGGGCTTGAAGCCGGGCGTTCGGCGTTCGTCGAATCGCTGGAAAAAAACCTGATCCACTACTACCTGATGACCCACCTGTGCGTGGACGCGCTGCGTGCTACCCGCGGTTCCATCGTCAATATCAGTTCCAAAACCGCCCTCACCGGGCAAGGCGGCACCAGCGGCTACACCGCGGCCAAAGGTGCGCAACTGTCACTGACCCGGGAATGGGCCACCTCTTTACTGGCTGACGGCATCCGGGTCAATGCCGTGATCCCGGCCGAAGTCATGACCCCGCTCTACGAGCGCTGGATCAACACCTTTGCCGACTCCGAGGCCAAGCTGGCGAGCATCGTCGAAAAAATCCCCTTCGGCCAGCGCATGACCACCAGCGAAGAAATCGCCGACAGCGTGCTGTTTCTGCTGTCCTCGCGCGCCTCCCACACCACCGGCCAATGGCTGGTGGTGGATGGCGGCTACACCCACCTCGACCGGGCCCTGACATGAACCGCCAGTGCCTGGCCCTGGACCTGATCGACGACCCGGCGCTGATTGCCGAGTACGAACGCTTGCATCAACAGATCTGGCCACAGATCAGCGCACACCTGCGCCAGTACGGGGTGCTCGACATGCAGATCTGGAGGTTGGGTACACGGCTGTTCATGGTCATGGACACCGCGCCTGACTTCAATTCCCTGGCGTTTGAACAGGCCAGCGCCAGCGATGCCCGGGTACAGCAATGGGAAGCGCTGATGTGGCGCTTTCAGCAACGTACGCCATGGACACAACCGACAGAGAAGTGGGCACCCATGACCCGAATCTTCAGCCTCACCTGATGCACACACCCCCTGTAGGAGCGAGCTTGCCTCGCGAGCTTTCAAGATCAAAAGATCGCGAGACAAGCTCGCTCCTACAGGTGATTCGGTGATTCATGCCGGCAGATACATCGCTCTAAAACAATAGACAGAGAGGTGGGCACCAATGACCCGAATCCTCAGCTTCACCTGACCCTGTAGGAGCGAGCTTGCTCGCGAGCTGTTGATCTTGAAGAGCTCGCTCCTACAGGTGATTTGGTGATTCATGCCGGCAGATACACCGCTCTAAAAACAATAAAAAGGAGATGCGCCATGTCACTCAAGCACTCGAACGTCGCAACAGCACCGGTTTCCCGGGGCGTTACGTCCTACCGCTGGGCACTGATTCTGGTGACCTGCCTGTTCTTTCTCTGGGGCCTGTCCTATGGCCTGCTGGACGTGCTGAACAAGCACTTTCAGGAAACCCTGCACGTCAGCAAAGCGCAGTCGGGCTTGCTGCAAAGCGCGTACTTCGGGGCGTATTTTCTGATCGCCCTGCCCGCCGGTTTGCTGATGGATAAATACGGCTACAAGGCGGGCATCCTGCTCGGTCTGTGCCTCTACGCCACCGGCGCGTTGCTGTTCATGCCGGCCGCCGCCGCACAGAGCTTTCAGTTCTTCTTGTTCGCGCTGTTTGTGATTGCCTGTGGCCTGGGCTGCCTGGAAACCGCAGCCAACCCCTATGCCACGGTGCTCGGTTCACCGGCCGGAGCAGAACGACGCCTGAACCTGGCGCAATCGTTCAACGGCCTGGGGCAGTTTTTCGGGCCGCTGATTGGCGGCGCGCTGTTCTTCAGCGGTGCCAACAGTGTCGACACCACCCAGTCGCTGCAAATGACCTACCTAGTGATTGCCGCAATGGTGCTGCTGGTTGCGGTATTGATCGCCCGCACCCCGCTGCCCGACTTGCGTGAACAGGAAGCGCAAGTCCAGCAACACAACGCCAAAACCCTGTGGCAGCACCGCGAGTTTGTCACCGGGGTCATCACCCAGTTCTTTTATGTCGGCGCACAGGTTGGCGTCGGCGCGTTCTTCATCAACTACGTCACCGAACACTGGGCACAGATGAGCAGCCAGCAAGCGGCGTACTTGCTGTCAGTGGCAATGCTCAGCTTCATGTTTGGCCGCTTTTTCAGCACCTGGCTGATGGGCCGGGTCAATGCCCAGCGCCTGTTGCTGATTTACGCATTGATCAACGTGGTGCTCAGTGCTGTGGTTGTGATGGGGTTCGAAGGCATCTCGGTAGTGGCGTTGGTGGCCATATTTTTCTTTATGTCGATCATGTTTCCGACCCTGTTCGCCATGGGCGTGAAAAACCTCGGCGCCCATACCAAGCGCGGCAGTTCATTCATGATCATGGCCATTGTCGGCGGCGCGCTGCTGCCTTACGTGATGGGACTGGTGGCCGATCACTCCTCAACTGCCGTGGCCTATCTGCTACCGATGGGTTGCTTTGTGGTGGTCGCTGCCTATGCCCGGGCGGCCCTGAAAAAGCTGTAACTGCTGGACCTATGTCGCTGCACTCCACAAAAAAAAACAATTGGAGCACTTCATGTCTAACCCCGCGTTGAAACAGGCGCTCAGCAAAATCCGCTGGCGCATCCTGCCCTTTGTCGCCCTGATGTTCGCCATGGCGATCATCGACCGTTCCAACATTGGTTTTGCCAAACATGCCTTCCAGGCGGACACCGGCCTGAGCAACGCCGCGTTTGCGCTGGGCGCGGGTATTTTCTTTATTGGCTATGCCGTGTTTGAAGTGCCCAGCAACCTGATGCTGCACAAGGTCGGCGCGCGTATCTGGCTGAGCCGGATCATGGTCACCTGGGGCCTGGTCTCGGCCGCCATGATGTTTGCCCACGACGAAACCAGCTTCTACATCCTGCGCTTTCTGCTGGGCGTGGCCGAAGCCGGCCTGTCGCCGGGCGTGGTGCTGTATCTGACCTACTGGTTCCCGCAGAACCAGCGCGGTTCGGCCTATGGCATTTACTACTTCGGGGTGCCGGTGTCGTTGATGGTGGGCGGCCCGGTGTCGGGCTGGCTGCTGGAGACCGCCCAGTTCGGCCTCACCGGCTGGCAATGGATGTTTGTCACCGAAGGCCTCGCGGCCTCGATCATCGGCGTGTTTGCGTTCTTTTACCTGACCGACAAACCGCGGGATGCCAAGTGGTTGAGCCGCGATGAAAAGGCAGCCATCGAGCACGAGCTTGAAAAAGAACAACAACTCAAAGCCAATAAAGGCCCGTCTTCGTGGCGCGCCGCGCTGATCAACCCCAAGGTCCTGTACTTCACCCTGATCTACTTCACGATTCAGGTCAGCGTGTATGGCGTGCTGTTTTATCTACCGACCCGGATCGCCGAACTGCTGGGGACCGGCATTGGCCTGAAGGTTGGCCTGCTGACCTCCATCCCGTGGATTGCCACGGTGTGCGTGCTGTATGCCGTGACCCGGCATGCTGACCGTAAAGGCCAGCAAACCCGCTTCGCGGCGATCATGCTGACGCTGGCGGCCGTGGGCATGGTCGGTTCGACCCTGAGCGCCAGCCTGCCACTGGTAATCCTGGCGTTCTGCCTGGCGGCGGCCGGGTTCATCACCGTGCAACCGTTGTTCTGGACCCTGCCGACCCGCTTTCTTGGTGGTGCAGCAGCGGCCAGCGGGATTGCGGTGATCGGCGCCCTGGGCAACCTCGGCGGGTTCCTCGCGCCAACGGTGAAAACCTGGGCCGAACAGCAGTTCAATAACCCCCATGCCGGTATGTACTTTCTGGCGGTAACGGCATTGATTGGTGCCTTGATGCTGATGCGTTCGGCCAGGGCGGGCAAGCAGGCCGACGGCGCGCAGGCGTTGCAGTCACCGGGTTAGAGCAACCCCATAACCCCGTAGGAGCGAGCTTGCTCGCGAGCCCTTGAAGAGCTCGCGAGCAAGCTCGCTCCTATGGGTCGGGTTTACGGTTGCGCTTTCGTCTGCCAGCCGCCTCCCAGGCTCTGGATCAGGGCCACGCTGCCCTGGCTCAGCTGGGCCTGGGTGTCGCGCAGGTTTTGCTCGGTCTGCAACAGAATCAATTGCTGGGTCAGGACGTTGAGCTGACTCACGGTCCCTGCTTTCAACTGGGCTTGCTGGCTGCCGAACAATTGTTGATTGCGCTGATATATCTGCTGGTAGGTGTCTGCCTGTACCTGCAGGTGGTTGATCGCCGACAGGTTGTCTTCGACATTCTGCAAGGCTGACAACACGGTTCCGCGGTAGTTGGCCACGTCCTGGTCATAACTGGCCTGCGCCTGTTGCACTGCCGCTTCCCGCGCACCGCCGTCAAAAATGGTTTCGGCCAGGGCCGGGCCCAGGGTCCAGATGCGGTTGGGCACACTGAACAAGCCGCCCAATGCACTGCCACGAAACCCGGCTTCGGCCGTCAGGTCCAGGGTCGGGAAAAACGCTGCTTGTGCCACGCCGATTTTGGCATTGGCCGCTGCCGCCGTGCGTTCGGCAGAAACCACATCGGGCCTGCGCAGTAGCAGGCTGGAGGGCAGAGTTAACGGCGGACGCGGCACCACAAACGCGTATTGCCCCTTGGGCGCCACACTGAACTGCGAGGGCGCTACCCCCACCAGCACCGCCAGCGCATGTTCGTACTGTTCACGCGAACGCTGGGCGGTTTGCAGGGCGGCTACCACCGTGCTCAGTTGGTCCTGGGCCTGCAGCAACTGGTCATTGGCGGCAGTGCCTTGCTGGTATTGAGCCTGGATCATGTCGAGCAGTTTCTGGTTGATTTGTTGCTGTTGCTGCAACAGGCCGACGTCGATGTCCAGTTGGCGCAGGGCCAGGTAATTGCTGGCGACGCTGGCGCTGATCGACAGGCGCACCCCGGCCAGCAAAGCGTCGGAGGACTGGGCAGCCGCGTTGCTCGACTCGATGCCCCGGCGCACCAGGCCCCACAGGTCCGGCTCCCAGCTGGCGGTCAAGGTGGCGCTGACCGAATTCGCCACTGCGGAAGTGGAGCTGGTGCTGGTACCGGTGCTGCTGCCTGCCGTCCCCCGCGATCCGGACAAGCCCACGCCAAGGGTCGGCCACAAACCGGCGCGGCTGGATGAGACCTGCGCCATGGCCAGTCGATACGCCGCTTCGGCCGCAACTATCGACTGGTTGGCGGTGGCCGAGCGCTGGATCAGGTCATTGAGCAGCGGATCGCGGTACTCCAGCCACCATTGACTGGCCAGCGCGCCTTGCGGGTTGGCCACTGCCCTCTGCCATTGCAGGCCTTCCTTGAAGTCCATGGGCAATTGCATCGCCGGTTTCTGATAGTCCGGGCCCACCATGCAGCCGCCCAACGCAAGGCAAATGGTGGCGGCCAACAGCAGCGGTCTGAGATTCATGGGGTTGTCTCCTTGGGCGCCCGACGCAAACGCTGTGACACACGGTCCAGCCAGAGGTAAATCACCGGGGTGGTGTACAGCGTCAGCACCTGGCTGAACAGCAACCCGCCAATAATCGAAATCCCCAACGGGCGGCGCAATTCCGAGCCATAGCCGCTGCCCAGCACCAGCGGCAAGGCACCGAGAATCGCCGCCAGGGTGGTCATCATGATCGGCCGGAAACGTATCAGGCAGGCGCTGCGAATTGCTTCCTTGGCACTGAACCCCTGCTCTTTGCGTTCGGTAATGGCGAAGTCGATCATCATGATGGCGTTTTTCTTGACGATACCGATCAGCAAAATGACCCCCACCAGTGCAATGATCGACAGCTCTGTGCCGGTCAGCAGCAAGGCAATCAGCGCCCCGACCCCGGCCGAGGGCAAGGTCGAAAGGATGGTCAGCGGGTGAACCAGGTTCTCGTAGAGAATCCCCAGCACCAGATACACCGAAATGATCGCGGCCAGAATCAGCAGCGGCTCACTGGAAACCGACGATTGAAACACCTGCGCCGTACCGGCGAATTGCCCGACCACACTGGCGGGCATTCGCAGCTGCGCCACCGCGTCATCCACGAGTGCGGTGGCCTCCCCGATTGACACCCCCGGCGCCAGGTTGAAAGAAGCGGTCACCGCAGGAAAGGTGCCCTGGTGGCTGATGGAAATCGCGGTACGGGCAATCGACTGCTGAGCCACCGCCGACAAAGGAATCAGGGTCGCGTTGGCAGTGTCTGCCAGGTTGGGCGCGGTGCCGGTTTTGCTCGCGGTCGCGCTGCCCTGGGGCAGGTAGATCGACTTGAGGGCCGAGGGGTCGGCCCAATATTGCGGCGCGACTTCCATCACCACGTGGTACTGGTTGGCCGAGCGGTAAATGGTCGACACCTGACGTTGCCCGAACGCGTCGTACAGGGTCTGGTCAATCGCCGACATGCTGACCCCCAGCCGTGATGCGGCATCGCGATTGATCTGCACATTGGCTTCCAGGCTGTTGTCTTGCTGGTCGGTATTGATATCGGTCAGCTGCGGCAATTTATGCAGCGCCGCCACCACCCTGGGCACCCATTCGTCGAGGGTGCTCTGGTCGTCGGCGGTCATGGTGTATTGGTATTGCGCGCCGCTCTGGCGCCCGCCCACAGTGATGTCCTGCACCGATTGCAGGTACATCCGGGTGCCCGGCATATCCCCCAGGTGCTGGCGTATCTGGCCAATGATCCGGTCGGCACTGTCCTTGCGTTCACCCAGGGGCTTGAGTGAGATAAACATCTGCCCGCTGTTGACTGAACCGCCACCGCCGCCCGCACCGCCGACAAATCCACCCACGGCCTCGACGTTGGGGTTCTGCATGACCTTGCGGTTGATTTCGAGAAAGTCCTTCTGCATCGCGCCGAAAGAAATGCTTTGCGAAGCCATGATGCTGCCACTCAGGCGCCCGGTGTCTTCCTGGGGGAAGAAGCCCTTGGGCACCAGTACGTAGAGCACCCCCGCCAGCCCAATAACCAGTACCGTGACCAGGCCCATCAGCAGGGAGTGGTCGATCACCCAGCCCAGGGTGCGGTCATAGAAACGATGAAACCGCGAGCCCTGCGACCTCTCTGAATGGCCGGACTGCGGCGCAGTGCGCAGCAAGACTGCGGCCAGCATTGGCGTGACAGTCAGCGAGATCAGCATGGACACGGCGATCGACACCGACAGCGTGACCGAGAATTCGCGAAACAGCCGCCCGACTATCCCGCCCATCAACAGCAGCGGAATAAACACCGCCACCAGCGACACACTGATGGTCAGCACGGTAAAGCCCACTTCCTTGGCACCCGCCAGCGCCGCCTGAACCCGCGACTCGCCACGCTCAAGATGGCGCATGATGTTTTCCACCACCACGATGGCGTCATCCACCACAAACCCGGTGGCGATGGTCAGCGCCATCAGCGACAGGTTATTGAGGCTGTAGCCCAGAAAATACATAACCCCGAACGTACCCAGCAGCGACAGCGGCACGACGATGGCAGGCACCAGGGTGCTGCGCCAGTCACGGAAGAACGCAAAGGTCACCAGCGTCACCAGAATGATCGAGGCCAGCAGGCTCAGTTCCACATCCAGCAACGAGGCGCGAATGGTGGTGGTGCGGTCCATCAGAATATTGAGCCTGATCGACGCCGGGATCGACTGTTGCAGGAACGGCAGCTCGGCCTTGACCGCATCCACCGTGTCGATCACGTTGGCGCCCGGCTGTTTAAAGATCACCAGCAGTACCGAGGGCTGACCGTTGTAGAGGCCGAAGTTGCGCAGGTCTTCAACGTCCTCGCGCACGTCCCCCAGGTCGCTGATACGCACCAGGTCACCGTTGTTCTGCTTGACCACCAGAGCGCCATAATCCGCCGCGTTGTAGAGCTGGTCATTGGCTGCCAGCACGTGGTTCTGCGGGCCGATTTCAATCGTGCCCTTGGGCAGATTGACGTTGGCGGCGGCGATGACTTGCCGCACTTGCTCCAGGCTGATGCCGTAATGGTTGAGGCGATCGGGGTTGAGCTCGACCCGTACCGCAGGCAAGGCGCCGCCGCCCACGGTTACATCGCCGACACCGGCGGTTTGCAACAGCCGCTGTTCGAGCAAGGTCGAGGCCACGTCGTACATCTGCCCCGGGGTCGCACTGTCAGAGGTCAGGCTGATGATCAGAATCGGCGAATCCGCCGGGTTGACCTTGCGGTAGGTCGGGTTGCCGGACAGGTCGCTGGGCAGGTTGGTGCGGGCGGCGTTGATCGCCGCCTGCACATCCCGGGCGGCACCATCGATGTCGCGGCTGAGGTCGAACTGCAGGTTGATCCGGGTCGAACCCAGGGTGCTGGAGGAAGTCATTTGGGTGACCCCGGCAATCTGCCCGAACTGACGCTCCAGCGGGGTCGCTACCGAGGTGGCAACGGTATGCGGATCGGCCCCCGGCAACTTGGCACTGACACTGACGGTGGGGAAATCCACTTCCGGCAATGGCGCCACCGGCAGCAGTTTGAACGCCAGCGCGCCAAACAGTGCCAAACCAATGGCCAACAGGGTGGTGGCTATCGGACGCTTGATAAAGGGCGCGCTGAGGTTCATCGCATCAGTCCGCCCTGCCCGCACGCCGACCGCTCAGGCGCTGGCCGAGGTCATGCATGGCGAGAAAGATCACCGGGGTTGAAAACAGCGTCAGCAACTGGCTGAGCAACAGCCCGCCGATGATCGCGATCCCCAGCGGATGGCGCAGTTCCGAACCGATGCCGGTGCCCAGGGCCAACGGCACCGCGCCGAACAGCGAGGCCATGCTGGTCATCAGAATCGGACGGAAACGCAGCTCCGCCGCCTGGCGTATCGCATTCACCGGGCTCAACCCGTCCTTGCGCTCCAGTTCCAGGGCGAAGTCGACCATCATGATCCCGTTTTTCATCACGATGCCGATTAACAGCACGATGCCGATCAGGCCGATGATGTCGAACTGGGTGCCGGTAATCATCAGCGCCAGCAACGCACCGAGGGCCGCCGACAACAAGGTCGAGAGGATGGTGATCGGGTGCACGAAACTCTCGTAGAGAATCCCCAGCATCAGGTACACCACCACGACCGCCGCCAGCACCAGCAACACCTGATTGGACAATGACGCCTCAAACGTGGCGGCCGCGCCTTGCAGGGAGGCTTGCAACGACGCCGGTAATTGCACCTGTTGTTCTATTGCCTGGAGCCGGGTAACCGCCGCGCCCAGGGTCTGGCCGGGGGCCAGGTTGAAGGAGATATCGGCATAGGGGAATTGCCCCAGGCGGTTGATGGTCAGCGGCACCCGTTCGACCTGCATCGTTGCCATGCTCGACAGCGGCGCCACACCACCACCGGGGATATTGACGTAGAGCCCGGTGAGCAAGTCAGCCAGATTTTTCGGCGGCCGGTCGGTGGCCATCACCACGTGATACTGGTTGAGTTGGGTATAGATGGTCGACACCTGGCGCTGGCCGAACGCGTCATACAGCACATCGTCTATGGCCTGCGGGGTGATGCCCAGGCGCGAGGCGGTGGCCCGGTCGAAATTCAACTGGATCTGATTGCCAAACTGCATGGCCTGGCTTTGCACATCGGTGAACATCGGGTCTTTCTTGATCGCCGCGATCATCGTGCCGGTCCACTGTTCCAGCACGTCCGGGTCGGTAGCCTGCAAGCCCAGTTGATAGCTGGTGGTAGCCACGGTGGCATCCAGGGTCAGGTCCTGCACCGAGTGCAGGTACAGGCGAATCCCGGCCACATCGGCGTTGGCATCGGACAGCCGGCGAATCACCACGGCACTGCTGTCGCGCTCGCCCCGTGGCTTGAGGTTGATCAGCAGGTTGCCCTGGTTGATCGTGGGGTTGGTCTGGTCGATGCCGACAAACGAAGACAGGCTCAACACCGCCGGATCACGCAGGATTCGCGACGCCAGACGCTGTTGCTCGACCTGCATCTGCTGGAACGAAATGGTCGGCGCCGCCTGGGAAATCCCCTGAATCAGGCCGGTGTCCTGCTCGGGAAAAAAGCCTTTGGGCAGCAGCACCAGGGTCATCAGGGTCAGCAGTGCAGTCAGCACCACCGAGCACAGCGCCAGGGTACGATGCGCCAGCACCCAGTCGAGCCCGCGCACATAGTGGCGGTTGATCCGGTCAAAAAAGTCCTCTTTACGCTCTGCGGTATGCACCTTGAGCATGCGCGAGCACATCATCGGCGTCAGTGTCAGCGAGATCAGGGCCGAGATCACGATGGTCACGGCCACGGTCATGGCAAATTCGCGAAACAGCCGCCCCACCACATCGCCCATGAACAACAGCGGGATCATCACCGCGATCAGGGCCAGGGACAGCGAAATAATGGTGAAACCGATCTGTTCCGAGCCCTTGAGCGCGGCTTGCAGCGGCGTGTCTCCGGCCTCGATGTAGCGGGTGATGTTTTCGATCATGACGATGGCATCGTCCACCACAAAACCTATGGCGATGGTCAAGGCCATCAGCGTCAGGTTGTTCAGTGAAAAACCCAGCGCATAGGCCACCGCCAGGGTGCCGAGCAAGGTCAGCGGCACGGTCACCGCGGGGATGAT
Source organism: Pseudomonas sp. TWR2-1-1 (assembly GCF_049897045.1). Lineage (NCBI taxonomy): Bacteria > Pseudomonadati > Pseudomonadota > Gammaproteobacteria > Pseudomonadales > Pseudomonadaceae > Pseudomonas > Pseudomonas sp. TWR2-1-1. The sequence goes on from NZ_JAFCVM010000002.1 coordinate 234,601, forward strand.
CGTGGCCGGTACATTGCGCAGAAACAGGAAAATCACCAGCACTACCAGCACGACGGCCACACCCAGTTCGTATTGCACATCCGTGACCGAGGCGCGAATGGTCTGGGTGCGGTCAGTGAGCACCGCCACCTTGAGCGTGCCCGGCAGGCTGGCACGCAGCTTGGGCAGCAGTTGTTGCACCCGGTCGACCACCTCAATCACGTTGGCCCCGGGCTGGCGCTGGATGCTCAGCACAATCGACGGCGTTTCGTTGGTCCAGGCGGCCTGACGCGGGTTCTCCGGGCCCTGGGTCGAGCTGGCGATTTGCGACAGGCGAATCGGTGCGCCGTTTTTATAGGCAATCACCAGGTCGCGATACTCTTCGGCCGATTGCAACTGGTCGTTGGCGCCGATGGAGTACGCCTGAAACTTGCCGTCGATGCTGCCCTTGGCCTGATTGACGTTGGCGTTGCCCAGCGAGGTGCGCAAATCATCCAGTGACAGGCCCAGGTTGTTCAGTGCCGAGGTGTTGGCCTCAACCCGCACGGCCGGGCGCTGTCCTCCGCTGATGGTGACCAGGCCGACGCCGCTGATTTGCGAGATTTTCTGCGCCAGCCGGGTATCGGCCAGGTCCTCGATCTTGGTCAGCGGCAACACATCGGATGTCAGGGACAGGGTCAGCACGGGCGCATCCGCCGGGTTGACCTTGCTGTAGACCGGCGGGTACGGCAGGTTGGCCGGCAAGAAAGTCCCCGCCGCGTTGATCGCCGCCTGTACTTCTTGCTCGGCGACGTCCAGCGACAACGCCAGATCAAACTGCAAGGTCACCACCGAGGCGCCATCGGAGCTGGTGGAGCTCATGGATTTGAGGCCGGGCATTTCCCCCAGCTGACGCTCAAGGGGCGCGGTGATCGAGGAGCTGATGACCTGCGGGCTGGCGCCAGGGTATTGGGTAAACACCTGGATGGTCGGGTAATCCACTTCCGGCAAGGCCGACACCGACAGCAGACGATAGCCCAGAATCCCCAGCAGCAACACGGCGACCATCAACAGGCAGGTGGCAACCGGGCGCTCGATAAAAGGCCGCGAGATATTCATCGGACCGGCCTCACTGGGCGACTACTTTGACAGCCGAACCGTCATCCAGTTTGTCGGCGCCCTCGGTGATCACCTGCTCCCCGGACTTGACCCCGGCATCCAGAACCGCGGTTACATCGCCCATGGCCGGGCCGGACTTGATAGTGCGCAGACTGGCCTTGTTACCCGTGACCACAAACACGAAATCGCCCTTGCTGCCATGCTGAATTGCCCGGGTCGGCACCACCGGCACCTGGCTCAGGGTATCGGCCTGGAGGCGCGCATTGACGAACTGATTGGGGAACAGGGCGCTGCCCGCCTCATTGAACTGCGCCTTGACCTTGATCGTGCCGGTGCTGGTGTCGACCTGATTGTCCAGCGCCAGCAAGTGACCGCTGGCCAACAGCTTGTGCTTGTTGCGGTCATAGGCCAGCACTGTGACCTGGCCGGCCGTCATGGCCTGATTGATCGCACCCAGGTCATCTTCAGGGACGGCAAATACCACCGTGGCTGGAACCATCTGGGTAATCACCGCAATCCCGGTGGTGCTGGCGGTGGTCACATAGTTACCGGGGTCGACCTGACGTAAACCGACCACACCGTCTACCGGTGAGGTGATGGTGCAATAACTGAGCTGTACTTCGAGGTTCTGCACGCTGCCCAGATCGGCGGCCACCGTGCCTGCTTGCTGGGCCACGGTGGAAACCTGGGTATCGAGGGTTTGCTGGCTGATGGAACCGGCCTTGATCAATTCGCGGTAACGCAGCAGATCGCGCTGGGCATTGCTCAACACGGCCTGATCGTGGGCCAGTACCCCCTTGGCCTGAGCCAACTGAGCCTTGAGTGCACGGTCATCGATCCGGGCGATCACCTGCCCCTTGCGTACCCGCTGGCCCTCCTTGAACTCCACCGTCGCCAGAATGCCGTCGACCTGAGTGATGACCGTGACACTTTGGGTCGGGGTCACGGTACCCAGGGCATCGATAAAGACCGGCACGTCTTGCAGCACCACGGCACTGGCGGCTACGGGCTCACCACGCACGGGAGGCAGTTTTTCAGGCTGCCCGTGCGAAAGGTAAAACCACAGGCCCACGGCGATACAAATCAGGAGCAGAACGCCAAGCGCCCATGCAGTCTTGTGTTGTCGGCTTTTTTTCACGCGCTTTACTCACCAGTGACAGGCAGAGATCAGCTTAGCCGTACGGCACGTTGCGAAAATTAATTCGGCCGTTTCTTACAAAACTTTCATTGATGGCGGGGACATGTCTGTGGGAGCTGGCAATACCGCGTCGCTTGCGATTAAAAGATCGCGAGCAAGCTCGCTCCTACAGAGGTTCGCTTTTAGGCCACTGCTGGTGCGCCATCGTGCTTGGCCCGCGGTTCTACGGGTATACCCGGCTCTTTGAGCAGCGCGAAGTATGCAAACGCTGAACACACCGCCACCACCGCACTGATCACAAACGCCGTGGAAAACGAGCCGCTCTGCTGCACGCTGAAGCCGGTCAGGATCGGCGCCACGGAGCCTGCCAGGTATCCGCCAAAGTTCTGGATCGAACCGAACGACGCCACCCGCTCCGAAGGCACGATGGTGTTGACGATCATCCACGCCGTGGCACTTGAGATATTTATGAAGAACATGGTCAGGCACAGCAGCACCACACACGCCACCACGTTGGTGGTGAAGGCGACGATCAGGGTGAACAGCGCCCCGCCGAGCAGGCCCAGGATGACCATCAGCTTGCGACTGGCCAAAACCCGCATTCCGCGCGCCACCAGACGGTCGCAGCATTTGCCCGCAACGATGGTGCCCACTGCGCCGAACAGATAAGCCAGTGATACCACCCAGGCCGTGCGGTACAGGTCCAGGCCGTGCTCGCGCTCAAAGTAACCGGGCAACCAGGTAAGGTTGAGCCAAATCATGTAAATAACGCCCATGAATCCGAGAAACGCGCCCCAGGTGTTGCGGTCTCTGAACAGTGAGGTCCAGGCCACCTTCGGCGCCTTGTGCTGTTGCACCGCCACCGGCTCGGCACGGCCCGTCTCAGCCATGTACTGGGCTTTGCTTTTGTAGAATTTGAACCAGCACAGTGCCAGCAACAGCCCCATGATTCCGGTGAGGATGAACATCCCGCGCCAGCCCAGATGGACCATGAATACGGTCAGCAACGGTGGCGCCAGGCATGGCCCGATGCAGGTCGATGACCAGACCCAGCCGGTGGCCGTGCCACGCTCCTGGGTGTCGAACCATTCGGACAGGGCCTTGGCTGCCGAAGGAAATACCGGCGCCTCGCCAATCCCCAGCAATACCCGCAGCCCCACCAGATGCCCGTAGCTGCTGAACAGGCCGAAAGCCGCCTGCGCCACCGACCACACGACCAGCGATCCGCCCAGCGCCAGCTTGCTGCCGAGTTTGTCGATCAAGGCGCCAAGGGGTAACTGCGAAAAGGCGTAGGCCACGGAAAAGGCCGAGAGCATCACCCCCATCTGCATGGGGCTGATTGCCAGGTCGTGCTGAATGGTGGTGTTGGCGATAGACAAGGCGCTGCGGTCCAGGTAATTGACCACGCCAATCAGGAACAGGAAAAAAATCGTCAGCGTTTTGTAGGTTTTTATTGTTCTCATACGCGCCTCTCATGAGCGGTTGCGCTCCTGCCCGACAGACGGAGCGTAGCTCACTCTAGTTGGCGTCCTGCTGGCTGCCCAATCACATGATTCGATCGGCTAATAACCTCGGGTTATCAAGGCGTCTGGGGTGCTCCGCGCAAGGCATCGGGACCGCTCAAGAGCGCGTCAATAAAGGCCTTGGCTGACCATTGGGGCACTTCGTTGCGCCGGGTAATGACCCCGTAATCGGCCAGCACCAGCGGAAATGGCAGCGCCAGACGGGTCAAGCGCCCGGCGCGGATTTCCGGCTCCGCCATCGATTCAGCCAGCATCGCCACGGCCGGGGTTGTTTGCAGCAGTTGCATGGTGGTCTGCAGGGAGACCGTTTCTACCGTGTTCTCCGGGGTCTGCATGCCTGCTTCGACAAAGGCCTGCTCCACCCGTACCCGCATCGGCGTGCCGGTGGGGTAGATCACCCAAGGCCAACTGCCCAGATCGGCCAGCGGCACTTCACTGGCACCGGCCAACGGGTGCTGACTGCCCGTGACCAGGCACAGCGGCTCCGGCGCCAGGGCCTGGAATTCAAACAGTTCACGATGACGGTCGAGGGTGAACCGTGCCACCACTACGTCCAGTTCCTTGTGTTCGAGCATGGCCAGCATGTTGGCGCTGGTGCCCTCGAGCACCTGCAAGGTGAGCAACGGCCACTGTTGTTTGACCCGCACGATGGCCGCCGGAACCGCCAGCGCGGTGGCGGCATAGATGGTGCCGACTTTCAGCAGGCCATGGCCGCCCTGGCGCAAATGGTTGATCTGACCGACAAACTGCCCGGTGTCGTTCAACGCGATCTGGGCAAACCGGGCCACATGACTGCCCAGGTCGGTCAGCGACATGCTGCGTGGCAAACGCGCAAACACTTCAAAGTCCAGCTGGTGCTCGATCTCACGCAACATCTTGCTCACCGCGGGCTGGCTGATGTTCATTTCATGGGCGGTGGCATGCATGTTTTGCGTGCGCGCCAGTGTGTCTATAAGCACCAAGTGGCGATAACGCAGCCAGTTGCACAATTGATTAAATCCGACATCAGCCATCCGATAACCTCCGGTTATTGAGACTTGAGAATATCTCATTGGCGATTATCGCGAAGCAATATTAGGGTGATCCGGTCGCGCCACATAATAACAATGGAAACCGCCATGAATCTTGCCAGCAAACGCGTAGTCATCACCGCTGCGGCACAGGGTATCGGCCTGGCCTCGGTACTCGCGTTCCGTGATGCAGGCGCAGAGGTCATTGCCACCGACCTGCACATTCAGTCCCTGCAGGACATCCCCGGGATCCGGGTGTTGCAACTGGACGTGACGCAACCTGCGGCCATCGCTGCTGTCAGCCAGCAGGTCGGCCCGGTGGACGTACTGTTCAATTGCGCCGGATACGTTCATAGCGGCGCACTGCTGGACTGCGACGAACAGGCCTGGCAGTTCTCCTTCGATCTCAATGTCACGGCCATGTACCGCATGATCAGCGCCTTCCTGCCCGGCATGCTGGCCGCGGGCGGTGGCAGCATTATCAACATGGCCTCGGTGGCTTCCAGCGTAAAAGGCGTACCCAACCGCTTTGCTTACACCGCGAGCAAGGCCGCGGTTATCGGCCTGACCAAATCAGTGGCCGCGGACTACGTGCGCCAGGGTATCCGCTGCAATGCCATTTGCCCCGGTACGGTGGACTCGCCGTCCTTGCGCCAGCGCATTGCCCAACAGGCGCTGGAACAGGGCCGCACAGAGGCCGAGGTGTATCAGGCATTCGTCGACCGCCAGCCCATGGGCCGTATCGGCACCGCCGAAGAAATCGCCCGCCTGGCCTTGTATCTGGCCAGCGACGCCAGCGCCTACACCACCGGCACCACCCAGGTGATTGATGGCGGGATGAGTAACTGACATGCATAAACCCTCTGCAGGAGCGAGCAAGCTCGTTCCTGCAGACACAGTTTTTCTTATTGGATGAAGGAGTTTTTATGAAACTACTGCGCTACGGCGAGAAGGGTCAGGAAAAACCGGGGCTGCTGGATGCCCAGGGCAAAATTCGCGATTTGTCGGCGCACATCGCCGATGTAGCCGGCCAGGCACTGGATGCCGCAAGCCTGGCCGCCCTAGGCAAAATCGACCCTTCCAGCCTGCCGCTGGTCAGCGGTTCGCCACGCCTTGGCGCCTGCGTCGGCCAGGTCGGCAAGTTCATCTGCATCGGCCTCAATTATGCAGATCATGCCGCCGAGTCGGGCCTGGACGTGCCATCGGAACCGGTGGTGTTCAGCAAATGGACCAGCGCAATCTGCGGCCCCAACGACAACGTCGAGATCCCCCGCGACTCAACCAAGACCGACTGGGAAGTCGAGCTTGGCGTGGTGATCGGCAAAGGCGGACGCAATATCGATGAACACAATGCCATGGACCACGTGGCCGGGTTTTGCGTGATCAACGATGTCTCCGAACGCGAGTGGCAGCTGGAACGTGGCGGCACCTGGGACAAGGGCAAGGGCTTTGACACCTTCGGCCCCCTCGGCCCGTGGCTGGTTACCCGCGACGAAATCAGCGACCCGCACCAGCTTGACCTGTGGCTTGAGGTCGACGGACAGCGCTACCAGAACGGCAACACCCGCACCATGGTGTTCCAGATCCCGGCCCTGATTGCTTACCTGAGCCGCTGCATGTCGCTGCAACCGGGGGATGTCATCTCCACCGGCACCCCGCCGGGCGTGGGCCTGGGGGTAAAACCGGCGCCGGTCTACCTGCGCCCCGGGCAGGAAATACGCCTGGGCATCAGCGGCCTTGGCGAGCAACGCCAGCGCACGGTACAGGCTGACTGACCCACAGCAGGCCTTGAAAATAATCATAAGAAACAGGAGCAACACATGCGGATTCTGATCACTGGCGGCACCGGTTTTATCGGCAAACAACTGGCCCAACGCCTGCTCGACCTCAACAGCCTGACGCTTGAAGGCCAGGCCCCCCGCGCGATCGATCGCATCGTGCTGTTCGACACTTTTGCCGGTGAAGACCTCCCCGTCGACCCGCGTATCGAACTGGTGACCGGCGATGTAGCCGACCCCGAAGTGATTGCCCGGGTGACCGACGGGGTGGACCTGGTGTGGCATTTGGCAGCGGTGGTCAGTTCAGCCGCCGAGGCCGACTTCGACCTGGGGATGCAGGTCAACCTGCATGGCCTGATGCTGTTGCTCGAAACCCTGCGCAAACAGGGCAACGCCCCGCGCTTTGTGTATGCCAGCGGCTTCGCGGTATTTGGTGGCGAGCTGCCGGAAGTGGTCGACGACAACACGGTACTCACCCCGCAATCGTCCTACGGCATGCAAAAGGCCGTGGGCGAACTGCTGGTGGCCGACTATGCCCGCAAGGGCTTTGTCGATGGCCGCGTGCTGCGCCTGCCTACGGTGGCGGTGCGTCCCGGCAAGCCGAACAAGGCAGCGTCGACGTTCTTCAGTTCAATCATCCGCGAACCGTTGGTAGGGCTGCCTGCTGTGTGCCCGGTACGCCCGGACACCCAGGTGTACCTGACCTCGCCACGGCGGATCATTGAGTCAATGCTGCTGGGCATGACCCTGTCGCCAGAGACCCTGGGCAATCAACGGATCATCCCGCTGCCGGGCGTGACCACCACCGTTCATGACATGGTCTCGGCGCTGCAACGGGTCGCGGGCGAGGAAGTGACCAAACTGATTCGCTGGGAACCGGATGCCACCATCCAGCGCATCGTCGAGAGCTGGCCAAGCAAGGTCCAGGCGCCCCGCGCCCGCGCCCTGGGCTTCACTGCCGACGCGGATTTCGACGCCATCGTGCGTGCGCATATTGAAGACACTGCCACCCGATAACACTCTGCCCCTGTAGGAGCGAGCTTGCTCGCAATCTTTTGATCTTAAAGAGCTCGCTCCTACAGAACACTGCACAACAGGTTCACGCTACTCACAACAATAAAAACTGAGGCCGTGCGATATGACCACTCCACTCACCGATGTCTCGGACATCGAACAACAGACGATCAAACGCGTTACCAAACGCATGATCCCCTTTCTGATCCTGCTGTTTGTGGTCGCTTTTCTGGACCGCAATAACGTCGGTTTCGCCGCCCTGCGGATGAACGAAGACATCGGTATCAGCCAGACCATTTATGGCCTGGGCGCCGGGATTTTCTTCCTCGGCTACTTCATGTTCGAAGTGCCGAGCAACATTCTGCTGCACCGCTACGGCGCCCGGGTCTGGATCGCCAGGATCATGGTGACCTGGGGCATCATCGCCGGGGCCATGGGCTTCCTGCAGACGCCGGTGCATTTCATCTCCCTGCGCGTATTGCTGGGCATCGCCGAAGCCGGGTTCTTCCCGGGGGTGATTTATCTGCTGTCGCTGTGGTTCCCGAGCCGTTACCGCGCCCGCATGATCGCCACCTTTTACCTGGGCGTACCCATTGCGCAAATTATCGGTGCCCCGCTGTCGGTGGGCCTGATGGAGCTGGGCGATGCCTGGGGCTTCGTCGGCTGGCGCCTGATGTACATCGTCGAGGCCGTACCCGCGGTGATTCTCGGTGTGGTCTGCTATTTCTACCTCACGGACCACCCGGCCGATGCCCATTGGCTGACTGACAAACAGCGCAACTGGCTGATCGGCACCCTGGAACAGGAAGAGCGCAACAAACCGCTGGTGGTGGGCCTGCAACCGACCAAGGGCCAGATGATCCGCAAGGCACTGTGCAACCGCCAGGTGTGGCTGCTGGCGCTGGTGTACTTCGGCATCACCTCGGGCTCCAACGCGATGAACTTCTTTATGCCCACGGTCCTGGCATCGTTCCGCGGCTCGTTCGGGCTGGAGATCGGCCTGATGCAGAACGGCCTGATCACGGCCATCCCTTACGCCGTCGCCGCCGTGGCGATGATCTGGTGGAGCCGTCGCTCGGACCGCCTGCAAGAACGCCACTGGCATGCCGGCGGTGCCGCCATGCTGGCCGCCGTGTCCATCGCCGTGGCGCTGTGGCTCAACCAGCCATGGATCATCGTTATCGGTTTCATCCTCCTGGCCATGGGTGTGTACAGCGCCATTAACGTGTTCTGGGCTGTGCCGGGGCAAGTGCTGACCGGGGTCGGAGCCGCCGCCGGGATTGGCCTGATCAACTCCATCGGTAACCTCAGCGGTTTTGTCGGCCCTTACCTGACCGGTTACCTGTTCACCGTAACCGGCAGCTATACCCCGGGCTTCCTGGTGATTGCCGCACTGGTGGGCGCCGGTGGCCTGGGCATGGTGATGATGCCGCGCAACAAGGTGTCGCAAATTGGCACCGCCATCCCCGCAGCCGCCGCAGGAGGTAAAGCATGAGTCTGGCGACCGTAGCGTTTATCGGCACCGGGATCATGGGTAAACCCATGGCCCGCAATCTGTTGCAGGCCGGTTATCCGGTACGTGCATGGAACCGCTCCCCGGCCAAGGCCCAGGAGCTGGCGGCCCACGGCGCCGACATCCTGTCGACCCCGGCGCTGGCGGCAAAGGGTGCACAGGTGCTGGTTTGCATGCTCAGCGATGGTCCGACCTGTGATGAGGTGCTGTTTGGCGAAGGGGGGGCTGCGCGGGTATTGGCCCCCGGGGCGCTGGTGATTGTGATGAGTTCGATTGCGGTCGACAGCGCCGTCGAACAGGCCCGTCAGTGCGCCGCCCTCGGGCTGCGCTACCTCGATGCGCCGGTGTCGGGCGGTGAGCGCGGGGCGCGTGAAGCCAGCCTGGCGATCATGGTCGGCGGTGAAGTGGCGGCCTTTGAACAAGGGCGCGAGGTGCTGGCGGCCATGGGCCGTCCGGTCCACGTAGGCCCGGCCGGAACCGGCGAGCTGTCAAAACTGGTCAATCAGTTGATCGTCGCCAGCACCATCGCCACCGTCGCCGAAGGCCTGCTGCTGGCCGAACGCGGCGGCGCCGACCCGAGCAAGGTCCACGAAGCGCTGATGGGAGGCTTTGTCGATTCTCCGATCTGGCGCCAGCACGGCCAGCGCATGCTCGACAACGATTTCACCCCCGGCGGCCCGGCCAAATGGCAACTCAAGGACACCCGCACTGCCCTCGCCCAGGCCCAAAAACTGGGCCTGAGCCTGCCGGTCGGCAGCCTGGTGGATGGCCTGTTCCAGGCCATGATCGAAGCCGGTGACGGTGAACTCGACCACGCCGGGCTGATCCGCCAGTTACGCCGTCACAACCAATTGCCTGAATAATCTGCTGGAGCCTGTCATGACCGAATCAACCCCTCGCCGCCTGCGCAGTCAGCTGTGGTTCGACGATCCCAGCCATGCCGATCTCACCGCGCTGTACGTCGAGCGCTACATGAATCAGGGCCTGACCCGCGCCGAATTGCAATCGGGGCGGCCGATCATCGGGATCGCCCAGACCGGCAGCGACCTGACGCCCTGCAACCGGCATCACATCGAACTGGCCAAGCGGGTCAAGGATGGCATCCGCGATGCGGGCGGCATTCCGATGGAGTTTCCGGTGCACCCGATTGCCGAGCAGTCGCGCCGACCGACCGCGGCACTGGATCGCAACCTGGCGTACCTGGGCTTGGTGGAAGTGCTGCACGGGTACCCGCTGGATGGCGTGGTGCTGACCACCGGCTGCGACAAAACCACCCCCGCGTGCCTGATGGCGGCGGCGACCACGGACCTGCCGTCCATCGTGCTGTCCGGCGGGCCGATGCTCGACGGTTGGCACAAAGGCCAGCGTATCGGTTCGGGCACTGTGCTCTGGCACGCGCGCAATCTGCTCAGCGCCGGGGAGATCGATTACGAAGGGTTTATGACCCTGACCACAGCGTCATCGCCCTCGGTCGGCCACTGCAACACCATGGGCACCGCCCTGTCGATGAATGCCCTGGCCGAAGCCCTGGGCATGTCATTGCCCGGTTGCGCGAGCATTCCGGCGCCTTATCGCGAACGCGGGCAAATGGCCTATGCCACCGGTATGCGCATTGTCGATCTGGTGCGTGAAGACGTACGCCCTTCGCACATCATGACCCACGCGGCATTCGAGAACGCCATTGCCGTGGCCTCGGCCCTGGGGGCTTCTACTAACTGCCCGCCGCACCTGATTGCGATAGCCCGCCACAGCGGCATCGATCTGTCGCTGGAAGACTGGCAGCGGGTCGGCGAAGACGTGCCGTTGCTGGTTAACTGCATGCCGGCCGGTGAATACCTGGGTGAAGGTTTCCACCGTGCGGGCGGCGTGCCGGCGGTGATGCATGAACTGGACAAGGTGGGCCGCCTGCACCGCGACTGCCGTTCGGTGAGTGGCCGCAGCATGGGCGAGATCGTGGCTGACGCCGTGACCGGCGACCGCGACGTGATTCGTTCGTACGAAGACCCGCTGATGCATCGCGCCGGTTTTATCGTGCTCAGCGGTAACTTCTTCGACAGCGCGATCATGAAAATGTCGGTGGTGGGCGAAGCCTTTCGCAGAACCTACCTCAGCGATCCGTTGCAACCCAACAGCTTCGAAGCGCGGGCCATTGTGTTCGAGGGCCCCGAGGACTATCAGGCGCGGATCAACGACCCGAGCCTGGACATCGATGAGCGCTGCATTCTAGTGATTCGCGGCTGCGGTACCGTCGGTTTCCCGGGCAGTGGCGAGGTGGTCAACATGGCCCCCCCTTCAACGCTGATCAAGGCCGGCATCGACTCGCTGCCCTGTATGGGTGACGGTCGCCAGAGCGGCACCTCGGCCAGCCCGTCGATTCTCAACATGTCCCCGGAGTCGGCAGTGGGCGGCGGTTTGTCGTTGCTGCGTACCGGCGACCGGCTGCGCGTCGACCTCAATGCACGCAGCGTCAATTTGCTGGTGGACGAAGTCGAACTTGATGCCCGTCGCCAAGAACCGCTGCCGCCGCTGGCGCCTTCGCAAACACCGTGGCAGGAACTCTATCGCCAGCTGGTCGGCCAGTTGTCCACCGGCGGCTGCCTGGAACCGGCCACCCTGTACTGGCGCGTGATCCCGGAAAACGGCCCACCGCGCCATTCCCACTAAACAATGAAGCCCCTGGAACCCTGAACCCTGTAGGAGCGAGCTTGCTCGCGATCTTTTGATCTTGAGAGCTCGCGAGCAAGCTCGCTCCTACAGAGGTTGGGGTAGAAGGGAGATCGACCATGAATTCAAGGATTGACCTTATGAAGCCGCTGCAATTGAACGTTGAGAACTCCCTGCCTGAGGACTGGCAGCGTGCAACCCTGATCGGTCGCGTGTGGCTGCCAGGTGAGCGCGGCGGGCCGGCGGTGGTTGTGATTCGTGACGGTGATGTCATTGACTGCACTGCACACTTCCCGACCCTGAGCCTGCTGCTGGATCAGCAAAACCCGTTACAGGCGGTGCGCGAAATCAGCGGTCATTCGCTGGGCACGGTCCAGGACCTGCTGGTCAACAGCGGTGAACAGCGCGACCCGGCCAAACCCTTCCTGCTGGCGCCCACTGACCTGCAAGTGATCAAGGCGGCAGGGGTAACGTTTGCCGCCAGCATGATCGAACGGGTCATCGAGGAAAAAGCCGGTGGCGATGCCCTGCGGGCCGAGCAGATACGCGGCCTGGTGCAGGAAGTCATCGGCGACAACCTGCGCGACCTGCGCCCCGGCTCCCCCGAGGCGATGCGTCTCAAGCAGGTTTTGATCGAGCAGAACATGTGGTCGCAGTACCTGGAAGTCGGGATCGGGCCCGATGCCGAAATCTTCACCAAGGCGCCGATTCTGGCTGCCGTGGGCAGCGGCAACGCAATCGGTGTCCACCCAGGCTCCAGCTGGAACAACCCGGAACCGGAAGTGGTGCTGGCCGTCGACAGCCGGGGGCAGATTCATGGTGCAACCCTGGGTAACGACGTCAACCTGCGTGATTTCGAGGGGCGCAGTGCACTGCTGCTGAGCAAAGCCAAGGACAACAATGCCTCTTGCGCACTCGGTCCGTTCATTCGTCTGTTCGACGAACATTTCAGCCTTGACGACGTACGCCGCTGCGAAGTGACCTTGCGCGTCGAAGGGCGGGACGGTTACGTGCTCAATGGTAAAAGCTCCATGAGCCAGATCAGCCGTGACCCGGCCGATCTCGCGCAACAGACCCTCAATGAGAACCACCAGTACCCGGATGGATTTGTGTTGTTCCTTGGCACCCTGTTCGCCCCCACCGACGACCGCGACCAGCCCGGCCAGGGTTTCACCCACAAGGAAGGCGATGTGGTGAGCATTGCCTGTACCAGCCTGGGCGCCCTGCACAATCGCGTGACCCGTAGCGACCAGGCCGCACACTGGTCGTTCGGGGTGGCAGCACTGATGAAGAATCTGGCGCGCCGGGGTTTGCTGGCGTAAATGAAGGCCAGCGCCGCCTCGAGTGCATGCACGCCATGCACTTGAGGGCGTCGCCATGACGGCCCGGGTGTTACCTGCTGCAACCCTTTTCGTGTAGTATCCGGCGCTGGGTGCCACCGCAACAACGCGGCAGGGCAGGTTAATTTAGCGAAGGTCGGGCCGCCATCGCGGAGTCGCCACACCTATGAGTCTTGAGCCCTCGCGTCTGGATAAAGCCGCAAACACCCGCAAGTCTGCATCCTCCCTCGCTTTTATTACGCGCTTTTTCGCCGCGGAATCTGCGGGCGGCTTGATCCTGATGGCATCAGCCCTGGCAGCACTGCTGCTGGCAAACTCCCCGTGGTCTGCTGCTTACTTCTCCACTCTGCAAGTCAAGTTCGCCGGGCTCTCGATCGAGCACTGGATCAATGATGGCCTGATGGCGATCTTTTTCCTGTTGGTGGGCCTTGAGATCAAGCGTGAAATGCTTGCCGGCCAGTTATCCAGCTGGAGCCAGCGCGCACTTCCGGGTTTTGCCGCACTGGGCGGCATGCTGCTGCCGGCCTTGATCTATATCGCCATCAACTGGGGCAACTCGCAAACTATCGGCGGCTGGGCCATCCCGGCAGCTACCGATATCGCGTTTGCACTGGGCGTACTGTCACTGCTGGGCAAGCGGGTTCCCGTTTCGTTGAAGATCTTTCTGGCGGCGCTGGCGATTCTCGATGACCTGGGGGCGGTACTGATCATCGCGCTGTTCTACACCAGCGGCCTGTCCATCAGCATGTTGCTGGCATCGGTGGCTGTGGTTGCGGTGCTGGTGGTGCTGAACCGCTGCGGTGTACGCCGACTGGCCCCGTACCTCATAGCAGGCGCCCTGCTCTGGTTCTTCATGCTGCAATCGGGCATCCACGCGACACTGGCCGGAGTCATCCTTGCCCTGTGCATTCCAATGGGTGATCCGGAAAAGAAGACGAAGTCGCCCCTGCTCCACCTCGAAGAAAAACTGCATCCGTGGGTCGCTTTCGCCGTGGTACCCATCTTTGGTTTTGCCAATGCCGGTGTATCGCTGGCCGGCATTTCGCCACGCGACCTGCTGGACCCGGTACCGCTCGGGGTCACGCTGGGCCTGTTGCTGGGTAAACAACTGGGTGTGTTCGGCCTGGCGGCTCTGGCCATACGCTTTGGCCTGGCAAAACTGCCCGAGGGTAGCAACTGGGTCCAGCTCTATGGCGTTGCCTTGCTGTGCGGCATCGGCTTCACCATGAGCCTGTTCATTGGCGCCCTGGCCTTCCCGGGTGCTCCGCATCTGGTGGATGAAGTGAAGGTCGGCGTGCTGATGGGCTCCATCCTGTGCGCCATCCTGGGAGTGGTGGTACTGATCAAGGCTGGTCGTCAAAAGGCATCAGCCTGATCCGGACTGAGGTGCGTCCGATCAAGGACGCACCTGCCGGGTAATTCGCTCACGCACAAAAAAGCCCCGCCAAGTCGAACTTGAGCGGGGCTTTTTGTTGCCTGAAGCCTGCCTGATGCACCCGCCCTGCCCCATGGGGAATTAGCGGGAAAATCAGGGATCACTGGAGGCTTTGAAAAATATGGTGTCCCAGGCGGGGTTCGAACCTGCAACCTTCCCCTTAGGAGGGGGATGCTCTATCCAATTGAGCTACTGAGACAAATCATGGGCACTGCACGCTATGTGCGGTGCGATCAACGGCGTGCATGGTAACGGCCAAGGCTTTATTTGTCATGTCGTGCGTTGGCTTTTTACTGTCAGAAGCATCGCGGGCAAGCCGCGCTCCCACAGAACTCCTGCACTGCCACGAATATGTCGTTGCTGCCCAGGCACGAGGCTGCGATCAGCAAGTGGCGACACGTTGCTGTGCATGGGCGTGAGCACGACCTGAAAAATCGTATACAAAATGTCACATAACGGTGCGCTAAAAATCCCCGCACAGGTTTTATGCATCAAAAAGTAACAGACATCCTGACAATAAAAGCTGACAGCTGTCCGCGCGCTCTTTCCCCCCTTAATCCCCCCGCCTCAAATATTGAAAATTAAAATACTTATTTTTCAATGCATTAATAAAAACCCCTGAGAACAACATTCACTTTTACCTGCACACAATTTTTGTCTGGCATGAATATCGCTTAAGTCCACACGCCACTTGTATACAAAACAAACAAAAACTAAGTACACGTTATTTCGTGGCCTGCCACAAAAAGCAGGCATACCGCGGACTTTCATAACCAGTGATTCTCGCTAGCCGTGACGAAGATTTGTCGAGCCCGTGCTCATGAACAGTCATCACGCTGCAGGTATCAGGAGCTTGCCAGAATGCGTTCAAGACTCTCCCCTACCATCGCTCTGGATTTACCTTCCCCGGTTTCAACCCCCACCCCTGCTCCTGACAGCGTCGCATCAACGCTGGCGCTCAGTCCGCGCTTGCATAACAGTGACCTGGCCCCCACCAAAACCGAAGGCCGGCGCTGGGGCCGGTACAGCATTTTTGCGCTGTGGACCAACGATGTGCACAACATTGCCAATTACTCGTTCGCCATCGGGCTGTATGCGCTGGGCCTGAACGGGTGGGAGATTTTGCTTTCGCTCGGGATCGGGGCGGCGCTGGTGTTCAATTTCATGAACCTGTCCGGCTATATGGGTCAACGCACCGGTGTGCCTTTTCCGGTCATCAGCCGTATTAGCTTCGGCATTCACGGGGCACAGATTCCGGCGTTGATACGTGCAGTTATCGCTATCGCCTGGTTCGGCATTCAGACGTATCTGGCCTCGGTGGTCTTGCGCGTGTTGCTGATCGCGGTTCATCCGGGTTTTGCCGCCTATGACCACAACTCGATTCTTGGCCTGTCGAGCCTGGGCTGGTTATGTTTTGTGGCGATCTGGTTCGTACAACTGGCGATCCTGGCCTATGGCATGGAAATGGTCCGACGCTATGAAGCTTTCGCCGGGCCGGTGATTCTGCTGACGGTGATCTGTCTTGCCGGCTGGATGTATTTTCAGGCCAACGGCACCATCGCCTGGTCGAGCCGCGAGCCACTGAGCACGGCTGAAATGTGGCGCAATGTATTTGCCGGTGGTGCTCTGTGGCTGGCGATCTACGGCACGATGATCCTTAATTTCAGCGATTTTTCCCGCTCGTCCCCCTGCTGCAAAACGATCAAGGTCGGTAATTTCTGGGGCTTGCCCGTGAATATTCTGGTGTTTGCCGGGATCACTGTCCTGCTGTGCGGCGCGCAATTCCAGATCAATGGAACAATCATTGAGAGCCCGACGCAAATCATTGCCTCGATTCCCAATACCTTGCTTCTGGTGCTGGGATGCCTGGCGTTCCTGATCGTAACGGTGGCCGTGAATATCATGGCCAACTTTGTCGCTCCGGCATTTGTACTGAGCAACCTGACCCCCCGGTACCTGACCTTCCGCCGCGCCGGGCTGATCAGTGCCACCATCGCGGTGCTGATCTTGCCGTGGAATTTGTATAACAGCCCGCTGGTGATCGTTTACTTCCTGTCCGGCCTCGGCGCCCTGCTCGGCCCGCTGTATGGCGTGATCATGGTCGATTACTGGCTTGTACGAAAAGGTCAGGTCGATGTGCCGGCCTTGTACAGCGAAGACCCGAGCGGCGCGTATTACTACTCGAATGGCGTCAATTTACGTGCGGTCGCCGCCTTTGTTCCTGCAGCACTCATCGCCATCGTGCTGGCGCTGGTACCTGGTTTCCACACGGTCTCGCCATTCTCCTGGCTGATAGGCGCCGGCATCGCGGCAATGCTTTATCTGATTATCGCCAAGCGCCAGCCCTACTACGCCCAGGTCAGCGGCGAATCGATTGCCGTCGAGAACGCCAGCCATTGATCCGTCTGCGGCCCGCCTGATCCGGGCCGCCCCCACTCACTTCAAGGAGAGCCAATGCGAATTCTCGTGGTTAACGTCAACACAACCGACAGCATCACCCAGGCCATCGCTCGCCAGGCACAAGCAGTGGCAGCGCCGGGCACTGAGATCATCGGTCTGACCCCCGCCTTCGGGGCAGAATCGGTCGAAGGTAATTTTGAGAGTTATCTGGCAGCGATCGCAGTGATGGACTGCGTGATGTCCTATGACCGGCCGTTCGATGCGGTGATTCAGGCCGGGTACGGCGAGCATGGCCGCGAGGGGCTGCAAGAGTTGCTCAATGTGCCCGTGGTGGATATCACTGACGCGGCGGCGAGTACGGCGATGTTTTTGGGGCGGGCTTATTCGGTGGTCACGACTCTGGATCGCACCGTCCCGCTGATTGAGGACCGTCTGAAGCTGTCGGGGCTGTGGGATCGCTGTGCATCGGTGCGGGCCAGTGGCATGGCAGTGCTGGAGCTTGAGTCTTCACCGCACAAAGCATTGGAGGCCATTGTTCGCCAGGCTGAACTGGCCGTCAGAGAAGACAAGGCGGAGGTGATTTGCCTGGGTTGTGGCGGGATGGCCGGGCTTGATGAGCGCATTCGTCAGCTCACGGGGGTGCCGGTGATTGATGGCGTGTCGGCAGCCGTGACCATTGCCGAATCACTGGTGCGCCTGGGTCTGTCCACGTCCAAGGTGCGTACCTATGCTACGCCGCGGCCCAAGGCAATTGCGGGCTGGGCAGCCCGGTTCTGCCGGTAGCGACAAGCACTGACATGCTCGCGAAAGCATCATTGGCGAGGTATCGAACTACCTCACCAAAGCCATCGCGGGCAAACCCGGTTACTGGAGGTTTTTTGAGACCCTCGGGACGCGCCACAGTGATATCGTGCAATTTGCACTACAGCAAAAAGCCATCATTGCATTTTGCAATTGAGCCCTCTTTTAAATACCCATCAACATACTGATTTATAAGGGTTTTATTCCAAAAATCAGTTGGCACGATCACTGCTATAACAACAGTATTCCGTCCATGCCCTCAGAGATGACCGCCATGAACAGCACTCTTTTACTGTTGAATGCCCTTGCGCTTGCCGTACTGGTAGTTTTCCACTTTCAACCTGAACCCGCCGCCTCCGCGCAGACTGCCGGGCTGGCCGGCACTTACAACAAACCGCTCACCCCCATGCCACAACTGGCCGTGATGACAGAGAACGATCAGGTTGCACCTCGTTTGACCGCCGAACGCCCTGTGGCCGCAACTATTCAAGGCGAACGCTGGTCCTTTTAAAGAGAGACTTGGGCCCTCGACTCACCGTTATGCCGAGTGGGCAGCAGGGGCCAGGCTGGCATCAATAAGCGCCAAAAAGCCTTGAACCCCCAGTGACAGCGCAGCCGAATTGTTCAGCACTGACACCTGCTCAGACTGCTGCTCATCGATTGAATCGATAAATAATTGGTTGCGCTGGAGCCGGTCGCTGATTTCAGCCGGCGTCTCCCGACCCCGAGCCTGTAAACGCTGACGCAGCACCCCGGTATCGACGTACAACATGATCGCCAGCAAATCCGGGTAACGCTCGCGGGCCTGCTTGAGGTACCCCCGGGAGCCGTTCACCAGTACATGGCGCCCGCTATTGAGCCATTGGTCGATTTCTACCGGGATGCCGTACTCAAGGCCGTTGGCCTGCCAGTGCATGGCAAAGGCCCCCTCCTCCTTGAGTGACTGAAAGCGCTCATGGGAAACACCCAGCGCATCCTCGCCCACCGCTTCGCTGGAGCGGGTAATCACTCGCCGGATAACCTCGCATCCGCGCTCGGGCAGATAAGGTCGTACGGCATCAATCAGGCTATCCTTGCCTGAGCCCGAAGGGCCCATCAAATAAATCAATTTGCCTGGCATGACTTGGATCTCCCGGGAGTTGACGTCCCGTCAAACTGCACCCGCTCTCAGCTTCTGCTAACAAGTAAGGCCCGACTGCAGGCTTACAAGCCTTAGATGTCGTGAAATACCTTTTATAGGCGTGCGGGGATGAGAAAAATCTCTATCTGCTTTTCATTGCGACGCATATTTCCGATAATCGTTACTGGCATAACGCCTCTATCCGGTTCAATATTTGTCACAGAATTGACGCCAGGGAAGTGGCGGATTTGAGGCATGATGCGCGCCTCTTAACAATTCAGGTTGAACATTTGGTCGCAGATACGGTCTTAAACACATCCTGCGGCCAATTCCGAGAACCGCTCCCCTGAACTAACCGGTTAACTATAATGCGCCCATTGAAACAGGCAATTTACTCAAGCCGTACGGCCGACAAGTTTGTCGTACGCCTGCCAGACGGAATGCGCGAACGCATTGCCGAAGTGGCTCGCGATCATCACCGCAGCATGAACTCAGAAATCATCGCCCGACTGGAGCAAAGCCTCATACAGGAAGGCTCTCTGGGTGAAGAACTCAGCATGCGCCTGGACAGCCCCGAGCTTTCCCTGCATGAACGTGAGTTACTGCAACGCTTCCGCCAACTCTCGCATCGCCAGCAAAATGCTCTGGTGTCCCTGATTGCTCACGACGCTGAAGTTGCATCGAACGCGTCCTGATTCAAGCCAGATATAAAAAGCCAGCACTGCGCTGGCTTTTTTATGGGCGCTATTCACGCCTGACATTCAAACGGCCTGATCAGACCGGGGTCCGATCAGGCAGCGGTCAAAGCAGGAAGATCGTTGCCAGCCCCAGGAAGATGAAGAACCCGCCACTGTCAGTCATGGCGGTGATCATCACGCTAGCCCCCATTGCCGGGTCTCTTCCCAGCCTGGCCAGCGTCATGGGGATCAACACTCCCATCAACGCTGCCAGTAACAGGTTGAGAGTCATGGCAGCCGTCATCACTACGCCCAGCGACCAGCTGCCATACAGCAGGTACGCCACGACACCTATCACCCCACCCCACACCAGGCCATTGATCAGGCCCACGGCAAGCTCTTTGCGCATCAAGCGCGAGGTGCTGCCGGTGTTGACCTGGTCAAGCGCCATGGCGCGCACAATCATGGTGATGGTCTGGTTACCGGAGTTGCCACCAATACCCGCAACGATAGGCATCAGTGCCGCCAGGGCTACCAGTTTTTCAATCGAGCCTTCAAACAGCCCTATCACCCGCGATGCAATAAATGCAGTCACCAGGTTGACCGCCAGCCAGGCCCAGCGGTTACGCAGGGATTTCCAGACTGAAGCGAAGATGTCTTCCTCTTCACGCAGACCGGCCATGTTGAGGACTTCGTTTTCGCTTTCTTCACGAATCAGATCGACCATTTCATCGATGGTCAAACGGCCGATCAGCTTGCCGTTCTTGTCGACAACAGGGGCTGAGATCAAGTCATAACGTTCAAACGCCTGAGCCGCATCGTAGGCATCTTCGTCCGGGTGAAAACTCACCGTGTCGCTGGCCATGACGTCAGCGACCTGCTTCTCAGGGTCGTTGACCAGCAAGCGCTTGATCGGCAATACGCCTTTGAGCACGCCGTCGTAATCAACTACAAACAGTTTATCGGTGTGCCCCGGCAACTCTTTGAGGCGGCGCAGATAGCGCAACACCACTTCAAGACTGACATCCTCACGGATTGTCACCATCTCGAAGTCCATCAGGGCGCCGACCTGGTCCTCGTTATAGGACAGTGCGGAGCGAACGCGCTCACGCTGCTGGCCATCCAGGGTCTCCATCAGCTCATGGATGACGTCTCGCGGCAGCTCTGGGGCCAGGTCAGCGAGTTCATCGGCATCCATCTCCTTGGCCGCAGCCAGGAGCTCGTGATCGTCCATGTCGGCGATCAGGGTTTCACGTACCGAATCCGAAACTTCAAGCAGGATGTCGCCGTCGCGATCAGCCTTGACCAGCTGCCAGACCGTAAGGCGATCGTTGAGCGGCAATGCTTCAAGGATGTAGGCAACGTCTGCAGAGTGCAGGTCTTCCAGCTTGCGCTGGAGCTCGACAAGGTTTTGCCGGTGGACCAGGTTTTCAACCCGGTCATGGTGATGGCCTTCCTGACGATGGGTCAGATCCTCGACCACACGCTGGCGGTTAAGCAGCTCAATCACTTGAGCGAGGCGGCTTTGCAGGCTGTCTTGCGTTTTCTTTACTTCAACTTCGGTCATAGGCGAACTCCACTCCCAGCAGCAGGGCACGCCGGAAGGATCAATCAGTCAATTCATGATTGGAAAAACGGGATGCTGAGTTTCTACTGGGTAAGTCCATGGAGGTCTTCCACAAGCCCCGGCGGGGCTGACGGGCGCAATCATACACGGCTTAAAAATTAATGACGCTAAAAATCTCGGAGATAACAATTGCTTGCGGCACACTGGCGAAACTGAATCTGCGACGCCGAATGATTCACACAGAACACATACTGCGGCAAATAATCATGAATCTTCAGTTTTTATCAGAGGGTCAGAGTAATCAGGAGAGAAGTCTGCAGCATGACAAGAGGTTGCGGCCGGCGGACGCATTTGAACATGACTCAAATCGCAGAAAGCAAAAAGCCCGCACAATGTGCAGGCTTTTTGGTGTTTGGTGCACTCGACAGGATTCGAACCTGTGACCGCTCGGTTCGTAGCCGAGTACTCTATCCAGCTGAGCTACGAGTGCAAGTTGTGTTTGTTAAACCAGACCACCCTGGTTGAAGCAAAGTTAACTGCCGAAGCAACTAACTCTTAAATGGTGCACTCGACAGGATTCGAACCTGTGACCGCTCGGTTCGTAGCCGAGTACTCTATCCAGCTGAGCTACGAGTGCAAGTTGTGTTTGTTAGACCAGACCACCGCTGGTTGAAGCAAAGTTAACTACCGAAGCAACTAACTCTTTAAATGGTGCACTCGACAGGATTCGAACCTGTGACCGCTCGGTTCGTAGCCGAGTACTCTATCCAGCTGAGCTACGAGTGCATTTGAAGCTGCGTATTATAGACCGTTGAATCTCTCTGCCAAGTACTTTTTTCAGTAATTTCAACAACTTACCGAAATGGCTAGATTCGAACGTGCTACTTGAATAAATGGCGGAGAAGGGGGGATTCGAACCCCCGACACCCTTTTGAGATGTACTCCCTTAGCAGGGGAGCGCCTTCGGCCACTCGGCCACCTCTCCGCAACACGGGGCGTATAATAACCAGCCTTTTCCCCGTATGCAACTAAAAACTTAAATAAAATTAGAGACTTGGTTCTTCATCCTTTTCTTTCTTGATCCGCAGGTAGATTTCCTCGCGGTGTACAGCCACTTCCTTGGGGGCATTCACACCAATTCGCACTTGGTTTCCTTTGACGCCGAGCACGGTCACAGTAATTTCGCCATCGCCTATGATCAGGCTTTCCGCACATCGGCGAGTCAAAATCAGCATACGTTTCTCCTCACGCTATTCATTTCAGGGACAACAGTCTGCAAAAAAAAAGGGCTTCGGCCTACTAGCTAATTAGCTATAGGCCGCCGCGCCTTTAGTATTGACCAACATGACGAAAGCAGCAGTCTTCGTTTATGCAAATCAAAAAAACAAAGGGCGCGGATCAACCGCGCCCTCGGGCAACGCTTTACTCACCCTGTCGGGCAGGAGCGTCCAGTTCAAAAGCGGTGTGCAACGCACGCACGGCCAGCTCCAGGTACTTCTCCTCGATCACTACCGAGACTTTGATCTCGGAAGTCGAGATCATCAGGATGTTGATGCTCTCCTTGGCCAGCGATTCAAACATGCGGCTGGCAACACCCGCGTGTGAGCGCATGCCAACACCGACAATCGACACCTTGGCAATCTTGGCATCGCCGACCACTTCACGCGCGCCAATTTCACGGGCCGTGTTTTCCAGCACCGTCTGAGCCGCAGTGAAGTCATTGCGATGAACGGTGAAGGTGAAGTCGGTGGTGTTATCGTGCGCCACGTTCTGCACGATCATGTCGACTTCAATGTTGGCCGCACTGATCGGGCCCAGGATCTTGAACGCAACGCCCGGAGTATCTGGCACGCCACGGATGGTCAGCTTGGCTTCATCGCGGTTGAAAGCGATGCCAGAAATGATCGGCTGTTCCATGGATTCCTCTTCATCAATAGTAATAAGGGTGCCAGGACCCTCTTTGAAGCTGTGCAATACGCGCAGCGGAACGTTGTACTTGCCTGCGAACTCGACCGCCCGGATCTGCAACACCTTGGAACCCAGGCTGGCCATTTCCAGCATTTCTTCGAAGGTGATCTTTTCCAGACGCTGAGCCTGCGCCACAACCCGCGGGTCTGTGGTGTAGACACCATCGACATCGGTGTAGATCTGGCACTCGTCCGCCTTCAAGGCTGCCGCCAGCGCCACACCAGTAGTGTCAGAGCCGCCACGGCCCAGCGTAGTGATGTTGCCGCTCTCATCCACGCCCTGGAAACCTGCGACCACAACCACGCGCCCGGCCTTGAGGTCGGCACGAATCTTCTGGTCGTCGATTTTCAGGATCCGGGCTTTAGTGTGCGAGCTGTCCGTAAGGATCCGCACCTGGCTGCCGGTGTAGGACACCGCTGGCACGCCGCGCTTGTTCAGCGCCATCGCCAGCAGACCTATTGTCACCTGCTCGCCCGTGGACAGGATCACATCCAGTTCACGCGGCAATGGCTGATCGCTGATTTGCTTGGCCAGTTCGATCAGGCGATTGGTCTCGCCGCTCATTGCAGACAGAACAATCACCAGATCATTGCCGGCTTCACGGAACTTCTTAACTTTCTCGGCGACCTGCTCGATTCTCTCGACAGAGCCGACCGAGGTGCCTCCGAATTTTTGTACGATCAAAGCCATTTCAAAGCAGCCTCAGCCCATAAAGGGCGCCCATTTATCATTCAAACCACGCGCCGTAGACGACGGCGCGTACTGGACCTCAGATACCTTGCTCGACAAATGGCACAGTCAGGGCCAGCGCGGCGTCCAGGGCTGCAGCATCAACACCGCCACCCTGCGCCATGTCCGGACGACCACCGCCCTTCCCGCCCACTGCCGCAGCGGCTTGCTTCATCAAATCACCGGCTTTGAGTTGGCCAGTCAGGTCCTTGGTTACGCCTGCAACCAGTACAACCTTGTCTTCATGAACACTGCCGAGCAGGATCACTGCACGGCCGAGCTTGTTCTTCAGCTGATCTACCAGCGCCAGAAGCGCCTTGCCATCCTGACCGTCCAGGCGGGCGGTCAACACTTTCACGCCTTTTACATCCACTGCAGACGACGACAGATCATCGCCGGCAGCACTTGCGGCCTTGGCCTGCAATTGTTCGAGTTGTTTTTCCAGCTGGCGATTGCGCTCCAGCACAGCCGACAGTTTGTCGACCAGGTTTTCACGCGAGCCCTTGATCAGGCTGGCGGCTTCCTTGAGCTGCTCTTCAGCGGCGTTCAGGTAAGCCAGTGCGGCTGCGCCGGTTACCGCCTCGATACGACGGATACCGGAGGCTACACCACCTTCACTGGTAATTTTCATCAGACCGATATCACCGGTGCGATTGGCGTGGATACCGCCACACAGCTCGACCGAGAAATCACCGCCCATGCTCAGCACGCGCACGTTGTCGCCGTATTTCTCGCCAAACAGCGCCATGGCGCCTTTTTGCTTGGCGGTGTCGATGTCGGTTTCTTCAGTCTCGACCGGGGTGTTCTTGCGAATCTCGGCGTTGACGATATCTTCCAGCGCCTTGATTTGCTCAGGCTTGATCGATTCAAAATGGCTGAAGTCAAAGCGCATGCGCTGACTGTCAACCAGCGAGCCCTTCTGCTGAACGTGCTCGCCCAGTACCTGGCGCAAAGCAGCGTGCAACAAGTGGGTGGCCGAGTGGTTCAGCGCCGTGGCGTGACGAACTTCAGCGTCGACCTGGGCTTCAACGGTTTCGCCGACCTTCAGGCCGCCCGCTGCAACCACACCGTGATGCAGGAACGCGCCGCCGGTTTTAGTGGTGTCGCGCACGTCAAAACGGGCAGTGCCCGCCTGCAGATAACCGCAGTCGCCGACCTGACCGCCAGATTCGGCGTAGAACGGGGTTTGATCGAGAACAACCACGCCCTCATCACCTTCATTCAGGCTGGCAACAGACTGGCCATCCTTATAGAGGGCAACTACCTTGGCCGGGCTGTGGGTGGCGCTGTAGCCGATGAACTCGGTCGGCACGTCGACTTTGACCAGGGTGTTGTAGTCCAGGCCGAACGAACTGGCCGAACGTGCACGCACGCGCTGGGCTTCCATCTCGCGCTCGAAGCCTTCTTCGTCAACGGTCAGGTTACGCTCACGGGCGATGTCGGCCGTCAGGTCCATCGGGAAGCCGTAGGTGTCATAGAGCTTGAACACTACGTCGCCCGGCACCACGGTGCCTTTGAGGTCAGCCAGATCCAGTTCAAGGATTTTCAGCCCCTGCTCCAGGGTCTTGGAGAACTGCTCTTCTTCGGCTTTGAGCACGCGCTCGATGTTGGCCTGCTCACGCACCAGCTCCGGGAAGCTTGCGCCCATCTCGGCAACCAGCGCCGCGACGATCTTGTAGAAGAAGTTGCCGGTAGCACCCAGCTTGTTGCCGTGGCGGCACGCGCGACGAATGATACGGCGCAGCACATAGCCGCGGCCTTCATTGGAAGGCAGCACGCCATCAGCGATCAGGAAGCTGCACGAGCGAATGTGGTCAGCCACCACTTTGAGCGACGCCTGACCTTCATTGGCACAGCCAATCGCTTCGCCAGCAGCTTTCAAAAGGCTCTGGAACAGGTCAATGTCGTAGTTGGAGTTGACGTGCTGCATCACCGCACTGATCCGCTCCAGGCCCATGCCGGTGTCTACCGACGGCGCAGGCAACGGATGCAACACGCCATCGGCGGTGCGGTTGAACTGCATGAACACGTTGTTCCAGATTTCGATGTAACGGTCACCGTCTTCATCCGGCGAGCCCGGTGGGCCACCCCAGATTTCAGGGCCGTGATCGTAGAAAATTTCGGTGCACGGGCCGCACGGGCCGGTATCACCCATGGTCCAGAAGTTGTCCGAAGCGTACGGAGCACCCTTGTTGTCGCCGATGCGGATCATGCGCTCGGCGGGTACGCCGACGTCTTTGGTCCAGATGTCATAGGCTTCGTCATCGCTGGCGTAGACCGTCACCCAGAGCTTGTCTTTAGGCAGTTTCAAGACACCGGTCAGGAACGTCCAGGCGAAATTGATCGCGTCTTTCTTGAAATAGTCGCCAAAGCTGAAGTTGCCCAGCATTTCGAAAAAAGTGTGGTGACGGGCGGTGTAGCCGACGTTTTCCAGGTCACTGTTCTTGCCACCGGCACGCACGCATTTCTGGCTGCTGGTAGCTCGGGTGTAAGCCCGTTTTTCCTGACCCAGGAAACAGTCCTTGAACTGGTTCATCCCCGCGTTGGTGAACAGCAGGGTCGGATCGTTGTTCGGGACCAAGGAGCTGGACGGGACACGGGTGTGACCTTGCTCCTCGAAGAAGCGAAGGAAGGCTTCACGGATTTCTGCGCTTTTCATAGGTTCTTCCACGGAGGCTGCGGCCAGAGGCAAGTCAATCACGTCCATCGACAGTGCGACTCGCAAAGGGCCGCATTATATCGGCCCTTCGCCTTGGGTACAGCGTGTTTATACGATAGGCGCAGGCAATTGGACGGCCTGCACACTCATTGTTGGTTAAATTCGGTTAAAACCGAGATTACCTGCTCAATCTGCTGGCGACTGACATCCATGTGCGTGACCATTCGCAGACGCGGTGCGGCACTCAGTTTGATACCACGTTCGCCGGCAAATATCTTGAGCGCTTGCGCCCGCTCACCCAGTTGCGCATAAACCATGTTGGTCTGGACCGGCTCAACCTCATAGCCGCCAGCACGCAAGCCCTCGGCCAGCAACTGGGCGTGGTCATGGTCATCCGCCAGGCGTTCGACCTGGTGGTCCAGCGCGTACAGGCCCGCAGCCGCCAGCTGTCCGGCCTGACGCATGCCGCCACCGACCATTTTGCGCAAACGCCGAGCCCTGCCAATAAAGTCCGCAGCACCGCACAACACCGAGCCCACTGGAGCGCCCAGCCCTTTGGATAGACATACCGAGACCGAATCGAAATGCCGGGTGATGTCGCCCGCATCCACCCCCAGTTTGACTGCAGCGTTGTACAGCCGCGCGCCATCAAGGTGCAGCCCCAGCCCGTGCTCACGGGTCAGGCGACTGGCTGCGGCCAGGTACTCCAGTGGCAGGACCTTGCCTTGCATGGTGTTTTCCAGCGCCAGCAAGCGGGTGCGGGCGAAATGAAAGTCGTCAGGCTTGATCGCCGCGGCGACCTGATCCAGGTCCAGCGAACCGTCCGCCTGCACCTCCAGCGGCTGCGGTTGAATGGAACCCAATACCGCCGCACCGCCGCCCTCATATTTGTAGGTGTGGGCCTGCTGCCCGACGATGTATTCCTCGCCACGTCCGCAATGGGCCATCAATGCCAGCAAGTTGCTCATGGTCCCGGTAGGTACAAACAACGCTTCGGCAAAGCCCAGACGCACGGCCAGCTCCGACTCCAGCTTGTTCACCATTGGATCTTCGCCATACACATCGTCGCCCAACGGCGCATTTGCCATGGCTTCGCGCATACCGCTGCTGGGTAGGGTCACTGTGTCACTACGAAGATCGATATCAGTCATTGAACAAGCCTCGGCAATGGGGAGTCAGCACCGGATGCTAATCGCGGACTTCCCTTTCGAACAAGTGGACTGCGCACCGTATCGCTCATATTCAAGCAGTTACATCACCATCGACCGCTAAAACCATCCGGGAATTTGATGGCTATTAGCAAAAAGCAGCGATGCATCCTTGAAACATATGTGATACAAAATGTCCGCCGCCAGAAACACTGGTGGCAACGTTCTCAGGGCGGGGTGCAACTCCCCACCGGCGGTAATTGCGCGCAATGCGCATAGCCCGCGAGCGCTTGGCAGGTCCTAAGGTTTCGGCTGGAGGGCGGTCAAGGTCAGCAGACCCGGTGTGATCCCGGGGCCGACGGTCATAGTCCGGATGAAGAGAGAACGGGATTGGCGCCAAAGGGCCGTCAACCAGGCGCGATTGTGTTGCTGCTGATAGCCGTACATGATTCGCTTGAACGTACCCTTAAATCCCATTCGATTCATATGCCCTGTTTTTCACACAAACAGGAGTCAGAACATGCAACCCACCGCAATTCACCACAACGAGCGCGTAGCGTTTATCCAGGCCTCCTGGCACAAAGAGATCGTCGACCAGAGCCGTAAAGGTTTCCTGGCCGAAATGCTGGTGCAGGGTTATCAGGAAAGCGACATCGATTTCTTTGAAGTCGGCGGTGCGTTTGAAATCCCGCTGCACGCCAAACTGCTGGCCAAGACTGGCCGCTATGCCGGTATCGTCGGCGCAGCACTGGTTGTCGACGGCGGCATTTATCGCCACGATTTCGTCGCCCAGTCAGTGGTCAGCGGCCTGATGCAGGTTCAACTGGAAACCGAAGTTCCGGTCTTCTCGGTCAGCCTCACCCCGCATCACTTCCACGCAGGCGAGGAGCATCAGAAGTTCTTCTTCGACCACTTCGTGCACAAAGGCCAGGAAGCTGCAAAAACCTGCGTCGATACCCTGCAGAAAATTCGCGCTATCAAGCGTATGGATAACCAGCAAAAACGCGCGGTGTAATTCAGGGTAATAGCGATGATTGCTAACGATGGCGCCGTGCGGGTAAACACGGCGCCATCGAGAGCATCGCGAGACAAGCTCGCTCCTACAGCTAAACGAGCACCGCCGCTTTCGCCGGCTCGATGATCATTGCGGCCCGCAAACCATTCTTCACCTTTGGATTGGGGAAGATGATACGCGCACCCTCCTCTTCGACGATCCAGCGTGTCTTGGCTGTGTCTTGCGCCAGCAAATAGCCCTTGGACAACTCGCAGAAATTCTCGACATCCACCGGCAAATGCAAGACGAACGCATCACTGTGCTTGATCACTTCGCGGGCCACGCTGAACAGCTGCAGGCCTTCGAGCGAAGCATCAGCCAGCGGCGGTTCGGTGCCCTCGATGATCTGCTTCAAACGCAGCTCAAGACGCTCGACGTTAACCCCGCCGTTTTGCCCGAAAGGTCGGGCCTTGCCCAACTCGAGGGTAAACGCCTCGGCGCCCAGCTGATCGTAGGTGTAGGCACTGAATACGATTGAAGGCTTGTTCTGCAGCAGCACCGCCTCCATGCCGGCAGCGCGCAGGCGGGCCAGCTCGTCACGCGAATGCACACGACCTTCTTTATAGGGGTAAAGCGCAAACTGCTCGATCTTCGAACCGCGAATGGCGGTGTGCAGATCGTAGTGAAGGCGAGTACGTTCGGGGAGGCTGAAAAATGTTTCGGCCAGATGTTCAAGCTCGCACGCGCGCAGGGCCTCGGGGCCGCTGCTGTTTTCGTGACGACCGTTGAACAGCCGGTTCAGATCCTCTTCGACAAACCGCGCGCCGGTGCGCATGGCGCCAGGGTTGCCAAACAGGAACAGGATTCGGGCCCGAGGCTTGATGTCGCCGCGGGCAATGTCATTCAACAGGCGATCGAGCAGCTCAATCGGCGCTGTTTCATTACCGTGGATACCGGCCGACAACAGCAGATCCATACCGTTATCGCGACCTTGCGCAGGGCGCACTTCAAGTGCGCCCTCGGCCAGCCAGCGCATCCGCACGCCGTCGACAGTCAGTTGAGTCTTCTCGGCCGGTTCACGTCCGGCCAGGGTCAGTTCAAGCAGTTTGCCGAGGGCGAGCATAAAACATCCTTTTATCAGTGGTTACAGTCCGGACCGTGTACGTGACCGTCTTCATCATCGCCCAGGTCTGCCGGTTCCATTTCCAGTTGCAGACTTACGAGGTTAGTTGCCAATGGACGCAGCAACAGGTTGGCGTATTCGGCATCGCCCTCTTCAACGTCCACACCGATCAGCAACTGGCCACGGCCGTCTTGCTGAATCCACAGCTCTTTGCCCTGCCACATGACCGCGACGCGGGTGCAGGAGGTTTCCAGCTGGGTGCCGTCGGTATCTTCAAGGATCAGCTTCAGGGTATCGGTCATTATTCAGCTCTCATTTGCAGGTGACGTTGCGCGCCCGAGGCGAAAAAACCGCAGGCACACACGTGTTCAATTGATCTGGAAGGGGTAAACCGCGCCCAGTTTAAGGATTTGCGTCAGTTCATCCAGTGCCGTACGGCATTCAAGCAACAATTGCGGGTCTGCCAGATCGCTTTCACGCAAGGCATCGCGGTAGTGCTTGCTTACCCAGCGGGTCAGCGTGTCGTACAGACCGGGGGTCATGATAACCCCTGGGTTGACGGCCGCCAGCTCAGTTTCATTAAGGGCAACCCGCAGCCGCAGGCACGCCGGGCCGCCACCGTTCTGCATGCTTTGCTTGAGGTCAAACACCTTGACCTCGCGAATCGGCCCGCCCGCGGCCGTCAGCCCTTGCAGGTACTGCCAAACGCGGGGGTTGCTGCGGCACTCTTCGGGCACGATCAACAACATCGAGCCGTCAGCGCGACTGAGCAGCTGGCTGTTGAACAGATAAGAGCGCACCGCATCCTCTACTGCCACCTGATCACGGGGCACGCTGATCGACTGGAAGTTGCCACCGCGGGCCGCCAGTTTGCCGTGCAGTTCGGCCAGCATCTGTTCGGTGTTGAGGAACGCATCCTGGTGATGGAACAACAACTCGCCATTGCCCACTGCGATCACGTCGTTGTGAAACACCCCTTGATCGATCACCGACGGGTTTTGCTGGGCAAACACAACGCCCTCTTCGCTCAAGCCGTGCAGACGCGCCACGGCTTGCGAAGCTTCGAGGGTCTGGCGGGCCGGGTATTTTTGCGGCGCCGGGTAGCGGCTATCGAACGCACTGCGCCCGTATACAAAAAACTCCACCCCCGCCTCGCCATACTCCCGGCAAAACCGCGTGTGGTTGGCGGCCCCTTCATCGCCGAATTGAGCAACCGCCGGCAACGCCGCGTGGTGCGCAAAATGCTGCTGATCGGCAAACATCGCCCCCAGCACACGGCTGGTGGTCGGATGCTCGATGCTGCGATGGAATTTGCAGTTGAGGTTCGCGGCGGTGAAGTGCACCCGGCCGTCTGCCGTATCAGCGCTCGGGCTGACCGTGGCCGCGTTGGCCACCCACATGCTCGACGCCGAGCAACTGGCGACCAGCAATGGCATCGCTTCCTTGGCGGCACGCTGGATGACCTGCGCATCGGTGCCGCTAAAACCCAGGCTGCGCAAAGCGCCGACATCAGGACGTTCTTGAGGCGCCAGCACACCTTGGACAAAGCCCATGTCCATCAGCGCTTTCATTTTTTCCAGACCCTGCAGCGCGGCTTCCTTGGGATTGGAGGCCTGCTGACTGTTGCTCTGGGAAGCGACGTTGCCAAACGACAGGCCGCCATAGTTATGGGTCGGCCCCACCAAACCGTCAAAATTGACTTCAAAGGACTTCATCAGCGAGGCTCCGGCAAACGGTTGTAATAGGCATGAATCAAAATTCTGGGGCTAACTGGCCAGCTCCCGCAGGAATTGACGCTTCAGGACATTCGCACGCCTGGAGTCAACGCCGCCGGCAACGCCAGGGTCGGTGTCTCCAGGGAGGCAACCGGGTACGCGCAATAGTCAGCGGCGTAGTAGGCACTGGCGCGATGGTTGCCCGATGCTCCGATACCGCCAAACGGTGCACTGCTGGCTGCGCCTGTCAGCTGCTTGTTCCAGTTCACGATCCCGGCCCGGCTTTGCAGCCAGAACTGCTGATAACGCGCTTGGGAGTCAGACAACAGGCCTGCAGCCAGACCGAACGCGGTGTTGTTGGCCTCGGCAATCGCTGCGTCGAAATCGGTGTAACGAATCACTTGCAGCAGCGGCCCGAACAACTCTTCATCGGATCGGTCACTGACCTCTGTGACGTCAATGATGCCCGGGGTCAACAACGCGGCATTGGTGTTCGGCTGAGTCATTTCCAGCAGCGCCACAGCGCCTGAACCCAGCAATACTTCCTGAGCATCCATCAGGGCCCGGGCAGCACCCAAGGAGATGACCGAACCCATGAACGGTGCCGGCTGCTGATCAAAAGCACCCACTTCAATGCTCTGGCTGACCTCAACCAGACGCGTCAACAGGCTGTCACCCCATGCACCTTGCGGTACCAGCAAGCGCCGGGCGCAAGTGCAACGCTGCCCGGCCGAGATAAAGGCCGACTGAATGATGGTGTACACCGCAGCGTCAAGATCGGCCACCTGATCGACCACCAGCGGGTTATTGCCGCCCATTTCCAGGGCCAGGATCTTGTCCGGACGACCGGCGAACTGCTGATGCAGCGCGTTGCCGGTGCGACTCGAGCCAGTGAAGAACAAACCGTCTATGCCCGTATGGGCCGCCAGGGCGATACCGGTTTCGCGCGCGCCCTGCAGCAGGTTCAACACACCCGCCGGCAAGCCGGCTTCGATCCAGCACTTGACCGTCAGTTCGGCAACCGCGGGCGTCAGCTCGCTGGGTTTGAACACCACGCTGTTACCGGCCAGCAAAGCCGGAACGATATGCCCGTTCGGCAAATGGCCCGGGAAGTTATACGGACCAAATACCGCTACCACTCCGTGCGGCTTGTGGCGCAGCACGGCGGTAGCATCGCCCAGCGGGCCGCTCTTCTCACCCGTACGCTCGCGATAGCTTTGTACCGAGATTGCCACCTTGTTGATCATGCTGGTGACTTCGGTGGCCGACTCCCACAGGGGTTTGCCGGTCTCCTCACCGATGCAGCGCGCCAGTTCATCGGCGTGACTCTTGAGGCTGGCAGCGAACGCTTCGAGTACGCTCAGGCGCTCCTCGAAAGAACGCGTGGCCCAGGCCGGGAAGGCCTCGCGCGCAGCCTTCACTGCAGCATCGACTTGCCCAGCATTGGCACCCTTACCTGCCCACAACACCTGCTGGGTGACCGGGTCCAGCGATTCAAATGCTTCGCCCTGCCCGTTCTGCCAGGCGCCTGCGATATACAACGTGCTCATTATTTCGACTCCCGTGGGGCCACTGGTTGGGCCGACAACGCAACCGCGCGGACTTGATCGCCAGCAGTCAGTTGCAAGCGTCTGGCGGTCAATTGATCGACCACCAGCGTGCCTGCGGCCAGACGCGCCGGTGCCGCCGTAATACGACACTCTTCGCGCTTGCGGTTGTGGATCAGGTAAGGCGTGGCATCGTCACCCGGGGTGCCGATGGCCAGCACCAGTGCTTCACTGTCGCGTACAGCGCGGATCTTGCTGGTTTCGCACTCAACCGCCGGGCCTGCGTCGAAAATGTCGACGTAACCCTGGTAGCTGAAACCCTCGCTTTTAAGCATGTTCAATGCAGGTTCAGTGTGGGTATGCACTTTACCGATCACGGCGCGGGCATCTTCAGACAGGAAGCAGGTGTAGACCGGAAACTTGGGCATCAACTCGGCAATAAAGGCCTTGTTGCCGACGCCGGTCAGGTAGTCGGCCTGGCTGAACTCCATTTTGAAGAAGTGCCGGCCCAGGCTTTCCCAGAACGGCGAGCGGCCCGCTTCGTCGGACATGCCACGCATTTCGGCAATGATCTTGTTGCCGAACAGCTCAGGAAATTCGGCGATAAACAGCATCCGCGCCTTGGCCAGCATGCGGCCGTTGAGGCCGGTACGGTAATCGGCACTGAGGAACAGGGAGCACAGTTCAGAGTTGCCGGTCAGATCGTTGGCCAGAAACAGGGTCGGGATTTCACGATAAATACTCAGCTCCTGGGAGGCGCTGACTGTCAGCCCCACCCGGAAGTTGTACCAGGGTTCGCGCAGACCTACAGCGCCGGCAATGGCAGAAATGCCGACCACCTTGCCTTCGTCGTTTTCGAGCACAAACAGGTAGTCCGCATCACCACGCCCGGCTTCGCCACGGAAGGTTTTTTCAGCCCAGGTGACACGGTGCAACAGGCGTTCTTCATTGGCCGGCAAGGTCGTCAGGCCGGTGCCAGTGCTGCGGGCCAACTCAATCAGGGCCGGTAAATCGCTATTGCGTACAGGACGAACGATCATGCTATCTCCTCAGACGGGGCTCGCTGACGAACCCCGCGAAACTCGCTAAACGCGTTAAACCGCCACCACTCGTACGCTGGCACCTTCGCCAACACCGAGTGCTTCGGCCGCTTCCAGATCCAGCATGACCGGCTTGCCCGGTGCCCAGTCGAGCTCCAGCAATACCGCGCGGTAATCCTGCAACTGGGCGTTGGCCACCAGATACTGACGACCGCCGCCTTTGACTGGCGCCCCGATCTTGACCGGTACAACACGGCTCTGAGCAATCGAGCGAATGCCCGAAACCCGCGCATGCAGGGTCGGGCCGCCGTCGAAAATATCGATGTAGTGATCGGTCTCAAAACCTTCGCGCATCAGGATGTCGAAGGTAATCTGCGCCCGCGGATGCACTTGCCCCATCGCCTCTTGCGCGGTGTCAGGCAGCAATGGCACGTAAATCGGGTAATGCGGCATCAGTTCAGCAAGGAAAGTACGGCTTTTGAGCCCGCACAGGCGCTCGGCGGCGGCGTAGTTCAAGTCGAAGAAGTTGCGGCCAATGGCGTCCCAGAACGGCGAGTCGCCGTTTTCATCGCTGTAACCGACGATCTCGGTGACCACCGAATCGGCAAAGCGCTCAGGGTGATTGGCCACAAACAGCAGGCGTCCGCGGGAGTTGAGCTCGGACCAGGCCGAACCCACCCATTCAGGAAGCACATAGAAGCTGGTCAGCAGGCTATTGCCGGTCAGGTCATGGCACTGCGACAACACGTGAATCTTGTTGTGAATCTTCAGCTCGCGGGAGGCATGAACGAAGGTCTCGTTACGAAAGCTGTAGAACGGCTCTGAGTAGCCAGCCGATGCCACGATGGCCGAGCAGCCCACCAGCTTGCCGGTAGCGGTATCTTCGAGAACGAAGAAATAGCTCTCCTCACCATTGAAGCTGACTTCAGCGGCAAATGAAGTTTCAGAGGCAGCGATCTTGTCGCGCAGACGTTCGATATCGTCCGGCAGTGAAGTGACACCAATCGGGCTGTCCGCAGCCAGACGCTGTACCTCGCCCAGATCAGCCATTTGCGCAGGGCGCATCACCAGCATGGTGTCACTCCTTAATCCTTGAACAACACAGAAGAAATTACCGAACCTGCCCCCTGTAGGAGCGAGCTTTGTGGGAACACGATGAAAAGCTCGCGAGCAAGCTCGCTCCTACAGGGGTTACGGTTCAGCATATAAAAGAGTCAACGCCTGAAAAATCAGGCGTTGAAATCACGATCAGGCTTGCGTCAGCTTTTGTACGGCGCGCTCGAAGCGGTTCAGACCTTCTTCAATATCGGCCTCTTCAACCACCAGGCTCGGGGCGAAACGCACCACGTCCGGACCCGCCTGCAAAATCATCAGATTTTCTTTCTCGCAGGCGTTGAAGATGTCTTTAGCCTTGCCTTTCCAGGCATCGCTCAGGACACAACCAATCAACAGGCCCATGCCACGTACTTGCGTGAATATGCCGTATTGCTGGCCAATTTTTTCAAGGCGGGTTTTGAACTGGTCGTGTTTGGTCTTCACACCGTTCAACACTTCAGGGGTGTTGATCACGTCGATGACCGCATTGCCCACCGCGCACGCCAGCGGGTTGCCGCCGTAAGTAGTGCCGTGAGTACCGACAACCAGATGCTTGGCCAATGCTTCAGTGGTCAGCATGGCAGCGATCGGGAAACCGCCGCCCAGGCTCTTGGCGCTGGTCAGGATGTCGGGGGTCACGCCGTAGTGCATGTAGGCAAACAACTCGCCGGTACGGCCCATGCCGGTTTGCACTTCGTCAAACACCAGCAACGCATTGTGCTGATCGCACAGTTCGCGCGCGCCTTGCAGGTAAGCCTGCTCGGCCGGGAGCACGCCGCCTTCACCTTGAATCGGCTCCAGCACAACAGCGCAGGTCCTGTCCGAAATAGCCGCTTTCAAAGCGTCCAGATCGTTGAACGGGACATGGGTGATGCCGGTGATTTTCGGCCCGAAGCCGTCGGAGTACTTCGACTGGCCACC
Source organism: Pseudomonas sp. TWR2-1-1 (assembly GCF_049897045.1). Classification (NCBI taxonomy): domain Bacteria; kingdom Pseudomonadati; phylum Pseudomonadota; class Gammaproteobacteria; order Pseudomonadales; family Pseudomonadaceae; genus Pseudomonas; species Pseudomonas sp. TWR2-1-1. Next base: position 270,597 of record NZ_JAFCVM010000002.1, read on the forward strand.
CACGTTTACGGTGAACAGCGTGCGCCCGTGAAAGCTGTTGAGCGCAGCGATGATTTCGTATTTTTCGGGGCCAAAACGGTCATGCGCAACACGACGGGCCAGCTTGAAAGCGGCCTCGTTGGCTTCTGCGCCGGAGTTGCAGAAGAACACCCGCTCAGCGAATGTCGAATCCACCAGTTTTTTGGCCAGACGCAAGGCCGGCTCGTTGGTGAACACATTGGATACGTGCCAAAGGGCGTTCGCCTGTTCAGTCAACGCGCCGACCAGTGCCGGGTGTGCATGACCCAGAACGTTAACGGCGATGCCGCCTGCGAAGTCGATCAGTTCTCGGCCCGCCTGATCCCAAACCCGGGAACCGGCACCGCGCACAGGAATAAAGGCAGCAGGTGCGTAGTTAGGAACCATGACCTGGTCGAAATCGGCGCGTTGCACCGGGGCTTGCTCAACGGACATCGGAGTCTCCTGAAGAGGATCGCCTGCCTAAACTGGCAAGCGATGGGGGGATTGTAAGGACACGCGGAGGGCAAGCCTTGTCGCCAAGCGACAACTTCTTACAGCGTCCAACCACGATTTTTCAAGGCTTGCGGCAATGCGACATATTCCGTCACAAAGGCGCAGTTTAAACGCTGGGCCGTATTTTCGGCAGCACCAACACGCTGTGACTAATCGTCATGGTGCGTGATGCCCTCAGGCAAATCGAAGCTGCTGGATTTCAGCCACGCTCGGCTGGTGCCGATGACAACTCAAACGGGCTGCTGCTGCGACGCTGATTGCGATCTTCCCGAGGCGTTGCGCCAAAGAAGTTGCGATAGGCGCTGGAGAAATGCGGCCCCGATGAAAAACCGCACGACAGGCCGATCTGGATAATCGACTTGCTGGTTTGCATCAGCATTTGACGGGCCTTGTTCAAACGCAACTCCAGGTAATACTGGCTCGGAACGCGATTGAGGTACTGCTTGAAAATCCGCTCCAGTTGCCGGCGAGACACGCACACGTGCTGGGCAATCTCGTCTGTGGTCAGCGGCTCTTCAATATTGGCTTCCATCAGCAACACGGCCTGAGTCAACTTGGGATGGCTCGACCCCAGGCGGTTTTGCAGAGGAATGCGCTGGCGCTCGCCGCCTTCACGAATGCGCTCTACTACCAGCTCCTCGGAGACCGCGCCCGCCAGCTCGGCGCCATGGTCACGGGCCAATACTGCAAGCAACAAGTCCAGCACCGACAAGCCGCCACAGGCACTCAGGCGATCGCGGTCCCAGTCAAACAAATGGCTGGTGGCAATCACTTTAGGGAAGCGCTCGGCAAAGTCATCCTGCCAGCGCCAGTGCACAGCCGCACGATAACCGTCGAGCAAACCTATTTGCGCCAGTGGATACACCCCGGCGGACAGACCACCAATCACACAGCCCGCGCGCACCAATTGCTTGAGCGCGCTGCTCAGGGCCGGCGCGATGGTGGTCGGCGGTTCGTCCGCCAGCAAAAACAGCTTTTGGCAGCCTTCCAGCTTGCCGGTCCATGGTTCACCGGGCAGCTGCCAGGCGCCTTCGACCGCAGGTTCCGCCTGCAAAAACAGCAACTCGTAAACAACATCAGGATGCACGCGCTGAGCAACACGCAACGCTTCCTCAGCCAGCGCCAGAGTCAAGGCTTTGGTACTGGGCCAAATGAGGAAACCAATTCGATGGGCGGTCATAGCGTGCTATCCGGAACGAAAACAGGAGAAAAACCAAATGCGCCAACACCCAGCCTGGGCCAGCTGCGCGAGACGCGGAGCATGACCTATTTTGGTGCACAGAGGCAGTCTTAAAGCTGCAGTTATTTCAGGCTGCCTGACAGGAACTGCTGCAAACGCTCGCATTGCGGGTTTACCAGTACTTCACGCGGATCACCGCTTTCTTCAACGATGCCTTTGTGCAGAAACACCAGCTGGTTGGACACTTCACGGGCAAAGCCCATTTCGTGGGTCACCACAACCATAGTCCGCCCTTCGAGAGCCAGATCCTGCATCACTTTCAGTACATCGCCCACCAGCTCAGGGTCGAGGGCTGAAGTCGGCTCGTCAAACAGCATGACTTCAGGCTCCATCGCCAGCGCCCGGGCAATGGCCACGCGCTGCTGTTCGCCACCGGACATGTGCCCCGGGTAGGCATCCTTGCGATGGGACACGCCCACTTTGTTCAGGTAATGCTCGGCCTTTTCCCGCGCTTGGGCCTTGGACATGCCCAGCACATGCACCGGCGCTTCCATGATGTTTTCCAGCGCAGTCATGTGCGACCACAGATTGAAATGCTGAAACACCATCGACAGGCGCGAACGCATGCGTTGCAGTTGCTTGGGGTCAGCGGCCTTGAGCGCGCCGTCCTTGTTGGCAATCAGCTTGAGTTCTTCGCCATTGAGCAGGATTTTGCCCGCATGCGGCTGCTCAAGCAGGTTGATGCAACGCAAAAAAGTACTTTTCCCGGAACCACTGGAACCGATGATGCTGATCACATCGCCTGCCTTGGCGGCCAGCGAAACGCCTTTTAGCACTTCGTGACTGCCATAGCGTTTATGCAGGTCTTGGACTTCAAGCTTGTACATGTTGTCGGTTCTCACAAAAACAGTCAGTCGTTGAGCAAGCGCCCGTGACGCAGAGGCTCACGCCCTGCCACTTTAGCCAGCCAGAAACCGGGTTGGGCATAACGCAGTCGCTCAACGGCAAATAACACGCCGGCCGTGCCCGCGCATACCGTACTGACCCGGTCAGATAAAGGATCAATCACTTCAAACAGCGGCTCGCCGGCTTCAACCCAGGCGCCCGCCGGGCGTAAAAAACTCACCACACCGGGGTGCGGTGCATACAACAGCTCGGTGCCTTCAAACGGCATGCCTTCGCAGGCCTCGTGCTGCGCAGCTGGCCAGTCGCCCGTAATCAGGCCCTGCTCGGCCAGGAATGCCAGGATACCTTCTGCATAAGCCTCGGCCTGCGGACGCCCGGTGTCGGACTGCCCGCCCAACTCCAGGGTGGTCGCCATACAGGCCAGGGGAATCTGCGCATCGGCGAACTGACGCTGCAAGCGTAGCCACGGTAACGAACAGGCCTCATCGAACGAGCTGCCGCCCGAGTCTTCGGCCAATAATCCAACCCTCATGTTCAGGTGCGCGGCCAGCGAGCGCCACTGCGGCCAATGCTGAGGCAGGGCGTACATGTGCAATGCCGCTTCGGCATCGCAATGCAGATCAAGCACGATGTCCGCATTACAGGCATGGCTCAACAGCACCCGCTGCATGCCCTGCAACTGGCTTGTAGCCGGTGGCAATTGCTCCAGCACATCCAGCATCACCTGACGGATCAGCCGGATATTGGCATGGGGGTCGTCACCCAGTTGCCCTTGCAGCGCAGCAACCACAGGCGCGCTCAACTCAGTGAAATCACGGTTGAAGTTCTTGCCGCTGCCGGACTCAAAACGCCCCTGATGGTTGCCTTGCAGCAACTGGCCCAAGCCCAGCGGGTTGGCCACAGGTACCAGTTCGATCACGCCGTTCAGGGCGCCCCTGGCTTCAAGTTCCACCAGGCGTTTTTTCAGTTCCCAGGCGCAGCGCATGCCCGGTAACTCATCGGCATGCAGGCTGGCCTGAATATAGGCTTTACGCTCGCCAGTGCCGAAACGAAACACCGTTAACTGGCGTTCGGTTCCCAGGCTGCTCCACGGCAGTACATGATCGATGCGTTCCATGGGTCAGGCCTTGCGCGGGGCCATGTAGCCCAGCCAGCGGCGCTCGGCCAGTTTGAACAGGCGCACCAGAATGAACGTCAGGCACAGGTAGAACACACCGGCGGTGATATAGGCCTCAAACGGCAGGTAGTACTGCGCGTTGACGGTCCGTGCGGCCCCCGTGATGTCGATCAGGGTCACGATGGAGGCCAGACTGGTGGTCTGCAACATCATGATCACTTCGTTGCTGTACTGCGGCAGCGCCCGGCGCATGGCCGACGGCAGCAGGATACGGCGATACATTTTGTAGCGCGACATGCCCATGGCCTTGGCCGCTTCGATCTCGCCATTGGGTGTGGCCTTGAGGCTACCGGCAATGATTTCAGCGGTGTAGGCGCTGGTGTTGATGGCAAACGCCAGACACGCACAGAAGGTCGCACTGGACAGCAGCGGCCACAGGAAGCTGTCACGCACTGATTCGAACTGAGCCAGGCCGTAGTAGATCAAAAACAGCTGAACCAGCATCGGCGTGCCGCGAATCACATAGGTGTACAGCCAGGCCGGGAAGTTGACCCAGGAACTCTTGGAGACCCGCATCAACCCCAGCGGTATGGCCACCAGCAAACCGAAAAACAGCGAGATACCCAGCAGCTTCAGGGTTTCAAGCAGCCCGCTCAGGTACAGCGGCATGCTGTCCCAAATGACGTTGTAGTCGAAGATCATAGATCAGCCGCCCTTACGCCTACCGAGTAGCGCTTCTCAAGTTGTCGCAACGCCAGCAGCGAAACACTGGTCAGCACCAGGTACATCGCGGCCACGGCCAAAAAGAAAGTAAAGGGTTCGCGGGTGGCATCCGCCGCCTGCTTGGCCTTGAACATCATGTCTTGCAAGCCGACCACCGAAATCAGGGCAGTCGCCTTGGTCAGTACCAGCCAGTTATTGGTGAAGCCCGGAATCGCCAGGCGGATCATCTGCGGCACCAATACCCGGAAAAACACCTGAAAACTGCTCATGCCATACGCCATGCCCGCTTCGGCCTGACCTTTGGGGATGGCCATAAAGGCACCGCGAAAGGTCTCGGACAGGTACGCACCAAAGATGAAGCCCAGGGTGCCAATACCCGCAGCCAATGGGTTCAAGTCAATGTAATCGTCATGACCCAGCATCGGCGCAACGTTGTTCAGCAAATTCTGACCGCCATAAAAAATCAGCAGGATCAACACCAGATCGGGTATCCCGCGGATAACCGTCGAATACAAATCGCCCAACCAGGCCAGCCAGCGCACCGGCGACAGGCGCAAGGAAACACCGATCAGACCTAGAACAATGGCCAGGGCCATGGACGACAAGGCGAGCTGAAGCGTCAGCCAAGCGCCATCGAGGATGACAGCCCCGTAGCCTTTCAACATGATTCAGGTCCTCGAAAATTAGGATGAAAAAATGGCGCAAACTTCAGAGATCCTGTTGCTTGCGCCATTTCGGACTTACCGCTGCGACGGTTTACTTGGCTTCTGGGCCGTAAATATCGAAGTCGAAGTATTTGTCCTGGATTTGCTTGTATTTACCGTTGTCACGAATAGCCGTGATCGCGGTGTTGATTTTGTCTTTCAGCTCTTTGTCGCCCTTGCGCACCGCGATACCCACGCCGTCACCAAAGTATTTGACGTCGGTGAATTGCGGACCGACGAAGGCATAGCCTTTGCCAGCCGGGGTTTTCAGGAAACCGTCATTGAGCAGCGTGGCGTCGGCAACGGTGCCATCAAGGCGACCGGCTTCAACGTCAAGGTAGATTTCGTTTTGCGAGCTGTAAGGCACGATGGTTGCGCCTTTGGGTGCGAACACTTCCTTGGCGAAACGGTCGTGAATCGAACCGCGCTGCACGCCGATTTTCTTGCCCTTGAGCTCGTCAAGACTGTCGCTGACCACAGCGCCGTCCTTCATCACCAGACGCGCCGGAGTGAGGTAGTACTTGTTGGTGAAGTCGACAGACTTTTGGCGGTCTTCGGTAATCGACATCGAGGACAGGATGGCATCGATCTTGCGCACTTTAAGTGCCGGAATCAGGCCGTCGAATTCTTGCTCGACCCACACACATTTGACCTGCATCTGCTCGCACAGAGCATTACCGATGTCATAGTCAAAACCTACGATGCTGCCGTCCGGCGCCTTGGAGGCAAACGGAGGATAAGCGGCTTCAATACCGATTTTCAGCGGTTTTTGATCAGCGAAAGCCTGCAGGGACAGCACGGACAGTGCCAGGGCGCCAAGAAGCACGAGTTTCTTCATCTTAGGACTCCATCGGTAAAGGGCAATAAATGCAGAATGAGCGTTAGCCCAAGATGCGGAGGTTAAACCGGGAATGCGGCGCCACGTCCTACTGGCGTTATGCTGGGATCAGCACAACGACGACGAGCGAGTGATCGGCATTCTAACGACAGGCTTCAAGCCGTTATTTCTCCAATGCGACAACAAATTACAGATGCACCGAGAAAAGCGACTCCAGTCATTGACAGCTCTTCAAATTCATGCAAGAGCAAAAGACATAGAACCTATGTGAGTTGCAAATAGCGGGCCTATTATTCGCAAAGCCTTCTATTCCGGCAAGTGTAGCGTTTCATCTTATTTTTCAACCCGGTAAAAACAGCTCTAAAACGGTGCTTTTGGTGTCACAAGGCCCCGTTTTCGTGCGCGTGGTTACATCTGCGGTAACACTGCCCCAGGTTTATGCCCCTCTCTAGCTGCCAAATAAAAACCCCGCCAGGCAATGCCGGGCGGGGTTCTGTGAGGCGAAGTAGGATTATGCGACCTTCATGCTCTTGTGGGTTTCGATCAAATGCTGCACCACACCCGGGTCGGCCAGGGTGGAAATATCGCCCAGACCGTCATATTCGCCGGTCGCAATCTTGCGCAGGATACGGCGCATGATTTTGCCGGAGCGGGTTTTAGGCAAGCCCGGTGCCCACTGGATGACATCCGGCGAGGCAATCGGGCCGATCTCTTTACGTACCCAGTTTTTCAGTTCAAGACGCAGCGCCTCACTTGGCTCCTCACCGCCATTAAGGGTGACATAGACATAAATGCCCTGCCCCTTGATGTCATGGGGCACGCCGACAACAGCTGCCTCGGCAACTTTAGGGTGAGCCACCATCGCGCTTTCGATCTCGGCGGTCCCCATGCGATGGCCTGACACGTTAAGCACGTCATCCACGCGACCGGTGATCCAGTAGTACCCGTCTTCGTCGCGACGGGCACCGTCGCCAGTGAAATACATGCCACGGAAGGTCTTGAAGTAAGTATCGACAAAGCGGTCGTGATCACCATACAAGGTACGCGCCTGGCCCGGCCACGAGTCCAGGATCACCAGGTTGCCCTCGGCTGCCCCCTCAATCAGGTTGCCCAGGTTATCTACCAGGCCAGGCACCACGCCAAAGAATGGGCGCGCCGCAGACCCCGGTTTGAGTGCGTGAGCCCCCGGCAGCGGGCTCATCATGCAAGCCCCGGTTTCGGTCTGCCACCAGGTATCGACGATAGGGCAGCGCTCTTTGCCCACAGTGGTGTAGTACCAGTTCCAGGCCTCCGGATTGATCGGCTCCCCCACCGAACCCAGCAGACGCAGGCTTGAACCGTCGGCATCCTTAACGGCGGCCTGACCTTCGGCCATCATGGCGCGAATGGCCGTTGGCGCGGTGTAGAGGATGTTGACCTTGTGCTTGTCGACGATTTTCGACACCCGAGTGATGTCCGGATAGTTCGGTACACCTTCGAACAGCAGCGTGGTGGCCCCATTGGCCAACGGCCCGTAGACGATATAGGTGTGACCGGTAACCCAGCCAACGTCCGCCGTGCACCAGAACACTTCGCCGGGGCGATAGTCGAAAACGCGCTCATGGGTCAGCGCGGCATACAGCAGATAGCCACCCGTGGTGTGCTGCACACCTTTGGGCTTGCCGGTGGAGCCGGAGGTATAAAGGATGAACAACGCTTCTTCGGCGCCCATTTCTTTTGGCGCACAGTGCGTGGAGGCCACGGCCATCAGGTCGTGGTACCAAATGTCACGGTGCTTGTACCAGGCAATATCGCCACCGGTGCGCTTGAACACGATGATCTTCTGCACGCTTGAAGTATCAGGGTTGGTCAGTGCCACATCGACATTGGCCTTGAGCGCTGTACGCTTGCCGCCGCGCACACCTTCGTCGGCAGTGATCACCACCTTGGATTTGCAGTCGATGATGCGTCCCGCCAGTGCCTCGGGCGAGAAGCCGCCGAACACTACCGAGTGAATTGCCCCGATCCGGGTGCACGCCAGCATGGCGACCACGGCTTCGGGCACCATCGGCATATAGATAGTCACTACGTCGCCACGGTGAACGTCCTGACCGCGCAAGGCGTTGGCAAGCTTGCACACTTCTTCGTGCAGTTCGCGATAGGTAATGTTGCGCTGCTCGGAAGGGTCATCGCCCTCCCAGATGATCGCAACCTGATCGCCGCGCTCGGCAAGGTGGCGATCCAGACAGTTGTATGAAACGTTAAGAGTGCCGTCCGCAAACCATTTGATATCGACATGGTGATCGTCGAATGAGGTTTGCTTGACGCTGGTAAACGGCTTGATCCAGTCGAGACGCTGAGCTTGCTCGCGCCAGAAGCCATCGGGGTTGACGACGGACTGCTGGTACATCGCCTTGTAGGTCGCCTCATCGGTCAGCGTATTGGCTGCTACTTCAGGGCGCACGGGATACAGGGAAGCGGCACTCATGTTTCATACCTCGATGTTTGTAGTTGTTGTTTTATGACCCTGTTGTAGCCGGGCCGTGGCCTGAGATCCATTCGACGTTGGTAGTAAGAAATCCCCGGAAAAACCATGGTTTTTCTGCCGAAGGCTCAAGAACAATACTTACAGCGCTTTGCCAGTCAATGCCTCGCTCAATACAGGCTCTTTTTTCGACGATTGTTGCAGAATCTGTCAACAGTCTTTATCAAAACCCCCTCTTTATGCCTGCCCGGCCGGGGCCTAAAATTGACCTCGCCAACCAAGGCACTGCGATTGATACAAGTTACAGCCCCCACGAAGGCATGTTTAGTCGCTCTTAACTCATTAAGTTTCACACACAGCCTCACAAGGGCCGTGTGACCCCTCTCGACCATAAACAGGTAATTGCGAAATGAAAGCGTTGTTAGTTCTGGCCCTCAGCAGTGTGTGTTTAACCGCCATGGCGGATGAAACAAGTACCGCCGCGGCACACCAGCAACCCGCCGTTGAACAGTATTCTTACTCTTCCGAACTGGATATTGCCAAGGTGATTTCCATGAGCGAAATCCCCAGTGTCTGCGAAGTGGTGCCGGCCCAGATGGTCTACGAAGACTCGCACGGCGCCCAGCACACCCTTGAATACCGGGTAATGGGCAGCGGCTGCTCGAACGGCTGATTCATAACTTTCGTTTGTTCCGCTACTTAATCACATCATTTGTTAACGCGATTCAACGCGGCACTTTATTGCAACTTTCAAACTTTCATATTGAAGCGTTGCCCGCCTGCGCCTATATCGCCAGGAATTAATTACATGAAACGCGCCTTAATATTGGCCCTCAGCATATCCGTACTTGCAGGTAGCGCCTTTGCAGCTGACGGTTATGACCACACCCCTTCGGCGACCTTCGCTGAAGACGGTTACGACAACACCCGCTCGGCCACTTTCGCTGAAGACGGTTATGACAACACCCGCTCGGCCACCTTCGCTGAAGACGGTTATGACAACACCCGCTCGGCCACCTTCGCTGAAGACGGTTATGACAACACCCGCTCGGCCACCTTCGCCGAGGACGGTTACGATCGCACCAACGGCCATCGACTGAGCTAACACCGCACTGACTTGCCGCCCGGTTTCGACCGGGCTTAGCCTGCCCCGCCGCCGCCCCTCGCGTCACTAAAGCCACACCACATCCGTGGCCCCCGGCTTGCCTCAGAAAAACTTCCTGCCAAGCAAACCCTCGCCCAGTAACGGCCATGCTTAACTCCAGGCCAAATTTAGGGCATTTCGTCGCATCGGCCGAAAAAAAACTGGCTGAAATACCCTGTACAAAAGCCGTATACTGCCCCCTTCCAAAGGGTGCTCCATAACCCTTGAGCGGACTGTAAACCACGCAGCTGCGGCCTTCCGGGCCAGGGTGAGATGCCGAACAGACAGCATCCCCTCAGCGACAGCCGGGTCAGCCCCCGAATATATTCATGTTTTTGCGTGCGTACATCGCTACTGCAGCAACATTTCTTAGATCCAAGTGGCCTATGGCCGTGTGACAACCAAACAATCAGTGTTACCACACGGGCACAGGCCCTCACGCAGGAGACGACACGTCATGCTGAGCTGGGACGAATTCGACAAAGAAGAGGAAGGCGAAGTCGCTGTTAAAGGCGCCAATGCCGGCCACGCAACCGAAGCCAACATGGACCGCCTTGACGCTGCTGGCGGCGTTGCGGCCCAGGAAGCCCGTGCAGTCACTGCCAACGACTCCGCTGCAATCCAGCGCGCCAAGGCAGCCCTGGATGATCTCGACATCGCGGAAGGCCTGGCCGAACTCGAAGGCGCCAGCGCTCGCGTTGCTGTCGACGAGAAGATGATGATCAACTGCCGTGCCGACCTTAACCAGCTTGTACCGTTCAAGTACGACTGGGCGTGGCAGAAGTATCTGGACGGTTGTGCAAACCACTGGATGCCGCAAGAAGTCAACATGACCGCCGACATCGCCCTCTGGAAAAACCCGGAAGGCCTGACCGACGACGAGCGTCGCATCGTGATGCGCAACCTGGGCTTCTTCTCCACCGCCGACTCCCTGGTTGCCAACAACCTGGTACTGGCCGTGTACCGCTTGATCACCAACCCGGAATGCCGCCAGTACATCCTGCGCCAGGCCTTCGAAGAAGCGATCCATACCCACGCCTACCAGTACTGCATTGAATCTCTGGCCATGGATGAAGGCGAGATCTTCAACATGTACCACGAGATTCCGTCGGTCGCTAAAAAAGCTACCTGGGGCCTGAAGTACACCCGTTCGATCTCCGATCCGAAGTTCGAAACCGGCACGGTAGAAACCGACAAGGAACTGCTGCGCAACCTGATCGCTTACTACTGCGTTCTGGAAGGCATCTTCTTCTACTGCGGTTTCACCCAGATCCTGTCGATGGGTCGCCGCAACAAGATGACCGGTGTCGCCGAGCAGTTCCAGTACATCCTGCGCGACGAATCCATGCACCTTAACTTCGGCATCGATGTGATCAACCAGATCAAAATCGAAAACCCGCACCTGTGGGATGCTGAAATGAAGGAAGAGGCCACGCAGATGATCCTGCAGGGTACTCAGCTGGAAATCGAATACGCACGTGACACCATGCCACGCGGTGTACTGGGCATGAACGCGGCCATGATGGAGGACTACCTCAAGTTCATCGCCAACCGCCGCCTGTCGCAAATCGGCCTGAAAGAAGAATACCCGGGCACCACCAACCCATTCCCATGGATGAGCGAAATCATGGACTTGAAGAAAGAGAAAAACTTCTTCGAGACACGGGTTATCGAGTACCAGACTGGCGGCGCGCTGAGCTGGGACTGATTCCGGTTTAGTCATACGCTGTTTAAAAGGGCTGCCGCGAGGTGGCCCTTTTTATTGGGCAGAATATTTGTCGGGCACGTATCGAAATTTTCGACTGTTACCTGCAGTGCAAAATGCCTGAAGTGGGGCTTTTCGGCAGAGGTTTCCGCCCCCGGAACCGATCAGAAAAATGAGTTTGATCGCCTTCAAAAACAACTGTATAAAAACACAGTATATTTTCAAGCACTGACTCAGCCCCGGAGAATCCCCATGCCCAATGCAGCCATGCGCAGTACGTTTGAACGCATCATCATCAATCAATTCACCGCGCTGCACTGCGCCCAGGCCCGGCAAATGCTCGACTGGAGTTTCGAGCAACTGAGTCAGAAATCCAGGGTATCAGTCCCCGCCATCCAGCGTTTTGAAGCCGGAGAGCCGATTCGCGATGTCACTCGGCTGGCTCTGGCTTATTGCCTGGAAGCAGAAGGCCTGGTGTTCTTTCCGGGGTTCGCACCAGGTCGCGGCGGTAATATTCGCGGCACAACCCCTGATCCGACCGGGCGTGAAGACTTCGCACAGCTTGAATAAGCTCATTTGCCCTTGTTGCCCGGGGCGTCCTGCATGGTTTGCACGTCGAGCCACCAGGCACGTCCCGGGTGAGGCTGCAACAGATTGAACGCCTCCCCCATTAATGGCGTTGTGATCAGAATATTACGTTGCTCTGCCAGCGCCACGATGCGGTCAAAAGGCTCATGCCAGGCATGAAATGCCAGATCGAAGGTGCCATTGTGAACAGGCAACAACCAGCGACCTTTCAGATCGATATGGGCCTGCAAGGTCTGCTCGGGTTGCATATGCACGTCAGGCCAGTCGACGTTGTAGGCCCCGGTTTCCATCAGGGTCAGATCAAACGGGCCAAATTGTTCGCCGATCAGTTTGAAACCGTCGAAATAACCGGAATCACCACTGAAGAAAATCCGTACCTCGTCAATGATCATGACCCACGACACCCAGAGCGTCTGGTTGTGATCAAACAACCCTCGACCAGAGAAATGCTGGCATGGGGTAGCTATAAAACGAATGCCTGCCAGCTGTGCTTCCTGCCACCAGTCGAGTTGCTGAACTTTACTGGCGGGGACTCCCCACTTGACCAGCAGGTCACCCACACCCAGCGGGGCCAGAAAGTGCCTGGTTTTGGCGGCCAGCTGCAACACCGTCTTTTGATCAAGATGATCGTAGTGATTGTGAGACAGGATCACTGCTTCCAGGGACGGAAGCTCATCAAGGCTGATGGGTGGTGCATGAAAACGCTTGGGGCCCGCCCATTGGAACGGCGATGCTCGCTCGGCATACACCGGATCGGTGAGCCAGAATTTTCCTTTGAGCTTTAGCAGCAGTGTTGAATGCCCAATACGGTACACACTGAAGTCCGGAGCGTCCGCCAATTGCTGGCGGCTCAATGGCTTGACCGGAACCACCCCTGCCGGACGAGTATTGGCGGGTTTGAAAAGCATTTTCCAAAAAATGCCCAGCGTCTTGCCCAGGCTGGAGGGCGGCCTTGCCTGCTGGTTTCGAAATGCGCCTTGATGACGCTCTGCGGGTCTAAGCATCTCGTCACTGCCTGAGTCTAGCGTCATTCGTTTAAAACCTCAGTAATCCATAATTATCAGGCTTGCTTTACGGCCCATGTAAGGCGGCATGTCACTCTACACTCGCAAATAGCACCACTGCCCCGAGCTTTATCGATACACCTGCAGAGGTTTATAGAACTAGTATGGATCAGAGCGGACCCTGTGCTTGGGTGGTTATCCAAATGTTGCCCGCTTGATAATTGACAAAGATCTATGGGTTAAACAATAAATCCTGGCAGTGCAGTCCACAGCAGAGTTGCACACTGCCCCCAAACATCTTGCGCAGAAAGCTATGGATAATCAAAAAGGCAAAGGTTTGTCGTTCGCCCAGCGAATCTATTTGCCACGAGTCATTGGCCTCGCCATTGGCTGCTTCAGCGTGATGGCAGGTATCTACCCACTCAATCTGCCTGTCTGGATATGGGGGCTGCTGCTGATCAACGGCTTTATCTGGCCGTACCTGGCATTCCAACTGTCTTCACGTTCGATTTACCCGTTCGGGGCAGAGCGGCGCAACATGCTGATTGACTCTGTGCTCGGAGGCTTCTGGGCCGCGAGCATGCAGTTCAACCCACTGCCGGCAGTGACCATCCTGTCGATGATGATGATGAATAATGTGGCGGTCGGCGGCCCAAAAATGTTGGTCCGCGGACTGCTGGCACAATTGACCGGGGTCCTGCTGTCCTGGCTGTTATTGGGCGTCGCCTTCAACCCGCATACGACTGCGATGCAGATCTATGCCTGCCTGCCCATGTTGACGCTCTACCCGTTCGCAGTGGGCATGATCAGTTATCAGCTGGCGATCAAACTGGCCGAGCACAAACGTACGCTGCGAGCACTGAGCCGCACCGATAGTCTGACCGGCCTGCTCAACCACGGTTCCTGGAAAGACTTGCTGCAGGCGAGCTTCCAGCACTGCAAGCAGACACATTCCACCGCCACTCTGGCGTTGATAGATATCGATCACTTCAAGCGCATCAATGACACCTATGGACATATCGTGGGCGACAGCGTGTTGCGTGAACTAAGCAACAAACTCAAGGACAACCTGCGTGCTGAAGACTTGGCCGGGCGCTATGGCGGAGATGAGTTTTGCGTCATTCTTCCTGATCGTTCACTGGCGCAGGCACAAGAAATAATGGAGCGTCTGAGCCAGGTATTCAGTAATTATCAGCACCCGGATGAACCGCAGTTGTGCGTTAACTTGAGCATTGGTCTGGCGTCTTGCCGGCCGGAGTATCAGGACGCCTCCATGTGGCTCAACGAAGCCGACAAAGCGTTGTACATCGCCAAGAACACCGGCCGTAACAAGGTCAGCATCGGTGCCGCAGACACGCTTATGGATTCAGTCTTGAGCAAACCATAAGGTCCGTAAAATGAGAGAGAGCCCAGTGAGCACAGACAAGACCGACACAACACCCGCCCCAGAAAAAATCGACCACCTACGCTTTCATCGTGCCCATGCGCATCTGGAACCCACCTTCGGCAGTGACAAGTTCGCCTTGAGAGCCGAAGCCTTTGCCCGCTTCTTCGGCACGCCCACCTTTCTCGGCGCCCAGACATTGATCGTGTTGATTTGGATATGCCTGAACCTGTTTGGCGTCACCCACTTTGATATTTACCCGTTCATTCTGCTGAACCTGGCTTTCAGCCTGCAGGCGGCTTACGCCGCGCCTTTGATTTTGCTCGCGCAAACCCGCCAGGCTGCACGGGACAAAGCCCAGGCCGATGCCGACGCCCGGCACCGTGAAGCACTGGCCGTGGCCAACACCGAGCGACAAGCCGCTGCCGCCCAGACCAATGAGCAGATTATGCAGTTGCTGGAACAAAACACCCGATTGACCGAAATGACCAAGACATTAACCGAGCGAATTGAAAACCTGACCTCGGAAATGCACCAGCACTTGGTACACAAGACGCCTTAACTGACGCAGCGGCGCACGGCCATGATCTCCGGCACATCCTGGCGCTGCATGTACACACGCAATGGCTCAGTGATGTTCAGGCGATCGTCGATATTCTGATCCATTAATAACTGAATCAGCTCGCGTTTAAGGATCATGGTGTCTTGCGCGCCGGGCTGCCAGACGAATTCACTGGTGGGCGTGATGTTGTCGTCGGCGACATCCATTCCGAAAGAATCTTCGCTGAAGCGAACAATATGCTGCTCTGTCTTACGATTGAAACCAACAAAACCATTAAGTAGATCGGCAGCCTGGCAGATTAACTGTGATGTGATGCGCATGGTAAACCTCACTGACGAGCCCGGGAGGCTCAAGGATCGATGGTTTACACGCAAGATTGAACACGCATCCCTCTGCCGGGGACGCTGATAGAACCAAGAGTACTGCACAACTTTTCTAATACCAAGGACCTCAACAATGCCTGTTACTTTTGCCAAAAGCACCCTGCTGCTGAGCTTGCTACTAGGAATGGGTGGCGCATACGCCGCCAGCGCATCGAACGCACCCGAAGCAGCTGTGGCCAGCGCTCATGGCATCCCTCATCCGGCAGTCATCGCCCATCGTGGGGCATCGTTCGACGCACCGGAGTCTACTGCGGCGTCCTACAAGCTTGCCCGGGATCTGGGCGCCGACTACCTGGAGATGGATCTGCAGCGCAGTAAAGACGGTGTGTTGTTTGCCCTACATGACAACAGCTTGTTGCGCACCACGGACGTAGCGAAAAAATTCCCGGAGCGCAAAGACAGTCCGGCCAGCGCCTTCACCCTGGCAGAACTTAAAACACTGGATGCCGGGAGCTGGTTCAACCAGGCCTACCCGCAGCGTGCCCGCCCTTCCTTCGTCGGGCTGCCAATCCTGACGCTGGACGAAATTATCGATATTGCCCAGGGCAACCCGCAACACAAGCCCGGGTTATACATCGAGACCAAAGAGCCCAAGCAGTTTCCGGGTATTGAGCGTGACCTGAAAAACAAGCTGACCGAACGCGGATGGCTAAAACCCGTCACAACCACTGCCGGCAACGTTGCACCTCAAACAGGCGAAGGCAAAGGTCGCGTGATACTGCAAACCTTTGAAAAAAACAGCCTTGAATTACTGCAAAAAGAGATGCCTGACACGCCAAAAATCCTGCTGCTCTGGATCGGCGAAGGTGGCATGGCAGCCAGTTCCGGCGTCAGCTTTGCCGACTCCGGCGAGAAGGACAAAGCAGCGTATTACGCAAAACTGCAGCCCAAGGACAAAGACGAGTTCCTGCACTGGCTGGACGTTGCCAAAGCCAACGGCGCCATCGGTACTGGCCCGTCAGCAGCCTTGACCCACGGTGGCGCCCAGAGCTATTTCGACCTGATACAGCCCTGGATGAACAAGGCCACCCATGACAAAGGCCTGCTGGTACATGTCTACACCCTTGATGAGCCGGTGGATTTCAAGAAGGCAACGGACGCCGGCGTCGACGGCATTTTCACTAACCGTGCCAGCGAACTGCTCAAGTACTACCAGCGCCCGGCGGCAAAGAGCGTCAATCAACTACTGGAGCAAAACGGCTACTAAGATTCGACATTCAGGAACAGGGCGAAAATTAAGGGTGGGTTAAGTTGCCATGGTTAATCTGATCCCACTTAAACAGTTGACCCAAAAGGGATTAAACATGAAAACACTTAACGCAATGCTCACCGCTGCTGCCCTGATCCTGACTGCCGGCATAGCCCAGGCTGATGTCCGCCCTGACCATATTCCTGGCCTGCTCAAGTCGGGCGAGATCAGCTCGTTTGAGAAGTTGAACCAGGCCGCGCTGGATAAACACCCGGGCGCAACTATTGTCGACACCGAACTGGATCATTCCTACGGCAAACTGGTTTATGAAGTTGAATTGCGCGACAGCAAGGGCATCAAGTGGGATGTAGACCTGGATGCTAAAACCGCTGAAGTGCTGCAAGACAAACAAGATACTTAAGTTGCATGTTTAAAAAACCGCGCCCCTCATCATGAGCGGCGCGGTTTTTTATTGGCTATTACTCTGCAAGTACGCCACACAAAAACAGTATGAATTTGTACCGGTCGCAATGGTTCTGGCTAAAATCAGCTTTTTCCTGCGAGAGCATCTTCCATGGGGCGAAGCACGGCTGCCGATATCGCGACAATTGACCGGATCAGTGCCGTGCCGGCGATACTTCAAGTCATCACGGAGATGACAGGCATGCGCTTTGCCGCCGTTGCTCGTGTCACCCAGCAAACCTGGACCGCCTGCGCGGTGCTCGACAACCTGGGATTTGGCTTGCAGGCCGGCGGGGAGCTCGACCTGGTCAGCACCTTGTGCTTTGAAACCATGACCTCACATCTGCCGATCGTCATCGACCAGGCCAGCACAGATCCGTTGTACCAAAGCCATCACACGCCAAAAATGTATCGTTTCGAGAGTTACATTACGATTCCGGTATTTCGCACCGACGGTGCTTTTTTCGGCACCCTCTGCGCGCTGGACCCTGAACCTGCAAGTCTTAAAGACAGCCCCATACAATCTACGATGGAGTCCTTTGCGCGCCTGCTCTCGCTGCAAATTGAAGCCGAAGAAAACTTGCAGCGCACAGAAATCGAATTGATCAAGGAGCGCGAGAATGCAGAGTTGCGCGAACAGTTCATTGCCGTCATCGGCCATGATTTGCGCAACCCGTTATTCGCTATTAACACCGCCGCCGAGCGGATACTGCGTAAGCATCCCGACCCGCAAACCGACGGCCTGGTGCAACATATTCTGAGCTGCGGTAATCGCGCCTCTCAACTGGTTGAGGATGTGCTGGACTTCGCCCGGGGGCGGCTCGGTAGCGGAATTCCTTTAACCTTGCGCAAATGTTCCGATCTCGACCAGGTGTTAAGGCATGTCATTTCGGAAGTACAAAGCGTTCACCCCCACCGCCAAATTCACTCGACGATAGAAACATTCGAGCACATTGAATGTGACAGCGGCCGTTTGGCACAACTGCTTTCCAACCTGCTGGCCAATGCCATCACCCATGGATCAGCCACCGACCCTGTTCGAGTCGATGCCCTGAGCATTAACGGGGTGTTTACCCTCAGCGTCACCAACCAGGGCCCGCCCATCCCGGCAGACGTCATACCCAACCTGTTCCAGCCCTACTCCCGCCCCGCTAGCGACACGCCCCAGGCCGGTCTTGGCCTGGGCCTGTATATTGCCAGCCAGATTGCCTTGTCCCACGGCGGCCAAGTCGACGTGGTTTCGAGTGAACAACAGGGCACGGTCTTTACCTTCAGATTTGCGTCGCAGCCCGGGCATTGAAGGCCGGTTGGACCCGCAACTGACTGCTCGCATTACGCATGGGATGAGGAGCGTTTTTTTGCACCGACCACTGGTGCGGTCCACTTCGCTGACGTGAACTAAGGTAGCAGTGGAAAATATGAAGCCCTGTTTTGTCATGCTCGAAAGGAGTCGTTCATGCTAACCAGAACCGAACTGAAATCCCGCCCGCTCAGTCACCCGAAAAAAATTGTCTGCCTGCTCTACAGCCTGTTCAGCTACCTGTTTTTCCTGCTGACTTTTCTGTATTTCATAGGCTTTTTGGGCAATGTCGGCGTCCACAAAAATATTGACTCAGGTCCGGGCCTCACTTGGCCATGGGCACTGCTCGTCGACGTCTTGTTAATCAGCCTGTTTGCCATACAACACAGCTGCATGGCCCGCAAAAGCTTCAAAAACTGGTGGCAAAACTTCATCCCGCCAGCGATTGAACGTGCCACCTATGTACTGGCTTCCAGTGTGGTTCTGGCATTGATGTGCTGGTGGTGGCAACCGATCGACATCATCGTCTGGGAGGTCAAGTCGCCGGTGGGCAGAGGAGTGCTCAGCGGCCTTTTCTGGCTAGGATGGGGCATCCTGTTTCTCGCCACCGTGCTGATCAGTCACTTTGAGCTATTCGGAGTGAAGCAGGCCTTTGAGGCATTGCGCCAACAAAAAGCCGTGGACTGTACCTTCAAAACGCCTCTGCTCTATAAAGTCGTTCGCCACCCGATTTACCTGGGGTTTTTGATTTCTTTCTGGGCCACACCCGACATGACTGTCGGGCACCTGGTATTCGCCCTGACCAGCACGCTTTACATCGTGATTGGCACGCATCTGGAAGAAAAAGACCTGGTGGAGTTGTTTGGAGAAAAATACCGCCACTATCAAAAAACCGTCGGCATGTTGCTGCCCTTTCCACGGCGAAAGGCCGGTTCTCAAGACTGATATCCGGATAATTTCTGTATTTGGGCAGCAGATGGGTAGACACTGGCGAGCTGTTCAAACGGCCACTGAACCAAGGGTTCGGTGGCCCCCATAACGCTGCAACAGAACATCAGCATGAACACCCGACTCTGTGCCCATGAAAACCTCACCGCCGGCCAACGCGAGCAATTGCAGGCGCTTGAAGTTCATACCGAACAAATCGCCTTCTCGGGCAACATCGAGTCTGCCTTGCATTCGCTGCCCGCCAGGCCCGACCCGGGGATAAAAGCCTTCGTTCTGTTGGCAGATGAGCGACCAGTGGCTTTTTTACTGCTCAAGCGCCAACCATTTCTGGCCCATTGGGCTGAAGCTGACAGCGCCACCTTGCACGCACTGCAGGTGGACAAACGGATGCAAGGCCAGGGGCTGGGTAAAGCCTGCCTGCGCGAACTGCCCCGGGCCGTGTCTCAGTTATGGCCCGAGATTCGTCAGTTGATGCTCTCAGTCAGCCCTTTGAACACCGGCGCCCTGGCCTTTTACCTGAGCCAGGGCTGGAGTGAATGCGGCGAGGCATATCGTGGTGAACGGCGCTTGGTAATGCCCCTTGGCGCTACTCACGGCGAGCATCTGCAAGCGTGCCAGGGTCTGGCGTTTGAGGGTGGCCGCGACGCTGGCTCACAACCAAGCGCTAAACCCGCGGTTTGACCGGCAACCAGATTTCCAGCAGCCCGGCACGGGTGTTCGGGTTGAAGTCAGCACTGTAACGCTCAAATTCAGGTGCATCCGCTGCTTCATAAGCAGATTGGGGTAACCAGTCGTTCCAGATCGCCTGAAAGGTCTGGCTCAGATTGGCCAATGAACCCCGATGTTCAAAAACGGCGTAATCCTGTTCTTGCAACTCAATCCAGCGATAGCACTCAGGCAAGTCATCAAGCTTGCTGATGGCAACCCCGGCGATATATTCGAAGCCACCGTGGCCATCTGGATTACAGCAGACACCATAGGTTTCTTCGCCAATCTTGCAGGGAATTTTAGGTATCTCTGGAACGAACTGTTCCCATAATTGCGGAATCCGTTCAGCGCTCTCCTGAGTAAAGCGCCCGCCCAGACCGGCAATCAATTGAAAATGGCCTTTGGCAAATCGCGGCGCTGGCAATTCAAACTTCGGTGTTTGGTCCATAAGAGCGTGCTCATTGAGTAAGTAGGCAGCATAGCTGCTCAGTATAGGAACAAAAAAACAGGGGTGTTAAGGCGCCAAAAACTTGTATCTGGACAAAAGGCCATCAGCCCCTTTATTGTTCCGCCCGGACCACCGCAGTGGTCCACGTCGCTCGGACGGTTCCGGGCGCTTACGTATCAGAGGCACACATGGCCGAACCACGTTCGCCGCGCCGCTTTGCGCGCATAGATCGACTCCCCCCTTATGTTTTCAATATCACTGCCGAGCTGAAAATGGCGGCACGCCGGCGTGGCGAAGACATTATCGATTTCAGCATGGGCAACCCTGACGGCCCGACGCCACCGCATATAGTCGAAAAACTCTGCACCGTCGCACAGCGTGAGGACACCCACGGCTACTCGACTTCCCGCGGTATCCCACGTTTGCGCCGGGCAATTTCCCGCTGGTATGCCGACCGCTACAACGTTGAAATCGACCCTGAACACGAAGCCATTGTCACCATCGGTTCCAAGGAAGGCCTGGCGCATTTGATGCTCGCCACCCTGGATCAGGGCGACACGGTACTGGTGCCGAACCCCAGCTATCCGATCCACATTTATGGTGCCGTGATTGCCGGCGCCCAGGTGCGTTCGGTGCCGCTGATCCCGGGCGTGGACTTTTTTGCCGAGCTGGAAAAAGCCATTCGCGGCTCGATCCCCAAACCCAAGATGATGATTCTGGGGTTCCCGTCCAACCCGACGGCGCAGTGTGTAGAACTGGATTTCTTCGAGCGCGTGGTGGCCCTGGCCAAGCAATACGATGTGCTGGTGGTTCACGACCTGGCCTATGCCGACATTGTCTATGACGGCTGGAAAGCCCCCTCGATCATGCAAGTGCCGGGCGCCAAGGACATCGCGGTGGAGTTCTTTACCCTGTCAAAAAGCTACAACATGGCAGGCTGGCGTATCGGTTTTATGGTGGGCAATGCGGAGCTGGTCAACGCTTTGGCGCGGATCAAGAGCTATCACGACTACGGCACGTTCACCCCGCTGCAAGTTGCAGCAATTGCCGCGCTCGAAGGCGACCAGCAATGCGTGAAAGATATCGCCGAACAGTACCGTCAACGCCGCAACGTGCTGGTCAAAGGCCTGCACGAACTGGGATGGATGGTCGAAAACCCGAAAGCATCGATGTATGTCTGGGCCAAGATTCCCGAGGCCTATGCACACATGGGCTCGCTGGAATTTGCCAAAAAACTGCTGGCGGACGCCAAAGTATGTGTCTCACCAGGCGTAGGATTTGGTGAGTATGGCGATGACCATGTGCGTTTTGCCCTGATTGAAAACCAGGATCGCATTCGACAGGCCCTGCGCGGTATTCGCACGATGTTCAGGGCCGACGGTTTGAGCGCGAGTTAAGTCTTGCCGTCTGTGTGCGGGAGCGCGATTGCTCGCTCCCGCACACTCAGAGGGGCTTAAACCACCAGCGACAGCAGCAGGATAAAGATCAAGGCTACGATCGACAGGATGGTTTCCATCGCTGTCCAGGTCTTGAAGGTTTCAGCCACGGTCATGTTGAAGTACTGCTTCACCAGCCAGAAACCCGCATCGTTGACGTGAGACAAAATCAACGAGCCGGCACCTGTTGCCAGTACCAGCAATTCACGGTTCACACCTGGAATCAGGTCCACCACCGGTAACACAATCCCCGCCCCGGTAATAGTCGCGACCGTTGCAGAACCGGTGGCAACACGGATGACCGCTGCCACCAGCCACGCCAGCAGGATCGGCGAAATTTGCGCGTTGACCGCCATGTGGCCGATCACATCACCCACACCGCTGGCTACCAGCATTTGCTTGAAGCCGCCGCCCGCACCAATGATCAGAATGATCGCTGCGGTGGGAGCCAGACTCGCGTCGAGCAACTTCAGAATGCGCTTGGAGTCGATACCCTGCCGGGCGCCGAAGGTGTACAGCGCCAACAGCAATGCCAGCAACAGGGCACTGATCGGGTGACCGATCATGTCCATCCAGCTACGGAAGAAGTTACCGTCCGGCAACGCAACGTCCGCGAACGTCTTGAGCAACATCAGGAATACCGGCAACAGCACGGTGATCAAGGTGATGCTAAAGCTCGGCAGACTGCTGGACTCAGGCTCGCTCGCCAGTTGGTCCATCAATTCCTGAGACGGGTTGCCGGGAATGTATTTGGCGATGAAAGTACCGTAGATCGGGCCGGCAATGATGGCCGTCGGCAAGGCTACGATCAGGCCATACAGGATGGTTTTACCGATATCGGCACCGAATACACCGATGGCCAGCAACGGCCCCGGGTGCGGCGGTACCAGACCGTGTACTGCCGACAAACCGGCGAGCAGCGGGATACCGATTTTAATGATCGAAACCCCGGTACGGCGCGCGACAATAAATACCAGCGGGATCAGCAATACAAAACCGATCTCGAAAAACAGCGGAATACCGACCAAAAACGCGGCAAACATCATTGCCCACTGCACCCGCTCCTTGCCGAATGCACGGATCAGCGTACGGGCAATCTGGTCAGCACCGCCGGAGTCAGCCATCATTTTGCCAAGCATGGTGCCCAGCGCCAGGATGATCCCGACAAAGCCCAGTACGCCGCCAAAACCATCCTGGAACGATTTGATGATCAGGTTGGCAGGCATGCCGGCAGTCAGGCCCAGAAACGCAGAGGCAATGATCAAGGCAATAAAGGGGTGCAGCTTGAATCGGGTGATCAATACGATCAGCCCGATAATGGTCACCACTGCATCAAGCAGCAGAAAGGTGTTGTGGGACATGCCTAGCATGGGGCGTCTCCTGACTTGTTGTTGTTATCAAGTACGTGTGTGCTGCCATTGCCGAGGCGGATAGCGCTGTCTGTCTGCAACAAAATCATGAGGTTACCAACACCGACTGCTCACACCACCAGTCACGGGCAGCGTGTGCCAACTGGTCGATGTCCATCTGTGCAGCATTCAATGTCAGCACCAGAGGCTCATCGGCTGGCGATTCAAGCGTCGCGAACTGACTGTCGATCAGGGTCTTGGGCATAAAGTGCCCCGGACGATGAGCCACACGATCAGCGGCCACCTCAGGCGTCAGCTCCAGAAACACAAAGCCCAGACCGTCGACAGCATTGCGCAAGCGCTCGCGATAACGCAGCTTGAGGGCCGAACAGGTCAGCACCGGACGCTGGCCCTTGGCAACAGCACGACGCAGTTCATCACACAGGCTGTCGAGCCAGCCGGCACGGTCTTCATCGGTCAGGGGGATACCGGCACTCATCTTTTCAATGTTGGCCGCAGGGTGAAACGCATCGCCTTCAATCGGGGTCGCACCATTAAGCTGGCACAAGGCCTGGCTCACGCTGGACTTGCCGCAGCCGGCAACACCCATGATGACCAGGGCAGTGATAGGTTGACTCATGAAACACCTCAGTCCGTAGACAGCGCTGTCTTTGTTGATGCGTTCAATAGTTGAAAGCAAAGCACAAAGCCTAGGCTACCGACGTCTATTTCTCGTTTTTATGGGGAGACGCGGTGGCGCTCTCGACATACAAAGCTGGGGTAACTGCCCCGGGCGCAATCAGGCAATTGCGGGGATCCCAGGACAGCGCTACCTTAGTGACTTGTTTTTTGTTTGGCAAGCCGCCCGATGACCTCCTTTAAAAACGATAAAAACACCCGAACCACGGGTCGCCCCACCCTTAATGAAGTCGCCCGCCTTGCCGGCGTCAGCCCGATTACCGCCTCGCGGGCCCTGCGCGGGATCAGCAGTGTTGCCACTGAGCTTGCTGAAAAGGTGCGCAAGGCTGCCGACGAACTGAACTATGTGGTCAATCCGGCGGCACGGGCGCTGGCCTCGGCGCAGAGCCATTCCGTGGTGGTGCTGGTGCCATCACTGTCCAACCTGCTGTTTATCGACACGCTCGAAGCTATTCATTCCGTCTTGCGGCCCAAGGGCTTTGAAGTGCTGATCGGCAACTTTCACTACTCCCGGGACGAAGAAGAAAACCTGCTGCGCAACTACATGTCCTACCAGCCACGGGGGTTACTGCTGACAGGTTTTGATCGTTCCGAAAGCTCGCGCCGGATGATCGAGAACAGCAATGTGCCCTGCGTATACATGATGGAACTGGACGCCGCCGCAGGCCTCAATTGCGTAGGCTTTTCACAGATAAAAGCCGGAGAGACCGCTGCACACCACTTGATTTCACGCGGGCGTCGTCGCCTGGCCTATATAGGTGCACAACTTGACCAGCGCACTCTGTTGCGCGGCGAAGGGTATCGCCTCGCCTTGCAGCAAGCCGGCCTGTACAACCCCGATCTTGAAATGCTGACGCCTCGCCCCTCCTCTGTCGGCCTGGGCGGCGAAATGTTTTTGCAGTTGCTGGCCAACCATCCGCAAGTGGATGCCATATTTTTCGGCAATGACGACCTGGCACAGGGCGCCCTGCTGGAAGCCGCGCGCATCGGCATTAAAATCCCCGGGCAAATTGCCATCCTGGGATTCAACGATCTGCCCTCCTCCGAGTTTATGGTGCCGCGCCTCAGCAGCATTCGCACACCGCGAGAAGCCATTGGCCGTCACGCCGCCGAGCAGATGCTCACTTTGATGGCAGGAAACCGGGTCGCCAATCCGATCCAGGACATGGGCTTTGACTTGATGGTGCGTGAAAGTACTTAGGTCCGGTAAAGCAGTCGCAGCATAAAGCACTAATTTGTAACCACTTATGGCAACAAGACGCTGAATTTCTTCAGTCCGGGCCCAAACTTAACAAGCAATAACCTTAGTAAGCGAACTACCCTTTCTGACTTATAGAAAGGGAAGTTCGCCAATGCCTGAAGTCTCCTCTACCTACACTGCCGGACCCGCTTCGCCAGCGGACGGAATTGATCCTTCCCGTGCGGCCTGGATCAGCGCACGCATTGATCGCCTGCCTGCCGTGGCCAGTGTCTGGAAATTAGTGGCCCTGCTTTCAATAGGCGGATTTTTTGAGCTTTATGACCTGTTCCAGACGGCCTATATAAGCCCGGGCCTGATTCGCGACGGTATTTTCGCGACGGGGGCACAAGGGGTGTTCGGCTTTTCGGATCAGGCCGCTTTCGCCTCGGCCACTTTTCTTGGCCTGTTCCTTGGCGCCAGCATGCTCAGCCCCTTGGCCGACCGCTTCGGACGGCGCGCCATTTTCACCTTCGCCTTGATCTGGTACACCATCGCCACTGTTTTGATGGGCGTTCAGAGTTCGGCACTGGGTATCATCCTCATGCGTTTCCTGGTGGGCATTGGCCTGGGGATTGAACTGGTCACGATTGACGCCTACCTGTCAGAACTGGTGCCCAAGCGCATGCGCAGTTCTGCTTTTGCCTTTGCGTTCTTTATCCAGTTCTTGTCAGTACCGGCCGTGGCATTGATGTCCTGGTGGCTGGTACCACAGGCGCCGTTTGGAATTTCGGGCTGGCGCTGGGTGGTATTGGCCAGTGCAGTGTTTGCGCTGTTTATCTGGTGGTTACGCTCAAGCCTGCCTGAGTCCCCACGCTGGCTCGCGCAAAGAGGTCGCTTTGAAGAGGCCAATAAAATCCTGGGTGACCTGGAATCGCGCTGCCTGCGCGATCATAAACAGCCATTGGATATTCCAGAGCCCGAACCCGTGAACCTTGAGGGTGAAGGGCGCTTTGCCGATATCTGGAAACCGCCGTACCGCCGACGCGCCATCATGCTGATCGTGTTCCACGTATTTCAGGCCATCGGGTTTTTCGGGTTCGGCAACTGGTTGCCCGCATTGATTTCAGGTCAGGGAGTCAGCGTCACCCACAGCTTGATGTATGCCTTCATCATTACCCTGGCCTACCCTCTGGGGCCGCTGCTGTTCATGCGCTTCGCCAACCGCTTTGAAAACAAATGGCAGATTGTCGGCTCGGCACTGGGAGCCATGATTTTCGGTACCTTGTTTGCGTTTCAGACCAGCGCCTTGGGCCTGGTCTTTTGTGGGGTGATGATCACCTTCTGTAACGCATGGCTGAGCTTCAGCTACCACTCCTATCAAAGCGAACTGTTCCCCACCAACATCCGGGCACGCGCCGTCGGCTTTTGCTATTCCTTCAGCCGTCTGTCCACTGTATTCAGCAGCTTGTTGGTCGGTATTTTCCTGGAGCACTTCGGCACCCCGGGAGTTTTGGCGTTCATCGTCAGCAGCATGCTCATCGTGATGATTACCATCGGCGGTTTTGGCCCGCGCACCCGCAACCTGGCGCTGGAGAACATTGCCCATCGCTAAGAACCATAGGGGCTTGGGCAGCGAGTACGCAGCAATCGAGGGAGTGATTGGGCTTTAGTGCAACTGCAAGGTCGAATTGAACTGGCTGATGGCATCTACCACATGCCTGGAGCCCTGCTGGATCTCCAGAATCGCTTCGCCAGCCTCGTTCGCCAGCGAAACCCCCAGCCCGGTCCGGCTCAGGCTCGACTGCATGCTGTTCACCGCGCTCAGTGACAAATCATGGTTCTTGCGTACCACCTCGACAATTTCCACCGTTGCCGCGCTGGTACGTGCCGCCAGGCTTCTGACCTCATCGGCGACCACTGCAAAGCCCCGTCCGTGCTCGCCGGCCCTGGCCGCTTCAATCGCGGCATTGAGTGCCAATAGGTTGGTCTGGTCGGCAATACCGCGAATGGTCTGCACGATTTTGCCAATGATGTCGGACTGCTTGCTCACCGCATCAATGCTTTGCGCGGCTTCATTGAGATCTTTGGAGATGGCTTCGATGATCTGTACGGTTTGCTGAACCACCTGCGAGCCCTTCTGTGCACAGGCGTCGTTTTGTACCGAGGTGCTATGGGCCGATTCGGCGGCGGTTTGCAGGCTGGTCACTTGAGCGGTGATGTCGCTGGCGAACTTCACCACTTTATACAGTCGACCCTTGGCATCAAAAATCGGGTTGTAGGACGCCTCCAGGAAAACCGTATGACCGTATTTATCAACCCGTTCAAAGCGCCTGGAGTGATATTCGCCACGGTTCAGAGAAGCCCAAAATGCTTTATACCCGGCTGACTCGCTCTCACTGCGCAGGCAGAACATGCTGTGATGCTGGCCTACAATCTCAGCCAATGAGTAATGCATGGTGTCGATAAAGTTCTGGTTGGCGGTGATGACATGACCGTCAGGAGAGAATTCAACCATCGCCATGGCGCGGCTCAACGCATTCACAATACTTTGGTTTTCATGCTCTTTATTGATTCGTTCAGTAATGTCGGAAGCCACTTTCAATACCCGGACAACTTCACGATTCTGGCCTGTAATCGGCATATAACTGGCTTCGAGCCAAATCTCGCGACCGGCTTTATCAAGCCGCAAGAAAGTGCCACTCACGGGTACACCGCTCGCAAGTCCGCTCCAGAACTGCGCGTACTCTTGACCCCGAAGATAGTCCGGCTCACAAAAAAGGCGGTGATGTTTTCCGCGAATCTCGTCGGCTGAATAGCCCATGACGCGACAGAAGTTTTCGTTGGCATCCAGAATGACACCTTCGGGCGTGAACTCGATCATTGCCATGGAGCGATCAACGGCCATCAATTTGGCCTTGATATCATCCAGAGAACCGCTAAGGCGCTGGTTCTCGAGCAGATCGGCTTTGCGGTGCAAATTGAACATGGCGAAATCCCGAAAGATGCTTTCTATTGATAATTCAAACGCGTCAAGACACAACAATGACTGTGTCTGTAGCCCTTAATATAGAGTCGTTCGCACTTCGGGGATGTTAGATAAAGTTGCTCGGCCCCAAGACCTGAAGCATAGCCAACCAAATAAAGCGTGCAAGCAAATCGCCACCAGCCTGCGACAAAGCGCTCACCGGTGAAAAATAATCCAATTGGACGAGGCGGGAATTGAAAACAGAAGGAGCCCGGGCTACGGGCCCCTGTCAATCACTCAGTGGCCAAACAATCCGACTTCGGATTTTTTGGTTTTCTTGTCTGCGCGTTTCTCATCGGCTGTTTTAGCCGGTTTCTTCTTCGCGGCTTTCTTTGAATCCATGCCTTTGGCCATTTTAAGCGCTCAACTGTTCAGGGGTGTGGTCACAGGTATAACACCGATCCATGGCTAACTAATATTTAAAATCCTTTATTCAAAAAACCACGACAAATAAAGCCTTTTAATTGCCAATAAGCGGCAATAGCCAAGGTTTAATAAGTTTAAGCCCTCATTTGTTTATACTGGCGCCCCCCTGTTCAAGCCTGTGGACTTATGACTGCCATTACTTATTCTTTGCTCGAAGCGCCGCTGTGGCCTTTGATGAACAAGTTTTACCGCGCTCACCAATCGTCGATGAAAGCGAGCAAGGACGCTCAATTGTGGGTAGCCCGCCAGGAACAGATCATCGCCGGGTTATGCCTTCGGCCTATGGCCAGCGGCTACTGGTTGACCGGCCTGTTTGTCGATCCGGCAGTGCGCGGGCAAGGCATAGCGGCAGCACTGGTCAACGCGGCAATTTCATCGTGCGAAGGGACGGTCTGGTTGTTCTGCGACCCCGAACTGCAAGGGTTCTATGAAAAGCTGGGGTTCGGTCTGGATGTCGACTTGCCGCATGCCCTGCATGAGCGGCTGGTCCGCTATCAACGCAACAAGGCGATGATAGCGATGGGCCGTTGAACCCGATGCCCCTGCAGGAGCGAGCTTTTCGAAGCGCTTTCAAAGAGCTCGCGAGCAAGCTCGCTCCTACAAGGTAGGGCAGTTATTCTCCGGCGCCCGGCTCCAGATCCGGAAACAAGACTTCAATAAAACCAAATTTGCTGAAGTCCTTGATGCGCGACGGATACAGACGACCGATCAGGTGGTCGCATTCATGCTGCACCACTCGTGCATGAAAACCTTCTGCCACACGTACGATCGGTTCACCTTTAGGCGTGAAGCCTTCGTAACGGATCTTTTGAAAACGCTCGACTGTCCCGCGCAAACCAGGCACCGACAGGCAGCCTTCCCAATCTTCTTCAAGCGCAGGACTGAGCGGGGTGATCAACGGATTGATCAGGATGGTTTGTGGTACGGCCTCAGCATCCGGGTAGCGCTCGCTGTGCTCGAAACCGAAGATCACCATTTGCAGGTCAACGCCAATCTGCGGAGCCGCCAGCCCGACACCGCCCGCGTGCTCCATGGTTTGCAACATGTCGTCCAGTAACTGCCAGAGTTCCGGGGTATCGAACATGTGCTCCGGCACAGGCTGAGCGACACGCAGTAAACGCTCATCGCCCATTTTCAGAATTTCACGAATCATAGTCAGGCTTCATCTGGAGTGGATGGAATGGAATGGTCACGCCCCAGCCCGGAGACGTGTTGCTTGGGATCAGGGTCGTCGGATCCATCGAAGGTTTTTTCGCCCGGATCCTTGCCCTCTGCCGACATGTGCTCGATCACGGCGTTCATTTCAGCCCCCAGCAGCAGCACCGCGGCGGAAATGTAGAAATACAGCAACAGCACGATAATTGCACCGATGCTGCCATACATGGCGTTGTAGTCAGCAAAGGTTTTGACATAAAAGGCAAAGCCCAACGAAGCCACGATCCACACCACCACCGCCAGCACCGAGCCTGGGGTGATGAAACGGAATTTTTGCTCCACATCCGGCATCACGTAATACATTACCGCCACCGCCACCATCATCAGCAATACGATCACGGGCCAACGCAGGATGGTCCATAGCGTCACAACGAAATCTTCGAGCCCCACCTGCCCTGCCAGCCAGCTCATGACCTGCGGCCCGAGTACCATCAACGCGGCAGCCGCCAGTAGCATGCCGGCAATACCGATGGTGTAAAAAATCGACAGCGGAAAGCGCTTCCAGATCGGCCGGCCTTCGACTACATCGTAGGCAGCATTCATCGCGCTCATCATTAGCCGTACACCGGCCGAAGCGGTCCACAAGGCAATGACGATACCCACCGACAGCAACCCGCCCTTGGACTGCTGCAACTGATCAATGACCGGGTTGACCTGCTCCAGCGCCTGGGGCGGCAGTACCAGTTCGGATTGCAGTCGCAACCAGGTGAAAAAGTCGGGCAGATGCAGGAAGCCGATCAAGGCAATCAAAAACAGAATGAAGGGAAATAACGAAAACAGCATTTGATAGGCCAGCGCCGAGGCGTAGGTCGACATTTCGTCGTCGATAAACTCCTTTACCGTACGGATCAGGACTTTGCCTATCGGCAGGCCATTCAAGACCGGGAAAAACATAGCGTCTCCTTTCGCCGCTTGGAAATTGAGTTCTACAAGCCAGCCAACAGCTTAAGGTAGGGGTTGTACCTCAAATGTAGCCGCGTTGGCGACTTTGGAAACACTTATGCAAAAACGGCCATCACCAGGATGGCCGTTCATTTCGCAGCAGGCGCCCGACGCGCCTCATGCAATTAGCCTGTCAGGCCTTGTCTACGGTTTTCTTGACCGCATCTTTCACTTTGCCTACAGCCTGCTGGCCTTCGCCTTTGAGCTCTTGAGCCTTACCTTCAGTACGCAGCTTGTCATTGTCGGTCGCTTTACCGACTGCTTGTTTGACATTACCTACCGCTTCGTTCGCTTTGCCTTTGATCTTATCGCCAGTGCTGCTCATGGGATTTCTCCTGATGAAATTTCGGATGTCATTACATCGACAGAATCATTGACTCGTCCGCCACCAAGAGAGTTTCATTTATTTTCAGGCCATCATTTCGTCGTTCCGAGCAGGTTGAGCTTTATGTTTGCCGCCTAACCCCCGAGAATGCGCAACGTATTCAGGCTATGGCGCTGAAGATCAGCAATTGTAGGAAGGTTATGAAACTCGATAAAAAGCTGGCCATTGCCCGCAGAAACCAGGAACTCGGCGGCGCGGTGCTTGGCGTCAACAACTGCCATTTCGCCACACTGAACACCAACAAGAACATCTGGTGGTTCGATATCCCTCTGGCTCGACTGGCCGTCGGCCAGTACGAATGGGTGCATCTGCTGCTGCACACCCCAAGTACCGATGAACTGCTGCACTTGAAAGTAACGACTGCATTCCTGCGTGAGAAACGCGAAGGTATGGTGGTACGCGCGACGCACAAGCGTACGCCAACCATGAGCCTTGAGCTGAGCGCGGACAAAGACTCCTTCCTGCAAGATGTGCGTCCGACAGGCACAGGCGTCAATTTCTCGCAGTTTCTACAGAAATAACCACTCAAACCCGGCAGGAGCGCTCTTGCTCGCAATGAAATCGATGCAGTGGATCAGACACTGCGCGGCCTGAATCGCGAGCAACCTCCTGCAGAGTGGCGGACACCAGCTAAAACAACAAAGCCCCGCAATGCGGGGCTTTGTTGTTTGCGGAGCAACTTACTTTTTAAGGCCCAGCTTCTTCATTTCTTCGTCACGCAACTCACGACGCAGGATTTTGCCTACGTTAGTGGTCGGCAAACTGTCACGGAACTCGACGATTTTCGGCGCTTTATAAGCGGTCAGGTTAGCGCGCATATGCGCCATCACCTGCTCTTTGGTCAGGGTCATGCCCGGCTTGACCACGATAAACACCTTGATCAGCTCGCCGGTTTTTTCATCTGGAATACCAATCGCCGCTGATTGAAGCACCTCAGGCAGGGAGGCCATTACATCTTCCAGCTCGTTCGGGTACACGTTGAAGCCAGAGACCAGAATCATGTCTTTCTTGCGATCAACAATGCGCATATAGCCATCAGGTTGAATAACCGCGATATCACCGGACTTCAACCAGCCTTCGCTGTCCATGATCTCGGCGGTGGCATCAGGACGCTCCCAATACCCTTTCATCACCTGCGGGCCTTTGATGCACAGCTCGCCGACTTCACCCAGCGGCAGCTCTTCACCCGCATCGTTGATGACTTTGCACAGGGTCGAAGGCATCGGAATGCCAATAGTACCGATCTGAATATTTTGAATCGGGTTGACCGAAGCCACCGGGCTGGTCTCAGTCATGCCGTAACCTTCACAGATCGCACAACCGGTTACAGTCTTCCAGCGCTCGGCCACAGAGAGTTGCAAAGCCATGCCGCCCGACAACGTTACTTTCAGCGACGAGAAGTCCAGCTTGCGGAAACCCTCGTTGTTGCACAGCGCAATAAACAGGGTGTTAAGGCCCACGAAGCCGGTGAACTTCCACTTCGACAGTTCTTTAACCATCGCAGGCAGGTCGCGCGGGTTGCTGATCAATACGTTGTGATTGCCCAGCAGCATCATCGCCATGCAATGAAAGGTGAACGCGTAGATGTGGTAAAGCGGCAATGGCGTAATCAGGATTTCACAACCTTCATTAAGGTTGGAGCCCATCAGCGCCTTGCACTGCAACATGTTGGCGATCAGGTTGCGATGGGTCAGCATTGCCCCCTTCGCCACCCCGGTGGTACCGCCAGTGTATTGCAGTACAGCGACGTCACTGCTGGCCGGGTGGGCCTCGTTCACTGGCTGGCCATGCCCCTTGCTCAGCACATCATTGAACTTGATGGCCTTGGGCAAGTGATAGGCCGGGACCATTTTTTTCACGTATTTGATAACACTGTTGATCAACACGCGCTTGAAGGGCGATAGCAAGTCAGCCACTTCAGTGACAATCACATGCTTGATCGAAGTCTGCGGCACGACCTTTTCGGCCAGGTGCGCCATGTTCGCCAGGCATACCAGGGCCTTGGCGCCGGAGTCATTAAACTGGTGTTCCATTTCCCGCGCGGTATACAGCGGGTTGGTGTTGACCACGATCAAGCCGGCGCGGATGGCTCCGAACACAGCGATCGGGTATTGCAGCAAGTTGGGCAACTGCACGGCGATCCGGTCGCCGGGTTGCAGATCGGTGTGCTGCTGCAGGTAGGCAGCAAAAGCACCAGACTGCTCGTAAAGCTCACCGTAAGTGATGGTTTTACCGAGGTTGCTAAAGGCTGGTTTATCAGCAAAACGCTGGCAAGATTGGCGCAACACCGTCTGAATATTAGGGTATTCGTCCGGGTTGATTTCAGCAGCAATCCCAGCTGGGTACTTATCCTTCCAAAAGCCGTCAATCATGGAAGCCCGCTCCTCAGCGTTGCGAATTCTTCACCGCATTTTATGCGGTTATTATTTGTTTGATTTTGTAATGGATAATTCTGGCTTTTTACTTATCGAGAAGTCACAAAGCGCGCCGAGAGTAGCAGCTTTGCCAGAGGCCGCCTAGAGCCAAAAATGCCCCCCAGAGTCACAAACCTGACTGTAGGACAATCCAAAGTCATCATTAGTACAAAAACTCTATTGACGCTAAAACCTCTCTATCCCGGGCATTACAGCCAACCTTGCAGGGATTTCAATCAAACACTGCACATTGTTATAGACGAATAAAAACGCCCGCTTGCTCAAAGCAAACGGGCGTTTGTCGCTAGGCTGAACGAATCAGGCGTTATCACGTAACTCTCGACGCAGGATTTTACCCACGGCGGTCATGGGCAAAGCATCACGAAAGACGATCTGCTTGGGCACTTTATAAGCGGTGAAGTTCTCTTTGCAGTACGCCTGGAGTTCTTCAACATTAACCCCGCCTGCGCGCGCAACCACAAACAGTTTGACCGCCTCCCCGGTGCGCTCGTCAGGTACGCCGATCACCGCGCAACTCGCCACCTTCGGGTGGGCCATCACGATGTCTTCGATTTCATTGGGGTACACATTGAAGCCTGAAACGATAATCAGGTCTTTTTTGCGATCGACAATGCGCACGAATCCGTCGGGATCAATCACCGCAATATCCCCCGTCCTGAACCACCCCTCAGCGTCCAGCACTTCAGCGGTTGCCTGCGGATTTTGCCAGTAGCCCTTCATGACCTGCGGGCCTTTGACACATAGCTCGCCGCTTTCACCCAAGCCCAGGTCGCTGCCGTCATCGCCGACTACTTTCATCGCCGTGCCCGGAACAGGCATGCCCACGGTCCCCAGCCTTGCCAGAGAACCGCACGGGTTGGCGCTGGCCACAGGCGAAGTTTCAGTCAGACCATAGCCCTCTACGATGCGGCACCCCGTGAGTTTTTCCCAACGCTCAGCCGTAGCCCTGACCAGTGCGGTGCCGCCCGAATTGGTGATTTTAAGTCCCGAGAAATCCACACTCTTGAAGTCCGGGTGGTCCATGAGCGCGACAAACAGGGTATTGAGCCCCAGAAACGCGGTGAATCGCCAGTTCTTCAACTCCTTGATGAAACCTTTGATATCACGCGGGTTGGTGATCAGGATGTTGTGGTTACCAGTGACCATCATCCCCATGCAATTAGCCGTGAATGCATAGATATGGTAGAGCGGCAAAGGCGCCACCATGATCTCGCGACCGTCTCTGAGGAAGGGTTGGCCATCTTCGTCCAGTTGGGAAAGACAAGCGCGGACCTGCAGCATGTTGGCGACCAGATTGCCATGACTGAGCATTGCCCCTTTGGGCAGCCCCGTGGTGCCTCCGGTGTATTGAATGACGGCGGTATCATCCAGTGTCACCGGCACCGGGTGGATGACCTGGCCAGCCCCACGGTGCAACACACTTTTAAACCCAATGGCCTGGGGCAGTTGATAGGCCGGCACCAGCTTTTTGACCTTGTCGACCACCAGGTTGGTGATCCAGCCTTTGGCTGCCGGCATCATGTCGCCCATTCTGGCTTCAATCAGGTAATCGATTTCGGTATCTGCCAGCACTTCCTGCACACGTTTGCCAAACATATTCAAATACACCAGCGCCCTGATTCCGGCACTTTTGAACTGGTGGCGCATCTCGCGCGAGGTGTACAGGGGGTTGGTATTGACCACTATCAGGCCTGCACGCAACGCACCAAATACCGCGATCGGGTACTGCAGGACATTGGGCAT
This sequence comes from Pseudomonas sp. TWR2-1-1, assembly GCF_049897045.1. Lineage (NCBI taxonomy): Bacteria > Pseudomonadati > Pseudomonadota > Gammaproteobacteria > Pseudomonadales > Pseudomonadaceae > Pseudomonas > Pseudomonas sp. TWR2-1-1. The sequence continues at coordinate 305,702 of NZ_JAFCVM010000002.1, forward strand.
TTGTACGGCAATGCGGTCGCCGGGCTTGAGGTCTGTGCAGTTTTGCAGATAACCGGCGAACGCTGCGCTGTAGCGCTCCAGTTCGGCATAAGTGATGGTCACACCCAAATTGCTGAAGGCCGGGCGATCTGCAAATTTCTTGCAGGAGCGTTCAAACACATCTACGACCGATCTGAAGGCCGTCATATCAATATCCAGTGGTACACCGGCAGGACGTTTGTCGTTCCAGAAATCAGGTTGCATTATTTTTATCCTCGTACCTGAGTATGTCTGGCCGCTTCTCTGGGCGTCGAAAAGCGGAGCTAACGGACGTTAACAGTTATCAAGTTGTAGGCAAATACAGCGATATTCGCCATTTACATCTTGAATCTTATTACTGCGGCATAGCGGGTTAAGTGGCTTGACTGCGAATGCGCTATACACTGCTCCTACTCCGTGTAAAGGAATGGCCATGATTCATGAGACTTTCTGGCTGGACGCGAATGACCGCAGCGGCCTGTTCGTTAACCAGTGGCTGCCTGCCAGCACCCCCAAGGCCATTGTGTTGCTTGCCCATGGCATGGCCGAACACAGCGCCAGATACGCGCGCCTGGGGCAGGTTCTGTGTGATGCCGGCTTTGGTCTTTATGCCCATGACCAGCGCGGCCACGGCAAGACAGGTGAACGCGGAACATTGGGCTACTTCGCTGACGAAGATGGCTGGTGCGCGGTAGTCAGTGATGTCGCCAGTCTTAATCAGCACATTGGCCAGGCCCATCCAGGGCTGCCGACTTTTCTGCTCGGCCACAGCATGGGCAGTTATATCGCCCAGGCTTATTTGCTGCACCACAGCAACAGTTTGCAGGGTGCGATTCTGAGCGCCTCCAACTTCCAGCCCGTCGCCCTGTATCGCAGCGCCAGCCTGATAGCCCGCATGGAACGTTGGCGCCAGGGTCCAAAAGGGCGCAGTGCGCTGATCGAATGGCTGTCTTTTGGCTCGTTCAATAAAGCGTTCAAACCCAATCGCACCCAATATGACTGGCTAAGCCGTGATCCGGCCGAAGTCGACGCCTACGCCAGCGACCCCTTGTGCGGGTTCCGTTGCACCAATCAACTGTGGATTGACCTGCTGGGCGGCTTGCAGCAAATCAGCAAAGCGTCCAACCTCGCTCAGATTGATCCCGCCCTGCCCTTGCTGGTGATGGGTGGCGCCTGTGATCCGGTGAGTGAAGGCAAGCGCCTTGAGGACCTGGCCCGGGCGTTGCGCAAAGCAGGCAGTCTGCATTTGCAACTCAATATCTACCCGCAGGCACGGCATGAACTGTTCAATGAAACAAACCGTGACCAAGTGATGGCAGACGTTGTCGAATGGCTGAACCAGGCATTGCTTCACGCTCGTCCGCCACACAGCGAATAGCTCGACCATCTAAAAAATACTTTAAAATCAAAAACTTGAAATTAAACACTCGTCACAGGACATGCGCTAGATGACTCAGGTTACCAACACCCCGTACGAAGCCCTCGAAGTCGGTCAGACTGCCAGCTACAGCAAAACCGTCGAAGAGCGTGATATTCAGCTTTTTGCGGCCATGTCCGGTGACCACAACCCGGTGCACCTCGATCCGGAATTTGCCGCTGCGACCATGTTCAAAGAGCGCATTGCCCACGGCATGTTCAGTGGCGCGCTGATCAGCGCAGCCGTGGCATGCGAGCTGCCTGGCCCGGGCACTATTTATGTCGGCCAGCAGATGAGCTTCCAGAAACCGGTAAAAATTGGCGACACCCTCACCGTGCGTCTGGAAATTCTCGAGAAAATGCCGAAATTCCGCGTCCGTATCGCGACCCGCGTTTTCAATCAACGCGATGAAATCGTGGTCGACGGTGAAGCCGAAATCATTGCCCCGCGCAAGCAACAAACCGTGACCCTGCCGGTGTTGCCGGCGATCAGCATCGGCTGACTTGCAAACATAAAAAAAACGCCGGCTAGCCGGCGTTTTTTTATGGGGTCACGCGGTACTCAGGATTGAGCACGAACCCGGTTGCGCAAGGCTTTAACTTCATCGTGATTGCGCTGTACACCTTGAAGCTGGCGCACAACCAGATCACGAATGTGCAGCAGTTGGTGCTTGTCGATTTTTTCCAGGGCTTCTTTATAAGCCTTCAGCGCATGGTCTTCGCCGCGCTCGGCTTCATTAAGTACCGCCTCTTCACCCTTGCCGGTAAAGATGGATTTCACATCGACCCAGCGACGGTGCAAGTCACCCGCCACACTGGTGCTGGTCTCCGGCTCGCCACCCAGTGAGCGAACAGCACTCTGCAATTCAGCAGCGGCTGTAGCGCAATCGGCAGAGCGCTTGACGAAAAAGGCCTTCAGATCCTGTTGCTTGATATCTTCAGCACAGGATTTGAATCCCTCCTGACCATCTTTACTGGTTTCGATCAAATCGTTCAGGACAGAGATGGCTTCTTTATTAAGGTCAGTCATTGTTCAATTCCTTACAAGGTTGAGGATCGTGCAATAGGTATTGCAGAGCTCGTGCCAGTTATAGAATTTAAAAAATTACATATATATCAATGACTTATAAAAAACAGCTATTTCTGTATCCGGTTTATTTGCATGATCTGTCAATTGGCCTGCATGCAAAATGCCTGTATTTTTCATCCCGTTGATCCACGTGCCCGAAGGCTGTTGCATGAACCCCGAAAAACTCGAACTGCTGGTGACTCGCGAAATGCCATTCGGCAAATACAAAGGCCGAATCATCGCCGACCTCCCGGGCCAGTACCTGAACTGGTTTGCCCGCGAAGGCTTTCCACACGGCGAATTGGGCGGCCTTCTGGCCCTGATGCAAGAAATCGATCACAACGGTCTGTCGGACCTGCTCGACCCGTTGCGCGCCAAACACGGAAAACCCAAACCTCGCCACTGATAGAGTTGCCTCATGCCAAGGATTGAAGAGAACGCCCGCAATGAAGACTTCTGGCACGCTATCGCCGAGCGCTATGACATGGCACCCGGCCCGGTCAATCTGGAAAACGGCTACTTCGGGCGTATGACCCGGGGAGTTGCCCAGGACTACCAGCGCAATATCGACTTTATCAACCGCAACAACTCGGTGCATGTACGCCAGCAATTCGATGGTCCGCAGAACATCGAAATCCGTAATCAGCTGGCCGGGATGCTCGGGGTTGCACACGCCAGTATCGCCCTCACACGTTGCGCTTCGGACGCACTGCAATCGCTGATTGGCAACTACAAGAACTTGCAGCCAGGCGACCAGTTACTGATCAGTGACCTGGAGTACCCCAGCGTCGAATCCGCCATGCGCTGGGTGGCACAGCATCGCGGCCTTGAGATCATCGAAATAGTCCATCAGCACCCCGCGACCCATGACGCCCTGGTGGCCAGCTATCGCGAGGCATTTGAACGTTATCCGCGGATCAAACTGATGGCGCTGACCCACGTCACCCACCGTACCGGCCTGGTTTTGCCGGTGCAGGCGATTGTCGAAGCGGCCAATGCTCACGGGGTGGACGTGGTACTGGATGGCGCCCATGCGCTCGGCCAGATCGAGTTTGACCTGCCGGCGCTGGGCGTGGCCTTTGCTGGCTACAACCTGCATAAATGGATTGGCGGGCCTCTGACCCTGGGCTTTATGTACATCGACCCGCGGCGCCTGGCAGACATTGCCCCGGACATGGGCAGCCAGCGCTACCCTGAGCCTGACATCCGCACCCGTGCGCCCTACGGCACGGTCAATATTGCGGCATGGCTGACGCTGCCCAAGGTGCTGCAAGAGCACAAGGCATTGGGTGGCGCCAGGGCCAAAGGCGAGCGCCTGAACTACCTGCGAGAGCTATGGGTGAGTGAAGCGCGAAAAATGCCGGGAATCGAAGTACTCACGCCTGACGATCCGCGTTTGCAGTGCGCCATTTCAGCGCTGCGCTTTTCTGGGCTGGAGGATCAAAAGCCGATGGCAGACCGCCTGCTCGAGGACTACAACCTGTTCACCGTAGTGCGCGACGGTTCAGCCTGCGGCAGTTGTATCCGTATCACCGTGGGCTTGAGCACCTCACTGGATGACATCAACCGGTTGATCAGGGCATTGCGCGAGCTTTCCTGCAACCCACTGTAGGAGCGAGGTTGCTCGCGATCTTTTAAAAGCTCGCGAGCTTTCCTACAGTGGGTGCCGGCACCAACAAATTGCGGGCAAAAAAAAGGTGCGCCGACCAAGCGCACCAAAAACCGTAGAACACACAACAAATTCTTTACAGGCTTGAGTCCAGCAGGGCCAGGGCCTCGGCCGTGCATTCCTGGATCCGGGCCCAGTCGCCGTTCTTGATCCACTCGCTGTCGAGCATCCAGCTACCGCCAACACACATGACGTTTTTCAATGCCATGTAGTTGCGAATATTCGCCGGGCTAACACCACCGGTCGGGCAGAACTTCACTTCACCGAAGGGGCCGCCCAGCGCCTTGATCGCCGCCACACCGCCGCTGACTTCAGCCGGGAACAGCTTGAATCGACGGTAACCCAGACCGTAGCCTTCCATAATTCCGGACGCATTGCTGATACCCGGCAGCAGCGGGATATCGCTGGCCACGCTGGCTTCGAGCAAGTCACGGGTAATGCCCGGAGTGACAATAAACTGCGAACCGGCCTCTTCGGCAGCCGCCAGCATGTGCCGGTCCAGCACGGTGCCCGCACCCGTCACCAGCTCGGGCCGTTGCTCGCGCAGAACACGAATGGCCTTGAGTCCGAACTGTGAACGCAGGGTCACTTCAAGTGCCGTCAGACCGCCCGCTGCCAGCGCATCGGCCAGCGGCAAAATGTCTTGCTCACGAGCGATGGTGATCACCGGCAGAATTCGCGCCGAGGCACACAGTTCATCGATCAGGGCGACTTTATCCGCCATCGAAACGTGGGAAGTTTTTATTGTCATGGCAGCTGATCCTTGGCTCATGGGCACCAGTAAATCTCTAACGTAGGTTGCAGAAAGGCACGAATCGGCAAGGCGGCAATATCAGTGCCCGCCAGCGCTTCGTTGAGGGTATTCAATTTGGCCTGCCCTTGAATCGACAGCACCGTGTTCCTGGCGCTCGCCAGCAGGCTGCGGCTCATGCTCAAGCGTTGATGAGGCACGGTCGGTGCCAGCATCGGCCAGCAACGGCGCTCGCCATCCGCCTTCAAGGCTTCAAGCAGATTCGGGCTGTTGGGGAACAGCGATGCGGTATGCCCGTCATCACCCATCCCCAGGATCAGCACATCAATCGGCGGCAACTCGGCCAATGCCCGATCGGCTTGCTCTGCCGCAGCGTCCAGATTGGCTGCAACGTTATACAAGCCGACAAAGCGCGCCTTGGCGCCAGGCCCTTGCAGCAGATGCTTTTTCAGCAGGCCGGCATTGCTGTCGGCGTGTTCGACCGGCACCCAGCGTTCATCAGCAAGGCTGACCACCACTTTGGACCAATCGACCGGTTGCTTGATCAGGCTCTGAAAAAACGCTACCGGACTGCGACCGCCCGATACCACCAGGGTGGCAACCCCTTGGGCACCAATGGCTGCATTCAATTGCTCTGCCACTTTTTTTGCCAGTTCCTCGGCCAGAATCGCCGGGTTCTTGAAGGTGTGCGCGTTGACCCCTTCAGGCAGTTTCAAATCAGATATCGCCATACCAAGACCTCCCGTCCCGCGTAATCAATGCTATGGAGCTCATCGGTCCCCAGGAGCCCGCCGCGTACGGCTTGGGCGCATCACCAGACTTTTTCCAGCCGGCGATCAACTGGTCACACCACTTCCATGCCGCTTCAATTTCGTCCTTGCGCACAAACAGGTTCTGATTGCCGCGCATCACTTCGAGCAACAAACGCTCGTAGGCATCCGGAATCCGCGCACTGCGGTACGTGTCGGAAAAATTCAATTGCAGTGGGCCGCTGCGCAGTTGCATGCCTTTATCCAGGCCCTGCTCTTTGGTCATCACCCGCAAGGAGATACCTTCGTCCGGCTGCAGGCGAATAATCAGCTTGTTGCCGATTTGCAGACGCTGCTCCGGGGCGAAGATGTAGTGCGACGGCTCCTTGAAGTGGATAACGATCTGCGACAGTTTTTGCGGCATGCGTTTGCCAGTGCGCAGATAAAACGGCACACCCGCCCAACGCCAGTTGCGAATATCGGCACGCAGGGCAACAAAGGTTTCGGTATCGCTCTGGGTATTGGAGTTTTCTTCCTCCAGATAACCCGGGACCGACTGCCCTTCGCTGTGACCGGCGATGTATTGGCCACGTACCACCTGGGTGGTCAGGCCCTCAGCGCTGATCGGGGCCAGCGCCTTGAGAACTTTTACTTTCTCGTCACGAATGCTGTCTGCCGACAAGTCCGCAGGCGGATCCATGGCAATCAGGCACAGCAGCTGCAACAAGTGGTTCTGAATCATGTCGCGCAGTTGCCCGGCCTTGTCGAAATAGCCCCAGCGCCCCTCGATACCGACTTTCTCGGCCACGGTGATTTCAACGTGAGAGATGTAGCGCTGGTTCCACTGGGTTTCGAACAGACTGTTGGCAAAGCGCAGGGCGATGAGGTTTTGAACGGTCTCTTTGCCCAGGTAGTGGTCGATGCGGTAAATACGCGTCTCGGGGAAGAACTGCGCTACGGCGTCGTTGACCTTGCGCGACGAGTCAAGGTCCGAACCAATGGGTTTTTCCAGCACCACACGGGTATTTTCAGCCAGACCGACCTTGGACAGGTTCTCGCAAATGGCGCCATACACCGCCGCAGGAGTCGCGAAATACGCAATCAGGGACTGGTCGGTGCCGGCCTGTTCGGCCAGAAGCAAATAATCGTCAGTATTGAGAAAATCTACATGCAGATAGCTCAAACGAGCCAGGAAGCGGGTCAGCGCTTCATCTTCGATTTCCTTGTCGCCCACATACTGGCGCAACTGGCTGTCGATGTGCGCCAGATGCGTGAGGGCGTCGCCCGGCTCACGAGCCAGCGCCAGAATGCGCGTGTCGGCGTGCAACAGCCCGGCGCGATCCAGTTGGTATAAAGCAGGAAACAGCTTGCGCAAGGCTAAATCGCCAAGGGCGCCGAACAAGGCAAAGGTGCACGGTTCAACCGTAATCGAAGGCATGATGTTTGTTCTTTTATCAAGTTAAGCTACAAATACCTTTTTTCAAGGTATCACTCAAGGAAAAATGTAGTAATAAACACAACATTTTCTCAAAATGCAGATTCCTGCTAGTGGTCGTAACAGGCCACAAGTAGGATAGGCCACCTTCCAGAGCCGCTTTAGAACACGGCTCTTTGCATCGCTGAACCAAGGAACATAAATGGACCGCGTGCGAAATTTACTCGAACAAATCAAAGGCCGCCTCGAAGACCTGAACAAGGCCGAGCGCAAAGTGGCAGAAATCATCCTGCAGAACCCGCAACAGGCGACCCGGTTCAGCATTGCGGCGCTCGCCCAGGCAGCTTCGGTCAGTGAACCGACGGTTAACCGGTTTTGCCGTTCGTTCGGAGTCAGCGGATACCCGGAATTAAAGCTGCAACTGGCGCAGAGCCTTGCCAGCGGCGCCGCTTACGTCAGCCGTGCGGTCGAGGCCGACGACAATCCCGAAGCTTACACCCAGAAAATTTTCGGCAGTGCGATTGCGTCGCTCGACAGTGCCTGCCAGGCGCTGGACCCCAACCTTGTGAGTCGCGCCGTCGACTTGCTGATACAGGCCCGCCAGATCCATTTCTTTGGCCTGGGCGCCTCGGCCCCGGTGGCGCTGGATGCACAGCACAAGTTCTTCCGCTTCAACCTGGCCGTCACGGCCCATGCCGACGTGTTGATGCAGCGCATGATTGCGTCAGTGGCGCACACCGGCGAGCTGTTCGTGATTATTTCTTACACCGGGCGTACGCGAGAGCTGGTAGAGGTGGCGCGCATTGCACGGGCCAACGGTGCCTCGGTACTGGGACTGACCGCCGAGAACTCGCCACTGGCCAAGGCCAGTACCCTGAGCCTGAACATCCCGCTGCCTGAAGACACCGACATTTACATGCCGATGACCTCACGCATCATCCAGTTGACCGTACTGGACGTATTGGCCACCGGCATGACCTTGCGCCGGGGCGTGGATTTCCAGCCACACCTGCGCAAAATCAAGGAGAGCCTCAACGCCAGCCGCTATCCGGTGGGTGACGAGTTTAATTGAAGCCAACAAGTGCAGGAGCGAGCTTGCCTATAGGAGCGAGCTTTTAAGACAAACACAGCTCGCTCCTACAGACAGGTTCGTTCAGGCGCTCACTAACCTGGCCCGCGCCTGAAGGCTCAGATGTGCTTGCTCGCCGGGGGCCAGAGTCTGGTTGTGGGCTGCGCCGCTGGTGGACTCCACACACACAAATCCCATCACTTCGTTCCAGCTCACACCCAGTAACGGCCGCTTGCCCGGGTGCCACACCACCGTGTTGCCACTTGTACCGGTGTCGATGCTCAGCGCGCGCCGCCAGGCGTGATCATTGAGCTGCATTTCGCCGTCATGCCGGAATACCCGTTGACAACCACCCGCCACCCGCAACTCGCCCTTTTGCTGGCAAACCTCACGGTTGAGCTGGTCGTACCCTTGCACTCCGTCCAGCCCGGACAGCGCTGCCTCAGCCACATCACCAATCCGCCAGTAAGCGCGTAAAGCCTGGCTCAGCTGGCAAGGTTCATCGTCCTGGTGCTCGGTACTCAGGTGTAGCGCCATGTCTTCGCCCAGTCGCGCATGCAGGTCAACCTGCCAGTCACACAGCTGCAACCGCCAATGCAGGCTCACGCCCTCTTCATCTGAATGGCTGTCCAGCAACTTCCAGTCGATCAAGCGCGCCCAGCCGTGGGACGGCCACGCATTTTCGCTCGGATGGCGGCCATACCATGGCCAGAAAACAGGTACGCCGCCACGGATCGCACCGACCTGGGGCCATTTGGCAGCACACCACAACCAGGGCTTTTGCCCGGTAGGCTTGAAATGCAGAAGTTGCGCACCCTGACGGCTGAACACGGCCTGGCAGTGCGGGTGATCGATCACCAGAATGTCACGCTGCTGAAAGCGCTCCCACTGGAAGACAGGTTGCTCGCGTCTGGATTTGAAAAACCGGTGAAGTGGATGCTCATGCATGTGCCGCAGTCCTGAAAATCATGTCGCCCGAACCTTAGTAGAACCTGTGAAAGCCGACTTGCCTGCAATGAGGCAGCCACCTCCTGAATAGATATCGACGGTTACACCGCCATCGCAGCCTCACTAAAACCCGACGGCTGCGGCACAAAAAAAACGGATAGCCATGGCTATCCGTCAAATGCGCACTAGGAGAGGAGCTTATCGCAACAACGTTAGAACACCGACTGAATTTTCAGGCCGGCCACCAACGCGTTGTCAACTTGGTCCACACCACCCGGATGGGTGATGTATTGCAGGTTGGGACGCACAGTCAGCCAGTTGGTGACGTGGATGCCGTAGTTGAGTTCGTAGTTGTACTCGGTGGAACGCAGCGGCGCGTACAACGGGTCGTTGTAGTCGGTGACACCATTGGCCTCGTTGGCCAGCTCGGCGTTTTTCTTCACTTCGTTATTGACGTGGATACGGGCAAAACCGATACCGATGTCATCTTTTGGACGCGCATCGAACGGTCCTTTGTACACGAACATCAGCGACTGGTAGTTGTCGACGATGTTGGTCGCCTTGTCGTGAAAAGTCGCGTTGGCTGCGACATTCAGACCACGGGAGGCATCACCGTTGTGGCTGGTGAGTTGCTGCTGGGCAACAAACCAGTAACCGTGTTTGCTGTTGTGCACGCGGTAGCTCTGACCGGTGGTGGCAGCGTCGGCACCGTTGATGTCTTCACGCAGGTCATTGGCAGGAGCCGTGCTCTTGTAGTAGCCCACACGGTATTCACCCGGCAGGTTGTTGACCTTCGGCGACCAGACCAGTTCGACTGGCAAAACGGTGCCCTTGGTCCCGCTGCCGCTGAGCTTGAAACCGTTGCCGTGTTCCAGCTGCGACGGGTTCTGGTTGTAAGCACCGATCTGCGCATAGAACTCTGGCGTGATGTTGTACTTCACGCGCAGTGCAGCCTGGCTGACCGGCCAGTTGTACCAGATGTTAGTGGCCCAGTTACCCACCTGGGAACCGCAGAACGCCAGGTTCTGGAATTCGCACGGGAAGGTGTTGAAGTCTTCGCCTTCACCGAAGTAGCCGGCTTTGACATCCAGTTTGCCGTCCAGGAATTGATGCTGGATATACAACTGGGTCAGACGAACCATGTGGCCACGGCCGTAGACTTCCTGCGAGGAACTCAAGGTTCCGGCACGCGGGTCGCCGACACGGTCATTGGAGATGCTCTGACCGTTACGGTTGGTCAGCTGGATCTTGGCCTGGGTGTTATCCCAGCCCCACAGCTTTTGCAGGTCCAATGCCACGCCCAGGCCAAACTGGTCGCTGTAGCGCGCGGTCTTGTCGTGGTTATAGCCGCCATGCAGGTTGGCGCCTACTTCACCGACGTAATCGGCCTTGATGTCGATACCCTGCTCAATGAGTTTGGTTCGCTCGCCACCCCAATCGCCGGTCATCCATTTCGAGTCTGCGCTGAAAGCGTCGTCTGCCATCGCATTGGCAGAAAGAACCAGCGCAGCGACTGCTGACAACTGGCAGACCAACCGGGTACCTGTGTGTTGCTTTTTCATCCCTAAATCCTCGTCTTTTATTGTTATTAACTGTTTTTGACTTACGCGGTCCACTTTTTTATTCCCGACAACCCCAATTCCCTCTGGAGCCAGCATTGCCGGCTGCCAGGCTTGCCCACATTGAAACTCAGCGCCCCTTGATCCGGGTGACATTGTCGGCACGGTCCTGCACGGGCAACGAGCCAGCAGTGCCCAACCGCTCACCGGTCTTGGCGTCGAACAACAACACCTTGGACGGATCGAACTGCAGCGTCAGGGTTTCGCCCACTTGTGGCGCCACATCGGGTGCCAGGCGGCAACAGACCTTGACGTCATTGAGCTGAACGAACACCAGCGTGTCCGGCCCGGTAGGCTCGGTCACTTGAACCTCGGCGCGAATGGTCGGCATGCCGGCCGCGTCGCCCGAGGCCAGCACGATTTGCTCCGGGCGCAGGCCCAAAATCACCTCACGGTCTTCCAGACCGGCGTCGCCCATGTTCAGCGGTAACTCACAACGCGCCTGACCACTATCAAGCAAGGCCACCAGGCGGCCGTCCTTGCGCTGCAGGCGCAGCGGAATGAAGTTCATCGGTGGTGAGCCTATGAAGCTGGCGACAAACAGGTTGGCCGGATCGTTGTAGATCTGCTTGGGAGTACCGAACTGCTGAATGATGCCGTCCTTCATGACCGCCACTTTGTCGCCCAGTGTCATGGCCTCGATCTGATCGTGGGTGACATAGACGGTGGTGGTTTTCAGACGCTGATGCATCAGCTTCATTTCGGTCCGCATCTCGACCCGCAGTTTGGCGTCGAGGTTGGACAGCGGCTCGTCGAACAGGTAGATCTTCGGCCGCCGAGCCAATGCACGCCCCATCGCCACACGCTGTTGCTGGCCGCCGGACAACTGGCCTGGCTTGCGGTTAAGCAAATGCTCGATCTGCAACAACTTGGCGACGCGGGCAACCTCTTCGTCGATGTCCGCCCGGGGCATCTTGCGGATTTTGAGACCGAACTCGATGTTCTCGCGCACGCTCATGGTCGGGTACAGCGCATAGGACTGGAACACCATGGCGATGTCGCGATCCTTGGGGCTCAAGCCGCTGACATCCTGATCATCAATCATGATCGCGCCGCCCGTGATGTTCTCCAGCCCGGCGATGCAGTTCATCAGCGTCGACTTGCCGCACCCCGAGGGGCCCACCAGAATCAGGAATTCGCCTTCCTTGATCGACAGTTCGATGTTCTTGAGGGTGTCCGGCAGGCCGGCACCATAGGTCTTGTTAACGTTACGAAGCTCAAGCGTTGCCATGATTACCCCTTGACTGCGCCGGCCGTCAGCCCGCGCACGAAATACTTGCCTGCGACCACATAGACCAGCAGGGTCGGCAGCCCGGCGATCATCGCCGCTGCCATATCAACGTTGTATTCCTTGACCCCGGTGCTGGTGTTGACCAGGTTGTTCAGGGCCACGGTGATCGGCTGCGAGTCGCCACTGGAGAACACCACACCGAACAGGAAGTCGTTCCAGATCTGGGTGAACTGCCAGATCAGGCAGACCATGATGATCGGGGTCGACATCGGCAGAATGATCATGCGGAAGATCGTGAAGAAACCCGCGCCATCCAGACGTGCTGCCTTCACCAACGCATCGGGAATGCTGACGTAGTAGTTGCGGAAAAACAGTGTAGTAAACGCCAGGCCATAAACAATGTGCACGAACACCAGGCCGGTAGTGGTGCTGGCCAGGCCCATTTTGCCGAGGGTGAACGAGGCTGGCAGCAGCACGGTCTGGAACGGCAGGAAGCAGCCGAACAGCAACAGGCCGAAGAACAACTGCGAACCACGAAAACGCCACATCGACAACACATAGCCGTTCAGTGCGCCAATGGCGGTGGACACCAGCACCGCCGGGACGGTGATCTTGATCGAGTTCCAGAAGTAGCCGTCGACCGTGGCCCAGGCCTTGACCCAGCCAATACCGGTGACCACGGTGGGCCAGCTCAGCAAGTTACCGGTACTGATGTCTTCCGGGGTCTTGAAGCTGGTCAACAGCATGACCACCAGTGGCACCAGATAAAGCAGTACGGCGAAGATCAGCACCGCGTAAATCGCGATGCGAGTGAGACTGATGGAAGATTTGCCGGCAAGACTAGTCATTACGCTTGGCCCTTAGCTCGGAGTACAGGTAAGGCACGATGATCGCGAGAATCGCACCGAGCATCAGGATCGCACTGGCCGAACCTACACCCATCTGGCCGCGACTGAAGGTGAACGAATACATGAACATCGCAGGCAGGTCGGACGAGTAACCCGGTCCACCGGCCGTCATCGCCGCCACCAGGTCGAAGCTCTTGATCGCGATATGCGCCAGAATCATCACCGCACTGAAGAACACCGGACGCAGGCTGGGCAGCACCACTTTCCAGTAAATCCTGGGCAGGCTTGCCCCATCTATCTGGGCCGCACGAATGATCGATTGATCCACCCCTCGAAGGCCGGCGAGGAACATCGCCATGATAAAGCCCGAGGCTTGCCACACTGCCGCGATGACCAGGCAATACACCACACGGTCGGGATCGATCAGCCAGTCCAGGCGAAAGCCTTCCCAGCCCCAGTCACGCAGCAGCTTGTCCAGCCCCATGCCCGGGTTGAGCAACCACTTCCAGGCAGTACCGGTCACGATCATCGAGAGCGCCATCGGGTACAGATAAATAGTGCGGATAAAACCTTCACGCCGGATGCGCTGATCGAGGAACACCGCCAGCGTCACGCCAATCACCAAGGTAATCGCGATGAACATGCCACCGAATACCGCAAGGTTTTTGCTGGCTACCCACCAGCGGTCGTTGTCGAACAACCGTGCGTATTGCGCCAGCCCCACCCATTGGTAGGTCGGCAGGAAAGTCGAGTTGGTGAACGAAAGTACGAACGTCCACAGGATATAGCCATAGAAGCCCACCAGAACGATGAACATGCTGGGCGCCAGCACCAGTTTCGGTAGCCAGCGCTGCAATGCATCGAACGGTGAGGCTTTGCTGAACACAGCAACAGAACTCATGGGGGAAATCCGGGCAGAGGATAGAGATTACAAGGCCATTGCACCTCTGCAGGAGCGAGCTTGTTCGCGAACCTTAAAGACAGCTCGCGAGCAAGCTCGCTCCTGCAGGGGGTGTGGGGTTACTTGGCAGACTTGACTGCGGCGCCGAGTTTTTTGGCCGTTTCAACCGGGTCGGCTTTCGGGTCGTTGATGTAGTTGGTCACGACATCAAAGAATGCGCCCTGCACTGCCAGCGTGGTTGCCATGTTGTGCGCCATGCTCGGCTGCAGGCCACCGCTCTTGGCATCCGCCAGGAAGTCCTTGGCTGCGGTCTGGGCGCAGGAGTCGAAGCCGTACTTGTTCATGTCGTTCAGCATGTCGATCCGCACCGGGATCGAGCCTTTGTTGATGCTGAAGACCTTCTGGAAGTCCTCACCCAGAGCGACCTTGGCGATGTCCTGTTGACCCGCCGCCGTGCCCTTGTCCTTCTGCTTGAACACCGCCAGGGAGTCGATGTTGTAGGTGAAGGCTTTATCGGTGCCCGGGAAAGGAACGCACTCATAATCCTTGCCCGCGACTTTCTTGGCCGCTGTCCATTCGCTCTTGGCCCAGTCGCCCATGATCTGCATGCCGGCCTTGCCGTTGATGACCTTGCCCGCTTCCAGGTTCCAGTCCTGACCTTTGCCGTCTGCGTCCATGTAGGTCGCGACTTTCTTCAGCTCGGTCAGCGCCTTGACCATTTGCGGGCCGGTAAGTGTGGCGTCATCCAGCTCTACCAACGCTTTTTTGTAGCCATCGACACCCATGACCGAGAGCACCACGGCTTCGAACACCGTGCTGTCCTGCCAAGGCTGGCCACCGTGGGCCAGCGGAATGAAACCGGCAGCCTTGAGCTTGTCGCCGGCGGCGTAGAATTCTTCGAGGGTGGTCGGGGCTTTTTCGATACCGGCTTTCTTGAAGACTGCCGGGTTGATCCACAGCCAGTTGACGCGGTGGATGTTCACCGGCACGGCCACGTAATTACCTTCGTACTTCACGGTATCGGAGACTTTCTTGTCGAGCAGGCTGTCCCACTTCTCGTCCTTGGCCACATTCTTCAGGACGTCAGTGTCGAGCAGGCCGGTGGATGCCCACTCCTGGATGTCCGGACCTTTGATCTGGGCCATGCCTGGCGGGTTGCCGGCAACGGCACGACTTTTCAGTACGGTCATGGCAGTGGCCCCGCCACCGCCGGCGACAGCGCCGTCTTTCCAGGTGAAGCCGTCTTTTTCTACCTGGGCCTTGAGGACATCCACGGCCGCTTTTTCACCGCCCGATGTCCACCAGTGCACCACTTCGACCGTGCCTTTGGAATCGGCAGGTGCGTCGGCGGCATAGGCGGTCAGGGGAAATGCACAGGCGAGAGAGATGGAAACGGCGAGGCGACTGAGTGAATTCATGACATGTCCTTTCTTGTTGTTATAGCTGGGCAAGTCTTTTGCTTGCGCTGCTAAAGAGTGTATCCATCACCGCCCGCCCCCACGTAACGAAGAGACGCGCAAATGTCACAGTCCAGTTACATAAGGCAGGAGATCAATCGGCATTTCGCGGCAAGGTCAACGTCACCCGCAGACCACCCACACGCAGGTTCTGCAGACTGACTTCACCCCCATGGCTGTGGGCGATGCTGCGCGCGATACCGAGCCCCAGGCCATAGCCCTGCTGCTGTCCGGCCAGGCGAAAGTGCGGCTCGAAGATTTGCTCCATACGCTGCTCGGGTACCCCCGGGCCCTCATCGTCAACGGTCAGGACAAATTCATGGGCATTGTCATCAATGCGCAGGTGAGCGTTTTTACCGTACTTCAGAGCGTTGTCGATCAGGTTGCCCATGCAGCGGCGCAGCGCCAGCGACTTGCCCGAGTAGGGCTTGAGCGCCCGCCCGTGCAACGTCACGCGGCCATTGCCCTGTGGCAGCAAGTAAGGTTCGATCAAACAATCCAGTAACAGGTTGAGGTCCACCTGCTCGATATTTTCGTGAATATCGGTGTCCTTCACGCACTGCAGCGCACCTTTTACCAGCAGCTCGAGTTCATCCAGATCGCGGCCAAACTTGTGTTGCAATTGCTCATCATCAAGCAGCTCGACCCGCAGACGCAGGCGGGTGATGGGCGTACGCAAATCATGGGAGATCGCACTGAACAATTGGCTGCGCTCAGTCAAATAACGGCTGATACGCGCACGCATGGTGTTAAAGGCCCGACCGACTTCCACCACTTCGCTGCCGCCACCGATCTCCACCGGCTTGAGCCTGTCCTCACCCAGCGACATATCCCGCGCCGCCCGTGCCAGACGCTTGAGCGGGCGGCTTTGCCAGTGCACCAGCAGCCCGATAAACAACAGCAGAAAAATACTGCTCAGGCCAATGAACCACAGCTGCACGGCCGGCAGGCCTTCCTCCTCTAGACTGGTATAGGGCTCGGGCAACAAGGAGGCGATGTACAGCCACTCGCCGGGCGCCATCTGAATTTGCGTTACCAGCACCGGCGGGTTGACCGGTTCCAGGGTCAGGGCGAAATGCGCCCAGGAGCGCGGCAACTCTTCGAGTTTCATGCCGGCATTGAAGATGCGCAAGTCCTGGGGGCTGACAAACTGCACGGTCATGTCGACATCAGCCCCCAACGACTGGCGCAACACTTGATCGACCGCGCTGAGCACCGCCTTTTTGCGCTGAGTCGGGTGCAGAACCGGCATCTGCAGTGGCTTGTCATTCAGGCTTACGAAGAACCGCGTACCGCCCATGCTGCGCATCTGGTCGAGCACCATGGGCCGGTAGGCCAGGGGCAGTGAGCGCAAGTAGGTCACCGTGGCGTTCATCGAATACGCCAGGCTGCGCGCACTGGTGACCAGACCTTCGAGCTGGGTGGTGCGCAATTGCGAGAGCCAGATCGCACTCGAAAGCGTCTGTGCCAGCAAGATGGCAAGCAGGGTCAGTAACAACATGCGCCCGAGCAGTGAACGGGGGACCCGTACCTTGCCCAGGAATTTAAAGGCCATGGACAGGGAAAACCTGGGCCGCCAATTGATAGCCACTGCCACGGATGGTGCGGATCAACCGTGGCGGTTTCTCGGTGTCGCGCAGGCGCTGACGCAAGCGGCTGACGGCCATGTCAACGATCCGGTCCAGAGGCATCAGCTCCCGGCCCCGGGTCGCATTGCCGATGGTGTCGCGATCAAGGATCTGTTGCGGATGATCCAGAAACATCTTCAGCAGAGCGAAATCTGCGCCGGACAGAATGACCTCCTCACCATCGGTATGGAACAGGCGGTGGGTCACGATGTTGAGCCGCCACTCGTCAAAGGCCATGACCTCGTTGCCCGCAGCCGCACTTACGCTGGCAAATTGCGCACGACGTAACAACGCCTTGATTCGCGCCTGGAGCTCGCGGGGGCTGAAAGGTTTACCCAGGTAATCATCGGCGCCCAGTTCCAGGCCTATCACCCGATCGGCTTCGTCGGAACTGGCGGTGAGCATGATGATGGGGATCTGGGCAAAACGCGGATGCTGACGCACCCAGCGGCATAAACTGAAACCGTCTTCGTCGGGCAACATGACATCAAGAATCAACAGATCGCTTGAAGCGTCGTCCATGGCCAGCCGAAAACCGGCACCGTCGCCCACGGTGCGGACCTGGAAGCCCGCACGGGTGAGATAGATATCAAGCAGTTCGCGAATTTCCTGGTCATCGTCGACCAGCAAAATGGATTTGCCGAGTGCGCTCACAGCAATGTTCCTTATTGTTTTTTACCCGTCACAGCGGGCTTGCCGGCAACAGTAGCGCTGCGGGTATTCAGACTGCCGTCTGAATCGCCGGCAAGCCGGCTCCCACATGTTTGGCCATCAGAGAGTCAACCGAACGCCTGCTGCAGGGCTACCCCCGCGCCGATAAGTCCCGAGTAGGGAGCCGTCACCAGCCATACCGGGATACCTTTGAGGTAGTCGCTCATGCAGCCCTTGTCTGCGAAACTTTTGGCAAAACCGCTGGCCAGAAAGATATCGGCAAAGCGCGGGATCACCCCCCCGACGATGTATACCCCGCCGCGTCCGCCGACAGTCAGCACGTTGTTACCCGCCACTCGCCCCAGCCAGCAACTGAACTGCTCCAGCACTTGGCACGCAACCGGGTCACCGTCCAGGGCCGCCGCAGTGATGGCACGGTCGCTGTCCAGCACCGGGGTATGACCATCCACCGCACAGATCGCGCGATAGACACGGGGCAGCCCGCTACCGCTCAAAATGGTCTCAGCGCTGACATGCCCGATTTCGTTGTAGATGTGCTGCCACAGCTGCACTTCACGCGGGTTGCTCATGGGCAGATCAACGTGACCGCCCTCCCCCGGCAACGCCATCCACTGCTCGTCACCCAGATTCAGCAGGGTGCCGACCCCAAGCCCGGTGCCCGGGCCGATCACCACCGCAGGTCGCGCCGGGTCCGCAGTGCCGGGGCACACCTCACGCACATCCTCCGGCTGCAAGCGGGTCATGCCCAGTGCCATGGCACTGAAATCATTGACCAGCAGCAGATTGTCGACCTGTAACGCCTGGCAGAACGCCGAACGGCTCAAGCGCCAGTGGTTGTTGGTGAAGCGAAATTCATCGCCACTCACCGGTCCTGCCACGGACAAACAGACCGAGCCTACAGCGCCCGGGGCCAGTTGCAGATCGTGCAGGTACAGCCTGATGGCGTCTTCCGGGCAGACGAAGTCCACCGTGGCCAGTACGCGGACCGAATGCAGCTGGTCGTTCTCCCACAACGCAAATCGTGCGTTGGTGCCACCGATATCACCGACCAGCGCCAGTTTCATTTCAAGTTTTCCAGAGACGAGGTGAAGGTACTCGCGCCCTGCTCAGCCGAACTGAAGGCCTCGCGCATGAACGCAAACAACTCGCGCCCGGTACCCACGGCATTACTCAAGGTGCCGATGGCCGGAGTGCGCGCCGCGAATTCTGCCTCATCCACCAGCAGTTGCAACGTCCCCTTGACCCCATCCACCCGAATCAGGTCGCCGTCCCTGACCCGTGCTAGGGCGCCGCCGCGCGCAGCCTCGGGGCTGACGTGAATCGCCGCTGGGATTTTGCCCGACGCGCCGGACATGCGACCGTCAGTAATCAATGCCACTTTAAAGCCACGGTCCTGCAACACGCCCAGGAATGGCGTCATTTTGTGCAGCTCGGGCATGCCATTGGAGCGCGGCCCCTGGAAGCGCATTACAGCGACAAAGTCGTGTTCCAGGGTCCCGGCCGTGAACGCATCGGCCAGCTCTTGCTGATCCTGAAATACCCGGGCCGGGGCTTCAACGATTTGATGCTCGGGCGCAACGGCCGAGACCTTCATCACGCCGCGCCCCAGGTTGCCTTCCATGACCCGCAAGCCACCCTCTGCCGAGAAGGCACGGGCCACCGGACGCAAGATCGCTTCATCAAGGCTTTCAATCGGGCCATCACGCCAGACCAGTTCGCCATCAACAAGGAATGGTTCGCGGGTGTAGCGACTCAGGCCAAAGCCGGCCACGGTATTGACGTTTTCGTGCAGCAAACCGGCTTCGAGCAGTTCACGGATCAGGAACGCCATACCGCCTGCGGCCTGGAAGTGGTTGATGTCGGCTTTGCCGTTTGGATACACGTGGGACAGGGTCGGTACCACCTCGGACAGGTCGGCCATGTCTTGCCAGGTCAACTGGATGCCCGCGGCCATGGCAATCGCCGGCATGTGCAGCGTGTGGTTGGTCGAGCCGCCCGTGGCATGCAGCGCCACAATGGAGTTGACCAGGGAGCGCTCGTCGACGATCTCGCCCAACGGCGTGAAGTTGCCGTTTTGCTTGGTCAGACGGGTGATCTGGTGGGCGGCTTCGCGTGTCAGTGCATCACGCAATGGCGTGTAGGGATTAACGAAAGAGGCGCCCGGCAGGTGCAGGCCCATGACTTCCATCAGCAACTGGTTGGTGTTGGCGGTGCCATAGAACGTGCAGGTGCCAGGGCTGTGGTAGGACTTCATCTCCGATTCCAGCAGCTCTTCGCGGCTGGCCTTGCCTTCGGCGTAGCGCTGACGCACGTCGGCTTTTTCCTTGTTGGAGATCCCCGATGGCATCGGCCCGCCCGGAACAAAAATTGTTGGCAGATGACCAAAGCGCAGTGCGCCTATCAACAAGCCCGGAACGATCTTGTCGCAAATACCCAGCATCATCGCGGCATCGAACATGTTGTGCGACAGCGCCACAGCCGTCGACAACGCAATCACTTCGCGGCTCAGCAGGCTCAGCTCCATCCCTGCCTCGCCCTGGGTCACGCCATCGCACATGGCCGGGGTGCCGCCTGCAAACTGGCCGACCGAGCCCATTTCGCGCAGTGCTTTCTTGATTTGCTCGGGGAAATGCTCGTAAGGCTGATGCGCCGACAGCATGTCGTTATATGACGAAACAATTGCCACGTTGGCCGCGTTCATCATTTTCAGGCTGTTTTTGTCTTCCGTTCCGCACCCGGCCACGCCATGGGCAAAGTTGGCACATTGCAGCTTGCCGCGTTGCGGACCGTCACTGGCGGCCCCGCGAATAAGCGTCAGATACGCCTCGCGGGTAGCTCGACTGCGGGCAATAAGACGCTCGGTGACTTCAAGAACGCGGGGATGCATGTGTTGAACTCCAGGCTAACGGATGTGGCGACCTGTACGTGTCCTATGCTGATCGAAGGGCGCAGACACGCGACTTTGATCATTCGGACCCGTTGATTCAGGTCACTCGTTGTAGATAAAACAAAATATTGCCACTTAAATGGCTTGTTTTCTATTTTTATGAGAATAATCTTGTAATTCCAACAACAAATCGATGGCGGACGCTTTCCATGACTCTACGAATCGCAATCAATGGTTTTGGCCGAATCGGCCGTAACGTCCTACGTGCACTGTATACCCAAGGCTACCGTCAGGACTTGCAGATCGTCGCCATCAACGATCTGGGCGACAGCTCGATCAATGCTCACCTGCTCAAGTTCGACACGGTTCATGGCACTTTCGACGCAACTGTCGAGCATGATCAGGACAGCCTGACCGTGAATGGCGACCGCATTGCCGTCAGTGCCATCCGCAATCCGGCTGAACTGCCATGGGCTGCATTGAAGATCGACGTGGTGTTTGAATGCACCGGCCTGTTCACCGATCGCAGCAAAGCCGAGGCTCATATCAGCGCCGGCGCACGCAAGGTGATTATCTCCGCTCCTGGCAAAAATGCCGATGCGACTGTGGTCTACGGGGTTAACCACGACATCCTGCGCCAATCGCACCAGATCATTTCCAACGCTTCATGCACCACCAACTGCCTGGCGCCTGTGGCGCAAATTCTGCACCGCGAATTTGGTATTGAAAACGGCCTGATGACCACCATCCACGCCTATACCAACGACCAGAACCTGACCGACGTTTACCACAGCGACCCCTACCGCGCCCGTTCGGCTACCCATAACATGATCCCGAGCAAAACCGGCGCTGCCGAAGCCGTGGGCCTGGTATTGCCTGAACTGGCCGGCAAACTGACCGGCATGGCTGTTCGGGTTCCGGTGATCAACGTGTCACTGGTCGACCTGACCATTGAGCTCAAGCGGGAAGTCAGCGCAGCTGAAGTCAACGCGCTGTTCAAAGAAGCCAGCCAACATTCCAAAGTGCTGGGTTACAACACCCTGCCGCTGGTTTCGAGCGACTTCAACCATAACCCGCTGTCGTCGATCTTCGACGCCAATCACACCAAAGTCAGCGGCAAACTGCTGAAAGTCCTGGCCTGGTACGACAATGAGTGGGGCTTCTCCAACCGCATGCTCGATAACTGCCTGGCCCTGTGCAACGCGGAGTAACGCGATGATCGGTATCAGCTTCACCACGGCTCCCCTGGCGGCGCGCAAGCGTATCGCCCTGGTGGCCCACGATCACTGCAAAGGGTTCTTGCTGGACTGGGCCGAGCGGCACAAAACAGCGCTCAGCCAGCATGATCTGTGTGCCACCGGCACTACAGGTCTGTTGCTAAGCCAACGCCTGGGGTTACCGATCGAAAGCATGATCAGCGGCCCGTTGGGTGGCGACCAGCAGGTTGGCGCACGGATCGCCGAACAACGGGTCGACATGCTGGTGTTTTTCTGGGACCCCTTCGAGCCGCAGCCCCACGACCCGGATATCAAGGCACTGCTGCGGGTCGCTGCGGTGTGGAATATTCCAGTGGCATGCAATGAATGCAGCGCCGATTACTTGATCAGCAGCCCATTGATGAGCCAGCCCCACGAGCATCGCATCCCGGATTACAGCGCCTATCTCAAGGGCCGTATTTAATCCTCCACACTGTGAGAGCTGGCTTGCCAGCGATGCAGGCACCGCGGCTTTAGCCTCATACCGCGCTGCTGCAATCGCTGGCAAGCCAGCTCCCACAGATGGTCAGTTGCCTCGCAGATTCACCCCGACCAAAACAGCACTTGACCAATAGAGCAGATGATAAGCATTATCATTCGCTAAAATTCGGTCGGGTAGTACAGTGAGTCAGTCCCACTTCAATCAAGTCTTCCTTACCCAACGGGTAACCCTGCTGCGTACTCTGGAACGGATGGTCAACAACCACAGCACCGCCGAGGACCTGCTGCAAGAGACCTACTTGCGTGTGACCCGGGCCTTGAACGAGCGCGCGATCGAACACCTTGAGCCATTTGTGTTCCAGACGGCGCGCAATCTGGCCCTTGACCATCTAAGGGCACGACGCATTCAGTCCCGTACGGTGGTTGAAGACGTACCGATGGAAGTCATCGAAGGCGTCGCCTCCCCCCTCAGCACCCCCGAAGAAGCCCATCAAGCCGCGCAATTACTGGAGCGTTTGAGTGTGAGCCTGAGCCAGTTGAGCGCACGTCAGCAGCGGATTTTCATCCTCAGTCGTCTGCATGGCTGCAGTTATCAAGAGATCGCCAATGAACTTGACGTGTCATTGAGCACCGTCCAAAAGGAACTCAAATTGATCATGGCAATCTGCATCGGGGTAGCCGACAGGCTGAGTCGGCCTTAATCTTCACCGTCGATGCCTGCAAAATGCCCTGAGACTGCCAAGGAACATCCGTGACGGACACTCACAAATCTGCTCAAGACGTGCTGCAAGACAGCGCCATGGATCAGGCACTGGACTGGCTGATCACGCTTGAGTGCGCGAACGCCGAACAAAAGTGCGCCTTCAATGACTGGCTCAATGCCGACCCTGCCCATGCACTGGCTTTTGCCAAAGCCAACGCCATCTGGAACGGGCAACCGCTGCTGGACGCCGCCAAAACCTTGCAAACCCGCCGCACTCCCGGTTTGTTGCGGCGTGCAAGCCGGTACTGGAAGCACGTGGCAACCGCCGCAGTGCTGATCATTACCGTGGGCGGTTACAGCAACGTGCCGTTACGCCTGCAGGCCGATCACCTGACAGTGGTGGGCGAACGCCAGCGCCTGCAACTCGAAGACGGCTCAAAAGTGCTGCTCAACACCAACTCTGCGTTTTCCAGCCATGTGGTCAATGCCCAGGGCAACGCCCGCCTGTATCAAGGCGAGGCGTTTTTCGAGGTCCCGGCCAATCTGGAATTTCCGCTGCTGCTTGAAGCCGGCCCGGTGCGCGCCAGCGTCCGCGATTCTGCTTTCGCCGTGAGTTACCTCAATGGCGAAGCGCATGTCAGGGTGCAGCGGGGCGATGTTGAATTGCGGGTAAAAAGTGCCGGTACACAAATGCGTTTGTCTGCCGGCAACAGTGTGAGCATTGGCCCCAACGGCTTCGGGCAACCGGTCACGCTCAACCCCCAGACCGACCTCGCCTGGGTCCAGGGGCGCCTAGTGTTTGAAAACTGCCCCATGGGCAAAGTTCTGGATGAAGTGCGACGCTATTACCCCGGCTGGATCGTCAACAACAACGACAAGCTGGCCAACGTGGCAGTGACCGGCAATTACCGTCTCGACCAGCCGCTGGACATCGTTCGCTCACTCGCCCACATCACCTCGAGCAGCCTTGCGGAATTTCCGGCACTGGTGATCCTCAATTAATCAGCGCAATTAATTAAAAGTTTTTTTACTCGATAGCCCGGGGTCATACGTCTCGTTGTAGTCAATGCAACTGATTCGCATTTTGAATCAGCTTCGCAACTATAAGATTCGTTCACCACGGAGCGCTATCAATGCCCACTCGTTTCAACAGCCGGTCCTCATCCAACGCCCGTCCGGGCGGCCTGCAGCAGTGCACGTTGTCATTGTTGACCGTCGCCATGCTTCTGGCCGGTGTGCAAGCAGCTCCGGCCATGGCTGGCGGTAATGAGCAACCCGCTACCCGCTCCGTGGGCAATTACAAATTCGCAATCTCCCAGCAACCCCTGGTGTCCGCGCTTAACGCCTTTACCGTGGTGACGGGCTGGCAGGTCGGCTTGCCAGCCGAACTGGGACAGAATGTTTCCTCGCCGGGAGTACGCGGTGCCCTGTCCCCGGAAAAAGCCCTGGATCGCCTGCTGATTGGCACAAACCTGGGCTATCGCAAGTTGGGCAACAACAACATCGTGCTCGAAAAACGCAGCAACAGCAGCGGTACTCTGGCCCTGCAACAGGTGACCATCAGTGCCACCCGCCAGGAACAGGACGTGAACTCGGTACCCAGCACCATCACGGTCCAGGATCGCCAGGCCCTCGACCGTCAGAACGTCAACACCATCAAGGATCTGGTGCGTTATGAACCGGGCGTTTCGGTGGGCGGCGCAGGCCAGCGAGGCGGAATCAGCGGCTACAACATTCGCGGCATCGACGGCGACCGGATCCTGACCCAGGTCGACGGAGTAGAAATCCCGGATTCGTTCTTCAACGGCCCCTACGCCAAAACCCAGCGCAACTACGTCGACCCCGAAATCGTCAAGCGTGTTGAAATCCTGCGTGGCCCGGCGTCGGTTCTTTACGGCAGCAACGCCATAGGCGGGGCAGTCAGTTACTTCACCCTCGACCCGGATGACATCATCAAACCGGGCGCGGATGTCGGCGCCCGCCTGAAAACCGGCTACAGCTCGGCCGATCGCAGCTGGCTCAAGTCCGGCACCGTGGCCGGGCGTGCAGGTGATTTTGACGGCTTGCTGCATCTGAGCCAGCGCGATGGCCACGAAACCGAATCCTATGGCGATCATGGCGGCACCGGTTTGAGCCGTACGGCAGCCAACCCGGAGGACGTCAAAACCACCAACGTGCTGGCCAAGGCAGGCTGGAACTACAACGATGACGATCGCCTGGTCTTCACCTACGAAAAATTCAAGAACCGGATCGATGCCAATGAAAAAAGCGCGGTCGGCGGCCCCTACAACAAAGGCCAGCCGATGGGCATGTACCGTTCCCGCTCCGGTACGGACACTGTCAGCCGCGAGCGTTTCGGGCTCGAAAACAGCATGGTTGTTGATAGTGCAGTGGCCGACAATCTCAAGCTGAGCCTCAATTACCAGATCGCTAAAACCGATCAGGACACTCTGGAAGACTACTTCCCCTTCTCCCGTAATGTGTTGCGTTCACGCAACACCACGTACCAAGAGAAACAATGGGTGCTGGACGCTCAGGCGGACAAAGCATTCCAGATCGCTGACACCGACCATTTGCTGACCTACGGCGCAACCGTAAAACACCAGAAAGTCACCGGCTCGCGCAGCGGCTCGGGGATCTGCCTGGCCGTCGGCAGAGGCTGCACTGCCACGGGCGCCAACAGCCCGAGCGACTACCTGGTTAAATCCAGCGACTTCCCGGACCCGACCATCAACACCTACAGCCTGTTCGCCCAGGATGAGATCAGCTGGAACGACTGGACCTTCATGCCGGGGCTGCGCTACGACTACACCAGACTCACGCCACACATCACTCAAGAGTTCATGAACACGGTGGCCGCCGATGACAAGGACAGTGTCAGCAACAAGAAGAAGGTCTGGCATCGGCTCTCGCCCAAGTTCGGTCTGACCTACGCCCTGAGCGATCAATACACATGGTACGGCCAGTACGCCGAAGGTTTCCGTACCCCAAGCGCCAAAGCGCTGTACGGCCGGTTTACCAATCTGGGGGAAGGCTATTCGGTTGAGCCCAATCCCAATCTTGAGCCGGAAAAAAGCAAAAGCTTCGAAACCGGCCTGCGTGGCAATTTCGACGCGGGCTCATTCGATATTGCCGTGTTCTATAACAAGTACCGCGACTTCATCAATGAAGATGCGATCACACCCGGCTACGACGAGCTGACGTTCCAGAGCAACAACATCAAGCACGCCACCATCAAGGGCGCCGAAGTCAAAGGCCGCCTGAATCTGGATGCGTTCGGTGCACCCCAGGGTCTGTACAACATAGGCTCGGTGGCGTACGCCCACGGCAGAAACGACGACACCGGCGAGCCGATCAACAGCGTCAACCCGCTTAAAGCGGTACTCGGCCTTGGCTATGAGCAAGAGAACTACGGCGCCCTGGTCAGCTGGACCCTGGTTAAACGCAAAGATCAGGTCGACGACAGCAATTTCTTCTCCCCCGACGGCACCAGCACGCAGTTCAAGTCCCCGGGCTACGGCGTGATCGATCTTTCCGGCTTCTATAAGGTCACCAAGGACGTCACCGTCAACGCCGGCCTGTACAACCTGACCGACAAGAAATACTGGAACTGGGATGATGTGCGCGGCTACGACAGCGTAGGTGAAGCCGGTGTCATCAACCCCGCCAACATGGATCGCCTGACCGCCCCCGGCCGCAACTTCGCGGTCAACCTGGTATGGGATATCTGATCCAGAGGCCCATTGCGCAGCTCTTTTACGCTGCGCAGTGAGGATTTTTTACTGTGCCGCGTCTTCTGGTTCGTCTAGTTACAAAGCGCATCTCATTCTCAAGGACATTTGCATGAATACTCCAGATTCCGCACCGCGCCCTTCCCTGCGTTCACAACGCCTGAACCAGATCACCAACGAGCCGCACCAAAAGCTCGATGCACTGGTCAAGGCGCACAAGCCGTTTGATCAAGTGACCAGTTTCGCCCGTTTTGTCGTGGCCCAATACCTGTTCCAGTCGGAACTCAAAGCGCTGTACACCGACCCGGCCTTGCAAGAAATCGTTCCGGACCTGCCAGAACGTTGCCGTGCCGAGCAAGCCAGGGCCGATCTGGCCGACCTCAACACTGAAGTACCGGCCCCTGTTGCCGGCGCAGTGACCTCGCCGAGCAAAGCCGAAGCTCTGGGCTGGATTTTCGTTTCCGAAGGCTCCAAGCTCGGCGCCGCGTTCCTGATCAAACGTGCTGTTGGCCTGGGCCTGAGCGACACGTTCGGTGCCCGCCACCTGGGTGAGCCTGCAGGCGGCCGTGCCGAAGGCTGGAAGAGCTTCATCAGGACTCTCGACGGCCTGGACCTCAGCGCTGAAGAAGAAGCCGACCTGGACAAAGGTGCTGTTGCTGCCTTCGAACGTTTCACCGTATTACTGGAACACGCTTACGCTGCTGAACCGGAACTGGCTTAAGCTTGACCTGCCCGGTCAGCACTGGCTGACCGGGCGTCCTTTCATGCGTCTTGAGCTTATGACCCAGCAAACTCAATCCCCGTCGAAAATAGCTCGCGTGTTGTTTGGCCTGCTGGCCTACGTGAGTCTGGGTATTGGCCTGATCGCCATCGTGATTCCCGGCCTGCCGACCACCGAATTCATTTTGCTCGCTGCCTGGGCCGCGACCAAAAGCTCACCGCGCCTGAGTGCCTGGCTCGAAAACCACCGTTTGTTTGGCCCGATCCTGAGTAATTGGCGCAACGGTAAAATCATCCAGCGCAAAGCCAAGGTCAGCGCCACGATCAGCATGCTGATATGCGCCGGGCTGATGCTGTATGTGCTTGACCACCAATGGCCAGTGTTCCTCGCCATTGCCGGCATGAGCATGGGCAATCTGTGGATCTGGTCCCGACCAGAGCGCTTGCCACAGACAACTACCGCCCCGCAGAACGACTGATCCCGCTGGTAGCCTTCCACTGTAGGCGCTGGCTGGCCAGCGACAATATCAGCGCGGTTTCCCGCTCGAGTCCGGTCGCTTGGATCGCTGGCAAGCCAGCTCCCACAGGTTTTTCAGGTCGTATTACAGGGTCAGTGCGCCGCTATAAAGCCCGTACGCCGCCGAAAGTGCTGTGAACAACACCGCAGCAAAGATCAGTTTTTCCCAGTGCTTGAACAGCGGTTCTCCCTGCTCGCGCTTGGCCTTGGCAAAGAGCAGAACGCCCGGGGCATAAAGCAATGCCGAGAGCAGCAGGTATTTGGGCCCAGCGGCATACAGCAGCCAAAAGGCATAAATCAATGCCACTGCGCCTACCACCAGGTCCTTGATCCGCCGTCTGCTGGCATGCGAGTAGGTCTCCCCCCTGACGCACAACAATACCGAATAGGCAGCCGACCACAGGTAAGGCACCAGAATCATCGAAGACGCCAGGCGGATCAGGCTGGTGTAGGTGCTGGCTGAGACCAGGGTAATGATCAGGAAAATCTGAATCATCACGTTGGTCAGCCACAAGGCGTTGACCGGCACATGGTTGGCATTTTCCTTTTTCAGGAACGCCGGCATCGTTTTGTCCCTGGACGTTGCGAAGAGTATTTCGGCGCACAGCAGCGCCCATGACAACAATGCCCCCAACAGCGAAATGGCCAGCCCGATGCTGATCAGGATCGCGCCCCACTCCCCGACCACGTGCTTGAGTACCCCGGCCATCGACGGGTTCTGCAAGTTGGCCAGCTCCGGCTGGGTCATGATCCCGAGCGAGAGCACATTCACCAGCACCAGCAACGCCAGCACCCCGAGAAAGCCGATCACAGTAGCCTTGCCCACATCCGAACGTTTCTCGGCCCTGCCCGAGTACACGCTGGCGCCTTCGATACCGATGAATACGAACACGGTGACCAGCATCATGTTGCGCACCTGGTCCATCACGCTGCCCAGATCGGGCGTACCCCTGCCCCATAGATCCCGGGTGAAGATGTCCGCCTTGAAGGCCACAGCCGCAATCACGATAAACATGACGATCGGGACGATTTTCGCGATCGTGGTCAATTGGTTGATGAAGGCGGCCTCCTTGATCCCGCGCAGTACCAAAAAGTGCACGCCCCACAGCAATAACGAAGCACAACCGATGGCAACCGGCGTGTTGCCCTGACCAAAAACCGGAAAGAAGTAGCCCAGGGTGCTGAACAGCAGCACGAAGTAACCGACGTTGCCCATCCAGGCACTGATCCAGTAGCCCCAGGCCGATGAGAACCCCATGTAGTCGCCAAAGCCGGCCCTGGCATAGGCGTACACGCCTGAGTCGAGTTCGGGCTTGCGATTGGCAAGCGTCTGGAACACAAAGGCCAGCGCCAGCATCCCCACCGCCGTGATCGACCAGCCAATCAGCACGGCACCGCCAGCAGCCTGCTCGGCAATGTTTTGCGGCAGAGAAAAGATACCGCCGCCAATCATTGAGCCGACCACCAACGCAATCAGGGCATTGAGCCGAAGCTTTTGCGTCTGCTGTGACATTGCCACCTCTTTTTTCATTTATTTATTAACCGGTATCAGGGCACAGCCACGGGCTGACTAAATATAACTATGGCCTGAACGTTTACTAAGGTTAGGCAATAAGTATGCTGTTTCTAATAACAACGTTTTCTATTGAAACCTAAAAAACAATTTATATGTGAATGACATTTTAAATTTCCGGCGCCCGGATGAAACATCTCAATGACATTTGCAAATCTGAAAATAGTGTCTAGCTTCAATCCCCACGCGAACGTAGTAAATCCGCAGCGTTAACTGAGAATATCCCTGTCTGGATAAGGCCTTCCAGAGCGCGTCAAAATAAGTCGCCATTGCGACTTACTCTCCCTACTGACAATGGAATGTAGTAATGCCCTGATCTAAGTCAACTGGCTCAAAAAACCAACGGACTAACCTTTAGGCCTCACTTCTCCTAGATTGGAGTCACTACAAATGTCTGATACTCCTGGAAAACTTCGACTGGGTGCATTGGTTGCGCTGGTAGTCGGCTCAATGATTGGCGGCGGTATTTTTTCTCTGCCCCAAAACATGGCTGCAAGTGCCGATGTGGGCGCTGTTCTTATCGGGTGGGCAATCACTGCGGTAGGCATGCTGACCCTGGCTTTCGTCTTCCAGACCCTCGCTAATCGCAAACCGGATATCGACGGCGGCGTTTACGCCTATGCCAAGGCCGGCTTTGGCGATTACATGGGTTTCTCATCGGCCTGGGGCTACTGGATCAGTGCCTGGCTGGGCAACGTCGGCTACTTCGTGCTGCTGTTCAGCACCCTGGGCTACTTCTTCCCGATCTTCGGCGAAGGCAACACGCCGGCAGCCATCATAGGTGCCTCGATTTTGCTCTGGGCCGTGCACTTTCTGGTGCTGCGCGGGATCAAGGAAGCAGCGTTCATCAATCTGGTGACCACCATCGCCAAGGTTGTGCCGCTGATTCTGTTCATCCTGATTGCCCTGTTCGCCTTCAAGCTGGACATCTTTACCAGTGACATCTGGGGCCTGAAAAACCCGAGCCTGGGCAGCGTGATGGACCAGGTGCGCAACATGATGCTGGTCACCGTGTGGGTGTTCATCGGTATCGAAGGGGCGAGTATTTTCTCTTCCCGGGCCGAAAAACGCTCGGATGTGGGTAAGGCCACCGTACTCGGCTTTATTACCGTGCTGCTGTTGCTGGTGCTGGTCAACGTACTGTCGCTGGGCATCATGACTCAGCCTGAGCTTGCCAAACTGCAGAACCCTTCGATGGCGGCCGTGCTTGAGCACGTAGTGGGTCACTGGGGCGCGGTGCTGATCAGCGTCGGCTTGATCATCTCGCTGCTGGGCGCCCTGTTGTCATGGGTATTGCTGTGCGCCGAGATCATGTTCTCGGCGGCCAAAGACCACACCATGCCGGCCTTCCTGAAAAAGGAAAACGCCAACCATGTACCGGTCAACGCTCTGTGGCTGACCAACGCGATGGTGCAGTTGTTCCTGATCATCACCCTGTTCTCGGCCAGCACTTACCTGTCACTGATTTACCTGGCGACCTCAATGATTCTGGTGCCTTACCTCTGGTCGGCAGCCTACGGTTTCCTGCTGGCGGTACGCGGCGAGACCTACGAGAACGCTCTGGCGGAACGCAAGAAAGACCTGATCATCGGCGGTATCGCGCTGATCTATGCCATCTGGCTGATCTATGCCGGCGGCCTTAAATACCTGCTGCTCTCGGCCCTGTTGTACGCCCCTGGCGCAATCCTGTTCGCCAAGGCCAAACACGAGAGCGGCCAGCCCGTCTTCACCAACATCGAGAAAGTGATATTTGCCGCCGTAGTGATTGGCGCCCTGGTAGCGGCCTATGGACTCTACGACGGCTTCCTGACCCTGTAACACCCTGTTTATGTACTTTGGAGGATGACTGTAATGACCACGGAAAAAGTGAAGTACGGCGTACATTCCGAAGCCGGAAAGCTGCATAAGGTTATGGTTTGCTCCCCGGGCCTGGCTCACCAGCGCCTGACTCCGAGCAACTGCGATGAACTGCTGTTTGATGACGTGTTGTGGGTCAACCAGGCCAAACGCGACCACTTCGATTTCGTAACCAAAATGCGCGATCGCGGCATCGACGTTCTGGAAATGCACAATCTGCTGACAGACATCGTTGCCATGCCTGAAGCACTGGACTGGATCCTGGATCACAAAGTAACCCCCGATCAGGTTGGCGTCGGTCTGGTCAGTGAAGTCAAAGCCTGGATCAAGAGCCTGGAGCCACGCCACATAGCCGAGTACCTGATCGGCGGCGTCTCTGCAGACGATCTGCCGGACAGCTTCGGTGGCAAAACCATCCAGATGTTCCGCGACTTCCTAGGCCATACCAGCTTTATCTTGCCACCTCTGCCCAACACTCAATTCACCCGTGACACCACCTGCTGGATCTACGGCGGCGTGACGCTGAACCCGATGTACTGGCCAGCCCGTCGTCAGGAAACCCTGTTGACCACGGCGATTTACAAATTCCACCCTGAATTCACCAACGCGGACTTCCAGATCTGGTACGGCGACCCGACCATTGACCACGGCAACGCCAGCCTTGAAGGCGGCGACGTGATGCCAATCGGCAAAGGTGTGGTCCTGATCGGCATGGGCGAGCGCTCTTCGCGTCAAGCCATCGGCCAGCTGGCACAGAGCCTGTTCCAGAACAAAGCGGTAGAACGGGTCATCGTGGCAGGCCTGCCCAAGTCCCGGGCCGCGATGCACCTGGACACCGTGTTCAGCTTCTGCGACCGCGACCTGGTGACGATCTTCCCTGAAGTCGTCAACCAGATCGTCGCCTTCTCGCTGTACCCGGACGAAAGCAAAGCCGGCGGCATCGACGTGCGCCGTGAAGAAGCCAGCTTCCTCAATGTCGTGGCCAAGGCGCTTGACCTCAAGGCCCTGCGTGTTGTCGAAACCGGTGGCAACTCCTTTGCCGCCGAGCGCGAACAGTGGGATGACGGCAACAACGTAGTGGCTCTGGAGCCTGGTGTAGTGATCGGTTATGACCGCAACACCTACACCAACACTCTGCTGCGCAAGGCCGGCGTTGAAGTAATCACCATCAGCGCCTCCGAACTGGGGCGCGGCCGTGGCGGCGGCCACTGCATGACCTGCCCGATCGTACGCGACGCGATTGACTATTAATTCATTCATTAGATTGCTTGCGCCCCACCCCACAAGGGACGGCGCAAGCCGGTTAACCAGAAACCCAGGAGATCCCCATGGCGTTTAACATGAAAAACCGCAGCTTGCTCAGCCTGATGCACCACACTCCGCGTGAGCTGCACTTTCTGCTGGATCTGTCCCGCGACCTCAAGCGCGCCAAGTACACCGGTACTGAAGAGCCGCATCTGAAAGGCAAAAACATTGCGCTGATTTTCGAAAAAACTTCAACCCGCACCCGTTGTGCATTTGAAGTGGCCGCCCATGACCAGGGCGCGCACGTCACCTACATTGATCCGGTTTCTTCGCAAATCGGTCACAAAGAAAGCATGAAAGACACCGCCCGCGTTCTGGGCCGCATGTTTGATGCCATCGAATACCGTGGCTTTGCCCAGGAAATCGTCGAAGAACTGGCGAAATATGCAGGGGTACCGGTGTTCAACGGCCTGACCGCTGAATTCCACCCGACGCAAATGATCGCTGATGCGCTGACCATGCGTGAAAACAGCGACAAACCGCTGCACAGCATCAGCTACGCGTACCTGGGCGACGCACGCAATAACATGGGTAACTCGCTGCTGATGATCGGTGCCAAGCTGGGTATGGACGTGCGTATCGGCGCACCGAAAAGCCTGTGGCCAGAAGAGTCATTCGTGAAGCAGTGCAAGGAATTCGCCAAGGAAAGCGGCGCTAAAATCACCCTGACCGAAGACCCTAAAGCAGCAGTCAAGGGCGTGGACTTCATCCATACCGACGTATGGGTATCGATGGGCGAGCCGGTTGAAGCCTGGAACGAACGCATCAAGCTGCTGCTGCCGTATCAGGTCAATGCCGAGATGATCAAGGCGGCAGAAAATCCGCGCGTGAAATTCATGCACTGCCTGCCAGCGTTTCACAACTGTGAAACCAAGGTCGGCAAGGACGTGGCCGAGCACCATCCAAACCTGAAAAACGGCATTGAAGTGACTGAGGAAGTGTTTGAGTCGCCGGTGAACATCGCCTTTGAGCAAGCAGAAAACCGCATGCACACCATCAAGGCAATCCTGGTCGCAGCGCTGGCTGACATCTAAAGCCCGCGGGTTTCGTGTGGGAGCCGGCTTGCCGGCGATGGCATCACCCCGGGGCTCAAGACCGGGGCGTCTGCATCGCGAGCAAGCCCGGCTTCTGCGGGACTCAAGTCGCTCCCCGCTTTTTATAAGGACACTTTCTATGCGTATCGTCGTAGCACTGGGCGGTAACGCCCTCTTGCGTCGCGGTCAGCCCATGACTGCAGAAAACCAGCGCGAAAACATCCACACCGCAGCTCAGCAAATCGCCCTCATCGCCCCCGGTAACGAACTGGTGGTGGCCCACGGCAATGGCCCGCAAGTCGGCCTGCTGTCGCTGCAAGCGGCTTCCTACTCCGCCGTCGCTCCTTACCCGCTGGATGTGCTGGGCGCTGAAAGCGAAGGCATGATCGGTTACATGATTGAGCAGGAACTGGGCAACGTATTGCCCAAGGAAACACCACTTGCCACCTTGCTGACCCAAGTCCAGGTCGACCCAAAAGACCCGGCCTTCAAGAACCCGACCAAGCCGATTGGCCCGGTTTACAGCAAGGCCGAAGCTGAAAGCCTGGCCGCGGAAAAAGGCTGGAGCATCGCCCCGGACGGTGACAAGTTCCGGCGCGTGGTCGCCAGCCCCAAACCCATGCGCATCTTCGAGATCCGCCCGATCAAATGGATGCTCGAAAAAGGCACCACCGTCATTTGTGCGGGCGGTGGCGGCATTCCGACCATGTATGGCGAAGACGGCAAACTCAAGGGCATCGAGGCTGTTATCGACAAGGACTTGTGCTCGTCGCTACTGGCGCAGGAACTCAAAAGTGACTTGCTGGTGATTGCCACTGACGTTGTCGCGGCCTTCATTGACTGGGGCAAGCCTACGCAAAAAGCTATCGCCCAGGCGCACCCTGACGAACTGGAAAAGCTCGGCTTCGCCAATGGCTCCATGGGGCCCAAAGTCCAGGCGGCTTGCGAGTTTGCCCGCAATACCGGCAAGACCGCGGTCATCGGCGCTCTGGCGGATATTGAAGCCATTGTTCAAGGCAAGGCCGGTACCCGTGTCAGCACTGAAAAGCCTGGCATCAGCTACTTTTGAACCATAGGGCAGACCTCGCGGTCTGCCCTTTACCCCCAAGCATTCAGGAGTCGCCCTATGGCCTCGTTCGAACCCGGTCACCTGCATATCCATCGTGAGCCCCTGCAACCGGGTGACTTCGGGTATGACATCAAGATCGATTACCAGGTCGTTCAAGATCCCAAGGAAGGCAAGTCGATGCAGTTCGACATGCACGGCCAAATCAACCAAAAGGATTTCAAGGAGTCGTTCACCCTGCCCAAGGACAAGTGGTTCGACTTCGCCAGGGTGGCCTTCAAGATTGCCGTGGACCACGGCATACCCAGCACGGCCAATATCCTGTCGATGCACAAGTATTACGACCTGATGTTCAAGGACGTGCGCCAGCAGCTCGACGTGCAGCTTGGCGACCCGGTCAAGCCCGAACACCTCGAATAACCCGACTACTTTAATCGCCGGCAAGCCGGCTCCCACAAGGTTTGTTATCGGCATCAATGTTGTGGGCGCCGGCTTGCCGGCGATGCAGCCAATGTCTCCCCGCCCTGCGATTTCACCAATATCCCGCGCCAAGGCATACTGGCCGCTTCTGCTGGCCAAAAGTGCTCACTGCTCCCATGCGTATCCATGTCAGTTTTATCGACCGCGTCGGCATCACCCAGGAAGTTCTGGCGTTGCTCGGCGGGCGCAACCTCAACCTGGATGCGGTGGAAATGGTCCCGCCCAACGTGTATATCGACGCCCCGACCCTGAGCCCGCAAGTGCTCGACGAGTTGCGCGAGGCGCTGTTCAAGGTCAATGGCGTACAGACGGTGACGGTGGTCGACATCCTTCCCGGCCAACGCCGCCATCTGCAACTTGACGCTCTGCTCGCCGCCATGACCGACCCGGTACTGGCCCTGGACAGCGCGGGCCACGTACTGCTGGCCAACCCGGCGCTGATTGCCCTGTACGGGCATGAACCCACCGGTGAAAGTATCGGCGAACTGTTCAGTGACCCGGGGTTGCTCGATGTATTGCTGGAGCACGGCTTCCGCCTGCCATTGCGCGAAGTCACCCTCAACGGCCACCCACTGATGCTCGACGCCACACCGATCACCGATGCCGGTGCCCTGCTGACCCTGTATCAACCGAGCCGCATCGGTGAACGCCTGGCCGCGCTGCATCACGACCACGCAGAAGGCTTTGACGCGCTGCTCGGCGACTCCCCTGCCATTCGCACCCTCAAGGCCCGGGCGCAGCGTGTAGCAGCACTGGATGCGCCATTATTGATCCAGGGCGAGACCGGTACCGGTAAAGAACTGGTCGCGCGCGCCTGCCATGCCATCAGCGACCGTTTTGGCGCCCCCTTTTTGGCCTTGAACTGTGCGGCACTCCCGGAGAACCTGGCCGAAAGTGAACTGTTCGGTTATGCCCCCGGCGCCTTCACCGGTGCCCAGCGCGGGGGTAAACCGGGGCTGATGGAACTGGCCAACCATGGCACGGTGTTCCTCGACGAAATCGCGGAAATGTCGCCTTACCTGCAAGCCAAGCTGCTGCGCTTTCTGAATGACGGCAGCTTCCGCCGGGTAGGCGGAGAGCGCGAGGTCAAGGTCAATGTGCGGATCCTCAGCGCCACCCACCGCAACCTCGAAAAAATGGTCAACGAGGGTTCTTTTCGCGAGGACCTGTTCTATCGCCTGAACGTGCTTAATATCGAAGTGCCACCACTGCGCGAGCGCGGCCAGGACATTTTGTTGCTGGCACGCACCTTTATGCAGCAGGCCTGCACTCAGATTCAGCGCCCCGTGTGCCGCCTGGCACCCGGCACCTATCCGGCGCTGCTGGGTAATCGCTGGCCCGGTAACGTGCGGCAATTGCAGAACGTGATCTTTCGTGCGGCAGCAATCTGCGAAAGTACCCTGGTCGACATTGGCGACCTGGACATTGCCGGTACCTCGGTTGCACGCCAAAGCGACGGCGAGGTTGAAACCCTGGAGCATGCGGTCGAAACCTTCGAGAAAGCCCTGCTCGAAAAGCTCTATGTCAGCTACCCCTCGACCCGCCAGCTGGCCAGCCGTCTGCAAACCAGCCATACCGCCATTGCCCACCGTCTGCGCAAGTATGGAATCCCCGGCAAGGCCTGACCTGCTTCAGCTCCCATGAAGGCCCATGTATCGAAATCATTCCACTGGATCGATTTCGATACACCCCCTCCAGCCCCATGCTGTGCAAGGCCATGATCCTCATAGCTTTTTTTCCAGCCTCCAGACTGTAGCGATTTCGCTACAGATCAGTTTTCAATCTGCGCTCTAAAAACTTTCAAGCCATTGATAAATATAGATATTTTTAAACTGGCAGCCATTTTGCAGTGTTCTCCTCAATAAGCTCGACCTGCACGAGCATTAACCTGTGACCACCAGACATGTCTGGCCCTGAGGAGTTTGCATGAGCCAATTGCGTTTTACTGAAGACCACGAATGGCTACGCGCCGAAGCTGACGGCAGCGTGACCGTGGGTATCACCGCGTTTGCGCAAAACGCTCTGGGGGATGTGGTGTTTGTCCAGCTGCCCGAGTTGCAGTCGTACGACAAAGGCGCAGAAGCCGCCACCGTTGAGTCGGTCAAGGCGGCCAGCGGCGTCTACATGCCACTGGACGGTGAAGTGCTCGAAGTAAACCCGGCGCTCGAAGACAGCCCGGAACTGGTTAACGAAGACCCACTGGGGCAAGGCTGGTTCTTCCGTTTCAAGCCTGCTGATGCGAACGCCGTCGACAAGCTGCTGGATCAAGATGCCTACGACCGTTTGATCAAAGCTCAAGACGACAAGTGAGGAGCCTGCCATGACCATCAATCTCAGCACTGCCAATGAATTCATCGCCCGCCACATCGGCCCTCGCCAGGCCGATGAGCAAGCCATGCTCGCCACCCTCGGTTTTGACTCCCTTGAAGGCCTGAGCGCCAGCGTGATCCCGGAAAGCATCAAGGGCACCAGCGTTCTCGACTTGCCGGCCGGACAAAGCGAAGCCGATGCGCTGGCCTCGATCAAAGCCATTGCCGCCAAAAACCAGCTGTGCAAAACCTATATCGGCCAGGGCTATTACAACTGCCACACCCCCTCGCCGATCCTGCGCAACCTGCTGGAAAACCCGGCCTGGTACACCGCCTACACCCCGTATCAGCCAGAAATTTCCCAAGGCCGCCTCGAAGCCCTGCTCAACTATCAAACCCTGATCAGTGATCTCAGCGGTCTGCCGATTTCCAACGCTTCATTGCTCGATGAGGCCACCGCCGCCGCCGAAGCGATGACCTTCTGCAAGCGTTTGAGCAAGAACAAAACCAGCCACAGCTTTTTTGCTTCCAGCCACTGCCACCCGCAAACCCTCGACGTGTTGCGCACCCGTGCCGAACCACTGGGCATTGAGGTGGTAGTCGCGGATGAGCGTGAACTGACTGATGTGTCGGCCTTCTTCGGTGCCCTGCTGCAATACCCGGCAAGCAACGGTGACGTGTTCGACTACCGCGATCTGGTTGAGCGTTTCCACGCCGCCAATGCGCTGGTGGCCGTTGCCGCTGACCTGCTGGCCTTGACTCTGTTGACGCCTCCGGGCGAGTTTGGCGCCGACGTGGCCATCGGCAGCGCCCAGCGTTTCGGTGTCCCGCTGGGCTTCGGTGGCCCGCATGCGGCTTACTTCGCCACGCGCGACGCATTCAAGCGCGACATGCCGGGGCGTCTGGTCGGTGTTTCGGTTGACCGTCACGGCAAACCGGCATTGCGCCTGGCCATGCAAACCCGCGAGCAACATATCCGCCGCGAGAAGGCCACCAGTAACATCTGCACCGCACAGGTCCTGCTCGCCAACATCGCCAGCATGTATGCCGTGTATCACGGGCCCAAGGGCCTGACCCAAATCGCCCGGCGTATTCACCAGCTGACCGCGATTCTGGCCAAGGGCCTGAGCGATCTGGGGCTGAAGGTTGAACAAACCGCCTTCTTCGACACCCTGACCCTGAACACCGGCAGCCAGACCGCCACCCTGCATGCCAAGGCTCACGCCCAGCGCATCAACCTGCGCGTAATCGATGGCCAGCGCCTGGGCCTGTCGCTGGACGAAACCAGCAGCCAGTCCGATGTAACCGCACTGTGGGCGTTGCTCGCGGCTGACGGCCAGGCACTGCCTGATTTCGACGCACTGGCCACTGCGGTGACCGGCACCTTGCCGACGGCGCTGCTGCGCCAGTCGCCGATACTCAGCCACCCGGTATTCAATCGCTACCACTCTGAAACCGAGCTGATGCGCTACCTGCGCCGTCTGGCCGACAAAGACCTGGCCCTGGATCGCACCA
The DNA here is from genome assembly GCF_049897045.1 of Pseudomonas sp. TWR2-1-1. NCBI lineage: Bacteria > Pseudomonadati > Pseudomonadota > Gammaproteobacteria > Pseudomonadales > Pseudomonadaceae > Pseudomonas > Pseudomonas sp. TWR2-1-1. Next base: position 344,576 of record NZ_JAFCVM010000002.1, read on the forward strand.
TGATCCCGCTGGGCTCGTGCACCATGAAGCTCAACGCCGCCAGCGAAATGATTCCGGTGACCTGGGCCGAGTTCGGCAACCTGCACCCGTTTGCACCCGCTGAGCAAAGCCTTGGCTACCAGCAATTGACCACCGAGCTGGAAGCGATGCTGTGCGCGGCCACCGGTTACGACGCCATCTCGCTGCAACCGAATGCCGGTTCCCAGGGTGAATACGCCGGCCTGCTGGCCATTCGTGCCTATCACCAGAGCCGTGGTGATGAGCGTCGCGATATCTGCCTGATCCCGTCCTCGGCACACGGCACCAACCCGGCAACCGCCAACATGGCCGGTATGCGCGTGGTGGTGACGGCGTGCGATGCACGGGGCAACGTTGACATCGAAGACCTGCGCGCCAAAGCCATCGAGCACCGTGATCACCTGGCGGCCCTGATGATCACCTACCCGTCGACCCACGGTGTGTTCGAGGAAGGCATCCGCGAAATCTGCGGCATCATTCATGACAACGGCGGCCAGGTGTACATCGACGGCGCCAACATGAACGCCATGGTCGGCCTGTGCGCACCGGGCAAATTCGGCGGCGACGTATCCCACCTCAACTTGCACAAAACCTTCTGCATCCCGCACGGCGGCGGCGGACCGGGTGTCGGCCCGATCGGGGTCAAATCGCACCTCACGCCGTTCCTGCCGGGTCACGGCACCATGGAGCGCAAGGAAGGCGCGGTCTGCGCGGCGCCGTTTGGCAGCGCGAGCATCCTGCCGATTACCTGGATGTATATCCGCATGATGGGCGGCGAAGGCCTCAAGCGTGCTTCGCAGCTGGCGATTCTGAACGCCAACTACATTGCCCGCCGTCTCGAAGAGCACTACCCGGTGCTGTACTCGGGCAGCAACGGCCTGGTGGCGCACGAGTGCATTCTTGACCTGCGCCCGCTCAAGGACAGCAGCGGCATCAGCGTCGACGACGTAGCCAAGCGCCTGATCGACTTCGGTTTCCATGCTCCGACCATGTCGTTCCCGGTAGCCGGCACACTGATGATCGAGCCGACCGAGAGTGAATCCAAAGAAGAACTGGACCGCTTCTGCGAAGCCATGATCCGCATCCGCGAAGAGATTCGTGCGGTGGAAAATGGCAGCCTGGACAAAGAAGACAACCCGCTGAAAAACGCTCCGCACACCGCAGCCGAAATGGTCGGTGAATGGACTCACCCCTACAGTCGCGAACAGGCGGTGTATCCGGTGGCATCCCTGATTGAAGGTAAATACTGGCCGCCGGTTGGCCGGGTCGACAATGTGTTCGGCGACCGCAATCTGGTGTGTGCTTGCCCGTCGATCGAAAGCTACCAGGAGGCGTAAACACCCAATAAACCTGCAGGAGCGAGCTTGCTCGCGAGCTGTTACGCAATGAGAAGCTCGCGAGCAAGCTCGCTCCTACAGGGATGTTTTTTTGCCAATAAACCTATAAGAAACCGGAGAACCCCATGTCGTTAAGCGTGTTCGACCTGTTCAAGATTGGCATCGGCCCCTCCAGTTCCCATACCGTCGGCCCCATGCGCGCAGCCGCGCGTTTTGCCGAAGGTCTGCGCCGTGATGATCTGCTGCAAGACACTGCCTGCGTAAAAGTTGAACTCTACGGTTCCCTCGGCGCCACCGGCAAAGGCCACGGCAGCGACAAGGCCGTGCTGCTGGGCCTTGAAGGCGAGCACCCGGATACCGTAAACACCGAAACAGTCGCCGAACGTCTGGCCGCTATTCGCAACAGCGGGCGTTTGAACCTGCTGGGCGAGCACCCCATCGATTTCAATGAAAAATCGCACCTGGCGATGATTCGAAAACCCCTGCCCTATCACCCCAACGGCATGATTTTCCGGGCGCTTGATGGCGCCGGGATTCAGATCCGCAGCCGCGAGTATTACTCGGTGGGCGGCGGCTTCGTGGTGGATGAAGGCGCGGCAGGCGCTGATCGCATTGTCGAAGACAGCACGGCGCTGAAATACCCGTTCAAAACTGCCAAAGACTTGCTGCGCCATTGCGTCACCCACGATCTGTCGATCAGCCAGGTGATGATGGCCAATGAAAGCGCCTGGCGCCCGGAAGCAGAAACCCGCAGCGGCTTGCTGAATATCTGGCAAGTGATGCAGGACTGCGTGAGTGCAGGTTGCCGCAACGAAGGTATTTTGCCGGGTGGTTTGAAGGTCAAGCGGCGTGCCGCCGCGCTGCACCGGCAGCTGTGCGCCAACCCCGAGGCCGCGCTGCGCGATGCGCTGTCAGTGCTCGACTGGGTGAACCTGTACGCCCTGGCCGTGAATGAAGAAAACGCCAACGGCGGCCGGGTGGTCACCGCGCCTACCAATGGAGCGGCGGGGATCATTCCGGCGGTTCTGCATTACTACATGCGTTTCATTGGCGGGGCCAATGAGGACGGCGTGGTGCGCTTCATGCTGACGGCTGCCGCCATCGGCATTCTGTACAAGGAAAACGCGTCAATCTCGGGCGCCGAAGTGGGCTGTCAGGGCGAAGTCGGCGTGGCTTGCTCCATGGCCGCCGGCGCGTTGTGTGAAGTGCTGGGCGGCAGCGTGCAGCAAGTCGAAAACGCTGCCGAAATCGGTATGGAGCACAACCTTGGCCTGACCTGCGACCCCATTGGCGGGCTGGTGCAGGTGCCCTGCATCGAGCGCAACGCAATGGGCTCGGTCAAGGCCATCAACGCGGTACGGATGGCCCTGCGCGGCGACGGCCAGCATTTTGTCTCACTAGACAAGGTGATCCGCACCATGCGCCAGACCGGCGCCGACATGAAAAGCAAATACAAAGAGACTGCCCGCGGCGGTCTGGCCGTAAACATTATTGAGTGCTGATTTTCAAGGAGTCACGAATGTCCACCGAACAACTGCTTAAAACCCCGCTGCACGCACTGCACCTTGAACTCGGTGCCCGTATGGTGCCATTCGCCGGTTATGACATGCCGGTGCAATACCCGTTGGGCGTGATGAAAGAACATCAACATACCCGTGAACACGCCGGGTTGTTCGATGTGTCGCACATGGGGCAAATTCGTCTGAGCGGCGCTGATGCGGCCAGGGCACTGGAAACCCTGGTACCGGTAGACATCATCGACCTGCCGGTTGGCATGCAGCGCTATGCCATGTTCACCAATGAACAAGGCGGCATCCTGGACGATCTGATGGTTGCCAATCTGGGTAATGACCAGCTGTTTTTGGTGGTGAACGCGGCCTGCAAGGACCAGGACCTGGCGCATCTGCGCAAGCACCTGGACGCACATTGCAGCATTGAGCCGCTGTTTGAAGAACGCGCATTGCTCGCGCTGCAAGGTCCGGCCGCCGTGACTGTGCTGCAACGTCTGGCGCCAGAAGTGGCAAAAATGACCTTTATGCAATTTGCCCCTGTCACACTTCTGGGAGTCGAATGCTACGTCAGTCGTTCGGGTTACACCGGAGAAGACGGTTTTGAAATTTCGGTTCCGGCAGAACACGCAGAAACTCTGGCACGCCGTCTGCTCGCCGAGCCAGAAGTACAGGCCATTGGCCTTGGCGCACGAGATTCCCTGCGTCTGGAAGCCGGCCTGTGCCTGTACGGGCACGACATGAACGAAAACACCACGCCGATTGAGGCCAGCCTGCTCTGGGCGATCTCGAAAACCCGTCGCGCCGACGGTCTGCGGGCCGGCGGTTTCCCCGGTGCCGACGTCATTTTCGCCCAGCAGCAAAACGGTGTAGCGCGCAAGCGTGTGGGCCTGCTGCCCCAAGAGCGCACCCCGGTACGTGAAGGCGCTGAAATCGTTGACGCCGAAGGGACGGTCATCGGTACTGTGTGCAGCGGCGGTTTTGGGCCGACACTGGGCGCACCTCTGGCAATGGGCTACCTGGATACAGCATTTACACCGCTGGACTCTGAGGTGTGGGCAATCGTGCGCGGTAAACGTGTACCGCTGAAAGTGTCGAAGTTGCCATTTGTTCCACAGCGTTATTATCGCGGCCACGTCTAAAGCTTATTAATACAGTTGCATGCTCACGTGACATACGTGCCATGCAACTGCCACAAAACAGTGCAAACTTTCGATAGCGAAAACACAGTTACAAACATGAGCACAATTGAACCCCGCTATGATGAATAACCTTTAAAACCCACCCCGAAAAACATTGCAAACCAGACGGGGCGCGGCCTGTAACAGGGGCTTGTATTTTCATTTACGGTTTCGTAAAGTTTGCCCACTGTGTTTGCATGGGTCGCTGGAATCGTGACCTGGGCAGTAGCTTAATGTTTGCTACAACCCGTTCTGCGTCTCTTACTTTCCTGCAACCCAGCACCAGTCCTCTTTAAATACAAAGAGGCTGTCATTAATTGTTAGCGTCAAGGAATTAAGAAATGTCCCAACGTCAGAGCGGTACCGTAAAGTGGTTTAACGACGAGAAAGGTTTTGGTTTCATTACTCCGGAAAGCGGTCCGGACCTGTTTGTGCACTTTCGCGCTATTCAGGGCAATGGCTTCAAGAGCTTGAAAGAAGGCCAGAAAGTGACCTTCATTGCAGTCCAGGGCCAAAAAGGCCTGCAGGCTGACGAAGTGCAAGCCGAAGGCTAAGCATTCTCGCGTTGAAAAGCCTCTGATGGTGACATCAGAGGCTTTTTTATTGGTGTAATTCCGTAAGATGGCGGTTTTCCTTCACGAGACCCTGCCATGTCGAAACAACCACTTAGCCCTCAAGGCGACTTTCCCGCCGTAGGCCTGGGGCGCCGCCTGGCAGCTATGTTTTATGATTTTTTGCTGTGCACGGCCCTGCTTATTGTCACCACGTTCATCTACAAACTGATCATGATGAGCTTTATCGGCGAAGCCAAGATGCGGGCGTTGTCCGAGTCGGGGGCACTGGATGGCGACCCGCTGCTCTCAACCATTTTGTTTTTTGTACTGTTCGGCTTCTTTGCGAAGTTCTGGACCCACTCCGGGCAAACCCTGGGCATGCAGGTCTGGGGCATACGGGTACAGAATGCCGATGGCACCGCAATCAGCCTGTGGCAGGCTCTGCTGCGTTTTATCGTCTCCATCGGCTCCTGGCTGTGCCTGGGGCTCGGGTTTGTCTGGTCGATATTCGATAAGCACAACCGCACCTGGCACGACATGTACTCCAGTAGCCAGCTGGTACGCATTCCCAAGCCGAAGAAATAAAAAAAGCCCGTATCTCTCGATACGGGCTTTTTTAATTACCGGGAAACATCAGAGCTGCAGGAGTAAGCGTGCGCCTGCAGTTCAGCTGCGTCCCTATTCAGCCAGTTTGAAGGTAATGAAGCTGGCACGTCCCTGACGCAGAACCCGCATCGATACCGAACGGTTCTTCGGCAATGCCTTGGCAATTTCAGTGAACTGTTTGCCATTGGTGATTGCCTGGTTGTTCAGGTGAGTAATCACATCGCCAGGCTGCAGGCCAATCAGGGCAGCCGGGCCGTCCTGCACGTCCTTGATGATCACGCCACCCTTGATGTCATTGGCTTTCTTCTGCTCTTCGCTCAAGTCCGCCACGGACACACCCAGACGATTGCTGCTCAGCTCTGCACCTGCAGCGGAGGTCATTTCTTTCCCTTCATCAGGGATAGCCCCCACGGTCAGATCCAGGGTTTTGCGCTTGCAGTCACGAACCACTTCAAGGGTCGCCTTGCTGCCGGCCTTGAGTGCGCCCACCAGATGCGGCAGGTCTGCGGACATCACGATTGGCTGACCATTCATGCTCAGGATCACGTCACCCACTTGCAGGCCACCTTTGGCAGCAGGACCGTCGTCAAGCACCTGGGCCACCAGCGCACCGGCCGGTTTATCCAGACCAAACGACTCGGCCAGGTCTTTGTTGACCTCTTGAATCACCACGCCCAACCAGCCACGGCTTACCTTGCCGCCTGCTTTGAGCTGATTGGCAACATCCATCGCCACATCGATAGGAATGGCGAAAGACACGCCCATAAAGCCGCCGGAGCGGGTATAGATTTGCGAGTTGATACCCACTACTTCGCCCGTCAGGTTGAACAACGGGCCACCCGAGTTACCCGGGTTGATCGGCACGTCAGTCTGGATGAACGGCACGTAGCTTTCATTGGGCAGGCTACGACCGATGGCGCTGATGATGCCTTGGGTCACCGTGTGGTCAAACCCGAACGGTGAACCTATGGCAACCACCCACTGACCGGCCTTGAGGTCCTGGGATTTGCCCAGTTTTAAAACTGGCAGGTTCTTGCCGTCGATTTTCAGCAATGCGACGTCGGAGCGTGGATCTGTGCCGACCAGCTTGGCTTTCATTTCACTGCGGTCAGACAGGCGCACGATGATTTCATCCGCATCCGCAACCACATGGTTGTTGGTCAGGATGTAGCCGTCCGGCGAGATGATGAAGCCAGACCCCAGGGACTGGGCCTCACGCTGACGGCCACCCTGGCCGCCACTGCCAGGCGGCAGGCTGCGCTCAAAGAAGTCCCGCAGGCCAGGCGGCAGGCCTTCCAGATCGGGCATTTGCCCCATGCTGGAGACTTTGCGATCCGGCAGCTTTTGCGTGGTACTGATGTTCACCACGGCCGGAGAAGCCTGCTCGACCAGTTGCGTGAAGTCAGGTAACTGTGCTTCAGCAAGGACCGGCACTGCCTGCCCGAGCATCAGCACGGCTGCAAAAATGGGTAAGTAAGATTTCAATCGAGGCATTGATTTACAGCTCCCGTTAATAGCAAGCAGAGTTAAGCGACAAGCACCAAAAAACTAAGGGCAGCATAGACCTTTTTTTTTGGCCCAGAAAACAAACAAGGCCAGAGCCTTGCGGGCTCTGACCTGTATGTAGAGATAAAATGTCTGGTGAATCTGAACGCTCACCGATCATTTCCGAACACCACTATGGCTTGCCCTGCGGAGCAGGATCGTTCTGACCGGCACGCATCGAGAGCGCAATCCGCTCTGCGGTACCCATCGGAATCTCCCCCACAACCGTGGCCATCATGTCACCCCCGGGGGTAGTGAGATGCCTGGAGACCGCAACGGTCGGGCCCAGTTGTAATCGCGTATCGGGTACAGAGCTCCCCTTCAGTGGCTCAAGAAACACCGAGAAGCGCGTCAAACCATCGTCGTACAAAAGGCTGGTAACTTCAGACTTGGTCTGAGGGTCATTGCGCACAGTACTGCTGATCAGTTCAAAACCCGGAGGTAACCAGTCTGAATGCCAGACATGGGTAGTTTTGACCGCAGATGGCGCAGGATCAGCCGCGACAACAGGACGGCATTTACCGGTGGGCTTGAGCTCACTGTCATCCGGAGGCGTTGTATCAAGAGTTGTAAACTGAAAACGCTCAAGCAACTGCCCCTTGTCATTGAGTAACAATGATTTCAGTGCCAAACCTGTTTCGTTATCCAGATACAGTTCAACCCCGTAGCGATGCTGGTCGCGAGGCGTGAAAGCAATGACGGATACAGGCCGGCCAGCGACCCGTGAATCGCCAACTTTTGCGACCGAATACCAGTCATTAAGGCGCTCGGTGTTGAGCTGTCGCGCGGTGGTGACCGGAGTATCTCCGAGCCCGGAGATAATCTTGCCACTGACGCACTCGGGGCGACCATCTTCACGAACAACCTCTTGCGCAGCTCCGTCCAATTGCATCAGTCGTTCACGCACGGACCCGTTTTGCACCAGGTGCCAGATACCATGGGTAGAAAAACTGCCGTTGCGTTCGTAGACGAAAGTGCCCTGGTAGCTTTGCTGTTGCTCGGCCTGCCCGAGGCGTTTAAGCCAGTCCCTGGCTTCATCGGCCTGGGCAGGAACAACAAATAAACCAGTGAGCAGAAAAGGTAGCAGAGGTAGGACGCGCATGATGGTCCTTAACGGTTTTCCAGGCTGGCAGCACGAGCATAAGGCAGAGGGCTTTCAGTACCCTTCAACGCGGCTTGCTGTGCATGCTGGCGCAGGTAACCCGGCAAACGCTGATCTTGCCATCCAGGTTGACCTTGCAGAACGCCGTTAGCCATTGGACCGGTGGCCTGGTCGGAGCTCTCGCTGTAGTTCGCCAATACTGCCGGGCCTTTCACCATCGGAGCACTCAGGCTCTGCGGAGCGTTTTGCTGCGCCAGCTGGTTACCGACAATGTCATCCTGGTTGTACAGTCTTACACCCGCCAATACAGCAACTGTGACCGAGGCAGCGACGGCCAGACGACCGATACCGCGCCACGGGCCACGTACGACTTTGGCAGGCGTCTGCTCTTCGGCCAAAGCGGCCGAAACGGCTGATGCGATGTCCAGATTCGGAATCAACAAGTCCTTGTGCATCACAGCACGTGCCAACTGGTAACGGGACCAAGTATCACGTGTTTGTGTATCGTCAAAGGCACTTAATACCCGACGTAATTCCAGTTCGTCCGCTTCGTTATCCATCACCGCGGACAGCGATTCCTGCAGGGCTTCACGACTCATGGCGGTTCCTCTCTTGGCTATCGCCGCTGTCTCAGTTTTCCTGCAACAACGGCTGCAGGGCTTTATCGATGGCTTCCCGAGCGCGGAAAATCCGGGAGCGCACGGTACCCACCGGACATTGCATGACACTCGCAATGTCCTCGTAACTCAGACCATCAAACTCACGTAAAGTTAACGCCGTACGCAAATCTTCTGGTAATTGCTGAATGGTGCGGTGAACCGTGCCCTCAATCTCGTCACGGAGCAAAGCACGCTCCGGCGACTCAAGATCCTTGAGACCGTGATCACCATCATAAAATTCAGCGTCTTCAGAACTCACATCGCTATCAGGAGGACGTCGACCGCGGGACACCAAATAGTTTTTCGCCGTATTGATAGCAATACGGTACAGCCAGGTATAAAAGGCGCTGTCACCGCGAAAATTACCTAGTGCCCTGTAAGCCTTGATAAAGGCTTCCTGAGCGACATCCTGGGCTTCATGGGTGTCGTGCACAAAACGCACGATCAACCCGAGAATTTTGTGCTGATACTTCAACACGAGCAGATCGAAAGCTCGCTTGTCGCCGCGCTGTACGCGCTCGACCAGCTGCTGATCCTCTTCCTGGGTTAGCATGAATACTCCTCATAAGACCGGGAGGAAGAATGCTTTGCTAATTGATCAGGCTTGCAAACATAGACTCGGCTTTTACGCAAAAGTTCTCTCCCCCCTGGCAAGTTTCCTGCGCACTCTGATTTGGCACGCACGAAAACGCAGCTCGGGCCTGCCCGGCTGCGTCGATAATCTTGTCGTCAAATTCAACAGCTGGGGTCAAACCGTAAACCCGCTGCACATTCAACGCTGTTCTCCCATATGAAGGGCAACCCTCTATGGAGCCCCTGGCCTCAGGAAAAGTTCAAAACCTCATACGAAATCAAGCCATATGAGCGCTAGCAACAAGCCTAGGCCTAAGTTGCTGCGGGCGGATGCCGATTAATTGTGCAAATCGCCATGCAGGCCCCACAACTCTGAGGCACACTTCCTGCCCGCTGTACTTTCCCTATGCCACAAAAGCCCGGCTATTGTGCCGATCCCCCCCTCTATATACTAGAGGGCGCTTTTTTTGCGGATCCAAGAAGAATGAGCCAACATTTTCAACATGATGTGCTGGTGATTGGCAGCGGCGCTGCCGGTTTGAGCCTGGCCCTTACACTGCCGGGGCACATGCGTATTGCAGTGCTCAGCAAAGGCGATCTGGCCAACGGCTCGACGTTCTGGGCACAGGGCGGAGTGGCCGCCGTCCTCGATGACACCGACACCGTGCAGTCTCACGTCGAAGACACCCTCAACGCCGGAGGCGGCTTGTGTCATGAAGACGCAGTGCGGTTCACCGTCGAGCACAGCCGCGAAGCCATCCAGTGGCTGATCGACCAGGGTGTACCCTTCACCCGTGATGAAGACGCAAACCCCGAACAGCCGGGCTTTGAGTTCCACCTCACCCGCGAAGGCGGGCACAGCCACCGGCGAATTATCCATGCCGCTGACGCCACCGGCGCTGCCATTTTCAAAACCCTGCTCGAGCAAGCCCGCCAACGGCCCAACATTGAATTGCTTGAGCAGCGGGTCGCCGTTGATCTGATTACCGAGCGCCGGCTGGGCCTGGAAGGCGATCGCTGCCTGGGGGCTTATGTGCTCAACCGCAGCACGGGAGAGGTCGAGACCTACGGTTCACGCTTCACCATTCTGGCCACAGGTGGTGCCGCCAAGGTCTACCTCTATACCAGCAACCCCGACGGTGCCTGCGGTGATGGCATTGCCATGGCCTGGCGTTCCGGGTGTCGCGTGGCGAATCTGGAATTCAACCAGTTCCACCCCACATGCCTGTATCACCCCCAGGCCAAAAGTTTTCTGATTACCGAAGCGTTACGTGGCGAAGGCGCACACCTCAAACTGCCTGACGGCGAGCGCTTCATGCATCGTTTTGACCCGCGCGGGGAGTTGGCGCCACGAGATATCGTCGCCCGCGCTATCGACCACGAGATGAAGCGCCTGGGTATCGATTGCGTGTATCTCGATATCAGCCACCAGTCCGAAGCCTTCATCAAAACGCACTTCCCGACTGTCTATGAGCGCTGCCTGGAGTTCTCCATCGACATCACCAAACAGGCGATCCCGGTGGTGCCGGCGGCACATTACACCTGCGGCGGGGTGATGGTGGACGAGCATGGCCACACCGATGTGCCGGGCTTGTATGCCATTGGTGAAACCAGCTTCACCGGTTTGCATGGCGCCAACCGCATGGCCAGCAATTCGCTGCTGGAGTGCTTTGTATATGCCAAGTCGGCAGCCGCCGACATCCTCGCCCAACTGCCCCAGGTGGCCACGCCTGTCGCCCTCCCTGACTGGGATGCCAGCCAGGTCACGGACTCAGATGAAGATGTGATCATTGCCCACAACTGGGATGAATTGCGGCGTTTCATGTGGGACTACGTCGGCATCGTACGCACCAACAAACGCCTGCAACGGGCACAGCACCGCGTACGTCTGCTGCTGGATGAGATTGACGAGTTCTACAGCAACTACAAAGTCAGCCGCGACCTGATTGAACTGCGAAATCTGGCGCAAGTGGCCGAGCTGATGATCCGCAGCGCCATGGCGAGAAAAGAGTCGCGAGGCCTGCATTACACCCTCGACTACCCGCACATGCTGCCCGAGGCCCTGGACACTATTCTGGTGCCGACCACCTACGTCGGCTGAATTTCAGCCGCACGCGCAAGCGCCGGTGCTGATCCGGCGCCAGCGCGTCACGGGGAATGCATACCGTGCGCACCCAGCGCTCATTGCACACTCTGAAGCGCACGATCACCACACTTGGCAACGCCAGGCTGTCACGACGCAATTGCACGGCCTGCCAGCCCCTGGCACGGTTCCATAACTGCCAGCCGTCGGCATCCCGGCGCAACCCGCTATAGGCCGAGCAGTGGGTCAAGCGGATGTGGCGCCCCAGCACCCAATAACCATGGGCCAGACACAGCAAAACACCGGACACACGTGCCCAGACAGGAATCGACAGAAGGCAAATTGAGATCAGCGCCAGGGTCTGGGCTGCAAGACATGCCGCCAGCAATCGCCCGGAGGCACGCCAGCGGCACTCGAAATAATTACTTGGGCTGGACACGATCCAGAATCATGCGAACCATGCGCTGCAACTCCGGGTCCTCGGACTCTGCGCGTTCCATGAACCAGCCGAACATATCCTGGTCTTCGCACTCAAGCAGCTTGCGATAGCATTCACGATCGACATCATTAAGGGTGGCGTACACTTCCTTGACGAAAGGCACCAGCAACACGTCAAGTTCCAGCATGCCGCGACGGCTGTGCCAGTAGAGACGATTGAGTTCAACATCTTCGACCATGGAGCGCTCCTCAAATAGAGCGCAAGTATACAGCCCGTTCCGCCATAGAACAGTCGGCTTTGGTCGCCAGGCATTGAACTACCCATTTGCAGGTCGCACCTCTATGATGTATCCCAGACTTTATTACCTGCGATGACCCATGGCCGACTCTGCTTTTTTCTGCACCCTTTCTCACGAAGGCGTTCTCGCCGTTATCGGCAATGACGCCAGCAAGTTCCTGCAGGGACAGTTGACCTGCAACCTCAACTATTTGAGCGAGACGCGCTCGAGCCTGGGTGCACGCTGCATGCAAAAAGGCCGGATGCAGTCCAGCTTCCGCATTGTTCTTGAGCCCGAAGGTTGCCTGCTGGCGATGGCTCGCGAACTGGTCGAGCCGCAATTGGCAGACCTGAAAAAATATGCCGTTTTCTCCAAGTCAAAACTGACCGACGACAGCGCCAGCTGGGTGCGCTTTGGCCTGCACCAGGCAGATGCCGCGCTGGAGAGCCTGGGCCTCAATCTGCCAGCCGAAACCGACAGCGTGGTCAGAGCCAACGGTTTGATCGCCATTCGCGTCAGCGAAGGCCGGGCCGAACTGTGGGCAGCTGCTGAGCAGACAGAAAGCCTGGAACAACACCTCAAAGCGCAACTGGTTGAAGCCGACCTCAATCAATGGATCCTTGGCCAGATTCGTGCTGGCATCGGCCAGGTCATGCCCCAGACCCGCGAACTGTTCATTCCGCAAATGCTCAACCTGCAAGCGGTAGGTGCAGTCAGCTTCAAAAAAGGCTGTTATACCGGGCAGGAAATCGTCGCGCGCATGCAGTATCTGGGCAAACTCAAACGCCGCCTCTACCGCCTGCGTCTTGAGTCCGACGAACTGCCCGCCCCCGCAACGCCACTGTTTGCACCTGCTCATGGCAGCAGCGTGGGTGAAGTCGTGATTGCTGCCCATGCTGAAAACGGCATCGAGCTGCTTTGCGTCCTGACCGCCGATGCCGTAGAAGTGGGTGAAATCCATATAGGTGATGCGCAAGGTCCAACTCTTTCGCTGCTTGACTTGCCGTACCAGCTAGACCGTGACCGTGAGATCCAGCGCTAATTGCCACACCTTGCTAGAGAACAGAAATGAGTACGTTGGCGCACAAGGTCCAAATGGACTTGATTAAGGCCATCGATAAAGATGACCTGGTTTTGCCCACGCTACCGGAAGTGGCGTTAAACATCCGCAAAGCAGCAGAAAACCCTGAAATCAGCGTAAGTCATCTGAGTAAAGTCATCGGTCGCGACACCGCCCTGTCGGCGCGACTGATTAAGGTCGTCAACAGTCCGCTGCTACGAGCCCTCTACGAAGTCACCGACCTGCATACCGCCATCACCCGCTTGGGCGTCAACTACAGCAGTAACTTGGCGATCGGACTGGTGATGGAACAGATTTTTCATGCCCGTTCGCACGTGGTCGAAAACAAAATGCGCGACGTGTGGCGCCAAAGTCTGGAGATCGCCGGGATTTGCTACACCCTGTGTCGTCGATACACCTCACTCAAGCCTGATCAGGCGGCACTCGGAGGGCTGGTCCATCAAATTGGCGTGCTGCCGATTCTGACCTACGCCGAAGACCACAATGAACTGCTGTTCGATCCGGTGTCGCTGAATCACGTCATCGAGAGCATTCATCCGCGCATTGGCGACAAGCTGCTGGCGGTGTGGGAATTCCCCGAAATGTTGCTGAAACTCCCCGGCCAGTATCAGGACTTCACTCGCGACTCCAAGGTCATCGACTACATCGACCTGGTACAAATCGCGACCCTGTTCTGCTCTCAAGGCAGCAACGCAGTTGCGGGTCTTGAGCTGAGCAGCCTGCCCGCCTTCAAAAAACTGGGGGTGGATGCTGATGACCAAAAGTTCCAGGACGATCTGAACGCGGCACGCGGGATGTTTATCTGAAGCAGACGCTAATTTCGTAGCAGCTGCCGAAGGCTGCGTCCGTCGACGTAGTCGTCGCAGAAACGTCTATCGCGTGTTTTCTGATAGGTCTGGCCCGGCAGGTTTACGATCGCTGCGCAATCGGACGTAGCCTTCGGCAACTGCTACGTAGTTTGTTTTGTTTGACCTGCCCGGCCACTGCCGGCCAGCACAAAACTCACCCGTACTTTCAACCCGCCCTGCGCGCCATCGTGCAGGCTGATCGGTGCCAGGTGCGCACGACAAATCTCTCCGACTATCGCCAGCCCGAGCCCCGAGCCTGCCACCTCATGGTTGCGTCGATAAAAGCGCTCAAACACTCGCTCGCGGTCTACAAGGGGGATGCCCGGCCCGTCGTCTTCAATCTCAAGCACGGCATGGGGCGTTACCCGCAGAATCACATTGCCGCCCTTCGGCGTATGGGCCAGGGCGTTGTCCACCAGATTGCTTAACAATTCACTCAACAATGTGGGCTCGCCGCGCATCCACACTGGCTGATCCGCCTCAAGCGCCAAGGCTACGCCCCGCGCATGGGCGAGTGGCGCCATGGCCATTCCCAGCTCACGGGCCAGCTGGCTAAGATCGAGCAACTGCGCCCCGCCTTCGGCAATGGCACGCGCCCCGTTTTCAATCCGCGCCAGCGATAGCAACTGATTCGCCAGCTGGGTCAAACGGTCAGTGTCATTCGCTGCCTGTTCAAGGGTCATGCGCCAGGTCTGCGCGTCATGGGCCCGCAAGCCCAATTCGAGCCGGGCCTTGAGCACCGCCAGGGGGGTGCGCAACTCATGGGCGGCGTCGGCAATAAATTGCGCCTGGCGCTCAAACTGACCACGCAAACGCTCGGTAAAGTGATTGAGCGCCTGCACCAATGGCCGCAACTCTCGCTGTACCGACACCAACGGCAGTGGCCGCAAGTCATCGGGCTGGCGTTCCTCAACCGCGGTGCGCAAACGCTCCAGCGGTCGCAATGCCGCACTGACCGCAAACCACACCACCATTAATGCCCCCAGCCCCAACATGCCCAGGCGCAATAACGTGTCGGCCATCAAACTACGCGCCATGGCCACGCGCGCCTCGTCAGTTTCGGCAACCCGAATTTCCGCCATGCCATTCATATTGGGCTCACTCACGGCCTTGAGCAGGCTTACCACCCGCACGTTTTGCCCCTGATACTGGCCGTTATAAAACCGCGCCAGAGCCGGGTAATCATCGGTACGCGGGGTACCCGCAGGCGGAGCCGGCAACTGTTCATAACCGGAAATCAGCTGCTGATGAATGTCGTTGACTTGGTAGTAGATACGTCCGGCGCTGTCGTAGGCAAAAGTATCGAGCGCGACATAAGGGACATCGGCACTCAAGCTGCCATCACGTTGTGACAGACCGGCAGCGATAGTCCGTGCCGAGGCCAGCAGGGTCCGGTCATAGGCCGTGTCGGCAGCTTCACGGCCATTGAAGTAAGCGCTAAAACCGCTGGCCAGCATCAATGCCACCAGCAACAGCGAGAGATTCCACAATAAGCGCCCGCGCAAGCTGTCGAATTTAAACATCGCGGCCTTCCAGCAAGTACCCCAGGCCCCTGAAGGTCACAATCGCTACCGCCTGGCCGTCGAGTTTTTTACGCAGCCGGTGAATATAGATTTCGATGGCATCAGAACTGGCTTCCTCGTCCAGGCCAAATACCTGGGCCGCCAGTTGCTCCTTGCTCATGACCCTTCCGGGCCTTGCGATCAACGCCTCAAGCACCGCTTGTTCGCGCGAAGTCAGGATCAGCAATTCCTCGCCAAGGGTGAAGCGTCGGGTTCCCAGGTCGTACACCAGAGCTCCGCACTGCTGCTGACGCTCCCCGCCCAGCACACTTCGGCGCAGCAGGGCTTTGACCCTTGCCTCAAGCTCAGTCAGTTCGAAGGGTTTGGCCAGATAGTCATCGGCCCCAAGATTAAGCCCGTGTACCCGGTCTCTGACATCGCTGCGCGCCGTCAGCATCAATACCGGCAGGGTCTTGCCCCGACTGCGCAAACGCGCCAGCACTTCAAAACCGTCCATGCGTGGTAACCCCACATCCAGGATCGCCACCGCATACTCTTCGCTGCTCAAGGCCAGGTCGGCAGCCACGCCGTCGTGCAGTACATCCACGGTCAGCCCCGTGCTTTTCAAGGCCTGGGCAACACTCTCGGCCAACTGCAACTGATCCTCGACCAAAAGTACACGCATCGGATTTACCTCATTATTTTTATGCAGGCCGGGGGCCTGTCTTTGCGCGGAGTGTACAGACGGCAGAAATACTGTGAAGTGCGAAAACCGTGAAAGGCCAATGAAAGGCAACTGAAAGGTTCGCGAAAGGTTGGCTGATTAGGATCCGGAAATGGACAGTTACAACTGTCATAACGTATCGCCCTGAAAAACGCCTCGAAGCGTTTTCGCCAATAAGAACAATAATGGAGCACCCCGCATGCTGACGCTTCAGCCCGATGCCCGCCGTCTTTGTGTTTCCCCCGTGTCGATCCAACTCTGCAACTGGCTTGCGAGTGACTTCCTGTCGTCTTCAGTTTGTCCGCAATACGCCTGAGGCCCCACGCCAGCCCTGCGCGATCAATGCCCGCGCGTAACGGCAGCAGCGAACAACACCAGCCCCCTAAAAACAAAAACGCCTGTGGAGACACCATGAACCTATCACTGCGCACCGTCGCTCTCGCCGCCAGCTGCCTGCTGTTCACCGGCCAACTGATGGCTGAACCGAAACGCCCGGAATGCATCGCACCGGCCTCCCCCGGCGGTGGTTTCGACCTCACTTGCAAGCTGGCACAAAGCGCACTGGTGAACGAAAAACTGCTCAGCAAACCGATGCGCGTGACGTACATGCCCGGTGGCGTTGGCGCCGTTGCC
Source organism: Pseudomonas sp. TWR2-1-1 (assembly GCF_049897045.1). NCBI lineage: Bacteria > Pseudomonadati > Pseudomonadota > Gammaproteobacteria > Pseudomonadales > Pseudomonadaceae > Pseudomonas > Pseudomonas sp. TWR2-1-1. The sequence continues at coordinate 361,246 of NZ_JAFCVM010000002.1, forward strand.
TACAACGCCGTGGTCGCACAGCGCCCGGCCGACGCCGGCACTCTGGTGGCCTGGTCCAGTGGTTCGCTGCTCAACCTTGCGCAAGGCAAGTTCGGTCGTTTCGATGAGAACGCCGTGCGCTGGCTCGCCGCCGTGGGTACCAGCTATGGCGCGATTGCGGTGAAAAGCGATTCGCCCTACAAGAACCTCGATGATCTGGTTCAGGCCCTGAAGAAAGATCCAGGCAAAGTGGTCATCGGCTCCGGTGGCACTGTCGGTAGCCAGGACTGGATGCAGACGGCCCTGATCGCCAAGGCCGCCGGAATCAACCCGCGTGACTTGCGCTATGTAGCCCTCGAAGGTGGCGGTGAAATCGCAACGGCCCTGCTGGGCGGGCACATTCAAGTAGGCAGCACCGATATTTCCGACTCCATGCCGCACATCCAGAGCGGTGATATGCGCCTGCTCGCAGTGTTCGCCAATGAGCGCCTCGATGACCCCGAGATGAAGAACATCCCGACCGCCAAAGAACAGGGCTACGACATCGTCTGGCCAGTGGTGCGCGGCTTTTACCTGGGGCCAAAAGTCAGCGATGAAGACTACGCATGGTGGAAAGACGCTTTCGACAAACTGCTGGCCTCTGAAGAGTTCGCCAAGCTGCGCGATCAGCGTGAACTCTTCCCCTTCGCCATGACCGGGCCGGAGCTGGACACCTATGTGAAAAAACAGGTGGCCGACTACAAAACCCTGGCCCAGGAATTTGGCCTGATCCAGTAACCGTCGCCATCCGCTGGCTGAGCCCCTGAATATCGGGGGCACCGCCCAGGAGTGAACCATGCTCTTCCAACGAATTTTTGCCTCGGGCCTGCTCATCGTCTGTGCCGGTCTGGCGATGATGGCCTGGCCTTACCAGGCTGCGTTTTCCTACGAGCCTGTAGGTCCTCGCGCCTTCCCCTTGCTCATGCTCGCCTTGATGGCACTGGGTTTGATTTACATGATTTTTCGCCCGTCGCCTGTCGTACATAGCGAAGAAGACCCACAACTGGATCGCCAGACTCTGACCAAGATCGGCCTGTGTGTCCTGCTACTTCTGGTCTTCGCCGGCACCTTCGAACCACTGGGTTTTATCCTCAGCAGCGCGCTGGTCGGCATCCCGATGGCCCGTTTGTATGGCGGTCGCTGGTTGCCGAGCATCGTGATCATCAGCTTGATGAGCGTCGCTCTTTATCTGCTGTTCGATAAAGCCATGGATGTTCCGCTGCCACTTGGCCTGCTCGACGTTCTGGAGAACTGATATGGATACTTTTGGCTATTTGGGACAGGGCTTTGGCGTCGCGCTCACCCCTTACAACCTGATCACCGCACTGTGTGGCACCTTGATTGGCACCGTGGTCGGATTGCTTCCAGGTCTTGGCCCCATCAACGGGGTCGCCCTGCTGATCCCCATTGCTTTCGCCCTTGGGCTGCCACCCGAGTCTGCGCTGATCCTGCTGGCGGCCGTGTACCTGGGCTGTGAGTACGGCGGGCGTATCAGCTCGATCCTGCTGAACATCCCCGGTGAAGCATCGACCGTCATGACCACCCTGGACGGCTACCCGATGGCCCGTAAAGGCCTGGCAGGCGTGGCGCTTTCGCTGTCCGCCTGGAGCTCATTCATTGGCGCCTTTATTGCGACCTGCGGCATGGTGCTGTTCGCCCCGCTGCTGGCCAAATGGGCGATCGCCTTCGGCCCGGCGGAATACTTCGTACTGATGGTATTCGCCATTGTCTGCCTGGGCGGCATGGCCGGAGATCGTCCACTCAAGACATTTATCGCGGCCTTGATCGGCCTGTTTCTGTCGACGGTGGGGATCGATGCCAACAGCGGGGTTTACCGTTTCACAGGGGACAACATCCACCTGACTGACGGCATCCAGTTTGTGGTGCTGGTACTGGGCCTGTTTTCGATCAGCGAAATCCTGTTGCTGCTGGAAAAAACCCACCGCGGGCAAGAGGCCGTAAAAGCCACCGGCCGCATGATGTTCAACTTCAAAGAAGCATCCGCGGTATTCGTGGTGAACATCCGGTGCGGTCTGCTCGGTTTCATCATGGGCGTGCTGCCGGGTGCCGGCGCAACCCTGGCCAGCGCCGTGGCCTACATGACGGAAAAACGCCTGGCGGGTACCACCGGCAAATTCGGCGAAGGTGACATGCGCGGTCTGGCAGCGCCCGAGACGGCCATCGGGGCTTCGGCCTGCGGTGCCCTGGTACCGATGCTAACCCTGGGTGTACCGGGATCGGGCACCACGGCAGTGATGATTGGCGCGTTGTCGCTGTACAACATCACGCCCGGCCCGCTGTTGTTTCAACAGCAGCCGGATATCGTCTGGGGCCTGATCGCGTCCTTGTTTATCGCCAACATCATGCTGGTGATCCTCAACATTCCGATGATTCGCATTTTCACCCGGATTCTTGCCGTGCCCAATTGGGCGCTGGTGCCGGTGATCGCGATTATTACCGCCATCGGTGTCTATGCAGTCCACGCCACGACTTTCGATCTGTTCCTGATGATCGGTATCGGTATCTTCGGCTATATCCTGCGCAAGCTCGACTTCCCGCTATCGCCCGTGCTTTTGGGCTTCATCCTGGGCGGACTGATGGAGCAGAACTTGCGTCGGGCCCTGTCGATTTCCAACGGTGCACTGGAAATTCTGTGGGCAAGCCCGATCACGCTGGGGGTTTGGGTGCTGACCGCGATCATGCTGCTGATGCCCGTTCTGCGCATCTGGCGCAAACGCAGCGCCAAACGTCGCGCACTCGCCAATGCCTGAACAAGGGTTCAGGCATTGGTGGGGAACGCCGCTGGTCGGCCTGGCCGGCGGTTTTCTCGCCAGCCAAATTGGCTGGCCACTGCCCTGGATGGTCGGCTCGTTGCTGGCAATCATTTTGGTCCGCTGCCTGACCCCGTGGCAGTTGGCCGAGATTCCGGGCGGACGTAAATGCGGGCAGTGGATTGTGGGCATAGGGATCGGCCTGCACTTCACCCCCGTGGTCATGGAGCAGGTGCTGGCGCATTTCGGCCTGATCTTTATCGGGGCGCTGCTCACCAGCGTGTCGAGCGTGATCGGGGTGTGGATCATGCGTCGCAGTGGTGAAGACTGTGCTACGGCGTTCTTCTCCAGCATGCCGGGCGGCTCGGGGGAAATGGTCAATCTGGGCGCGCGCAATGGTGCCGTGCTGAGCCGGGTCGCTGCCGGGCAGAGCCTCAGAGTGTTGATGGTGGTGCTGTGCGTACCGGCCGCCTTCAAGTACTTGCTCGGCGAAGGCGCTCCAGCGCTGCATCCCGCATCCGTCAACTTCTACTGGTTAGTCCTGCTGTTTCCGGTCGGAGCACTAGCGGCCTGGATCTGGCAGCGTTTGCGCCAGCCCAACCCCTGGTTATTCGGGCCGCTGCTGGTCAGCGCCAGCGTCAGTATTTTGTGGGACTTGCACATCGGCCTGCCCGATGGCAGCAGCCAGGCGGGCCAATGGTTGATTGGCAGCGGACTGGGCTGCCATTTCAATCGGGCTTTTTTTCGCCGTGCCCCGTCGTTCATTGGCCGCACATTAATAGGGACGGCATTGACGATGCTGATTGCCAGCCTGTGCGCACTCGGCTTGAGCAGCCTGACTCAGCTCGATCTGCGCTCAATGACCCTGGGGATGATGCCCGGCGGAATTGCCGAAATGAGCCTGACCGCAGAGACCCTGCAGTTGTCGGTGCCGTTGGTCACGGCCTTGCAAGTGATGCGCTTGCTGTTCGTACTGTTTCTGGCCGAACCCCTGTTTCGCTATTGGGTACGGCCACGCCCGGACTAAACCCCTCAGGCTGGCGGCAATTTCCAGTCGATCGGGGTCAACCCGTTTTGCTCAAGAAACTTGTTAGTGCGACTGAAATGACCGTTACCGATAAACCCTCGGTAAGCGGAAAGCGGCGAAGGATGCACTGACGTCAGCACCAGATGCTTGGTTGCATCGATCAATTTCTGCTTGCTTTGCGCATGGGCGCCCCACAACAAAAACACCAGCTTGGGCTGTTGCTCGCTCACGACCTGGATAATCCGGTCGGTGAAATGCTCCCAGCCTTTTTTGGCGTGAGACGCCGCGTTTGCGCGCTCCACTGTCATGGTGGTGTTGAGCAGTAAAACCCCCTGCTCTGCCCAGTGCTGCAAGCAGCCATGGGTGGCGATATCGATATTCAGATCGCGCTTGAGCTCTTTATAAATATTAACCAGCGAGGGTGGTACGGAAATGCCGGGCTGGACCGAAAAACACAGGCCATGTGCCTGGCCAGGGCCGTGATAAGGGTCCTGACCAAGGATGACTACTTTGATCTTGTCCAGCGGGGTCAGGTTAAGGGCATTGAAGATAAGCGGGCCCGGCGGGTAAATTTCCTTGCCGGCGGCATGCTCCTGACGCAGGAATTCACGCAACTGGGCCATATAAGGTTGTTCGAACTCCTCACGCAAAGCCTGCTTCCAGACCGGTTCAAGTTTTATACGATCATCCGACGTCATGACTACATCCTGAAAAACAATGGAGCGGACACTAGAAAAGCCCGTCTCCATTGTCAATTCATCTGTGCAACCCGCCGGTAATCTCTACCTGTCCCAGCCCCGGCCCTGGCCTTGCTCCCCGCCATGGCCAGGCCCATGACCTGACTGATAAGCAGGCCCGTGGTGATAACGCGGCGGTCCCTGATAATAGCGTGGAGGCGGAGCATAGTAGCCACGGGAATGGCCGTAATAAGGGCCGTATCCACCATAGCCATAGGGCGCTGGCGCTACATAAACCTCAGAGCGGTAGCCTCCGTAGCCAGGGTAATAGGGCACACAGGCGCACAACGCCAGACTAAGGACGACAAGGGTAAGCAGACGACGATACATGGCGGCCTCCCGGACCGCTAAGGAGCACACCCGGCGGCGCCGGGTAGCGGCAGATGGCAATGCCATCCGATACCTTTTAAGACCACGAAAAACGGCTTCGGTGCCGCGTGTGGAATAATTCTGACCTTCGATCCTGCCCGGGGCATACAGGCCTGCTGTGCGCATACAATACGCAGGCCAATCACAGGACTCCTGCCATGACCCCACCTGATCTGTGCCCTGCATGCGGCGCGCGCAATGACTGCTCAATGGCCCGCGCTGATACCGCGAACCAGCCCTGCTGGTGCTATGGCGTGAGTATCGACCCGCAGGTGCTGCAAGCTTTGCCACTCGAACAGCAGAATCTGGCCTGCCTATGCCCGCGTTGTGCGAACGTTCTAAGCCAATTGCCGCCCGCGCAGGCGGAACGCCTCGCGTAAGATGCCCGTCTGTATTTATTGTGATTGATCGTTATGCGCCTAGACCGTTTTCTGAGCAACCAGCCCCAATTCAGCCGCCAGCAAGTGCGCCTGCTGCTGATCGAAAAACGGATACGGGTAGATGGCCGGGTCGTTAGCGATCCGCACCATGAAGTCCGGGATTTCAGTCGCATTGAATACGACGCTCAACTGTTGCAGGCCGGCAAGCCTGCACGGTACTTCATGCTGCATAAACCGCCGGGGTGCGTGAGTGCCACGCAAGACCCGGAGCACCCGACAGTGCTCGATTTGCTGGACGAACCGGACAAGCACGATCTGCATATCGCGGGCCGGCTGGACTTCAATACCAGCGGGTTGATGCTGATTACCAATGACGGCCACTGGTCACGCCATCTGACCCAACCGCAAACCAAAATGCCCAAGGTGTATTACGTTGAGACCGAGCAGGTGATTGGCGCCGAGTATGTAACTAAGTTCAATGAAGGCATTTATTTCGCCTATGAAGACCTGACCACGCAACCCGCCGGGCTCCAATTGCTGGGCCCCTGCAGTGCTCGCCTGAGTATCGTCGAAGGGCGTTACCACCAGGTCAAACGCATGTTTGGCTACTTCAACAACAAGGTTGTGCGCCTGCACCGGGAGAGCATCGGGCCATTGGTGCTCGACAGCCAGCTCGCCCCCGGCCAGTACCGGCCCCTGAGCCCTGAAGAAGTCGGGTTGTTCTGACCCCTCGCCCGCCTGACTGTCATATACCCGGTGCATCCTCGGTCTGACCGACGCTCGATTCACTGGAGTCCGACGCCATGCTCAAGCCCGAAATCACCGTGCTCGACCTTCAAGGCCAGTATCGAATTCACACCGAGTTCTATCGCTCGGCTACTGCAGAGCACACCATTATCCTGGTCAACGGCTCCATGGCCACGACCGCATCGTTTGCCCAGACCCTGAAGAATCTGCACCCGCATATGAACGTCGTACTGTACGACCAGCCCTATGCGGGCAAGTCAAAACCTCACAATCGACATCAAAAAATGCTGACCAGAGAACTTGAAGCACAAGTGCTTCTGGAGTTGATCGAGCATTTTTCGGCGAATTACCTGATGTCGTTTTCTTGGGGCGGGACTACCGCGCTGACAGCACTGGCGTGCAGCCCACGACGCATCGAGAAAGCCGTGATCAGTTCGTTTTCACCGCTGATCAACGAGGCCATGCGCGATTACCTGGAGCGTGGCCGGCGCTGCCTTGCAGACTGCAACCGCACACAAGTGGGCAACCTGGTCAACGATACGCTGGGCAAACATCTACCGTCGCTGTTCAAACGCTTCAACTTCCGGCATGTCAGCAGCCTGGCCGAACACGAGTACGCGCAAATGCACTTTCACATCAACCAGGTCCTGACCTGCGACTATCCATGCTTCCTCAATACGTCCCGGGGCATCGAGATTCCGGTGTTGTTCATCAATGGCGCATGGGATGAATACACCTCGGCCAATGACGCTCGACACTTTATCCGCACGATTGAGAACAGTCAGTTTGTGCGCCTGGAAAACACCGGTCATTTTCTGGATATGGAACACAAATCTGCCAGCCATATCAGCAAGGCCGCAGTGCTCGATTTTCTGGAGCCGGCACACTCTCTGCACCTGGCAGCTAGCCGCTGATGCGGTGTCAGGGGGGAAGTGAGGGATTGGATGCGCTTGAAATTTGCAATTTCAGGAATAAAAACTTCTCATCAAGGCTGACTTCTGGTACAAAGTCAGCCGCTCTGAGCGGGTATAGTTTAGTGGCAAAACGAAAGCTTCCCAAGCTTTAGTTGAGGGTTCGATTCCCTCTACCCGCTCCACTTTTGCTTCCATGCAAACGCAGCAAACTCCCCCCGAACATCTGAAACCAAAACGCTGTTGTGCTCATCAAAGCAGCACCCTCCCTGCAAGCACACCCCGTCAGCCTGACGCGGCAGTTTCGCGAGTCTGGTTCATGGCCGGCAGCAAGCCACGAAGCACTTGCTGCACAGCACATTGAAGATTTAAACCCTGACATTTCTCAGTGGTGCCGAAGGCCGCTGGCTGGTTTCCCACTGCGCAGCCAGGCCCACCACCACATCGGATTCGGGCAACATCCCGCACCCGCGAACCAGATCTGCGGCCCGCTCGGCAAGCATGATGGTCGGGGCGTTGAGGTTGCCGTTGGGTTCGGTTGGAAAGACCGATGAATCGATCACCCGCAGACCTTCAATCCCGCGTACCCGTAGTTGTGAGTCCACCACCGCCATGTCGTCTTCACCCATACGACACGAGCCACACGGATGGTAGGTGCTTTCAAGGTTCTCACGTACGAACTGGTCAATCTCGGCATCAGTGTTCACATTCGGCCCCGGAGCGATTTCGCTCTCACGGAAGCGATCCATCGCCGGCTGGCCGATGATTTCCCGGGTCAGCCGCACACAGCGACGGAACCCCTCGCGGTCCTCTTCACGCTGCAAATAGTTGAAGATAATTTCGGGATGCTCGTAAGGGTCAGCCGAGCGAATTCGAACATGGCCACGGCTCTTGGGTTTGTTCGGCCCGGTGAGCACCATGAAGCCGTGCCCCTTGATCGGCTTTTTACCGTCATAACGCATGGCCGCCGGCAAAAAATGAAACTGAATGTCCGGCCAGCGCAACCCTTGCCCCGAGCGAATGAAACCGCCGGCTTCAAAGTGGTTGGTTGCACCCAGCCCATCCTTGCAAACCAGCCAGCGCAAACCGATCATCAACTTGCTCAGCGGGTCCATTTTACTGTTCAGGGTCACCGGCTCTTTGCAGGCGTACTGAATGTAGATTTCCGAGTGGTCCTGCAAGTTTTCGCCGACCCCGGCCAGATCATGCCTGACCACCACCCCGGCCTTGTTCAGTACCGCAGCCGGACCGATACCCGAGCGTTGCAACAGGTGCGGCGAACCGATGGGCCCCGCCGAGATCAGTACTTCCCGGGAGCAGCGCACGGTATGGGTCTGGCCGCCGTGGTCGTAGCTCACCCCCACTGCACGCTTGCCGTCGAGCACGATCTGGCGCGTCATCGCCCGGGTGATCACCGTCAGATTGGGACGCTCCATGGCCGGGCGCAAATAAGCGTTGGCCGTGGAGCATCGAACCCCGTCCTTGACCGTCATATGCATGGCACCAAAGCCTTCCTGCATATAACCGTTGCAGTCGTCGGTCTTGATGTAACCCGCCTCTTCACCGGCATCGACCCACGCCCCGTACAGCGGGTTCTTCATTTTGTTGCCACTGCTGGTATGCAACGGGCCGCTGCCGCCGCGATAAGCATCACCGCCGGCATCACAGCTCTCGGCACGCTTGAAATACGGCAGGCAATTACGGTAGCCCCAGCCTTCGGCACCCAGGGACTCCCATTCATCAAAGTCATAGGCATGCCCGCGGATATAGACCAGTCCGTTGATGGAGGATGAGCCCCCCAGCACCTTGCCGCGCGGACAGTGAATGCGACGTCCGTCGAGGTAAGGCTCCGGCTCGGTTTCATAGCGCCAGTTGTAGCGGGTGGTGTTCATGGGCATCGAAAAAGCGCTCGGCATCTGAATCATCACGCTGCGATCACTGCCGCCGAACTCCAGGACCAGCACCTCTACGTCCGCATCTTCGGTCAGACGGTTGGCCAGCACGCACCCGGCAGAGCCCGCGCCAATGATGATGTAGTCATATTTTTTATTGTTCATGGTTATCTCCAAATACTCGTTTCACTGACCAGCGGCACAAGTGGTACCGGCATCGGCATGACCGCCGCCCCAGGGTCCCCAGTGCTGTATTGCGGATGCGTCTGTTCGATGTCCTGAATGACCCGCTCTTCATGATTGAGATCAATCGAGCGGCTGAGCCAGAAGTACGTCAGGCCGGACACGATCAGCCCGACCAGCCAGGCAACGTCGATATTGCCCAGGGCTTTGGCCAGCGGGCCGACAAACACTTCTTTCTGGGCCACGCCATCGAAGATGTAGAAAAACGGGATCATTGCGACGAAACCAATGGCATACGACGCAAGGCCGCGCAGGCCCCAGCTGCCGTAAAGACTGTCGCGGGCCATGAAGAAATGCGGGATGGCGTAGCGCCCCTTGCGCACAAAGAAGTAGTCCGTCAGGTTCACCGCAGTCCAGGGCACCAGGAAATACAGCATCACCACCAGGTAGATGCCCAATACCGACAGGCCCTTGTCAGAGTCCTGCAGACCCAGCGATACACCCAGCTGCAGCAGGATCACGAAAATGATTGCCAGCACCCGCGCCTTGCGCGTCGGTTCGATATGCCTGATGGAGTCGACGCAGGTCAGGGTGGTCAGCTTCGCGCTGTAGATGTTCATTGCCATGACCGGCAGAAACACCAGGATGGTGACGCCGACCACCACGATGCCCATCATGGATGAGACGGTATTGCCCACTTGCGACAGGGCCACCAGAACGTTGGTGGCATGCAGGTGGTCGGCCAGCCAGGCGCCCACTGCAATCATCCAGGCACCCGACAGCGAGGCCCCGAGAAACACCACGGCAATCAACTTGCCGCTATGGGTATTCTTCGGCAGGTAACGCGAATAATCGGACACATACGGCGCATAGGCGATGTTGTAACTGGCCGCCGCGGCAAACTGGGTGATAAAGCCGGTCCAGTTAAAACCCAGGGGCGGTGCCTCGACCTCGCCGATAGCGAGCAGTGACAGCGGCGTGTCGGGCACCCAATGCATCAGCACCGCCAGTGTCACCAGCCCGTAAAGGGGAATTGACAGAAACAGGGCCCATTTAAAACTGCGATGCATCCAGTCATGCCCCAAGATTGCCAGGACGGTCGCCGGCACTGTCACCACCAGCGCAACCGTCAGCGGATCAAAACCAAACAGTTCCTTGAGGCCCTGCATCATCAACACTAAGTTGACGATATTGAAACCGGCGAACACAAACAGCGTCGCCAGCAGCGCCAGAATTACCCCGCGATAGCCGAACTGGGCCCGCGACTGGATCATCTGCGGCAACCCCAGGTGCGGCCCCTGGGAACCGTGGAAGGCCATGAACAAGGTGCCAAACATGATGCCCAGCGTGCCGGCCAGAATCGTCCATAGGGCGCTCAAGCCAACACTGGGCCCTACAAAGCCGATGGTCATGGTGAAAAAGGTGAAGTTGCCGAGAAACCAGAAAGGTCCCTGGCTGGAAAGTTTGTCGGTGCGCTCATTTTCGGGAATGAAATCGATTGAGTGCCCTTCAACAGCCGATGAGGGTGGTGTGTGCATGATGTACTCGCAGAAGTAGTGAAGATCATGACCCGATAACTGCCCTGCCCCGGGGCGAGCTGTCGCCCTTTATCAGGGTTGTGACAGCCGCCCGGTGCACAGGAGTGTCAATCGACACTCAGGGCAGCGTTATCCACACGGCTTTGGTTTCCAGCAGGTGATCGAGCTGTTCAGCCCCCAGATCCTTGCCAAAACCGGACTGCTTGTAGCCACCAAACGGCATCGAAGGATCGATGGTGCCGTGGCCGTTGACATAGACCATCCCGGCCCGCAGACGCGGGATCAGGCTGTGCACCCGGCCCAGGTCGTTGGAGTACAGGGCTGCAGCCAGGCCATAGGAAGAGTCGTTGGCCAGCGCCAGCGCTTGCTCATCATCATCGAACGCAGCCGTGACCAGCACGGGGCCGAAAATCTCTTCCTGGACGATCTGCATGTCGTTGCGACAATGGGCAAAGATCGTCGGCTCCACGAAGTAGCCCGGCCCGTCGACCGGCTGGCCGCCGTATACCAGCTCGGCCCCCTCACGCTTGCCGAGGGCGATGTAGTCCAGTACCCGTTGCTTCTGCTGTTGCGATACCAGCGGGCTGATAAAGCAGTCCGGGTCCAGCCCGGGTGCCATTTTCAGTGCGCGGGTACAGGCGATCAGTTCACGCAAAAAGCTGTCGTAAATGCTGCGATGGACGTAGGCCCGGGTGCCGGCGTCGCACACCTGGCCCGAGTTGAAGAACACCCCGTTGGCAATCGCTTGTGCCGCGGCAGGCACGTCGGCGTCCGCGAGAACGATTACCGGGGATTTCCCCCCCAGCTCCAGGGTCAGGCGCTTCATGTCGCCCAGCGCCGCCTGGCCGACGGTGCGTCCGACCGGCGTCGAACCGGTGAAGGTCAGTTTGTCGATGCCCGGATGCGTCGCCATCGCGGCGCCCACCACACTTCCCCGTCCGGTGACGATATTGATCACACCATCCGGGATGCCCGCTTCCTGCACCAGCTCAGCGAAGCGCAAGGCCGACAGCGAAGTCAATTCAGCCGGTTTGACTACTATGGTGCAGCCGGCTGCCAGTGCCGCGCCGAGTTTCCAGGCCATGGTTTGCAGAGGGAAGTTCCACGGCACGATAGCGCCCACCACCCCGATCGGCTCTTTACGGGTGTAGGCCAGATAATTACCGGGCAGCGACGGTTCAACGGTACGGCCGTGGATTTTCGTGGCCCAGCCTGCAAAGTAACGCAGGGTATCCACTGTGCCTTGCACATCGACAGCCCGTGCCGCGACCACCGACTTGCCCATGTCGATCGACTCGATTTCAGCCAACTCATCGCCATGGAGCTCAATCAGTTCTGCCAGCCGATGCAGCATCCGCTCACGTTCCAGCGGTTTGACCTGACGCCACGGACCACCGTCAAACTGTGCCCGGGCGGCTTGCACGGCGCGGTCCAGATCGGCCGCGGTGCCCATGGGAACACGGGTCAGAAAGCCCCCGGTAGAGGGCTCGATGACATCCGAGGTTTGTTTGTCGCTGGCCTCGACCCATTCACCACCAATAAACATCTTCTGCTGTTTGCCGAGAAAAGCCTGGGTGGCTTCGCTCAAGCCGAATTTCTGCAAGTACTGCTTGACCGTCGTGTCCATTATTATTCTCTCGGGCCGGGCGTCAGACATCGCACCAGGCCTCCTGGGTTCAAGACTCAATCCGGGGCTGCACGCAAGCCCCCGGCACTTGTGTTTCAGAGTGCGCGGGCCTTGGCCCGTTCGTGGTAGATAAAACCGATGCTGTTGAGCAGCAGTTGCGCGGCAAGAATCGACGTCACGCCCGCCGGGTCATACACCGGAGCGACCTCCACCAAGTCCATGCCGATGATGTTGCCTTTGCTGCGCTTGGCCAGCGCCTGAATAATCTCCAGCACCTCGTAGTACAGAAAGCCGCCATGGCTCGGCGTGCCTGTGCCCGGGGCGATCGAAGGGTCGAAACCGTCAATGTCGATGGTGATGTAGTACTTGACCCCCTGTGGGATCAGCTCCAGAACGCCCTCGGTACCCAGGCGACGGACATCGCGCACCGAGAGGATTTTTGAGCCGGCAGCGTGGGCCGCTTCATAGTCATCGCGGTTGGAGGACGAAACGTTGCGGATGCCCATCTGGGTCATGCCGACGATATGGTTCATTTCTGAAGCGCGGCGCAGCGGGTTGCCGTGGCCGTAGCGAACCCCATGACGCTCATCAACAAAGTCCAGATGCGCATCAAAGTGCACGATATGAATAGGCCCTTTGCCTTCGAAGGCCTTGATGACCGGGGCGTGAACCGAGTGGTCGCCGCCCAGGACCACAGGCATTGCGCCTGACTCAAGAATCTTACGTACCGCAAACTCGATATTGTCATTACTCGCTTTCATATCGGTGTGGACGATATCCGCATCCCCCACATCGACCATGCGCACGTCCTGGGAGGTAAGGTACATCACGTCATCTTCGTGATCGTAGGCACCGGCATGACCGAAAGAAAACAGGGTCGATGCCTCGCGAATCCCGCGCGGCCCAAAACGGGCGCCCGAACGCCACTGTGTACCCATGTCATTGGGTGCGCCGAGGATGGCGACATCGGCATCCAGGGTTTCCCAATCAGTACAGACCGGGGATTTACCGAACGTGCAATGCCCTACAAACGGAAGGTTCAAACGGCCGGACTCATATCCATTGCTAGACATATCGATCTATCTCCAATTCTTGTTATTGCCATGGGGGCGCACTGGTAAGTGCCTGGCGCTGGAGTGACTATGAGCGCAGCTTTTCATAGAAAAAATCCTAATCATCCGATACATATATCGGCAGATCCGATGCATCGATAGGGAGAGGACCGGTTGAATCAGCTACATACCGTGGACCTGAAGCTGCTCAGAGTATTCGCCGAGATCGTCAAATGCGGCGGCTTCTCTGCGGCTCAAGCAGCGCTGAATATCGGCCAGTCGACCATCAGCGAACAGATGACCCATCTGGAAACCCGTCTTGGGGTCAAGCTCTGTCAGCGCGGGCGCAGCGGCTTTCGCCTTACAGAACAGGGCGTGGCGATTTTCGAATCTACCCGGCGGCTGCTGGCCGCCGTAGATGACTTCTGCCTGGATGCCGATGTGCTCAAGCAGAAGATCACCGGCAAGCTGAACCTGGGCATCATTGACTCAACCATTACCGACCCCGATTCTCCCCTGCCGAAAACCACCCAGCGCTTCGTTTCCAGAGGCCACGATGTTCACCTCAATGTGTATGTCGGCACCCCTGCCGAACTCGAAGAACGGGTGCTGGACAACCGCCTGCATCTGGCCATCGGGCACTTCCCGAATCACGTCTCGGGACTGGATTATTTACCCCTGTACCAGGAGGCCCTCGGACTGTATTGCGGGCGGCGCCATCCCTTGCACGGCAGTACCGCAGAGAGTGCCGAACTGCTTGAAGAGATCAGCGAGAGTCGAATCGTAGCCCGGGGCTTCATGCAGCAGCACGACCTGGACCGACTGGGTGTGAGCAAAGCCGCCGCCACCGTAGACAACATCGAGGCGCTGGCGATCCTGATCATCTCCGGTGCTTATCTGGGGTTTCTGCCCATCCACTTTGCCGCTCAGTGGGTCAATTCCGGTGAGATGCAACAATTGGCCCCGATGAGCCTGCACTTGAAGTCGCCGTTCGATGTCATCACGCGGCGCGGCGTTGCCCCGTCACCGATTTTGCGGGTATTCCTTGAGGACCTGGCGGCCACCGCACGGCAAGAGGTCCAGCCTTGAACACAGTGTCGCCGACACCTCGCACACTCTTGTGCAGACGGGTTTTGCTGCGCCGGTCCGTGCAACATAATGGCGCCCCTCAGTGCCTGAGGGCGCAATAAGAACAATAGAGGCAAACAGACCATGAAATCCCCCGGCGGTCGGCTCCTGACCGGCCTCACGCTGGACCGCACCAGCTCAACTCCCCTGTACCGTCAACTGTACTTGCAGATTCGCCAGCAAATCCTCGCCGGCCGGCTGCAAGGAGGCACCCGCATGCCCTCCACCCGGACCCTGTGCAAAGAACAGGGGCTGTCACGGATTACCATCCTCAATGCCTTCGACCTGCTGATCGCTGAAAGTTTTCTGGTCTCACGCCCCGGTGCCGGTACCTATGTCTGCGCGGAATGGGAGAACCGTGAAGCCGCCCCTGACGAGCCGTCCAGACCGCCGCGCCTGTCACACTTGAGCCAATCTGTGCTGTCCATGCGCAGCGACCATTTCAACGGCGTCTCCTACCAGGCCTGGGAGCCGGACTGCCCGACGTCTTTCCTGCCCAGTCAGGTCGCGTTCGATGCCTTTCCGCTGCACGTCTGGAAACGCCTGATGAACCGGCACCTGTGCCAGCCGACCAAAGCCATATTGGGTTACGGCGAAGTAAAGGGTTTGCTGCAACTGCGCGAAGCGATTGCCGAGTATGTCTATGACGCTCGCGGTATCGAGTGCGAAGCCGGCCAGGTGGTGATCGTCTCGGGTGCCCAGCAGGCGTTCAACCTGCTGGGCATGTTGCTGCTCGATCCGCAGGACAGTATCTGGATGGAAGACCCCGGCCATATCTCGGCGCGCATTGCCCTGCAGGCCCAGGGTTGCCGGGTGGTGCCACTGCGTATCGACGACCAGGGAATCGATCTGCAGCAAGGCCTTCAAGAATGCCCTGAGGCTCGTCTTGCGTTCACCACGCCGTCACGCCAGCACCCGCTGGGCATTACCATGAGCTACGGCCGGCGCCAGGAATTGATCGAGTGGGCAAATCGTGGCCATCGCTGGATCATCGAGGACGACTGCGACAGCGAGTTCACCTATTGCGCAAAGCCACTGCCCGCTCTTTACGCCATGGACCAGTGGTCCCGTGTCATCTACGTCGGCACCTTCAGCAAGGTGCTCTACCCTTCCTTGCGTCTGGGCTACGTGATACTGCCCGAGGCACTGGTGGAGCCCTTCTGTGCCATGCGCGCGGTCATGGACCGCAGCCCGTCGACCCAGCTGCAAGCGGTCACTGCCGACTTCATCCGCGAAGGTCATTTCCTTGGCCATATCCGGCGTATGCGCGCTCTTTACCAGTCGCGCCAGGACTGCCTGATACAGTCACTGAAACAGCGGCTGGGTAATTTCATGGACGTTAAGCCGGTCAATGTCGGCATGCATGTCATTGCCTGGCTTGACCCCGGACTGGATGACGCGGTCATCGCCAAGGAGCTGGCCCGACACCAGATCCATACCTATGCCTTGAGCGACTACTGCGTGAAACGTTACTTGCCGCCCGGACTGCTTATCGGCTTTGCCGGAACCCCGATCGAACAAGCCACGGAAAAAGTCGAGGCGCTGGCTCAGGCGCTGCTGAAGATGGGCCACGCTCTGTGAGCAGGCAGGCCCCGGTGAAACAGAGGCTGAAAGTGGTCATAACAATTAAAAAATAATGGCTCTATTGGTAGAACCACTCTGGTGCGATAAAGGCCTTACCGACCGATTCGGTGCCTGTACCAGGAATAATTCTAATGAACTGTATACAAGCACGCTTCAACTCCCTGCTAAGCCACAACAGCCGCAGCGACTGCCCGCCTCCACTGTTGACTGCGCAACTGGCCAGCAAGCTTATCGATCGCCTGGAGCGCATGCGTCTGTTCGCCCATGCCTATCCCTTGCTGACCAACCTGACCCACGGTCGGGTCAAGCCCGCTGAACTGCTGGACTTCGCCTGGCGCCATGAGTTGCAAGGCCTGAGCCTGCATCTGCTGGATGGCGAGGCCAACAGCCTGAGTAACATGAACCCGCAGCAGCTTCAGGAGTTTTCCCATAAGGCAGCAACGCTGGGCCTGGACATACATCTGGAGATCAGCAGCACCCGCAAAGAAGATGTGGATCAGGTTGTCGCCATCGCCAAGGCTATCGGCACTCGCAACATCCGGGTCTATGCGCGTTATGAAGGTCATCTGTCACGGGTAATGGCACTGATCGAGGAGGATCTGCGCTATCTGGCGCAACAGGCAGACCTGCACGATCTGTTCTTCGACTTTGAGCAGCATGAAGAGTTAAAAAGCCATGAAATCGCCCAGTTGCTCAGCCGCCTGGATCACCCCCGCCTGCACGCGTTGTTCGACTTCGGCAATATGATCAATGCCTGCGAGCAACCCTTGACGGCCCTGAAGCAGTTGTCTGCGCACATCCGCCAGGTGCACATGAAAGGGGTACGCGTGGTGCCCGAGAAAAATGGTTTCGGCCATTACGGGGTGCTGCAAGGGGGTGCCGAAGATCACCTCCCAAGTGCACGCATGATGTTCGAGCTGCTGATGCTCGGCGAGCAGGAGCCGCAGGTTATCGCTTTTATTCTTGAGCAGGAAAATCACTACGCCGCCCCCGCCTTCCGCCAGTCGGATGAGACACAAGACCCTTTCATCGAGTACCGGCAAATGAGTGAAACGGCAATGCCGCCGGGGTTTTGCGCCGAACGCATGATGGCTGCAGAGCACCAGTGGGCAAACAACCAGATTCGCTATGTGCGCGGCCTGCTCGGTGAGCTGAAGGTTCTGGCACAACTGACACTGGCGGATACGCCGGTCTGTGCCTGACCCCTCACCACACTCGCCAAAACGTCACGTTACTTTCTGTGGAAAACAAAAATGACCGCACAGACAAAAGCCAAATGGCTGCGTTTCCTCGTCCTCATTCTTGGCGGCGGAACCATCTATAAACTCGCCAGCCTGAAAGATGCTTTTTACGTTCCCATCCAGCAATACATGGGGCTGAGCCATACCCAACTGGGCACGTTACTGAGTGCCAACGCTATCATCGCCACAGCGTTATTCGTGGTCGGCGGTTATCTGGCGGACCGCTTTGCCACACGTAAACTGATTCCCCTGGGGTTGATCGGGACTGGCAGTCTGGGACTTTACCTAGCCACCTTTCCCGGCTTCGACAAGATGCTGATCGTGTTCTGCCTGCTGGCAGTCTGCGCTGACTGTATCTATTGGCCTGCCCTGCTCAAGGCTGTGCGCAATCTTGGCGAGGAAGGCGAACAAGGTCGCATGTTCGGTTTTCTGGAGGGTGGCAGGGGCATCGTCGATACACTCGTGGCGTTTTCAGCCCTGGGGGTGTTCGTTGCCATGGGCTCGGGCGAAGCAGGCCTGAAATCGGCCATCGTCTTCTATTCTCTGGTCGATATCCTTGCCGGGATCATCACCTGGTTCCTGCTGCGAGACAGCAAAACAGCCCCCGCCCCCAAGAAAGAGGACAGCCTGTCGGGTATGTCCGGATTGCTTGAAGCCATTCGGATTCCGGGGATCTGGCTGGTCAGCTTCAACGTGTTCATGGTCTATATCGTCTACTGCGGCCTGACCTATTTCATTCCCTACTTAAAGGATATCTACGAACTGCCCGTGGCACTGGTCGGTGCCTACGGCATCATCAACCAATACTTCCTCAAGATTCTGGGCGGGCCGGCGGGCGGCTTCATGGCAGACAAGTATTTCAAGAGCCCGTCGCGCTATCTGAAATGGGCGTTCCTGGCCCTGATTCCCGCCATGGCCGCGGTGTTGCTAGTGCCCAAAGGCGAACACTTCATCTATATCGGCATGGCCGCCACCCTCTCGTTCGCGCTGATTGTTTTCACCATGCGCGGCGTGTTCTGGGCTCCCATGAGCGAGGTGGGGATTCCTCAGCGCATCACCGGCTCGGCCTTCGGAATTTCCTGCCTGATCGGCTATGCGCCCGGCATGTTTGCCTACGTGATTTACGGTTCGATCCTGGACCACTTTCCGGGCCAGCAAGGCTACAACTATGTGTTCAGCCTGATGAGCCTGTTTGCCGTCATTGGCTTCATGGTTTGCAGCCTCTTGTACCGTGTAGTGCGCAAGGAAACAGCCGGCGCCCCTGACAGCGATCTGGTCCGGGCCTGAGTATTCAACCAGGGCGAAGGGTGAGTCACTTGCCTTCGCCTGCGGTTGTCGGCCACTCCGGCGCTATCAATAGCGGCGGCCTTGCCAGCGGCCCCCTCAGCGGATACTTGCCAGCAACCCCGGCAGGGCATGCATCAGGGCACTGATGGCAAAACCGATGAACATCACGCCGCACAGGCGGGTGATCAGCAGTTCA
Organism: Pseudomonas sp. TWR2-1-1; assembly: GCF_049897045.1. Taxonomy (NCBI): domain Bacteria; kingdom Pseudomonadati; phylum Pseudomonadota; class Gammaproteobacteria; order Pseudomonadales; family Pseudomonadaceae; genus Pseudomonas; species Pseudomonas sp. TWR2-1-1. The sequence continues at coordinate 379,934 of NZ_JAFCVM010000002.1, forward strand.
TGGCGTTGGTATAGCGCCCGCACGTGCCCGGCGCCGACAACGCCAATCAGAATCACATAAGCCGCTGCGCCCCCCACAAAGCTCAATACGATCAGCCACGGCAGCATTGCCCAGGTCAGCAGTTCTGCGCGGCTGGAAAGCAATGCTGTGAAGGTTGCCACCGCAACGGGGTAGGCCTTGGGGTTGGTGAGGCCGAACAGAATCCCGTGTGCAAAAGGCTGGCGCGCAGGACCTTGTTGCGCCACGTTGCCGCGCCGGGCACGCACCGCACGCAGCCCCAACCAGAACAGGTAAAGGCCGCTGAGCAAGCCCAGGACATTGAATGCGGTACTGCCAAACTCGCGCGCGCCGACAATGGCAATCAGCGCGGTACTGCACCAGATCACATCGCCCAGCAAATGACCGCATAGAAATCCGGCCCCGGCACGTCGACCACGGGCAGCACCAATACCAAAAACAGCCAGCACCCCGGGGCCCGGGGTGATGCCATAGATAAAGCCAGAAGCCAGTACCGCCAGTAACAACGAAGGTGTCATGCAAAACGCTCCAGAAAAATCGTGCCTCACGCTGTCCATTGGCCCGTGAAGTGGCTCGATTTTGCACGTTCCGCAACGCTCTGTAACCGAGCGGCCGGGAAAATTCTGCACAGCGCTCAACAAAACGCTCAAGAAGGGTTTTACAAGAAAACCTGGGGCTAGTGACGACGCCCCAGAACGTTGACCACCAGACGGTCAACCCAGCCCCAGATCCGCTGTTTGACGCGCCGCCATAAAGGCCGCGACTGCCAGGCCTGCAGGCTGATGGGCAGGCTCTGGGCAAAGTCGGTGACAAAACTGGTGGCCACTGCCTGAGTCAACGCGGGGTCCAGCGCTTCCAGATTGGCTTCAAGGTTGAAGCGCAAATTCCAGTGATCGAAGTTGCACGAGCCAATACTCACCCAATCGTCGATCAGGACCATTTTCAGATGCAAAAAGCACGGCTGATATTCAAATATCTGCACCCCGGACTTGAGTAGCCGCGGGTAGTAACGATGCCCGGCATAGCGTACGGAGGGATGATCGGTGCGCGGCCCTGTCAGCAACAAGCGCACATCGACCCCCCTGCTCGCCGCACGACGCAACGAACGCCGAACGCTCCAGGTGGGCAGGAAATAAGGCGTGGCCAGCCAGATGCGATGTTGCGCACTGTTAATCGCACGCACCAGCGATTGCAGAATATCGCGGTGTTGATGGGCGTCGGCATATGCCACGCGCCCCATACCGTCACCTTCATCGGGGACCCGCGGCAGACGCGGCAAGCCGAAGTGCGTCGCCGGTTTCCAGGCCTTACGGCTGATATTGGCGCGCCACTGGCGATCAAACAGCATCTGCCAGTCCTGCACCAACGGACCTTCGATGGCGACCATGACTTCATGCCAGTCGCAGGTGTTTTGGCCGGGCTGCCAAAACTCATCGGTCACCCCGGTGCCACCGACCACGGCCAATTGATGATCCACCAGCAATAGCTTGCGATGATCGCGATAAAGGTTATTCAGCCCCCGGCGCCAGCTCAACCGGTTGTAGAACCTGAGTTCGACCCCGGCATCGGTCAGTCTGCGCCGCAAGCCCGTGGTAAACGCCAGGCTGCCGTATCCGTCAAACAGACAACGCACTCGCACTTCGCGCCAGGCCGCCTGTTCCAGGGCCTGCACAATGGCTTCGGCACAGTCGCCGGCCTCAACCAGATACAGTTCCAGATCGACATGTTCTTGCGCCTGGTCGATAGCCGCCAGCATGCGAGGGAAAAATTGCGGCCCGTCAATCAGCAACTCGAATTGATTGGCGCTGCGCCATGGAAACACTGCGCCGGCCATATCAGCGGGCCGTGAAAATCAGCACCGCACCCACCGGTACTGAAAAGCTGATAGCCGACAAGCCGGCCAATTTACGCAGTGTTTCAAGTTGCGGCTGCAAGCCAAAGTCTTCGGCTTGCAGCATCAGCGGTTCAAGCGTGACGACTTGAAAGCGTCGTTCATCAAGACGCGTTGCCAGAAGTTCGGCCTCGTAGGTGTGCTGTTTGCCACGCAAGCTGACCGTGACCGGCAAGTGCAGTTCCAGCTGCGCACCGCTGGCAAGGTCATTGATGGGCTGCAGATCTATCTGCGCGGTGATTTGCGCTTCCGGGAAGTTTTTGAAATCGAACAACAGGTCACGCATGCGCTCATCGCGCAACGGCACCGCACTGTTGACCGAGTCCATTTCGATGCGCAGTTGCGCGTGGCCCTTACGGTCGACTTTGCCGTGCAGCACTAAAAAACGATGCACGTTGGCGACATTGGCATTTTGCGTGGTGATAAATGACAGCCTTGAAGACTCACCGTCCAGGTACCAGTTGGCCTGGGCAGACAGGCTCACGCCGAACGTCAGCAACAGGGCGCAGACAGAAGATAAAAACGCTTTGAACATAAAAACTCATAGGCAGATAAACGTGGACGAACATTACCCCGAGTCCGGGTACATGCAAGCGCTGTGGCGGAATTTTTTCACACTGAAGTAGGACGCCGATCCCGGCTTGCAGTTCCACCGGACCACACCGGCATAAAGCCTGTCATACAAGCATCATCCAAACGTCATGGTGATGACATTGCACCTGCCTAGCCTGAAGTTGCACACCTCAGTCGATTGGCAGAAAACCAAGGCAGGCGCAGTGCCTGCACGGAGATTCGCAATGTCCCAGATCGCCCGTATCCGCGACACCGTTCAAGAACGACGCCTTAAGGCAGAGCGCCTGACCGGCCCCGGCGCCTTGCGTGAAGCTCAAGCCCTGCGTTTTCGTGTTTTTAGCGGCGAATTGAAAGCAACGCTCAAGAGTGCAGAACGTGAACTGGATGAAGATGATTACGACGCTCATTGCGAACATATCGGCGTTCGTGACCTCAACAGCGGCCAACTGGTAGCCACGACCCGCCTGCTCGATCATTACGCTGCACTCAGCATCGGCCGTTTCTACAGCGAAGAAGAATTCAGCCTTCACGGGCTGGCACACCTGCAAGGGCCCGTGCTGGAGATAGGCCGCACCTGTGTCGACCCGGCCTACCGCAATGGCGGCACCATCGCCGTGCTCTGGGGTGAGTTGGCCGAGGCTCTGAACCGGGGTGACTACCACTACCTCATGGGGTGCGCGAGCATTCCGATGCACGACGGCGGCATCCAGGCCCAGGCGATCATGCAGCGTTTGCGCGAACGCTATCTGAGCACCGAGCACGTGCGCGCAGAGCCCAAAAAGCCGCTACCGGCTCTGGATATTCCAGCCAATGTCATCACCGAAATGCCGCCGTTGCTCAAGGCTTACATGCGCCTGGGCGCCAAGATCTGTGGCGAGCCGTGCTGGGATGAGGACTTTCAGGTAGCCGATGTTTTTATCCTGCTCAAGCGTGACGAGTTGTGCCCGCGTTATGCCCGTCACTTCAAGGCGGCGATGTAATGAATCGCCTGCGCCAATATGGGCGTGTGGCACGGGTTCTCGCCGTGGTCGGCCTGGGCTTGGGCATGGCGAGTCTGTTCGGGCTGATGGAGCGGTTGCACCTCGACGGTACGATGGCCCGTCGACAACGCTGGTCGCAGTTTTTTATGACCCGGCTGTGTGATGCCCTGCCCTTTCGCATCAAGGTGCTCGGTGAAGTGCCGACAGTGCCAATGCTGTGGGTCAGCAACCACGTGTCATGGACTGACATTGCCCTGCTCGGGCAGCTGACGCCGCTGTCTTTCCTGTCCAAGGCCGAAGTCCGCGGCTGGCCAGTGGCAGGCTGGCTGGCGGCCAAGGCCGGCAGCCTGTTCATTCGTCGGGGGGCGGGCGACAGCCAGCTGATTCGCCAGCAAATGAGCCAGCATTTGCAACAACAGCTGCCCTTGCTGATGTTTCCCGAAGGCACCACCACCGATGGACGCTCCGTACGTACCTTTCATGGACGCTTGCTGTCGGCAGCCATTGACAGTCGAGTGCCGCTGCAGCCAGTAGCCATTCGCTATTTACGCGATGGTGAGGCCGATACGATTGCACCGTTTATTGGCGATGATGATTTGTTGTCCCATTTGTTGCGTTTGTTTCGCCATGATCAGGCCGATGTCGAGATTCACCTGCTTGAGCCCATTGCCTGTCACCAGCAGGAACGTGCGGTGCTGGCTTTTAGAGCGCAGGAGGCGATACGGGGAGTGGTGACCCGCCCTCTGTGCGGCAGCGGGCCTGTTCTCGACGGGGCGTGCGTGCCGGAGGTTTAAACCCGGGCGATCAAGACGACACTGACCGCTGCTGCGCAGCAAAACTCTGCAGCTGCGGATAAAACGCCCGAAAGTCTTCACTCAAGGGTTCATAAAGAGCATTGAGGTCCGCCATCGCCCCGGCCAACTCTTCGGGCCGTGATAGACGTCGCGCAATGCCTTTGAATACCTGCTCCAACACCGAAAAGTCGCGATACGACCCCAGCCAGTCATGCGCGGCCATGTGTGGGGCGATGGCGGCCAGACGCCTGGGCAATTGCGGCTGCGCCACCAGCACTCGGTAGAAACCCGAGGTAAAGCGATCCAGGGGGCCTTCGCCGTACTGTGCCCAGTCCCGGGCCAGGCAATGGTCGAAAAAAACGTCAAGCACAATGCCGGCATAGCGCCTGCGAGTCTGGCTGAAACGCGACAGCGACCGGTCGACCAAGGGGTGTGCATCGGTAAACACATCAATGCTGCGATGCAGTTGGATCGCAGCTTCGATTTGTGGACTGTACTCACCTTGCAGCCGTCCTTTGACAAAGTCGCCGTACAGGCTTCCGAGTAATTCTTCAGGACGCTGGCCGCCAAGGTGCAGATGTGCGAGATAATTCATGCCCGGCAGTTTACCACTGCCACACCAATATCGTTATAACCCGATATATCGATTTAATCTGATGCCAGAACAAAATCATATTTGTATATCGCGATATAACGATTTAAAGTTCGCCTTATCGCGATATAACGCTGCATCTCAATGAGCACCGCCATCATGCCGATCGACCTCGACGAAATAATAAAAGCGCTGGCACACCCAGTACGCCGAGAAATCATTTGCCTGCTTAAAAACGCGCAAGTGGAGTTCCCCGACCAGCATCACAGCACCGAACACGGCGTCTGCGCCGGGCAGTTCGACCAACGTTTCGGCCTGTCGCAATCCACTGTCTCTGCCCATCTCGCCACCCTGCAACGCGCCGGTCTGATCACTAGCCAGAAGGTTGGCCAGTGGCACTTTTTCAAACGTAATGAGGAAACCATCAAGGCTTTCCTCGCGACAATGAACCAAGAGCTTTAACAAGGATTTCCAATGCCTCTCTCGCTACTCATTCTGGCGCTCAGCGCTTTCGCCATCGGGACCACAGAGTTCGTGATCATGGGGTTGTTGCCCGATGTCGCCGCGGACCTTGGGGTTTCGATCCCGGGAGCAGGCTGGCTCGTGACCGGTTATGCCCTGGGTGTAGCTATCGGGGCCCCGTTCATGGCACTGGCCACCGCCAAATTGCCGCGCAAGGCCGCGCTGGTAGCACTGATGGTGATATTCATCATCGGTAACCTGCTCTGTGCACTGGCCAGTGATTACAACGTGCTGATGTTTGCCCGTGTGGTAACGGCCCTGTGCCACGGCGCGTTCTTTGGTATTGGTTCGGTCGTGGCTGCAGGCCTGGTGCCTGCCAACAAACGCGCGTCGGCAGTGGCACTGATGTTCACCGGCCTGACCCTGGCAAACGTGCTGGGCGTGCCCTTGGGGACCGCCCTCGGCCAGGCAGCAGGATGGCGTTCGACGTTTTTCGCAGTAACCGTGATTGGCGTAGTAGCGCTGATTGGCCTGATCCGCTTTCTTCCCGCCAGGCGCGATGAAGAGAAACTCGACATGCGTGCCGAACTGGCCGCACTCAAGGGGGCCGGGATCTGGCTCTCGTTAAGCATGACGGCGCTGTTTTCCGCGTCGATGTTCACCCTGTTCACTTACGTCGCGCCGTTACTGGGTGATGTCACCGGTGTCTCGCCCAAAGGCGTGACCTGGACCCTGCTGTTGATCGGCCTGGGCCTGACGGTGGGCAACATCATCGGCGGCAAGCTGGCCGACAAGCGCCTGGCTGCCACATTGATCGGCGTATTCATCTCAATGGCAGTTATTTCGACCGTACTGAGCTGGACCAGCGTCGCCCTGATTCCGACCGAGATCACATTGTTCCTGTGGGCCACCGCTTCGTTTGCCGCCGTACCCGCGCTGCAAGTGAACGTTGTGACCTTCGGCAAGGCCGCCCCCAATCTGGTGTCCACGCTGAACATCGGTGCGTTCAACATCGGTAACGCGCTGGGTGCCTGGGTTGGCGGCAGCGTGATTGCCCACGGCTTCGGCCTCACCAGCGTGCCACTCGCTGCCGCGGCTTTAGCCGTGTTGGCGCTGCTGGTCACCCTGATTACTTTTCGCCAGAACGGTAATTCCGAGCTGGCTGCTACCACACACTAATCCTTGCGAGGGCTGCATAAATGACCACGATTTTCGATCCGATCAAGCTGGGCGACCTTGAACTGCCTAACCGCATCATCATGGCCCCCCTCACCCGCTGCCGCGCCGATGAAGGGCGGGTTCCAAACGCACTGATGGCTGAGTATTACGTTCAGCGCGCGTCAGCAGGCCTGATCCTGAGCGAAGCCACTTCGGTAACGCCAATGGGCGTTGGCTACCCTGACACCCCTGGCATCTGGTCTGCCGACCAGGTCCGAGGCTGGACCAACATCACCAAGGCGGTACACGCGGCCGGTGGCCGTATCGCGCTGCAGTTGTGGCACGTTGGCCGGATCTCCCACGGGATCTATTTGAATGGGGAAGCCCCTGTTGCACCAAGCGCCATTGCAGCTAAAGGCCATGTAAGCCTGGTGCGCCCGATGGTTGATTTCCCGACGCCACGCGCACTGGAAACCGCCGAGATTGCAGACATTGTCGAGGCTTACCGCACCGGTGCCGAGAACGCCAAGGCCGCAGGTTTTGACGGCGTAGAAATCCATGGCGCCAATGGTTACTTGCTCGATCAGTTCCTGCAAAGCAGCACCAACAAACGCACAGACCAATACGGAGGTTCAGTCGAGAACCGCGCTCGTCTGTTGCTGGAAGTCACCGATGCCGCCATTGATATCTGGGGCGCGGGCCGCGTTGGCGTGCATTTGTCGCCACGTGCCGACCTGCATGACATGGGTGATGAGAATCTGGCTGAAACCTTTGGTTATGTAGCCCGTGAACTCGGCAAGCGCGGCATCGCCTATATCTGTGCCCGCGAGCATGAAGCGGCAGACAGCCTCGGCCCGCAGCTCAAGGCAGCCTTTGGCGGCCCGTACATCGTCAATGAGCGCTTCACAAAAGACAGCGCCAATGCCTGGATCGCAGCGGGTAAAGCCGATGCTGTCGCATTCGGTGTGCCATTCATTGCCAACCCAGACCTGCCAGCACGCCTGAAGGCCGATGCACCGCTCAACGAAGCGCATCCAGAGACCTTCTATGCCAAAGGCCCTGTCGGCTATATCGACTATCCAACGCTGTAATCGCAGAGCGGGAACGGGTTCATCCTGAACAGGTTTCACACCTGCTACGAAAAACGCCCAAGGCCATGGCCTTGGGCGTTTTGCATTTTATTCGGGTGAACGGTCCGTCAACATGGCTGCAACGGCGAACACTTTTTTCAAGGCAAAAAAAAGGGGCGGTTTGACCCGCCCACATTTTTTCCCTATTCCCTTTTATCCCTTTCATCATCCTGATGAATCGCGTCCTGCGATGTCCTTCAGCGTTCATCCTTGAGCGCTGTGTCGATCCGTCGACACAGTTGAGATACTAAAGCCTTTAAAAATGGCTGCAAGCACATCAGTTAGGATTTGTTATTGCAGATCAGTTTATAAAAAAGTAAAAAACCTTTTAAATTCAACAAGTTAAAATATTTTCAAGTAACGAAAAGACTATCTGCAAGTCTCTTTCCGCACTTGGCTTACATAAAAAGTAAGCAAAGGCTTACAGCCCATGACAGATAAACTTCCGCACGGTCCCTGATTGCACATTTGAAAATAACCCGTAGCCCGCGCGTACATAAAAACCCCCTCGGGCGGGCATTGATCCAGATTGTGCGTGCATAAAAAAACCCCGAATAATTCGGGGTTTTTTAGCTATCAGGACGCCTGTTATTGAAACAACGACTCACTGGACAAACCGTTGCGTTCAAGGATTTCTCGCAGACGCTTGAGCCCCTCTACTTGAATCTGCCGAACACGTTCGCGCGTCAGGCCAATTTCCAGGCCAACGTCTTCAAGAGTGCTGCTTTCATGACCACGCAGCCCGAACCGGCGAATTACCACCTCGCGCTGCTTGTCTGTAAGTTCAGACAGCCACTGGTCAATACTTTGCGACAAGTCATCGTCCTGAAGCAGCTCGCAAGGATCTGTAGGTCGATCATCTGTCAGGGTATCGAGCAGGGTTTTATCAGAGTCAGGGCCAAGAGAAACATCTACCGAGGACACCCGCTCATTCAGCCCAAGCATGCGCTTGACCTCCGAGACGGGTTTTTCGAGCAGATTGGCGATTTCTTCAGGGGAAGGTTCGTGATCGAGCTTTTGCGTAAGTTCCCGCGCGGCTCGCAAGTAGACATTGAGCTCTTTAACGACATGGATCGGCAAACGGATTGTGCGGGTCTGGTTCATGATCGCCCGTTCAATCGTTTGGCGGATCCACCAGGTGGCGTATGTCGAGAAGCGGAATCCGCGTTCGGGGTCAAACTTTTCGACTGCCCGAATCAGCCCCAGGTTGCCCTCTTCAATCAGATCCAGCAGCGATAGCCCACGATTGACGTAGCGGCGGGCGATTTTCACCACCAGTCGCAAGTTACTTTCAATCATGCGCTTGCGGCCGGCCGGATCTCCGCTTTGCGAAAGGCGCGCGAAGTGAACTTCTTCTGCAGGGGAAAGTAACGGGGAAAAGCCAATTTCATTGAGGTACAGCTGGGTCGCATCGAGCGCCCGGGTGTAGTCAATGTACTTGTGCTGTTTTGTAGCGGTCGCTTTTTTGGACTTGGTCCGGGGTGTAGGGGTGGTGTCGTCTTCTTCTGACATCAATTCTCTGTCGATGCCGGAGTCCATAAGGAGCACCTCATCGTCGATGTCAAACCCCGGCGCTTCTTTACTGAGAGCCATTGTTGTAGTCCTTTGGTGAGTTCGACCTCAAGCTCAAGCATCGCCTATATCCTTGGCAACGCTGGAGCCTGTTCCTTAACTACATCAGGAACAGGCTGGTAACCGATCAACGTCGTGGAAGGAATTGCAGTGGATCTACAGGTTTACCTTGGCGGCGAATCTCAAAGTGAAGTTTCACCCGGTCTGTACCAGTTGACCCCATTTCGGCAATTGTCTGTCCGACCTTGACCTGCTGTCCCTCCCGAACCAACAGCCTACGGTTGTGACCGTATGCACTGACGTAGGTATCACTGTGTTTGATGATGATTAATTCGCCGTAGCCCCTCAATCCACTGCCGGCGTAAACAACTGATCCATCAGACGCAGCCAAAACAGGCTGTCCCAAATCCCCGGCGATATCAATACCTTTATTCAAACTACCGTTTGAAGAAAATTTGCCAATCAAAATGCCATTCGAAGGCCAGCCCCAGCCTTTTGGCGCAGGGCCTGCAGGCAGTGCCGCTACTGGCGCTGGCGCAGCCGCTGTTGCGCCCTGACGCTTGATTACCGTGGTCTTGCTGCCTGCAGAAGACGATACGACGGTGGTTGTGGTGCCACTTGCCGGCAAGGTTCCGGCACGCCCGTCAAAGCGAATTGTTTGACCTGGGACAATAGTGAAAGGAGCAGCAATGTTGTTTTTCGCTGCCAGGGCCTTCCAGTCCCAGCCGTAACGAAAAGCAATCGAGAACAAGGTGTCGCCACGGCGCACGACGTACTGCCCGGTGGTTACTGCCGGACGCTGAGCCACCCCATTGCGGTCAACCACACGCACGCCGTTCTTGGTTGTGCTGGAGCACGCTGCCAACAAAACTAGTGTGGCACTCAGTAGTAGACCGACCACCAGTCTGTGATAGCTTTTGATATCCATACGCTGCGCAATGACTGTGAGACTCACCCGCCGCTCCCTTTGAAGATGGCTAAATATTAGAACGCCAGTACTGGCCATGGTTTGTCGCAAGTATAACTGGCTACGCAGCTTACAGATTGCAAAGCCGAATCATAAAAAATCAGGCAATGGCAGAGCCCTGCCGCTGCGCAGTATGACCTGCGCCCGGCCCTATAATTCAGCAGGGCCAAACAAAGACTCAGGCCAACGGCCCGTTGAGCAATGGCACAAAACGCACATTGCCGATCACGCGACGGGCAAAGCCGTGTTCTTCGCGCACGATCAGCATCAATTGCTGCACTTCACCCGAACCCACCGGGATCACCAGACGCCCCCCGGGAGCCAGTTGATCCAGCAACGCCTGCGGCACATCGGTCGCCACCGCTGTCACGATGATGCCGTTATAAGGCGCCAACGCAGGCCAGCCTTCCCAACCATCACCCCAGCGGAACACTAGGTTGCGCAAATTGAGCTCAAGCAGTCGCTCCTTGGCCCGATCCTGCAGCACCTTGATCCGCTCTACCGAAAATATCCGTTCAACCAGTTGCGACAGAACCGCAGTTTGATAGCCCGAGCCGGTCCCAATCTCCATCACCTTGTCCAGCGGCCCGTCCTCAAGCAGCAACTCGCTCATGCGGGCCACCATATAAGGCTGGGAGATGGTCTGGTTGTTGCCTATCGGTAGCGCTGTGTCTTCGTAGGCCCGGTGCGCCAATGCTTCATCAACAAACAGATGCCGAGGCGTACGCCGAATAACCTCAAGCACTTTCTGGTTAACGATGCCCTCTTCACGCAGGCGCTGAATAAGCCGCTCCCGGGTGCGCTCGGAGGTCATGCCAATGCCGCGATGCATCAGGCCATCCTGTTCGCGCCCCATCAGCCCATACCCTCCAGCCAGACACCGAGGCTTTTGAAGCCATCACCAAAAGTACGGTCCAGTTGCAGCGGCGTGATCGAAACATAGCCCTGCATCACGGCATGAAAATCCGTTCCCGGACCTCCGTCCTCAGCATCGCCAGCAGCCGCAATCCAATAGCCGGCCTTGCCCCGAGGGTCGACAACACGTACCGGGGCAGCAGCACGGGCACGATGCCCCAGACGCGTGAGTTGAATACCGCGGATTTTCTCAAGCGGCAGGTTAGGAATATTCACGTTGAGGACCGTACGCGGCGGTAAATCCAGCACCGCATGAGCTTCAATCAGCTTGCGGGCGAAATAGGCCGCCGTCGGTAAATTGTCCAGTTGACGTGACACAAAAGAAAACGCGAACGAAGGGCGATCCAGAAAGCGCCCTTCAAGCGCCGCAGCCACAGTGCCGGAATACAGCACATCATCCCCCAGATTGGCACCCAGGTTGATGCCCGAGACCACCATGTCCGGTTGCTGCTCCAGCAAGCCATTAAGGCCCAGGTGAACGCAATCGGTAGGCGTACCATTAATGCTGATAAAGCCATTGGCCAGGGTGTGCGGATGCAAGGGCCGATCCAGCGTCAGCGAACTGCTCGCCCCGCTTTTGTCTTGCTCGGGCGCGATTACCACGCACTCGCAATAATCGGCCAGCGCGCCATAAAGCGCGGCCAGACCCGGGGCCGCGACCCCATCATCGTTTGAAATCAGAATACGCATAGGCTGTCCGTTTGACCCAAAGGCACCAGATCAACTAGTTCGCGCACCAGGACAGTAGCGAAGCATCCGGCCGGCAGAACAAATTCCAGTTGCAGAATGTCAGGTTCCGGATAATGCCACGTCAACCGGCCAATGGGCAGCCGCAGGATACGGCGCTCATGGCTCATGCCTGCTCGAACCAGCCAGTCACGCAAATCCGCTTCACGCTCTGCAATTGACTGCTCCAGCTCATGGGTAGCGCCGGTAGTTGGCGAATTCCCCTCACCCCACTGCGGGCCAGTGGGGTGAAGATCGAGAATGGCCAGTCGCGGATCGCTGCATTCAGCCTCACCTGCCGGAAAAAAACTGCGGCTATCGGTAAAGGCCAGCAAATCACCTACCTGCGCACGCTGCCAGCTACCATCGGCCACCCGCGCCGCCAGCACCTGATTGAACAGATAACTGCGTGCGGTGGATAACAGCCGCGAGCGTACGTTGCGCTGCTCAGGCAAAGCCTTGCGCGCAGCATAATCACGGGCCTCACCCAGGTTACCGCCCTGCCAGCCGAAACGCTGGCTACCGAAATAATTCGGTACGCCCTGTTTGGCGATCAGTTCAAGACGTTGCGCCAGCGCATCCTTGTCCCCGGCCAGTTGTGTCAAACGCAAGGTGAAACCGTTGGCGGCATGGGCGCCACGTTGCAACTTGCGTTTGTGGCGTGTGCTTTTCAGAATTTTAAGCGTGTCGTTTTCAGCGCCAGACAGGTCAGGATCGGCCTTGCCCGGCAACTGCACGCTGAACCATTGACGGGTCAGCGCCTGACGGTCTTTCAAGCCGGCGTAACTGACTGTACGCAGCGGCACACCTGCGGCCTTGGCGATACGCCGCGCGGCCTCTTCAGTATTAAGTCCACGCTTCTCGACCCACAGCCACAGATGCTCGCCGTCTCCGGACAACGGAATATCCAGCACTTCATCAACCTGGAAGTCTTCAGCCGTGGCCTTGAGCACCGCAGTACCCAAAGGCTCGCCATAAGCCAACGGCCCCAGCAGATCAAACTCGTTCATCCGCGAACCAACAACGCGATGGAATGCACTGCGATGCCTTCTTCACGACCGACAAAGCCGAGCTTTTCGGTGGTGGTGGCTTTAACGTTTACCTGGTCCAAATCAACCTCTAGATCCGCCGCAATCAGCGCGCGCATCGTTTCAATATGCGGCGCCATTTTTGGCGCCTGGGCAATGATGGTGTTGTCGACATTGCCGACTTTCCAACCTTTGGCATGGATCAGACCTACGACATGACGCAACAAGACGCGGCTATCGGCCCCCTTGAACGTCGGATCTGTGTCCGGAAAGTGCTTGCCGATGTCGCCCAGTGCCGCCGCACCCAGCAGAGCATCGCTGAGCGCGTGCAACAGCACGTCGCCATCAGAGTGGGCCAACAGGCCAAATTTGTGAGGGATCCGCACGCCGCCCAAGGTTATAAAATCGCCTTCAGCAAAACAGTGCACATCATAGCCGTGGCCAATACGCATAAAAAACGCCCCGATTAAGTCAGGGCGTGATTCTACCCACTATTAAGCGCTTAGTGCGCTCGCGTGGTGACGCAAGTGGTCGTCAATAAAGCTGGCGATGAAAAAATAGCTGTGGTCGTAGCCCGGTTGCAGGCGCAAGGTCAGCGGATGGCCCGCCTGTTTTGCAGCCTGTTGCAGAGCCTCGGGCTTGAGCTGTACAGCCAGAAAGTCATCGCGGTCGCCTTGATCAACCAATAGCGGCAGTTTTTCCCGGGCTTCGCTGATCAAGGCGCACGCATCCCACTCGCGCCAGCGGGTACGCTCATCCCCAAGGTAGCCGGAGAAGGCTTTTTGCCCCCAAGGGCAATCCATAGGGTTGCTGATGGGCGCGAAGGCTGACACCGACAGATAGCGCCCCGGATTGCGCAACGCACAAACCAATGCCCCGTGCCCCCCCATCGAATGCCCGCTGATGCCGCGTTTTTGCGACGCAGGGAAATGCGCTTCAACCAATGCCGGCAATTCCTGCACTACATAATCATGCATGCGGTAATGCTGGGCCCAAGGCTGCTGAGTAGCGTTCAGGTAAAAACCTGCACCCAGGCCGAAATCCCAGGCGCCATCCGGATCATCCGGCACACCGTCGCCACGGGGGCTGGTGTCCGGCGCCACGATAATCAGCCCCAGCTCGGCAGCCATTTTCATCGCGCCGGCCTTATGCATGAAATTTTCATCGGTACAGGTCAAACCCGACAGCCAGTACAACACCGGGAGCCTGGCGCCCTGTTCGGCCTGGGGCGGCAAATACACGGCAAACACCATGTCGCAACCCAGCACCTCAGAACGGTGCCGGTAGCGCTTGTGCCAGCCGCCGAAGCTCTTCTGGCAGGAAATATTTTCAAGAGTCATAGAGGCAGCTCCAGGCTTTAAGAGAAGAACTCATTACCTGTGGGAGCCAGCAGGCTCCCACATGAGGAATACGGCGGTTTTTCCACCGTATTGCGCGCATGCCGCTGCTTATCAGAAATGGATGACCGTACGAATGCTTTTGCCTTCGTGCATCAGGTCGAATGCCTTGTTGATGTCTTCCAGCCCCATGGTGTGGGTGATGAAGGTGTCCAGCGGGATCTCACCGGTTTGCGCCATGTCGACATAGCTTGGCAATTCAGTGCGACCGCGCACGCCACCAAATGCCGAACCGCGCCAGACGCGACCGGTCACCAGCTGGAAGGGACGGGTCGAAATTTCCTGACCGGCACCGGCCACGCCGATGATCACGGACTCACCCCATCCTTTGTGGCAGCACTCCAGTGCCGCACGCATCAACTGCACATTGCCAATGCACTCGAAAGAAAAGTCGACTCCACCGTCAGTCATATCGACTATTACTTCCTGGATCGGGCGATCAAAATCCTTCGGGTTGACGCAATCGGTTGCGCCCAGTTGCTTGGCGATTTCAAATTTGGCCGGGTTGATATCGATGGCAATGATCCGCGCAGCCTTGGCTTTTACTGCGCCGATCACCGCTGAAAGGCCGATGCCGCCCAGACCGAAGATGGCGACGGTGTCGCCCGGCTTGACCTTGGCAGTATTGATCACCGCACCAATGCCAGTGGTGACGCCGCAACCGAGCAGGCAAACCTTCTCCAGCGGCGCGTCTTTTTGAATCTTGGCCACCGAGATTTCCGGGAGCACGGTGTACTCCGAAAACGTAGAGGTGCCCATGTAATGGAAAATTGGCTGCCCCTTGTAGGAGAAACGCGTAGTGCCATCCGGCATCAGGCCTTTGCCTTGAGTGGCGCGAATCGCCTGACACAGGTTGGTCTTGCCTGACAGGCAGAATTTGCACTTGCGACACTCTGGCGTGTACAGCGGGATGACGTGATCGCCCACTTCCACGGAAGTAACACCTTCGCCGATCGCCTCAACTATAGCGCCGCCTTCATGGCCCAAAATCGACGGAAAGATGCCCTCCGGATCAGCCCCCGACAAGGTGTAGGCATCGGTGTGGCATACACCGGAAGCCACCACCCGCAGCAGCACTTCACCCGCCTTGGGCATGGCAACGTCAACTTCCACGATTTCCAGCGGTTTTTTGGCCTCGAAGGCTACGGCAGCACGTGACTTGATCATCAATCGACTCCAGCAAAGTTAAAACAGAATACCGAGTGTAAATCAGCGCTGACTGATTAATAATCCAGACAAAAGCAAAATATTATTGCCATACAGGGACAATCAGTCGTGAGTGAGAGCCGCTGGGAAGGCATTGACGAGTTTGTCGCCGTAGCAGAATGCGGGCAATTTACCGCCGCTGCCGAGCGTCTTGGGGTTTCCTCATCGCATATAAGCCGCCAGGTAGCCCGCCTCGAGGAGCGCCTGCAAACCCGCCTGTTTTATCGCAGTACGCGGCGGGTGACCCTGACCGAGGCCGGACAAACTTTTTTACAGCACTGTCAGCGCTTGCAAGATGGCCGCGAAGAAGCGTTGCGTGCAGTCGGTGATCTGGCCAGCGAACCCAAAGGCATGCTGCGAATGACTTGCGCGGTAGCCTATGGAGAGCGTTTTATTGTGCCGCTGGTGACGCGTTTTATGGGGTTGTACCCGCAGTTACGGGTCGACATTGAACTGAGCAATCGCCCGTTGGACCTGGTGCATGAGAGTCTCGACCTGGCCATACGCCTGGGCCGGCTGCAGGACTCGCGACTGGTCGCCACCCGCCTGGCACCAAGACGTATGTACTTGTGCGCATCGCCCTCTTATCTGGCGCATTACGGTCGTCCTCATAGCCTGTCAGAACTGAGCCGCCACAATTGTCTGATTGGCAGTTCGGATCTCTGGCAATTGCAGCTGGACGGACGAGAGTTTTCGCAAAGGGTGCAAGGCAATTGGCGCTGCAACAGTGGGCAGGCGGTACTGGACGCAGCCCTGCTGGGCGTCGGGTTGTGTCAGTTACCGGACTATTATGTGCTGGAGCATTTAAAGACTGGAGCGCTGGTGTCTTTGCTTGAAGCTCATCAGCCACCCAATACTGCGGTTTGGGCCCTGTACCCGCAGCAACGGCACTTGTCGCCCAAGGTCAGGAAGCTGGTGGATTATCTGAAGGAAGGATTGGCCAAGCGAGAAGAGTATTTGGGTTAGAAACCTGTAGGAGCGAGCTTGTTTCGCCATCTTTTGATCTTTTAAAAGATCGCGAGGCAAGCTCGCTCCTACAGTGGGATCAGCGATTAGCCCAGCGCAAGCGCAACCACTCGAGGTCTTCTGGGCGTGTCACCTTGATGTTGTCCGAACGGCCCTCGATCAGACGCGGCGCCAGCCCGGCCCACTCCATTGCGGATGCTTCGTCAGTGATCTTCGCATCGGCGACCAGGCTATCAGCCAGGGCACGGTGCAATGCACCCAGGCGGAACATCTGCGGCGTGTATGCCTGCCAGATCAAACTGCGGTCTACGGTTTCGAGCACCCGGCCATTCTTGTCGACCCGCTTGAGCGTGTCCCGCGCGGGAACTGCCAGCAAACCACCGACCGGGTCGAGGGCCAGCTCACTCAACAATTTGTCCAGATCTTCACGGGACAGGTTGGGTCGTGCAGCATCGTGCACCAATACCCAATCTTCATCGGATGCCCCCAGCGCATGCAGGTGCAGCAACGCATTGAGCACCGAATCGGCGCGCTCGCGCCCACCCTCTACCCGTGCGATCCGTGGATCGACGGAGCAAGGCAAGGAAGGCCAAAAAGGGTCATCGCTAGCGACACTGACCACCAGCCCCTTGAGGTCCGGGTGATCGAGGAAACAGCCGATGCTGTGTTCCAGAATACTGCGCCCGCCCAGCTGCAAGTACTGCTTGGGACGGTCCGCGGCCATACGGGCACCAACGCCCGCGGCAGGAATCACGGCCCAGAAGGCCGGTGACGGATAACTCATTGGGCCAACTGGTAGAGGGTTTCGCCCTCCTTGACCATACCCAACTCATGGCGAGCACGCTCTTCAACGGTCTCCATGCCTTTTTTCAACTCAAGCACTTCCGCATCCAGCACGCGGTTGCGCTCCAGCAATACTTCGTTTTCAGCATGCTGATCGGCGATTTGCTGCGTCAGGTCGGTAACCTGCGCCAAACTGCCATTCCCCACCCACAGGCGATACTGTAGGCCAGCCAGTAGCAAGAGCAAGATGAGAAACAACCAATTGGGACTGCGCATCGAATATCAGGTATCCAGTGAAAAGACAGCCATGCCGAAAAACGTAAACAACCAATAGTACAAAGCCTGGAAGACCCAGGCTTGTACACATTCAGGTTAGTGTTAAAAGACTCGCTTGAGCGAATATTCCTACATAACCTGCTGTCTTTTTACCACCAACTGCTTAGCCGCGAAACTCGCTGCGACCGTTGTACTTGGCTTTTGCACCCAGTTGCTCTTCGATACGCAGCAATTGGTTGTACTTGGACACGCGATCCGAACGGCACAGAGAGCCGGTCTTGATCTGGCCAGCCGAAGTACCCACCGCCAGATCGGCAATGGTGGAGTCTTCAGTTTCACCGGAACGGTGCGAAATCACAGCAGTGTAACCAGCGGCCTTGGCCATCTGGATAGCTTCCAGGGTTTCGGTCAGGGTGCCGATCTGGTTGAACTTGATCAGGATCGAGTTGGCGATCTTTTTATCGATGCCTTCTTTCAGGATCTTGGTGTTGGTTACGAACAGGTCGTCACCTACCAGCTGAATTTTCTCACCGATCTTGTCGGTCAGGATTTTCCAGCCATCCCAGTCAGACTCGTCCAGGCCGTCTTCAATGGAGATGATCGGGTAACGCTGGGTCAGGCCTTTCAGATACTCGGCGAAACCTTCCGAGTTGAATACCTGGCCTTCGCCCGACAGGTTGTACTTGCCGTCTTCGTAGAACTCACTGGCCGCGCAGTCCAGAGCCAGGGTCACATCTGTGCCCAAGGTGTAGCCAGCGTTGGCAACAGCTTCGGAGATCACTTTCAGTGCATCTTCGTTGGAAGCCAGGTTAGGTGCGAAACCACCTTCATCGCCCACTGCAGTGCTCAGGCCACGAGCCTTGAGAACAGCTTTGAGGTGATGGAAGATTTCAGTGCCCATGCGCAGCGCGTCGGAAAAAGTCTTGGCGCCAACCGGCTGAACCATGAACTCTTGAATGTCGACGTTGTTATCAGCGTGCTCGCCACCGTTGATGATGTTCATCATCGGTACCGGCATCGAGTAAACACCCGGTGTGCCGTTCAGGTTGGCGATGTGTGCGTACAGCGGCAGGTCCTGGTCCTGAGCAGCAGCCTTGGCAGCAGCCAGGGATACAGCGAGGATGGCGTTAGCACCCAGAGAACCTTTGTTTTCAGTGCCGTCCAGCGCAATCATCGCGTGGTCCAGCGCTTTTTGATCAACCGGGTCTTTACCCAGCAGCAAATCGCGAATCGGGCCGTTAATGTTGGCAACGGCTTTCAAAACGCCCTTGCCCAGGTAACGGCTCTTGTCGCCATCACGTAGTTCCAGCGCTTCACGGGAACCGGTGGAAGCACCGGAAGGCGCGCAAGCACTGCCGATGATGCCGTTATCGAGAAGCACGTCCGCTTCCACAGTGGGGTTGCCACGGGAATCGAGAACTTCACGACCTTTGATGTCGACGATTTTTGCCATTGTTGTAAACACTCCAAAGTTGACGAAAACGACGCAGCTGAGGGAAATATTGTTATCGCCGGCAGGGACTAATTAACAGGCAGCCTTGCGGACGATAAGGCTCGGGCCCTGGGGCCCGAGAAATCGTGCGGTACTTTACCGGAGAAACGAGGGTTACGCGGTTTCTATTGTTGGAAAACTCTTGACCAACTCATCCAGCGACTTCAGTTGAGCCAGGAATGGCTCAAGCTTGTCCAGACGCAAGGCACAAGGGCCGTCGCATTTGGCATTGTCAGGATCCGGGTGTGCTTCAAGGAACAAACCGGCAAGGCTCTGGCTGATGCCAGCCTTGGCCAGATCCGTTACCTGGGCGCGGCGACCACCGGCAGAGTCCGAGCGACCACCGGGCATTTGCAGCGCGTGTGTCACGTCGAAAAATACCGGGTATTCGAACTGCTTCATGATGCCGAAGCCCAGCATGTCGACCACAAGGTTGTTGTAGCCAAAGCTGGAGCCGCGTTCACAGAGGATCAACTGATCGTTGCCCGCTTCTTCGCATTTGCTCAGGATGTGTTTCATTTCCTGAGGCGCAAGGAACTGGGCTTTTTTGATGTTGATCACGGCACCGGTTTTGGCCATGGCCACAACCAGATCAGTCTGACGCGACAGGAAAGCCGGCAACTGGATGATGTCGCAGACTTCGGCGACCACGGCTGCCTGCGCAGGCTCGTGGACGTCGGTAATCAGCGGCACACCAAAGGCGGCTTTTATGTCTTGAAAAATCCGCATGCCCTCTTCCAGGCCTGGGCCACGGTAAGAGCTGACAGAGGAGCGGTTGGCCTTGTCGAAACTGGCCTTGAATACGTAAGGGATACCGAGCTTTTCGGTAACACGCACGTACTCTTCACACACCTTCATGGCCATATCACGGCTTTCCAGCACGTTCATGCCACCGAACAAGACCATTGGCTTGTCGTTGGCAATTTCGATATTGCCTACACGGATTATCTTTTGCGCCATGCTGTTTATGCCTTCTTCTCGTGCTGCGTCAATGCTGCCTTGACGAAGCCTGTGAACAATGGATGGCCATCACGTGGCGTGGAGGTGAACTCCGGGTGGAACTGGCAAGCGACGAACCAAGGATGATCCGGTGCTTCAACCACTTCTACCAGCGCGCCGTCACCGGAGCGACCGGTTACTTTCAGGCCGGCTTCCATCAGTTGAGGCAGCAGGTTGTTGTTCACTTCATAGCGATGGCGATGACGCTCAACGATCACGTCCTTGGCATAGCAGTCGTGAACCAGAGAGCCGGCGGTAAGCTGGCAATCCTGCGCACCCAGACGCATGGTGCCGCCCAGATCCGAAGTCTCGGTACGGGTTTCAACAGCACCTGTGGCGTCTTCCCACTCAGTGATCAGGCCCACAACCGGGTGGCCGCTGTTGCGATCGAACTCGGTAGAGTTGGCGTCTTTCCAGCCCAGCACGTTACGTGCGAACTCGATAACGGCAACTTGCATGCCCAGGCAGATACCCAGGTATGGCACCTTGTTTTCGCGAGCATATTGAACCGCAGTGATCTTGCCTTCTACGCCGCGCAGACCGAAGCCGCCCGGAACCAGAATGGCATCGACACCTTCCAGCAGTTCAGTGCCTTTGTTTTCGATGTCTTCAGAATCGATATAACGCAGGTTGACCTTGGTACGGTTGGAAATACCGGCGTGGCTCATCGCTTCGATCAGCGACTTGTACGCGTCCAGCAGTTCCATGTACTTGCCGACCATGGCGATGGTGACTTCGTGCTCCGGATTGAGCTTGGCGTCGACCACTTGCTCCCATTCGGACAAGTCGGCGCTGTTGCACTCCAGACCGAAACGCTCAACGACAAAATCATCCAGACCCTGAGCGTGCAGCATGCCCGGGATACGGTAGATGGTGTCGGCGTCTTCCAGCGAAATCACCGCACGCTCTTCAACGTTGGTGAACAACGCGATTTTGCGGCGCGAAGAAATATCGACGTGGTGATCGGAACGGCAGATCAGAACATCTGGCTGCAGGCCGATGGAACGTAATTCTTTAACCGAGTGTTGCGTTGGTTTGGTTTTCGTTTCGCCAGCAGTGGCGATGTACGGAACCAGAGTCAGGTGCATCAGCATGGCGCGCTTGGCGCCTACTTCGATGCGCAACTGACGGATTGCCTCGAGGAACGGTTGCGACTCAATGTCACCCACAGTGCCGCCAATCTCAACCATCGCTACGTCGGCATCGCCGGCGCCCTTGATGATTCGACGCTTGATCTCGTCGGTGATGTGCGGAATTACCTGAATGGTTGCACCCAGGTAATCACCACGGCGCTCCTTGCGCAGGACGTGTTCGTAAACACGGCCCGTGGTGAAGTTGTTGTTCTGGGTCATGGTCGTGCGGATAAACCGCTCGTAATGACCCAAGTCCAGGTCGGTCTCGGCGCCGTCGTGTGTGACGAACACTTCACCGTGCTGGAACGGGCTCATGGTGCCCGGATCAACGTTGATGTAGGGGTCCAGCTTCAGCATGGTGACCTTAAGTCCCCGCGCCTCCAGGATGGCTGCCAATGAAGCCGAGGCAATGCCTTTCCCCAATGAAGAAACAACACCGCCCGTGACGAAGATGTAGCGCGTCATGAAAAACCCTAGAAGTCTGCGTTAAAGCGGTCAGAGCCGCCGGGGAAAGCGAAGGAAGGCCGAAGCCCCCAATCACCAGCATTAGTCACAGTGCACCTTTCGAAAAACTGCTGCGTTGAGACAGACCGATGGAAACCACCGGTTCGATACAAGCCACACATTTTTTTAAAATCGCCCAGCAAAGACTGCTTGGTAATCGGCAACATCTGCAATTCTGGTGAATCTACAGAAGTTGTATCAAGAAGGGAGCGTAGTCTACCGGAAACCCCCTTTCAGCTCAAACCTTGATCGCTCTTAGTTGGCAGCCACTGCAATTGCCAGCGTCCACAGGGGCTGCAGTCCAGTCCCGGGAGGTTTGCCACTGCCAATAATTGCTCATTTACGTACAGAAGCGGCAATCTGCCACGGGCAAACAATGGCAGCCCCTGTTCATTGAGCAGTCGCTTCAAGTCACGATGACCACGATTTTTCACCGCCATCACCTCGCCCCCCTGACGATAGCGCACTTGCAGCGAACCACCCGGCGCTTGCCCCGGCAATTGCAATTGACCGTTACCCGGCAATGCCAGTGGCAGAAGCGGATTATCCCATTGCACGGGAGCTATCGGCTGGCGCAGCCAGTCACCCGCCAGCCACCAGATTCTCCCGCCAGCACGGTGCAATTGGCCTTCGGCAAGTTTCCACACCGGCTGCGCATCGGCACGCGCATCACGCAAGGCATCCCAGCCGGCCCAATGATCGGTATCTGGCAATCGACCGAGGGCAGCCAACCAGTGACGCAAAGCGTTACGTTGACGGGCGGGAGAAAGGCTGGTGATCGGCGCAAGTTCCAAAGAGGGCAACCCTAGCCAGTCAAACTCGCTGACAGATCCCGCCTCCTGCAGATCCTGCCGGGCCAGTTCATCGAGCAAGCCTTGTGCCTCGGCACAGTGGGACGCGCTGCGGGCCATGCTGGCGGCGGCTTGCGGCCAGCGCCGGGTCAGCAGCGGAAAAATCTCATGGCGCAAATAATTTCGCGAAAAGTCGGTGCGGGCATTGGATGGATCTTCAATCCAGCTCAGGTTGTGCTCCTGCGCGTAGGCCTCCAGATGAGCGCGTGGAACATCCAGTAAAGGTCGACATAGATCGCCTTCGCCCAGACGACGCTGATGCGGCATCGCAGCCAGCCCGCTCACCCCGGCCCCGCGCAACAGACGAAACAGAAAGGTTTCGGCCTGATCATCGCGATGCTGGCCGGTAAGCAGCACTTCTTGCGCCTGGGTAAGCGCCACAAACGCCTGGTAGCGCGCATCACGCGCAGCGCGCTCAAGGCTTGCTCCGGCTTGCACGTGCACGCGCACAACCTGCAGCGGCACTCCAAGAGCATCACAGAGTGCCTGGCAATGAGCCGGCCACGCATCTGCCGCAGCCTGAAGACCATGATGGATATGGATGGCACTCAAAGGAGGCAGAGAATGGATTTGACGCAGTTGAGCGAGAAGATGCAGCAGCACGGTCGAATCAAGACCGCCGGAGAACGCTACATGCCAGGCCCTGGCATTGCGCCAGGGCTCGAGGGCTTTGAGAAGCTGGATTGAGAGGTTGGACATCGCACAATCCTGTAGGAGCGAGCCTGCTCGCGAGCGTTTCAACGCAGCGACGAAGAGCTCGCGAGCAAGCTCGCCCCTACAACGCTCCTGTCAGAGACCGTAGCTCATCAGGCGCTCATAGCGACGCTTGAGCAACGCTTCGTGATCCAGTTTTTTGAGCATGTCCAGCTGAGAAGCCAGCTCGGCACGAATCGAAGCGGAAGCCGCCACCGGATCACGGTGCGCGCCACCCAATGGCTCGGTGATGACCTTGTCAACAATGCCCAGACCTTTCAGGCGCTCGGCGGTAATGCCCATTGCTTCAGCAGCGTCCGGCGCTTTTTCGGCGGTTTTCCACAGAATCGATGCACAACCTTCCGGCGAAATCACCGCATAGGTCGAGTACTGCAGCATGTTCAACTGATCGCAGACGCCGATTGCCAATGCGCCGCCCGAACCACCTTCACCGATTACGGTGGCGATGATCGGGGTTTTGAGACGCGACATCACACGCAGGTTCCAGGCAATCGCTTCACTCTGGTTGCGCTCTTCAGCATCAATCCCGGGGTAAGCGCCTGGCGTGTCAATGAAAGTCAGGATCGGCATCTTGAACCGCTCGGCCATTTCCATCAGGCGGCAGGCCTTGCGGTAGCCTTCAGGACGCGGCATACCGAAGTTGCGACGTACCTTTTCACGTACTTCACGGCCCTTCTGGTGACCAATCACCATCACTGGCTGATCGTCCAGACGGGCAATACCGCCAACAATGGCAGCGTCGTCCGAGAAGTGACGGTCGCCGTGCAGCTCATCGAACTCGGTGAAGATGTGATCGATGTAGTCCAGCGTGTAAGGGCGGCGCGGGTGACGGGCCAGACGGGCAATCTGCCAGCTGGTCAGCTTGCCGAAAATATCTTCAGTCAGCGTTTTGCTTTTGTCTTGCAGACGAGAGATTTCATCGCTGATGTTCAGCGAATTGTCGTTACCAACCAAGCGCAACTCTTCGATTTTGGCTTGCAGGTCAGCAATCGGCTGTTCGAAATCAAGAAAATTCGGGTTCATAAGCATCCGTCTTGGGTCGGCGGCAAAGCATGCCAGAAGATTTAAAACCCAGCATTTGCTGGCGTTTTTAACCGAACTGGGGCAGCCGGTTGATCTGTATCGCGCCTACCTTAAGGGACAGGCGCTCTCAGGTCGAGATTAAAAATTCGGGTCGAGGTCAGGGCGCTTCTCGCACCCCTGACCGTCAACGGTATTGGAGGAAGACGTTGTCTCGCCCAAACTGGTCACGCAACGCTTGAATCAAGCTGTCAGCCGGATCAATTCTCCAGGTCTCGCCAAACTGCAGCGTCGCCCTGGCGCCCACACCGGTGTATTCCATAGTGATCGGGCACGCCCCGCGGTGTTTCTTGAACAAATCGCCCAGCCAGCGCAGTTGATCACCTTTAAGCGCGGACTGTGCAACTTTCAGACGCAGGCTCTCGGCCAGGCTGGTGCGGGCATCTTCCATGCTCATCACCCGCTTGACACGCAAACGCAACCCGCCGGAGAAGTCGTCATTGCTGACCTCACCTTCGACCACCACCATGGCATCGGTCTGCAACAGCGACTGCGCCGAATGGAACGCCTCGGCAAACAGCGATGCTTCAATCCGCCCCGACCGGTCGTCGAGGGTGATGAAGCCCATCTTGTCGCCTTTTTTGTTCTTCATGACCCGCAACGCGATGATCATGCCGGCGACGGTCTGGGTATCCCGGGCAGGCTTGAGATCAATGATGCGCTGGCGGGCAAAACGGCGAATTTCACCTTCATACTCGTCAATCGGGTGGCCGGTCAGGTACAGACCCAGAGTATCTTTCTCGCCTTTGAGACGCTCTTTAAGCGTCAGCTCTTTCGCTTTGCGATGATTGGCGTAGACATCGGCATCCGCCTCGACGAACAGGCCGCCAAACAGGTCGGCATGCCCGCTGTCGTGGGTGCGCGCGGTTTGTTCCGCAGCCTTGATCGCCTCTTCCATTGCAGCCAGCAATACCGCGCGGTTCTGGTCGATACTCGCCTGCCAGGCCTTGGGCTCATCATGGAAAAACGGCCCAAGACGGTCCAGCGCTCCGCTACGAATCAGACCATCGAGCGTTCGTTTGTTAATACGCTTGAGGTCGACCCGGGCGCAGAAATCGAACAAATCGGTGAACGGGCCGTCCTGGCGAGCTTCGGTGATAGCCTCTACCGGCCCCTCGCCTACGCCTTTGATGGCGCCCAGCCCGTAAATGATCCGGCCTTCGTCATTAACCGTGAACTTGAACTCCGAAGCATTCACATCCGGCGCGTCGAGACGCAGCTTCATGGTGCGAATTTCTTCGATCAAGGTCACGACCTTGTCGGTGTTGTGCATATCCGCCGACAGTACCGCAGCCATGAAGGGTGCCGGGTAATGGGTTTTCAGCCATGCCGTCTGGTACGACACCAGGCCATAGGCAGCAGAGTGGGATTTGTTAAAGCCATAACCGGCAAATTTCTCTACCAGGTCAAAAATGTTACCGGCAAGGTCGCCATCAATATTGTTGTTGGCACAACCTTCGATAAAGCCGCCGCGCTGCTTGGCCATTTCTTCGGGCTTTTTCTTACCCATGGCCCGACGCAGCATGTCAGCGCCGCCAAGGGTATAACCAGCCATGACCTGGGCAATCTGCATCACCTGTTCCTGATACAGGATGATGCCGTAGGTCGGGGCCAATACCGGCTTGAGGCCTTCGTACTGGTAGTCCGAGTGCGGATACGCCAGTTCGGCGCGACCGTGTTTACGGTTGATAAAGTCATCAACCATGCCTGACTGCAGCGGCCCTGGACGGAACAGGGCCACCAATGCAATCAAGTCTTCCAGGCAGTCGGGCTTGAGCTTTTTGATCAGCTCTTTCATGCCGCGCGACTCAAGCTGGAAGACCGCCGTGGTTTCAGCTTTCTGCAGCAGTTGATACGTCGGCTTGTCGTCCAGCGGGATGAAGGCGATATCCAGGGGTGGTTCATCCACCTTGGCGCGATCACGGTTGATGGTTTTCAGCGCCCAGTCGATGACCGTCAGGGTCCGCAGCCCCAGGAAGTCGAACTTCACCAGACCGGCAGACTCAACGTCGTCCTTGTCGAACTGGGTTACCAGGCCACCGCCCTCTTCGTCGCAATAAATCGGCGAAAAGTCGGTAAGTTTGGTCGGCGCGATGACCACACCACCCGCGTGCTTGCCGACGTTACGGACTACGCCCTCAAGCTTGCGGGCCATGTCCCAGATTTCAGCGGCTTCTTCATCGACCTTGATAAAGTCACGCAGGATTTCTTCCTGCTCATAAGCTTTTTCCAGGGTCATGCCGACTTCGAACGGAATCATCTTCGACAGTCGATCGGCCAAGCCGTAGGACTTGCCCTGCACCCGCGCCACGTCACGGATTACCGCCTTGGCAGCCATCGAACCAAAGGTAATGATCTGGCTTACTGCGTTGCGGCCATATTTTTCGGCCACATACTCAATGACCCGGTCCCGACCGTCCATGCAGAAGTCGACGTCGAAGTCGGGCATCGATACCCGTTCCGGGTTAAGGAATCGCTCGAACAGCAGGTCGTATTCCAGCGGATCAAGGTCAGTGATCTTCTGTACATAAGCCACCAGCGAGCCGGCACCCGACCCTCGACCCGGACCCACGGGCACGCCATTGCTTTTAGCCCACTGGATAAAGTCCATTACGATCAGGAAGTAGCCGGGAAACCCCATCTGGATGATGATATCCAGCTCGAAATTCAGCCGGTCGACATAAACCTGGCGCCTGGCGTCGTAATCTTCGGTGGTGTCTTTGGGCAACAGAACGCTGAGGCGATCTTCCAGGCCGTCAAAGGACACCTTGCGGAAATACTCATCGATGGTCATGCCATCGGGAATCGGGAAGTTGGGCAAAAAGTGTTTGCCCAGCTTCACTTCGATGTTGCAGCGCTTGGCGATTTCTACCGAGTTGGCCAGTGCTTCGGGCAAGTCACTGAACAGCTCGGCCATTTCTTCGGCGCTTTTCAGATACTGCTGATCGCTGTAGTTCTTGGAGCGGCGCGGGTCATCCAGCGCCCGGCCTTCACCGATGCATACACGGGTTTCGTGAGCTTCGAAGTCCTCTTGCTTGAGGAAACGCACATCGTTGGTCGCCACCAGCGGCGCGCCGACTGTTTCAGCCAGCGCCACTGCCGCGTGCAAGTGCTCTTCGTCATTGGGGCGTTTGGTGCGTTGAACCTCGAGATAGAACCGGTCCGGGAATACGGTCATCCATTCGCGGGCCAGAACCTCGGCCTCTTCAGTGTTGCCACTGATCAGTGCGATGCCAATTTCACCCTCTTTGGCTGACGAGAGCATGATCAGGCCTTCTGCAGCCTCGGCCACCCACTCGCGTTCAATGATGACCTGGCCGTTACGCTGGCCATCAATGAAGCCCCGGGAGATCAACTCGGTCAGATTGCGATAGCCGACACCGTTCATCGCCAGAAGACTGAGACGGCTCACCGGGTTCTCCGGATCCTTGTTCGACAGCCACAGGTCAGCGCCACAAATCGGCTTGATCCCGCCGCCCATGGCCGCTTTATAGAATTTGACCAACGAACACATGTTGTTCTGATCCGTCACCGCTACGGCAGGCATATTCATGCCGGCCAGGGTTTTGATCAGCGGTTTGATCCGCACCAGGCCATCGACCAGGGAGTATTCAGTGTGCAGGCGCAGGTGAACGAATGAAGCCGGCATGGTGATCCTGTCTATAAGCTTTGAGAAACAACAAGGCCCGGATTGTACCGGGCCTTGGCAAAAACATCAGCCTTGGGGCTAAATCTCGAGTGCCTCGCGGGCTTCCCATGCCCGACGCACCGGGCCAAACGAACGCCGATGAATCGGTGTAGGCCCAAGGCGCTCGAGCGCCTCAAGGTGTACCGCAGTCGGGTACCCTTTGTGCCCGCCGATGCCGTAGCCGGGATAGATCAGCTCAAAGGCTGCCATCTCGCGGTCACGACTGACTTTGGCTAGAATCGATGCCGCTGCAATCGCTGGCACCTTGCTGTCGCCTTTAACCACTGCCTCAGCGGGCATCGCCAGCTTGGGGCAACGGTTGCCATCGATCATGGCCAGCTTGGGCGTAATGCTCAGGCCTTCGACAGCACGCTGCATGGCCAGCATGGTGGCGTGCAAAATGTTCAGCTCGTCGATTTCCTCAACTTCAGCCCGGGCAATACACCAGCTAAGGGCTTTTTCGCAGATTTCGTCGTAGAGTTTTTCGCGACGAGCTTCGGTGAGCTTTTTCGAATCGTTGAGCCCTGCAATAGGGCGCGCAGGGTCGAGAATAACCGCGGCTGTCACTACCGCGCCGCACAACGGGCCGCGGCCCACCTCATCGACTCCGGCCACAAGGTCTTCGGCCAGATCGACCAGATTGAAATCCAGTCCGATTTGCATGGTTACTTTACTCATTTTGATTGCGCAATCAGATCCAGCACCGCTTTGGCGGCCTGATTGGAAGCGTCGAGACGCAATGTGCGGTGAATCTCGTCAAAGCCCCGGGTTTGTTCTTCGCCACCGTCCAGCAAGGGCAACAGCGTTTGCGCCAATGACTCTGGAGTCGCCGCATCCTGCAACAACTCAGGCACCAACATCCGTTGAGCCAGCAAGTTGGGCAATGACACGTAAGGGCTTTTGACCAGACGCTTGAGTATCCAGTAAGTCAGCCGTGCGAGGCGATAAGCCACCACCATCGGACGCTTGTACAACAGCGCTTCCAGGGTAGCCGTGCCAGATGCGATCAATACTGCATCACAGGCCGCCAGAGCCAAATGCGAGCGCCCATCGAGCAGGGTCAACGGCAAGTCGCGACCTGTCATCAACTGTTCAATTTGCTCCCGACGTGCAGCATTGGCGCAAGGCAAGACAAACCGTACATCGGGTCGTGCTTGGCGAATTTTTTGCGCAGCATCCAGAAACAAACCACCCAGTTTGCCCACTTCGCCACCGCGGCTGCCCGGCATTAACGCGACCAACGGCCCATCAGGCAAGCCCAACTCGGCTCGTGCAGCGGCCTTGTCGGCCTCAAGTGGAATCGTGTCTGCCAGGGAATGCCCGACGAAACGCACAGGCACGCCGTGCTCTTCATAGAACCTGGCCTCAAAAGGCAGCAACGTGAGCATCAAATCGCAACCTTCGCGAATTTTGAGCACGCGTTTCTGGCGCCACGCCCACACGGAGGGGCTAACGTAATGCACGGTCTTGATCCCGGCACGACGTAATTGAAGCTCGATATTGAGAGTGAAATCAGGCGCATCGATACCGATAAAGACGTCGGGTTTTTCTGCGATCAGGGTCTGAACCAGCAGCTTGCGGCGCTTGAGCAACTCGCGCAAACGACCCAGCACTTCCACCAGCCCCATTACCGACAAGCGCTCCATCGGGAAGTAAGAGGTCATACCCTCAGCTTCCATCAATGGACCACCAACGCCGATAAACTCGATATCAGAATGGTGGGCCTTGAGCGCCCGCATCAATCCTGAGCCCAGAATGTCGCCCGAAGCCTCTCCTGCCACCAGCGCGATACGCAATCTGGCCATGACTAGCGCGTAATGCCGCGAGTGGAGGATTGAATCGACTCGACAAACATTGCGACTTCCGGAAATTGCAGCGCGGGCTCAGCCAGTTCGGCAAGAGCCTGGTCTACGGTCAAACCCTGGCGATAGACCACTTTGTAAGCGCGACGCAATGCATGAATGGCATCTTCACTGAAACCACGACGGCGCATGCCTTCGAAGTTCATGCTGCGCGCTTGCGCGGGGCTGCCGAATACAGTCACGAACGCAGGAACATCCTTGCCAATCGCAGTGCCCATGCCTGAAAAGCTGTGCGCACCGATATGGCAGAATTGATGAACCAGAGTAAAACCTGAAAGGATTGCCCAATCACCCATATGTACATGGCCCGCCAATGCGGCGTTATTGACCAGAATGCAGTGATTGCCGATGACGCTGTCATGGCCGATGTGGGCATATGCCATGACCAGGTTGTGATCACCCAGGGTCGTTTCAGCACGATCCTGAATGGTCCCGCGATGAATGGTGACCCCTTCACGAATAACGTTGTGGTCACCGATCACCAGGCGGGTTTCTTCGCCTTTGTACTTCAGATCAGGTGTGTCCTCGCCTACCGAAGAAAACTGGTAGATGCGATTGTGTTTACCGATCCTGGTTGGGCCCTTGAGAATCACATGCGGCCCAATCACTGTCCCCTCGCCGATTTCCACACCTGCGCCGATGATCGACCATGGGCCGACCTCGACGTCGTCGGCCAGAATGGCCGTCGGATCGATGATTGCGCGAGGGTCAATCAAACTCATAGTTTGCGTTCCGCACAGATAATTTCAGCAGAGCAAACTGGCTTGCCATCAACCGATGCCTGGCACTCGAATTTCCAGATCTGACGCTTGCAGCTCAGAAACTTGGCTTCAAGGATCAACTGGTCACCCGGGGTCACCGGTTGACGGAAGCGCAGCTTGTCGGAGCCCACGAAATAGTAAAGCGTGCCGTCGGCAGGCTTCAGGTCGAGCATTTTGAAACCCAGAATGCCAGCAGCCTGAGCCATCGCCTCAATGATCAAAACGCCGGGCATGATCGGGTGCGCCGGGAAGTGACCGTTGAAGAAAGGTTCATTGATGCTGACATTCTTGTAGGCACGAATGCGCTTGTTCTCGATATCCAGATCCACCACCCGGTCCACCAGCAGGAACGGGTAACGGTGGGGCAGATATTCGCGAATCTCGTTGATGTCCATCATTTCGTGGGGAAGCCTGTAATAAAGATTGGGCGCGCGCGACTAAGGCGCGCTCCTCTAGCAAATCAAGGAAGCAAACCAGTGGCTATGCACACTTGATATGGAAAATGTATTAGCCCTCTGAAGAAGCTTTACCGCTTGGGGTCACTTCTCCAACGTGCTTTTCCAGATGTTTGAGCCGTCTGGCGATATCGTCCAGCTGACGGATACGTGCCGCACTCTTGCGCCATTCGGCCGCCGGTTGCATGGCGGTACCAGAAGAGTAGGCGCCGGGCTTGGTAATCGAGTGAGTCACCATCGTCATACCAGTCAAGAACACGTTGTCACAAATTTCAATGTGCCCTACTAGACCGACTCCACCCGCCAACATGCAGTGTTTGCCGATTTTAGTGCTACCGGAGATGCCCACGCAGGCAGCCATCGCCGTGTGGTCACCGACCTGAACGTTGTGCGCGATCTGTATCTGGTTATCCAGCTTGACGCCATTACCGAGCACCGTATCAGCCAGAGCACCGCGGTCGACGGCAGTGTTGACGCCAATTTCGACATCATCACCGATGGTTACACCACCAATCTGCGCGATCTTTTGCCAGATACCCTTCTCGTTGGCGAAACCAAAGCCTTCACCGCCCAGGACAGCACCTGACTGAATCACTACTCGCTTACCGATGCGTACGTCGTGATAAAGCGTTACCCGCGGAGCCAGCCAGCCGCCCTCACCGATTTCACAACGTGCCCCGATAAAGCACTGGGGACCGACCGTGACACCAGCAGCAATACGTACACCACTCTCAATCACTGCAAAAGCGCCAATGCTGGCCAGCGGATCAATCAAGGCATCAGCAGCAATGACTGCAGACGGATGAATGCCGGGAGCCGCCTTGGGCTTGGGATCGAACAAGTGGGAAATGCGGGCGTACGCCAGATAAGGATCAGGCACCAATAACGCATCACCGACATAATCCTCAGCATCGGCCGGCTTGAGCAGTACAGCTCCAGCATGGCAGTCGACAAGGAATTTTCGGTACTGGGGATTGGCCAGAAAGCTCAACTGAGCTGGGCCAGCCTCTTGTAAAGTGGCTAGCCCAGTAATTTCTTTCTCCGCGTTGCCACGCAAGGTGGCACCGAGGAACTCGGCCAATTGGCCGAGCTTTATAGTCGCAGTCATAATTACTTCAGCTGATTCATGCGCTCGATAACCTGGCGAGTGATGTCGTACTGAGGTTTGACATCAATTACAGCACCACGCTCGAACACCAGGTCAAAGTTGCCTTTCTTGATGACTTCTTCAACAGCGCTATCCAGTTTTGGCTTCAGCTGCTTCAGCATTTCACGGTCAGCAACTGCTTTGGCTTCGTTCAGCTCCTTGGACTGGAACTGGAAGTCGCGGGCCTTTTGCTTGAATTCAAGCTCCAGACGCTCACGCTCGCCCTGCTGCATTTTATCGCCGCCTTTTACCAGACGATCCTGAATACCCTTGGCGCTGCTTTCCAGGCTTTTGAGCTTGGTCAGTTGCGGGCCAAATTTCTTCTCGGCATCCACGGCATAACGCTTGGCCGCGTCGGATTCAAGCAACGCCATCTGATAGTTCAGTACGGCAATTTTCATGTCGGCAAAGGCCGGACCAGCTACCAGAAGCGAAGCCAGGAGAACCAATTGAGTCAACTTACGCACGATGCACCCCTAAAAAAACTGTTGTCTGTATCTAAAGTCAGGCTTTTAGAAAGTCTGGCCGAGGGAGAACTGGAAAACCTGAGTATCGGCGTTATCCGGTTTCTTGACCGGCATCGCCAAGCTGAAGCTTAGCGGGCCCAGTGCAGTCACCCAGGTCACACCGACACCGACAGAGCTGGCCAAATTGCTAAAGCCGATATCGCAATCCTTGGTCTCGCCCTTGCAGTTGGTGTCGAACACGTTACCCACATCCCAGAACACGGAGGTCCGCAGGGAACGCTGATCTTTGACGAACGGCATAGGGAACAGAACTTCGACGCCACCCTGGATCAGCACGTTACCACCGAATGGTAGAGGATCCTGATCCGGGTCAGCGATAGTACCCACGTTACCGGTCTTATCAAAACCACGGCTTGGGGTACTGCGAGGACCCAAAGCGCTGTCCTTGAAGCCACGTACCGAGTTGAAACCACCGGCGTAATAGTTCTCGTAGAACGGCAGACCTTCGGTCGAACCGTAACCGTCGCCATAGCCCAGCTCTGTGTGCAGACGCATGGTGTAGGTGTCGGTCAACGGCTGGAACAACTGGGCACGATAGTCCAGTTTATAGAACTGCAAGTCGCTGCCAGGAATGGTCGTCTCAAACACCAGGCTCTGCGAGCTGCCGCGTGTTGGCAGTACACCCTTGTTCAGAGTCGACTCGGACCAGCCTACGGACGCCTTGAAGTTGAGGTACTTGTCGCCTTCACGGTTTACGAAGTCAAAGATCTCGTCAACGGTGTACTGACCGGTACTGATTTCATCCTGCTGTACGGTCAGACCGTAGGTCAGACGCGAGGTGTCGCTGATCGGATAGCCCATGCTGACGCCTGCACCCAGGCTGTCCACGGAGTAGTTGGCTACGTCAACGTCCAGCTCTTTGTAGTCAGTGGTGCGGTAGAAAACGTTGTAGCCCAGGCTTACACCGTCTGCAGTCCAGTACGGGTCAACGTAGCTGAAGTTGTAGCGGCTCTGGTATTCACTGCGGGTCAGGCCGATGCTGACCTTGTTACCCGTACCCAGGAAGTTGTTCTGCGTGATCGAGCCACCCAGAATCAAACCTGCGCTCTGGGCAAAACCGACGCTGGCGGTGATCGAACCCGAAGCCTGCTCTTCTACGGCGTAGTTCACGTCAACCTGGTCGTCAGTGCCTGGCACTGCCGGAGTTTCAACGTTCACTTCCTTGAAGAAGCCCAGGCGCTCAAGGCGGACCTTGGACTGGTCAATCAGGTAAGTCGACGCCCAGCCACCTTCCATCTGACGCATTTCGCGACGCAGAACCACGTCTTCAGACTTGGTGTTGCCGCGGTAATTGATGCGGTTCACGTAAGCACGCTTGCCCGGATCAACCACAAACGTGATGGCCACAGTGTGGTCTTCAGGATTTGGCTGAGGCACACCGTTTACGTTTGCGAAGGTGTAGCCCTCGTTACCCAGACGACGCGTAATCAGCTCGGAGGTAGTGGTCATCAGCTTGCGCGAGAACACCTGACCCGGCTGGACCAGCAACAGCGACTTGATCTGATCTTCAGGAACCTTGAGGTCACCGCTCAGTTTCACTTCGCCGACGTTGTATTTTTCGCCTTCATTCACGTTGACGGTGATGTAGACGTTCTTTTTGTCAGGGGTGATCGATACCTGGGTCGAAGCGATATCCATATTGATATAGCCACGATCGAGGTAATAAGAGCGCAGACGCTCAAGGTCACCCGACAGTTTTTCACGCGCATACTTGTCGTCATTCTTGAAGAACGACAGCCAGTTGGTGGTTTTCAGTTCGAAGAGATCAACAAGATCTTCTTCCGGAAAGACGGTGTTGCCCACCACGTTGATGTGCTGGATAGCAGCAACCGTGCCTTCATTGATGTTGACCTTCAGGGCAACCCGGTTACGCGGTTCAGGCACCACTTCGGTGTCTACCGTCGCCGAGTAGCGGCCTTGGGCAACATATTGGCGTTGAAGCTCGTTGCGTACACCTTCAAGGGTTGCACGCTGGAAGATTTCACCTTCGGCCAGGCCCGACTGTTTGAGTCCCTTCATCAGGTCATCAGTGGAGATCGCCTTGTTACCGTCGATCGTGATGCTGGAGACGGAAGGACGTTCGACAACCGTAATGACAAGCACATTGCCATCACGACCCAGTTGGATATCCTGAAAGAACCCGGTTTTGAACAACGCACGAGTGGATTCCACCAAACGGCGGTCATCCGCTACTTCACCCACGTTCAGAGGCAACGCGCCAAACACACTACCGGCGGAAACCCGCTGCAGCCCGTTGACACGGATATCAGAGATAGTGAAGGACTCGGCGTGAACTTCGGCGATCATCAGTACGGCGAGAACCGCAGTTAGCAGCAGACGTTTCATGAAGTCCTTTCTTATTCCAACTGGCAATAAACAAACTGCCGCAAAATGCGGCAGATTCGCAATTCAGCGAAGTGTTTACAGACGTCCCAGATCGTTGACCAAGGCTAACAACATCACCCCGACCACCAAACTGATACCGATCTGCATCCCCCAACCCTGCACCCGATCCGACAAGGGACGACCACGCGCCCACTCAATCAGATAAAACAATAAATGCCCCCCATCCAGTACAGGGATGGGCAACAAGTTCAGAACCCCAAGGCTAATACTCAGATAAGCCAGGAAATTCAGGAAATCCGCGACACCCGACTGGGCAGAAGCGCCCGCCACTTTAGCAATGGTTATCGGTCCACTCAAGTTTTTTACCGAGAGCTCACCGAACAACATTTTCTTCAGTGAGTCGAGGGTCAATACACTCATGGTCCACGTACGCTTTGCACTCTCCCCAATTGCGGCGAGCGGGCCGTAGCTGACCTCGCGAATCATCTCCGGTGGCAAATCGACACCTTTGACCCCGGCCCCCAGATAACCTGTTGCAGCCTTGCCCTCACCGCGAGCTGCCAGGGTAACTGGAACATCAAGCGCAACCCCGTCGCGCTCGACATGCACCACAACACGGGCATCTGGCCGGACGCGAACCCAATCCACCACTTGCTGCCAGTCGTTGATGGCCTGATCGTTAATCGCCAACAGCTTGTCACCGGTTTTAAGTCCGGCAGCCTGTGCTGGGCCTTTCGGGTCAAGCTCTGCCAGAACCGCTGGCAACTCGGGGCGCCATGGGCGAATACCCAGTGACTTGATCGGGTCCGGCTCGGCAGCGGCCTTGAGCCAGTCATGCAGGATCAACTGATGCGAGGTCTCGACGTCCGAGCCCGGGCCGCGCACCGCGATCTGAATGGAACCACTTTCACCCAGGCGACGGACCAGTTGCAGATTTACGTTCGACCAGCCGACTGTTGGCTCACCATCTATGGAAACGATTTCCTGGCCTGCCACCAAACCTGCCTGGGCTGCCAGGCTGGCGCTTTCTACGGCACCAATGACAGGACGCACCTGCTGGCTGCCCATCATTGCCAGCACCCAGAAAAACGCCATCGCCAGCAAGAAGTTGGCAATTGGCCCGGCAGCAACAATGGCTATGCGCTGACCAACGGTCTTGCGATTGAAGGATTGATCCAGCTGATCGACCGGAACCTCGGCCTCGCGCTCGTCGAGCATTTTTACGTAGCCACCCAAAGGAATGGCTGCGATGACAAACTCGGTGCCCTGACGATCATGCCAGCGCAGCAAAGGCGTACCAAACCCCACGGAGAAGCGCAGAACCTTGACGCCGCAACGGCGCGCCACCCAAAAGTGACCGAATTCATGAAATGTGACCAGCACACCCAATGCCACCAGGGTGCCAACAATCATATAAAGCGCACTCATCTCGTTTCTCCGCGATCCTGTCCGGTTCCGGCAAGCACCACTTGTCAGCCGTTACGTTTCAACCACTGTTCTGCCCGCATCCGCGCCTTGGTGTCAGCGTCAAAGACTGCTTCCAGCTCGCTTACGGCAACCACCGGCTCACTGTTCAAAACATCTTCAATGATACGGGCGATCTGCGGGTAACGGATTCGGCCATCAAGAAAGGCCGCAACCGCTATTTCGTTTGCCGCGTTCAGCATGGCTGGCGCACTGTTGCCCGCCATGGCTGCTTCACGGGCCAGACGCAAGCAAGGGAAACGCTGCTCATCCGGGCGTTGAAAGTCAAGACGCGCAACCGCAAACAGATCCAGCGGTGCGACACCCGAATCAATACGCTCCGGCCAGGCCAAAGCATTTGAGATCGGGGTGCGCATATCCGGGTTACCCAGCTGAGCGAGCACCGAACCATCCACATAATCAACCAGTGAGTGGATCACGCTCTGCGGATGGATGACCACCTCAACCTGATCCGGCCTGGCATCAAACAGCCAGCAGGCCTCAATCAACTCCAGACCCTTGTTCATCATGCTGGCTGAGTCTACGGAAATCTTGCGCCCCATCGACCAGTTGGGATGAGCGCAAGCCTGATCCGGAGTAACGTGCTCCAGGTCTGCCAGCGGCGTTTGACGGAAAGGCCCGCCAGACGCGGTCAACAGAATCCGACGAACACCAACGGCACCCAGGCCACGCGCAAAATCCTGTGGCAAGCATTGGAAAATGGCGTTGTGCTCGCTATCTATGGGCAACAACACCGAACCACTGCGACGCACAGCCTGCATAAACAGGTCGCCCGTCATCACCAACGCTTCTTTATTCGCCAACAGGATTTTCTTGCCCGCATTCACGGCCGCCAGGGTCGGGCGCAGGCCCGCGGCACCGACAATCGCGGCCATGACCGAGTCAACCTCAGGCGCCGATGCGATCAGGCACAAGCCCTCCTCACCCACCAACACTTCGGTATCGAGCCCTGCAGAACGCAAGCCAGCCAGCAACTGGCTGGCTGAACGATCATCCGGCACCACTGCCACCTTCGGCCTGTGCACCACACACAACGCCAGCAGTTCGGCGAGACGGCTGTAACCGCTCAGCCCGAACACCTGATAGCGATCAGGGTGACGGGCAACAACATCCAGAGTACTCAGGCCAATGGAACCCGTAGCCCCCAGAACAGTAATCTGTTGTGGACGACTCATGACGCCGCCATCCACAGCAATACAGCAAATACAGGGATCGCCGCAGTCAGACTGTCAATGCGATCCAGAACACCGCCATGACCAGGCAGCAGGTTACTGCTGTCCTTGATCCCGGACTGGCGCTTGAACATGCTTTCCGTGAGGTCACCCACCACCGAAATCAATACGATCACGGCTGCACCCACCAGCGCGGCAAACATCTCGGATGCACTCCAGCCGCGCACCACACCGACCACAGCAGTGATCAACAAGCTCAGCAACAAGCCGCCAAACACACCTTCCCAGCTTTTGCCCGGGCTGACTTTGGGTGCGAGCTTGCGCTTGCCGAATTTACGACCCGAGAAGTAAGCACCGATATCCGCGCCCCACACCAGAACCATCACTGCCATGATCAGCCAGTTACCCAGCGCCATTGCCTTGATCAGCACCAGACCCTGCCAGGCCGGCAGCAGGATCAACAGACCGATGACCAGCTTGGTCGCCGTTGTTGACCAATGCACCGACGATTGCGGAAAGGTCAGTACCAGATAAGTTGCCACCGCCCACCACAAGACCGAAGCACCCAGCACCCACGGTGCCAGATCAGGGAATAGGTGCAGGCCAAACAGCAGCACGGCCACGACCAAGGCAAAGGCCACACGCGCCGGCTGGGCTTCAAAGCCCGCCAGACGCGCCCATTCCCAGGCCCCGAGGGTTACAACCAGGCCAATGAACAGCGCGAAGCCGGCCCCCTCAAGCAGG
Organism: Pseudomonas sp. TWR2-1-1; assembly: GCF_049897045.1. Lineage (NCBI taxonomy): Bacteria > Pseudomonadati > Pseudomonadota > Gammaproteobacteria > Pseudomonadales > Pseudomonadaceae > Pseudomonas > Pseudomonas sp. TWR2-1-1. The sequence goes on from NZ_JAFCVM010000002.1 coordinate 418,328, forward strand.
AAAAAACCGCACAAGGCAATTGGCAGCAAGATAAGAGCAGTAATGATTCGTTGTTTAAGCATTAAACCCGGGCTCCAGCCTCAACCTGCTCGCTCGTTTTACCGAAACGTCGCTGGCGAGAAGCGAAATCAGCCAATGCATGACGCATGGCTTCGTGTTTGAAGTCCGGCCAGAACAGGTCGGAGAAGTACAACTCGGAATAGGCCAGCTGCCACAGCAAAAAATTGCTGATGCGATGCTCGCCACCGGTGCGGATACACAGATCCGGCAAAGGCAAATCACCCGTTACCAGGCAGGTTTGCAACAAGGCCGGGGTGATCTCTTCTGGCTGCAATTGCCCCGCCTGAACCTGACGAGCCAGTTGCTGCGCAGCCTGTGCGATGTCCCACTGACCACCATAGTTGGCAGCAATCTGCAGCACAAAGCGATCGGAGCCCACGGTCATTTCTTCCGCTTCACGCATCGCCTTCTGTAGATCGGGATGAAAGCGTGAGCGGTCGCCAATGATCCGCAGACTGATGTTGTTTTCATTGAGGCGCTTGGCCTCACGACGCAGTGCCCTGAAGAACAAATCCATCAAGGCACTGACTTCAGCTGCCGGGCGCTGCCAGTTTTCACTGGAAAACGCGAACAGCGTAAGCACCTCGACCTTGGCCTTGGCACATACTTCAATCACTGCACGAACTGCGTCCACTCCCGCTTTATGCCCGGCAACACCCGGCATAAAGCGTTTTTTCGCCCAGCGATTATTACCATCCATGATGATCGCGACGTGTCGCGGCACCGATGAAGGTTCAGCCTGCTTGGTCTTTTCCATAAAACGCCCAGACCCTTATACGGCCATCAGGTCCGCTTCTTTCTGCTTGGTGGCGGTTTCGATATCAGCTACTGCCTTGTCGGTCAGTTTCTGAATATCATCAGCGGCACGACGCTCTTCGTCTTCGCTGATTTCCTTTTCCTTGACCAGATCTTTCAACTGGCTCAGGGCATCGCGACGAATGTTACGCACGGCGATGCGGGCATCTTCAGCCGCGTCACGCGCCTGCTTGACGAACACCTTGCGGGTTTCTTCAGTCAGGGCAGGCATGGAGATCAGCAGCAATTCGCCCAGGTTGGTCGGATTGAGGTTCAGACCGGCGCTCTGGATTGCCTTGTCTACCGCGCCAAGCATATTGCGCTCGAACGCGACAACTTGCAGGGTACGGGAGTCTTTAACGGTAATGTTCGCTACCTGGCTGATCGGAGTATCCGAGCCGTAGTAAGGCACCATCACGCTGCCCAGGATGCTCGGGTGCGCCTTGCCGGTACGAATCTGGCCAAATGCGTGGGACAGAGACTCCAGCGATTTCTGCATGCGCGTTTGAGCGTCTTTTTTGATTTCGTTGATCATTGTTGACCTTCCTCGATCAGAGTGCCTTCAGCGCCGCCGTGGACAATATTCAGCAGGGCGCCGGGCTTGTTCATGTTAAATACACGCAATGGCATTTTGTGGTCGCGGCACAGGCAGATAGCCGTCAAATCCATTACACCCAGCTTGCGATCCAGCACTTCATCATAAGTCAGATGATCGAACTTCTCGGCATGCGGGTCTTTGAATGGATCTGCGGTATACACGCCGTCAACCTTGGTTGCCTTGAGCACCACATCTGCGTCAATTTCAATGGCACGCAAGCAAGCAGCCGAATCCGTCGTAAAGAACGGGTTACCGGTACCTGCTGCAAAAATCACCACGTCCTTGGCGTTCAGGTGGCGCATGGCCTTGCGACGATCGTAATGATCAGTCACACCCACCATGGAAATGGCCGACATTACGATGGCGGAGATATTCGCACGTTCCAGCGCGTCGCGCATGGCCAGGGCGTTCATCACGGTTGCCAGCATGCCCATATGGTCGCCTGTAACCCGATCCATACCTGCAGCACTCAGCGCAGCGCCACGGAACAGGTTGCCACCACCAATCACCAACCCTACCTGAACACCGATACCGACCAGTTGGCCGACTTCCAGTGCCATGCGGTCGAGTACCTTGGGGTCGATCCCGAACTCTTCAGAGCCCATCAGGGCTTCGCCGCTTAGCTTGAGTAGAATGCGTTTATAGCGAGCTTGATAACCACTGCCCTGCTGAGCCATTGCGAATCTCTCCTGCCGCGTTTTATAAAAAATCTGTGCGAGGCTGTTTACAGCCCGCGCTTACTCTAGCTTGGCACTGCACAGCAGCACCATCGGAACACTATTTTGTAAACCGGTTCCGCCGGGAAGGGAAAATACCTACCCATTTGAAAAGAGGCTGCGCGCGTGAGCGGGCAGCCTCTTCGGGTCGACAGTTTAGAACCGTCTTATTGCTTGCTTGCAGCCACTTGTGCAGCAACTTCAGCAGCGAAGTCATCAACTGGCTTCTCGATGCCGTCGCCTACTTTGAAGTAGGTGAAGGAAACGATTTCAGCGCCGGCTTTCTTGGCCAGTTCGCCGACCTTGATTTCCGGGTTCTTAACGAAAGCTTGTTCAACCAGGCTGGCTTCAGCCAGGAACTTGCTGATACGACCGGCAACCATTTTTTCAACGATTTCTGCTGGCTTGCCTTTGATCTTGTCTTCGTTGAGGCTCATGAACACGGCTTTTTCGCGTTCGATAGCGTCAGCGGAAACTTGCGATGGCAGCAGGAACTCAGGGTTGCTTGCAGCTACGTGCATGGCGATGTCACGTGCCAGCTCGGCGTTGCCGCCTTTGAGTGCAACCACAACACCGATTTTGTTGCCGTGCAGGTAAGCATCAACAACGTCACCTTCGATGCGGGCCAGGCGACGGATGTTTACGTTCTCGCCTACTTTACCAACCAGAACCAGACGATCAGCTTCTTGCGAAGCGATCAGCGGAGCTGCGTCGGTCAGCTTGTCAGCGAAAGCTTTTTCTACGCTGTCAGCAACGAATTTTTTGAAGTCGTCTTGCAGAGCCAAGAAGTCGGTTTGCGAGTTAACTTCAAGAATAACGGCAGATTTGCCATCTTCAGCAACTTTAACTGCGATAGCGCCTTCAGCAGCAACGTTGCCTGCTTTTTTGGCAGCCTTGATGGCGCCCGAAGCACGCATGTCATCAATGGCTTTTTCGATGTCGCCGCCAGCCTTGGTCAAGGCTTTCTTGCAATCCATCATGCCTTCGCCGGTACGCTCACGCAGTTCTTTAACCAACGCTGCAGTAATCTCTGCCATTTCAAAATTCCTCTTGGATAGGTTTTCAACCATTCCACCCGACCGAACGGGCGTTCAATTCGTGTGAAGCAGGCCTCGATGCAACCCTGTCAGCCACAATCTGAAACAGCAACGGCAGGGCAACTTCCAACAAATGGATTTCGAGGTGGCAAAAAGGGGGCCAAGCCCCCTTTTTGCGTACTGAGTAAACGCTAGGCGTTAATTACTCAGCCTTCAACTACCGCTGCAGCCGGAGCTTCTTCGACGAAAACGTCGGTGCCGCCAGCAACGTGGTTACGGCCTTTGATCACAGCATCAGCCATCGCACCCATGTACAGCTGGATAGCGCGGATTGCGTCATCGTTACCCGGGATGATGTAGTCAACACCTTCTGGGCTGCTGTTGGTATCGACAACGCCGATAACCGGGATACCCAACTTGTTAGCTTCGGTGATCGCGATACGCTCGTGGTCAACGTCGATAACGAACAGTGCGTCAGGCAGACCGCCCATGTCCTTGATACCACCCAGGCTACGATCCAGCTTTTCCAGATCGCGAGTGCGCATCAGCGCCTCTTTCTTGGTCAGCTTGGCGAAAGTACCGTCTTCTGCCTGGATTTCAAGGTCACGCAGACGCTTGATGGAAGCACGGATGGTTTTGAAGTTGGTGAGCATGCCGCCCAACCAGCGGTGATCGACGTACGGCGAACCGCAACGGGTTGCTTCTTCAGCAACGATCTTGCCAGCGGAACGCTTGGTGCCGACGAACAGAATCTTGTTTTTGCCCTGGGCCAGACGCTCTACGAAAGTCAGAGCTTCGTTGAACATTGGCAGGGTTTTTTCAAGGTTGATGATGTGGATCTTGTTACGCGCGCCAAAGATGTATTTACCCATCTTCGGGTTCCAGTAACGGGTTTGGTGACCGAAGTGCACACCGGCCTTCAGCATATCGCGCATGTTGACTTGGGACATGGTAGTTCCTTAATAAGTCGGGTTAGGCCTCCACGTATCCCAACGACCAACCAGCAGCTTCGAGCTGAAGGCACCCAGGTCATCGTGTCGATACGTGTGTGGGTTTGTGCTTAGCGGGCTATACCCGGAAAGCGGCGCATTTTATACCACAAGATGCGCAAAAAACGAAACACGGATTCAGACTTTCTTCCTCGCCCTTTTGCACAGGGTCCGCAATAGAGCCAGAATGCCCCATTCTATTAAGAGAAGCGATGGCGAGAGGCTCATGATTATCGCCGACCGTCTGTTAGAATCGCATTTTTATGGCGGTGTGCAGCACCACAGCACCCCCCGAAATCCTGATGATGAGCGCCAACGCGCGAAGAGAGCCCGAATGACCGTCACCCTCAAAACTCCCGAGGACATCGCAAAAATGCGTATCGCCGGCAAACTGGCCGCCGAAGTCCTGGAAATGATCGCCGAACACGTCAAGCCCGGCGTTACCACCGAAGAGCTGGACCGCATCTGCCATGACTACATCGTCAATGTGCAGCAGGCCATCCCCGCGCCGCTCAACTACAAAGGCTTCCCGAAGTCCATCTGCACCTCGATCAACCACGTGGTGTGCCATGGCATCCCGGGCGACAAAGTCCTAAAAGACGGCGATACCCTGAATATCGACGTCACTGTGATCAAGGACGGCTACCACGGCGACACCAGCCGCATGTTCCACGTCGGCAAAGTGCCGGTATGGGCCGAGCGCCTGTCGCAGGTGACCCAGGAATGCATGTACAAGGCCATCGAAATCGTCAAGCCGGGCTGCCGCCTGGGCGACATCGGCGAAGTCATCCAGAAGCACGCTGAAAAGAACGGCTTCTCGGTCGTACGCGAATTCTGCGGTCACGGTATTGGCAAGGTGTTCCACGAAGAGCCGCAAATCCTGCACTACGGTCGCGCTGGCACCGGCATGGAACTGAAAGCAGGCATGACCTTCACCATCGAGCCGATGATCAACCAGGGCAAAGCCGATACCAAAGTCCTGGGCGATGGCTGGACCGCCATCACCAAGGACCGCAAGCTGTCTGCACAGTGGGAACACACCCTGCTGGTGACCGAGACGGGCTACGAGATCTTCACCCTGCGCAGCGATGACACCATCCCTCGCGTCTCGGCCTGACACCTCAAGACATCTATATAGATTCTCCCTATATAAAAGCTATACAGCGATAGGAAAGCCAATCGATGCCGCAGGTGGATCCCGAACTTTTTGACCGCGGCCAGTTCCAGGCCGAACTGGCATTGAAGGCAAGCCCCATTGCCGCTTTCAAAAAGGCGATCCGCCAGGCACGAGAGGTCCTGGACGAGCGCTTTCGCAATGGCCGTGATATTCGACGCCTGATCGAAGATCGCGCCTGGTTCGTCGACAATATCCTGCAACAGGCGTGGGAACAGTTCAGCTGGAGCGACCAGGCCGATATCGCCCTGGTGGCCGTCGGCGGTTATGGCCGCGGCGAACTGCACCCCTACTCCGACATCGACCTGTTGATTCTGCTCGACAACGCCGATCACGAAATTTTCCGCGACTCCATCGAACGCTTTCTGACGCTGCTCTGGGACATCGGTCTCGAAGTAGGCCAGAGCGTGCGCTCGGTGGACGAGTGCGCCGAGCAGGCCCGCGCCGACCTGACCATCATCACCAACCTGATGGAAAGCCGCACAGTGGCCGGCCCCGAGCGCTTGCGCCAGCGCATGCTCGACGTCACCAGCACCGAACACATGTGGCCCAGCAAAGACTTCTTTCTGGCCAAGCGGGCCGAGCAAAAAGCCCGCCACCACAAATACAACGATACCGAATACAACCTGGAACCCAACGTCAAGGGTTCGCCCGGGGGCCTGCGCGACATCCAGACCATTCTGTGGGTGGCCCGCCGCCAGTACGGAACCCTCAACCTGCGCGCCCTGGCAGGCGAAGGCTTTCTGGTCGAAAGCGAGCACGCCCTGCTGGCCTCCTCGCAAGAGTTTCTGTGGAAAGTGCGCTATGCCCTGCACATGCTGGCCGGGCGCTCTGAAGATCGCCTGTTGTTTGATCACCAGCGCAGCATCGCCGAACTGCTCGGCTTTACTGGCGCGGACACCAAACAAATCATCGAAAACTTCATGCAGCAGTACTACCGGGTGGTCATGAGCATCGCCCAGCTCAGCGACCTGATCATCCAGCACTTCGAAGAAGTGATTCTGGCCCCCGAAGATGCTGCGCCGCCCACCCCGCTGAACTCGCGCTTCCAGCTGCATGACGGCTACATCGAGGCCACCAGCGACCATGTGTTCAAACGCACGCCGTTTGCCATGCTCGAAATCTTCCTGCTGATGGCCCAGCACCCCGAGATCAAAGGCGTGCGCGCCGACACCATTCGTCTGCTGCGCGAACACCGCTATCTGATCGACGACGACTTCCGCAAGGACATCCGTAACACCAGCCTGTTTATCGAGCTGTTCAAGTGCAAGATCGGCATTCATCGCAACCTGCGCCGAATGAACCGCTACGGCATTCTCGGACGCTACCTGCCCGAATTCGGCTTTATCGTCGGGCAAATGCAGCACGACCTGTTCCACATCTATACCGTCGATGCGCACACCCTGAACCTGATCAAACATCTGCGTAAATTGCAGTACACCCAGGTGTCAGAGAAATTTCCGCTGGCCAGCAAATTGATGGCCAAGCTGCCCAAGCCCGAGCTGATTTACCTGGCCGGGCTCTATCACGACATTGGCAAAGGCCGGCATGGCGACCACTCCGAGATTGGCGCGGTCGATGCCGAAGCGTTCTGCATCCGCCACCAGCTGCCGCAGTGGGATACACGCCTGATTGTGTGGCTGGTGCAAAACCACCTGGTGATGTCGACCACCGCCCAGCGCAAGGACCTGTCCGACCCGCAGGTCATCCATGACTTTGCCCAGATCGTGGTCGACGAGACCCATCTCGACTACCTGTATGTGCTGACCGTGGCGGATATCAACGCCACCAACCCGACACTCTGGAATTCATGGCGCGCCAGCCTTTTGCGCCAGCTCTACACCGAAACCAAGCGGGCCCTGCGTCGCGGCCTGGAAAATCCGGTGGATCGCGAAGAGCAGATCCGCCAGACCCAAAGCGCCGCACTGGACATACTGGTGCGCAACGGCAACGACCAGGATGACGTGGAACAACTCTGGTCACAGCTGGGCGACGACTACTTCCTGCGCCATACCTCGGCGGATGTGGCCCTGCACACTGAAGCCATCCTGCAACAACCGGCAGATGGTGGCCCGCTGGTACTGATCAAGGAAACCACCCAGCGCGAATTCGAAGGCGGCACCCAGATATTCATCTATGCGCCCGATCAGCATGACTTCTTCGCCGTAACCGTAGCGGCGATGGACCAGCTCAACCTGAACATTCATGACGCGCGCATCATCACGTCCAGCAGCCAGTTCACCCTCGATACCTACATCGTGCTCGACAATGATGGCGACACGATCGGCAACAACCCGGCGCGCATCGAAAAAATTCGCGCAGGGCTGACCGAAGCCCTGCGCAACCCCGACGACTACCCCAACATCATCCAGCGTCGGGTACCGCGCCAGCTCAAGCACTTTGCATTCGCGCCCCAGGTAACAATTCACAACGACGCGCAACGCCCGGTGACCGTACTGGAACTCAGCGCTCCCGACCGCCCGGGCCTGCTGGCCCGCATCGGGATGATCTTTCTGGAGTTCGACCTGTCGCTGCAGAACGCCAAGATTGCCACCCTGGGCGAGCGCGTCGAAGACGTATTTTTCATCACTGACGAAAACAATCAGCCACTGTCCGACCCGCAGCTGTGTATGCGCTTGCAGGAAGCCATCGTTGAACAGCTGACCGTCGACAAAGACTCAACCCCTGAACCGTGGCGCCTGAGCATTTAAGCGCCGCCGAGCGAGACCCGCATCCAATGAACAACGCTCTAAACCAGCTGCAGCCTTATCCGTTCGAAAAACTGCGCGCCCTGCTTGGCAGCGTGCAGCCCAACGCCGACAAACGCCCGATTGCGTTGTCGATTGGCGAACCCAAACACCGCTCGCCGGACTTTGTGGCCAAGGCGCTGGCCGACAATCTGGACCAGATGGCTGTCTACCCCACTACCCTGGGCATCCCTGCCCTGCGCGAAGCCATTGCCAGCTGGGCCGAGCGACGTTTCAACGTGCCAGCAGGCTGGCTCGACCCGGCGCGCAACATCCTGCCGGTCAACGGTACCCGTGAAGCGCTGTTTGCCTTCACCCAGACCGTGGTCAACCGTGGCGACGACGCGCTGGTGATCAGCCCGAACCCGTTCTACCAGATCTACGAAGGTGCAGCGTTCCTTGCCGGTGCCAAGCCGCACTACCTGCCGTGCCTGGCAGAGCATGGCTTCAACCCGGACTTCGACGCTGTATCGGCCCAAACCTGGGACAACTGCCAGATCCTGTTCCTGTGCTCACCGGGCAACCCGACAGGCGCACTGATCCCGCTCGACACCCTGAAAAAGCTGATCGCCCTGGCCGACAAACATGACTTCGTGATCGCCGCGGACGAGTGCTACAGCGAGCTGTACTTCGACGAGCAAACGCCGCCTGTGGGCCTGCTCAGTGCCTGCGTGGATCTGGGTCGCGAAGACTTCAAGCGCTGCGTGGTCTTCCACAGCCTGTCCAAACGCTCCAACCTGCCGGGCCTGCGTTCGGGTTTCGTGGCCGGGGATGCCGAGATTCTCAAGGCGTTTTTGCTATACCGCACCTACCACGGCTGCGCGATGCCGGTGCAAACCCAGCTGGCCAGCATTGCGGCCTGGAATGACGAAGCCCACGTGCGCACCAACCGCGACCTGTATCGCGAAAAATTCGGTGCCGTGCTGGAAATCCTGAGCCCGGTACTCGACGTACAGCGCCCGGATGGCGGCTTCTACCTGTGGCCCAGGGTTGAAGGCGATGATGCAACGTTCTGCCGCGACCTGTTCGCCGAGGAACACGTCACGGTGGTACCGGGCTCGTACCTGTCCCGCGAAGTCGACGGCTTCAACCCCGGTGCCGGCCGTGTGCGTATGGCGCTGGTGGCCCCACTGGCTGAGTGCGTAGAAGCCGCAGAGCGGATTCGCGAATTCATCCTGCGCCGCAAATAACCCCTGAGCCTGCAGGAGCGAGCTTGCCTCGTGATCTTTCAAGATCAAAAGATCGCGAGACAAGCTCGCTCCTACATATGCCGGGCTACTTCACAGTTCCCAGGTTCGCCTCGCTCAAGTCAAGATCGCGCAAGACTTCACTGAGCACGTCATCGCCGATTTCGTGGTGGCGACGCAAGCTGTACAACTCCAGACGCTGCGCCCTGAGTGCCTTGAGCCGCAATCGGCTTTCCAGCTGGTCCATCTGCGACGCCAGCGCCTGGGCTTCCGCCGAGTCATTGAATGCTTCGAGCTGATGCCGGTATTCAGACATGATCCGCGCCTTCAACTCTGCAGCCAAAGCCGCCTGAGCCGCATCCTGCTTCTGGGGGTCGACCACCTCTTCAACCTCCAGCGCATGAATCGCCGCTTCCGCCGTACGCCGCCACGCCTCTCGTACTTCAGCCCGCATGGCATCGTCCGGACTCTTGGGGATACCGCGCAACAACAGGGGCAAGGAAATGCAGGCCACGATCAATGACAGCAAAATCACCCCGGCGGCAATGAAGATCAACAATTCGCGCTCCGGGAAATCCAGGCCTTCGCTGATCAGCAGTGGCACCGACATCACGCCCGCCAGTGTCACCGCCCCACGCACCCCGCCCACGGTCAGCAACCAGCAGGAGCGCGCGGTCGGCACCATGGTCAGCTCCTCCTTGCCCCGCAAGCGGCGCAAGAGGACAGACAGGCGCCAGATGCTCTGCACCCAGATAAAGCGCAGCGCCACCAGGACCATAAAGATCACCACCACATCCAGGCAGCGATACATCAAGGTTGGCCAAAGTGTGGGCTCCAGCCGCACGACGGCCTTGATGATGTCCGGCAACTGCAGGCCCAACAGCAAGAAGATCAGGCCATTGAAGGCAAATTCCAGCAGCGACCACACACTGCGGTTCAGTAACCGGGTACTGGTTTGACGCGGCAACAAATCCAGCCAGCTCTGCATCATCCCCGCCGCTACCGCCGACAAAATACCCGAAGCCCCCAGGCGCTCGGCCAATACATAAGCGGCAAACGGCAGCAGCAGCATGAACACCACATGCGTGGCCGGATCATCCCAGCCGCGTGTAATCATCCACGAGCGCATACGCCCTACAACCCAGCTCAACGCCACACCGATCGCCAGGCCGCCGCAGGCCACCAGCAAAAAAGTCACGCTGGCATTGGCCAGCGAAAACACCCCGGTGATGGCTGCCGCCAGGGCGAACTTGAAGGTCACCAGGCCGGTCGCGTCATTCATCAACGCCTCACCTTGCAACATATGCATCAAGGGTGCCGGCAGCCTGTTTTGAGCAATCGCCGATACGGCCACCGCATCCGTCGGCGACAGTACCGCAGCCAGCGCAAAGGCGACCGGCAAAGGAATGGCCGGCAATAGCCAGTGAATGAAGTAGCCGGCACCGACCACAGTGAACAGCACCAAACCGACGGCCAGCGTCAAAATGGGCCCCCGCAGGCGCCAGAACTCACGCTTGGGCATGCGCCAGCCGTCCGAGAACAACAGCGGCGGCAAAAACAGAAACAGAAATAACTCCGGGTTCAGCGCCACGTGCAACCCCAGGGTTGGCCACGCCAGCACCGCACCGGCAGCAATCTGCACCAGAGGTAAAGGCAGTGGAATCACACGCCCCAATAAACGCGAGACACCCACCAGCATCAGCAAGATGAGGACGGTATAGGCAGTTTGCATATCAGCAGGATTCCCGAACAATAAGCCTTGAAACATATCAGGCAACAATATTTGCATTGCGTACCATAGTAGCCTTTAAGGGCAAACTCTGACCGCTGAACAAAAGTCGCAATGCGACGACATGTCACACAGACATGCCAAGCTTGCACCCGGCCGCGCCCAAGCGCGCTGCACATGGCATAATCTGCGACCGCTCATTTCCAGGCATCTCCACAGGAGGGGCAATTCAGTGACCGATTCGAACAAGACGTTGCACCTTTTCGGCATCAAAGCCTGCGACACCATGAAAAAGGCTCGCACCTGGCTGGATGAACATGCAGTGCGCTACGACTTCCATGATTACAAAGCCGCCGGTATTGACCGCGAGCACCTGACCCAATGGTGCAACGAACACGGCTGGCAAGTAGTACTCAATCGCGCCGGTACAACCTTTCGCAAGCTCGACGACGAACGCAAAGCCGATCTCGACCAGGCCAAAGCCATTGAACTGATGCTCGCCCAACCCTCGATGATCAAGCGCCCGGTGCTTGATCTCGGTGACAAAACCCTGATTGGCTTCAAGCCAGATCTTTATGCGGCGGCCCTTCTTTAAAACAGAGCTAAAGCCCGCCCATTTATTTTTGTAAGAGGTATTTGCATGTCTACTACCCTGTTCAGCGCGGCCTTCGGCGTCGGCACCCAAAACCGTCAAGGCGCATGGCTGGAAGTGTTTTACGCCCAACCGTTGATCAACCCTTCGGCCGAACTGATCGCTGCCATCGCCCCGATCCTGGGCTACACCGGCGGCAACCAGGCGATCACCTTCACCACCGCGCAAGCGGCACAAATGGCAGAAATCGCCAAGCCTATCGACGCTGCCCAAGCGGCACTGCTGACCCGCCTGGCAGAAAGCCACAAGCCGCTGGTCGCCACTCTGCTGGCCGAAGATGCTGCACTGACGTCCACCCCCGAGGCCTACCTCAAGCTGCACCTGCTGTCCCATCGCCTGGTCAAGCCCCACGGCCTGAGCCTGGCTGGCGTGTTCCCGCTGCTGCCGAACGTAGCATGGACCAGCCAGGGCGCCATCGACCTGGGCGAGCTGGCCGAGCGTCAACTCGAAGCCCGCCTGCGCGGCGATTTGCTGGAAGTGTTCTCGGTCGACAAGTTCCCGAAAATGACCGACTACGTGGTCCCGGCCGGCGTGCGTATCGCTGACAGCGCGCGTATCCGTCTGGGTGCTTACATTGGTGAAGGCACCACCGTGATGCACGAAGGTTTCGTCAACTTCAACGCTGGCACCGAAGGCCCTGGCATGATCGAAGGCCGTGTCTCGGCCGGTGTATTCGTCGGCAAGGGCTCGGACCTGGGCGGCGGCTGCTCCACCATGGGCACCCTGTCGGGTGGCGGCAACATCGTGATCAAGGTCGGCGAAGGCTGCCTGATCGGCGCCAACGCCGGTATCGGTATCCCGTTGGGCGACCGCAACACTGTTGAGTCCGGGCTGTACGTCACCGCCGGCACCAAAGTTGCGCTGCTGGACGAAAACAACCAGCTGGTCAAAGTGGTCAAGGCCCGTGACCTGGCCGGCCAGCCAGACCTGCTGTTCCGCCGCAACTCGGAAACCGGCGCGGTGGAATGCAAAACCCACAAGTCGGCCATCGAGTTGAACGAAGCACTGCACGCTCACAACTAAGCGTCTGTCTGCCACTGACGGGGCCAGCCTCTGGCCTCGTCAACAGAGCCTTGAACACCATGCTTTTGCCTTCTCCCTGGCGCGCTGACTTCCCTGCCATCGCCGCCATGCAACGTCAGGACCAGACCTATCTGGACAACGCTGCAACCACGCAAAAACCCCAGGCCCTGCTCGACGCACTGCAGCATTACTACGCCAATGGCGCAGCCAATGTGCACCGGGCCCAACATCTGCCGGGCGCCCATGCGACCCAGGCGTTTGAAAACACCCGCCAGAAAGTGACGCAATGGCTCAACGCCAGCGACTGCGGGCAAATTGTTTTCACCCACGGCGCCACCTCGGCGCTGAACCTTCTGGCCTATGGGCTGGAACACCAATTCAGCCAGGGCGATGAGATCGTTATCAGTGCCCTGGAACACCACGCCAACTTGCTGCCGTGGCAACAACTGGCACAGCGCAAAGGCCTGAGTCTGGTGGTACTGCCACTGGATACCGACGGCGTGATCGACCTCGAAGCCGCCGCCCGCCTGATCACCCCGCGCACCCGCCTGCTGGCCGTCAGCCAGTTATCCAATGTGCTCGGCGTGTGGCAGCCGCTGCCTGCGCTGCTGGCCCTGGCCAAAGCGCAAAATGCACTGACCGTGGTTGACGGCGCCCAGGGCATCGTCCACGGCCGGCATGACGTAAATGCGCTGGGTTGCGACTTTTATGTGTTTTCCAGCCACAAACTCTATGGCCCGGACGGTGTGGGCGTGCTGTTTGGCCGCCATGGCGCGCTGGCCCGCTTGCAGCACTGGCAGTTCGGCGGCGAGATGGTGCAGGAAGCTGACTACCAGAGCGCGACCTTTCGCCCCGCCCCGCTGGGCTTTGAAGCCGGAACCCCGCCCATTGCCGGCGTGATCGGTCTGGGCGCGACCCTCAGCTATTTGTCCACCCTGGATCAAGCAGCCGTTGCAGCCCACGAAGGCGCATTGCACACCCTGCTGATCGACGGATTGAAACAACGCCAAGGGCTTCGCCTGCTGGGTTCGCCACAACTGGCGCTGGTGAGTTTTGTGGTTGAGGGCGTGCACAATGCCGACCTTGCACACCTGCTGACCGAGCAAGGGATCGCTGTACGGGCCGGTCATCACTGCGCCATGCCATTGCTTAAAAGCTTCGGGCTGGCCGGTGCCATCCGCGTGTCGCTGGCGCTGTACAACGATTCGCAAGATATCGAGCGCTTCTTCGATGCCCTCGATCAGGCGCTGGAGTTGCTGCGATGACCTTGCCCGCTGACGCACAGGCCGCCCTCGACAGCTTTGAACACTGCAATAGCTGGGAACAACGCGCGCGCCTGCTGATGCAATGGGGCCAACACCTGCCAGAGCTGAACGAAGCGGACAAAAACGAGACCAGCCGCGTGCATGGCTGCGAAAGCCAGGTGTGGCTGGTCGGTACGCTTCAAGACGGCCGCTGGCAATTTGCTGCCAGCAGCGATGCGCGATTGATCCGGGGTCTGGTGGCACTGTTGCTGGCACGGGTCAATGGCTTGTCCACTGAGCAACTGCAAGAGGTGGATTTGCCCGCCTGGTTCAATCAGTTGGGCCTGAGCCGCCAGCTGTCACCGTCACGCAGCAATGGCCTGAATGCGGTGCTGCAGCGGATGCGGGAACTGGCAAGCTGAACGCATTGCCAGGGTTTGCCCGATCCGATGCTGCAGGTGCGAGCTTGCTCGCGAGCTATTTATCGAGCCAGATTGAATGGCGAGTAAACGCGGCAATCTTGAGAAGCTCGCGAGCAAGCTCGCTCCTACAGAGTTATGCGTTAAGAGCCTGTGGGAGCTGGTTTGACCCGCTCCGAAGGCCGCCGCACACCCGCCACTATCTTGTCCACGGCCTTAGTGGCTGCAACCATGCCAAAAGTGGCCGTCACCATCATCACCGCGCCGAATCCCCCGGCACAATCAAGCTTGACCCCATCCCCGACAAAACTTTTCTGCAGGCAAATGCTGCCGTCAGGTTTTGGATAACGCAGTTGCTCGGTCGAAAACACGCACGGCACGCTGTAATGACGGGTCATGGTGCGCGAGAAGCCATAATCGCGGCGCAAGGTCGATCGCACTTTTGAAGCCAGAGGATCATTAAAGGTACGGTTTAAATCGCACACCTGAATCAGCGTCGGGTCAATCTGCCCGCCCGCACCACCGGTGGTGATGATCTGGATCTTGCGCCGCTTGCACCAGGCAATCAGTGCCGCCTTGGCATTCACGCTGTCGATACAGTCGATCACGCAATCAATATTAGGGGTGATGTACTCGGCCATGGTTTCGCGGGTCACGAAGTCCGCGACCTCATGCACCGTGCAGTCAGGATTGATCTGGCGCAGACGCTCGGCCATCACTTCGACCTTGTCCCGACCAATGGTTGAGCTCAAGGCATGTAACTGGCGATTGCTGTTACTGACGCAAACGTCATCCAGGTCAAACAGCGAAATCTCGCCCACACCGCAGCGGGCAATGGCTTCTGCCGCCCACGACCCGACGCCGCCCACACCGACGATTGCCACATGCGCTGCACGCAGCCGCTCCAGGCCTTCTATGCCATATAACCGGGCAACGCCGGCAAACCGCGGATCTTCTGTACTCATGACCATCACCCTAAAACCGGCGCGCATTATAGGGGGATGACCTGTGGTTTTGTATCTTTCCTAGAGGCGATGCGACCAAGCCTGCTTTAATAACCTTTGGAGCAACTAGATAAGAGCTACAAGTAATAAAGAAAGAACTTAAACAGGCAGTCGCTGCCAAACGCCGGACCTGATTCCGTGCGCTATACGGTAGGTCAGAGCGCAGTGTAGGATGCGCGCCGCTTGGTCTCTGCCGAACGATCTTCGTTCCACTCCTTTTGGAACCCGAAAAAGTTATGTCATCGCGTAAATTTGGACTCAACCTGGTGGTGGTGCTGGCCATCGCCGCTCTGTTCACCGGCTTCTGGGCGCTGATCAATCGCCCGGTCTCTGCGCCCAACTGGCCCGAGCAAATCTCCGGTTTTTCGTACTCGCCGTTCCAGCAAGGCCAGTACCCGCAGAAAGACCAGTACCCGACCGACGATGAAATGCGTCGCGATCTGGAGATCATGAGCAAGCTGACCGACAACATCCGGACTTACTCGGTTGACGGCACCCTGGGCGATATTCCCAAGCTGGCGGAAGAATTCGGTTTGCGGGTCACCATCGGGATCTGGATCAGCCCGGACCTTGAGCGCAATGAGCGCGAAATCCAGAAAGCCATCGAACTGGCCAATAATTCGCGCAGCGTAGTGCGGGTTGTGGTGGGTAACGAAGCCCTGTTCCGTGAAGAGATCACCCCGGAAGACTTGATCGTGTTGCTGGACCGGGTGCGGGCTGCCGTCAAGGTTCCGGTCACCACCTCCGAGCAATGGCACATCTGGGAGAAATACCCGCAGCTGGCCAAGCACGTCGACCTGATCGCTGCGCACATTTTGCCGTACTGGGAATTCATCCCCGTGGACAAAGCCGGCCAGTTCGTACTGGACCGTGCCCGCGACCTGAAAAAAATGTTCCCGAAAAAACCGCTGCTGCTTTCGGAGGTTGGCTGGCCGAGCAACGGCCGCATGCGCGGTGGCGCCGATGCCACCCCGGCAGACCAGGCCATTTACCTGCGCACACTGGTAAATACCCTGAACCGTCGCGGCTACAACTACTTTGTGATCGAAGCCTTCGACCAACCGTGGAAAGCCAGCGATGAAGGTTCGGTAGGGGCGTACTGGGGCGTGTACAACGCTGCGCGCCAGCAAAAATTCAACTTTGAAGGCCCGGTCGTCGCCATCCCGCAGTGGCGGGTACTGGCCATTGGTTCAGTGGTCATGGGCTTGCTGTCGCTGGCGTTGTTGCTGATCGACGGGTCCGCCCTGCGTCAGCGCGGCCGCACCTTCCTGACCTTCACCGCGTTTCTGTGCGGGTCAGTGCTGGTGTGGATCGGTTACGACTACAGCCAGCAATACAGCACCTGGTTCAGTCTGACCGTGGGCATCCTGCTCGGGCTCGGTGCATTCGGGGTGTTTATCGTCCTTCTGACCGAAGCCCATGAACTGGCTGAGGCCGTATGGATTCGCAAGCGGCGGCGCGAGTTTCTGCCGGTTGAAAACGAAGACGCCTACCGGCCAAAAGTTTCGATTCATGTGCCGTGCTACAACGAGCCGCCGGAGATGGTCAAACAGACCCTCGATGCGCTGGCGAACCTGGACTACCCGGACTTCGAAGTGTTGATTATCGACAACAACACCAAGGACCCGGCGGTCTGGGAGCCGGTACGCGACTACTGTGCAACCCTTGGCCCGCGCTTCAAGTTCTTCCACGTTGCCCCGCTGGCCGGCTTCAAGGGTGGCGCGCTGAACTACCTGATCCCGCACACCGCGCCGGATGCCGAAGTGATTGCCGTGATCGACTCCGATTACTGTGTTGATCGCAACTGGCTCAAACACATGGTGCCGCACTTTGCCGATCCGAAAATCGCCATCGTGCAATCGCCCCAGGACTACCGCGACCAGAACGAAAGCACCTTCAAAAAGCTCTGCTACTCGGAGTACAAGGGCTTTTTCCATATCGGCATGGTCACCCGCAATGACCGCGACGCGATCATTCAGCATGGCACCATGACCATGACCCGGCGTTCCGTGCTCGAAGAGCTTGGCTGGGCAGACTGGTGTATCTGTGAAGATGCTGAATTGGGTCTGCGCGTGTTCGAAAAAGGGTATTCCGCAGCCTATTCCCACAATAGCTACGGCAAAGGGCTGATGCCCGACACCTTTATCGACTTCAAGAAGCAGCGATTCCGCTGGGCCTACGGTGCGATTCAGATTATCAAGCGTCACGCCTCCAGCCTGTTGCGCGGCAAAGATACGCAATTGACCCGTGGCCAGCGCTATCACTTCCTCGCGGGCTGGTTGCCGTGGGTGGCCGACGGCATGAACATCTTCTTCACCGTGGGCGCCCTGCTGTGGTCGGCGGCGATGATCATTGTGCCGACGCGGGTTGACCCGCCGCTGCTGATTTTCGCTATCCCGCCATTGGCACTGTTTGTGTTCAAGGTGGGCAAGATCATCTTCCTGTACCGCCGTGCCGTGGGGGTCAACCTCAAGGACGCCTTTGCCGCGGCCCTCGCAGGCCTGGCCCTGTCCCACACCATCGCCAAAGCGGTCCTGTACGGATTTTTCACCACCAGCATTCCGTTCTTCCGCACGCCGAAAAACGCCGACAACCACGGGTTCTGGGTCGCCATCTCGGAAGCCCGGGAAGAGGTGTTCATCATGCTGCTGCTCTGGGGCGCTGCTCTGGGGATTTTCCTGGTCCAGGGCCTGCCGAGTAACGACATGCGCTTCTGGGTGGTCATGCTGCTGGTGCAATCGCTGCCGTATCTGGCGGCGCTGGTCATGGCCTTCTTGTCTTCTCTGCCAAAACCGGTTGAAGCGCCAGAAGAGCAGCCAGCGGCATAAATTCACCGCAACCACTAAACGGCGGCCTCTGGTCGCCGTTTTGCTTTAAGATATCCGCCCTTTTGTGCCTTGCCCGCCTCTATACGCGCCCAGCCTCGGAGTTCACACCATGACGGCCCACGCCGACCTTTCGCCGACCCTGCAACTTGCCTGCGATTTGATCCGTCGCCCTTCCGTGACCCCGATCGACGCCGATTGCCAGAAGCTGATGATGCAGCGCCTGGGCGATGCCGGCTTCAAGCTCGAACCCATGCGCATCGAAGACGTAGACAATTTCTGGGCCACCCACGGTAACCACGAAGGCCCGGTGCTGTGCTTCGCCGGCCATACCGACGTGGTCCCCACCGGCCCGGTACAAGCCTGGCAAAACGACCCGTTCGACGCGCTGATCGATGAACACGGCATGCTCTGCGGCCGTGGCGCCGCTGATATGAAAGGCAGCCTGGCAGCCATGCTGGTCGCCGCCGAACGCTTCGTCGCCGACTACCCGGACCACAAGGGTTCGGTCGCGTTCCTGATCACCAGTGACGAAGAAGGCCCGGCCCATCACGGCACCAAAGCCGTGATCGAGCGCTTCAGGGAGCGTAATGAACGTCTGGACTGGTGCATCGTCGGCGAACCGTCGAGCACCACCCTGGTCGGCGATGTGGTTAAAAACGGCCGTCGCGGTTCGCTGGGCGCCAAGCTCACCGTTCGCGGGGTGCAAGGTCATGTGGCCTACCCGCATCTGGCCAAAAACCCGATTCACCTGGCCGTTCCCGCACTGACCGAACTGGCCGCCGAACATTGGGATAATGGCAACGCCTTCTTCCCGCCGACCAGCTTCCAGATCTCCAACCTGAACTCCGGCACCGGTGCGACCAACGTTATCCCCGGCGACCTGGTTGCGGTGTTCAACTTCCGGTTCTCCACCGAGTCCACGGTTGAAGGCCTGCAACAGCGGGTTGCTGACATCCTCGACAAACACGACCTGGACTGGCACGTCGAGTGGGCCCTGTCCGGCCTGCCGTTCCTGACCGAGCCGGGCGCGCTGCTGGACGCAGTGTCGTCAAGCATCAAGCAGGTCACCGGCCGCGAGACCAAAGCCTCCACCAGCGGCGGCACCTCGGACGGGCGCTTTATCGCGACCCTGGGTACGCAAGTGGTTGAACTGGGCCCGGTCAACGCGACCATTCACCAGGTCAACGAGCGGGTTCTGGCCAGCGATCTCGACGTGCTGACCGAAATCTACTACCAGACCCTGATCAAGTTGCTCGCCTGATGCTTGCCTGCCCTATCTGCTCGCAGCCGCTCAACGCGGTCGACAATGGCGTGGCCTGCCCGGCGGGCCATCGTTTTGACCGCGCCCGCCAGGGTTACCTTAACCTGCTGCCCGTACAGCACAAAAACAGCCGCGACCCGGGTGACAACCAGGCCATGGTTGAAGCCCGTCGTGACTTCCTCAACGCAGGTCATTACGCGCCCGTGGCCAAACGTCTGGCCGAACTGGCCGCCGAGCGGGCGCCACAGCGCTGGCTCGACATCGGTTGCGGCGAGGGTTACTACACCGCGCAAATCGCCGAGGCCCTGCCCGACGCTGATGGCTACGCGCTGGACATCTCCCGCGAAGCCGTCAAGCGTGCCTGCAAACGCAACCCGCAACTGACCTGGTTGATCGCCAGCATGGCCCGGGTGCCATTGGCCGACGCCAGCTGCCAGTTTCTGGCCAGCGTGTTCAGCCCGCTGGACTGGCTCGAAGCCAGGCGCCTGCTCAGCCCGGGCGGCGGCTTGATGCGCGTAGGACCAACCCGCGGGCACCTGATGGAGTTGCGTGAGCGGCTGTACGACGAAGTACGCGACTATGCCGACGACAAGCACCTGGCGCTGGTACCTGAAGGCATGCAGTTGCAACACAGTGAAACCCTGGAGTTCGTGCTCAGTTTGAGTGAACCCCGGGACCGCGCCAACTTGCTGGCCATGACCCCCCATGGCTGGCGTGCCAGTGCCGAGCGTCGGGCCCAGGTCATCGAGCACCCCGAGCCTTTAGTGGTCACGGTGTCGATGCGCTACGATTACTTCGTTCTTCAATAACCCACTTTACGGCCAGGGGCACACGCCCCTGGCCCGACTAATCCGCGAATGGATTTTTCAGATACGCAGTGAGGACATCCATGCGCCAGCCCGATATTGAGATTTACCTGAAAGAGACAAAGTCCGGTCATTCACTCGTCAGAAACTGGCTTGCTGAAGTGTTCGGAAGCTGCACCGAGTGGGAAAAGAAGGGACAGGTCTGGAAATGCACCGCAGGTGACGTGCCTGTGACCTGGGTGCCGAATGCTGTCGGCAACTGGAACAGCCTGTACCTCGAGAGCGATCAAACGCCCTGGGACGACGACATTGCCTGCGCCCAGGCTGCTTTCAAAGCGCTGAACGTGGAAGTGCGTTGCGCACCGGGTACGTGGGAAGAAGAACAGGGTGAAGCTGACGCTGATCGCTGGATTCGTATCAGCGAAGACGGTCAGGAAGAAATCACTTGGAAAACCGGGGCCTGATAGAGCGAAAGCGCTGAATCCATGTGGGAGCTGGCTTGCATCGCAGGCAAGCCAGCTCCCACAGGTTCTTCATCAGCCAGCGGGCCTGTTGTTACAACCCCACGACATCCTCAGCCTGCAAGCCCTTGTCACCCTTGATCTGGGTGTATTCGACCTGTTGTCCCTCTGCCAGGGAGCGATGACCTTCGCCGCGAATGGCACGGTAATGCACGAACACATCGGCGCCATCAGCGCACTGAATAAAACCGTAGCCTTTGGCGTCGTTGAACCATTTCACACTGCCTGTTACGCGCGTACTCATGAATCCTTCCCCCTTTTATTATTGATCGGGCTCTACAATCAGCCCTTTGAGATCTTTCGCTCGAACTTAGCTTTTGCAGACTGGGTCTTACGCAGCATGGCGAAAGATCCCCGAGTATAAGTCAGCAAAAAAAACACTCAATCAATATTAGTTCGCTGCTTTTTTGCCGATTTTCCAGAGATACGGCACACTACCGGCACGAGTAAACACTCGTTTAAATCCACTAACGCAGAAGCCGTATGACCCGCTCCCCATTCCGTCGTCTTGTATTTGGCGCGCTGCGTCGCTTGCTGTACCTGTGGGTGCGGTCGGAGACGATCAATCAGTCGTCTTTATCACTGAATCTGGATCGCAGCCGGCCGGTGTTCTACGTCCTGCAATCGCCCTCACTGAGCGAATTGGCAGTTATCGACGCCGAATGCACCAAGGCCGGCCTGCCACGGCCGGTGCTACCGGTTGCCGTGGGCGAAATGATTGAGCCCGAAGCATTCTTTTACCTGACCCCCGAGCCCGACTGGCTGGGACGTCAGGACAAGCGTGGGGCCCCGCCTGCACTGACCCGTCTGGTAGACGCCTTGACCCTGAACCCGGCCGAAGATGCGCAAATCATCCCGGTCAGCGTGTTCTGGGGCCAGTCACCCGACAGCGAGTCCAGCCCCTGGAAATTGCTGTTTGCCGACAGTTGGGCGGTCACCGGGCGCCTGCGCCGCATGCTGCGCATTCTTATTTTGGGCCGAAAAACCCGCGTGCAGTTTTCCGCACCGATTCACCTGCGCGAGCTGATTGACCTCAACAAAGGCCACGAGCGCACAGTGCGCATGGCTCAACGCATTTTGCGGGTGCACTTTCGCAACCTCAAAACCGCCACCATCGGCCCCGACCTGTCTCACCGGCGTAATCTGGTGAAAGGCCTGGTCAAGGAACCGTCTGTACGCCAGGCGATCCTGGATGAAGCCGAGCGCGAGAATATCTCCCCGGAAAAAGCCAAAGCCCAGGCACTGCGCTACGCCAACGAAATCGCTTCGGATTACACCTACACGGCGATCCGCTTTTTTGAAGTGATATTGAGCTGGTTCTGGAACAAGATTTACGACGGGGTCAAGATCCACGACCTCGAGGGCGTGCAGAACGTCGCTCAGGGTCATGAAATCGTCTACGTGCCCTGCCACCGTAGCCATATCGACTACCTGCTGCTGTCCTACCTGCTGTTTCGCAACGGTCTGACCCCGCCGCATATCGCCGCCGGGATCAATCTGAATATGCCGTTGATGGGCCGCCTGCTGCGCCGTGGCGGGGCATTTTTCATGCGCCGCACGTTCAAGGGCAACCCGCTGTACACCTCGGTGTTCAACGAGTACATGCACACCCTGTTCACCAAAGGCTTCCCGGTCGAGTATTTCGTCGAAGGCGGTCGCTCGCGCACCGGGCGCATGCTGCAACCAAAAACCGGAATGCTGGCCATCACCGTACGCAGTTTCTTGCGTTCATCGCGTATGCCGATCGTCTTTGTACCGGTGTATATCGGTTACGAACGTGTGCTCGAAGGCCGGACCTACCTCGGCGAACTGCGCGGGGCGAGCAAGAAAAAAGAGTCCATTTTCGACATCTTCAAAGTGATCGGCGCCCTCAAGAAACAAAAATTCGGCCAGGTGGCGGTCAATTTCGGCGAACCGATCAAACTTGCCGAGTTTCTGGACGTTGAACAGCCAGGTTGGCGTCAGCAGGAACTTGCCCCGCTGTACCGGCCTGAGTGGTTGCACGCGACCACTAATCGCCTGGGAGAGAAAGTCGCCCGGCACCTGAACGAAGCCGCGGCCATCAACCCGGTCAACCTGGTGGCACTGGTGCTCCTGTCCACCAGCAAACTGGCGCTGGATGACCGGGCAATGGCCCGCGTGCTGGACCTGTACCTGGCCCTGCTGCGCCGGGTGCCCTACTCATCGCACACCACCTTGCCCGAGGGGGACGGTCGGGCGCTGATCGAACACGTAAAAAGCATGGACCTGCTCTCCGAGCAGAGCGATGCGCTGGGCAAGGTGCTGTATCTGGATGAGCAAAACGCCGTCCTGATGACCTACTACCGCAACAACGTGCTGCACATTTTTGCGTTGCCGGCATTACTGGCCAGCTTCTTCCAAAGCGCCTCGCGCATGACCCGCGAGCAAATCCTGCGTTACACCCACGCCCTGTATCCGTACCTGCAGTCGGAGCTGTTTATTCGCTGGTCCGAGGATGAGCTGGAGGGAGTGGTGGACCAATGGCTTGAAGCCTTTGTCGAACAGGGTTTGCTGCGCTTTGAAAACGATGTGTACCTGCGCCCTGCCCCGAGTTCACGGCATTTTGTATTGCTGACGCTGCTGTCCAGGAGCATTGCGCAAACCCTGCAGCGCTTCTATATGGCCATCTCGCTGCTGCTTAACAGCGGCCAGAACACCTTGAGCGCCGAAGAGCTGGAAGACCTGTGCACCATGATGGCCCAGCGCCTGTCGATCCTGCACGGGCTCAATGCCCCGGAGTTCTTCGACAAGAGCCTGTTCCGCCACTTTATCCAGACGCTGCTCGAAGAAGACGTATTGCGCCGCGACGCCAACGGCAAGCTGAGCTATCACGAACTGCTCGGCGAACTGGCCGAAGGTGCTGCCAAACGTGTATTGCCCGCCGAGATTCGCCTGTCGATCCGTCAGGTGGCCTTGCATCGTGCCGAAGATGCCGCGGATGACACGCCGCTGTCTTTGGAAAAACCCTCTTAATAAGTAAACCTGCCTGTCAGATGCACAAGGCGTCTGGCAGGCAGGTGACTTGATTCACTCAACGCCTTGCGTTGAAGCCTGCCCAATGGAGTCTTCCCATGAAAAAAATCCTTGTTCTCAGCCTGACCGCCCTGCTCGGAGCCTGCAGTTCGATGACACCTGCCCCGCAAGCCTCTCTCGATGGTGAAGTGTTTTACCTGCAACGTATCGCCCTGCCGCCTGGCGCTACCCTTGAAGTGAGCCTGCAAGATGTATCGCTGGCCGACGCCCCGGCAGTCACGCTGGCCAGGCAAAGCGGCCCGATCCAAGGCCAGGTTCCGCTGCCTTTTCACCTGAGCTATGACCCGGCCGAAGTCAAACCGGGCCACACCTACGCCGTCAGCGCGCGGATCGAAGACAAGGGCCAATTGCTGTTCATCAACACTGAACGCAACAGCGTTGACCTGAATGCCAAGACCCAGCAACCCATCCGCCTGCGGGTCGATCAGGTTCAACAATAAACACCGCATGATCCTGTGGGGCTGGAGTTGCCTGCATCGCTGGCAAGCCAGCTCCCACATCAACAATGCCCACCCACTGTGGGAGCTGGCTTGCCAGCGATAGATTCACGCCAGCAATGCCCCCACCTCAGGCCAGGGTCAGGCTTTCTTCACCTTGAACCACGCCGCATACAGTGCAGGCAGGAACAGCAGGGTCAGTGCTGTCGCCACAATCAGTCCACCCATGATCGCTACCGCCATAGGCCCGAAGAACACGCTGCGTGACAGCGGAATCATCGCCAGCACCGCCGCAAGGGCGGTCAGTACGATCGGGCGGAAACGGCGTACCGTGGCTTCGATAATCGCTTGCCATGGGTCCAGCCCCGCGGCCTTGTCCTGCTCGATCTGGTCCACCAGAATCAGCGAGTTGCGCATGATCATCCCGGACAGCGCAATGGTGCCAAGCATCGCCACAAAGCCGAAGGGCTTGCCGAACACCAGCAAGAACAAGGTCACCCCGATCAACCCCAGAGGCGCGGTCAAAAACACCATCACCATGCGCGAAAAACTGCGCAGCTGCACCATCAGCAAGGTCAGTACCACCACGATAAACAGCGGAAATCCGGCCTTTACCGAGTCCTGCCCGCGGGCCGAGTCTTCGACCGTGCCACCCACCTCCAGCAAATAGCCGTCAGGAAGTTCTGCACGCACATCTTGCAGTGTCGGAAGAATCTGCTGCACCAGCGTCGCTGGTTGCTCCTTGCCATAAATATCGGCGCGTACCGTCACGGTCGGCAGACGGTTACGGTGCCAGATAATGCCTTCTTCAAAGCCATATTCCAGGGTCGCTATTTGCGACAAGGCGACGCTCTGGCCATTGTCGGTGGGCACGGCCAGGCTCGGCAGCTGCGACAACTCGGTACGCTCATGGGGTGTGCCGCGCAACAGGATTTCGATCAACTCGTTGTCTTCGCGGTACTGGCTGACAGATGAGCCGAGCAAGGTGCTTTGCAGGAAGTGCGACAAGTTCGCCGTGCTCACGCCCAGGGCCCGCGCCCGGTCCTGATCGACATTGAGGTACACCACTTTGCTCGGCTCCTCCCAGTCCAGGTGAACGTTGGCCACATGAGGGTTTTCCCGAACCTTGGCCGCAACCTTGCGTGCCAGCGCCCGCACTTCCTCTATGTGCTCGCCCGTTACCCGCAGCTGCACCGGGTAACCCACAGGTGGACCCGTTTCAAGGCGGGTAACCCGTGAGCGAACCCCCGGAAACTGCTGATTCAGGGTCTCGATCAACCAGGTACGCAGGGTTTCACGATCCTCAATGGTCTTGGCCAATACCACGAACTGGGCAAAGCTGGCCGCTGGCAGTTGCTGATCAAGTGGCAAGTAAAAACGCGGAGAACCGGTGCCCGCGTAAGCCACATAGTTGGCTATCCCGGGGTGATCCTTGAGCAGGCTTTCGAGGTGTTTTACCTGCTCGGTGGTGTTGCTCAACGACGCGCCTTCGGCCAGTTTCATATCGACCATCAGCTCCAGACGGCTAGAGGCCGGGAAGAACTGCTGCGGCACAAACTTGAACAGCACCACCGAGCCCAGAAACAACAGCACAGTCAGAGTAATGACGGTCTTGCGCCGACGTACGCACCACTCCACCAGCCGACGAATGCGCTGATAAAAAGGGGTGGCGTAAGGGTCCGGAACTCCGGCGCCGGTGCCGTGCTTTTGGGCATGAATCTTCGCCAGGTCCGGTAACAGCAATGCCCCCAGATACGGCACAAATATCACCGCCGCAATCCACGACGCCAGCAGCGCAATGGTCACGACCTGGAAGATGGAACGGGTGTACTCCCCGGTGCTCGACTGCGCCATGGCAATCGGCAGAAAGCCTGCTGCAGTAATCAGTGTGCCGGTCAACATCGGGAACGCCGTGCTGGTCCAGGCAAAACTCGCCGCCTTGAGCCGGTCGTAACCCTGCTCCATCTTGATCGCCATCATTTCCACGGCAATGATCGCGTCGTCCACCAGCAAGCCCAGCGCCAGCACCAGTGCCCCCAGCGAGATCTTGTGCAGGCCGATACCGAAGTAATGCATGGCGGCGAATGTCATCGCCAGCACCAGCGGGATCGTCAGTGCCACCACCATGCCGGTGCGCACGCCGAGCGAGAAGAAACTCACCAGCAACACGATCGCCAGGGCCTCCACCAGCACCTGGACGAATTCGCCGACGCTGGATTTCACCGCAGCCGGCTGATCCGAGACCTTGCTCAGTTGCATTCCCGCCGGGAGGTTTCGCTGGATCCTTTCAAACTCGGCCTCCAGCGCCTTGCCCAGCACCAGGATGTCGCCGCCGTCTTTCATCGCCACGGCCAGGCCAATGGCATCCTGCCCCATAAAACGCATGCGTGGTGCCGGTGGGTCATTAAAGCCACGGTGCACATCGGCGACATCACTGATCCGCAACGTGCGCTCCCCCACCCGAATCGGGAACCGCTCGATCTCTTCCACGGTTTTGAAATTACCGCTCACGCGCAATTGCACACGCTCGGTCGGGGTCTCGAAGAAGCCTGCGGCAGAGACTGCGTTTTGCTCCTGCAGAGCCTGTTGCACAGCCGCCAACGGCAGGCCCAGGGTGGCGAGCTTGAGGTTGGAGAGTTCGATCCAGATCTTCTCGTCCTGCAGGCCAAGCAACTCGACCTTGCCCACATCCTTTACCCGTTGCAGCTGGATCTGGATGCGATCGGCGTAATCCTTAAGCACCGCATAGTCGTAACCTTCGCCACTGAGGCTGTAGATATTGCCGAAAGTGGTGCCGAACTCATCGTTGAAAAACGGTCCCTGGATATCCGGTGGCAAGGTGTAGCGGATGTCGCTGATTTTTTTCCGGACCTGATACCACAGCTCCGGAATCTGCGCCGAGTGCAGCGAGTCACGGGCCATAAAGGTCACTTGCGACTCACCCGGGCGGGAGAACGACACAATGCGCTCGTACTCGCCGGTTTCCATCAGTTTCTTTTCGATGCGCTCGGTCACCTGGCGCGAGACTTCCTCGGCACTGGCGCCCGGCCATAATGTGCGGATCACCATGGCCTTGAAGGTGAATGGCGGATCTTCGCTTTGCCCTAACTTGGTGTAGGAAAGACCACCGACGATGGCGAGTAACAGCATCAGAAACAGAACGATTTGACGATTACGCAACGCCCAGGCGGAAAGGTTGAAACCCATCGGGATTACTCCTTGCCTGCAACGTTGATCGTTCGGTTTGAGCGGTCAACCGGACGCACTTGCTGCCCTGGATGCAACACGTGCACCCCGGCCGACACGATCCAATCGTCAGCCGAGAGCCCCTCAAGCACCGGCACGCTTTTCTCGCCGTATGGCCCCACCTGCACGGGCACCTGCTCCAGCTTGTTGCCCTGGCCGACACGCCAGACATAGGTCGCACCATTTTCGGCGCTCAATGCCGACAGCGGCACCGACAACGGGCTCACACCTTCGCTTTGAATGAAGACCCGGGCACTTTGCCCCAGCTCGGCCGGCACCTTGCCTGCGGTGAAGGCGATACGGGCAGCAAAGGTCCGCGACTTGGGGTCGGCCGAAGGTGACAGTTCGCGAATACGGCCGCTGAAGCGCTGATCGGGCTGCGACCACAGCTCCACCGCCACCGGCATGCCAATCTTGAATCGAGCGAAGGCTTGCTCCGGCAAGCTGATCAGCACTTCACGCTCGCCGTCGGCTGCCAGGGTAAATACCGTCTGGCCGGCGGCCACCACTTGACCGACTTCAACCTGGCGCCGGGCGATCACCCCGTCCTGAGGCGCACGCAACACCGCGTAGCTGGCCTGATTGCTGGCCACATCCTGCTCGGCCTTGAGCTGCTGGAGCCGGGCTTCACCAGAGCGATAAAGGTTCTCGGCATTATCGAACTGCGACCGGCTGACCATCTGCCGGTCGAGCAGGGTTTTGTAGCGATCACGCTCCGCACGCACCAGATTCAGATTGGCCTGCCCTGCGGCAACCTGGGCGCGGGTCGCCTCCAGTTGTAGACGCACATCTTGCGGGTCCAGCTCAGCCAGCGGCTGGTTGGCCTTGACCCGCTCGCCTTCCTCGACCAGGCGCCTGGTGACTTTGCCGCCGATACGAAACGCCAATTGCGGGTCAAACCGGGCCCGGACTTCACCCGGATAACTTTGGTTGGCCAGCGCAGAAGGCTGTGGCTGCACCACCATTGCCGGGCTGATGCTGATTTGAGCGGGCTCTTCATGCCCGCACGCGGATAACACAAACACCAGACACACAGGCACAGCGCGGGGCAATACATGGCGCAACATGGAGATGACCTTTCGCTAATAGGGCTTGGAATATTTATACTGGGCGGCATGTTATTAATACCAAACTCACCAGTCCAGTAATAAACGAGAATGTCCGACAATCCTTTACCCCCCAATGCACCCGGGCGCCCCAAGGACATGGCAAAACGCCAGTTGATCCTTGACGCGGCGAAGACCCTGTTTCTGAACCATGGCTATGCCAGCACCAGCATGGACGCGGTCGCAGGCCTGGCCGGGGTGTCAAAACTGACTGTGTACAGCCACTTCACCGACAAGGAGACACTCTTCTCCTCGGCGATCATGGCCAAGTGCACGGAACAGTTGCCGGAATTGTTTTTTGAATTGCCTGGTGGTGCGCCGATCGACGCGGTGCTGTTAAACATTGCCCGAGGTTTTCATGCGCTGATAAACAGCCAGGAGTCACTCAACCTGCATCGACTGATGATGACCCAGGGCAGCCAGGACCCCCAGTTGTCGCAGATTTTCTTTGAGGCGGGCCCAGAGCGACTGGTGCAGGAGATGGAGCGGCTGCTGGAAAAAATCCACCGCACCGGCGAGTTGCAGATTGATCAGCCGCACTATGCGGCCGAGCACTTCTTTTGCATGCTCAAGGGCTCACCCAACTTTCGCCTGCTGTACGGCTGCGGCGAGCCGCTGGACGATGCCGGCGCCGAGGCTCACGTACAGGAAGTGGTGAGTGTATTTATGCGGGCGTATCGTCCGCTCTGAACACACTGTCCCTGTAAGAACGAGCTTGTTCGCGATCTTTTGCTCTTGAAAGCTCGCGAGCAAGCTCACTCCTACAGGGGGAATATCGGGCTCAGGGCTTCAACGCTTTCTTCGGATAAATATCGTAACGGCTCGATTTGCCGTCCAGCGCATGGCTCGGTTTGGGCCCGGCAATGCACGGCGCCTTGCGTGGACGCTTGACCACCACACGGTGACTGGCCAGCGCCAAAGCCGCTTCAAGCAAGGCCGGCGCATCATTGTCATCGCCCACTAATGGCCGAAACAGGCGCATTTCCTTCTTCACCAGGGCTGTTTTCTCACGATGCGGGAACATCGGATCGAGGTAGATGACTTGCGGCGGCTCGCCTTCCCAGTTGCGCATGACCTCAATCGAGTTGCCCTTGAGCAAGTGCATGCGCGACACGATCGGCGCCACTTCAAAGTCGTCCATGCCGCGGGCCAGACCATCTTCAAGTAACGCTCCGATCAGCGGCTGACGTTCGATCAGACTCATTTCGCAGCCCAGGCTCGCCAGCACGAACGCGTCCTTGCCTAACCCCGCCGTGGCGTCCAGCACCCGGGGGCGCACGCCCTGCTGCACACCGACCGCCTTGGCAATCATCTGCCCCGTGCCACCGCCAAACAAACGCCGGTGGGCAGCGCCCCCCTCTACAAAGTCGACCCGCACCGGGCCCGGAGCATCCGGCCCCAGTTGCTGCAACTGCAACCCCTGCGCACCGACTTGCAAGGCGAACTCAGCCTGGGGCTCGGCCAGAGGCAGACCCAGACGTTCAGCCCATTGCCCGGCCAGGGCCTGATAGGCCTCGCCCAACGCTTCGACTTTGATACGACAGCCTGCTGCTTGCTCACTCATCTAAAAACACGCTCAAAAATTTAATGATCGGCAAAGGCTGCCGATAAATGAAATATCCGGCATTTTGCCAGAGCCGGGCGTCGACCGAGAGCTATGTCAGACATTCATTCCACATCCATCGGCTTTATCGCCCCGATTGGCGACTTTGGCCGGCACAATTCGCAGATCACAGGTAGCGTCAACCATCTGTGGAAGGACTTTTACGCCCAGGCATTGGCAGAACAGTGCGCGACGCAAGAGTATCCCGCGATTGATGCAGCCCCGGTGGCCGTGGATGAACAGGCAGAGCCCCATGGTGGCAGCGACCTGCTGGGCACTATCGTGACCCAGCGACATTGCGAAGTGCAGGATACCGAGCTGCAGCCCCCTGAGGCGTTGTTTTTACCGATTGCCGAGTTCGACCCGGATTTGCTGCCACCGCCTGCCACACCGTTTGCCGCAGAAGAAGTGAGTGCGCAGCAGCATCAACAGGACTTCGAAACCACATGGGTACGGCCGGTCGTTATGGCTTTCGGCCATCCGCTGCCTGATCCGGGCCCGGCGCCTGAACCCAAGCCATTGCGCTTGCCGATCGCCGAGTTCGAGCTGGACCTGCTCGACAAACCTGCCGAGCCTTACGAGCCTTTGACCCTGATCGAGCAACAACGGGCCATGGACTTCGACCTGAGCTGGGCCAGGCCGGTGGTCCTCAACAACTTGCGCCTGGCGGCCTAGAGCAGCCCCAACTGCTCTGTCGCCTGGGGTTGGTGCAACTGCGGCAATGCGGGCAGCCCCGGTAACCTTTCGCTCAACTGCTGATGAAATCGCCGCGCCAGTTCCGGTGCGCGGTGATTGTCCGGCGTATGAAGAAATACATAAGGCGTGCGCCCTTCCTCGATCCACCCCGCGACCTTTTCAATCCAGGGCACTAGATACGGGTCGTTGGCTTCCAGCTCTGGGCGACCGATAAAACGCACTTGCGGGAATGGGGTGAACGCAGCCGGACGAGGCGGCACTCTGGGCTTTTTCGCCTGGGCGTGAAGCACCGCCGGATCGGTGGAAGTGCAACTGAACAGCGCCCGCGGATCCAGGCAAATACGTTCAACCCCGCGATCCATCAGCAAGCGATTGAGCAAACGTTCGCTATCCCCTTTGGCGAAGAACTCGGGGTGTCGCACTTCAACTGCTAACGGTCGCTCCAGGGCGTCCATGAAGCTCACCAGCTCTGCCAGACGCGCAGGCCCGAAGCTGGCCGGGAGTTGTAGCCAAAGTGGCGCCACGCGCGCACCCAGAGGTCGCAACAGCTGCAGGAAATCTTCGGCGGCGTGGTTTTGTTCGCGCAGATCACCGCCGTGGCTGATATCCCGGGGGAACTTGGCGGTAAAGCGAAAGTGTTCAGGCAGGCTTTGTGCCCAACGCTCGACGGTGGTTGGCGCGGGGCGGGCATAGAAGGTGGTATTGCCTTCGACAGCGTTGAAGACTTGAGCGTACAGGCTTAAAAAATCCGCTGGCCGGGCATTCTGCGGGTACAGCCCTTCGCGCCAGGCGCTTTCGCTCCAGGACGGGCAACCCAGGTAATAAGGAAGGTCAGTCATGGGGTCAAATGTACAGGTCCAGCACCTGCTCTTCTATTTCCCAGTCGATGAAGCCTGCGGTGGTCAGATAACTGGCCAGAGCGCTGGCTGCGTTTTTGCTCATCGAGCGCTGGAAGATCATGTCTTGCGAGCGAACCAGTGACTGGCTGATGCGCTCACCGCGGGGTTGAGTGCGAGCAGCCTGGGGGACGTTTTCGAATGAGGCTTCGCTGTCGTCCACCGACTCATCCACCAGCGCCTGGCCTTTACGCGGCTTGCGCTTGATCGGATAGGACTGAGAGGAAAAGCCGTCTATGCGCATGGCTGCTTGCTCGGTGGCGGTAGAGGCAATTTAGCGGCGTTGGGTCAAGTAAGCAAATTCCCGCCGCCCGGCCTGTAAACCGCGTTTGCCGGATCGCTGGCAAGCCAGCACCTACAGAAGTGGTGCTGTAATGCCTCCATTCCCTGTGGGAGCCGGCTTGCCGGCGATGGCATTAACCCGCTGAACCGCTGGCAAGCCAGCGTCTACAGAGAATGAGCTGTGCTGCCTGTCTCGATCAACGCTCTGCTTTGGGTGTGGCTACCTTGTCGCGCAGGTACACCGGCTGCGCCAGATCAGCGGCGATCGCCTCACCACGCGCCCAGGCAAATCGGGCCAGGGTCAGCAAGTCTTCGGCATGGGGCAACATGCCCGCATCCATGGCATAGGGCTTGACGTTCAAACGCTCGGCGTAACCCCAGCCGGTGCCCGCGCCAAACCAGTCACCGCCGGCACCGGCCGGTAAGCCGGCGACTTCGGGCGGCAGTACGGCTTCGGCACCCTCGAGGCGCATTTCACCCGCCTGTTCGCGGTAGCAACCCCAATACACTTCGTCCATGCGTGCATCAATGGCCGACACCACCTGGGTAGCGCCATGCTCGCGATAGGCTCGCTGGGCCAATACGGCCAGGTTGGAGATCGGCAAGACCGGACGCTCCAGGGCAAAGGCCAGGCCTTGCACCACACCAATGGCGATCCGCACCCCGGTAAAGGCTCCCGGCCCGCGCCCGAAGGCAATGGCTTCGACGGCTGACAGTTCAACCCCGGCCTCGGCCAGCAGGTCTTTGATCATCGGCAACAACTTTTGCGCATGCAGGCGCGGGATCACCTCGTAGTGGCTCGTGACCTTGCCATCATGCAGCAAGGCAACAGAGCAAGCTTCAGTCGCGGTATCCAGGGCCAGCAAGGTGCTCATCGGTGTTCCCGTCAGAATTCAGAATTGAAAAAAAGTGCAGCAGTATAAACAACAACAGCCCGCAAGCGGGCTGTTGTATCAGAGCAATACGACGATCAGCTCAGTGCTTCAAGTACCTTGCCGGTAATGGCTTCAACCGAGCCAACGCCTTCAATGTGGCTGTACTTAGGCTTGCCCTGGGTGGCGGCCAGGTTCTGGTAGAAATCTACCAGCGGTTTGGTTTGCGAATGGTAAACCGACAGGCGATGACGAACTGTTTCTTCAGTGTCGTCCTTGCGCTGGATCAGCTCTTCGCCGGTTACGTCATCCTTGCCTTCAACCTTTGGCGGGTTGTAGATGGTGTGGTAAACGCGCCCCGAGGCTTCGTGAACACGACGACCGGCAATGCGCTGAACGATTTCTTCGTCGTCTACCGCGATTTCAATCACGTGATCCAGCTCGACACCATTTTTGACCAGTGCTTCGGCCTGGGGAATGGTGCGCGGGAAACCGTCGAACAGGAAACCGTTCTTGCAGTCTTGCTGGCTGATGCGCTCTTTAACCAGATTGATGATCAAGTCATCAGACACCAGGCCACCGCTGTCCATCACGCTTTTAGCGATCAGGCCCAGTTCGGTGCCAGCCTTTACAGCTGCACGCAACATGTCGCCGGTGGAGATTTGCGGGATGCCGAATTTTTCAGTGATGAACTTTGCCTGAGTACCTTTACCGGCCCCGGGAGCTCCCAGCAGAATTACGCGCATTGATATGCTCCTCAAATTTTTATTTAAATGACAACAGACTCGCCTCTTTGGGCCAGTCTCAAAATCGGGTTATGGCCGTCAAAACGGCCAAGGGCTGATCAAGATACACAGCAGGCCGGGCCCACACAAGCAGGCCAAAGTAGGAATAATCTCTAGCAAACGCGCACTTGCGGCCAGGTGTCGCAGGTCGCAACCCCACAATAAAGTGTCGCGCCCGGCCGGGGATCCGCATCAAGTCTGCAGCATCCCTGAACGTATGGGCACGACAACCCGTCCTGCTTTTCCCTTAGCCGGTGTTACGCAAGCCCGCAGCGATCCCGGCCACAGTTACCAGCAACGCTTGTTCCAGAGGGCTGTCCTGGGCCGCTTGCTGGCGCCTGGAACGGGCCAGAAGCTCTGCCTGCAATAGATGCAGCGGATCAAGGTAAGTGTTGCGCAAACGGATGAACTCCAGAGTATCCGGGCTGTGGGCCATCAGTTGCGACTGACCGGTCAAACCCAGTACCACCGCGCACGCCTGCGACAATAAGTCGCGCAGGTGCGCACCCAAAGGAAGCAGTTGCGGGGCGACCAGACGCTCGTCATAGAGCCGAGCGATGTCAGCATCGGCCTTGGCCAGAACCATTTCCAGCATGTCGATGCGGGTCCGAAAGAACGGCCACTGCTCGCGCATTTGTGCCAGCTGCTCGCCCTCCCCCCGCTCCAGCGCCCGGCTCAGTGCAGTTTCCCAACCGAGCCACGCCGGCAACATCAGGCGGGTCTGGGTCCAGCCAAAAATCCACGGAATGGCGCGCAGGCTTTCAATCCCCCCTGCCCGGCGCTTGGCCGGACGACTGCCCAGCGGCAAACGCCCCAACTCCTGCTCGGGGGTGGACTGGCGGAAGTATTCGACAAACTGCGGGTTGTCCCGCACCACCTCGCGGTAAGCCTTGACCCCATCGGCAGCCAGCTCGTCCATCAGCACCCGCCAGCCCGGCTCGGGCAACGGCGGGGGCAGTAAAGTAGCTTCCAGCACTGCCGCCAGATAGAGGTTGAGATTCTGCTCGGCAATGTCCGGCAAACCGAACTTGAAGCGAATCATTTCGCCCTGTTCGGTGGTGCGGAATCGCCCGGCAACAGAACCCGGCGGCTGCGACAGAATCGCCGCATGCGCAGGGCCGCCACCACGGCCCACGGTGCCGCCGCGGCCATGGAACAACAACAGTTCGACATCTTGCTCGCGGCAGATATTGACCAGTTTCTCCTGGGCCCGATATTGCGCCCAGGCCGCTGCCGTAGTGCCGGCATCCTTGGCCGAATCTGAATAACCGATCATCACTTCCTGCGGGCCATGCAGGCGTGCGCGATATCCCGGCAACAGCAGCAGCCGCTCGATCACCGGCCCTGCATTGTCCAGATCGGCCAGGGTTTCGAACAACGGCACCACGCGCATCGCACGCTCGAGCCCCGCTTCTTTAAGCAGCAGCTGCACCGCCAGCACGTCTGAAGCAGCCCCCGCCATCGAGATGACATAAGAACCCAGGGATGCCGCGGGAGCGGCGGCCACTTCGCGACAGGTCGCCAGCACTTCGGCGGTATCGGCACCCGGTTTGAAGTAACCCGGCAGCAACGGTCGGCGGTTGGCCAGTTCGCGGATCAGAAAGGTAAGACGCGCATCTTCGTCCCAGTCTTCGTAACGGCCCAGCCCCAGATAGTCGGTAATTTCAGTCATGGCCGAGGCGTGGCGGGCTGCATCCTGACGCACATCGAGACGCACCAGAAACAAGCCAAAAGTCACCGCACGACGCAGGCAATCAAGTAGCGGCCCGTCTGCAATGCCCCCCATGCCGCAGGCATGCAGCGACTGGTAGCACAGCTGCAACGGCGCCAGCAGATCACGGTTGTCCTGCAATACCCCGTCCGGTGCGGGCTGGGCACTGCTCAAGGCGTTATGCGCCCAGCTGCGGGTCGCCCGCAGGCGCTCACGCAGTTGTTTAAGGACCGCGCGGTACGGCTCGGCACTTTCTCCCGCGACCGCCAACAGCTCTGCAGTGGCTTGCTGCATCGACAGATCGGCTGCCAGTTTGTCGATATCGCGCAGGTACAGATCGGCCGCCATCCAGCGCGCCAGCAACAGCACTTCGCGAGTCACACTGGCGGTGACGTTGGGGTTGCCGTCACGGTCGCCGCCCATCCAGGAAGCAAAGCGGATCGGCGCGGCTTCCAAAGGTAAATGCAGGCCCGTCGCTGCGTGCAGGGCCTGATCGGCCTTGCGCAGCATGTGCGGTACGGCCTGCCATAAAGAATGCTCAATGACCGCAAATCCCCACTTGGCCTCATCCACCGGGGTGGGCCGGGTACGGCGGATTTCTTCGGTGTGCCAGGCCTCGGCTATCAACCGTTGCAGACGCTGTTCGATCTGGGCCTTTTCGGCCCGGGTCAGGTCGCGATGGTCCTGGGCGGCGAGTTGTTCGGCAATGGCATCGTACTTCTGGATCAAGGTACGGCGCGTGACTTCAGTCGGGTGAGCGGTGAGCACCAGTTCGATGTCGAGGCGGCCAATCTGCCGCGCCAGGGTTTCGGGGTCATGCCCTTCTTCCAGCAGACGGGTCAGCAAGGTGGGCAATACCAGTGACTCAAAAGGTTGCGGCCGGCCTTCTTCGCGCCGGTGAATCAACTGGTATTGCTCGGCGATGTTAGCCAGGTTCAAAAACTGGTTGAACGCCCGCGCCACCGGCAGTACTTCATCGTCGCCCAAGGCATCCAGAATCGCTTTCAGCTCCTCGCCCGTGGTACCGCGCCGGTCATCCTTGGCCCCCTGGCGAATACGCTCGATCTTGGCGAGAAACGCTTCGCCGTACTGGTCACGAATCGTATTACCCAACAGCTCACCCAGCAGGTGAACATCATCGCGCAAGCGTGCATCAATATCGGTCATCAGCAATTTCTCCAGCAGATTGCGGGGGGCCAGCTCATGCCCAAGAGTGCGTCGCGAGGGCTGCTTTTGACAAGTCATCCAGCGCCAAAGCCTGAAAATCTGCCTGACCGAACGGTCAAAAAAAAATAGGCAATTTGCCACCTTTTAATTTGAACTATTCAAAAAACGCTCGGGTCACAGCCATTAACCATCGCCGTTAATACCTGTGTTTAAGTACTCCGGGTGATACCACAGCAGTGATGGAACTTGATGTTTCCAAGGAGCTTCCCAATGGAGTTGAAGACCATGATGACCCGCACTGTCAAAACCACCTCACCACGCCTGCGCGGGCTAAAACTGGCTGCGCTGGCAATCGGTACCAGCTTCGTTCTGGCCGGTTGCGCTGGCAATCCACCGTCGGAGCAGTACGCCGTTACTCAATCGGCAGTGAATAACGCCGTAAGCGCTGGTGGCACTGAATATGCGCCGGTTGAAATGAAGTCTGCACAAGACAAACTCAAGCAAGCCGAGATTGCCATGCACGACAAAAAATATGACGAGGCCCGTCGCCTGTCCGAACAAGCGGAATGGGACGCTCGCGTAGCAGAGCGCAAAGCCCAGGCAGCTAAAGCCGAGAAGGCCGTTCAGGATGCTCAGAAAGCGGTTCAGGAACTGCGTCAGGAAGGCATGCGTAGCGTTAAGTAAACGCTGCCCCTTAATTGCCTGCCCCTGTGATGCGGCACTCCTACTCGATAGAAAGGACTAACTATTATGCGTAACCAAGTATTGATCCCTGCCCTGTTGGCACTCAGCGTCGGCCTGGCAGCATGCTCGCACCAGCCAAACGTGAACCTGGAAAATGCCCAGACCAATTTCTCGGCCCTGCAATCCAACCCGGAAGCCACCAAGGTAGCCGCGCTGGAAACCAAGGACGCCAGTGAGTGGCTGGACAAGGCTCAAAAGGCCTATATGGACAAGGAAGACGAGTCCAAGGTTGACCAGCTTGCTTACCTGACCAACCAGCGCGTTGAAGTCGCCAAGCAAACCATTGCGCTGCGCACGGCTGAGAACCAGCTGAAAAACTCCGCAGCGGCCCGCGCCCAGGCACTGCTGGAGGCCCGTGACGCTCAGATCAAGCAACTGCAAAGCATGAATGCCAAGCAAACCGAACGCGGCACCCTGGTGACCTTCGGTGACGTGCTGTTCGATTTCGACAAGGCGACACTGAAGCCAAACAGCCGCGACAGCATCACCACACTGTCCAACTACCTGATCAAAAACCCTGACCGCAAGGTGATTGTTGAAGGCTATACCGACAGCAAAGGTTCGGCTTCTTACAACCAGAACCTGTCTGAACGTCGCGCCAACGCGGTCAAAATGGCGCTGGTACGTGCCGGCGTTGATCCTTCGCGCATCGTGACCCAGGGCTATGGCAAGGAATATCCGGTAGCTGACAACAACAGCAACTCGGGCCGTGCCCAGAACCGTCGCGTAGAAGTGACCATCTCCAACGACAACCAGCCGGTAGCGCCGCGTTCGTCGATGCAGTAAGTCTGTAAGCGCACAATAAAAAGCCCCTCCTGAGGAATCAGGCGGGGCTTTTTTGTGAGCGCTTGCGTGCGGCAATTAACAGCTCGCGAGCAAGCTCGCTCCTACAGATCAAGCGCTTGTTCCTACTGTTGAGGGGTGTTCTGACCCACGCAGTGCACTGCTTGTTTCTTGTTGTTGACCAGCACCCCGGTCAGGCCTTTTTGCTCGGTGTCGAACAGCACGACGATGCCGTCGATGCATTGCGCCACCTGATTGGCCGGCGTCAGCGACACCTTATAGTCTTCCCCGGGAATGGTCTTGAGCATGGTGAAGTCGCTGAGCAGCAGCGCGTCTTCAGGCTTGGCGAAATGCAGGTAACCGTAGTACCACAGGGCCCCTACAGTGCCGATGATGGTGCAAATACCGGTAATGATCAGGGGGATGGCGTTGCGTTCTTCACTCATTGCGGGCTCTGTGCCTCTGTAATCGAATCGGGTGAGGCGGGGTAATTGGGGATTTCGCCCAAGCGACGCACGCCGTTGAAGTGTTGCGGGTCATCCAGGTAACGCAGCATCACTTGACGCCAGGTCGGGTCGGCAAACGTCTGCACATGACCGCCGCGCGTCAGTTGCAGCACCTTGGGCGGGGGCGCAGCTTGATACAGCCGCAGGCCATTGGAAAGCGGCACTATCGGGTCATCCATGCTGTGGAAGATCAGCATCGGCACACCGCCCATTTCAGGCATGGCATACACGGCACTGTCAGCGTCAGGCACCAGCCACGACAACGGCACTTGCAGAGGCCAGGTCAGCCACGAGGTACTCAAGGCAAACTGCCCCACTTCGCGGTAACTGGCCGGTACGCCATCGAGCACCATCGCCTTGAGCCGGGCCCGTTGCGCCGGGTGCTGGCTCAGGTAATGAACCCCCATCGCGCCGCCCAGGCTTTGCCCCAGCACAATCAGCGGCTGGCCTTGAGTTTCGGGCTGTTGCTGCAACCACTCGAAAGCGGCGTCGATATCCTGATACACCGCTGGTAAACCGGGTTCGCCTTGCGACAG
Organism: Pseudomonas sp. TWR2-1-1; assembly: GCF_049897045.1. Lineage (NCBI taxonomy): Bacteria > Pseudomonadati > Pseudomonadota > Gammaproteobacteria > Pseudomonadales > Pseudomonadaceae > Pseudomonas > Pseudomonas sp. TWR2-1-1. Next base: position 457,542 of record NZ_JAFCVM010000002.1, read on the forward strand.
GCCATAGCCACGGTAATCAAGCATCAGTACTTGATAGCCCTGCTCGGGCAACCAGGCGGTGGCGCCCAGGTGATAGGCCAGGTTGCCGCCATTGCCATGCAGGTGCAGCACCGTGCCCTTGAGGGGCACGCCGGCTTTGGCGGGCAGCCACCAACCATGCAGGCGCGTGCCATCGGCAGCGGTGAGGGTCACATCACGGTATTTCAAACCAGCGGCAGTCGGCGTAACCGGCTGACCGGGTTCGGGGTAAAACAGCAAGGAGCTGCATCCGCTGAGCGTCAACAGCAGGCAGAGTGCAGCCAGAGTTTTCATTGCATCAAGTACCTGTTTTTTGTAGGAGCGCTCGCGATGCGGATGACGAGATGTTCCAGGTAGTCCGCGGTGATGCTTTCGCGAGCAAGCTCGCTCCTACAGGTGAGAGGGGTTACAGGATGTTGGAGTAATCCGCTTCAATCCGGTCCAGGCTCAGATGGTTGAGGAAGTTGGAGAAGCACATCCAGGCCGCCAACGCGTTCATGTCGCGGAACTGATCGGGCAGGTACTTGGGCGCCACCACCAGGCCTTCATCCACCAACTGGCGCAGGGTTCGCATGTCTTCGAGTGTGGTTTTGCCACAGAACAACAGCGGAACTTGCTCCAGCTTGCCTTTACGCACGGCCAGCTGAATATAGTTGTAAACCATGATGAAGCCCTTGAGGTAGGACAAGTCTTTGGTGAATGGCAGGCCATTTGGCACCGAGCCGCGGAAAACCCGGCTCGCGTTGCCATAGCTCTGCGACATTTCAAAGCCCTGCTCACGGAAGAACTCATACACCTGCATAAAGTCCGCGCCCTCTTCCACCATGTGGATGGCACGGGTGCGGTTGGTGAGTTTGCGCAGGCGGCTGGGGTAAGAGGCAAAGGTGATGATCTCCATCAAAATCGCCAGGCCTTCCTGGGTCACTGTCGACGAGGGCGGGCCCTTGGCGAGAAAGGTGCAAATCGGCTGGTTCTGCCCGTTCAGCGTAGTGCCCACATGCACCAGGCCTTCGTGGACTTCCAGCGCCCGTACATCGCGCTCGTTGAACATCGCGTCGGCGCGGATCTTGATGTAGTCCGCACCCGCGGCGGCGTCCGCGACGATGCCGTCGGACTCAAATACGCGGATGGTTTCTTCGGCTTCGCCAAACACCTTGTTCAAGCGACTTTGCAGCAGGCTCACCGCATCTTTGGCGGTCAGGGTCTTGGCTTCGTCCTTGAGGTCGCCGCGCCCGTCAATGTTGTCCAGGTAATCGGACATCATCAGCCCCAGATCGGCCAGCGTCGGGTCCCCGGCATGGAATGCGTCGGACGCAGCGCCATACAGCTCCTGGGAAATCAGCCCGAAGTCTTCGGTGCCGCGCGCTTCGAGCATGCGCACCACCATGCGGTATTCCTTGCACATGCGGCGCATGATCTGCCCGACCGGATTGAACTGCCCCAGCTGACGGGTGATGTCACGCTCGATGTTCTGGAACTCCAGCTTTACCGCACCGGAGTCAAAGGACAGCGGGCGGCCCAGGTAATAGTCGCGGTTGACCGCCGGCATTTCCTTGCCCTTGGCCTTGAAAAATCCCTGACGGATGCTGTCGTCCCACTTCACCGCATCCAGTACGCGGATCGGGGTTTGTGCCAGTACGATACGGTCTGACAACGTGCGAATCGTGCGCTGGTAGTCGTCCACCCGGTGCTCCTTTAATGGGCTGAATGTTGGGTTACTTGACCACGCGTTGATAGCGGGCGGCTTCCACGAATACGTCGGAGTTGGCAGGGTCGTCCAGGTAGGCAAATACCTTGGCCGAGGGGCTGTCGATCAATGCGCCGGGGCCTTCAGCGGTTTCAATCGAATCACCGCTCAACGCCGACTGGCCCATGGCCTGCTTGATCTGGTCCAGATCAAGATCGTAGACCACCAGTTCATTGTTATCGGTCAATTCAAAGCCGCTCAACGTGTAGTGACCACCCAGCCTGGGCGGCAGCGCGGCCGATGCATACCAGCGGCTGCCATGGCGGGCGACGATGAACCTGTAGCGCTCCTGGGCCTTGGGCTCACCCTTGGGATAGACCACTGCCTGATAATGATTTTTGTCGATGGCGCTGATTTGCAGGTTGCGAGCCTGCCCCCATGCATCCTTGCTGACCCATTTACCCAGCAGCGATTTAGGTGCTGCCTCGGCCACCAGCGGTGCCTCGGTAAAGGTCACCAGACAACCGTTCAACAATAAAAACGACAATGCCATGAGCATTACGCGCCAAGCTTTCATGCCTGCATCCTTCTATAGAGCGGCCAGTACCAAGTGCATGTAACGCGTAAGAATAGCGAGTCGGCCATCATCCGACTCTGGCTGCGCGCCGTTAAGTAGGCCCTGATATTCCATCCGACCGATTATCGCCGTCAAGACATTGGCGTCCTGCTGCGGCTGTTTAGAGCCCAGCACCTGAAATATCTGGCACGTACCCTGCCATAAAATCTGTTGATGGGCCCTGACCAGCAATGCCAGACGCGGGTTCAGCAACGCCGCCTGCAGGAACGCCTGTTCCGCCATGAGGTGCTCACGACGGGTGAGTAACTGGTGCTGAACATAGCTGGCGGCCATGCGGGCAATTTCATCAGCCAGTTGCGCGCGTGATTGCGGGCTGCCATCGCCATAGGCCACCAGCTCACGCAACTGGCCTTCAGTGTTCAGCCACAGCTTGGCCATAAAGGCGGCGCTGCGCTCGACGTATTGGGCGAACGTGTCGTTAAGCAGGTCGTCAATATCCTTGAAGTAGTAGGTGGTCGCCGATAACGGTACGCCCGCTTCAGCGGCAACGGCCCTGTGCCGTACACCGCGCACACCGTCACGCACGACTATGCGCATGGCCGCATCGAGAATCTGCTGGCGGCGCTGCTCACTGCCATGGCGACTGGCCTTGCGCCCTTGATACTGAACACTTTCGGCGACTGCCGTAGCGACATGCGCCGCCCCTTCTTGAGCCCTGGCTAGGTTCACGAAAGACTCCTTGTGTTGAAGACAATGGTGCTACTGAAGAGACTCAATGATTGTGGGAGCCGGCTTGCCTGCGCTGACATCAACTAACCACCCTGCCCCCCCTCCATCGCTGGCAAGCCAGCTCCCACAGCAGGTTGTCCCTGACATCAGGCCCCGGCTCCCGCAATCGGGCCATGACCAGCTGTCAGGCAATAAAAAGCCGCCTCGGTCGGCGGCTTTTTACTTCGTATCGTTACGCCTGTGGCCGCATATGCGGGAACAGGATGACATCGCGAATCGACGGTGAGTTGGTCAGCAGCATGACCAGACGGTCGATACCGATACCTTCACCGGCAGTCGGCGGCATGCCGTATTCCAGTGCACGTACGAAGTCGGCATCGTAATGCATGGCTTCGTCGTCGCCCGCGTCCTTGTCAGCGACCTGGGCCATGAAGCGCTCGGCCTGGTCTTCTGCATCGTTAAGCTCGGAGTAAGCGTTGGCGATTTCACGGCCACCGATAAACAGCTCAAAACGATCGGTCACGTTCGGGTTGTCGTCGTTACGACGGGCCAGCGGCGACACTTCAAACGGGTACTGGGTAATGAAGTGCGGCTGCTCCAGCTTGTGCTCGACCAGTTCTTCGAAAATCATCACCTGCAGCTTGCCCAGACCTTCGAAGCCCAGCACCTTGGCGCCGGCCTTCTTGGCAATGGCACGTGCCTTGTCGATGTCCTGCAGGTCGTCAGCGGTCAGTTCCGGGTTGTACTTGAGGATCGAGTCGAACACCGACAGACGCACGAACGGCTCGCCGAAATGGAACACCTTGTCGCCGTACGGCACGTCGGTAGTCCCGAGAACAAGCTGAGCCAGTTCGCGGAACAGTTCCTCGGTCAGGTCCATGTTGTCTTCGTAATCGGCATACGCCTGGTAGAACTCAAGCATGGTGAATTCTGGGTTGTGACGGGTCGAGACACCTTCGTTACGGAAGTTGCGGTTGATCTCGAATACTTTCTCGAAGCCGCCAACCACCAGACGCTTGAGGAACAGTTCAGGCGCGATGCGCAGGAACATGTCCATGTCCAGAGCGTTGTGATGGGTCTCGAACGGCTTGGCCGCTGCGCCGCCCGGGATGGTTTGCAGCATCGGCGTTTCCACTTCAAGGAAGTCGCGCTGCATCAGGAAGCTGCGAATGTGCGCAATCACCTGGGAACGCACACGGAAGGTGTGACGCACTTCTTCGTTGACGATCAGGTCAACGTAACGCTGGCGGTAGCGCTGCTCGGTGTCGGTCAGACCGTGATGCTTGTCCGGCAGCGGGCGCAGGGATTTGGTCAGCAGGCGCACGCTGGTCATTTCAACGTACAGGTCGCCTTTGCCGGAACGGGCCAGGGTGCCTTCGGCAGCGATGATGTCGCCCAGGTCCCAGGTCTTCACGGCGGCCAGGGTTTCTTCCGGCAGGGTCTTGCGGTTGACGTAGACCTGGATGCGCCCGGTCATGTCCTGGATCACCATGAACGAACCACGGTTAAGCATGATGCGACCAGCAACCTTGACCGGGATGGCGGCTTCAGCCAGCTCTTCCTTGGTCTTGTCGGCGTACTTCTTCTGCAGGTCGGCGCAGTAGTTGTCGCGACGGAAGTCATTCGGGAAGGCATTGCCCTTGGCGCGCTCGGCTGCAAGTTTTTCCTTGCGCAGGGCGATCAGGGTGTTTTCTTCCTGTTGCAGGTCTTGCGGGTCGAGTTGTTGGTCGCTCATGTCTTAAAAAATTCCATCACAGGTTCGTTGCCCCCGCCTTGCAGCAGGGGGAAGCGGGCTTTAGCGCGCCTTGAAGGCATCGCACCGGCTGCGCACTTTACGTGTTGTTACGCGACTTACAGCCCTTGTTTCAGGCTGGCAATCAGGTATTCGTCGATATCGCCGTCGAGTACCTTGTCGCAATCGCTGCGCTCGATATTGGTACGCAAATCCTTGATCCGCGAGGCATCGAGAACGTACGAGCGGATCTGATGACCCCAGCCGATATCCGACTTGGTATCTTCCAGGGCCTGGGAGGCAGCGTTACGCTTCTGCACTTCCTGCTCGTAAAGACGTGCCCGCAACATTTTCATCGCGGTGTCTTTGTTCGCATGCTGGGATCGTTCGTTCTGGCAGCACACCACAGTGTTGGTCGGAACGTGGGTAATACGCACGGCCGAGTCAGTGGTGTTTACGTGCTGACCGCCCGCACCGGACGAACGATAGGTATCGATTCGCAGGTCTGAGGGGTTGATGTCGATTTCGATGTTGTCGTCGATTTCCGGCGAAACAAATACGGCCGAGAACGAGGTGTGACGACGGTTGCCCGAATCGTAGGGGCTTTTACGGACCAGACGATGGACGCCAATCTCGGTGCGCAACCAGCCAAATGCGTATTCGCCTTTGATGTGTACAGTTGCACCTTTGATCCCGGCCACTTCACCGGCAGACAGCTCCATGATGGTGGCATCGAAGCCGCGCTTGTCGGCCCAGCGCAAATACATCCGCAACAGGATATTGGCCCAGTCTTGCGCTTCGGTACCGCCAGAGCCTGCCTGAATGTCCAGGTAAGCGTTGTTGGCGTCCATCTCACCGCTGAACATGCGGCGGAATTCGAGTTTTTCAAGGGCTTCGCGCAGACGTTCGACTTCAGCGGCAACGTCATCGACAGCGGCCTGGTCTTCTTCCTCGGCGGACATCAGCAGCAGGTCTTTGGCATCGGCCAGACCTGTGTGCATCTCATCAAGGGTTTCAACGATTTGCGCCAGAAGGGAGCGTTCGCGCCCCAGTTCCTGGGCGTACGAAGGGTTGTTCCAGACACTCGGATCTTCAAGCTCGCGATTGACTTCGGTCAGACGCTCATGCTTTTGATCGTAGTCAAAGATACCCCCGAATAGTTTCGGAGCGCTCTGACAAGTCCTTGATGCTGTTAAGGATCGGGTTGATTTCCATGGCTGGCGGCACTCGTAGGCGATTTTTACAAAGCCGGGGAGTATACCGTAAACAGCCCGTATCAGCAGCCCGTCTAGCGGGGTAAGACTCGATGAATTCAGGCAGATCGTGCCGTCAGAATCATCTGTAGTGGCTGTCGAGGTATAAGGCCGGGATGAGGTCGCGCACGCCTCCAGGAAACGGGTTGCTACGCAACCCTTCGCCAGCGACTACGACGCAATCCCTACCTGGTTACGCCCATTGTTCTTGGCCAAGTACAACCCTTTGTCCGCTGCGGAAATAAGCTCACGGCAGTTGCCGCCCTGCTGCGGCGTCTGGGTCGCCAGACCAATGCTGATGGTCAGGCTGCTGCCTTCACCGGGTGAGATGTGCGGGATTTTTAGCACTTGCACCGCCTGGCGCAGTTTTTCCGCCACCAGCCGGGCACCGCCCAAGGAGGTATTGGGCAACACAATGGCAAATTCTTCACCACCGTATCGGGCCGGCAAGTCCGATGGACGGCTACTGGCGTCGCGAATGGCCGCGGCCACCTTGCGCAACGCTTCATCGCCATCCAGATGCCCAAAGCTGTCGTTGTAAGACTTGAAATAGTCGACGTCGATCATCAACAAGGACAGCTGGGTCTGCTCGCGCGCGGCACGGCGCCACTCCAGCTCCAGGTATTCATCGAAATGCCGGCGATTGGACAGCCCGGTCAGACCGTCAGAGTTCATCAGCCGCTGCAATACCAGATTGGTGTCCAGCAATTGCTGCTGACTGACCCGCAAGGCGCGGTAAGCCGCATCACGCTGCAACAACGTCGTGTAAGAGCGCGAGTGATAACGGATTCGCGCCACCAGCTCAATGTTATCGGGCAGCTTCACCAGATAGTCATTGGCTCCGGCGGCAAAGGCCGCACTTTTAATCAGCGGGTCTTCCTTGGTGGAGAGCACGATAATCGGGATATTCTGCGTGGCCGGGTGGTTGCGGTATTCGCGCACCAGGGTCAGCCCGTCTAGCCCCGGCATGACCAAATCCTGCAGGATCACCGTCGGTTTAATGCGAATGGCCTGGGCAATCGCCTGATGGGGATCGGCACAGAAATGAAAATCTATGTTCGGCTCCTGCGCCAGCCCGCGACGTACGGCTTCGCCGATCATCGCCTGATCGTCTACCAGCAACACCATGGCCGAGTTTTCGTCACTTTTAACGTCGTCCAACTGCAAGTCATTCATGCGCGTTCACCTGAATTACTACCTTCAAGCCAGTCCTGCGGGGTTTTACCAGTCATTTGGCAAATATCTCCAGCAAGCGTGGCGCAATCTTGTTCAAGGGCCGAATTTCAACAGCGGCATCGATGGCCGCAGCCGCTTTGGGCATGCCATACACCGAACTGCTCTGCTGATCCTGGGCGATGGTGAGAAAACCTTGCTGGCGCATGAGCTTGAGGCCCTGAGCCCCGTCACGCCCCATGCCGGTCAACAGCACGCCTACCGCATCGCCATTCCAGTACCGGGCAATACTTTCAAAAAACACATCTATCGAAGGCCGGTATATTTCGTTCACCGGCTCTGCGGTATAGGCCAGAGTGCCGTTCTTCAATAAACGGATGTGGTGGTTGGTCCCGGCCAGCAGAACCGTTCCCACTTGCGGCGCCTCACCGTCTTGCGCCAGACGCACGTTCAGGCCGCACGAGCTGCTCAGCCACTCAGCCATGCCGGCAGCAAATACTTGATCGACATGCTGGACCAGCACGATGGCTGCGGCAAAGTCCTGCGGCAGCCCTTTGAGCAGGCTTTCAAGGGCGGCCGGGCCACCTGCCGATGAACCGATAGCCACCAGACCGCCGAGTACACCCGAGACCCGGGGTTGAGCAGACACCTGGGCAACCCGCTTTTCACTTTGCCCGATCAACCAGCCAATATTGAGGATCTTGCGCAGCAAAGGGGCTGCAGCCTCTCTGGGGTTGCTCCCGCCGAGCACGGGAGTGTCCACCACATCCAGCGCGCCAAAGCCCATGGCTTCGAACACCCGATGGACATTCTGTTCACGGTCGACCGTGACAATCACGATGGCGCACGGGCTTTCTGCCATGATCCGCCGCGTGGCTTCGACTCCGTCCATCACCGGCATGATCAGGTCCATCAGGATCAGGTCCGGGGTGTTGGCGGCGCACTGCTGTACGGCCTCCAGCCCATTCGCCGCCACCCAGACCACTTGATGGGCAGCCTCGTAAGCCAGCGCCCGGCGCAAGGCCTCAACCGCCAGGGGCATATCGTTGACAATGGCGATTCTCATGTCCGGGCTCCTCCTATGAGTTCAACCACTGCATCAAGCAGGGCATCGTCATGGAAACTGGCTTTGGCTAAATAATAGTCGGCTCCTGCATCCAGGCCGCGCCGACGGTCCTCTTCTCGATCTTTGTAAGACACCACCATCACCGGCATCGATTGCAAACGGCTGTCACGCCGTAAAAGCGTGACCAGTTCGATGCCATCCATGCGCGGCATGTCGATGTCGGTAATCAATAGATCGAAGTGCTCGGCACGCAGGGCGTTCCAGCCGTCCATGCCATCCACCGCCACAGCCACTTCGTAGCCTCGATTGATCAGCAGCTTGCGCTGCAACTCACGTACCGTCAGCGAATCATCCACCACCAGAATTCGTTTGCGGGTCAGTTCTGCAGTGTGCCGGTTACGCCGGTCAATACGCTCAAGACGCCCGGTATTGAGCAGTTTGTCGACAGATCGCAGCATGTCTTCGACATCGACAATCAATACAGCAGAACCGTCGTCGAGCAAGGCACCGGCCGCAATATCCTGGACCTTGCCCAGACGCGGATCGAGGGGCAGCACCACCAGCGTGCGCTCACCGACAAAACGCTCGACAGCCACGCCATACACCGCATCCCTCTCACGAATGACTACTACCTTGAGGGTTTCATCGTCGCTCTGGCTGGCTGGACGTTGCAGCAGCTGACTGGCCGCCACCAGCCCTACATGGCGGCCTTCGTGCCAGAAATGCTGACGGCCTTCGAGCTGGACGATTTCATCGGGCATCAGGTCGCGCATGCGTTCGATATGCGCCAGAGGAAAGGCATACGCCTCGTCGGCCACTTCTACCACCAGACTGCGTACCACGGACAGGGTCAGCGGCACTTCCAGACTGAAACGGCTGCCCTGCCCCGATGTCTGCTCCAGCACAATGGCGCCGCGCAGCAGGCGCACCATGTGCTGCACGGCATCCAGGCCGACACCTCGCCCGGAGACTTCGGTCACGGTGTCACGCAGGCTAAAGCCCGGCAGGAAGAGGAAGGTCAGCAGTTCTTCTTCGCTCAGCTGCGCCACGGTTGAAGCCGTCGACAACTGACGCTCCACGATGGTCCTGCGCAAACGTTCAAGATCAACACCGGCACCGTCATCGCTCAATTGCAGCGCCAGCAACCCCGCCTGATGCGAGATGCGCAAGCGAATCAGGCCTTCGGCAGGCTTGCCGGCCAGCAGTCGCTGCTCCGGCGTTTCAATGCCGTGATCGACGGCATTGCGCAGTAAATGGGTGAGTGGCGCTTCGAGCTTTTCCAGTACATCGCGGTCAACCTGGGTCTTCTCGCCTTCTATTTCCAGGCGGATCTGCTTGCCCAGGGCGCGGCCCAGATCCCGTACCATGCGCTCCTGCCCCACCAGCACATCGGCAAACGGCCGCATGCGACAGGCCAGCGCGGTGTCATAGAGCGATTGCGCCCGCTGGCCCGCCTGCCAGCCAAACTCGTCGAGTTCGGCGGCCTGCTCGCCAAGCAAATGCTGGGACTCAGCCAGTATCCGCCGAGCATCGGATAACGCCTCTTGCACGTCATGGCTCAGGTCCAGCACTTTGAGCTGGTCGCTCAGGTAATCCAGCGCCTTGAGACTGTTGTTTTGCATGCGTTTGAGGCGCTGCAACGTCACCAGGAAGGGTTTGAGCCGCTGGGTTTCGACCAGCGACTTGCTGGACAGGTCGAGCAAGCTGTTCAGCCGTTCAGCCGTAACTCGCAGCACCCGCTCACCACTCTCGCTACGGCGCTGGGAACGGGGCGCAGGCTCAGACGCCAATTCGGGCTCGGGCCGGTGTTCAACCTGCGGCGGGGCCGGTTCAGGCATCAACAACAATTGCGACACATCGAACGCTGGCGCCGCCGCCTGTGCATGCACCTCGTTGCCGTCAAGCAGGCTGTTCATCAGCGTGACATAGGCATCAATATCTTGCGGGCCGACATTGGCACTGCCCGGGGTAGCAATGCGCATCAACAGGTCAGTGCCCTGCAACAAGGCATCAATATGCTCGGGCTGCAGGTACAAACGGCCCTCCTGCGCACTGACAAGGCAATCTTCCATGACATGGGAGACGCTAACCCCGGCGTCCACCCCGACAATTCGCGCGGCGCCCTTGAGCGAGTGGGCCGCTCGCATGCAGGCTTCAAGCTGATCGGCCTGGGTCGGGTTACGTTCCAGGGCCAACAAGCCGGCATTCAGCACCTGAGTCTGGGTCTCGGCCTCAAGACTGAACAGCTCAAGCAACGAGGCATCACGCATTTGCTCGGGGGTCATGTCAGGCTCCGGGTGATCGCGCCCAGCAATTGTTCTTCGTCCAGCCAGCGCAGGCTGCGGGTTTTCCATTGCAGCACACCGCGGGTGTATTTGGCACTGGCCTGCTCGCCCGAGAGTGAGACTGTATTGAGTACATGCTCTTCAATGTTATGGATGCCATCCACCTCATCCACCGGTAACACCACAGGCCCGCCAGGCGCGGCAAGGATCAACATGCGCGGCATGACCCGCAGCGATGTCGGCGCTGTCAGTGTCGGATCCAGCCCCAACAGATCGACCAGTGACAGGCACGGCACCAGGGCGCCACGCACATTGGCCACTCCCAGCAAGGCACGCGAGCGCTGGTGCGGCAGCGAATGAATCGGCTGCAGCGGTGCCACTTCATCCAGGCAGCGCGTGGTCAACCCCAGCCATTCCCCCCCCAGGCGAAAAATCATCAGCGAGCGGGTTGCGACTTTTCGCTCATGCTCCTGCGGGGAGTAATGCTCTAAATGTTCCTGCTCGAATGAGTAACGATCCAGCAAGCGGGTCGCGGCAGCCGAATACACCGAGCAGTTGCGGCAATGAATATGCTCGGGCAGCACCGGACAGGACTTGTCACCGTAAATGCCGATACGGTTCCAGCAGTCATCGATGTCCCGGGCTTCGGTGTGAATCAGGTTATGGGCTGTTATACCGCTCATTGTTTACGCTCGCTGTGAACGGATCGCTCGTTACGGGCCGCGCGCTCCTGCAAGCGTTGAGCGCCGGCTGTATCGCCCTGCGAGGCCAGAAGGGCCGCCAGGTGCGCCAGTGCTTCAGAATGCTGGGGCTCAAGGTATAGCGTCTTGCGATAAAAACTCTGAGCCTCGGCCGCCCGGCCTTCAACATCACTGAGCAGACCCAGCCAGTAATAGGCCTGGGCCTGCGGGCCATGCGCTTGCAAGAGTTGTTCACAGGCCGCGCGAGCCTCATGGCTCTTGCCCTCGTTAGCCAGAGTGGCAATTTGTTCAAGCAGGACCTTGGGCTCACCGCCCCGCGAACTCGCCGGGGCCGGCGCAATGACTTGGGGCTGCGCACGGGGAGTAAAAGGCCGGATGGTCGGTGGCGGTGCAGGCGGCTGCGGACGCACGAGGGGCTTGAATTCGGCCATTACGGGGCGGGCTTCAGGCTGCGGCTCATGGCTATGGCAAAATGCAAACGACTGCGGCGCACCGATCGAGCGCATTCCCAGGCGACCCAGCAGGTTGCCCTCTGCCGGGCCGATAAACAGCACGCCGTCCTCACGGGTCAGTCGCTTGAGTACGTCCAGTGCCTGCTGCTGGGTTTTAAGATCAAAGTAAATCAGCAGGTTGCGACAAAACACAAAGTCATAGGGCGCTTGCCCGGCCAGCAGCGCCGGATCGAGCAAGTTGGCGACCTGAAAACTGACTTGCTCGCAGACCCTGGCCGACAGTTGATAAGCGTCACCTGCATCGCTGAAATAACGTTCGCGAAAATCAGTTTGCTGCCCGCGGAATGAATTTTTGCCATACAGCGCACGCTGCGCACGCTGCATCGAGAGCGGGCTGACATCCAGTGCATCGACCTTGAATTGATGGGCGGCTAAACCGGCATCAAACAGCGCCATTGCAATCGAATAGGGTTCTTCTCCGGTCGAACATGGCAGGCTCAGGATCCGCAGGGCCCGGCGACTGCCGACTTCGGCCAGGCGCTTGGTCGCCAGACGTCCCAACGTGGAAAAAGATTCGGGGTAACGAAAGAACCAGGTTTCAGGCACGATCACCGATTCGATCAAAGCTTGCTGTTCATCCCGGGAGCTGATCAACCGCTGCCAGTAATCTTCATGATCGCTCATGTTCAGCGCCATGCAGCGTTGACGAACAGCGCGCTCGATGATGGCCGGGCCGACTGAGGCCACGTCCAGACCAATGCATCGTTTCAAAAAATCGAAAAACCGTTGGTCGTCACTCATGTGCACACCTGTGGGTCGGTGTCATCGAGTCGCGGAGCGAAAATCAATGCAGAGACTGCCGGGCTCAGCAGTTCATCGACACTGATCCACTGCAAAAGGCCATGCTGGTCTTTGCGCACGGGCCCCAGATACGGTGCGTCGCGGTTATCCAGGCCATAGGGCTGAAAGTCTGCCGGGTTACAGCGCAACGTGTCGCTGGCTTGTTCAAGCATTAACCCCAGCAGTTGCCCGCGGTAGTTGACCAGTACCAGCCGGGTGCTGGTGCGGGCCACCGCGGTTTTACCGAAGGTCATGGCGCTGACATCGATCACCGGCACCACCTGGCCGCGATGCGCGAATACGCCGGCGACCCAATCAGGCGCCTGGGCAATGGGTTTTAGCGGTAAACGCGGCAGCACCTCCACCACATCGGTGGCCGGCAAGGCATAACGTTCATCGCCGATATGAAACACCAGAAACAGGCGATTGTTCGGCGCTGCCACGCCGGCTGGCTTGGCTAGAGGCGCGCTCATCAGACTTTAAAACGCGAAACGCCACTGCGCAGCCCGACGGCAACCTGACTGAGTTCGTCGATCGCAAAACTGGCCTGACGCAAGGATTCGACGGTCTGACTGCTGGCATCGCCCAGCTGTACCAGCGCAAGGTTGATCTGTTCAGCGCCTGTGGCTTGAGCCTGCATGCCCTCGTTGACCATCAACACCCTTGGGGCCAGCGCTTGAACCTGATGGATGATTTGCGATAGCTGCTCTCCCACCTGTGTCACTTCGAACATGCCGCGGCGTACTTCTTCCGAAAACTTGTCCATGCCCATTACACCGGCAGAGACCGCGGACTGAATCTCGCGCACCATCTGTTCGATATCGTAAGTGGCCACGGCAGTCTGATCGGCCAGACGTCGCACTTCGGTAGCGACCACGGCAAAGCCGCGGCCGTATTCACCGGCTTTTTCCGCTTCAATCGCGGCGTTCAGTGACAGCAGATTGGTCTGGTCGGCCACTTTAACGATGGTGACCACCACCTGGTTAATATTGCCGGCCTTCTCGTTGAGGATCGCCAGCTTGGCGTTGACCAGATCGGCGGCACCCATGACCTGATGCATGGTTTCTTCCATGCGGGCCAACCCCTGTTGCCCGGAACCGGCGAGTATCGACGCCTGATCGGCAGCCGAGGTGACTTCGGTCATGGTACGTACCAGGTCACGGGAAGTGGCTGCGATCTCGCGCGAGGTCGCGCCAATTTCAGTGGTGGTGGCTGCGGTTTCAGTCGCGGTGGCTTGTTGCTGCTTGGAAGTCGCGGCAATTTCAGTGACCGAGGTAGTGACCTGGACCGAGGAGCGCTGGGCTTGAGAGACCAGCGAGGTCAGTTCGGTCATCATGTCGTTGAAGCCGGTTTCTACCGCGCCAAATTCGTCCTTGCGCTCCAGGTTCAGGCGCGAACTCAGGTCACCGGAACGCATCACCTCAAGAATCGAAACAATGCGCTTCATGGGAGACATGATCGCTTGCAGCAATAGATAACCGCAGAGGGCGGCAGCGAGTACGGCAATCACCAGCGAAATGAGCATGCTGGCTTTGGCGGTCATGACTGAATGAGCGATGGTGTCGGTCGCTTCAGCGGCCTTGATGCGATTGGCGTCAATCAGGGCATTGAGTTGTTTGCGTCCAGCCATCCAGGCCGGTGCCAACTGCTCGGTGACCATGGCGTGAGCCTGAGCGAACTGCTTGTTTTGATACAGTTCAATTACGTTCGCCAGCACCTGCGCGTATTGCTGGTGAAGCTGCTCAAACGTATCGAAAGAGGCACGGTCTTCTTTGTCAAAAATGGTACTGCGGTAGTTATCCAGCTCGTGCTTCAAGCGTTCTTCGTAGCTGGCGTACAGCTTACGGTCTTCGTTGTTCAGATCGCGCTGGCTGGCCGAACCCACCAGTTGCAGGGTCAGGACATAGCTGTCCACCCAGGCACTGCGAATCATCGAGCTGTAATAGACCCCGGGAACCGAATCGGTGCGCACCGTCTCTTCGCTGGTTTCGATTGAAAGCAGGCGCGAGTAAGCCGCGACGACCATCAACAACATGATGGCGATGATTACCGCAAAGCTCGCCAAAATGCGTTGGCGCAACGTCCAGTTCTTCACAGTCAATCCTCGGGGGCCATTCAAATGATGGGAAGTATAGCCGAGGGTACGCGAGGATTCGTATGGACGTTGAGACGGATCTCACAGCAATAAGCAAATATCTTGACCCTGGAAAACAACACAGCCTGCAGGAGTGAGCTTGCTCACGAGCTGTCCGGAATTTTAAAAGCTCGCGAGCAAGCTCGCTCCTGCAGTAAAGGGTTATACAGCGGCCTGTTTAACCTGGGATTCCAGCTCTGCCTTCAAGCCCGGATCGAGCTTCAGTTGCTTGGCCAGCTCTTGCAGATAGGCCTTTTCCATAAAGCTCTCTTCATCCACCAAAAGCAGGCTGGCGATGTACATTTCGGCTGCGATTTCCGGTGTGCTGGCAGCACTCGCCACTTCAGCCGGGTCCAGTGGCTTGTCAATTTCGGTTTTCAGCCATTGCTGCAAGGCCGGATCACTGTCCAGCTTGCTGAACTCCCCATCAATCAACTGACGCTCACGATCGTCGATATGGCCATCAGCTTTGGCAGCTGCAACCAGCGCCTTGAGAATCGCCTGGCTGTGTTGCTCTACCTGCTGGGGCGCGACCCGGTCGATAGTCTGCGGTTCCGTTTGCGGCGCCTTACCCTGGTTGGCCTGCCAGTTGCCGTAGGCTTTGTAGGCCAATACCCCCAGTGCAGCCAACCCGCCGTAGCTCAGTGCTTGGCCACCATATTTGCGGGCGCTTTTATTGCCCAGCAACATCCCCAGCACACTTGCCGCCAATGCACCGCCTCCGGCACCTGAAAGTAAACCGCCCAACCCGCCGGCGCCACCCAGCAAACCGCCCAGGCCTCCCGGGCTTGAACTTGAGGACTTGCCTTGGGCACCGGTTTTTTCCTGCAACATTTGCTGACCGGATTTAAGCAACTGATCGAGCAATCCACGCGTATCCATAAGCAGCCTCTCGTAAAGGGGTCAGGGGAAGACTTCAGTCGCGCAGATCCGACTCATGTATCGGTTGGTCCCGGTGCGTTGCACGCTGGTACTGGGCCGGCCAGGTTGCCTGCTTGCCACCCAGGTCGTCGTCGGCGTGCAACGGCCAGTACGGATCACGCAGTAACTCGCGGGCCAGCAGGATCAAGTCCGCCTGGCCGGTGCGCAGAATATGCTCAGCCTGAGCGGGCTCGGTAATCATGCCTACAGTGCCGGTAGCGATACCTGCCTCTTTACGCACACGCTCGGCAAAACGGGTTTGATAACCCGGACCAACAGGGATCTCGGCATTGGCTGCCGTGCCACCTGAGGACACATCAATCAGGTCGACCCCCAGCGCTTTGAGGCGGCATGCCAACTCTACAGTTTCATCCGGATTCCAGCCGTCTTCCACCCAGTCGGTCGCCGAGACCCGCACAAACAATGGCAACTCTTCAGGCCACACGTCACGCACGGCCTTGGTCACTTGCAGCACCAGACGAATACGGTTTTCAAACGAGCCACCGTATTGGTCGCGCCGTTGATTACTCAGAGGGGAAAGGAATTGATGCAGCAGGTAACCATGGGCAGCGTGTATTTCAACCACCGAGAAACCTGCCTCAAGTGCCCGCCTGGCCGCATCAACAAAGGCCTGAATGAGGTCATTGATGCAAGCTTCATCCAGTTGCGTCGGCGCAGTGTGCTGAGGGTCAAAGGCTATTGGCGAAGGGCCGACCGGCACCCAGCCGCCATCCTCCACTTTGACGCTGCCCTGCTTGCCCAGCCAGGGACGGTGGGTGCTGGCCTTGCGCCCGGCGTGCGCCAGCTGAATTCCGGCCGCTGCACCCTGGGCCCGAATAAAGCGGGTGATGCGCTGCAAAGGCTCTATCTGTTCATCGTTCCACAACCCCAGATCCTGGGCAGTGATGCGCCCGTCAGGGGTTACCGCCACAGCTTCGGAAAAAACCAGGCCGGCGCCGCCAACCGCACGGCTTCCGAGGTGGACCAGATGCCAGTCATTGGCCAGCCCGTCAACGCTGGAGTATTGACACATTGGCGAGACCGCAATGCGGTTAAGAAGGGTCAGTTGGCGCAGGGTATAGGGTTCGAGCAGCAGACTCATGGGTCACCTCTAATAACAGTGGGCAGGCTCCAGGGAACAAGCGTACCTAGAGCCTAGTCGACAACACTGCAAGAGGTGGGGTTCATCTTTCGTACGGCTTGTGGGAGCGGGCTTGACCCGCTCCCACAAGGATTAAGGGGGATGACCAAGGCTTAACGCGGTTCGATATGGGCAATCATCAGCTGTACGGTTTCGTTGCCGCGAAACTCGTTGAGGTCGAGTTTGTAGGCTAATTCAACCCAGCGAATGGTCGGGTTCGGCCACACTTCACGGTCGACACCGAAGGCAATACCGTCCAGCTTTACGCTGCCACACTCGGTTTTGAGCACCACTTTCAAGTGCCGCTCGCCCACAATGCGTTGCTCCACCAACTGAAACACGCCGTGAAACAGTGGCTCGGGGAAGTGCTGCCCCCATGGCCCGGCATTGCGCAGGGCCCGCGCCAGTTCCAGATTAAACTCTTCTACCGCCAGACTGCCGTCCGACATCAAGCGGCCGGTCAGGTCTTCTTCGCGCAGTTGACGCCGCACTTCGGCGTCAAAGGCACTGGAAAATACCGCAAAATTCGCCTCGGGCAGGGTCAGGCCTGCGGCCATGGCGTGGCCACCGTACTTACTGATCAATTCGGGGTGCTGGGCGGCCACCACGCTGAGCGCATCGCGAATATGAAAGCCCGGCACCGAGCGCCCGGAGCCCTTGAGCATGCCGTCACCGGCATCGGCAAACGCGAACGTGGGGCGGAAATAACGCTCCTTGAGGCGCGAAGCCAGAATCCCGATTACACCCTGGTGCCAGTCCGGATCGAACAGACACAAACCGAACGGCATGCTCTCAACCGGCAACTCCTTGAGCTGCGCCAGCGCTTCACGCTGCATGCCCTGCTCAATGGATTTACGGTCCTGGTTCATTTCGTCGAGCTGCGCAGCCATTTCCCGCGCTGCATTTGCGTCGTCGGTCAGCAAGCATTCGATACCCAGACTCATGTCATCCAGGCGACCGGCAGCATTCAGGCGCGGGCCAAGGATAAAGCCAAGATCGGTGGAGGTAATGCGCGAATGGTCACGCTTGGCCACTTCGAGAATGGCCTTGAGCCCCGGCCGCGCACGCCCGGCCCGAATCCGCTCAAGCCCCTGATGCACCAGGATCCGGTTATTGGCATCCAGCGGCACCACGTCAGCCACGCTGCCCAGGGCTACCAGATCCAGCAGTTCGGCAATGTTTGGCGCCTTGGCGTTTTGATACCAGCCCAGACTGTTCAGGCGCGCACGCAAAGCGATCAGTACATAGAAGATCACCCCTACCCCCGCCAGCGCCTTGCTCGGAAACTCGCAGCCCGGCTGGTTGGGATTGACGATGGCATCAGCCGCCGGCAGCTCGTTGCCCGGCAAGTGGTGGTCGGTGACCAGAACACTCAACCCGGCCGCTTTCGCCGCAGCCACGCCTTCGACACTGGAAATGCCGTTGTCGACCGTAATCAGCAGCTGTGGCTGACGGGTCAATGCAACCTGAACGATTTCGGGGGTCAGGCCGTAACCATATTCAAAACGGTTAGGCACCAGGTAATCGACATGGGCCGCGCCCAGCAAACGCAAACCGAGCATGCCAACGGTACTGGCCGTGGCGCCATCGGCGTCAAAGTCGCCGACAATCAGAATGCGCTGACGCTGTTCAAGTGCCACCACCAGCAGATCCACGGCGGCATCGATGCCCTTGAGTTGCTGATACGGAATCAGCCGCGCCAGGCTCTTGTCCAGTTCAGCTTGCGACTGCACGCCACGAGCCGCGTACAGGCGCGTCAGCAATGTCGGCATTTCACCCAGAAAAGGCAGGATTTCAGGCAGTGGACGAGGTTCGATGCGCATAAGCTGGATGGAGGCTCTTATTAAAAAATGTACTTGTACAGGTCGCTTGAAAACCTAGCGAGCGAAGGCAAGACAAGGCAAAAGCAGGCGAGGACGCGCAGTTTACGGGGTGTAAATGAGCAGTCCGAGCCTGCTATTAACGCAGTATTGTCGAGCGCAGCAGTTTTCAGGTGATCTGTTAACCGCGTTCGCCCTGCAGCCACTGCAACTGGACTTCGTGTTGACCGCGATCGTCGGTCACGAAAATCGTGCCTTCGCTGATCATCACGTCCCACTTGATAACGCGTGGCATGTCTTTAGCGAGAACTTCAAGAATCTCTTGCGGAACGGCCGCAATGTTGACGTTTTTCAGATTTTTGATCGCCGGGATCACCTTGCCTTCCCATACGCGCAAGCTGCCATAGGCCAGCAAACTGGTGCGTTCAGTACGGCGCGAGCACCAGGTCAGGCGATCGGCATCGGGCTGACCAACTTCGATCCAGTGCAAAACGCGGTCATCCAGGCTTTTTTCCCACAGCGCCGGCTCGTCTACATCCGAAAGACCACGACCAAAAGACAGCTGTTCGTTGTACCAGAAGGCGTAGGCCAGAAGACGCACGGTCATGCGCTCTTCAGTTTCAGAAGGGTGACGGGCGATGGTCTGTTTGACGCTTTCATACACCCCGCGATCGAGATCGGTGAGGTTCAGTTCAAACTTGTATGTCGTGGACGGCTGGGCCATGAACGGGCTTCTTGATACGGAGAAAGGCGCCAAGTCTAACCGATACACCCCCGCCTGCGCTCAACTCAACTGTAGGAGCGAGCTTGCTCACGATGCACATTGCGCGGATTTTCTGTTGCCATGCAGTGCTGCCATCGCGAACAAAGCCACTTGTGCAAACGGGGCAAATGCTCAGATAAGACACCTGCGGCTGCCTATGTTAAAAGGCTCTACTCGCTCGCCCTGGACAAGGACAACCCATGCCACTTGCAACCAAACCCCTCTCAGGCCTCAAAGTCGTCGAACTGGGCACTCTGATCGCGGGGCCTTTTGCGTCGCGCATTTGTGCCGAATTCGGTGCCCAGGTGATCAAGGTGGAATCCCCGGACGGCGGAGATCCGCTGCGCAAATGGCGCAAGCTGTACGAGGGGACTTCGCTGTGGTGGTTCGTCCAGGCCCGCAACAAAAAATCCCTGACCCTGAATCTCAAGCATCCCGAGGGCATTACCGTGCTCAAGGCACTGCTGGCAGACGCCGATATCCTGATCGAGAACTTTCGACCCGGGGTTCTGGAAAAGCTCGGCCTGGGCTGGGATGTGCTGCATGCACTGAACCCCAAGCTGGTCATGGTGCGCCTGTCCGGCTTTGGCCAGACAGGCCCTATGAAAGACCAGCCGGGGTTTGGTGCCGTCGGTGAGTCCATGGGCGGGCTGCGTTACATCACCGGCTTTGAAGATCGCCCTCCGGTGCGCACCGGCATCTCGATCGGCGACTCGATTGCCGCATTGTGGGGAGTGATTGGCGCCCTGATGGCGCTGCGGCATCGCGAGGTGAATGGCGGCCAGGGGCAAGTGGTTGACGTAGCCCTGTACGAAGCGATTTTCGCAATGATGGAAAGCATGGTGCCCGAGTTCGATGTGTTCGGTTTTATTCGCGAACGCACCGGCAATATCATGCCGGGCATTACGCCCTCCTCCATTCACACCAGCCTGGACGGCAAGCACGTACAAATCGGGGCCAACGGCGATGCCATCTTCAAACGGTTCATGCAAATCATCGGCCGCGATGACCTGGCCAATGATCCTGAGCTTGCCGGCAATGATGGCCGCGATGCTCGCCGGGACGAACTGTACGGGGTGATTGATCGCTGGGTGGCCTCACTGCCGCTCGAGACCGTGCTCCAACAACTGAGCACCGCACAAGTCCCCGCCAGCCGCATCTTCTCGGCAGAAGACATGTTCACTGACCCGCAATTTCTGGCCCGTGAAATGTTTCTTCAAGCCAAACTGCCTGACGGTAAAGACTTCAAGATGCCGGGCATTGTGCCAAGGCTTTCCGACACACCGGGGTCTGCCGACTGGGTCGGCCCGGAGCTGGGCGCACACAATCATGAAGTGCTGAACGAGTTGGGGTATGACGCAGCAGCCATCGCCGGGCTCAAGTTGGCGGGGGCTATTTGACCGGCTCTTTTTAGTTGCTACGGGAAGAAATCAGCACAATGGCCAATCATGCACAGTGGCGAGGCATTTGCTCAGGTCTGATCACGTCGGCGTTGGTTATGTGGATGCCAGCGGGGCTGGCTGCACCAAAGCTCATCTGGTTGATGCGCGACTTGCCACCCTTGACGGTGCGCGATGGGGCGCAAAAAGGTCAGGGCATCATAGACCGGCTGATGCCGGCATTGATGGCAGGCATGCCGCAGTATGAGCATGTGATCTTGCCGGTTAACCGGGCGCGGGCCATCCGGATGCTCGAAGAGACGTCGCTGGCCTGCGATCCGGCGCTGGTCAGGAATCCCGCTCGCGCCCAGTCAATTACCTATTCGCGCCCGGTCATCGACTTGCATGGCAATGGCCTGACGATTCGACGCGAAAACAAGCAACTGATCGAGCCCTTTGTCCACGGCGACTCGGTGGATCTGCAGGCCATGCTCAAAGCTCAAACCTTGAAGCTCGGCGTCATCGCCAAACGCAGCTACGGCACATGGATTGATACTCAAGTGTCACAAGGCCCCGCAGACCAGCTCTTTATCCACTACGGCAACGACCCGCTGGGCAGCTTGCTGCATATGCAGGATGCAGGCCGCGTTCAGGCGCTGCTGGGCTATTGGCCAGAGATTCAATCGAAGGCAAGACAACAAGGGCTCGCACCCGAGTCGCTGATCTTTTACCGGATCATCGGTGCCCCCGCTTACCAGCCCATTCACATCGGCTGTTCGAACACGCCTGAAGGTCGTGAAGTTATTCGCCGTGTCAACGCCATACTTGCCAGCCGAGAACATCAGGCACTGAACACCTCAGAGGGAACATGGCTTGAGTTCGGGCAAGTGGATGACGTTCAGAACTCCAGCCCGCCATCAGCCACGGGGCAGTGACAAAAAACACGCAAAAAAAACCCCGAGCAGTGGGGAGACAGCTCGGGGTTTAACAAGGTCATGATGACCCGCTCAACAGGCTGCAAGCATCGGAGCAATAAGCTTGATCCTGTTGATGCAAGATCTGACACGGGGAACCTGCTAAAGGTTCCGTCGTTCATGCCCTCAAATCGCACTTTGCGCACAGGCCTGCTGATATGAGTCCAGCAGCAGCCCCAAACCGGTAACGCTCACCGGTTTGGGCAAACATCCCAGGACCTCGAGACCGGCCCTTCGGGCTGCACTTGCCGCGCTGTTCAGCACATCGGCCTCGCCACCGCCAAGAATAATCAACGCCGGCGCTTCATTCTTGACGGCCAGCTCATGAATCAGCTCCAGCGCGGCGGGCCCTTCCAGATGCACATCACAAATGGCTAGATCAATCGCCCCCCGGCTGGCCAGCGAGCAGCGTGCAGACTCAACACTTTCAGCCGTCAGAACGTCAAAAATGCGAAAGGCATTCAACATCTGATGCAGCGCCATCAACTGGAAAGGGTTGTCTTCAAGAATCAGAACTTTCAGGGAACGCATCATGGACCTTTGGAGCATAACGCGGGCTTTGCGCGGGGAAAGCGACTCTAGAAGGGTTTACTAAGAATCAATATAGGATGAGTCCTAAAAGCTCGCAGGAAGTTTCCTGCGCACACAAAAAAGCCCGTCATAGGACGGGCTTCAAAACGCGCAAGGTTTACAGGGCCTTACCGCGATTGCCATGCTGGCTGACAAAGGCCTGCACAGCCTTCAAGTCATTGGGCAGGACTGTGTAGCGCTCTTCGCGCTCAAACAGATCGGCAAGGTGCGCAGGCAGCTCAAGCGCTTTACCGACACCGGCCTTTTCGACGGCATCAGGAAACTTGACCGGATGCGCCGTACCCAGAATGACCATCGGGATATCCAGGCTGCGACGACACTCACGGGCAGCCTTGACACCGATCGCCGTATGCGGATCCAGCACTTCGCCCGTTTCGGCAAACACCTGGGCAATGGTTTCGCAGGTCTGCTCGTCATCGACTGCCAGCGAATCGAACAAACGGCGCGCTTCGGTCCAGCGATCGTCTTCGACGCTGAAGTTGCCGGTTTGCTTGAAAGTTTCCATCAGGCCGGCAACTGCCGCGCCATTACGACCGTGCAAATCGAACAGCAAACGCTCGAAGTTGGAGGACACCATAATGTCCATCGACGGCGAAAGGGTCGCGTGCAGCGTGTCCTTGGCGTACTGGTTGCCGCTCATGAAGCGGTGCAGGATGTCATTACGGTTGGTGGCAACGATCAACTGATTGATCGGCAAGCCCATGTTGCGCGCCAGGTAGCCGGCAAAAATATCGCCAAAGTTACCGGTAGGCACCGAGAACGAAACCGAGCGATGCGGCCCGCCCAACTGCAGGGCGGCATGGAAGTAGTAAACGATCTGGGCCATGATTCGCGCCCAGTTGATCGAGTTCACAGCGACCAGACGCGTACCCTTGAGGAAGTCCTGATCAGCAAAGCTGGCCTTGACCATCTCCTGACAGTCATCGAAGTTGCCTTCGATGGCAATGTTATGGATGTTTTCGCCGAACAGCGTGGTCATCTGGCGACGCTGTACTTCCGACACCCGGTTATTGGGATGCAGGATAAAGATGTCGACGTTTTCGCAGTGCTTGCAGCCTTCAATGGCAGCGGACCCGGTATCACCGGAGGTCGCGCCGACAATGACCACGCGCTCGCCACGTTTTTCCAGCACGTAGTCCAGCAGACGCCCGAGCAGTTGCAGGGCAAAGTCCTTGAACGCCAGCGTAGGACCGTGGAACAGCTCCAGCACCCACTCGTTGCCATTGAGCTGGCGCAGTGGTGCTACCGCTGCGTGGGAAAACGCGCCGTAGGTCTCTTCGAGAATCTTTTTGAAATCAGCGTCAGGGATACTGCCGGTGACAAACGGGCGCATAACCCGAAAAGCCAGTTCGTGATACGGCAAGCCTGCCCAGGAAGCGATTTCCTCCTGGGTAAAGCGCGGCAGGTTTTCCGGTACGTACAAACCGCCATCACTGGCCAGACCGGCCAGCAGGACATCTTCAAAATTCAGGGCCGGTGCCTGGCCACGGGTGCTGATATAGCGCATAAGGGCAAACCTTCGGTTTGAGCGGCAGCGGTTCAGCGACAAGCTGCAAGTAAAAGCCGATCGGCGTTAACCTGCAGCGTGAAGCCTGCCGCTTGCAGCTGCTTAATTAATTAAGATGCTCAACGCGGATGCGAACCACCGGGCCCACTACGCCCTGCAGCGCTTCAAGCGCCGCGATGGCGTCGTTCATGTGCTGCTCGAGCACACGGTGGGTCAGCAGAATCATGGGTACCAGACCGTCATGCTCTTCGACTTCTTTCTGCATGATCGATTCGATGTTGATCCCGCGTTCCGACAAGATGCTGGCCACCTGGGCCAATACGCCCGGATGGTCCTTGGCCTGGATGCGCAAGTAATAAGCGCTTTCACAGGCTTCGATTGGCAGAATCGGGTGATCGGACAGCGCGTCAGGCTGGAAGGCCAGGTGCGGTACGCGATTCTCGGGATCGGAGGTCATTGCACGCACCACGTCCACCAGGTCTGCCACCACCGACGAAGCCGTTGGCTCCATGCCGGCGCCTGCGCCGTAGAACAGGGTTGAACCTGCGGCATCGCCATTGACCATGACCGCGTTCATCACGCCATTGACGTTGGCAAGCAAACGGTCGGCCGGGATCAGGGTCGGGTGAACCCGCAATTCGATACCGCTGGCAGTGCTGCGCGCTACCCCC
The DNA here is from genome assembly GCF_049897045.1 of Pseudomonas sp. TWR2-1-1. Classification (NCBI taxonomy): domain Bacteria; kingdom Pseudomonadati; phylum Pseudomonadota; class Gammaproteobacteria; order Pseudomonadales; family Pseudomonadaceae; genus Pseudomonas; species Pseudomonas sp. TWR2-1-1. The sequence goes on from NZ_JAFCVM010000002.1 coordinate 481,956, forward strand.
AGGTGCTTGATCCGATAGCCCAGCGCCTCGGCGTAATTAACGTCAGCCGTGGTCAGCTTGGTGATGCCTTCGGTGTAGGCCTTGTCGAATTGCAGCGGGATACCGAACGCAATTGAAGCCAGAATCGTCAGTTTGTGCGCGGCATCGATGCCTTCCACGTCAAACGTCGGATCGGCTTCGGCGTATCCTAGTGCCTGCGCTTCACCCAGCACGTCTTCAAAGGTACGGCCCTTCTCGCGCATCTCGGTGAGGATAAAGTTGCCCGTGCCGTTAATGATGCCCGCTACCCAGTTGATGCGGTTGGCCGACAGGCCTTCACGGATGGCCTTGATCACCGGAATACCGCCAGCCACTGCTGCTTCGAAAGCAACGATCACGCCCTTCTCTTGCGCCCGGGCAAAAATTTCGTTGCCGTGAACGGCAATCAGCGCCTTGTTGGCCGTCACCACGTGCTTGCCGTTTTCGATGGCCAGGAGCACGAGTTCACGGGCGATGGTGTAACCACCAATCAGCTCGATAACGATGTCGATTTCAGGGTTGGTCGCAACAGCGAATACATCGTTGGTAATGGGGGTACCGGTAATGTCGCACTGAGGGTTTGGCGTACGCATGGCAATTTGCGCAACCTGGATACCACGCCCGGCACGGCGGGCAATCTCCTCGGCGTTACGCTTTAGTACGTTGAAGGTGCCGCCACCGACGGTCCCGAGCCCACAGATACCTACTTTGACCGGATTCACGCTGAACTCCCCATAAAACGGCCGACTCAAGGTCGGCCGTGGAAAACAACCGTGGATTACCACGGTTCTCTATTAATAGCCGGGCCACTGAAGGGCCCCGCCATGATCGTCAAAGGCTTACCGTGACGATGCAGGATTATTTAACACTGAGTGCCAGCTTGCCAACCTGCGCAGCAGGCTGATAGCCCGGAATGACCTGGCCATCTGCCAAAACAATCGCAGGCGTACCATTTACACCAATGGACTGGCCCATGGCGAACTGTTTGGCCACCGGATTGGCGCATTTTGGCGCCTCTACCGTTTTACCATCCGTCATCTTGTCCATGGCGGCTTTCTTGTCCGCGGAGCACCAGACGGCTTGCAGTTGCTTGTCTCCCGGCGAACCCAGGCCCTGACGCGGGAAAGCAACATAGCGCACTTCAATCCCCATTTTGTTCAGTTCAGGGACTTCGGCGTGCAATTTGTGGCAGTACGGACAAGTGGTGTCGGTAAAGACCGTGATGTGCGACTTGGTTTCGCCGATTGCCGGGTAAACAACTGTTTCTGCCACCGGGATGCCATTGATCAATTTGGCGACGCCAATGCGTTCTGCCTGCTCGGTCAGGTTGACCGGCTTACCGTCCTTGAGCTGGAACATATAGCCCTGCACGATGAACTGGCCGTCGGCACTGGCATACAGTACACGGCTGCCCTTGAGTTTGACTTCGTACAGACCGGCCATGGGGCTGGCACTGATGTTCTCGACCGGAACATCCAGTTGCAGTGTTTCAAGGCTCTTGCGAATGGCTTGTTCGGCACCGGTATCGGCAAAAGAAAACGTACTGACCAACGCAATGGCTGCGGCGGCAAAAATCTGGGTCACGCGCATGGGAACTCCTGAAGGCGGACAAACGGCCAAACCTGAAAATCCCGATCTGCAAAAAAGGATTCCGGTGGCGCGCTTTCTGAACCGGCAAAGCCTACCACAGTTGGCTTGCGTGGCCGACTCCGGCCGACGCAAGCGCACATAAACAGCTCAGCCACGGGGGTGATGGCGGGCATGTATCTCTTGCAGGCGGGCACGCGCCACATGGGTGTAAATCTGGGTCGTGGACAGGTCGCTGTGCCCCAGCAACATCTGCACCACGCGCAAGTCGGCACCATGGTTGAGCAAGTGGGTCGCGAAGGCGTGGCGCAAGGTGTGGGGCGACAGGGATTTGTCGATCCCGGCCACCCGGGCCTGATGCTTGATACGGTGCCAAAAGGTCTGCCGGGTCATTTGCTCACCGCGCTGACTGGGGAACATGACATCGCTTGGGCGACCGTTAAGCAGCTCGTGACGGGCATCTCGCATGTAGCGCTCAACCCAGACAATGGCCTCCTCCCCCATGGGTACCAGCCGCTCCTTGCTGCCCTTGCCCATCACCCGCAGCACCCCTTGACGCAGGTTGACCTGTTCCAGAGTCAGGCTGATCAATTCGGTCACCCGCAGGCCGCAGGCATAAAGCACCTCCAGCATTGCCCGATCACGCTGACCAATGGCCTCTCCCAGATCAGGGGCTGCGAGTAGCGCTTCGACGTCTGCCTCTGACAGGGACTTGGGCAACGGCCTGCCCAGTTGCGGCATATCGACCTGCAAGGTCGGGTCGACTGCAATCAGCTTTTCACGCAGTAAATAACGATAGAAGCCACGGGCTCCGGAAAGAAAACGTGCTGTGGAGCGAGGTTTGTAACCCTGCTCCAGGCGCCACGCCAAGTGATCCAGAATCAGCTCGCGCCCGGCACTGGCCAGTTCAAGGCCGCGCTCCTGCAACCAGCCATTGAATAACGCCAAATCGCTGCGATAAGCGTCACGGGTGTTGTCCGACAGCCCCTTTTCCAGCCACAGGGCATCCAGGAAACGGTCGATAAGTGGGTTGTCTATAGCAGGCATTGGCGCTCGAAAAGCGCAGCCCGCAGGCCGCGCATAAATAAAAGGTGAACTGCAAAAGTGGCCGCTAGTCTTTCATGGCCGGCTGATGCCATAAACCACAGGTTCTCACAGGAGCCCCTTATGAATGAACAACAGATTCTGCTGGCTTTGGGGGGAATCGGCATCGCTGCCCTGGGCTCTCAGTGGCTGGCCTGGCGCCTGAAACTGCCAGCCATCCTGTTTTTGCTCTTGACCGGGATTCTCGCAGGGCCCGTTCTGGGCTGGCTTGATCCGCAAGAGCTGTTCGGCCCTCTGCTGATGCCTCTGGTTTCGCTGTCAGTGGCGCTGATTCTCTTTGAAGGCAGCCTGACCCTGCACCTGTCCGAATGGGGTGAAATAGGCAGCGTAGTGCGCCGCCTGGTTACCATCGGCGCCCTCTCGACCTGGGCGGTGATTACCCTGGCCACGCATTGGCTGCTGGGCTTTGACTGGCTGCTGGCGCTGCTGTTCGGCACCCTGACACTGGTTACCGGGCCAACGGTGATTGTGCCAATGCTGCGTGTGGTGCGACCCAAGGCATCGATTGCCAATATCCTGCGCTGGGAAGGCATTGTCATCGACCCCATTGGCGCGTTACTGGCAGTGGTGGTGTACAGCTTCATCATTACCCGCGCTTCAGGCGAGGGCCTGAGCCACAGCCTGCTGACCTTTGGCGGAGTGATTGTATGCGGCAGCCTGTTTGGCATCGTGGGCGGCTGGGTCATGGGGCATATCCTGCGCCGGCAATGGCTGCCGGAATACCTGCACAGCCTGGCCACACTGGCGACAGTACTGGCCATATTCATTGCCTCCAATACGGTGATGCATGAGTCAGGACTGATGGCCGTCACGCTGATGGGCATGTGGATGGCCAATATGAAGGGCGTTGATGTACGCAACATTCTGCACTTCAAAGAAAACCTGAGTATTTTTCTGATTTCGGGCCTGTTCATTTTGCTGGCGGCACGCCTGGACCTGCATGCCATGATCGCGCTGGGGCCCGTGGTGCTGGTGTTGCTGTTGATCATTCAATTTATTGCGCGCCCGCTGAATGTACTGCTCTCGACTTTCGGCTCAAAACTCAACTGGCGTGAGCGCACGCTACTGGCCTGGATCGCACCGCGCGGCATTGTTGCGGCGGCGGTGTCGGCCATTTTTGCAGTTCGCCTGGATCAAGCCGGACATGAAGGGGCGCTGCTGCTGGTTCCACTGACGTTTGCCGTGATCATTGGCACCGTTGTGTTGCAGAGTGCTACCGCTCGCCCCTTGGCACGCCTGCTCAAGGTCGCCGAGCCAGCACCCAGCGGCTTTCTGATCGTCGGCGCCAACGGTCCGGCCCGGGCCATTGGCAAAGCCCTGCAACAACTGGGCAGTCGCGTGTTGCTGACCGACTCCAACTGGGAAAATATCCGATCCGCGCGCATGGAGAACTTGCCGACCTACTTTGGCAACCCGGCCTCGCAACACGCCGAGGTGCATCTGGACCTGGTGGGCCTCGGGCACCTGCTTGCGCTGTCGCCATCAGGTGAACTCAATACCCTGGCCGCAATCCGATTTCGCCATGAATTTGGCCCCAAACGCCTGTACACATTGGCCAGCGGTCAGGAAATCCGCCGCACTGACAAACATCGCGCCAGTGATGAGCATCGCGGGCAATCCCTGGGTAACCCGGCCCTGACCTATACCCAACTGGCCAGTGAACTGCACAACGGTGCCGAGATATACAGCACTCACCTTACTGAAAACTTCACTTGGGAGGATTACCAGGCCTTGCATGGCGATCGCGCCACACTGCTGTTTGCCTGTGACCACAACAGTTGGGTGCATGTGGTGACGCCAGAGAGCGATTTGAAGCCGGGAGCCGGCTGGACGCTATTGGCCTTGATCAGGCAGGATGCCTAGCCTGTTGGAGCCAGGCTGGCTCCAACCTATGTTTGTTATTACTCGCCTTGGCGGGCAAAGCCTGGCAATACCGGCACCGGGCGCTTGTCATCGTCAATGGCAACAAAGCTGAACAAGCCCTGGATTGCCAGCTCGCGACCATCACAGCTCATGCTTTCGACATACACCTCAACTTCAACCTTGAGGCTGGTGTTGCCGACTTTAACCACACGCCCCACCAGCTCAACAATGCAGCCGGCCGCGATCGGATGGTTGAAGTCGATCCGGTCGGTGGACACTGTCACCAGCGGCAAACGGCAGAAACGGGTCGCGGCGATAAACGATACTTCGTCCATCCACGCCAGTGCGGTGCCGCCAAACAAAGTGTTGTGGTGATTGGTGGTCGACGGGAATACCGCCTTGGTGATGCGGGTAACGGACAGTTCGGTACGACGTTGAATTTCTTGATCACGCGAAGACATGCTTTTACTACCTGCAACCAGACAAAGGTCCAACAAATTTCAGGCACAAAAAAGCAGCCCGAAGGCTGCTTTTTTCTGCATCGGGAAGCTGGACTTAAGCCAGTTTTTCCTTGATGCGAGCTGCTTTACCGGACAGGTCACGCAGGTAGTACAGCTTGGCTTTACGAACGTCACCGCGACGCTTGACTGCCATGCTGTCGATTTGCGGGCTGTAGGTCTGGAAAGTACGCTCTACGCCAACACCGTTGGAGATTTTACGAACAGTGAAAGCACTGTTCACACCACGGTTACGCTTGGCAATCACTACACCTTCGAAAGCTTGCAGACGCGAACGATCGCCTTCCTTCACTTTCACCTGAACGACAACAGTGTCGCCCGGGGCAAAAGGAGGGATCTCTTTAGTCATCTGCTCTGCTTCGAGTGCAAGGATGATTTTGTTAGTCATGCTGTGCTCCTAAGGTAGATCGTCTGATCTACCATCGATACGTTGTTAACTATCGTCCCGCTCGCGGATATATTCCTCGAGCAGCTTCTTCTCTTCTCCAGAAAGCGAGCGGCTTTCCAGAAGATCGGCGCGTCGTTCAAAGGTCCGCCCAAGGGACTGCTGTAAACGCCAACGCCGGATGTGTGCATGATTGCCACTAAGCAATACGTCGGGAACACGCTGATCCGCATACACCTCCGGTCGGGTGTAGTGCGGGCAATCCAGCAAACCATCCGTGAAGGAATCTTCCTCCGCGGAGTCCGCATGCCCTAAAGCTCCAGGCAGCAGTCGTGTAACCGCATCAATCAGAACCATCGCCGGCAGCTCGCCACCGGAAAGTACATAGTCACCAATCGACCACTCTTCATCGACATAAGCATCTATAAAACGCTCGTCAATGCCTTCATAGCGACCTGCAATGAGGATTAATGCTTCCTCATTCGCCAGTTCGCGTACCGCCGACTGATTCAGCTGACGGCCTTGGGGCGACAGGTAAATAACCTTCGCCGCCTCTCCGGCTGCTTCTCTGGCCTGAACCAGTGCATCTTCCAGAGGCTTGATCTTCATCACCATGCCCGGACCACCGCCAAATGGGCGATCGTCCACAGTGTGATGCCGGTCCGTTGTGTAGTCACGCGGGTTCCAACAGGTGAGCTGCAACAGCCCTTGTTTCACCGCACGACTAGTGATGCCGTAGTCGCTGATGGCGGAAAACATTTCGGGAAACAAACTGATCACTTCTACGCGCAATTTAGCCACGCTTAGAAGTCCGCATCCCAATCCACCTTCATCTCGCCGGCTTCCAGGTCGATGTTCAACACGCATTGCTCTGTATAGGGCAACAAGCGATCACGATCATCCAGGCTACCCGGGCAAGGTTTGACTTCCATGACATCGTTCGAGCCAGTTTCCATCAGATCTACAACCTTGCCGAGCAATTGCCCTTCGAGGTTGGTCACTTTAAGACCCTGCAGCTGGTACCAGTAGTACTCGCCATCGGTCAGTTCAGGAAACAGGTTGCGCGGCACGCAGATTTCGAATTCGCGCAGAAGACCAGCTTCATCGCGATCATCAAGACCCTTGAGCTTTACGACCAGAAACTTGCCGTTATGAGAACGGCCACTGACCAGCTCTGCCTGTCGTACATCATTACCGCGCCGAAGCGTCAGCTTTTTGTAGTCCAACAGGTTATCAATTGGATCCGTAAAGGAATAAACCTTCACTTCGCCGCGAACGCCATGAATTGAATAAATTTTGCCGATAACGATCAAATCATCAGCAAGATCAGGCGTCACGCTCATATTGCTCAGGCCGCGGCCTTAGCGTTTTCTTTCACAAGCTGAGCAACGCGCTCAGACATTTGTGCACCAACACCCAACCAGTAGGCGAGGCGGTCTTCTTTGATGGAGAAACGAACTTCCTGACCACGGGCAACCGGGTTGAAGAAGCCAATTTGTTCCTTGTGGGAACCATCACGTGGGTTACGGCTATCGGTAACGGTCAAGTGGTAAAACGGGCGCTTTTTGGAGCCGCCAAGGGCAAGACGGATTGTTAGCATGTGTAGATCGTTCCTGTAGTCGGTGCTGCAAATCTAAATGCACAGCGGGCATAGGTGCCCGAAAGGCCGCATATTCTAAGGAATATCCGGACTTTTGCAAATGTCTTTTTCTGGCGCCTAGTCGACATGCCATAAAGATTTGCTATAAGGCCGCCACGAATGGCAGCAGGTCGGCTCCCGCATGTGCGGGTTTGCCGGGTGTCTCGCATAAATGCGAGCTGCCCGAACGCAAGCGCTCGGGCAGGTAAATTACATTTTTGGCATGCCGCCGCCAGGCATCATCGAGCCCATGCCGCGCATCATTTTGGCCATCCCGCCTTTTGCGGAAAACTTCTTCATCATCTTTTGCATCTGCTTGTGCTGCTTGATCAAGCGCCCGATGTCCTGCACCTGAGTGCCGGAACCCATGGCAATACGGCGTTTGCGCGAACCACTGATCAGGTCAGGGTCACGGCGCTCGGCCGGGGTCATGGAGTTGATGATGGCTTCCATTTGCTTGAACTGCTTTTCTGCTGCGCCCTGGGCATTGCCCATTTGCGCCAGATTCACACCGCCCATGTTTGGCAGTTTGTCCATGAGACCGCCAAGGCCGCCCATGTTTTTCATCTGTTGCAGTTGGTCGCGGAAGTCTTCGAGGTCGAAGCCTTTACCTTTCTTGAGTTTCTTCGCCAGCTTGTCGGCTTTGTCTTTATCGAGAGTCTGTTCAGCCTGCTCGATAAGGCTGAGCACGTCGCCCATGCCGAGGATGCGCGAAGCAATACGATCGGGGTGGAACGGCTCCAGAGCATCGCTCTTCTCGCCCATACCGATGAATTTGATCGGCTTGCCGGTGATCGAGCGCACGGACAATGCCGCACCACCACGGGCATCACCGTCGACCTTGGTCAGGATCACACCGGTCAGCGGCAATGCATCACCAAAGGCCTTGGCCGTGTTGGCGGCATCCTGACCGGTCATGGCGTCGACGACGAACAGGGTTTCTGCAGGCTTGACGGCCGCGTGCAGCTCCTGGATTTCAGTCATCATCTCGGCGTCGATGTGCAAACGACCCGCGGTATCGACAATAACTACATCAATGAACTTGAGTTTGGCTTCGGCAATGGCCGCCAGCGCAATGCTCACCGGATTCTGGCTGATATCGGACGGGAAGAACGTAACGCCCACTTCGCCCGCCAGGGTTTCCAGCTGTTTGATTGCCGCAGGACGGTAAACGTCGACCGAGACCACCATGACGGTTTTCTTTTTGCGCTCTTTAAGGAAGCGCGCCAGCTTGCCGGCGGTGGTGGTTTTACCCGCACCCTGCAAACCGGCCATCAAAACTACAGCAGGCGGCGTGACATTGAGGACCAGGTCCTCGTTGGCAGCGCCCATCAGGCTTTCAAGCTCGGCCTGGACGATCTTCACAAACGCCTGGCCCGGCGTCAGGCTGCGCGACACTTCAGTGCCGACAGCGCGCTCTTTGACCGCGCTGACGAAGTCCTTGACCACTGGCAAAGCCACGTCGGCTTCCAGCAACGCCATGCGCACTTCACGCAGGGTGTCTTTGATGTTGTCCTCGGTCAGCTTGGCCTTGCCGGTAACATGGCGCAGCGTCTGCGAGAGACGATCGGTTAAATTTTCAAACATGCGCGATCCTTTCAGGCCCAAAGTAGACCGGGGTTATTGCGGCCCAGCCCGTGTAAAACTGATGCTCGGCGAGCCTGCGGCGTGGGCAGGTCGCGGATTATAGCGAAGACTGGCCGCATACGACACCTTGCCGTCGGCTTATGTGGTCTTTCGTGCATGGGCGGTTGTATGCCAAACTCAGTCCTTTCGGGCTTGCCTAACAGGATTTATGCTCCCCTTGTCACCGAGTTTGCTACCCAGCCTCGCCGCCGCCTGTCTATATGCCGCTGCGACCCTCTATCAAGGTACTTGCCTGCGCCAAGGCGCAAAGGCGAACAAACGCCTGTTGGTGACGCTCGGCATTCTCGCCGTGATCGCCCAGGCCATGAGCCTGTTTACCCACCTGATGACCCCGGCGGGTCTTGAGCTGGACTTCTTCAGCGCTGCCAGCCTGATTGCCGCGGCGGTCATTATCGTTACGCTGGTCGCGTGTGCCCGCATACCGGTAGAGAACCTGCTCCTGCTTCTATACCCGCTGGGGATGCTCACGGTCCTGCTGTCGCAGTTCGCCCCGCCCGGTACGGTCCAGGCCATCGATGAAGAGCCCGGCATCCTTGCTCACATCCTGTTATCGCTGCTGGCCTATGGCATGTTCACCATTGCGGTGGTTCAGGCCTTGCTGCTGACCCTGCAAAACTACCAGCTCAAAAACAAACACCCTAAAGGCCTGATCAAGAACTTCCCGCCCCTGCAAACCATGGAAAGCCTGCTGTTCGGTTTCCTGTGGGCCGGCTGGTCACTGCTGTCACTGTCACTGATCTCCGGCTGGCTGTTTTTGGGCAACCTGTTTGCCCAGCATCTGGTTCACAAAACCTTGCTCGCCTGCCTGGCATGGATAGTGTTCAGCGTGTTGCTGCTGGGGCGCCATCACCTGGGCTGGCGCGGACATAAAGCCATACGCTGGACGTTTGCCGGTTTCTGCCTGCTGATGCTGGCCTACTTTGGCAGCAAGCTGGTTCGTGAATACATTCTGCATATCTGACGGGCGATGATTATGGATAGCTTGCCCCCCGGGCCGATGCTGGCAGTTTTTGCACTTTTGATCGCTGGAGCCGGGCTGCTCGCCGGCTTCCTGTTGGGCAGAAACAGCAAGAAGGTCCTTAGTACGCAAGTGCCGCAGACGCGCCACGAATCCTCCCTGCAAGACGACGAGCAGCCCAGCAGCCGGCCACAACTGCTCTCCGGCATCCATGCGCTGGACAACATCACGGTCAACGACATCCTGATTCCGCGCAGTGAAGTTGAAGGCCTGAACCTCGATGACTCCATCGAAGAACTGATCGAACAGTTGCGCCAGACCAAGCGCACGCGCCTGCCGGTGTTTCATAACGACATCAATCAGGTCGAGGCCATCCTCAATACCCGACACATCCAGCACCTGCTGCCTGATGCCAGCCTCACCAAAGAGGCGCTGTTGTCCGTCTGCACCGAACCCTACTTCGTCCCTGAAAGCACCCCCCTGCAACTGCAACTGCTCAACTTCCACAAGCAACAGCGCCGGCTGGGTGTGGTGGTCGATGAGTACGGTGAGGTGCTGGGTATCGTGACCCTGGAGGATATCCTCGAAGAAATCGTCAGCGAGTTCGAAGACGAGCAAAACGTCGACAACCCGCTGATTGAACCTCTGCCGGACGGCCGCTTTGTGGTGGACGGCGCCGCCTCCATCCGCGAACTGAACAAAACCCTGGGTTGGCACCTGCCTTGCGACGGGCCGAAAACCCTTAACGGGCTGGTCACCGAAGCACTGGAAACCATTCCTGAAACCACTGTTTGCCTGAAAATCGGCCGCTATCGCCTGGAAATTCTCGAGACTGAAGAGAACCGCGTCAGCCGCGTACTGATCTGGCACAACAGCGTCAAACCCGCGGTTTAATCGCCGCGCAAGGTCTTGTTACATTCGAACGGGCCTCCCTATAATCATTTCCGCTTGCACCCCGCTTGCGGGGCAAAGCCAGTCGATTAAAACACCGCATATATTCAGTGGGCGCTGGCGGGCCGGTTCCCACCGACTTATCTCCCTGCCTGAGACTGCGCTCGCCTGACTGACTGGCATTTGCCTCCAAAGGCCAAACGACCATAAAAACCGCTCTGCCCTGTCCGCCGCAAAGGCTGATGAAGGTCACGAGCTTATAACTGTCAGGGATATGCGCATGAGCATCAGCACGACTTACAGCGAAGCCTCGCCCGAGAAGCCGGTCAACTCCACAGCCCGTGTCGCTACGGCCAGTTTTATCGGTACGGCCATCGAGTTCTACGACTTTTATGTGTATGCCACCGCCGCTGCACTGGTCATTGGCCCGGTCTTTTTCCCGCAGACCTCCGGCACAGCACAGATGCTGTCGGCATTTCTGACCTTCGGCATCGCCTTTCTCGCTCGCCCGCTGGGCTCATTTCTATTTGGCCATTTCGGTGACCGTGTAGGTCGCAAATCCACGCTGGTGGCTTCCCTGCTGCTGATGGGCGTGTGCACCACCCTGATCGGCGTGCTGCCGGGCTACGCCACCATTGGCGCCTGGGCACCGATCCTGCTCTGCGTACTGCGCTTTGGGCAAGGGCTGGGTCTCGGTGGCGAATGGGGTGGCGCAGCCTTGCTGGCCACCGAAAACGCGCCCAAAGGCAAGCGCGCCTGGTTCGGCATGTTCCCGCAACTGGGTCCGTCGATCGGTTTTCTCGCGGCCAATGGCCTGTTTCTGGCGCTGGCCTTGACCCTCAGTGATGAGCAGTTCCGCTCCTGGGGCTGGCGCATCCCGTTCCTGCTGAGTGCCGCCCTGGTAATGGTCGGTCTGTATGTACGTCTCAAGCTGGAGGAAACACCGGTATTCGCCAAGGCCGTGGCCCAACATGAACGCGTGAAAATGCCGATCGTTGAACTCTTCAGCCAGTACTGGGCACCAATGCTGCTGGGCGCGGCCTCGATGGTGGTGTGTTATGCGCTGTTCTATATCTCGACGGTATTTTCACTGAGCTATGGCGTTTCAACATTGGGCTATACCCGCGAAACGTTCCTTGGCCTGCTGTGCTTTGCCGTGCTGTTCATGGCCGCTGCCACGCCGCTGTCGGCCCTGGCCAGCGACCGTTACGGGCGCAAACCGGTGTTGATTGTCGGCGGCATACTGGCAATTTTGTCCGGGTTCCTCATGGAGCCGTTGCTCACCCATGGCACGACCTGGGGTGTAGCTCTGTTTCTGTGCATCGAGCTGTTTTTGATGGGTGTGACCTTTGCCCCGATGGGAGCCCTGCTACCTGAACTGTTTCCGACCCGCGTGCGCTATACCGGCGCATCGGCTGCCTACAACCTGGGCGGCATTGTCGGCGCCTCGGCCGCACCGTTTTTCGCCCAGAAGCTGGTGAGCATGGGCGGCCTGAGCTGGGTGGGCGGGTATGTGTCAGGCGCGGCAGTACTCAGCCTGATCGCTGTACTGTGCTTGAAGGAAACCAAAGAGGCAGACCTGAACAAGGTCATCTAAACCTGCAGGAGCGAGCTTGCTCACGAGCTGTGCAAAAAGCTCGCGAGCAAGCTCGCTCCTACAACAGGTTGTTGCGGGGGGTTATAGCTCGACGACAACCGCTTTGGATGAACGCGTGGCCTTGGCCCGTGCCGCCTCAATCGACTCATCCCGGGCCAGTGCCACGCCCATGCGGCGCTGGCCATTGACCTCGGGCTTGCCGAACAGACGCAAGGCGGTATCCGGCTCGCTCAGAGCCGCTCCGAGGTTGGAGAATGCGGTGCGGGTCGACTGCCCCTCCACCAGAATCACTGCCGAAGCCGACGGCCCGAACTGGCGGATCAACGGAATCGGCAACCCCAGAATCGCCCGTGCATGCAGGGCAAACTGCGACAAATCCTGCGAGATCAGCGTGACCAGCCCGGTGTCATGGGGGCGCGGCGAGACTTCGCTGAACCACACCTGATCGCCCTTGATAAACAGTTCGACCCCAAACAGGCCGCGACCACCCAGCGCCTCGGTCACTGCTCTGGCCACACGCTCGGACTCCGCCAGCGCGATCGGGCTCATTGCCTGTGGCTGCCAGGACTCCTGATAATCGCCCTTCTCCTGACGGTGACCGACCGGCGCGCAGAACGTCGTGCCGCCAATATGGCGCACGGTCAGCAAGGTGATTTCGTAATCGAAGTCGATAAAGCCTTCGATGATGACCCGGCCTTTGCCCGCACGACCGCCTTCCTGAGCGTAATCCCAAGCAGTTTTGACATCGTCGGCACTGCGCAGCAGGCTCTGGCCTTTGCCCGACGAACTCATGACCGGCTTGACCACACACGGAAAGCCAAGATCCTGCACCGCTTTGCTGTAATCCTCGAAGGTGTCGGCAAAGTGGTACGGCGAAGTTGGCAGGTCCAGCTCTTCCGCTGCCAGACGGCGAATGCCTTCGCGGTTCATGGTCAGCGAGGTCGCACGGGCGGTCGGGATTACAGTAAAACCTTCAGCTTCCAGCTCGACCAGAGTCGCGGTAGCGATGGCTTCGATTTCCGGAACGATAAAATGCGGCTTCTCCAGCTCGATCACGGCGCGCAGTGCAGCTCCATCCAGCATGTTGATCACGTGGCTGCGATGCGCAACCTGCATGGCCGGGGCGTTGGCGTAGCGATCGACCGCGATGACTTCGACCCCCAGACGCTGCAATTCGATGACGACTTCCTTGCCTAGCTCGCCGCAGCCACACAACATTACGCGGGTCGCTGTTGGCGACAGTGGAGTTCCGATACGGGTCATTTCAGGTCCTCAAGGAAGCAAATCATCGAAGGCGCTCGCAACGCTTGCGCCTGCAGGGAAGAAGGCCGGCATTTTACATGATCCGCGAGCGCTCAGCGGCTTTGCGCAAACGCCAGGCCATGGCCAGCCACACGCAGGTGACACCAGCGAATTTGGAGGCCATCGCGGTGAAGATCACGGCCGGGGTAAAGGCGTCGATCATGCCGAAAAAGATAAAGGTATCGAGGGGGATGCTCAGCGCAGAGCTGATCCACAAACGGTCATGCAACGGGCGCTTGGTAATGGAGAACACCAGCCAGTCAATACACTCCGACACGGCGAACGCGGTGGCGCTGGCCAGGGCAATCGAGGGATCAGAGGTGGCATACGACAGCACCAGCGCTACCAGCATGGCCAGAATGGCGCCGTGGCCGAATCGGGTTTGCACCATGTCACGCAGCACGAACACCAGCCCGCCCCAGGCCGACCAGATGATATCGAGGTGCGGCGCCGCGGAAAACGCGTAGTTAATCAACACGACGCTGGCGATATAAGCGATTAGAAACAACATGGACCTGGCGATACCTCTGAATAAGGCGCACAGGGTACTTGAGTCATGCCTGATTTTGTAGCGTGTACACCGAGGCTGGACAGTTCGACCGTGGGAGCCGGCTTGCTGGGGATTTACAGCCCCGCAGTCAGCCTCGAAGTGCCCATTGCCTGCATCGCAGGCAAGCCAGCTCCCACAGGGTATATCGCAGCCTGCGGCAGGGACTACAGGCTATCCACCGTCCACACCATGCCACTGAATTTCGCACGTTCGTGACACAACGCCAGCACCTCACGCCGCTCGGGGTTGGTCATGCGGCTCCAGCGGGTGATTTCGGCAACCGAGCGCTGGCAGCCGGTACACAGATCATCGTCGTCGAGCGCGCAAATATTCACGCAAGGCGAGGCAACCGGGCGTTCTGCATCACTCATTGATCTTGCACCTGCAAGTCGCGGGCATAACGCTGGCCATTCTTCACATAATGCGCAGCGCTGGCTTCCAGCAGTTTTTTCTGCTCGTCAGTCAGGTCGCGCACCACTTTGCCAGGCGAGCCCATTACCAGCGAACCGTCGGGAATTTCCTTGCCTTCACCAATCAGCGAATTGGCGCCGATGATGCAATGCTTGCCGATTTTTGCGCCATTGAGGATCACTGCATTGATGCCGATCAGACTGTAATCACCCACCGTGCAGCCATGCAGCATGGCGTTATGACCAATGGTCACGCCGGTACCCAGGGTCAGTGGATAGCCCATGTCGGTGTGCATGACCGCGCCATCCTGCACGTTGCTGTCTTTACCGATCAGGATCAGTTCGTTGTCACCACGCAGCACCGCGTTAAACCAGACGCTGGCGCCTTCCTCCAGACGGACCTTGCCGATCAGGGTGGCATTGGGGGCAGTCCAGCTGGCGGGATGGGTTTCGACGAGCGAGTCGCCCAAGCGGTATTTCATGGGGAAGTCCTCAAGGCTGATACGGCTGTCTGCTGACAGTTCTAAATATTGATAAAGCGTTCAGGCGGGGTATGCAGGCTGATATTGACGTCGTCGTAAAGCAAGTTCATCAGCTCTACGATCATGATCGCCGTCAGCCCCCAGATCTTGTACACGCCAAAACGGTAGCTCGGCACATACCAGCTGCGGCCCTGGTAATCGATACGGTGGGTATGCTCGCGCGGGTCCTGGCGAAAGAACTCCAGCGGCACGCTGAACACCGCCGCGATCTCGGCATCATTGGCCAGATACTCAACGTAATCAGGCACCAGCCCGACATAAGGGGTTACTCGAATCCCGTGCAACGAGATCAACGGGCTGAGCGGGCCGATCACCTCGACCAGACCCGGCGGCAAGCCGATCTCTTCTTCGGCCTCACGCAGAGCGGTAAAGATCAGGTCCGGGTCCTCAGGGTCGCGCCGCCCTCCCGGAAAAGCCACTTCACCACCGTGGGTCGACAACCCGCTGGCGCGCAGGGTCAGAATCAGTTCGGGCTCGGCACTGCGGGTTACCGGCAGCAATACTGCCGCCTCGGGAAAATGCCGATCTGTTTCCAGAGTCCGTGGGGTATAGCGGCTCACACGGCCAAGCAGCTCGTCCAGCATAGGTCATCTCGATCCGTCACTTATCGGGCATCATGCACCAAATCGCACCGGGCACCCAAGCCCCGCAGTGTCGCAGCAATCACCGCAACACTTGCCGTCAGCCCGACTCAGCCCCAAGATAAGCGCCTTACCAGAGAACCAAGCATGAAATTTTGCAGCCAGTGCGGCCATTCAGTCAGCCAACATATCCCGCAAGGCGATTCGCGCCTGCGTTATGTCTGCGACCACTGCCAGACCATTCATTATCAAAACCCCAATATTGTTGCCGGGTGCCTGCCCACCTGGGGCACTCAAGTGCTGCTGTGCCGACGCGCCATCGAGCCGCGCAAGGGTTACTGGACCCTGCCCGCAGGGTTCATGGAAAACGGCGAGACCGTTGAACAGGCTGCCCGACGCGAAACCCTCGAAGAAGCCTGCGCCAACGTTGAAAACCTGGCTATCTATACCCTCATCGATGTACCGCACATCAATCAGGTGCATGTGTTCTATCGTGCCGACTTGCTGACTCCGGACTTTGCCGCCGGTGAAGAGAGCCTTGAAGTCCGGCTTTTTGATGAAGCCGACATCCCTTGGTCAGAGCTGGCTTTTCGCACGGTCAGCCGTACCTTAGAATGCTTTTTCGCTGACCGCCCGGGTAACGTCTACCCCGTGCGCAGCGAGGCCGTAGCGCCTCTGGCCGGTCTGACCAAACCCCAACAATAATGTTGTTTGCCTTGTTACTCAGGAATCTCCCTCTAATGCGTTGGTTGCTCGCTGCCCTCTGCCTGTCGTTTGCTGTTACTTGCCAAGCTTCCGTTGTCATTACCGTGAATGGCAAACCCGTCGATAAAAATCAGGTGCTCAAACCGGCCCAGTCAACACAGACCATCAGAGCCGACCAAAAAATCGAAAAAATCCTGGTGCTCAAGTCTGCCCGCAAGCTGCAACTGATCAGCGATGGCAAACCGATAAAGAGCTACCGCATTTCATTGGGCAAACAGCCCAAGGGGCCAAAGCTGCAAGAAGGCGACAAACGTACCCCCGAGGGCCTTTACTGGGTCGACTGGCGCAAGAAAAGCGACAAATTCAACCTGGCGATGCATATCAACTACCCCAACGTCAGTGACGCGGCCAAAGCCCGGCGTGAAGGGCTGAACCCCGGGTCGATGATCATGATCCACGGTACGCCGGACTCCGAAGACAACCCCGAAGAACTGTTCCACACCCTGGACTGGACCGATGGTTGTATCGCGATGAAAAACTACGAAATGCGTGAAGTCTGGAACCTGGTGAAGGACGGCACCCTGGTAGAAATTCGTCCCTGAGCGAAAATAAATTCTGGCGCCCTGGCGCCACGCCCTCCCGCCCGCTCTTAATACCTTTGCTCGCCGTCGGGCCCGAACGGGCCCGCAACTTCTCAGCGCTTTGCGCGCACTCTTAATACCACTTAAACACCATAGAAAGTCACCACAGCCAAACACCCTGTTTTCGGCCAGGAAAGCGCCTGCACGTGCGTTGACTTGGTATTGAAGTGGTATTACTTTCGCGCAATTACCGGGCGACAACACTCTAATAACCGCATCGGATGCACCGCCATGACCAGCCCCATCAACAACCTCGCAAAACTGCGCCCGGACGACAGCCAGTCCACGCCTTTGTACCTGCAACTGGCCCGCAACCTGGAGGCCGCGATCCATGCCGGCCTCTGGAAAGCCGAGCAGGCGCTACCTTCGGAGCGCAGCCTGAGTGAACAACTGGGCCTGTCACGCGTTACGGCTCGCAAAGCCCTGGAAATTCTGTTTGAACAAGGCCTGATCCGCCGCAGCCAGGGCTCCGGAACCTTCATCACCCCGCGCCTTGAACAACCCCTGTCGCGGCTTTCCAGTTTCAGCGAAATGCTCCGACTCAAGGGCTTCGTCCCGGGCTCACAGTGGCTGCAGCGGGAAATCACCCAGCCCAGCCACGAAGAGCTGATCCGTCTGGCATTGTCGCCAACGGACAAAGTCGCGCGCCTCAAACGTCTGCGTAAAGCCGACGACACAGTCATGGCCATCGAAATGAGCGCCCTGCCCGCCTCCCTGATCCCGCAGCCGCAGCTGATTGGCGACTCGCTCTACGAGTACCTGGACAGCATCGGCAAACCGGTGGTGCGCGCCCTGCAACATATTCAGGCGATCAATGCCAGCGCCGAGTTTGCCGCCCTGGTGGGGATTGAGACCGGGACCGCCATGCTGCTGATGACCCGGGTCGGCTACCTCGAAGACAACACCCCGATCGAAGTCACCGATACCTATTGCCGCAACGATTTCTACGATTTTGTGGCTGAACTGCGCCGCTAACCCGATAACACGCCCGGAGGGCCGCTCATGTCCGAGAACAATATCCTCACGCCCCAAGGCTGGGTCCGCGGCCGCCTGCTGCACGAGAACGGCAAGGTCCTGAGCATCGAAGGCACCCCGTGCGATCCGGCGGATAACGATTTGCCCTACTTGCTGCCCGGCTTTATCGACTTGCATGTGCACGGCGGCGGCGGCAAAGACATCATGCAAGGCGCTCCGGCCTTCGAAACGATCACCCGCACCCACTTGCGCTTCGGCACCACGGCCTTGCTGGCCACGACCATGACCGCGCCCAATCACGACATCAGCCGTGTGCTCGGCGCCCTCGGAGAGTTTTGCCAGCAACGCCCCGCCGGCAGCGCCCGGGTACTCGGGGTGCATCTCGAAGGCCCGTTTATCAACCCCGGCAAGCTCGGTGCACAACCCAACTTCGCGCACACCGCGCTGATGGCCGAAGTCGAGGATTACCTGAGTCTGGCGCCGATCAAAGTCATCACCATCGCACCTGAAATCGCCGGCCACATCGAATTGATCGGCACACTCAGCGCCCGGGGCATTCGCATGCAACTGGGGCACACCCTGGGCAGTTACGAAGAAGGCGTGGCCGCACTGGATGCGGGCGCGACCAGTTTTACCCATTTGTATAACGCCATGAGCCCGCTGCATCACCGCGAGCCCGGCATTCTGGGCGCAGCCCTGGCCCATGCCCGCTTTGCCGAACTGATCCCCGACTTGCTCCACGTGCATCCCGGCGCGATCCGCGCCGCCCTGCGGGCCATTCCCTGCCTGTACTGCGTCACCGATTCCACCGCAGCCACCGGCATGCCCGATGGCGAATACCAATTGGGCAGTCACACCGTCACCAAATGCCTGGGCGGCGTACGCCTGGCCGACGGCACGCTGGCAGGCAGCACGCTGACCATGGATCAGGCCCTGCGCAACCTGGTGAAAATCGGCCTGCCACTGGCCGAAGCCTCGCAACGCCTGTCGCAGTACCCGGCGGACTACCTCGGCATTACAGAACGCGGGCGCTTGCAGCCCGGTAGCTGGGCCGACTGCGTGCGCCTGGATCGTTCACTGAATCTCACCGCTGTCATGGTCGAAGGGGAAGCACTTGTCTTTTAACAAACCGTCCAAAATGCTTGAAGAGGCCCGGTCCGCGAGCGAAGCGGTCGAACGTCAATTGTTCAACCTCGAATCGCGCCTGATCGACCTCGCCCGTGACCTGCGGGCCAGCCCGCCCGACGTGGCCATGACCCTCGCCCGCGGCAGTTCTGACCATGCTGCAAGTTACTTCGCCTACCTGACCATGCAGCATGTGGGCGTGCCCGTAGCATCGTTGCCGATGTCCGTGGTGACGTTGCGCCAGTCGCCGCTACGAGTGAAGGGGCAGGCCGTATTTGCCTTTTCCCAGTCCGGCCAGAGTCCCGACATCATCGACAGCCTGAGCCTGCTGCGCGAACGCGGCGCTGTCAGTGTCGCGCTGGTCAATGCCGAAAACACACCGCTTGAAGCCGCCAGCGCGTACACCCTGCCCCTGTGTGCCGGCCCAGAACTCAGCGTCGCCGCCACTAAAAGCTTTATCGCCACCTTGAGCGCCAGTGCCCGCCTGGTGGCGCACTGGGCCAACGATAAAGCCCTGCTCGAAGCTGGCCACCTGCTGCCCGCCGGCTTGCGCGATGCCTGTACACAGGACTGGAGCAAAGCCATCGAGACCCTGCGCGATGCCCAGCAACTACTGGTGATCGGCCGCGGCGCAGGCTTTGCCATCGCCCAGGAGGCTGCGCTCAAATTCAAGGAAACGTCGACCCTGCAGGCCGAAGCCTTCAGCAGTGCCGAAGTGCGCCACGGGCCGATGGCCTTGATAGAAGAAAACTACCCGCTGCTGATTTTCGCCCCACGGGGTGTGGAGCAGGCAGGCTTGCTGACCCTGGCCCGAGACATGCGCCAGCGCGGCGCCCGGGTGCTGCTGGCGGCCCCCGATGATGTGGCCGAACGCGACCTGACCCTGAGCCAGGCAGCGCACCCGGACCTGGACCCGATTCTGGCCATTCAGAGTTTCTACGTGATGGCCGCTGGCCTGGCCCGGGCCCGAGGTCTGGACCCGGATCAGCCGCGCTTCCTGAGCAAAGTGACCCGTACCCACTAAGTTGTCCTCCCCCGCAGGTTTAATGAGTATCGCGCCATGCACAACAATAAAAAGCTCACCCTCAGTGCGCCGCTCAGCGGGCCGGTCATCAAACTCGCCCAGGTGCCGGACGAAGTCTTTTCCAGCGGCGTGATGGGCGACGGGATTGCCATCGACCCACTGAACGACTGTTTGTATGCGCCCTGTGACGGGGTGATCGTGCACGTCGCCAAGACCGCCCATGCCCTGACCCTGCGTGCCGATAATGGCGCCGAGGTGCTGTTGCATGTGGGTCTGGACACCTTTGACCTGCAGGGCGAAGGTTTTCAGCTGCTGGTAGAAAACGGCGCGCAAGTCAGTAACGGGCAACCCTTGCTGCGCTTCGACCCCGATTACATCGCGCAACGCTGCACCAGCCTGATCAGCCTGCTGGTACTGACCAATAGCGACCTGTTCGAGCTGCAATTGCTGGAACAGGACACCGCCGAGGCCGGAGCGCCGCTGCTGCAGGTCGCTGCGCGCCAGGTAGAGGCCGTTGTTACAGCAACCGGCGACCCGGGACAGCAAGCCCGGGGCAGCGTGCGCATCACTCACCATGGCGGGTTGCATGCCCGCCCGGCCGCGCTGATCCGACAAACCGCGCTGGGTTTCAAGAGCAGTTGCCGGCTGCACATCGGCGCTAATTCGGCTCCGTGCCAGAGCATTGTCAGGCTGCTGGCTCTGGGCATCAGCGAGAACGATGAAGTTCACGTCAGCTGTGACGGCGAGGATGCCGACGCCGCGCTGCAGGCCATTTTGGCGGCGCTGGGCAAAACACACGTCAGCCCCTCCCCTGCCCCGGTGCAAGCCGCACCGGCGCCGGTTCGTCCCGCGAATAAACCGGGTCAGTTAAGCGGGGTCTGCGCGGCGCCCGGTCTGGCCAGCGGCCCGCTGTATTTTTTAAGCACCGTGCAACTGCCTCCCGACCTTGGCAATCACGTCCCCGAACAACAAATGCAGGCGCTGCATTCGGCGCTGGAGCAGGTACGCGCAGAAATCCGCCTGACCCTGATCCAGGCCCGGGCTCAAGGCAACCTCGACGAAGAAGCCATTTTCGATACTCACCTGGCATTGCTCGAAGACAGCGAGCTGCTGCAGGCCAGCCACGGCGTGATTGCCCAGGGCCGGAGCGCGGCCCATGCCTGGAGTGCCACGATCGAGCAGCAGTGCGCGATTCTGCAACAACTGGGCAATACCCTGCTGGCTGAACGCTCCAACGATTTGCGTGACCTGCAACAACGGGTCCTCAGAGCGTTATTGGGTGAACGTGCGCAGTGCCAGTTACCCCCGGGGGCCATTGTTGCCGCACACGAACTGACGCCTTCCGATCTGTTGATGCTCAGCGCGCAGAACGTTGCCGGCTTGTGCATGGCCGCAGGCGGGGCCACGTCCCATGTCGCCATTCTGGCCCGGGGTAAAGGCCTGCCTTGCCTGGTAGCCCTCGGTTGCGAGCTGCTGGCGTTGCCGGCCGGACAGCAGGTGATTCTCGACGCCGACAACGCGTGCCTGGAACTGACACCCGCCGCCGGCCGCATCGAACGAGTTCAGCAAAGCATTCTCACCCGCCAGCAACGCTTTGCCCGGCAACAGCTGCATGCCCATGAACCGGCAGTGACCGGCGACGGGCAGCAGATCGAGATCGCCGCCAATGTGGCCTCCAGCCACGAAGCCGCCAGCGCCCATGCCCATGGCGCGGATGGCGTGGGGTTGCTGCGCACCGAGTTTCTGTTTGTCGAACGCACCACTGCGCCCAATGAACAGGAGCAGATTGCGGCCTACCAGGGTGTCGTCGATGCGATGGGCGACAAGCCGGTGATCATTCGCACCATTGATGTGGGCGGCGACAAACAACTCGATTATCTGCCGCTGCCCGCCGAAGCCAATCCGGTACTGGGCCTGCGCGGCATCCGCCTGGCGCAATTGCACCCGCAGATCCTTGACCGGCAACTGCGCGCCCTGCTGCAGGTCAGCCCGGTGCAGCGTTGCCGCATCCTGTTGCCAATGATCACCGAGGTCGACGAGTTGCTGCATATCCGCAGCCGCCTGGACGCCTTGCGCGTTGAACTGGGCCTGAGCCAGCGCCCGGAACTGGGGGTGATGATCGAAGTGCCGGCAGCGGCCCTGATGGCTGAACAACTGGCCGAGCATGCGGACTTTCTGTCCATCGGCACCAACGACCTGTCGCAGTACACCCTGGCCATGGACCGCGATCACGCGGGGCTGGCGTCACGGGTCGACGCCCTGCATCCGGCGCTGCTGCGCCTGATCGCCCATACCTGTGCCGGTGCGGCAAAGCATGGGCGCTGGGTGGGCGTGTGCGGTGCGCTGGCCAGCGACCCTTTGGCCACACCGGTGCTGATCGGGCTGGGGGTTCGCGAGCTGTCAGTCAGCCCGCTGCAAATCGGTGAAATCAAGGCCCGGGTACGGGAGCTTGATGCCGGGATGTGTCAAACACTGAGCCAGAAGCTGTTGAACATGAGTAATGCCAGATCTGTACGTGAGGCCTGTCATCAGTACTGGCCACTTTGCGACTGACAACAACAAAAACAACGACGGAGAATCTCTCATGTATCAATACTTCATCGAAGGTCTGCAACGGCTTGGCCGGGCGTTGATGCTGCCGATTGCGATTTTGCCCATTGCCGGGCTGCTGCTGCGTCTGGGCGACACCGACTTGCTCAACATCGCAATCATCCACGATGCCGGCAACACGATTTTCGCCAACCTGGCGCTGATCTTCGCCATCGGCATTGCCGTCGGTTTTGCCCGCGATAACAACGGCACCGCAGGCCTGGCCGGGGCGATCGGTTATCTGGTGCTGATCTCGACCCTCAAGGCGCTCGACCCCCATATCAACATGGGCATGCTCGCCGGGATTGTCAGCGGCCTGATGGCCGGGGCGCTGTACAACCGCTTCAAGGACATCAAGCTGCCGGAGTACCTGGCGTTTTTTGGCGGGCGGCGTTTTGTGCCCATCGTCACCGGGTTCGCGGCCGTAGCCCTGGGGGCCCTGTTCGGCCTGATCTGGCCTCCGATTCAGGAAGGCATCAATAGTCTGGGGGTGTTGCTGCTTGAAAGCGGCAGCCTCGGCGCGTTCATCTTCGGCGTGCTTAACCGGATCCTGATCGTTACCGGGCTGCACCATATCCTCAACAATATGGCGTGGTTCGTATTCGGCAGCTTTACCACCGAGACCGGGCAAGTGGTGACCGGCGACCTGACCCGTTACTTCGCGGGCGATCCCAAGGGCGGGCAATTCATGACCGGCATGTTCCCGGTGATGATGTTTGGCCTGCCGGCTGCGTGCCTGGCGATGTACCGCAACGCGTTGCCGGAGCGGCGCAAACTGATGGGCGGGATTTTCCTGTCACTGGCGCTGACCGCGTTTTTGACCGGCGTCACCGAACCCATCGAATTTGCTTTCATGTTCCTCGCGCCCTTCCTCTATTTGTTGCATGCGTTGCTGACCGGGCTGTCGATGGCCATCACCAACCTGCTGGATATCCATTTGGGCTTCACCTTTTCCGGTGGTGCCATCGACATGTTGCTGGGCTGGGGCAAGTCCACCAATGGCTGGATGATCTTTCCCGTCGGGCTGGCCTACTTCGTCATTTATTACCTGGTGTTTGATTACTGCATCCGCCGCTTCAAACTCAAAACCCCGGGCCGCGAAGACAACCCGGTAACTGAAACCGCCAACCTCACCGAGAACCAGCGGGCCAACGGCTACATCCAGGCATTGGGTGGTGCGGCCAATCTGATCACCGTCGGTGCCTGCACCACACGCTTGCGCCTGGAGCTGGCCGATCGCAGCAAGGCCCGGGACAACGAGCTCAAGGCGCTGGGCGCCATGGGCGTGATGCGACCGGGGCGTGCGGGCAGTCTGCAAGTGGTGGTCGGGCCAATGGCCGACAGCATCGCCGACGAGATCCGTTTAGCCTTGTCACAGGGCAACCACTCGCCCACCGCCAGTCAGGCGCAGGTTTGTGCGGAGCAACCGACGCAAGAAGTCGAGCCCGAAGCCGCAAAAAAATGGCTGGGCGCGCTGGGAGGCAGCAGCAATGTGTTGCATGTGGAGTGCGTAGCGCTCACCCGCTTGCGAATCAAGCTTGGAGACGAACGTTCATTGTCAGAGAGTCAGCTCAAGGCATTGGGCAGCCAGGGCATCAGCCGGCACGCCGATGGCGTTTGGCATGTATTGGTGGGGGCGCAGGCGCAGGGATTGAGTGAGGCGTTGGGGCGCTTGATCAGGCCAGATCACGCACGCTAAACGAACTGTAGGAGCGAGCTTGCCTCGCGATGGTCTCAATGCGTTCTCTCAGAAACCGCGCATTGTTTGCATCGCGAGGCAAGCTCGCTCCTACAGGTTGGTGTTTGGGTGTTACAAATCCGCCAGACGCCACACTTCATAAGCAGGCGTTTCATAGGGGTGGCTGTGCTTGAGCGCAGCCACTGCCCCATGAATCAGATCATCGGCAACGACCAGCTCAACCTTCCATTCCCCAACGTATTCGACCTGACCGGTTTGCCCGATAAACGGCTGACTGCCGTCCAGCGCGCGAAACTGGCCCTGGCCCAATACCTGCCAGGCGCAGTGGTCATAGTTACCGATCCGTCCGCCACCGGCAGCGAATACAGCATCCTTGACCACTTCGACGTGGCTTGGGGGAACGAAGAAGCTGAGCTTGTACATGCCCTTAGTCGACCCACACACGTGCGTTGCGGAACATGCGCAACCACGGTGCATCTTCGTTCCACTCTTCAGGACGCCATGAGTTCTGCACGGCGCGGAATACCCGCTCCGGGTGCGGCATCATGATTGTCACGCGGCCGTCGCGGCTGGTGAGACCGGTAATCCCGCGCGGCGAGCCGTTCGGGTTGGCCGGGTAGCTCTCGGTAACCTTGCCGTGGTTGTCGACGAAGCGCAGTGCCACGCAACCCGACAGGTCGGCTTGCAGCAGGGCTTCAGGGCTGGCGAACTCGGCATGGCCTTCACCGTGGGCAATGGCGATTGGCATGCGCGAACCGGCCATCCCCTGCAAGAAGATCGAGTTCGACTCCTGCACCTGAACCATTGCCACACGGGCTTCGAACTGCTCGGAACGGTTACGCACAAAGTGCGGCCAGAACTCGCTGCCCGGGACCAGTTCGCTAAGGTTGGACATCATCTGGCAACCGTTGCAAACACCCAGGGTGAAGCTGTCGCTACGCTCTAAGAAGCCCTGGAACGCATCACGTGCACGGGCGTTGAACAGGGCCGACTTGGCCCAGCCTTCACCGGCACCCAGTACGTCACCGTAGGAGAAGCCGCCGCAGGCAACCATGCCCTTGAAGTCATTCAGGTCGACACGGCCGGCCAGAATGTCGCTCATGTGGACATCCACCGCGTTGAAACCGGCACGGTCAAACGCCGCCGCCATTTCAACCTGACCGTTGACACCCTGCTCACGCAGTACGGCAACCTGTGGGCGAATGCCTTTCTTGATGTATGGCGCGCTGATGTTTTCGTTGACATCAAAGCTCAGCTGAACGCTCAGGCCCGGATTGTCTTCTTCCAGCAGCACGTCGAACTCTTGCTGGGCGCAGTCTGCGTTGTCACGCATACGCTGGATCTGGAAGCTGGTTTCAGCCCACTGACGCTGCAGCAGAGGACGCTGACCGGCGAAAACAGTCTCGCCATTGAAGGTGATCGTCACGTCTTCGCAGTTGCGCGGCTGACCAATCACCGACACGCATTCGCCCAGACCGGCCGCGCTGAACTGTGCGAGCACGTCAGCGGTAGCGTCCTGACGCACCTGAACCACCGCACCCAACTCTTCGTTGAACAGGATCGCAGGAATGTCGGCAGCGGTTTCAGCCAGGCCGTCGAGTGCCAGGTTGACACCGCAGTGACCGGCAAACGCCATTTCCATCACGCTGGTCAGCAAACCACCGTCGGAACGGTCGTGGTAAGCCAGCAAATGGCCGTCGGCATTCAAGCCCTGAATCACGGCAAAGAAGGCTTTGAGGTCTTCTGCGTCATCCACGTCAGGCGCCTGACGGCCAAGCTTGCCGTAGGTCTGGGCCAGGATCGAGGCGCCCATGCGGTTCTGGCCACGGCCCAGATCGATCAGAATCAGATCGGTCAGGCCCTTGTCCATGCGCAACACCGGAGTCAGGGTCTGGCGGACATCGAGCACCGGAGCAAAACCGGTCACTACCAGCGACAGCGGCGAGGTAACGGTCTTGTCAGTGCCTTCGTCGTTCCAGCGGGTTTGCATCGACATCGAGTCTTTGCCCACTGGAATGGTGATGCCCAGCTCAGGGCACAGCTCCATACCGACCGCTTTCACGGTGTCGTACAGACGGGCGTCTTCGCCGGGGTGACCCGCTGCCGACATCCAGTTGGCCGACAGTTTGATGTCGCTGATTTTGCCGATGCGCGAAGCCGCGATGTTGGTCAGGGTTTCGCCGATTGCCATACGGCCCGATGCCGGGGCATCCAGCAGTGCCAGCGGAGTCCGCTCGCCCATGGCCATGGCTTCACCGGTGTACACGTCAAAGCTGGTGGCGGTAACCGCAACGTCGGCTACCGGCACTTGCCACGGGCCTACCATCTGGTCACGCGCAACCAGGCCAGTAATAGTCCGGTCGCCGATGGTGATCAGGAAGCTTTTGCTGGCCACGGCCGGGTGATGCAGCACGCGCTCTACACACTCGTCGATGCTCAGGGTGGACGGATCGAAGTCATCGCCCAGTTCGGCTTCGCGCACAGCAGTACGGTGCATGCGCGGCGCCTTGCCCAGCAACACTTCCAGTGGCATGTCCACCGGGTTGTTGCCGAAGTGGCTGTCGGTAACAGTCAGCTGCGGTTCGGCAGTCGCTTCACCGACCACGGCAAACGGGCAACGCTCACGTTCGCAGATCGCTTTGAAACGCTCGAAATCAGCAACGCCCACCGCCATTACATAGCGTTCCTGGGATTCGTTGCTCCAGATTTCGTGCGGGGCCATGCCCGGCTCGTCGTTTGGAATATTGCGCAGTTCGAAACGACCGCCACGCTCACCATCATTGACCAGTTCCGGGAAGGCGTTGGACAGACCACCGGCGCCGACGTCGTGGATGAAGCTGATCGGGTTTTTGTCACCCAGCTGCCAGCAACGGTCGATGACTTCCTGGCAACGGCGTTCCATTTCCGGGTTTTCGCGCTGTACCGAAGCGAAGTCCAGATCAGCCGAGCTCGCACCGGTTGCCATGGAGGAAGCGGCACCGCCACCCAGACCGATCAGCATTGCCGGGCCACCCAGCACGATCAGCTTGGAGCCCACGGTGATTTCGGCTTTCTGTACGTGTTCGGCGCGGATGTTGCCCATGCCGCCGGCCAACATGATTGGCTTGTGGTAACCGCGCACTTCTTCACCACGGGGAGTCGTGATCGACTGCTCGAAGGTACGGAAGTAGCCGGTCAGGGCCGGACGGCCGAATTCGTTGTTGAACGCGGCGCCGCCCAGCGGGCCTTCGATCATGATGTCCAGCGCGGTAACGATGCGCTCGGGCTTGCCGTACGGCACTTCCCACGGCTGTTCAAAGCCAGGGATCTGCAGGTTGGACACGGTGAAACCGGTCAGGCCGGCCTTTGGCTTGGCGCCACGGCCGGTAGCGCCTTCGTCACGGATCTCGCCACCGGAACCGGTCGCCGCACCCGGGAACGGGGCAATGGCGGTCGGGTGGTTGTGGGTCTCAACCTTCATCAGGATGTGTACCGGCTCCTGTACCGCGCCGTACTGGCGGGTTTCAGGGTCCGGGAAGAAACGCCCTGCCACGCTGCCGACGATGACCGAAGCGTTGTCCTTGTAAGCCGACAACACGCCTTCGCTGTGCATCACGTAGGTGTTCTTGATCATGCCAAACAGGCTTTTATCCTGGCTCTGGCCGTCGATGTCCCAGCTGGCGTTGAAGATTTTGTGACGGCAATGCTCGGAGTTGGCCTGGGCGAACATCATCAGTTCGATGTCGTGCGGGTTGCGACCCAGGCCGTTGAACGCATTGACCAGGTAGTCGATTTCGTCTTCGGCCAGTGCCAGACCCAGCTCGACGTTGGCTTTTTCCAGCGCGGCGCGACCGCCGCCCAGCACGTCGATGGCCGTCAGCGGCTTGGGCTCGGCATGGCTGAACAGGCCGGCAGCCTGTTCAAGGTTGCCCAGCACGATTTGCGTCATGCGGTCATGCAATGCAGCTGCAATGAGTTCGGCATCAGCGTCGCTGAACTGACCGGCCACGTAGAACGCAATGCCACGTTCCAGGCGCTGGACTTTAGCCAGGCCACAGTTACGGGCAATGTCGCTGGCCTTACTCGACCAAGGGGAAATGGTGCCAAACCGCGGCAACACCAGGAACAGTCGGCCGCTAGGCTCTTGGACCGGCACACTTGGGCCGTACTTCAAGAGACGAGCCAGGACCTGCTGTTCATCGCTGGTCAGCTCACCGGTCACATCGGCGAAGTGGGCGAATTCAGCATACAAACCAGTGACAGCCGGAACCTTGAGGCTCAGTTGTGCAAGGAGTTTGCTGTGGCGAAAGGCAGAAAGGGCAGGAGCGCCGCGCAGGATCAACATCTTCGGGACAGCCTCGGGAGGGGTATGCTTTGAGGCCCGGCATTCTAGCCTAAACCATCGCTGACGGCACCCGAAACGGCACACCTGAAGCAAGCCAAAGACGGTTAACCGACCAAAGCCTTATTCTTTATGGCTATCAGAGCTTTTGTGGATGGGCGGTCATGATCTTTAAACCACCTCTAATGCCCCATTCCATAAGGGTTTGGCCGTTTTTGGCAGTTGTTATCAGAATGACCGTAAATTGTCGAGATATGGCACCGGGGCTGCTTTGCGTATACTGCGCGGATGTTTTCTCTAACTGCATTCCGCCAGCGTGGAGCCAGATGGCTGTTCGCAACCGGACTCTTCCTGATGCTCGGCGCCTGCGTTGAAAAACCCAGCACCCTTGAGCGCGTAAAGGAGGATGGGGTACTGCGGGTGATTACCCGTAACAGCCCGGCCACCTATTTCGAGGATCGCAACGGCGAGACCGGCTTCGAATACGAGCTGGTGAAGCGCTTTGCCGATGATCTGGGTGTAGAGCTGAAGATCGAAACAGCCGACAACCTGGACGATATCTTCACTCAGCTGGGCGAACCTGACGGTCCCGTTTTAGCTGCTGCCGGTCTGGTCAGCAGCGAGAAACGCCTGCAGCAAGCCAAGTTCTCTCACCCGTACCTTGAAGTCACGCCCCAGATCATCTACCGCAACGGCCAGTCACGCCCCACCACTGCCGCCGATCTGGTGGGCAAACGCATCATGGTGCTTAAAGGCAGCTCCCACGCCGAGCAACTGGCCGAACTCAAGAAGCAATATCCCGGAATCGAATACGAAGAGTCCGACGCCGTCGAGGTTGTCGACTTGCTGCGCATGGTCGATGAAGGGCAAATAGACCTGACACTGGTCGACTCCAACGAAGTGGCAATGAACCAGGTGTACTTCCCCAACGTTCGCGTGGCCTTTGATCTGGGCGACGCCCGCAGCCAGCGCTGGGCGGTGATGGCCGGTGAAGACAACAGCCTGCTCAACGAGATCAATGCGTATCTGGACAAGGTCGAAAAAAACGGCACCCTGCAACGTTTGAAGGACCGCTACTACGGGCACGTCGATGTTCTGGGTTACGTCGGCGCTTACACCTTCGCCCAGCACCTGCAGCAGCGCCTGCCCAAATACGAAAAATTCTTCAAGGATGCGGCCAAAAAGGAGCAGGTCGACTGGCGCCTGCTGGCAGCCATGGGCTATCAGGAGTCCTTGTGGCAGCCCGCCGTCACGTCCAAAACCGGCGTTCGCGGCCTGATGATGCTGACCCAGAACACCGCGCAAGCGATGGGCGTGTCCAACCGGCTGGACGCACAGCAAAGCATCATGGGCGGCGCCAAGTATCTGGCTCTGATCAAGAGCGAACTGGACGACGATATCGAAGAGCCTGATCGCACCTGGTTTGCGCTGGCAGCCTACAACGTTGGTGGCGGTCACCTGGATGACGCCCGCAAACTGGCCAAGAAAGAAGGCCTGAACCCGAATAAGTGGCTGGACGTAAAGAAAATGCTGCCTCGCCTTGCGCAGAAGCAGTGGTACAGCAAAACCCGCTATGGCTACGCCCGGGGCGGCGAGCCGGTGCACTTTGTGGCCAACATCCGTCGTTACTACGACATCCTGACATGGGCCACACAGCCTCAGCTTGAGGGCGACCAGGTCGCTGACGGCAAGCTGCACATACCGGGCATCAACAAAACCAAGCCCAAGGAAGAGCCGCAGCTCTGACAAAAGGCGCCATCTCGTAGCAGCTGCCGAAGGAACGAGGCTGCGTTCGGCGGCGCAGCCGTCGTGATGCCTGGACACTCAATGTAACTGACACACTCGGGCGCCTGATTTGCGGCGACTACGTCGCCGAACGCAGCCTCGTTCCTCCGGCAGCTGCTACGGGTGTTTAAGCCTTTGCCGCCGCCAGAATCAGTGCCTTCATCTCGGCCACTGCCGACTTGAAGCCAACGAACAGAGCATGCGCCACCAAGGCATGGCCAATGTTCAGCTCATTGATGCCCTGGATCGCCGCTACCGCTTCAACGTTGTGGTAGTGCAGGCCATGACCGGCATTAACGATCAACCCTTGCGCCAGGCCAAATGCCACGCCATCAGCCACACGTTGCAACTCTTCGGCCACTTCGGTCGGGGTTTGCGCATCGGCATAACGCCCGGTGTGCAACTCGATAGCGGGAGCACCGACGCGTTTTGACGCAGCAATCTGCCGCTCATCAGCATCGATAAACAACGAGACTTCACAACCGATTTTCGCCAGACGCTCGACGGCAGCCTTGATCCGCGCTTCTTGCCCGGCAACGTCCAGACCGCCTTCGGTCGTCAGCTCCTGACGGGTCTCGGGCACCAGACAGATATGGGCCGGACGAATGCGCTCGGCAAATACCATCATTTCTTCGGTGACGCCCATTTCGAAGTTCATGCGCGTTTGCAGCACATCCTTGAGCAGCAGTACATCACGCTCCTGGATGTGCCGACGGTCTTCGCGCAAATGCACGGTAATGCCGTCCGCGCCCGCCTCTTCCGCGTCCAGTGCAGCCTTGACCGGGTCAGGGTAACGGGTGCCGCGAGCCTGACGCAGCGTGGCTACGTGGTCGATGTTGACGCCGAGAAGAATGCGATTGCTGGTAGTCACGAGGGCTCTCCTGAAGAGTTGAAGATTCGGCGCATAGCATACCTCAGGGCTTGCGAAACAACTCACGACTGGCCAGTGGTTTACCTGCCAGATGCACCGCCAGTGCCTGACGCATCAGGCGCTTGGCCGCCAGCAATGCACCGGGCGCGCTCCAGTCAGCTTCGGCCATGGCGTGCAATTGCTCGCCATGAAACAGCCCCGGCTGCTGCAGCCATACCCTCTCCAGCCCGGCATCCACCTGCAACCGGTACAGGCCGTCTGCCTCCACCGGCTCGCCATGGATATCGAGCGACAATGAAAAGCCGTAGCCCAGATCATCCAGCAAACGCCATTCAAAGGCCCGTAGCAAAGGCTCCAGCGGCCGGCCTTCAGCCAGCGCCAACAAGGTCGCCGCGTAATGATCGAATATCGAGGGGTGCGGATCTTCAGCAGGTAACAAGCGAATCAGCAGCTCATTAAGGTAGAGACCGCTGAACAGCGCCTCACCATTGAGCCAGGTTGAAATACCGGCGCTTTCCATGCGCCCGACGTTTTTCAACTCACCACGCCCACGAAACTCGATCTCCAGCGGCACAAAGGGGCGCGCCAGTGTCCCGGCCTTTCCGCGCGCACTGCGCAGCACCGCCCGCAGTCGACCTTGAGGCGTGAGGAAGTCCACCAGGGCACTGGTTTCACGATAGGGGCGACTGTGCAGGACGTAAGCGAGTTGCGGGATGGGGGTTTTGCTGGACATGGACAGTTTTAATCCTGAAAACCTAGGGCGACTTCCAGGGAGCCATCGCTGGCAAGCCAGCTCCCACAGGTTTTAAACCGGTCTTGTGGGAGCTGACCTGCCAACCCACACAAGTCTTGAACCAGTCTTGTGGGAGCGGACCTGCCAACCCACACAAGTCTTGAACCGGTCTTGTGGGAGCTGGCTTGCCAGCGATTGTCGCGCCGCGGATGGCAGGCTGTTACAGGTCGCCGTAGCCCAGGGAACGCAGGGCGCGTTCGTCGTCGGACCAGCCGCCTTTCACTTTAACCCACAGGTTAAGCATGACTTTGGAGTCGAACAGCAGCTCCATATCCTTGCGCGCTTCGGTACCGATGCGCTTGATACGCTCGCCCTTGTCGCCAATGATGATTTTCTTCTGACCATCACGCTCTACCAGAATCAGCGCGTGGATATGCAGGGTTTTGCCCTGCTGCTTGAACTCTTCGATCTCGACGGTGATCTGGTACGGCAGCTCGGCACCCATCTGGCGCATGATTTTCTCACGTACCAGTTCGGCGGCCAGGAAGCGGCTGCTGCGGTCAGTGATCTGATCTTCCGGGAAGAAGTGCTCGTTCTCCGGCAGATGATCGGCAATCACGCGCTCAAGGGCTTCGAGGTTATGACCGTGCTGAGCGGAGATCGGGATGATCTGGGCGTTCGGCAGTTGCTCTTGAAGCCAGCTCAGATGCGGCATCAGCTCGGCTTTGTCTTCGATACGGTCGGTCTTGTTCAGAGCCACGATCAAAGGGCCGGTCACGTACTGAACACGCTCGAGCACCATCTGGTCCTCGTCGGTCCACTTGGTGCGATCAACGACAAAAATCACCACATCAACGTCTTTCAACGCAGCCGATGCGGTTTTGTTCATGTAGCGGTTCAGGGCTTTCTCGCCACCTTTGTGCATGCCCGGAGTATCGACGTAGACCGCTTGCACGTTACCTTCGGTCTTGATGCCCAGCATGTTGTGGCGGGTGGTCTGCGGCTTGCGCGAAGTAATCGCCAGCTTTTGACCCAAAATGTGGTTCAGCAGTGTGGATTTACCCACGTTTGGTCGACCAACAATGGCGACATAGCCACAGCGTGTTGCAGTTGAATCAGTCATGGCCATTCTCCACGCCAAGGGCTATCAGTGCTGCGGCGGCCGCTACCTGTTCGGCAATACGACGGCTCACACCCTGACCCCGGCTTTTTTCATTCAATAGGGCAATTTCGCACTCAACGAAGAACATGCGGCAATGCGGTTCGCCCTGGATATCCACCACTTCGTAACGTGGCAGGTCACAGGCACGCGACTGCAAGAACTCTTGCAGCCGGGTCTTTGGATCTTTATTGGTGTCGACCAGGGTCAGAGTCTCGAACTCGCTGGCAAGCCAGGCCAATACACGGTCACGAGCGGCTTCCATGCCCGCATCCAGGTAAATGGCGCCGATCAGCGCTTCAAGGGCATCGGCCAAAATCGACTCACGGCGAAAGCCACCGCTTTTCAGTTCGCCCGAGCCCAGACGCAGGTATTCACCCAACTCAAAACCACGGGCCAGCACGGCCAGGGTTTCGCCTTTTACCAGGCGGGCACGCAGACGGGACAGTTGGCCTTCACGGGCCAGCGGGAAGCGGTCAAACAACGCTTCGCCGGCTACAAAATTGAGGATGGCATCCCCCAGGAACTCGAGGCGCTCATTGTTGCGCCCCGCGAAACTGCGGTGTGTCAGGGCCAGAACCATCAGTTCCTGGTCCTTGAAGGTATAGCCGAGCTGACGCTCTAAACGCTCTAAAGAAAAACTCACGATTTACCCACGCTGAGTTCGTGGCCGAATGTCACCACCGGACCGATATTAGGGATCAGTGATGCTCGTTTATCGCATAGCAAATGGACAGGGAACAGGCTGTTCGCCGCCGTCACACTTAACGCTTTGTTCAAATCCACATCCTGAATACTGTTGACCGGCATGCCTGAAGCAGCACCCCGACCTTAAGAACCGCAGACCCGGGATTTATCCGCAGGCCTGAAAAGCATTCGGCGCTGTTATTAACAGCGCCGTCTTGGCTACTTGATCAATCCAACCCGCGAGAAATTAGGCAGGTTGTTCGTCTTGGGTTCCGGCCAGCTCATCCACACAGCGAAGGCCTTGCCGACGATGTTCTTGTCGGGAACCATGCCCAGTTCGTCTTTGGGAATGTTCGGATCATCCCAATAACGGCTGTCGTTCGAGTTGTCACGGTTGTCGCCCATCATGAAGTAGTGCCCGGCCGGAACCGTCCACTCCTTGTCAGGCGGCGCGCGATAACGGCTCATTTCCTTGCGGATCATGTGCTCGACTTCGCCCAGCTTCTCTTTGTAGAGTTCCGCGCTGCCCAGGGTGCCCGGCTCCGTGCCCACCATCTGCTCGGCAACCAGTTGATCATTGACGTACAAATGCTTGTCGCTGGTGTAGCGAATCTTGTCGCCCGGCAGGCCGACTACACGCTTGATGTAGTTGACCGTAGGGTCGCTCGGGTAGCGAAACACCATCACATCGCCCCGCTTCGGATCACCCACCTCGATGATTTTCGTATCAAGAACCGGCAAGCGGATCCCGTAGGAAAACTTGTTCACCAAAATGAAATCGCCCACATCCAGGGTCGGCTTCATTGAGCCGGACGGAATCTGGAACGGCTCAACCAGAAACGAACGCAACACCAGCACGATGAACAACACAGGGAAGAACGATTTGCCGTATTCAACCAGCATCGGTTCCTTGTTGAGCTTTTCGATTACCTGCGTATCAACCGGCGTAACACTGGCTTGATAGTTGGCAATGGCCTTGCGCCGGCGCGGTGCCAGGAAGACCAAATCGAGCAGCGCCAGCAAACCGCACACGGCAACAGCAATGACCAGCAACAGCGGGAAATTTAGTGACATAGGACCTAGCTATCCAACCTGAGCACTGCAAGGAAGGCTTCTTGTGGAATTTCCACGTTACCTACTTGCTTCATGCGTTTTTTACCGGCTTTCTGCTTTTCCAACAGCTTGCGCTTACGGCTAACGTCACCACCGTAGCATTTGGCCAGTACGTTTTTTCTGAGCGCTTTAACAGACGAGCGCGCAATGATTTGGCCACCAATGGCAGCCTGAATTGCCACATCGAACATCTGACGCGGAATCAGCTCTTTCATCTTCTCGGTCAGCGCACGCCCTTTGTAGTGAGCGTTGTCGCGGTGAACGATCAGAGCCAGTGCGTCAACCTTCTCGCCGTTGATCAAGACATCAAGCTTGACCAGGTTGGCCGATTGATAACGGTCAAAATGGTAGTCGAGCGAAGCATAGCCGCGACTGGTGGATTTGAGACGGTCAAAGAAGTCCAGAACCACTTCGTTCATCGGCAAATCGTAAGTCACTTGTACCTGGGAGCCGAGGAACAGCATGTCGTGCTGAACGCCGCGCTTCTCAATGCACAGGGTAATGACGTTGCCCAGGTGCTCTTGAGGCACAAGGATATTGGCACGAACGATAGGTTCGCGAATATCTTCAATGGAAGACACGTCCGGCAGCTTGGACGGGTTGTCCACGTAAATGGTTTCACCCGTTTTGAGCAGCAGCTCGAAAATTACGGTAGGGGCCGTGGTGATCAGGTCCAGATCGTACTCGCGCTCAAGGCGCTCCTGGATGATCTCCATGTGCAGCATGCCGAGGAACCCGCAACGGAAGCCGAAGCCCAGTGCGTCGGAGCTTTCCGGGGTGTACTGCAGCGACGAGTCGTTCAGCGTGAGCTTTTGCAGTGCTTCACGGAAGTCTTCGAAATCGTCAGAGCTGACCGGGAACAAACCGGCGTAGACCTGCGGCTGAATGCGTTTGAAACCAGGCAGTACGTCAACATCGGGCGTGGAGCTCAAGGTCAGGGTATCGCCCACTGGCGCACCGTGAATGTCCTTGATGCCGGCGATGATGAAGCCTACTTCACCGGCTTTCAGATCAGTGGTCGCCGTGTGCTTGGGATTGAACACGCCCACGCTGTCGACCAGGTGCACCTTGCCGGTGGACTTGACCAGGATCTTGTCGCCCTTTTTCACGCGGCCGTGGCGCACGCGAACCAGGGACACAACGCCCAGGTAGTTGTCGAACCAGGAGTCGATGATCAAGGCTTGCAGCGGATCTTCGTAGTTGCCGGTCGGCGCAGGAATGGTCTGCACCAGGCGCTCAAGCACTTCGTCGACGCCCAGGCCGGTCTTGGCGCTGCAAGTCACTGCGTCCGTAGCATCGATGCCGATGATTTTTTCGATTTCGTCGCGGACGCGATCAGGATCGGCCTGCGGCAGGTCGATCTTGTTCAAGACCGGCATGACCTCAAGCCCCTGCTCGATAGCGGTGTAGCAGTTGGCTACGGACTGGGCTTCTACGCCCTGCCCCGCATCGACCACCAGCAACGCACCTTCACAGGCCGCCAGAGACCGGCTGACTTCGTAGGTGAAGTCAACGTGGCCCGGGGTATCAATGAAGTTCAGCTGATAGGTTTTGCCGTCTTTGGCCGTGTAATACAGGGTAACGCTGTGGGCTTTGATGGTGATCCCGCGCTCGCGCTCGAGGTCCATGGAGTCCAGAACCTGGGCTTCCATTTCGCGCTCGGCGAGGCCGCCGCACATCTGAATAAAACGATCGGCCAGCGTCGACTTGCCATGGTCAATGTGGGCGATGATGGAGAAATTGCGGATATGACTCAAATCACTCACGGGTCAACACTCAAAAAAAGTCGCAGGCAGACTGCCCGCCGAAAAATAGCCGGGAATTGTACCTGATCCTCGCGCCAAGCGTCACGTTCACAGGCCAATGGCCCCACACAAAAAAGCCCCTATCGCGAGATAGAGGCTTTTGATTGCATCAAGAGCGGTTAATTAGCGTGCCCTGCGCAACAGCCAGATACCGGCCAGCGCACAAATACCGGCGGGCAGCAGCACCGCAAACAGCGGTGAGAAGCCAAACACCAGACTGGCTGGCCCCAGCAGGTCTTGCGCAATTTTGAACGCAAAGCCCACCAACACGCCGGTAAACACTCGCTGCCCCAGGGTAACGGAACGCAACGGCCCGAAAATAAAGGAGATGGCCATTAATACCAGCGCCGCCGTAACCAATGGCTGCAACACCTTTACCCAAAATGCCAGCCAGTAACGGCCGTTGTTCAGCCCTTGATCTTTCAGGTAGTGGATGTAACTCCACAGGCCGGTGATGGAGAGCGCATCCGGCGCCATGACCACGGTATTGAGCAACTGCGGACTCAACGAAACATCCCAACGCTCTTCAGGCAACTTGATGACTTCAGTGCTGCGGTCATGGAAAACCGTCGTTGCAACGTCGCTCAACAGCCACTGGTCCTGGTCGAACTGGGCCTTCTTGGCGAAACTCGCCGACAACAGATGGCGCTCTTTATCAAACCGGTAGCGGGTTACGCCCAGCAGCATGCCGTTTGGTTGAACAGCGTTGATATGGATGAACTCTTCACCCTGACGGTGCCACAGACCATGCTTGGAACTTTGTGCGTCACCGCCACCTTGCGCCAGAGCACGGTTGGCCTGGGCAATGGTTTCAGTTGCCGGGGCGACATACTCGCCAATCAGGATACCGGCCAGCATCAAGACCAGCATTGGCTTCATGACCGCCCAGACGATACGACCGGTGGACACGCCGGCCGCACGCATGATCGTCAGTTCGCTGTTGCTCGCCAGGCTGCCGAGGCCGATCAGGCAACCGATCAGCGCCGCTACCGGCAACATTTCATACATGCGGCGCGGCGCTGTCAGCATCACAAAACTGAAAACGTCCATGATCGTGTAGGTATCGGAGACGCTCTTCACCTCATCGATGAACGCGAACAGCGACGCCAGCCCCAGAATGATCCCCGTTACCGCCAGGATCGCCAGAAACACGCTTTTACCAATATAGCGATCGAGCTTAACCACGAGCCATCTCCTTCACGCTACGGCGATTCGCCAGCTTCAAGCGCAACGGCTCCCAGTAAAACAACAACAGGCCAATGATCAGGAACAGGCCATGCACCCACCACAAACCGAGCACCGGTGAAATCTTGCCTTTTTCCAGGGCTCCGCGGACCAGAATCAAAGCAGTCACATACGCCATATAAAGAAGGATGGCCGGCAACAACTTGAGGAAGCGCCCCTGACGCGGGTTGACGCGAGACAGCGGAACCGCGATCAGCGTCACGATAAAGACCAGCAGCGGCATGGAGAAACGCCATTGCAGCTCTGCTTGTGCACGAACATCCGGGTTGCCGACAAGATCCATGGTCGGCATCGCATCGCGGTCGGTCACTTCATCGCTGACATCAGGCTTGGGCAGTAACACACCGTAGGTGTCGTACTTGATGGCGCGGTAGTCGGCCAGGCCCGGGTTACCGTCATAACGGTAGCCGTTATCCAGAATCAGCCAGCGACTGCCGTCGGCACGCACTTCCTGGCGCCCCTTTTCTGCAACCAATACAGTAATGCCACGATCCTTGGCCTCCTGACCCGCAGTCTTCTGCGTTATGAACACCCCGTTCAGGTGGGTCCGGTCGTTGGTCAACTGTTCGGTATAAGTGACCCGCGAACCGTCATTCAATGCCTGAAAGCGGCCTGGTTCCAACGTGTCGAATTCGGTCAGGGCATCTTGCTTGTTCAGCAGCAGCTGAAACTGATTGGCGCCTTGCGGGGCCAGGCTCAGACTCAACCAGGCCACAATCAGGGCGACGATGACGGCCGGCACCATGGTAATACCCAGCAAGCGCTGCTGACTCATACCGGTAGCCGACAGTACGGTCATCTCGCTTTCGAGATACATGCGCCCGTATGCCAGCAAAATGCCCAGAAACAGCCCCAAGGGCAGAATCAGTTGCATAAAGCCCGGAAGACGAAAGCCCATGATCAAGAACAACGAGCTCGGATCCATAGCCCCGGATGCAGCCTGGGCCAGGTATTTGATGAAACGACCGCTCATGATGATGACCAGCAGCACAGCGCTGACAGCGCTCAATGTAAGCAGGACTTCGCGGGACAGATAACGGAAGACGATCAAACCAGACACTCCAGGGTCGTCAGGCTAAGGCGGCCAAACAAGCAGCATAACGAGTCGACACAGGCTCAAATAGATGAGCCGGGCCATTTAAAAAGATGGCGCATTATCCTGTGAATGGCCTCGCCTGTCACTGCGCATGCTCACCCAAGTATTCAAAGCTGCAATATGCGCGCAAGCGAGGGTTGTCAGGCCCGACTGACGGGGTTCAAACTGCCCGCCTTGACGCCCGCCTGGATCACAGGTGAAGCGCCTCATTTATCAGGCAAGCAAACACTGCCGTTTGTGCGCACGTTGACCATTTGATTCAGGGACCCGGACATGGAACTGGTTGTAAAAAGCGTCAGCCCAGAAACGTTGAAAACGGCCACTCTCGTGGTCGCCATCGGTGAAGGCCGCAAGCTCGGCCATACCGCCAAAGCCATTGACGAACTCACTGACGGCGCCATCAGCGCGGTACTCAAGCGTGGCGACATCGCCGGCAAAACCGGCCAGAGCCTGTTGCTGCACAGCCTGCCAAACCTTAAAGCCGAGCGTGTTCTGTTGCTGGGCACCGGCAAGGATGAGGAGATGGGCGACCGTCCATTCCGTAAAATCATCAGCACCGCGCTTAACGTCCTCAAAGGCCTGGGCGGCAGTGATGCCGTACTCGCGCTCGACGAACTGGTGGTCAAGGGTCGCGACAGCTACGGCAAAACCCGCCTGCTGGCAGAAACCCTGATCGACGGCGAATACAGCTTCGACCGCTTCAAAAGCCAGAAAGCAGAACCCCGCGCCCTGAAAAAAATCACCCTGCTGACCATCAAGGCCGCACAGGCTGAAGTTCAGCGCGCCATCACCCACGCCCAGGCAATTGCCAGCGGCATGGCGTTCACCCGCGACCTGGGCAATCTGCCGCCCAACATCTGCCACCCGGTCTTCCTCGCTGAACAGGCCAAGGAACTGGGCAAGGAATACAAAGGCCTGAAGGTCGAAATTCTTGACGAGAAGAAGATCAAGGACCTGGGCATGGGCGCGTTCTACGCCGTCGGCCAGGGCAGCGACCAGCCGCCACGCCTGATCGTGATGAACTACTCGGGCGGCAAGAAATCCGAGAAGCCATTTGTCCTGGTCGGCAAGGGCATCACCTTCGACACCGGCGGCATCAGCCTCAAGCCAGGCGCCGGCATGGATGAAATGAAGTACGACATGGGCGGCGCTGCCAGCGTGTTCGGCACCCTGCGTGCCGTTCTCGAACTCAAGCTGCCGATCAACCTGGTGTGCATTCTGGCCTGCGCTGAAAACATGCCAAGCGGCGGCGCTGCGCGTCCGGGCGACATCGTGACCACCATGAGCGGGCAAACCGTGGAAATCCTCAATACCGACGCCGAAGGCCGTCTGGTGCTGTGCGATGCCCTGACCTACGCCGAACGCTTCAAGCCCCAGGCCGTGATCGACATCGCCACCCTGACCGGCGCCTGCATGGTTGCACTGGGTGCTCACACCTCGGGCCTGATGGGCAACAACGACGAACTGATCGGCCAACTGCTGGAAGCCGGCAAACAAGCCGACGACCGCGCCTGGCAACTGCCGTTGTTCGACGAGTACCAGGAACAACTGGACAGCCCGTTTGCCGACATGGCCAACATCGGCGGCCCTAAAGCCGGCGCCATCACTGCCGGCTGCTTCCTGTCGCGCTTTGCCAAAGCCTTCAACTGGGCTCACCTGGACATCGCCGGCACCGCATGGGTCAGCGGCGGCAAGGACAAGGGCGCCAGTGGCCGCCCTGTGCCCCTGCTGACTCAGTACCTGCTGGATCGCGCCAACGCTTGAAGCTGACAATCGCAGGCCGTGCCGTCTATTAACAGGCGGCACGGCCTCGATTCAGGAATTGCAATGACCCAAGAATTAACCAAAGTCGATTTTTACATCCTTCCCAGCGCCGACCCGGCGGCACGCCTGGACTTTGCCTGCAAACTCACTGACAAAGCCTGGCGCCTGGGTCACCGGGTGTACCTGCACTGCAGCGATGCAGCCCAACGTCAGGATCTGGATGAGCGCCTGTGGCGTTTCAAGGGCGAAAGCTTCGTCCCCCACAGCAACACTGAAGACCAACCCGATGGCGTGATAGTGATGGGCCTGACCGAGGCACCTGCCAGCCATCAGGATTTACTGATCAACCTGGACCTTAAAGTCCCCGAATTCTTCAAACGCTTCGCCCGCGTGGCCGAAGTAGTGGTCGAAGACCCCGCCGTCCGACTGGCCGCACGGGAGAGTTTCCGCTTCTACCGCGAACAGGGCTATCCTCTGCAAGACCACAAGCTACAACGACTCTGAGCACACGATGGACACCTCCAATTCGCCGCAAAAAGCTGCACACCTGCTCGATGATCTTGAATCCATTCGCCAGTTACTGGGGGATGAAAACCTGCAGCCGCCCCTGCTGACCGAGATGGTGGGCGGCGAAGGTGCGCAGGTTTCTCAGATCCCGTTGCTTTCTGAAGTCATCAGCGAGGAGCCCGAATCGGCCCAGATACCGCTGGCCGGCATAGCCCCGGCGCCCAAGGCCGAAAAAGCCCCGGACGCCTTGCTGGTTCATCTGGACAAAGAGCTGCGCACCGCGGCGCAAGCGATCATGCAAGATGTGATCAACGACTTCGCCCCGCACATCGAAACCGAAATCAAACGCCGCCTCGATGCACATATGGAGCGCTTGCTCGCCCAGCATCAGAATTGATGCAGACGCAAACCCCGTAGGAGCGAGCTTGCCTCGCGATCTTTTGATTGTTTAAAAAATCGCGAGGCAAGCTCGCTCCTACAGACTTCCCTCCCCATGCAACCCACAACTCGCCCTCTGCCTCCCGCCCCGCTATACTTGCCGGCTTTCCTGAATTAATGCCAATAGGGTCCCGCCGCGCATGGATAAGACCTACCAGCCGCACGCCATTGAAACTTCCTGGTACAAAACCTGGGAAGAACAGAATTATTTCGCCCCGCAAGGCGCGGGCGACCCGTACACCATCATGATTCCGCCGCCGAACGTCACCGGCAGCTTGCATATGGGCCACGGTTTTAACAACGCGATCATGGACGCCCTGATCCGTTTCCGCCGCATGCAGGGTCGCAACACCCTGTGGCAGCCGGGCACCGACCACGCGGGTATCGCTACCCAGATGCTGGTTGAGCGTCAGATCGAGGCACAAGGTCTGAACCGCCACGACCTGGGCCGCGAGAAGTTCCTGGACAAGATCTGGGAATGGAAAGATCAGTCCGGCGGCAACATCAGCCGTCAGATCCGTCGCCTTGGCTCGTCCGTAGACTGGAGCCGCGAGCGCTTCACCATGGACGACGGCCTGTCCGAAGCCGTGAAGGAAGCCTTTGTGCGCCTGCACGAAGACGGCCTGATCTATCGCGGCAAGCGCCTGGTCAACTGGGACACCAAGCTGCACACCGCTATTTCCGACCTTGAAGTGGAAAACCACGACGAGAAAGGTTTCTTGTGGAACCTGCGCTACCCGCTGGCTGACGGCGCCAAAACCGCTGAAGGCCTGGACTACCTGGTAGTTGCGACCACCCGTCCGGAAACCATGCTCGGCGATGCTGCCGTCGCGGTAAACCCGGAAGACGAACGCTACAAGGCCCTGATCGGAAAGTTCGTCGAGCTGCCACTGGTTGGCCGGCGCATCCCGATCATCGCTGACGACTACTGCGATCCTGAATTCGGTACCGGCTGCGTGAAAATCACGCCGGCCCACGACTTCAACGACTACGAAGTGGGCAAGCGTCACAACCTGCCGTTGCTGAACATTTTCGACAAAAACGCAGCCGTACTGCCTGCCGCCCAGGTGTTCAACCTCGACGGCACGCTGAACGAAACCATCGACGGCACCCTGCCGGCCAAGTACGCCGGCCTGGACCGCTTCGAGGCGCGCAAGCAAATC
Source organism: Pseudomonas sp. TWR2-1-1 (assembly GCF_049897045.1). Classification (NCBI taxonomy): domain Bacteria; kingdom Pseudomonadati; phylum Pseudomonadota; class Gammaproteobacteria; order Pseudomonadales; family Pseudomonadaceae; genus Pseudomonas; species Pseudomonas sp. TWR2-1-1. The sequence continues at coordinate 524,993 of NZ_JAFCVM010000002.1, forward strand.
GTCGCCGACTTCGAAGCTGCGGGCCTGCTGGTCAGCGTCGACGATCACGCGCTGAAAGTACCGAAGGGCGACCGCTCGGGCACCATCATCGAGCCGTGGCTGACCGATCAGTGGTACGTATCGACCAAGCCATTGGCAGAACCTGCCATTGCCGCCGTTGAAGATGGCCGTATCGCGTTCGTGCCCAAGCAGTACGAAAACATGTACTTCTCGTGGATGCGTGACATCCAGGACTGGTGCATCAGCCGTCAGCTGTGGTGGGGCCACCGGATTCCGGCCTGGTACGACGAGTCGGGCAAGGTCTATGTAGGCCGCGACGAAGCCGAAGTCCGCGCCAAGAACAACCTGGGGCCGGATGTTGCGCTGCAACAGGACAACGACGTGCTCGACACCTGGTTCAGTTCGGGTCTGTGGACGTTCTCCACCCTGGGCTGGCCGGAAAAAACCGATGCGCTGAAAACCTTCCACTCAACCGACGTGCTGGTTACCGGCTTCGACATCATTTTCTTCTGGGTTGCCCGGATGATCATGCTCACCATGCACCTGGTGAAAAATGAAGACGGCACCCCGCAAGTTCCGTTCAAGACCGTGTATGTACACGGCCTGGTACGCGACGGTCAGGGCCAGAAGATGTCCAAGTCCAAGGGTAACGTCCTGGACCCGCTGGACATCATCGACGGCATCGAGCTCGAAGACCTGGTAGCCAAACGCACCACCGGCCTGATGCAGCCAAAACTGCTGAAGAAGATCGAAAAGCAGACCCGTGACGAATTCGCAGACGGCATCGCCAGCTACGGCACCGACGCCCTGCGTTTCACCTTCTGCTCGCTGGCTTCCACCGGTCGCGACATCAAGTTCGACATGGGCCGCGTTGAAGGCTATCGCAACTTCTGCAACAAGATCTGGAACGCCGCACGCTACGTGCTGGACAAAGGCGAAGACTGCGGCCAGAACGGCGAAGCCTACGAACTGTCACTGGCTGACCGCTGGATCATCTCGCAGCTGCAGCGCACCGAAGCCGAAGTGACCCGTCATCTCGACCAGTTCCGCTTCGACCTCGCCGCTCAAGCGTTGTACGAGTTCATCTGGAACCAGTATTGCGACTGGTACCTGGAACTGTCCAAGCCTGTGCTGTGGGACGAAAACGCCCCGGTTGAACGCCAGCGCGGCACGCGTCGCACCCTGGTACGGGTACTGGAAGTGGCCTTGCGTCTGGCGCACCCGTTCATGCCGTTCATCACCGAAGAAATCTGGCAGCGCATCGCGCCGCTGGCCGGTGTCGAAGGCAAGACCATCATGCTGCAACCGTGGCCGGTGGCGAACGAAGCGCGCATCGACCAGGCTGCCGAAGATGATATCGAATGGCTCAAGGGCCTGATGCTCGGCACGCGCAACATCCGTGGCGAGATGAACATCGGTCCTGGCAAGCCTTTGCAGCTGTACCTGAAAAACGTCAGCAGCGAAGATCAGCGCCGTTTGACCGAGAACGATGCCCTGCTCAAAAAGCTGGCTAAACTCGAATCCATCACCGTGCTGCAAGACGGCGCCGAAGCACCGCTGTCCGCTACCGCTCTGGTTGGCGAGATGGAAGTGCTGGTGCCAATGGCCGGCCTGATCGACAAAGATGCAGAGTTGGCGCGCCTGGACAAGGAAATCCAGCGCTTGCACGGCGAAGTTGCCCGCGTTGGCGGCAAGTTGTCGAACGCCGCATTCGTTGACAAGGCTCCGGCCGAAGTCATCGAGAAAGAACGTGCCAAGTTGGCCGAAGCCGAACAGGCTTTGAGCAAACTGGCAGAACAGCACGCGCGGATTTCCAGCCTGTAATAACGCTGCGCACCTGATCGCGGGCAAGGCCTACTGGCCTGCTGTTCACTTAAGCGAAAGCCGACCCTTCAGGTCGCGCCGACCTTAAGTGAACAGCAGGGTTTGAGGCCTTGCCCGCGATTGCTTTTGTGGAATGAATTGAACATGACGACCCCACGTACCTCCAAAGCCACACGCCACAAGCCCAAGTCCGCTGCAGAGGCCAAACCGGTCGAGCCGCGCGTCAAGCCCAGCCTGCACCCGCGCAACCGTCACCAGGGCCGTTACGACTTCCCGCAGCTGATCTCGGTCTGCCCTGAACTGGCCGAATTCGTGATCATCAACCCGTATGGCAAAGAGAGCATCGACTTTGCCAACCCGACCGCCGTACGCGTATTCAACCGCGCCCTGCTCAAGGCGTTTTATGGCATTGCTCACTGGGACATCCCGGCTGACTACCTGTGCCCGCCAGTTCCTGGGCGCGCCGACTACGTGCACTTCCTGGCCGACCTGCTGGCCAGCATGAACGACGGTGAAATCCCCCGCGGCCAGAACGTGCGCGTGCTGGACATCGGCATGGGCGCCAACTGCGTCTACCCGCTGATCGGCCATAGCGAATACCGCTGGCAGTTCCTGGGCACTGAAGTCGACCCGACTGCAGTCAAGGCGGCCAAGGCCATTGTGCAGTCCAACGGTCTTAACAAAGCCATCAGCCTGCGCCTGCAGCCTAACCCGCAGAAGATCCTGCTGGACCTGCTGGAGAGCACCGAGCGTTTCGACCTGACCATGTGCAACCCGCCGTTCCACGCGTCCCTGGACGAGGCTACACGCGGCAGCGAGCGTAAATGGCGCGCACTGGGCAAGGCAGATCCCAAGCGCAAGCTGCCGGTTCTGAACTTTGGTGGCCAGGCGGCCGAATTGTGGTGTGAAGGCGGCGAGCAGCGCTTTGTGACCCAACTGATCCGCGAAAGCGTGCAGGTGGGCCGCCAGATCCTGTGGTTTAGCGTACTGGTGTCCAAGGCGTCCAACCTGCCGGCAATCCAGACCGCGCTGAAAAAAGCCGGAGCGCGTGAAAGCCAGGTCGTCGACATGTCCCAGGGCAACAAGCAAAGCCGCTTTGTGGCCTGGACATTCCATGACAAGGATCAGCAGCAAATGTGGCGCGAAAAGAACTGGAAGTAAGCACCCTGTAACCCCGTAGGAGCGAGCTTGTCTCGCGATCTTTTACACAATCAAAAGATCGCGAGACAAGCTCGCTCCTACAAGGGAAGACGGTGTTTTCAGGATTTGCACCCATAAAAAAGCCGCGCTTCGAAGTGATTCGAAGCGCGGCTTTTTTGAATCAGTCTTACTTGTTAACAGCGTCAGTCAGGCCTTTGGCCACAACGAGCTTGATAACTTTTTTGGCTGCGATTTCGATGGCAGCGCCAGTCGAAGGGTTACGGCCAGTGCGGGCAGGACGCTCGGTCACTTTCAGTTTGCCAATACCTGGCAGAGTGATTTCGCCGCCATTTTCCAATTGATCAGCAACGATCTGGGCCAGTTGGTCCAGAGCGTTACGCGCGGTAGTTTTTGGCGCGTCGATAGCTTCAGCGATATCGGCGATCAGTTGGTCTTTAGTAATAGCCATTGAGATGTTCCTTCCCTATCAAATTCATTTGGTTTGCAGAGTGCAATGTCAGCCATCGAGCCAGATCTCAAGGGTCTGGCACACCCGCCAGCTTTCACGACGAATCGCGGATGTAGATAGCTAAAACGGGGTTTGGTTCGACCTGACATATGCTGAATGCATGCATTGCGCCGTTTCCGAGCGCAAGACCGGGCAAAACTAGCACAGAGACAGCGAAATATCCGCCTCTACCTAGCCATTTGGTCAGCTTTATAGGCTTAAAACCGTAAAAAAACCGTCAAGCCCCCTCTCAAGCGCCCCAAACCCCGACCCTGCGCTCAGGTGCGGTACACTTGGCGCCTTTGCGGGGTGTGCACCCTGTCCTCTCATTACTCGCCGAGAAGCCCATGCCGATCCGTCACTGCATCGTCCATTTAATTGAAAAAAAACCCGACGGTACGCCCGCTGTTCTCCACGCCCGCGACTCTGAACTGGCCGAGTCTCAAGCCATCGAGAACATGCTCGCTGACCTCAACGAAAGTTATAACGCCAAGCAAGGCAAGGCCTGGGGTTTTTTCCATGCCGAGTCGGGGGCCCATCCGTTCAGCGGCTGGCTCAAGGAATACCTGGACGGTGGTACGGACTTCACCGCCTTCAGCCGCGTGGCGGTGGAGCACCTGCAAAAGCTGATGGAAGAATCCAACCTGTCGGTGGGCGGTCACGTGTTGTTCGCCCATTACCAGCAGGGCATGACTGACTATCTGGCCATCGCCCTGCTGCATCACAGCGACGGCGTAGCAGTGAACGCGGAGCTGGACGTGACGCCTTCGCGCCATCTGGACCTGGGCCAACTGCACCTGGCCGCACGGATCAACATTTCCGAGTGGCAGAACAACAAGCAGTCCAAGCAGTACATTTCGTTTATCAAGGGCAAGAACGGCAAGAAAGTCTCGGAATACTTCCGCGACTTTATCGGTTGCCAGGAAGGGGTCGACGGCCCCGGCGAGACCCGCACCCTGCTCAAGGCGTTCAGCGACTTCGTTGAAAGCGAAGACCTGCCTGAAGAGTCGGCCCGCGAAAAAACCAAGACCCTGGTCGATTACGCCAGCAGCCAGGCCAAGATCGGTGAACCGATGGGCCTTGTCGAGTTGTCCGAACTGATCGACGAAGAGCGCCCGAAAGCCTTCTACGACCATATCCGCAACAAGGACTACGGCCTGTCCCCGGAAATCCCGGCAGATAAACGCACCCTGAACCAGTTCCGCCGCTTCACCGGACGCGCCGAGGGCCTGTCCATCAGCTTTGAAGCGCACCTGCTGGGCTCCAAGATCGAATTCGACGAAGAAGCCGGCACGCTGGTGATCAAGGGCCTGCCTACCCAGTTGCTCGACCAGCTCAAGCGCAACAAGTAATGCTCAATGGCATCTTGAAGAAAGTCCTGTTTGTTCTGGTGGTGGTGGTCATCTTCCAGAACTGGGGCAAGATCGAGCGAGTGCTTCACCCCTCGGCCGCGGTGCCCGAGCAAACCCGGGCCAGTGCCCGGGTGGTGCTGTATGCCACCGAGTGGTGCGGCTACTGCAAGGCCACCCGGCGCTTTCTGGATCAGAAAGGCATCCCGTTCCAAGAGTTTGATATCGACAAGGATGCCGCCGCCCGCCAGGCCTATGAAGCCTTGGGCGGACGCGGAATTCCGATTCTGGACGTGAACGGCACATTGCTCAGGGACTTCAACCCCGATGCGATAATGGCTGCGCTGAAATAACGCTGCGGGTCAGCAAAACCGTAATTTCCCCGAATCTGATCGCCGGCAGACAGACTCCCACCGTTCTTGTGGGAGCTGGCTTGCCGGCGATTCAATTCAGGCAAACCGATTCCCACAGCTGCTTTTGTGGGAGCTGGCTTGCCGGCGATGCAAGCAGCCCGTGCTTATTGACCCACCGCCTCAATCTGGAACCCGATCCGCGGAAAATGCACATGCACCACCCCGGCCCGTGGATCCTCGCGACGCACTACCAGCTCTTCTGCGCCGATGTAGACCAATTCGCCCTCTACCGGATCAACCCCATAGTCCGTTGCCGCAACGGTCACGCGCTGGCCTTTGCTAAAGCCAAACCCCGAATCGAACTCAGGCAAGGCAACCGGCTCGACGCCTTTGGCAACCGCCAACGCCTGCTCGGCAGTCATTTCAATCGGGGTGCCCTGTCCGAAGTCCAGAACGCGCTGCAACCAGGCGCAAACTGCCGGATACGCATCAACCAGAGGTGCAGTCACAGGCGTGGCCTTGAGGAACCACAGCGAGTGCGCCATCGCAAAGTCGGCAATTGAAGGTTCACCGAACAGGTAGTCACCCTGCTCATGCTGCAACTGCTGCTCCAGCCGCGCCATGATCACCGGCCATTGCAATAAAGCCTGCTCGGCGGGGATCCGGGTGGCACTGCCACCGCTGAACAGGCCAGCGCGATCGGCCACGAACGCCTTGAGCATTTCCGGCGGCATTTTGGCAAACCTCACCGCCGCAGACTCTGGCTGGAACACTAGGCTTACTGCATGCTGAAACACCACCGAATCAGCCCACGCGGCAAAGGCACTGACCACCAGCTCCTGACCCAGAGGAAACAGTGCTGGTGCCGATTTCTCCTGCTCCAGTCGGCGCGCAATCAAAGCGGTGTCGCAGTAAATATCCGCTCCGGCCTGCAATACCGGAGTCTTGCGATAACCACCGCTCAGCGCTGTCAGATCAGGCTTGGGCATCATGGGCGGGATGTGTACCGAGTGCCACGCAAGCCCCTTGAAGCCCAGTAGAAGGCGTGCCTTTTGTGCGAAAGGGGAAGCTGCGTAGTGATGAAGAATCAACTCTGACATTCAAATATCCGCCGCAAAAGAGTGAGCCCGCAGCATAACGCACTTAATCAAACTGACCTGCCTGGCTTTGCACCAGGCATTCCTTGGCACTTTTCTTGAGCTTTTTGATCAGTCGTTCCTGGCGCAACGCTTCGCCTTTATCGGGCCAGGATTCGGTATAGACCAGAGCAACGGCCGGGCTGGAAGCGAAAAAACGTGCGCCTTTGCCACTTTGATGCTTGGCAAAACGCCGCACCGGATCATCACTGATCCCGCAATACAGCGAACCGTTAGCGGCCCGTACCAGGTACACAAACCAGGGTCTGGAACTCACCTTCAACGACTGGCCTCAAAGGCTTCGAGCCCCTTGCGCGCCTGGGCCCGAATGGCATTTTTCACCAGTGGCGTCCAGCCCAGCAACAACCCCTTGGTACCCAGTGCCTGACGCGACCAGCGCCACAGATCGAACTGATCATGGTGCTCGCAGATTTTTCCGTCGCGAAACACAAAGCGCGCCTGAATATCGTTGATAACGGTGAACCCGGTCTGCATAAACGTATAAGTGGCGACCCAATGCGCACTGCCACGCTGGGCATCAGCTTGCACCTGATCGAAGGTCAGGCTGAAATCCTTGGCCCGCGAGGTCAGCATGCGCCACATGTCGCTGGCACGGCGACCGCGCAACTCACCGAACACCGGGTCGCTGAACAACACATCCTCGGTGTAACAGGCACTCATTGCCTCAGCATCCAGCCGCTGGAAAGCTTGATAGAAGCGAGTAATCAACGCTTGATGGTCTTGGCTCATGGCAGGGTCCGGGGGGCAGGATTCTACAAAAGATAATCTGCGCAGAGCCGAAACACTATGGCTTCAAATCTTTTCGCTCTGCGCATTCACATACAAGGACCGCCCTGCGCCGAGCCCGGCAGCGATGGCAATGATGCCGATCACGCCGAAAATCCAGCCCACCGCGCTCCAGCCACCGGTCATTTCATGCACCACACCCACCGCCAGCGGCCCCATGGACGCCACCGTGTAGCCGATCCCCTGGGCCATGCCCGACAGGTTGGCCGCCACATGGGCATCCCGTGAGCGCAGCACGATCAAGGTCAGCGCCAGGCTAAACGCCCCGCCCTGCCCCAGGCCCAGCACAATCGCCCAGCCCCACAAGCCATCCAGCGGTGCATACAGGCAGCCAAACAGACCGGCCAGAGTCATGCTCATCATCAATACGATTGCCAGCCGCTGGTCTTTGCCGCGTGTCGACAGCCAGGGGGCACTCAGTGCGGTGATCAGTTGCACAATCACTGAACCCGACATCACCAGCCCGGCCTGAGTCGGGGTCAGGCCTCGACCGATCAGAATCGAAGGCAGCCAGCCAAAAACGATATAGGACAGCGAGGACTGCAAGCCCATATACAGCGTCACTTGCCAGGCCAGAGGATCACGCATCAGGCCACTCACCCGATAGGCCACCTTGTGCGCCCCCTGTCGCTTGCCTGCTTGGGGCAGCCAGAAAATGGCCGCTACCAGCGCAGGTAACGCCCAAAACCCGAGCCCCAGCGCCCAACTGTCATTCAGATAATTGCTCAACGGCACGGTCGCACCCGCTGCCAGTGCGGCCCCCAGGCATAAGGCCATGGTGTAGACCCCCATCATCGTACCGGCATGCCCGGCAAAATCGCGTTTGATGATGCCGGGCAACAACACGCCGATTACACCAATACTGGCTCCGGCCAGAATACTCCCGGCAAAAAGCCCGACTTCCCCCAGGCAACTGCGCAGGGCAATTGCGCCACCCAATGTGAGAAGAATGCCCAGCACTACCCGTTCCGTACCGAAACGCCGGGCAAGGATCGGCGCCAAAGGCGCAAATACGCCCAGGCAAAGCACTGGCAAGGTGGTCAACAAACCCGCCTGGGCTGCAGACAACCCCAGGCTGTCAGACACTTGAGAGAGCAATGGCGCCATGCTCGACAACGCCGGACGCAGGTTCAGCGCCACCAGCACCAGCCCCAACAGCAACAACCACGCACGCACCACCACAGGCGCTTGCTGCACTTGCTCGTCGTCGGCTTCGGCATCGATCAGCAGCTCCTCCAGATCATCCAGATGACGCACCGGTTCGGTGCTGTTTATCGATGGCGAGGCATTGCGCGGCATGGGAACTCCGGTTTGGGCAGTCAAGAAGTCCGGCAGAACGCCATGACTTGATAGCGGGAAGTGTCTGACGTGAAGCAGGCCAGTCAGCACATTCCTCTGATAAGTTTGCCGACATGGTAGTCAGCACCCTGAGCAAGGGCAATCAAGCGCGGGTTAAAAGGTGGGCAAAGTATTGGCGGGGCGGGAGTGGCCAGCGCCACAAAACTGTAGGAGCGCGCTGTTTACGAAGCACAGAAGAGCTCGCGAGCAAGCTCGCTCCTACAGGGATGTGTACTGTTAATGCAGAATTTGATTCAGGAACAGTTTGGTCCGGTCATTTTGCGGGTTGTCGAAAAAGTCGTTCGGGGCGGCCTGCTCGACGATTTCACCCTTGTCCATAAAGATCACCCTGTTGGCCACGGTACGGGCAAAACCCATTTCGTGGGTTACGCAGAGCATGGTCATGCCGTCGTCGGCCAGGCCAATCATGGTATCCAGCACTTCCTTCACCATCTCCGGGTCAAGCGCTGAAGTCGGCTCATCGAACAGCATGATCTTTGGCTTCATGCACAGTGCCCTGGCAATCGCTACGCGCTGCTGCTGCCCACCCGACAACTGCCCCGGGAACTTGTGCGCCTGCTCCGGAATCCGTACCCGCTCCAGATAATGCATGGCGATTTCTTCGGCCTGACGCTTGGGCATCTTGCGCACCCACATCGGCGCCAGCGTGCAGTTTTGCAGGATGGTCAGGTGCGGGAACAAGTTGAAGTGCTGAAACACCATGCCGACTTCACGGCGCACCGTTTCAATCTGCTTGATGTCGTTGGTCAGCTCGACCCCATCGACCACGATGCGCCCTTGCTGGTGCTCTTCGAGCCGGTTAAGGCAGCGAATGGTGGTCGACTTGCCCGAACCGGATGGTCCGCACAATACAATCCGCTCACCCGGCTGCACATTCAGGTTGATGTCCTTGAGCACGTGGAACTGGCCGTACCATTTATTGACGCCCTGCATTTGAATAATGCCTTCAGGGCTCGCAGGTTTCTTGATTGCTTCACTCATGTCGCACTCCTACCTAACGCTTGTGGCCAGTGTCCAGCTTGCGCTCCAGATGCATGGAGTAGCGGGACATACCAAAACAGAAAATCCAGAACACCAACGCCGCAAACACATAGCCTTCGGTCGCCATACCCAGCCAGGTCGGGTCGGCAGCAGCTTGCTTGACGCTGTTGAGCAGGTCGAACAGGCCGATGATGATCACCAGGCTGGTGTCCTTGAACAGGGCGATAAAGGTGTTGACGATGCCGGGGATCACCAGCTTCAAGGCCTGGGGCAGAATCACCAGCCCCATGCTGCGCCAGTAACCCAGCCCCATCGCGGCGGCCGCTTCGTACTGACCTTTGGGAATGGCCTGCAAACCACCGCGTACCACTTCCGCGACATAGGCCGACTGGAACAGGATCACGCCAATCAGGGCCCGCAGCAATTTGTCGAAGTTCATGCCCTCAGGCAGAAACAACGGCAGCATCACCGATGACATGAACAGCACGGTGATCAACGGCACGCCGCGCCAGAACTCGATAAACGTCACACACACCACGCGAATCGCCGGCATGTCCGAGCGTCTTCCCAACGCCAGCAAAATCCCCAACGGCAAAGCACCCGCGATACCGACCGTGGCAATCACCAGGGTCAGCATCAGGCCGCCCCACTGGCTGGTGGCCACGTTGCTCAGCCCCCAGTAACCGCCATGCAGCAGGCTGTAAGCCAGCACCGGGTACACCACCAAAAAGCCCAGGCCGTAGATCGCCTTGTGTTTGAAGCGCGAGATAAACAACGGCGCGATGCCGATCACGGCCAACCACACCGTCAGGTCGACCCGCCAGCGCAAGTCACGCGGGTAATAGCCGTACATGAACTGGCCGAAGCGCTGCTGAATGAAGACCCAGCAGGCGCCGTCCTTGGTGCAGTCGGCCCGGGTAGTGCCCACCCAATTGGCGTCAAAAATCGCCCAGCTCAAGAGCGGTGGCACGATCAACCAGATCAGATAAAAGGCAAACAGCGTAAGCAGGGTGTTGAGCCAACTGGAAAACAGATTGGCCCGGGCCCAGGCGACGATGCCGATGCGGTTGCCCGGCGGCGGCATGTCAGGTTTGAAAACATGAGTCGTCATAGTCCCGTCCTCATCGCTCGATCAGCGCAATGCGCGTGTTGTACCAATTCATCAGCAGCGAAATGCTGATGCTGATGGCCAGGTAAACGCTCATGGTGATGGCAATGACTTCAATCGCTTGCCCGGTCTGGTTCAGTACCGTGCCGGCAAACAGTGAAACCATTTCCGGGTAACCGATGCCCGCCGCCAGCGACGAGTTCTTCACCAGGTTGAGGTATTGGCTGGTCAGCGGCGGAATAATGACCCGCAACGCCTGCGGGATGATCACCTTGCGCAGCGTCGGTCCGGGGCGCAGGCCCAGCGAGCGCGCGGCTTCGGTCTGGCCATGACTCACCGACTTGATGCCCGAGCGCACGATTTCGGCAATGAACGCCGCCGTATAAACGGTCAATGCGATGGTCAGCGCCAGCAACTCCGGTATCAGCACCCAGCCGCCTACAAAGTTGAAGCCCTTGAGCTGCGGCATTTCCCAGTGCACCGGCGAGCCGAAGATCAACATGCACAAGCCCGGAATCAACAGCATCAGGCCCAGCCCGGCCCAGAACTTGTGAAATGGCACGCCGGTCGCTTCAAACCGCTTGTTGGCCCAGCGCGCCATCAGCACCACTGCCACAATCGCCAGCAACACGCTGACCACAAATGGCCAGAACGCATCGGTACCAATGGCCGCCGGCATGTTCAGGCCGCGGCTGCTCATATAGAAAGTGTCAGCAAAGTTGTGACTGTTACGTGGCCCCGGCATGGTCAGGAAGACCGCGAAGTACCAGAACAGAATTTGCAGCAATGGCGGGATATTGCGGAATACCTCAACGTAAACCGTTGCCAGTTTGTTGATCATCCAGTTAGGCGACAACCGGGCAATACCGATAATGAACCCCAGAATGGTCGCCAGGATCACGCCTATTACCGACACCAGCAGCGTGTTCAGCAGGCCGATCACGAACACCCGGGCATAACTGTCCGACTCGGTGTAATCAATCAAATGCTGCGCAATGCCAAACCCGGCACTGCGTTCAAGAAAGCCAAAACCCGAAGTGATACCCCGGTGTTGCAAGTTGGTCTGGGTGTTGTTGAACAGATACCAGCCCATGAAGACCACCAACGCGACGGTGATGATCTGAAATAACCACGCACGCACACGTGGATCGCTGAGGCTGAGCCTCGGCTTGGGTGCGCCGACTTTAGTCTGCATGAAGTGCCCCTGAAAAAATGGATCAGAACATCACCCGGTGGTTGGCCCACCGGGTGACAAGTCCATCAGCGCACAGGTGGTGCGTATTGGATGCCGCCGTTGTTCCACAGGGCATTGAGCCCGCGGTCGATGGCCAGAGGAGTGTTTTTGCCGAGGTTTTTCTCAAAGACTTCGCCGTAGTTACCGACCTGGCTGACGATCTGCACCACCCAGTCTTTTGGCAGTTTCAGGTCCTTGCCGTATTCGCCGTCAGCACCCAGCAAGCGGGCAACATCGGGGTTCTTGGTGGATTTGGCTTCAGCCACGACGTTTTTCGAGGTGATGCCCGCTTCTTCAGCGTTGAGCATGGCGAACAGGGTCCACTTGACGATGCTGAACCAGTCCTCATCACCCTTGCGAACTACAGGGCCCAAGGGCTCCTTGGAGATGGTTTCAGGCAGGACTACATAGTCGTTCGGGTTCGCCAGCTTGCTGCGCTGTGCATACAGCTGCGATTTGTCGGAAGTCAGCACGTCGCAACGGCCGCTTTCCAGCGACTTGGCGCTTTCGTCAGAGGTGTCGAACGTGATCGGGGTGTATTTCAGGTTATTGGCCCGGAAGTAATCCGATACGTTGAGTTCAGTGGTAGTACCGGCCTGGATGCAAATGGTTGCACCGTCCAGTTCCTTGGCACTTTTTACTCCCAGCTTGTTATTGACCAGAAAGCCGACGCCGTCGTAATAAGTGACCCCGGCAAACACCATGCCCATGCCCGCATCACGGGAACTGGTCCAGGTGGTGTTGCGTGACAGCACATCGACTTCGCCCGACTGCAGCGCGGTGAAACGCTCCTTGGCGTTCAACTGGCTGAACTTGACCTTGGTTGCATCGCCAAATACCGCTGCGGCCACTGCGCGGCAGATATCGGCATCGATCCCCAGAATTTTGCCGTCCTTGTCAGGCACCGAAAAACCCGGCAAACCATCGCTGACGCCACACTGCACAAAACCCTTCTTTTTAACGCCGTCGAGCGTTGCGCCTGCGTGAGCAAAACCACTGACACTCAACACGATGGCTGCGGTGGCCAAAGCCAGAGTGGATTTCAACTGCTTCATTCAAACCTCCAAGTGCTGCTTTTGTTGTGTTTGAACAAGACCCGCCGCCCCCTTGTGAGGCGCTGTTGACCCGTGTTGGCTTTTTATTGGGTCAAGCGGCATAAGCCTTGAGCGATAGATGTATCGCACGAACCTTCAAACTGAAGCGCTCACTTGAGCTGCTGAATTCCTTGTCGAACTTCAACGTCAGGCTTTTTTGCAGTCCCCCCGTCGGCAGTAGCCTGTTAGTGTTACCGGCGAAGGTGAACGCATTAACGTCCCTGTCCACATAGCAAAGCGCGTACCACTCTGGAGACTTAATCGTTTCAGGTCGCAATGGCAGAAAAAACGTTCAGGCAGGCGACATCTTCCATAACTTTCTTACGAACACGCACCTTTGCCGCGCACCCATGCAGCGCGCACGCACAATGATGGAGCAGCCATGACCGAACCCCTGATTATCCAGCCCCAAAAGACCGCAGATGCCTGTGTTATCTGGCTCCACGGTTTGGGCGCCGACCGTTATGACTTCATGCCGGTGGCCGAGATGCTGCAACAGACGTTATTGACCACCCGCTTTGTTTTGCCCCAGGCCCCCACCCGCGCGGTGACGATCAATGGCGGTTATGCCATGCCCAGCTGGTATGACATCAAGGCCATGAGCCCGGCACGTTCTATCAGCGAAGAAGAGCTGGAAGAATCGGCCGCCACCGTCATCAAGTTGATCGAAGAGCAGAAGAGCAGCGGAATAGACGCCAGCCGGATTTTCCTCGCCGGATTTTCCCAGGGTGGCGCCGTGGTGTATCACACCGCTTACGTGAGATATGAAGGTGCATTGGGTGGCGTACTTGCCCTCTCCACCTATGCCCCGACGTTCACTGACGTACTGCCGTTAGCCGCCAGTCAGCAGCGCATCCCTGCCCTGTGCCTGCATGGCCAGTACGACGAGGTCGTCCAGAATGCCATGGGCCGTACGGCCTATGAACGGTTGAAGGCTGCAGGTGTGGCCGTAACATGGCAGGAATACCCAATGGGTCATGAAGTGTTACCCGAAGAGATCAGCGACATCGGTGCCTGGCTGACCAAACAACTGGGCTAAAACCGAAACATCCTGTCGTTCACTACGCCGAGCACGCGACTTGCATTACACTGCCCGGCGTACACTCCTTAACCAACTGATGAGATGACCGTGCTCAAAGCACTCAAAAAAATATTCGGTAAAAGCGAGGCTGAGCCACTCGCATCAGCTTCAGTGACACCTTCGAGCACCACCAGCCCGCGCACCGACGCGCAACAGCCTGGTCGCTCTGCTCCTGCTCAAGCCTCGGTGAACACTCCCGACGTACAGCCCGCTCCTGAACCGGTACAGATCGAACAACCCAAAGTTGCAAAACCACGGCGTGAAGCGGCCCCCAAGCCGCCGGTCATTCCCTGGAAACTCGAAGACTTCGTGGTCGAACCGCAAGAAGGCAAAGTCCGCTTTCACGACTTCAAGCTTGCCCCGGAGCTGATGCACGCCATTCAGGATCTGGGTTTCCCGTATTGCACCCCGATTCAGGCAGGCGTACTGGGCTATACCCTCAGCGGCCGTGACGCCATCGGTCGCGCCCAGACCGGCACCGGCAAAACGGCCGCATTCCTGATTTCGATCATCAGCCAGCTGACCCAGACCCCGCCGCCCAAAGAACGCTACATGGGCGAACCGCGCGCGCTGATCATTGCGCCGACCCGCGAGCTGGTGGTGCAAATCGCCAAAGACGCAGCCGACCTGACCAAGTACACCGACCTCAATGTCATGACATTCGTCGGCGGCATGGACTTCGACAAGCAGCTCAAACAGCTTGAAGCCCGTCATTGCGACATTCTGGTAGCCACTCCGGGCCGTCTGCTGGACTTCAACCAGCGCGGTGAAGTGCATCTGGACATGGTCGAAGTCATGGTGCTCGACGAAGCCGACCGCATGCTTGATATGGGTTTTATCCCGCAAGTACGCCAGATCATTCGCCAGACCCCGCCGAAAGCCGAGCGCCAGACGCTGCTGTTCTCTGCGACCTTCACCGAGGACGTGATGAACCTGGCCAAGCAATGGACCACCGACCCGGCCATTGTCGAAATCGAAGCGCTCAACGTCGCCAGCGACATGGTAGAGCAACACGTTTACGCGGTTGCCGGGGCAGACAAGTACAAGTTGCTGTTCAACCTGGTGAACGACAATGGCTGGGAGCGGGTCATCGTTTTCGCCAACCGCAAGGACGAAGTGCGCCGCATCGAAGAACGCCTGGTGCGTGACGGCATCAACGCCGCGCAACTGTCGGGTGACGTGCCTCAGCACAAACGCATCAAGACCCTCGAAGGTTTCCGCGAAGGCAAGATCCGCGTACTGGTGGCCACCGACGTGGCAGGTCGCGGGATTCACATCGACGGCATCAGCCACGTAATCAACTTCACCCTGCCCGAAGTGCCGGATGACTACGTGCACCGTATTGGCCGTACAGGCCGGGCGGGCGCCAGCGGTGTCTCGATCAGTTTTGCCGGGGAAGACGACTCGTATCAATTGCCGTCGATCGAAGCGTTGCTGGGCAAAAAAATCAGCTGCGAAACACCGCCGACCGAATTGCTGCGACCTGTAGTACGGGCCGTGCGCAAGCCCCATGATCCGACCGTAACGGCCTGATCACTTCCCTGTAGGAGCGAGCTTGCTCGCGAGCAAGCTCGCTCCTACAGGGTATTATTTCTTCCAGCGGTCCGCTGCTTCCTCATCGCTCACGCGACCTTCGACCCAACGCGGGCCATCCGCGGTCTGTTCCTTTTTCCAGAACGGCGCCCGGGTTTTCAGGTAGTCCATGACAAAGGCGCAGGCATCGAATGCGGCCTGTCGATGGGCACTGGCCACGCCGACAAAGACTATCGGCTCGCCCGGTTCAAGGGCACCCACACGGTGCAACACTTCAAGCTTGAGTAGCGGCCAGCGCTGCCGGGCCTCCAGCACGATCTTGTGCAAGGCTTTCTCGGTCATGCCCGGATAGTGCTCCAGAAACATCCCCGCCACATCGCGCCCGTCGTTGAAGTCACGCACATAACCGACAAAACTCACCACCGCGCCCACCCCCAGGTTGGCCGCGTGCAGCGCATTGACCTGCGCCCCCGGATCGAAGGCTGCCGCTTGCACCCGCACCGTCATGTTCAGCCTCCCGTCACGGGCGGGAAAAACGCCACTTCGTCGCCGTCCGCCAAGGGCTCGTCAGGCTTGCACAGTTCTTCATTGCGCGCGCACATCAGGTTCGACTCGGCCAATACCTGCCAGGCCCCGCCCCGCTGCATCAGGTACCCGCGCAACTGATCGATGGAGCTGAACTCACCTTCAACTGTTTCGCCATCCAGCCCCAGGGCTTCACGGTAGCGGGCAAAAAACACCACCTTGAGCTTCATGACGCGTCAGCCTGAAAGTGCCCGCTCTTGCCGCCGAGCTTTTCAAGCACGCGCAGGTTTTCGATCGTCATGCCGCGATCGACCGCCTTGCACATATCATAAATCGTCAGGGCTGCGACGCTGGCGGCGGTCAGCGCTTCCATCTCGACTCCGGTCTGCCCCGACAGTTTGCAGCGGGCCACGATCAGTACCGCATCACTGCCCTGGGCACTGAGCTCAACCTTGACGCTGGTGAGCATCAGCGGGTGGCACAACGGGATCAGATCCGAGGTTTTCTTCGCCGCCTGAATGCCGGCGATCCGCGCCACGGCAAAAACATCGCCCTTGGGGTGACCGCCACTGACGATCATTTCCAGGGTTTCAGGGTGCATGCGCACCACGGCTTGGGCCGTCGCCTCACGGGATGTCACGGCTTTATCGGTGACATCGACCATGTTGGCGCGGCCTTGGGAATCCAGATGAGTCAGCACAGGGGGGTACTCCAGAGGGGAGCTGCGATTGTAAACCCGAGGTTCGGTTCAAGGCCATCGACCCCGCGAATACCCCGCATCAGAACATCGAATTGGCCGCCAGCTCGACTTGGCCGTACAACGGTTGAAACTTTGGAGGCCGTACTCATGCCGCTTTTTGTTGCCATTGCCCTGAGCCTGCTTGCCGGTGCTGCAGTGCCCTTGCAAGCCGCCAGCAACGCCCGGCTGGGGGTGACACTGGGGCACCCGTTCTGGGCCACAGTCATTTCATTGCTGGTCAGCAGCGTCGCCATTGCGCTGGTGATGCTCATCGTCAAAGTCCCGCGCCCCAACCTTGGTGCCCTGCTGAGCGGTCCCTGGTGGATCTGGCTCGGCGGCCTGGCAGGAGTGTTTTACATCACCGTCGCGCTGATCAGCGTACCGCGTCTGGGCGCACTCAATTTCATCATGGCCGTGGTACTGGGCCAGCTGATTATTTCGCTGGTGATTGATTACTTCGGCTTGCTCGGGCTGCCAAAGAACACCCCGGGCCTGCAGAAAATACTCGGGGTGAGCGTGGTACTGGCAGGGTTCGTGATTGCCTCACGGGGCTGACGAAATGATTCAACTGCCCCAACGGCCAAAACTGTCCCAACTGTCCCAACTGCCAAAACTGTAGGAGCGAGCTTGCTCGCGAGCTCTTCAAGATCAAAAGCTCGCGAGCAAGCTCGCTCCTACAGGTCGGGAGGTCGGGAGGTCGGGAGATCAGGCGCTGACCTGTTTGACCAGTTCGCGCAGCCAACGATGGGCCGGGTCCTGGTTAAAACGGTTATGCCAGGCCTGCACATAGTTGAACGGGGCAACCGTCAGCGGCGGCTCCTGCGCCACCAGCGTGTCCCCAAGCGGCACGTTGGCCAAGGTGCGGGTGGCCACGGTGAGGATCAGGTCGGTGCCGGCAATCATCCCGGGCGCCGCGCCCCAATGAGGCACGTTGACCGCCACCCGACGTTTTAAACCACGGGCCCGCAACACGTTATCGACTTCACCCCGGGTGTTGCCGTCCATCGACACCAGCAGGTGCGGGCGCGCCAGGTAGCTGTCCAGATCAAGCACACCATTTTCAGGGAGAGAACGGCGGTTGAGCAGGCAGGTAAAGGTTTCTTCAAACAGCACCTCAGTGCAGATATCCGCCCCCAGAGCGGGAAACACACCGATGGCCAGGTCGATCCTGCCCTGCCCGACTTGCTCAAGCATGCCCTGGCGGCTGTCCTGGATCACCACCAGCGAGGTGTCCGGCGCCTGCGCCCTGAGTTGCACCAGCAATTTTGGCAGCACGATCGCCGCCCCGTAATCGGACATGGCGATGCGGAAGGTGCGTTGCGAGTCTGCCGGCACAAAGTCGATGGACTGGCCGAGCAAGGTTTCAATCTGCCCCAGGATCTCCTTGAGCGGTGCCTGAAGGTTTTGCGCCAACGCACTGAGCACGACCTCGTTGCCCTGGCGAATCAGCAACGGATCATCGAGCAACACCCTGAGTTTATTCAGCGAGTGGCTGATGGCCGGCTGACTCAAATGCAAACGGACGCCGGTACGGGTCACGTGTTTTTCAGTCAGCAGCGCATCGAGCACTACCAACAAATTCAGATCGATATTGCGCAGTAACACCCGACTCTCCTGTCTTGGCCAACTCCTAGGGAGCGCTTCATGCTTGAACCCGAACAACACACTGAAACAGCGCGTAAGCCGAGCAAGCTTACCTCAGGCTACGTTTTATACGCGCTTTTAGCCGTGGTGCCATTGCTGCTCGCCTGGGCCGTATGGCGCTGGCAGCAACCGGCGGCCGTTGCTTTTGCAGCGACGCCGGTGAAGGTGGCAGTGGCTACCGTCAGCAACCGGCCACTGGTCAGTTATGTGCAAGCCATCGGCGAGCTGGAAGCGGTGCAAGAAGTCAGCGTGCCCGCCGAGATCGGCGGGCGGATTGTCGAGCTGCCGATTGAGTCCGGACAACGGGTGAGCCGCGGGCAGATTCTGGTTCGGCTCAACGATGCGCCACAGCGCGGGCAATTGCTGCGCTTGCAAGGCCAGCTCGACAACACCCGCACACGCCTGGAACGGATGAAGCAACTGATCGGCGCCAATGCCATCTCCCGTGAAGCGCTGGACAACGCCCAGGCTCAATACACGGCTGCCCGCGGCGCTGTGCAAGAGCTGATCGCCGAGATCGAGCAACGTACGATTCGTGCCCCCTTTGCCGGAACCCTGGGTATCCGGAAAGTGCATTTGGGCCAATACGTGAATGCCGGCGACACCCTGATCAATCTGCTCGGCAACCAGGGCCTGTACGTCAATTTCAGCGTGCCCGAACAAGTTGCATCACGCTTTACTCCCGCCAGCACGTTGCAGGTCGAACTCGATGCCCTGCCCGGCCAGCCCCTGACATCGGTGCTCAACAGCATCGATCCGTTCCTCGACCGCTCGCGCACCCTGAGTCTGCAGGCCCGCCTGCAAAACCCGCCCGACAGCGCCTTGCCGCGCATGTTCGCCCGAGTGCGATTACCCCTGCCCCTGCCCGCAAATACCCTGAGCGTGCCTGAAACAGCCGTCACCTACAGCGCGTATGGCGAGGATGTCTATGTCGTCAACCCTTCGCTTACGCCCACCGTGCGCCGGGTTTCAGTCAAAACCGGTGAGCGCCGGGATGGCCGGGTAGTGATCAGCCAGGGAGTGGCCGCCGGTGATCAAGTGGTGATCTCCGGCCAGATCAAACTCAGTGATGGCGCCAGCATCGAGCCCGTCCTCCATAGCGCCCTGAACGTTGATGCGGGAGCCGGCGAATGAAATTCACCGATATTTTCGTCCGCCGTCCGGTGCTCGCCCTGGTCGTGAGCCTGATCATCCTGTTGGCCGGGCTCAAAGCCTGGATGGACCTGCCGGTCCGTCAGTATCCGTTACTGGAGAGTTCGGTGATTACCGTCACTACCGACTATCCCGGTGCTCCGGCCGATCTGATGCAGGGCTTTGTTACCCAACCGATCAACCAGTCACTGGCCTCGGTGGAAGGGGTGGATTACATCAGTTCCTCGTCGGTGCAAGGCCATAGCGTCGTTACCTTGCGCATGGCCCTCAACCAGGATTCGGCCAAAGCCTTGAGCGAAGTGATCGCCAAGGTCAATCAGGTCAAATATCGCCTGCCGGAACAGGCCTACGACCCGGTCATTGAGCGCTCGGCCGGTGAGGCAACGGCTGTGGCCTATGTCGGTTTTTCCAGCGACACGCTCTCGGCCGCAGCCATGAGTGACTACCTGAGCCGGGTAGTACAACCCTTGTTCGCCACCCTCGAGGGCGTGGCCAAAATCGAGACCTTTGGCGGCCAGCGCCTGGCGATGCGTGTCTGGCTCGACCCGCAGCGCATGGCCGCCCACGGCGTTAGCGCCGATCAGGTTGAGCAGGCGATCCGCGCCAACAACTTCCAGGCCGCGCCGGGGCAGATCCAAGGCCAGTACGTAATCTCATCGATTCAAGTCAACAGCGACCTGAGCACCCTTGATGAGTTTCGCCAACTGGTGATCAGCAACCGCGGCGACCACCTGCTGCACCTGGGAGACATAGCCGAGATCGAACTGGGCTCCGCGGCCTACGAAACCAGCGCCCTGATGGACGGCAAACCCGCCGTACACCTGGGCCTGTACGCCACACCCGGGGGCAACCCGCTGCAGATCGTCGAGGGCATCAAGCGCCTGCTGCCCGAGATCCGCAAAACCCTGCCGCCGGGGGCCGAAACTGCGCTGGCGTTCGAGACCGCGCACTTCATTGAGGCATCAATCATGGAGGTCATCAAAACCCTGATTGAGGCCATGTTGATCGTGGTGGTGATTATTTATCTGTGCCTGGGCTCGTGGCGTAGCGTGCTGATTCCGATCCTCAGCATTCCCCTGTCCCTGATGGGCGCACTGGCCTTGATGGCGCTGGCCGGTTTCAGCATCAACCTGCTCACCCTGCTGGCAATGGTGCTGGCTATCGGCCTGGTGGTGGACGACGCCATTGTGGTCACCGAAAACATCCACCGCCATATCCGCCAGGGTCTGGCTGCGCAGCAGGCGGCGCTGATCGGCGCACGGGAAATAGCCTCGCCGGTCATCGCCATGACCATCACCCTGGCGGCGGTATATCTGCCCATCGGCCTGATGAACGGCCTGACCGGCGCCCTGTTCAAGGAGTTTGCCCTGACCCTGGCGGGCGCCGTGCTGGTGTCCGGGGTGATCGCCCTGACCCTGGCCCCGGTGATGTGCGCCAAACTGCTGCCCGCAGGTGACAACGAAGGCACCATGGGGCTGCTGGCCCGGCGTTTCTTCCAACGCTTGTCGCGCAGCTATCAGCGAGCCCTGGTGCACTCGTTGCGTCGCCGCGGCGCAGTGCTGGGGTTTGGCTTGCTGGTGCTGCTCAGCTTGCCGCTGCTCTATGGCCAGGCAGACAAGGAACTGGCGCCCAACGAAGACCAGGGCAACCTGTTACTGGCAATTAAATCGCCGCAGCATGCCAATCTCGATTTTGTCGAGCGCTACGCCGGGCAACTGAGCCTGCTTCTCGGCGCCATCCCCGAAGCCACAGGCACCTGGATCATCAACGGCACCGACGGCATCGCAGCCAGCTATGCCGGGATCAATCTAAAGGAGTGGAGCCTGCGCGGGCGCAGTGCGGCGCAGATCCAGAGCGAACTTCAGCAGCAGGTGGATGCCGTAGAGGGCAACTCGATCTTCGTCTTCCAGATGCCCCCCCTGCCCGCCTCGACCGGCGGCTTGCCGGTGCAAATGGTGATCCGCAGCACTGAAGATTACCGCACGCTGTTTCAGGCCATGGAAGTGATCAAGCAACAGGCCCGGGCCAGTGGTTTGTTCGCAGTGGTCGACAGCGACCTGGAGTTCAACAATCCGCTGACCGAAGTGCGCATTGACCGTAGCAAAGCCAACAGCCTGGGCATTCGCCTGCAAGACATCGCCAACACGCTCGCGGTGCTGGCCGGCGAAAACTACACCAACCGGTTCGGCCTGCAGGGCCGCTCCTACGATGTGATCGCGCAAACCCGGGCCAGTCAGCGCATGACCCCCGATGCCCTGAACGGTTTCTACATCAACACTGAGGCCGGCACCCAAGTACCGCTGTCGACCGTGGTCAGCCTGCACAACGACATCCAGCCCAATCGCCTCAAGCAGTTCAACCAGCAAAACTCGGCAACCTTCCAGGCAATCCCGGCACCGGGCGTCAGCCTGGGTGAAGCGGTGGCCTTTTTGGCTGCACAAGGCGAACAACTGCCTGCCAGTTTCAACCATGACTGGCAGTCCGATTCGCGGCAATTCATCCATGAAGGCAACGCCCTGCTGCTGACCTTTGTACTCGCCCTGGTTGCGATCTACATGGTGCTGGCAGCGCAGTACGAAAGCCTGCGTGACCCGTTGATCATCCTGATTACCGTGCCACTGTCGATCTGCGGCGCCTTGCTTGCGCTGGCACTGGGCTGGGCCACGCTCAACATCTATACCCAGATCGGCCTTGTGACCTTGATTGGGCTGATCAGCAAGCATGGGATTCTGATGGTGGAGTTTGCCAACGAACTGCAAGTGCTCCATGGCTACTCTCCGGCACAGGCCATCATCCGCTCTGCATGCATTCGCCTGCGGCCGATCCTGATGACCACCGCGGCGATGGTCGTCGGCCTGGTGCCGCTGTTGTTTGCCAGTGGTGCGGGGGCCAGCAGCCGCTTCGGGCTGGGCATCGTGATTGTGGTGGGAATGATCGTGGGGACGTTGTTTACGCTGTTTGTATTGCCGTCGGTCTATACGGTGATCTCAAAGAGACGCCCCCAATACCTGCAGGAGTGAGCTTGCTCGCGAGCGGTATAAAAAGCTCGCGAGCAAAATCGCTCCTACAGGTTAATTGCCTCAGAGGTGAGATTCGGCGTACTCGGCCAGAATCGAACGCGGCACCCCTTGCAGGGCTATATGCACACCATTGGGGAAATCCTTGAAACGCTCCGTCAGGTAGGTCAGCCCCGAACTGGTGGCCGACAGGTAAGGGGTGTCGATCTGCGCCAGGTTGCCCAGGCATACCACTTTCGAACCTGCGCCCGCACGGGTGATGATGGTTTTCATCTGGTGCGGTGTCAGGTTCTGGCACTCGTCAATCAGGATCAGGCTTTGCTGGAAGCTGCGGCCACGGATGTAGTTCAGGGATTTGAACTGCAACGGCACCTTGCTCAGGATGTAATCAACGCTGCCATGGGTGTTTTCGTCCTCCATATGCAAGGCTTCAAGGTTATCGGTGATGGCCCCCAGCCAGGGTTCCATTTTCTCGGCTTCAGTACCCGGCAAGAAGCCGATTTCCTGATCCAGCCCTTGCACGCTGCGGGTACAGATGATGCGCCGGTAACGCTTGCTGACCATGGTTTGTTCGATCGCTGCGGCCAGCGCCAGAATGGTTTTACCCGAACCCGCCGCACCCGACAGGTTGACCAGATGAATGTCCGGATCAAGCAAGGCAAACAGTGCCAGTGCCTGATAGATATCCCGCGGTTTCAAGCCCCACGCTTCCTGATGCAGCAGCGGCTCCTGATGCAGGTCGAGTATCAGCAGGTGGTCCTTGCGAATTTCCTTGATCCAGCCGACGAACCCCTGTTCATCAATGATGAACTCGTTGATATGCACGGCAGGCAGGTTGTCGATCAACTGCACCTGGTGCCAGGTACGACCATGGCCCTGACGGGTTTCGACTTTGCTGACCCGGTCCCAGAACGAGCCCGTCATGGTGTGATAGCCACGGGGCAGCAGCGCCACGTCGTCAACCAGCTGGTCAGTGCTGTAGTCCTCGGAGGCGATCCCGCACGCCCGGGCCTTGAGGCGCATGTTGATGTCTTTGGTCACCAGCACCACACGCCGCTCAGGGTCACGGGTGTGCAGATCAATCAGCTGGTTGATGATGATGTTGTCGTTGAGGTTTTCAGGGAGCAGCGCGTTGGGCTCCCTGCGCTTGTTCATCAGAATCGATAAATAGCCTTTGGGACCGCTTTTGCCCCGCAGGATAGGTACACCCGCCTCGACGTCTTCGGGAGAAGACGCACCCAGTGTCTGATCAATCAGACGAATCGCCTGGCGACACTCCGCAGCCACCAGTAATTTTCCGGTTTTGAGTTTGTCGAGCTCTTCGAGCACGGTCATCGGGATGGTGACGTGGTGCTCCTCGAAATTGAGCAGCGCGTTTGGATCGTGAATCAGAACATTGGTATCGAGTACATAAAGGATTGGCTGGTTGGAAGAAGGAGTGCGTCCGTGATCATCCATACTCGGTCACCTTTGTGGGAGCCATTCGACGCAATACCACAACAGTGCTGCGCCTCGAAGTGACTGCCGAACTCATCTGATGCGTTCAGATGAATACCCTTCCCGATGGGTCCTGGAAGACGCCACCTGTGGTGCAGGTTTCGGCGGTCTGTCTTCGTAATACTCCTAAACGTGTGACAAAAAAAAGGATTTTTAACGAATAAAGAATTTATTTTTCAGAATGACGAATCGCCTTGGCGGATGCCCGAAGCGCAGCTAAAGTCAGAGGTCTATATGTAACTTTTTCTTACCCAAGCCCTGTAGGAGCGAGCTTGCCTCGCGATTTCTTAAACAGCTCGCGAGCACGCTCCTACAGAGGTTTTGCGCAATCCTCCCAGCCAAGCCCGCTCTGCGCCGTTGCCTTCAAGAGCCAGGGCAATGCGCTGCGCACCTTGTCCTGAGTATCGTGAAAAGCAATCACCCCGTGGCGCCACAACAACATCAGGCTCAATACCCGTTGTGCTGACTGCTCGGCCGTCATGCCGCCAGCCATGTCTTGCGAATCAATGTCCCACAGCACCACCTTCACGCCTTGCGATTCAAAGAACCCTGCGCTGTCCGCCCGACGCTGCCCATAAGGCGGACGAAACAGAGGAACGTAGTTCTGAGGCACCCCTTGTTTGACCAACGCCAGGCTGCGCAAAATCGAAGCCTGCCAGTCTTGCCAATGGCTGTGGGAACGATACTCCCAGCCCTGCACGCCCGCGCACTGCCCCTGGTACAGCGCCTTCACTGCTGCTTCGGAGCTTTTATCGAGTCGGGCTTGCAGACTGTTACCCAGAACAAAGAACGTGGCACTGATCGATTGCTTGCGCAGATAGTCGGTCAACCAGTCCGTGTTACCCGGCAACTGCGTCGGGCCGCTGTCAAACGTCAGCATGAACAGCCGGTCATTCATCTCATCGCCGTTGAACTCATGATCCCCGAACAGGCCGATTTCACTGCTGATCTGCGGGAACAGCGCCGCCATGCGCAATTGCTCATCCAGATAGCGCCGGTGAAACTCGCGGGCCGGTTCGGCCCAGGCGGCATAAAAAGAGTCATCGGCGACTTCGAACTTGCCCGCCTGCTCACGCAAACTGTCCATGTCATCGACGTAATAGCAAAACGATGCGTCCTGATCGCAGCTCTGCTGGGCAAAGTTGTAATTGGCCAGCAGCCGCAGCCACAGCTTGCGCCGCAGGCTATCAACCTCATCGATGTTAATGACCTTCAGGTTCAGACGCTGCTTGAGAGCGTTGTCATCAAGCGCCTCGCTGGCCAGCAAGGCGTGAGCGAAGGTCAGGATTTCGGCACGCGAGGCCACATCGAACAAGGCCGGGCTGCTCAATTGTTCGGGCCATGTGCTGCGGTCCAGCGTCGCCGGTTCGTTCGGCACTGCCACTGCCGCCGAACACAGCAGCCAGGCGCAGAAAATAAGAGCAATGCGCACGGATCCGTCTCCCTTTAAAAAACTGCCAGCACTATAACCGCACTCAACCTTTGTAGGAGCGAGCTTGCTCGCGAGCTCGGGACTATCACCACCATAGGTGGAGTCAAACCCCGTCAGCGCCTAGAATCGCCCGACGCTAAAAGGAGACGACCTCATGCTGATGGTGATTTCACCCGCTAAAACCCTCGATTACCAGACGCCGCCGGCCACTGCGCGTTTCACCCTGCCGCAATACCTGGACCACTCCCAGGAACTGATCGGGCAATTGCGCGAACTGAGCCCGCAACAGATTGGCGAGCTGATGCATTTGTCCGACAAGCTTTCGGGGCTCAACGCAGCCCGTTTCGGCAGCTGGACCCCGGCCTTCACTCCCGAAAACGCCAAGCAGGCGCTGCTGGCCTTCAAGGGTGATGTGTACACCGGCCTCAATGCCGTGGACTTCAGTGAAGCCGACTTTGACTACGCACAGACCCATCTGCGCATGCTCTCGGGCCTATATGGCCTGCTGCGGCCACTGGACCTGATGATGCCCTACCGCCTGGAAATGGGCACCAAGCTGGCCAATGCCCGCGGCAAGGACCTGTACGCCTTCTGGGGCACCCGCATCAGCGAATGGCTGAATCAGGCCCTGGCCGAACAAGGCGATGACGTGCTGCTCAACCTGGCGTCCAACGAATACTTCTCGGCAGTCAAAAAGCCGGCCCTGAACGCGCGCATCATCAACACCGAATTCAAGGACCTGAAAAATGGTCAGCACAAAATCATCAGCTTCTACGCGAAAAAAGCCCGGGGCATGATGAGCCGCTTCGTGATCAAGGAGCGGATCAATAATCCCGAACTGCTCAAACAGTTCGACGAGCAGGGCTACCGCTACAGTACCGAACAGTCAAAACCTGACCTGCTGGTTTTCCTGCGTGACCACGCCCCCGAATAACCCCCGCCTTTTTGACGCAGCTCTGCCCCGCAGAGCATGCGTCGCGCTGTAAATCCCCGCCTGAGGCACTGCATGAACTTAAATTCACTCGACAAATGTGAATTTTTTTCGTAATGGCACCCTGTTTTTTAATCGGTACTGGCACTTAACTATTAGTCACGACCAACTACCCGTTATTAAAGGGCCAAACCTTAAGTGCCATCAATATGAAAGCAGTGCCATCTTTTTCGAAATTGTTCATATTCTGGGAAAACGCGATCAACGGACCGGAACTATGTTCATAAGTGCTGCTCAGAGAATCCGTAACATTTATTACAAGGTTTGTAGGAAATGACTTACAACGACGGCACTAACTTCGAGCGTATATACGATTGAATAGACCGTGACCAACACGGTTGACAATCGCTCATCGCGATCCGCATGAAATCGCTTATTAACCAATAAGTTACAGCCAAAAACCGACAATACCAGGTTATGCCTGCGACCCGGCATGCCTTGCAATAAATGATCAGTTGCTCGCTTTAAGCACAACTTAAAACAGTTTGAAACTTAACGATGTCTGTTCCAGACGTTGCGGGCTTTATTCGCCGTAATTCCTGGTACGCCCCTACTTTAGATGACAGAGGTAAATGCGATGCGCATTAGCATATTTGGTTTGGGTTATGTCGGTGCAGTGTGTGCCGGTTGTCTCTCTGCACGTGGCCATGAAGTTATCGGGGTCGATATTTCCCAGGACAAAATTGATCTGATCAACCTCGGCAAGTCGCCCATCGTGGAACCCGGCCTGGGCGAACTGCTGGCCCAGGGCATTCAGACCGGACGCCTGCGTGGCACTACCAATTTTGCCTCGGCGATCCGTGAAAGCGATCTGTCGATGATTTGCGTCGGCACGCCGAGCAAGAAAAACGGCGACCTGGAACTCAACTACATCGAAGCGGTGTGCCGTGAAATCGGTGCAGTACTGCGTGACAAAACCTCGCGCCATACCATCGTGGTACGCAGCACCGTGTTGCCGGGCACCGTGAAAAATGTCGTGATCCCGCTCCTTGAGCAATGCTCGGGCAAAAAAGCCGGTATCGACTTCGGGGTCGCAGTAAACCCTGAGTTCCTGCGTGAAAGCACCGCCATCGCCGACTACGACCAGCCACCAATGACCGTGATCGGCGAATTCGACACCGCCTCCGGTGATGTGCTGCAGGCGCTGTACGAAGAACTCAGCGCCCCGATCATCCGCAAGGACATCGAAGTGGCCGAGATGATCAAGTACACCTGCAACGTGTGGCACGCCACCAAAGTGACCTTCGCCAACGAAATCGGCAACATCGCCAAAGCGGTCGGTGTGGATGGCCGTGACGTGATGGACGTGGTGTGCCAGGACAAAACCCTCAACCTGTCGCAGTACTACATGCGCCCGGGCTTTGCCTTCGGCGGTTCGTGCCTGCCCAAGGATGTACGTGCACTGACCTTCCGCGCCGGCTCCCTGGATGTTGAGGCGCCGCTGCTCAACTCACTGATGCGCAGCAACGAATCGCAAGTACAGAACGCCTTCGACATCGTCGCCAGCCACGACAAACGCAAAGTCGCCCTGCTCGGCCTGAGCTTCAAGGCCGGTACCGACGACCTGCGTGAAAGCCCGCTGGTTGAACTGGCCGAAATGCTGATCGGCAAAGGGTTCGACCTGAGCATCTACGACACCAACGTCGAATACGCCCGCGTACATGGTTCGAACAAAGAGTACATCGAATCGAAAATCCCCCACGTCTCGTCCCTGCTCAACTCTGACTTTGACGCCGTCATCAACAACAGCGACGTGATCATCCTGGGTAACCGCGACGAAAAATTCCGCGCCCTTGCGCAAAACGCCCCCCACGGCAAACAAGTGATCGACCTGGTGGGCTTCATGTCCCAAGCCACCAGCGTCAGCGGCCGTACTGAAGGCATTTGCTGGTAACAAACCGATATCCCCCCGCAGGAGCGAGCTTGCTCGCGATCTTTTGACAGCTCGCGAGCAAGCTCGCTCCTACGGGGCCGCGCTGAACCCAAACGGATACTGATTATGCCCAGGCTTAAAAACGGCCTTCTCCAGGCCGCCGGTTGGCTGTTTTACCTGACACTGTTGATGGGCCTCGCGCTGGCGCTGCCAACATCGATCTTCGACGCCGAGTCGAAAAACTTTATTTTCCTGATTGGCGTCGTGGGTATCTGGCGCTACTCAATGGGTGCCACGCACTTCCTGCGCGGCATGCTGTTTTTATATGTGGTGTACCCGCACCTGCGGCGCAAAGTGCGCAAACTGGGCACGTCTGCCGACCCCTCGCACGTGTTCCTGATGGTCACCAGTTTTCGCATCGACGCCCTGACCACCGCCCAGGTGTACAGCTCGGTGATTCGCGAAGCGATCGACTGCGGCCTGCCCACCACCATCGTCTGCTCGCTGGTCGAGATGTCCGATGAGTTGCTGGTCAAAAGCATGTGGCAACGGCTCAACCCGCCTGCCCGGGTCAAACTGGACTTTGTACGCATCGCCGGCACCGGCAAGCGCGATGGCCTGGCCTTTGGTTTTCGTGCCATCTCCCGCCATCTGCCGGATGAGCGCGCAGTGGTTGCAGTGATCGACGGCGATACCGTGCTCGCCCCCGGCGTAGTGCGCAAAACCGTGCCCTGGTTTCAGCTGTTCGGCAATGTCGGCGGCCTGACCACCAACGAATTTTGTGAAGTGCGCGGCGGCTACATCATGAGCGAGTGGCACAAGCTGCGCTTCGCCCAGCGTCACATCAACATGTGCTCTATGGCCCTGTCCAAACGCGTGCTGACCATGACCGGGCGCATGTCCGTGTTCCGCGCCAACGTGGTCACCGACCCGGCCTTTATCGCCGATGTTGAAAGTGATTCGCTGCAGCACTGGCGTCTGGGCCGCTTCAAGTTTTTGACCGGCGATGACAAGTCCAGCTGGTTCAGCCTGATGCGCCTGGGTTACGACACCTTCTACGTGCCGGACGCCGCCATCTACACCGTGGAACACCCGCCGGAAAAAAGCTTTATCAAGGCCAGCCGCAAACTGATGTTTCGCTGGTACGGCAACAACCTGCGCCAGAACGCCCGGGCGCTGGGCCTGGGGGTCCAACGCCTGGGCCTGTTCACCAGTCTGGTGCTGTTCGACCAGCGGGTGTCGATGTGGACCTCCTTGCTGGGCCTGACCGCCGCACTGATCGCCACGGCCCGATACGGCATCAGTTTCCTCATCGCCTACCTGCTGTGGATCGGCTTCACCCGCCTGGTCCTGACCCTGTTGCTCGCCTGCTCGGGGCACCGGATCGGCCCGGCTTACCCGCTGATTCTTTATTACAACCAGATCGTTGGCGCGCTAGTGAAGATCTATGTGTTCTTCCGCCTCGACCAGCAATCCTGGACCCGTCAGGACACCAAATTGACCCGTGATCTGGCCAGCTTTCAACGTTGGTTCAACACCTGGTCGTCCCGGACCATGACCTTCTCCGCCGGCAGCATCTTCGTCGCCGTGCTGTTGATGATGGTCTGAACCGCTTCGATCGAATTAACCAGGAACAAGACCTTATGAACACTCAAGTAAACGCCAACGTTGTCCACGAATCTGAAGCCCAGCGCCAGCATGCGCGGGTCAAAATCCCGGCCAAGCTGCGCTTTTCCGGCGCCGACCGCACGCCGATGGAGGTCAAGCTGATTGACCTCTCGGCAGGCGGCCTGAGCTTCAACGCTGCCAACCAGCCCTTCAAGGTCGGCGATGTGATCAAGGGGCGCTTACAGTTTGTAATCGACAACCTGGGCCTGACGATGGACGTCGACCTGCTGGTACGCAACACCGACAGCCAGACCGGCCGCGTCGGCTGCCAGTTCCAGAACCTCGACCTGCAAGACATTGCCACCCTGCGCCATCTCATCACCTCGCACCTGAGCGGCGACATTGTGACCATGGGCGAAGTGCTTGCCACCTTGCAGCGCGACAACTTCACCAAGGCGCGCAAGGTCAAGGACGGCGGCAGCGGCATGAGCCCTTTCGGGCGCTTTAAAGCCGTCACCTTCAGCGCCGGGATTTTTGTCGTCGGCCTGCTGGCCTTCGGTTTCGTCGCCAAGTCGGTCTACGGCCTGTACTTCGTGACCCACGCCCAGTCGGCACTGGTCAGCGTACAGGGGCTGAACATCACCATGCCCCGCGACGGCACCGTACAAAGCCTGATCAAGGATGACCAGCTGGCGGCCAACGGCGCGCCACTGGCCACCTTCAGCACCAGCATGCTCGATGTACTCAAGGGCCACCTGGACGAGAACCAGCTGCAACCCGAGAACATCGAAACCCTGTTCGGCAAGCAAATGACCGGCACCCTCACCTCGCCATGTGACTGCGTGGTTGCCGAGCAACTGGTTGCCAACGGCCAGTACGCCAGCAAGGGCGACGTGATTTTCAAACTGGTACCGCGCAACAGTGAAGCCGACGTGGCTGCACGTTTCAGCTACCGCCAGTTTGGCAACGTACTGCCCGGCACCCGCGTCAACTTCCAGGTAGCCGGTGAAGACGCCGTGCGCAGCGGCAAGATCATCAGCAGCACCAGCCTGGACAGCGACAGCCTGTCCTCGGACATCCGCGTGCAAATCAAGCCCGACGCCCCGCTCGACAGCGCCCTCACCGGTCGCCCGGTTGAAGTCAGCAGCGATCGGGGGCCCTCGTTGAACTGGCTGATCGACAAAGCCATGGCTGCGGGTCTTTAACCATGACAAACCTTACCCCCAATCAGCGGTGGGAGCTGGCTTGCCAGCGATTGCATCCCCCCGGTGTTGCAGGCCAACCCCATGGACCGTATCGCTGGCAAGCCAGCTCCCACAAGATTACCGCGCTATGTCTGCTGGCCATCGCGCTGGCCGGCTGCTCCGGCCTGCCCGATCAACGTCTGGCCAATGAAGCGCTCAAGCGTGGCGATATCGCCACCGCGCAACAGAACTATCAAGTGCTCGCCGACCTGGGCTACACCGAGGCCCAGGTTGGCCTGGCCGATATCTGGATGCAAAGCCGCGACACCGAGCAACTGAACAAAGCCGAAGCCACCTACCGGGCAGCGGCGCAAACCTCGCCCCGGGCCAAGGCGCGTCTGGGCCGTTTACTGGCAGCCAAGCCCGGCGCCACCGACGCCGAACTGCACGAAGCGCAAACCTTGCTCAAGCAAGCCTTTGCCAGCGGCGACGCCAGCAGCCTCACACCTTTGGCCATGCTGTATTTGCAGCACCCGCAGAGCTTCCCCGAGGTCAACGCGCAGCAGCAAATCAGCCAGTGGCTCGCAGCCGGCTATCCCCAGGCGGGCCTGGCACAAATTGCCCTGTACCGCATTCAGGGCACCTACGATCAGCATCTGGATCAAGTCCAGTCCATCTGCAAACAGGCGCTGGCCAGCAATGACAGCTGCTATGTCGAGCTGGCCACGGTTTATCAGAAACAAGGCAACACCGAACAGCAGGCGCAGTTGCTCAAGCAACTGCAAAACGCTTACCGCGAGGGCAGCGCATCGGCCCAACGGGTCGACGGCGTTGCCCGGGTACTGGCTGATCCGAGCCTTGGCACTCCCGACCCGGATACGGCCAAATCGTTGCTTGAGAACATCGCACCGATTTACCCGGCGGCCTGGGTCAGCCTCGCGCAATTGCTTTACGACTTCCCGGAGCAAGGCGATGTCGCACAATTGCAGGCGTACCTGGACAACGGCCGCGCGGCAGATCAGCCACGAGCCGAGCTGCTGTTGGGCAAGCTGTACTACGACGGTAAATGGCTGACCCCGGACGCGAAACAGGCCGAGGCGCATTTCCTGCAGGCAGTGGATAAAGAAGTGGCCGCCGATTACTACCTGGGGCAGATCTACCGCCGTGGTTACCTGGGGCAGGTCTACCCGCAAAAAGCCCTCGATCATTTGCTCAAGGCTGCCCGTAACGGCCAGAACAGCGCCGACTTCGCCATCGCCCAGCTCTTCTCCCAAGGCAAGGGGACCCGGCCCAACCTGCTCAACGCCTACGTGTTCAGCCAGCTGGCCAAAGCCCAGGACACCCCGCAAGGCAATGAACTGGCCGCGCAACTCGATGAGCAACTGCCCGTAGAGCAGCGCGCGCAGGCTCAACGCCTGCTGCAAAAAGAACAAGCGGTGCGTGCCACCTTGAGCCAGAACGCCCTGGCCGTGCAGACGCTGGAACAAGACAACGGCGAGGAAACCCCATGACCCTGAACCCTTTTGTGAAAGCCGGCATTGGCCTGTCCTTCGCCCTGCTGTGGTCGTGCCCGACACTGGCGGCCCTGACCGATGAGCAGAATTTTGGGCTGGAGATGAAAGTCACCGCCCAGTCCGAAGACGACCGTGACCTCGGTACCCGTGAAGGCGGTGACGTCAACGGGGTGGGGCTGGACCTGCGTCCATGGGTGTATGGCGAGCGCGGTAACTGGAGCGCCTATGCCATGGGCCAGGCCGTGACCTCCAGCGACATTATTGAAACCGATACCCTGCAACAGTCCGATGAAGAGCAATCGAGCAGCGGCAATGACGCGCGCAAACCGGACAAAAGCTATCTGGCTTTACGCGAGTTCTGGATCGGCTACAAAGGGTTCACCGCTTACCCCGGCGAGCAGCTCAAACTCGGTCGCCAGCGCCTGCACAACGATGACGGCATGTGGCGCGATACCAACATCGAAGCCCTGAACTGGACCTTCGACACCACCCTGCTCAAGGCCAATCTCGGCGCGGCGCAGCGCTTCAGCGAATACCGCACCGACCTCAGCGAACTGGCCCCGGACGATCAGGACCGGTTGCACCTGTACGGCGATATTTCGGCGCAATGGAAACCCGGCCAATGGGTCGGCGTCCGCGCCCACCACAGCCACGATGACGGCAAGCTCAAGCACGAAGGCGCAGAAATCGACGCCCTGGATAAAACCCGAAACGGCGACCTGACCTGGCTCGGCATCGAGGCTAACAGCGACGCCTACAACTACCGCAACACCAACACCGTCAACTACTGGGCCAGCGTCACCGGCATGACCGGCAAGCGCGACAGCCTGGCCACCTCGACGGTCGACGGGCGCACCCTCGCCGGCGCTAAAACCAGTGACGAGGTCGACGGCTGGGCCACCGATCTGGGGGTGCGTTTGCGCCTTGATCCGAACTGGCAAGTGGGCGGTGCCTACTCCCGCGCCAGCGCCAACTATCAGCAGACCGGGCTTGAGAGCAACCGCTCAAGCTTCACCGGGACCCGCTCGCGGGTTCACCGTTTTGGTGAAGCCTTCCGTGGCGAGATGCAGAACATCCAGAGCGCCAGCCTGTTCACCTCGTGGCAGTTGCGCGACGACTACGACGCCAGCCTCGTCTACCACAAGTTCTGGCGCGTCGACGCCAGCAAGCCGGTGGGCAGCAACGGCATCAATGCCGTAGAAAACAGCGAAGATCCCACCAGCGGCCTGCTCTCCAGCACCTCACTGCCGCTGGTCGACGGCAAAAACGACCTCGGCCAGGAAATGGACCTGGTGGTCACCAAGTACTTCAAAAAAGGCCTGCTGCCTGCCGCCCTCAGCCAGTCCATCGATGAGCCTTCGGCCCTGGTGCGGTTTCGCGGCGGTGTATTCAAGCCTGGCGATGCCTACGGCAAAAGCGTGGACTCGTACATGCACCGCGCGTTTGTCGACGTGATCTGGCGCTTCTGATGACAACGCCAACGGGAGTGCGAGAGATGAACCATCCTGCCAATAAAGGCGCGGTCAGCCTGCTGGCCGGCGCCCTGCTGCTGGCAAGTTCAATGGCCTTTGCCAGTGTCGAGCCACCGCGCCCGGGCCTGGCCAAAGAGCTGCAACAGGCCAAGACCTATACCGTGCGTACCGCCCCCAGCGCGCCGCTGGAAATAGCCAAACCGGCACTGCCCGACATCAGCGGCTACACCGCAGAGGCGGCAGCGGCCAAGATCGTGCGCAGTACCGCCGGCAAGGTCAGTGTGCGCCGCATGATGCAGGAAAACGCCCTCAAGGACTTTATCGGCGGCGACAACAAAATGGCCGAATGGGTCGTGCGCCAGGGCGGCATCCCCCAGGCAATTTTTATCGACGACGGCTATGTAAACCTCAAGGATCTGGCTCGCCGCCTGCCGAAACAATACTTCAGCGAAACCGCACCGGGGGTATACCTGGCACGCTTGCCGATCGTGGTCGGGCACAAGGGCATTCTGGACATCGACAGCAGCACCAAAGAGCTGCGCCTGTCTGAAGAAGCCGGTGCGTTCATGGTCAACGACGGCCAGCTGTTCGTGCGCGACACCAAGGTCACCGGCTGGCGCGAAAAGGCCAACGGCCCGGCGACCTTCCGTGATGCCAAGGCGTTTCGCCCGTTCCTGCTGGCCTGGGGTGGCACCGAGACGTACATCGTCAACAGCACAATGGCCAGCTTCGGCTACGCCAACAGCAAGTCGTACGGGGTGAGTATTTCCCAGTACACGCCCAACATGGCCAAGGTGGTCAAACGCGATGAGCCGACTGGCTGGATCGTGGGCTCCGAATTCTCGGACATGTGGTACGGCTTCTACTGCTATGAAACCCGCGACTTTGTGGTCAAGGGCAACACCTACCGCGACAACATCGTCTACGGCATCGACCCCCATGACCGTTCTCACGGGCTGATCATCGCCGACAACGATGTGTTCGGCACCCAACGCAAGCACGGGATCATTATTTCCCGCGAGGTGAACGACAGCTTCATCTTCAACAACCGCAGCCATGACAACAAATTGTCGGGCCTGGTGATCGACCGCAACAGTTCCAACAACCTGATTGCCGACAACCAGATTTTCCAGAACCACACCGACGGCATCACTCTCTACGAGAGCGGTGACAACCTGCTGTGGGGCAACAAGGTGATCAACAACCGCCGCCATGGAATCCGGGTGCGCAACAGCGTGAATATCCGGCTGTACGAAAACATCGCCCTGGCCAACGGCCTGACCGGCGTCTACGGCCACATCAAGGATTTGACCGAGACCGACCGCGACATCGACCTCGACCCGTTCGACACCCAGGTGTCACTGATTCTGGTCGGTGGCGAACTGGCCGGTAACGGCAGCGGCCCGCTGAGCATCGACTCGCCCCTGAGCATCGAGCTGTATCGGGTATCGATGCTGGCCCCGAGCAAATCCAGCGGCATCAGCTTCAACGGCATTCTGGGTGAGCGCCAGGGCGAGATTCTCGACCTGCTGGTGCGCCAGCAAAAAGCCGTGCTGATCGACCCCGTTGAACGCCAGACCGAAATGCGCGACTGAGGATGACTGTTATGCCCCCCCATATGATCAAATTTCTAAGCTTGTCGGGCCTGACCGCCGCCATCCTCGCCGCCGGTTGCGGCGTGCAGGCAGACGAGATTCAAGCCCCGGCATTCAGCGCAGAACCTTGCTGCAACCTGTGCCCGCAAGCCCACGACGCGAAAAACTACACCACCCGCTACCAGCAAAACTTCACCACCCTGGTGCAGGCTGAAGGCGACTGGCTGTTCCGCACCCAGGAAGACCTGCGTACCGAATTCGACACCACGCCGGCCGGCTACAAACGCATGCAGCAACTGCACGATGCGTTCAAAAGCAAAGGGGTGGAGCTGGTGGTGGTGTATCAACCGACCCGCGGGCTGGTCAACCGCAACAAACTGATGCCCGCCGAGCGCGAAAAATACGACTACGACAAGGCCCTGAAAAACTATCAGGCCATGCTCGGGCGCTTCGCCAAAATGGGCTACTACGTGCCCGACCTGTCACCTCTGACCAACGAAAAACAGGCCCACGATTTCTACTTCCGCGGCGACCAGCACTGGACACCTTACGGGGCTGAACGCACCGCCAGAATCGTCGCCGACACCGTGAAAAAAATCCCCGGTTTCGCCGATATCCCCCAGCGTGAAT
This sequence comes from Pseudomonas sp. TWR2-1-1, assembly GCF_049897045.1. Lineage (NCBI taxonomy): Bacteria > Pseudomonadati > Pseudomonadota > Gammaproteobacteria > Pseudomonadales > Pseudomonadaceae > Pseudomonas > Pseudomonas sp. TWR2-1-1. Next base: position 561,373 of record NZ_JAFCVM010000002.1, read on the forward strand.
TCGAGACCAAAATCTCCGGGCGCATGGGCAAGACCGGCACCCTGCACAACATGGCCGGCCAGCTATGCGGCACCAGCTATGCCGTGCAGTACATGGATCAGTTCAGCACCGAGCCCAAGGGCGAAGCCGCTGACGGCGACCTGTTCGGCGATTCGGGCAACCCGCAGATCACCCTGGTGGGTACCAGCCACAGCGGCAAAAACTACAACTTCTCGGGTTTTCTGGAGCAGTACATCGGTGCCGACGTGCTCAACGTGGCCTTCCCCGGGGGCGGCCTGGAAGGCTCGATGCTGCAGTACCTGGGCAGCGAAGAATTCCAGAAAACCCCGCCAAAGGTGCTGATCTGGGAATTCTCACCGCTGTATCGCCTCGATCAGGAAATCACCTACCGGCAAATGCTGTCCTTGCTCGACAACGGTTGCGAAGGCAAGCCCGCGCTCATGAGCAACAGCACCACGCTCAAGCCCGGCGCGAACCAGATGCTGGTCAATAGCCGCAACCTGGACCTGCGCAACGCCAATCACCAAATTGACATCCGCTTCGCCGACCCCTCGGTGAAAACCTTGCAAGCCACCCTCTGGTACATGAACGGGCGCCACGAGAATCTGAAAATCGACAAGCCGACCACTTCTGACACCGATGGGCGTTTCGCCTTCGAACTGCGCACTGACGAAGACTGGGCCAGCCAGAATTTGCTGGCCATTGAAATCGAGGGCCCGCAAGCCGGGGCCGAGCCGCAGAAAGTCGAGGCCCGACTCTGCAAACGCAACGTATTCCCCTCCCCTGCGCAATCCCACGCGCAGGCCGGACGATGAGGTATCTGATGCCAACTGCACCGATCACACTACGTTCATTACTGACCCCGGCCTTGCTCGGGCTGGCGATGTTTGCCAGCACCGCCAACGCCGCCGAGGCACTGCGCCCGCCCCAGGGTTATTACGCTGCCGTCGAAGCCTTTAAAACCGGCGATTTCAAAAACGACTGCGAGACCATGCCGCAGCCGTACACCGGCAAGCTGGAATTTCGCAGCAAGTATGAAGGCTCGGACAAGGCCCGCTCGACACTCAATGTCGACTCGGAAAAAGCCTTCCGCGAGGCCACTTCCGGCATCACCACCCTGGAACGCAGCACCAGTAAAAAGGTGATGCAATTCATGCGTGACGGTCGCCCGCAACAGCTCGAATGCACGCTGAACTGGCTTACGGCCTGGGCCGAGGCCGATGCGCTGATGAGCAAAGACTTCAATCACACCGGTAAGTCGATGCGCAAATGGGCGCTGGGCAGCATGGCCTCGTCTTACATCCGCCTGAAATTCTCCAGCTCCCAGCCGCTGGCCCAACATCCGCAGCAAGCGCAGGTGATCGAAGCCTGGTTCAGCAAAATGGCGGATCAGGTGGTCAGCGACTGGGACAACCTGGCGCTGGAAAAAACCAATAACCACTCGTACTGGTCGGCGTGGTCAGTGATGGCGACCGCCATCGCCACCAACCGTCGCGACCTGTTCGACTGGTCGGTGAAAGAGTTCAGGGTCGGCGCCAATCAAGTCGATGCCCAAGGCTTTTTGCCCAACGAACTCAAGCGCCAGCAACGTGCCCTGGCCTATCACAACTACGCCCTGCCGCCCCTGTCGATGATCGCCAGTTTTGCCCTGGTCAATGGCGTTGACCTGCGCAACGAAAACAACGGGGCCCTGAAACGCTTGGGCGAGCGCGTGCTCAGCGGGGTCAAGGACCCGGATGAGTTCGAACAAAAGAACGGTAAAAAGCAGGACATGACCGACTTGAAAGTCGACGCCAAATTCGCCTGGCTCGAACCCTTCTGCACCCTCTACACCTGCACCCCGGACGTCATTGAAATGAAACGCGGCATGCAGCCGTTCAAGACCTTTCGACTGGGTGGCGATTTGACCCGGGTCTACGACCCGGCCCACGAAAAAGGCAAATAACCCGCCACCCTGAACCTTCTGTAGGCGCGAGCTTGCTCGCGAGCTCTTCGAGATCAAAAGATCGCGAGCAAGCTCGCTCCTACAGAGGGGAAAAGGGAAGACGCGAAGAAGGGATTGCATCGATTTACCCCCCCGACTTTTTCATGGGGGGTTTGGGGGGGCCTGGCCCTTTACTGTTGGTCAACACGGAGAAGTCAGGATGGTTTTTTCATCCAATGTGTTCCTGTTTATGTTCTTGCCAGTATTTCTGGCGCTGTATTACTTGAGCGGGCAACGCTATCGCAACCTGCTGCTACTGCTCGCCAGCTATGCGTTCTACGCCTGGTGGCGGGTGGATTTCCTGGCACTGTTTATCGCCGTCACCCTCTGGAACTACTGGATCGGCCTCAAGGTCGGTGCCGCCGGGGTGCGCACCAAACCCGCCCAACGCTGGCTGTTGCTCGGGGTAGTGGTCGACCTGGCGATTCTGGGCTACTTCAAGTACGCCAACTTTGGCGTCGACAGCATCAACGCCATGATGAGTTCGGTGGGTCTGGACCCGTTCATCCTGACCAATGTACTGCTGCCCATCGGGATCTCGTTCTACATCTTCGAGTCCATCAGCTACATCATCGACGTGTACCGCGGCGATACCCCGGCGACCCGCAACCTGATCGACTTTGCCGCCTTTGTGGCGATCTTCCCGCACCTGATTGCCGGGCCCGTGCTGCGCTTTCGCGACCTGGCCGACCAGTTCAATAACCGCACCCACACCCTGGACAAGTTCAGCGAAGGTGCCACGCGGTTCATGCAAGGGTTTATCAAAAAGGTATTCATTGCCGACACCCTGGCAGTGGTTGCCGATCACTGTTTTGCCCTGCAGGCCCCGACCACCGGCGATGCCTGGCTCGGAGCGCTGGCGTACACCGCGCAACTGTATTTCGACTTCTCCGGTTACAGCGACATGGCCATCGGTCTGGGCTTGATGATGGGTTTCCGCTTTATGGAAAACTTCAAACAGCCGTACATCAGCCAGTCGATCACCGAGTTCTGGCGCCGCTGGCACATCAGCCTTTCCACATGGCTGCGTGACTACCTGTACATCACCCTGGGCGGCAATCGCAAAGGCACGCTGACCACCTACCGCAACCTGTTCCTGACCATGCTGCTGGGCGGTTTGTGGCATGGCGCCAACATCACCTACATCCTGTGGGGAGCCTGGCACGGCCTGTGGCTGGCGCTGGAAAAAGCCCTGGGCCTGAACACCAATCCCCGGGCCCTGAACCCGATCCGCTGGGTACTGACCTTCTTCATCGTGGTGCTGGGCTGGGTGATTTTCCGCTCCGAAAACCTGCACGTCGCCGCTCGCATGTATGGCGCCATGTTCAGCTTTGGCCAGTGGTCACTGTCGGAACTCAACAGCGCCAACCTTACCGGCCTGCAGGTCGCCACCCTGATCGTTGCCTATCTGACCCTGGCCTTTTTCGGCCTGCGCGACCTGTACAACACGCCCAAAACAGCCGGTAAAACAGACGCCGACGGCCCTGCCACCGCACAACCGGGCCTGATCAAGGCTGTACCTGGCGATGTGCCGGGCAGCCTGCACCTGCCCGGTTACACCGTCGGCACCGAGGCCACCGTGCAACCGGCGTACTGGGTTGCTGACTGGCCGCGTTACGCCATGCGCACTCTGATCGTGCTGCTGTTTATCGCCTCGATTCTCAAACTTTCGGCGCAGAGCTTTTCGCCGTTCCTCTACTTCCAGTTCTAAGGGGAGCCGACCATGAACCGAACATTACGCATCCTCTACGTCACGTTCTTCTGTGCCCTGCTGGTGGGCCTGGGGCTGCTGGCCACGCGCAGCTTCATCGGCTTCAACACCACCGGCAAAGACACCGTGCTCAACGGCCGCTGGAGCAAAGCTGTCGAAACCCGTTACGACGATGAGTTCCCGATCAAGCGACTGGGCACCAACCTCTGGGCAGCGCTGGATTTCACCCTGTTCAACGAAGGTCGTCCCGGCGTGGTGCTGGGCCGCGATCAATGGCTGTACAGCGACGAAGAGTTCAAGCCGTGGCCCGATGCCGAGCAGCACGTGGCCGACAACTATGCACTGGTCGAAGGCGTACGCCGCACCCTCAAGGAACGCGGGATCAAACTGGTGATGGCGGTGGTGCCGACCAAGGTGCGCCTGTATCCCGAGCATATGGGTGAGCAGCGCCCGGCCGCCATTTATGCCGATCTGTACCGCGACTTCCATGCCCGCCTGGCCGCCAGCAAGGTGCTGGCCCCAGACCTGCTGGGCCCGCTGCAACAGGCCAAGCAGGCCGGTGCGCAGGTGTTCTTGCGTACCGACACACACTGGACGCCGGACGGCGCTCTGATTGCCGCCCAACAGTTGGGGGCTTCGATTGCCGAGCAATTCCCGCTCAGCGGCAACCCGCAGCAGTTTGTGACCGAGGCGCAAAAGGTCGAGCAACACAACGGCGACCTGGAGCGCTTCCTGCCACTGGACCCGTTGTTCAGCAACCTGCTGCCGCCGTCCGAACCGCTGGAAAAGCGCAGCACCCGCCCCGCTGAATCGGCTGCTGACAGCGAAGACTCATTGTTCGCCGACAGCGAAGTGCCGGTGACGCTGGTGGGTACCAGCTACAGCGCCAACCCCAACTGGAATTTTGTCGGTGCCCTGAAGCAGGCACTGCGCAGCGATGTCATCAATGACTCCACCGACGGCCACGGACCGATCCTGCCGATGCTCGCCTACCTCAAAAGCGATGCGTTCAAGAACAACCCGCCACAGGTGCTGATCTGGGAGTTCCCCGAGCGTTATCTGCCGGTGGACAACGAGATTGGCGACGCCGACCCGCAGTGGGTCGCGGACTTGAAACAGGCCGCCGGCCAGCCGCCGCAAGTCGCACAGAACACCGCTGAATCCGAGACGCCCGTCCGGGCGCAAAACTGAAAGAGAGGTACTACTGATGTCATTCAAAGCCATGCCGTTTACACCTGCTCCACGCCGTCTCGCCAAATCCCTCGCGCTGGTTGCGGGCATGAGCCTGCTCTCAATGCAAGCCTGGGCCGGCGGCGATGCCGCCCTCTATGGGCCGGTTGCGCCGAAGGGGTCGAGCTTTGTGCGTATTTTTAACGCCAGCCCTCAGCAAGTCAGTGCCACCGTGGGCAGCACCGCCCTCGACGACGTGCCCCCTCAGGGCAGCAGCGACTTCAGCTTTATGCCCCAGGGTGATTACAGCGCCAAAGTCGGCAGTCAGAACCTGTCGGTGAAACTGGCCGCCGATCACTATTACACCCTGGTCAACAGCGCTAGCGGCCAGCCGCAATTGATTGAAGAGCCACCGTTCAAGAACAAGCAGAAGTCCCTGGTCCGGGTGCAGAACCTCACCGATAAGACCCTGACCCTGAAAACCGCAGACGGCAAGACCGACGTGGTCAAGGCCGTGTCTGCCAAAGGCCGGGGCGAGCGCGAGATCAACCCGGTCAAGGTCAGCTTTGCGCTGTTCGATGGCGACAGGAAAATCAGTGATCTCAAGCCTGTCGCCCTGGAGCGCGGTGAAGCTGCCGTGCTGTACGTCACCGGCAGCGGTGCCAGCGTCTCGCCGACCTGGGTAAAACGCCCGGTTTCGACCCGATAAAAGCCTTCCCTTGTCTGTAGGAGCGAGCTGTGTGCGCGTTGAAAAGCTCGCGAGCAAGCTCGCTCCTACAGGGAAAACCTATTTCAGATTTGGAGAGACAACATGATTCCGGTAATTCTTTCAGGTGGTAGCGGTTCGCGTCTGTGGCCTTTGTCGCGCAAGCAGTTTCCCAAGCAGTTTCTGGCCCTGACCGGCGAGCAGACGCTGTTCCAGCAAACCCTCGAACGGCTGGTATTCGAAGGCATGCAGCCACCGATCGTGGTGTGCAATAAAGACCACCGTTTTATCGTCAATGAGCAACTGGCCAACCGCAAGCTCGAGACCCAGCGCATCCTCATGGAACCCTTCGGCCGCAACACTGCGCCCGCCGTGGCACTGACGGCGATGATGCTGATCAGCGAAGGTCGCGACGAGTTGATGCTGGTACTGCCCGCCGACCACGTACTGGAAGACCGCAAAGCCCTGCAACGGGCGCTGGCCCTGGCCACCGTGGCCGCCGAGCGTGGCGAAATGGTGTTGTTCGGCGTGCCGGCCCTCAAGCCTGAAACCGGCTATGGCTATATCAAATCCGCAGCCGACGGCTTACTGCCAGAAGGCGTGAGCCGGGTCGCATCCTTCGTCGAAAAACCGGATGCCAAGCGTGCCGCCGAGTTCGTCAAAAGCGGCGGCTATTTCTGGAACAGCGGCATGTTTATGTTCCGCGCCAGCCGCTTCCTCGAAGAACTCAAGCAACACGAGCCGGATATCTATGACACCTGCGTGCTGACCCTAGAGCGCAGCCAGCAGGATGTCGACACCATCGACATCGACGAAGCCACCTTCGCCTGCTGCCCGGACAATTCCATCGACTATGCGGTGATGGAAAAAACCCAGCGCGCCTGCGTCGTCCCTTTGACGGCGGGCTGGAGTGATGTGGGCTGCTGGTCATCGTTGTGGGACGTCAATGAAAAAGACGTCAACGGCAATGTCTGCAAGGGCGATGTGGTGATTCAGGACAGTACCAACTGCATGATCCACGGCAACGGCAAACTGGTGTCGGTGATCGGTCTGGACAACATTGTGGTGGTCGAAACCAAGGACGCGATGATGATCGCCCACAAGGACAAGGTTCAGGGGGTCAAACAGATGGTCAACACCCTGAACGGGCAAGGCCGCAGCGAAACCCAGAACCACTGCGAAGTCTATCGTCCGTGGGGCTCCTATGACTCGGTGGACATGGGCGGACGGTTCCAGGTCAAACATATTTCGGTCAAGCCCGGCGCGTGCCTGTCGCTGCAAATGCACCACCACCGCGCCGAGCACTGGATCGTGGTATCGGGCACGGCAGAAGTGACCTGCGACGAGAACGTATTCCTGCTCACCGAGAACCAGTCGACCTACATCCCGATTGCCTCGGTACACCGTCTGCGCAACCCGGGGAAAATCGCCCTGGAAATCATCGAAGTGCAGTCCGGCAGCTATCTGGGCGAAGACGACATCGAGCGCTTTGAAGATGTGTACGGACGCTCGACCCCGGTGACACGTGGGGTGTCGATCAAGACCATAGCCCAGTAACCGTAGCAGTTGCCGAAGGCTACGTCCGGCGGCGCAGCCGTCGTAAAATCCTCGGTCGCGGTCTGTCATGAAAACCGCGACCTCAGGTTTTACGATCGCTTCGCAATCGGACGTCGCCTGCGGCAACTGCTACAGGTTCAGGTTCAAATTCAGGGCGCGGCATCGCGCTTGATGCCGCGGGCTTCACCCCTCATGCTGACAGCTCATCTTCAGATAAGGCGAGCGTCATGCTTATCGGCGTTTTACTGATCATCACCTGGCTCATCCTGTTGCTGCGCTATCCGTCCAAGGCATTGCCGGTGTCGCTGGCGGCAGTGGTCGGTCTGGGTCTGGTGGCCGCATCGGTGGCGTGGCTGGACAACCGCGAAGCCCGGCAACTGGAACGGCTTGAACTGCGTATTACCTACGCCCCCGGCGAATGCCCGGCTGACCGTCCCCTCGCTGTGACCCTGCGCAATGGCAATGACGTGCCGCTGATCGAACTGGGCTGGCGGATCGCTGCCTATGCTCCGGGCGATACCGTCAATCTCGCCGACAACCTCTACACTGCCCCCCGCTATCGTGGCCCTGGCGAACTTCAAGGCGCTGCGACCTGGCATGACTGTTTGCCCATGCCGCCCCTGCGCGCCGGTTATCGCCCGCAAACCCTCGAGTTCCGCGCAGAGCGCTTGCAAGGCAGCTTTTCCAACTAAGGATTTTTTGATGCCCCGTGTCTTGATCACCGGTTGTTCCAGCGGCATTGGCCGCGCCCTGGCCGATGTCTTCCACAAGGCCGGCCATGAAGTCTGGGCCTGTGCCCGCAAACCGCACGACGTGGCCCGACTGGCCACGGCAGGGTTTCACGCGGTGCAACTGGATGTGAATGATCCGGTAGCGCTGGCGCAACTGGCCGAACGCCTGGCGCAGGACGGGCTGGATGTGCTGATCAACAATGCCGGCTATGGCGCCATGGGCCCGGTGCTCGACGGTGGCGTCGAGGGCATACAGCGCCAGTTTGAAACCAATGTGTTTTCCGTGGTCGGGGTGACCCGCGCCCTGTTTGCAGCACTGCGCCGCAACAACGGGCTGGTGGTGAATATCGGCAGTGTCTCCGGGGTATTGGTCACGCCGTTCGCCGGGGCCTACTGCGCCTCAAAAGCCGCCGTGCATGCACTGAGCGATGCCCTGCGCATGGAGCTGGCGCCCTTTGGCATTCGCGTACTGGAAGTGCAGCCCGGCGCCATCGATACCGCGTTCGCCAGCAATGCCAGCGCTCAGGCTGAAGAACTGATTGCCCGGGACTCGCCCTGGTGGCCGATGCGTGAAGGCATTCGCGCTCGCGCCAAGGCTTCACAAGACAACCCGACGCCGGTGGCTGTGCTTGCTAAGGCCGTGTTCAAAGCCACACAAAAATCCAGGCCACCGGCGATATTGCGCTGCGGCAATGGCAGCCGTGCCCTGCCGCTGCTGGCCGCGTTGCTGCCGGGCTGCCTGCTGCAAAAAATCCTCATGAAGCGCTTCGGGTTGAATACCCGGGTGTAATCCCCCCGCGGCCTGATGAGCGGGCTCAGCGCTTGGATCGCCCGGAAACTGAAGAACTGTCACCTGTAGGAGCGAGCTTGCTCGCGAGCCTCTAAAGCTCGCGAGCAAGCTCGCTCCTACAGTTTTTTAGCCCTGGTGTTTCATGAAATCGATAAACACCCGCACCTTGAGCGGCAAATGGCGGGTATCGGGATACAGGGCGTAAACCCCCTGGCGGGTCAGTTGCCACTCAGGCAGCAGGTGAATCAGGCGCCCGGTGCGCAAGTCATCCTCGATCAGCCAGTCAGGCAGGATCGCCACCCCCTGCCCGGTCAGGGCAAAAGCCCGTAATACCGAGGAATTGTCGGCCTTGATCCGCGCCCTGGCGGGGTTGGGTTGATAGGGTTGAGTCGTGGCGCGGCCGACATGGGTGATACTCAACTCCCCGACCCGCCCGTGCTCCAGCCACGGGGTTTGCTCAAGGGCATGCACAGAGTCGATGGGCGCCACGCTGGCGACAAATGCCGGGGTGGCCACGGGCAAAATATCGAAGGTACTCAATTGCACGGCCCGATGGCTGGAGTCGACCACCCGACCGAGCCGCAGGGCCACGTCAAAACGCTCGGAGATCAAGTCCGCGTGGGTCGATGACGTGGACAGGTGCACCTTGAGATCGCGGTGCAAGTCGCGAAACAGTTCCAGCGCCGGCACCACCTTGGCCAGTGCATATTCCACAGTGGTGGTAATGCGTAATGTGCCCTTGAGTTCGGAGTGTTCACTGCGGGCTTCGTCTATCGCCAGTTGCGCCGCTTCCAGCATGCTCAGGCAGTGCAGATAAAAGCGCTCCCCGGCCTCGGTCAGCGCCAGCCGCCGGGTGTTGCGCGTCAACAGAGTCACCCCCAGCTCGGCCTCGAGCCGCTTGATGTTAAAGCTCACCACCGCCCGGGTCTGGCCCAGCAAATCGGCGGCGGCCGTCAGGGAACCGGCTTCGACTACAGCTTTGAAGGTGTCGAATCGATCGAGACTGACCATGCTGAATCTCGCTCATTGTCAAAATAATTTTGACAATCTAGCAGTGCAGACGCCGTTCCTCCAGCCGCAAAAGCAGCCTACTGTGCCCTGCGCAATCAAGGAGCCGGTCATGGCCTATCGCAATAAAATCGCCCTGGTGTATTTGCTGGGCTACGCACTGGATCTGGTGAACATGTTCGCCGCCGCCATTGCCTACCCCGACATCAGTCAGCAACTGCAGGCCTCGGTCAGCCAACTGGGCTGGGTCGCCAATGCCTACATGCTCGGCCTGACCCTGGTCATCATCCCCGGCGTGTGGCTGGCAGCGGTATTTGGCGAAAAACGCCTGATCATGGCCTCACTCTTGTTGTTCAGCCTGGCGTCATGGTGCGTGGCGCAGGCAGGCTCGATTGAGGCGCTGATTGGCTGGCGTCTGCTGCAGGGCCTGGGTGGCGGGTTATTGATTCCGGTGGGGCAAGCCATGGTCTATCGACATTTCCCCGTGCGCGAACGGGCTCGCCTGACCTCGGTAATTTTGCTGGTGGCGTTGCTGGTGCCCGCCTTGTCACCAGCGCTGGGTGGCCGAGTCGTTGAGGCCTGGTCATGGCGCTGGGTGTTTTATGCCAATTTGCCGCTGGCATTGCTGGCACTGTTGCTGGCCGGCTGCTGGCTCAAATCAGAGCCGCGCCCCGCCTCACGCCCGGTGCTGAATGCCCATAGCCTGGCAACCGGCGCCCGGAACATGGGGCGCTTGCTGAAAAGCCCGTTGTTGCGGGTGGCGATGCTCACTTATCTGTTTATCCCCGGGATTTTTATCGGCACCCAGCTGGTGAGCATCCTGTATCTGCATCAACAGGGTTTGAGCCCTGCCCAGACCGGCACCCTGATGCTGCCATGGGCACTGGCATCGGCCCTGGGCATTACCCTGAGCCGCTATCAGTTCAATCATCTCGGACCAAAACCCCTGCTTTTGCTGGGCATGACGGCCCAGGCCACAGGCATTGCGCTGTTGATCCAGGCGGATGTTTCAAGCACCTGGCAGACGATGGCGCTGTACGGACTCATGGGCTTTGGCGGCAGCCTGTGCAGCAGCACCGCGCAAAATACCGCGTTTATCGATGTCAGTGCCCGGCACATGGGCCACGCCAGCGCACTGTGGAATATCAACCGGCAATTGAGTTTCTTGCTCGGCCCGGCGTTGATGATGGGCATATTCGCGGCCTTGACCGTGATCACCTCGACGCCCCGCGCCTTTGCCCTATGCTTTGCCATCGGCGCTGCGTTGACCCTGTTGCCGTTGTTTGCAGTGTTACGCCTCAATACCCCACGCGTGCTGGCCTTGCTGGCACCCTGACCGAAGAGAAATTGATGACTGACTATTCGAGCTACTTCGACCTTGTAACCGAAACCCATGCCGAGATTGAGGGCTGGTTCTCCGGGCTGGAACCTGGCGTATTGCCCATCTTGCTGGGGCGTTTTTCAGCGCAGTTTTCGATGATTACACCCGGCGGCAAAGAGCTGGATATGGACGGTGTAGAAGCGCTGTTTGAACAGCTGCGAGGTGCCCGCCCGGGGCTGAATATCACCTTGAGTGACTTCAAGGGCATCGCCCTGTATGCCGGCGGCGCGGTGGTCAGCTACCGCGAGTTGCAAGAGGAGCACAACGGCAACCGTACCGATCGGCGCGCTACCGTGGTGTTTGAAAAGGATGCCGGTGGCAAGGTGCTGTGGCGCCATTTGCATGAGACTTTCTGCGCCGATTGATACCCCGGGCAGGCCCTGTGGGAGCTGGCTTGCCAGCGATGCAAGCGACTCGGTTGATTGCATTGACCAAGGTGATGCTATCGCTGGCAGCCAGCTCCCACAAAAAAAACATTATTGCGCTGCTGCATCCTGCTGCACGATCACCGTGCAGGTGGTGCCCGCTGCCAGCAGGAAACCGTCGGGGATTTCATCGATGTGGATACGCACCGGCACCCGCTGCGCCAGGCGCACCCAGTTGAATGTAGGGTTAACGTCAGCTACCAGCTCCCGGCTCTCGGGGTTGTCGCGGTCGTAGATGCCACGCGAGATGCTTTCGACATGCCCCTTCAATACTTCGCCGCTCATCATCTGCAGATCGGCTTTGTCACCCACGCGAATGTGCGGCAGTTTGGTTTCTTCGAAGAAGCCATAAACCCAGAACGAGTTCATGTCGATCACCGCCATTTTCGGATCACCGACCCGGGCATAGTCACCGCGGTGCACATTGAGGTTGGTCACGTAGCCGTCGACCGTAGCCAGGACCTTGGTGCGCTTGAGGTCAAGTTGCGCCGCGTCCAGCTGGGCCAGGGCGTGCTGGTAGTCGGCCAGTGCCGAGTCGGCAATGTTGCTGGCGTCGTCACGGTTTTCGCGCGAGATCACCATGCTGTCCATGTCTGCCCGGCGATGGGCGTTGACCTTGCGCATCTCCCAGGTGGCCTTGCGGGACGCCACCAGCGATTGCGCCTGCTTGACCACGATCTCGTAGTGCTCGGGGTCGATTTCCAGCAGTACGTCGCCCTTTTTCACCAACTGGTTGTCCTTGACCGGTACGCCAACCACGTACCCGTTAACGTCGGCGGCGACGTTGATAATGTCGGCCCGTACCCGTCCATCACGGGTCCACGGGGTATTCATGTAATGCTCCCAGAGGGTGCGGCCGATCCATATCGCAAGGGCCAAAACCAGCAAGGTGGCAAGCAGGCTGAAGAACTTTTTCATCGGATCGGTCTCAACGGTAAACAGTGAGCGCCATGGCGCCAAAAAGACAAGCAAACAGGCTCAGGCGCAGCAGCGCCGGGTGCCAGAAGAAGCGGTACAGGTCATAGCCGGAAAACAGTCTGTCAAAGGCCCACGCCAACCCCGCCGCGATAAAAAACATCAGGGTCATGCTGGGCATGTAGACGCCGTGGAAGGCGATTTCACGAGGCATTTTCAAGTCCTTGCTGCCGGGCATAGGCGGCCAGCGGCGATTGCGGATCAAGCAGTGAAGTACGGATAAAGTGCAGGTAGCTTTGCACCCGGACCAGCGCCGAAGTATCAAAGTTACGGGCGAACGGTTCATCGGTGGCCTGAACCCGGCTGATGGCGTGATCAACTGCGATCAGTGCACGTTCAAGGTTGCTGTTGCCCGGCGCAATGAACAGACGCACCAGCGCCCGACCCATGACCCGGATGGCCTGACGCCATGGCTGGGACTCGGCGTAAGCCGGGTGGATCGGCAAAATCGCCTGTTCCTTGCGCAGTTCGATAATCGCGTGGCCGATTTCCAGCACCACAAACATCCAGCGCAGCAAGTTGCGTTGCACCTGCGGATTGCCGGCTGCGAGGCCGTAAGCCTGGTGCATCAGGTCACGGGTGCGGCTCTCAAGACTGGAGCTCAAACCGCGCAACTTGCCGCTGATGGCGTACACCACCTGCTCGCGCAGATCCTGCTCCAGACGGCTCCATAACCAGCGGCTGTTGGGCGGCAGAATAATCGCACCGGCTGCCGCGCAGACCAGCATGCCCAGCACCATCGCGATGTAGTCATTGATGAACTGGTACGGGTTGTAAATGGTCAGGTTGTCCGGAACCGAGCCGGTGCTGAAAAAGATCAGCAAGCCCAGGCCGACCCCGGCGTACTTGGCCCGCGAGGTGAGGAACGAGCCAAATATGATCACCGGCGCCAGCACCAGGCACAGCAGCGGGAAACCGTCGATGCGGGGCAGCACGAAGAACATTTCGACAAAGCCCACCACTGCACCGATAAAGGTGCCGCACGCCATCTGGAAAGCCATGCGTTTAGGGTTGGGGGTGGCCGCGGACAACCCCACGGTAGCGGCGGCAATCAGGGTCATGGTGGCGCCGCTGGGCCAGGCCGTCATCACCCAGTAGGTGCCGAGCACCACCAGAATGAACGCTGCCCGAATCCCCGAGGCGGCCGCTGACCACCAGTTGGTTTGCGAGATGAAGGGTTGGTCCCAATGCTCGCGCTCGTGGGTGTGGGCCACCAGCGAAGCGTGGGTCAACGCGTAGTTGTGCAGGTCGTCAACAAAGCGGAACAACAGTTCATAGGCGGTGTTGAAGTCCAGGAAGTCCGAAGGGCCCGGATCGGTTTCAAGAAAGCTCACCCGCAGTGCACGCACATGCCCCGGCAGGCCGGCCTTGAAGGCCTCCAGCTGCTCGGCCAGCAGCACCGCGTCCTTGTCCGTCAATGAGCGCCCGGCGTAGGTATCGAGCAACTGCGCAAGCAATTCCAGCTCCGGTTCGATGGCCGACACCACTTGCACCACACCGCGGCTGCGAAGACGCGCGAGCAATTGGTGCAGGGCATTGAAGCGGGTAGTGATGGCCATGAACTCACTGTTCAAACGACTCAAACGGCCACTGCGACGACGCATGTGCGGGTCTTCGAACACGGTCACGCTGCGCATGCCTTCCAGGCCCACACTTTCGCTGATAAAGCGCATGTTGCTGTCTTCATAGGTCTCTTGCGAAGACTGGTTGCGCAGCCCCTGGGCCACGAAGCCGGCAAACACACCAAAGCGTTTATACAGCGCGTCATGCATGGCCGCGCCTGCGGTTTTAGGCAGGATGGCTGCACTGACAACGGTAGAGCAGAGGATGCCCAGGGAGATTTCCAGCACCCGCCAGACCGCGGCCATAAAGGCGCCATCGGGGTGGGCCAGCGCAGGCAGGCCGACCATTGCCGCGGTGTAACCGGCCAGGACAAAACCATAGGCCCGGAAGTTACGGCAACGGGCTGCACCGGCCGAGCAGATACCGACCCAGATCGCCAGCGAGCCCAGGAACAATACGGTGTTCTGGGCAAACAAAGCGATCAGCGCAACCATTACTGCCGAGCCGGTCAGGGTGCCCAAAAACCGGTAAAAGCTTTTGGCAAACACCTGGCCACTTTGCGGTTGCATCACGATAAACACAGTGATCATCGCGGTACGTGGCTGTGGCAGTTCAAGACGCATGGCCAGCCACAGGGTCAAAAAGGCCGCGATCAATACTTTGAAAATATGGACCCAGGTCACGCCATCGCTGCGCGCCCAGTCATAAAAGCCACGGCGCCATTCCAGGGAATACAGCCAGCGTACCGGGGCGGGCAAGTGGTTCATTTACAGGCTCTCGGGGTTGAGCATCAATGTACAAACGGCGCCATGAGGGCTGGCGGTTTGTCGGGCACGTAACGATCTTGTTTCGGTACATCGCTGCCGGCACCAAGGCCGCCACCCAGCGCTGTCACCAACTCGGCATGGGCAACCAGGCGTGCGGCCTGGACCTGCTGTTGCACTTGCTGCTGACGAAACAGCAGGGTTTGTGCGTTGAGTACGTTGAGGTAATCGGTCAGGCCGCGCTGATAGGCGAGCATCGCGATGTCGTAGGTTTTTTGGGCAGCGCTAACCGACTCGGCGGCGAACACCTGCTGCTTGTCCATGGACTCGCGCTTGATCAACTGATCGGAAATACCCTTGAGCGCAGTCACCAGGGTCTGGTTGTACTTGGCGACGGCCATGTCATAGCCGCTTGCAGCCACACCCAATTGCGAGCGCAGGCGACCGCCATCAAAGATCGGCAGCGAGATCGCCGGGCCAACGTTGTAGGTGAGTTTCTTCGCGCTCAGGAACTCCAGCGCGCCGCCCCCCGTAGCCATAAAGCCAAGGCTGGCGACCAGGTCGACGTTGGGGTAGAAGTCGGCATGCGCCACATCGATACCACGGGCCTGTGCGGCCACTTCCCAACGGCTGGCAACGACGTCCGGGCGCTGGCCCAGCAGTTCGGCCGGCAGCGTGGAAGGCAGTTTGAGCGCGGTGTTTAATGCCAGCACCGGGCGTTTGAGACGTGCGCCCTCGCCCGGACCTTTACCCGCCAGGGCAGCCAGCTGGTTGCGCGTGAGGGCGATTTCTTCTTCCTGGGCGTCGATCTGGCGATGGATTTCGGGCAGCGGCGCTTGCGCCTGGCTGACTTCGAAATGCGTGCCGATACCGCCGTCCAGACGTTTTTGCGCCAGATCGAGGATCTGCTCTTGCTGGTGCAAGGTCGATTCAATGATGTCGAGCTGAGCAAAGTGCAGCGACAACTGGATATAGGTGCGAATCACGTTGTTCTGCAATTCAAGTTGCGCCTGGCGCGCTTCGGCAACGCTCATGTGCGCCATGTCCACGGCCTGTTCGGTGTTGTTGCTGTCGCGGCCCCACAGATCGAGAGAAAAACTGAAGCCCAGGGCGGCGTTGTTGTCCCAGGTGGTGGCGTTGTCCAGCTCACCCGGACCGTAAAACTGGTCGGATGGCCAATTGTGACGTTTGAGCGTCGAGTCGCCATTGATCTGCAACGACTGCGCCGACTCGGCGATCCCGGCCATGGCTCTGGCCTGCCGCACACGGGCGGCGGCCATGGCCATGGTTGGACTACCCTGCACCGCGAGGCTGACCCAGTCATTCAATTGCGGATCGCCATAAGCGTGCCACCATTGAGCCTTGGGCCAGTTGGCGTCTTGCGCGGCGTTTTGAATGGCCTCGTCGGTGACCAGTGTATTAGCGGCGAGCATCGTGTCTTTTGGACCGATACCACCGAAGCTGATGCAGCCGTTTAATGCTAACGATAAAGCCAGAACACTGAGGGCTTTAAGCTCTCTGCTGATGCGACGTTGCACTGCTGCAAATACCTGAGGGTGATAGGAGGGATAAAACCGAAGAAGACAATTCTAGGCCCTGGCAGGTGCAGCGATAAGCTGGCATAAATGTGAATCTTTATTACCATTCTTGGGATAATCCCTTGGTCTTATGCAAACCTGCCAGTAAACGCTGAAACTTCGTGTCACAATTTGTCGCTGCTTGTTGTCGTTGCCCCTACTTGAGAGCACTCCATGGACACTTTGCAAAATATGCGCGCCTTCAGCTGCGTAGCCGAAGCCGGAAGTTTCACCGCCGCGGCTGCCATGCTGGATACCACCACTGCCAACGTCTCGCGCGCGGTCTCCAACCTTGAGGCCCACCTGCAAACCCGCTTGCTCAACCGCACCACTCGACGCATCGCCCTGACCGAAGCCGGCAAACGTTATTTGCTGCGCTGCGAACAGATCCTGGCCTATGTCGAAGAAGCTGAAGCCGAGGCCAGTGACGCTCACTCGCGCCCGGCCGGCCAGCTCAAGGTGCACACCATGACCGGCATCGGTCAGCACTATGTGATCGACGCTATTGCCCGCTATCGCAAGACTCACCCCGACGTAACGTTCGACCTGACCCTGGCCAACCGCGTGCCGGACTTGCTCAACGAGGGCTATGACGTGTCCATCGTGCTCGCCAGCGAGCTGCCGGATTCGGGGTTCGTGTCACAGCGTCTGGGCATCACCTACAGCATCGTCTGCGCATCGCCCGGCTATGTGAAAACCAACGGCACCGCGGACAAGCCCGGCGACCTGCTCAACCATGCCTGCCTGCGCCTGGTAAGCCCGGTGATCGCACTGGATAAATGGGTATTTGAAGGGCCGGAAGGTCAGGAGATGGTCGTGATCAACTCCTCGCCGTTTTTGGTCAACTCGGCCGATGCGATGAAAACCGCGATTACCAGCGGCATGGGCGTCGGCATATTGCCGGTGTACGCGGCCATCGAAGGCCTGCGCAACGGCACCCTGGTGCGCATGCTGCCCAAGTACCGCTCCCAGGAGCTGAACCTGTACGCCATCTACCCGTCGCGCCAGTACCTGGATGCGAAGATCAAAACCTGGGTGGAATACATGCGCGGTTCGTTGCCGGAGATTCTGGCGGCGCATCAAACCGAGCTGGCGACCTATAGCTGACAGTCAAAACGATCTGGCTGGTGTGATGCCATCGCTGGCAAGCCAGCTCCCACAGGCTTCCTTCATGCCTGAAGGAATTGGCGGATGATCGGCGGGAATGTTAGCGTGCTTACATTCCCGACAGCCGATGAGTCTTGTTCAGATGAGCCTTTCCAGCACCAAGAAAACCGTACTTGCCTTCAGCCGTGTCACCCCCCAGATGGTCGAGCGCCTGCAACAGGATTTCAACGTCATCGTGCCTGACCCCAAGCTGGGCGATCTCAATGCCCAGTTCGATGAAGCCCTGCCCCATGCCCACGGTTTGATCGGCGTCGGCCGCAAACTGGGGCGCAAGCAACTGGAGAACGCCAGGCAGCTGGAGGTGGTCTCCAGTGTGTCGGTGGGTTACGACAACTACGATGTCGACTACTTCAACGAACGCGGGATCATGCTGACCAACACCCCGGACGTGCTCACCGAAAGCACCGCTGACCTGGGTTTCACCCTGATCATGAGCAGCGCCCGCCGTGTGGCGGAACTGGATGCGTGGACCAAGGCCGGGCAATGGCAGGCCAGCGTGCCGCCTGCGTTGTTTGGCAGCGATGTACATGGCAAGACCCTGGGCATTGTGGGCATGGGCAATATCGGCGCGGCCATCGCCCGCCGTGGTCGCCTGGGGTTCAACATGCCCATCCTCTACAGCGGCAACAGCCGCAAGACTGCCGTTGAGCAAGAACTGGGCGCGCAGTTTCGCAGCCTGGACCAGTTGCTGGCCGAAGCCGATTTTGTCTGCCTGGTGGTCCCGCTTAGCGAAAAAACCAGACACCTGATCAGCCGGCGCGAGCTGGGCCTGATGAAGAAAAGCGCGATTCTGGTGAACATCTCTCGCGGTCCGGTGGTGGATGAACCGGCGCTGATCGAAGCCCTGCAAAACGGCACGATTCGCGGCGCGGGGCTGGATGTGTATGAGAAAGAGCCGCTGGCAGAGTCACCGTTGTTTGCATTGAGAAACGCCGTGACCTTGCCGCACATTGGCTCGGCGACCCACGAGACCCGTGAAGCCATGGCCAATCGTGCTTTGGACAACCTGCGCAGCGCCCTGCTGGGCGAACGCCCACAGGATCTGGTGAACCCGCAGGTCTTTAAAGGCTGATACGGCACTGATCTGCTGCTGATCTGATCTGACCCTGTAGGAGCGAGCTTGCTCGCGAGCTGTTTAAACAGCTCGCGAGCAAGCTCGCTCCTACAGGGGGTTCAGGGTTCAG
>NZ_JAFCVM010000002.1:580075-717756 GCF_049897045.1 Pseudomonas sp. TWR2-1-1
CCCCCCCGTGCGCCCTGCGTCCCCCGCTTTTCTTTCAAACCCCGCCCCCCCCACCCCCCGCTCCTACAGGGGGTTCAGGGTTCAGGCCAGCTTTGCGGCCATCGGTACCGGCCGGGGTTTGCGAAACACCAGCACGTTGCCCAGCATCACCAGTACCAGCCCGGCCAAAGCCGGTGCCGTCCATTGGTAACCCTCGGCAAAGGCCGACACGTTGAGTGCCACCAGCGGAAACAATACCGTGCAATACGCCGCACGCTCCGGGCCCATGCGCCCGACCAGGGTCAGGTAAGCGGTAAAACCGATCACCGAACCCGGAATCACCAGATACAACAACGAGCCGATATAACGCGTGTTCCATTCCATGTTGAACGGGATGCCGCTGAACGCGCAGTACATCGCCAGCATGCTGGCGCCATAGAGCATGCCCCAGGCGTTTGTGGTCAGCGGTTTGAGCCCGGCTTTTTGCTGCAGGCTCGAGAGCATGTTGCCCGCCGAAAAACACAGGGTGCCAATCAATGCCAGGCCCAGACCGAGCAGGATTTGCGGGGTTGCGGTATGCCCGCTCAACTCCGGCCAGAACAGCAGCCCCAGCCCGAACAGGCCCAGAGCTCCGCCGGCGATAACGTTGCGGGCGATTTTCTGCTTGAAGAAGATCCGCGCGTTCAGCGCGTTCCATAGCGTGGCGGTGGAAAACACCACGGCGATCAAACCGGTGGTCACCCACTGGCTGGCGGTCAAGAAACACATGAAGTTCACGCAGAACAAACACAAACCCTGTGCCAGGCAAATCAGATGCCCGCGCCGGTTCATGGTTTGCAGCCGCCGCGTCAGCAGCAATAACCCGAACAGCACCAGCGCCGCCAGGCCAAAGCGATACACGATGGACACCGGAATCGCTACCACCCCCAATTGCAGCTTGAGGGCGATCCAGGTCGTGCCCCAGATCAACACGGTCAATAAGTACAGGGATAGGTTCATGGCAAGCTCCTGGAGTTGGCTTGCAGTCTGCGATGCAATGCCGGAGCGCACTTGCAGATTCTTGCGCTTTTGTGGGTTCGGGGCTGGCAGCGGTGATGTGACGGAGTAGGATGCAAAGCGTTGGAGTAATCACCATGTCTGCATTCGATACCCTGCAAGTTTTTCAATCCATGAGCCGCTCGCCCAATGCCCGTCTGGAGCACAGTGCCGAGCTCGGTGACGGCATGGCCGCAGCCTTGTGGACCAACCATCACGATGCCCGCGACTATCAAGCGCCGACTCACCACACCCTGTCGTGCTACATCTCGGGCGGCACCGGGACCTTTCGCCGTGAGCAACCGGGAGCAACGGGGGCGCCGGGCAAACTCTGCGTGCTGCCCGCCGATCATCAGTCGGCATGGGTGATCAATGGCGCCATTCGCCTGGCCCACGTGTATGTCAGCCAGGAGCAATTCGCTCTGGGTTGCGTGACCTTGCTCGACCGCGAACCTCGCGAGCTGCAATTGCGCGAAATCACCTTTTTCGATGACGAGCAGCAAACCCGGCGTTTTCATCAGTTGATCAACCTGAACTGGAACGAGCCCGGCGAACGGCTGCTGACCAGCAGCCTGGCCTGCGAGTTGCTCGATCATGCGTTGCTCAACCAGGTGGGCCTGCGCAGCGGGCTGCAGCTCAAGGGCGGGCTGGCGGCGTATCAACGGCGCCAGTTGGTGGACATGATTGAGCAGCAACTGGCCGATCCGTTGAACATTGGCCAACTGGCCGCGCACTGCGCATTGTCGCCTTACCACTTTGCCCGCATGTTTCGCCAAAGCTTCGGCCTGCCGCCCCATCAATATTTGCTGGCGCGCCGCCTGGCGCGAGCCCGCGACTTGCTGCGCAATAGCGCGCTGGGGCTGGGTGATATTGCGTTGGCCTGCGGTTTTGCCAGCGCCAGCCACTTCGCCAACCGGTTCAAACAGACCGTGGGCGCGACGCCCGGGGAGTATCGGGCGGCGTTCAGGCCTTGAAGCACATGAACCCCGCAACCCATAACTCTGTAGGAGCGAGCTTGCCTCGCGAGCTCTGTGTCATCCGCAAGATTGCTGAAGAGCTCGCGAGCAAGCTCGCTCCTACAGGGGTGGCGTGTCATCCGGGAGAATGTTGAAGAGCTCGCTCCTGCAGGGGGTTGGGCCGGGTTAGAACTCCAGGGTGGTGGAGACGCTCACTTGCCGCGCATCACCCATGGAGACAAACATCCGGCTGGCCGCCGAGGTGTAGTACACGCGGTCGAAGAGGTTTTTGACGTTGAGCTGAACCTTAAGCTTTTGCCCTTCGACGTGGGTGTCGTAGGTGGCAAAGGCGTCGGCCACGGTGTACGACGGCAAGTCGAAATCGTTGAGGGCGTCGCCCGCACGTTCACCGACATAGCGCGCCCCGCCTCCGACCCGCAATTTGTCACCACCCACGATGCTGCCAAAGTCATAAACCGCCGACAGCGATCCGCTGTTTTTGGCCACGTTCTGCAAGCGCATGCCTTGATAAGTCGTGTCTTTGGTGACCTCGGCATCGGTGTAGGCGTAGCTGCCGATCAGGCTCCACTGCTCGCTCAACTGGCCGCTGACATCCAGTTCCAGACCGCGGGAGCTGACCTGGCCCGCTGTCGAGTAGAGGGTGTCATCCCCCACGGTGGTGGACACCAAAACGTTGCGCTTTTTGATGTCGAACAACGCCGCACTGGCGGTGATGCGCCCCGGGATATCCAGTTTGGCCCCCAGTTCCCAGGATTTGGACTGTTCCGGGGCGATGGCCGAGTCCAGCACCACGCCTCCGGTCAGGGGGGCAATGCTGGAGTTGGGTTTGAATGATTCGGTGTAGCTGCCGTAGAACGACAATTCATCGCTGTAGCGATACACCAGACCCGCACGCGGTATCCATTTGACGCCGTTGGTATCGGTGTTGGCCTTGAACGGGATGCCCTTGCCCGCGAGCTGGTCGTACTTCTGGAAACGGGCGCCGGCCACCAGAATCCATTGATCGGTCAGGTGGATGGAGTCTTGTGCGAACAGTGAATCACTGCGCAGCAAGTCAGTCTGGTTGCTGTCACTGGCGCTGACCGTGGTGCCCGCCACTTCGCGGCCATAAACCGGGTCGAGGTAGCTGAAGGGGTATTTGCTGTTCTGGCGAATCAGTTCGGCGCGATAGATTTTGCGGTACTCGTCATCCAGCCCGAACACCAGATCATGCTGCATGCCCGCAGCCTGGACCTTGCCTTGCAGGCTGACCGTGGAAAAGCGGTCAGTGGTGATGGCGCCCCGGGTGCCGTCCATTTTGCGGGTCAGGGTGCCGGTAGACGGGTCGACGGCGGTCACGCGAACCTGGCTGGCGTCGTAGGTTTCGCGGTTCCAGCTGTAGCCGAAATGGGCTTTCCAGTCGTCGTTGAGGTCGTGATCGACTTCAAGGCGGTACAGGTCAGAGCGCCCTTCCATGTTATTGAACGGTTCGTCGAGACGGCGTGTGGCCGGGATATCCAGCGGGTGGTTGGTGGCCGGGTTGATCGCCGTGCCCCGGTCAAAGGGGGTCAGAAACTCGCGGTGTTCGTAGGCCAGCAGCACTTGGGTGTTATCGCCGTACCAGGCCAGAGACGGCGCAATCAGGGTCTCGCGGTGCAGGCCAAAGTTGCGCCAGTAATCTTCATCGTCATGATCGATGATCATCCGGTACGCCAGCCCCGAATCACCCAGCGCGCCGGTGCTGTCCAGCGTCCCGCCGCTACCGTTTTTGCCTGCACCGTAGCTGGAGCCTTTTACGGTCAGTGCGTTGTACTGCTCCAGTTGCGGCTTTTTGCTGACCACGTTGACGACACCGCCCGGGTCCTGGATTCCATAGAGCAAGGACGCCGGCCCCTTGAGCACTTCGACCCGTTCGGTGGCCGCATTCAGCGCCCGGCCCTGCACCAGCGGCATGCCATCGCGCATGATCGAGCCGTCACGGTTGTCGCCAAAGCCGCGTTTCATCACCGAGTCCTGGGTACCGCCCAGGGTGTTGCCCTGGGTGATACCGCTGATGTTGGTCAGCGCATCGTCCAGATTGCGCGGGGTCTGGTCGCGGATGACCTGGGCGGCGACCACGTTGATGGTCTGCGGGATCTCCATCGACGTGCCCGTGCCGCGCATCACCGAGGTGCTGGCCGGGGGTTGATAGCTGGTGTCACTGACGGCCTGCGAGGTGATGCTGGTGGCCCCCAGGCTGAGGGTGCCGGCCTCGGGCCGGGGCTCGAGGGCAAAGGTGTTGGCATCGGTACGGCGGGCATTGAAGCCCGTTTGCGCGAGCATCCGTTGCAAGGCCTGGTCGGCCGGCATGCGGCCCTTGATCGCCGGGGCTTGCAGGCCCAGGGGGGCTTCGTCGGTGTAGACCACGCTCAAGCCGGTCAGGCGGCTGAAGTCGTTGAGGGCCCGGGGCAGCGGCTCGGCGGGCAGATTGAAATCAAACAGTGCGCCGGTTTGCTGCGCAGTGGCCTCGGCGGCCATGGCGACAGACAAAGGCGTTAACACCAGACCGGCCATCAAAGCCGAAACGCTCAACCACTGTTTAACCGAACCGCCTGCCGCTGACGTGGACTTCATGCTCATGACCTGTGTGCCAACCTGATACGGAATGCGAATTTTTCGCATTTTCAAGCACTACACGGATGGCCCCGGGGTTTACCTCACCTGAAAGCAAAAATATTTTGCTGCTGTCGTCAGCCCACTTGTAGGAGCGAGCTTGCTCGCGAGCTTTTGCTTGAGATCAACAGCTCGCGAGCAAGCTCGCTCCTACAGTGATGGTGGTGTTCAACGCAACACTATCACCCGTCCAAACAAGGTGTGCTGTTCAAACCCGAGCACGCCTTGCAGGGAGGCAAGCACTGCTTGCGGGTCCTGGCTGGGGAAGCTGGCGCTGATGCGGCGTGTGCCCAACTGGCTATTGAGCAGCACGATTTGCCCGGGGTAGTAGCGCCTCAGATCGGCCACCACATCGGCCAGCGGCGTCTTGTAGTAGCTCAGCCAGCCGCTGCGCCACGCCAGTCGGGCCTGACTGTCGACCTGTTGCACCGCGTCGCTCACGGCACCATCGACATAGGCCACTTGCTGGTCTGCTGTAAGAATCTGCTGTGGCGCGTGCTCGCCTGCCTTGACGCCTACCCGCCCGGATAACACGGTGACTTGCGCGCCCGCAGGCTGCAGACGCACTTCAAATTCAGTGCCCAACACCCGCGCTTCGCCGCCACTGGCATCGACCACAAACGGCTCGCCGGTATGGGTGACGTGGAAAAACGCCACCCCGCGACGCAGTTCGACATGGCGTTCACCGCCGCTGAAATTCACCGCAATGGCACTGTCGGCATCCAGCGTGACCCGGGATTGATCGGCCAGGGTCAAGGTGCGTACCTGCCCCGGCGCACTGACGTAATCGGCGCCCAGATCATTGAACCAGCGCATGGGCTGCCAGCCCGCAAATACGCCAACCATCAACAGCAGGCACGCCGCAACGGCCAGCCCGCTGGACCAGTACCTCACTGTGCTGCGCCGCGAAACCTTCATCGCCGACAAGTAACGCTGCAACGTCAGCGCCTCTTCGTGCGCCAAGGTGCTGCCCGCCACTTCGCTCAACTCCCATATCACTTGCGCCCGGGCGTAGGCTTCAGCGTGGGCGGGATCGGCCTGCAGCCAACGGCTGAAGGTGGCCTGGTCACCGTTGTCGGGCTGATCGTGCAACACGGCGAGCCACGCCAGCGCAGTGCGTTCCTGTTCGTCAGTGACCGGGACAACCGCACGATTGATCACGGTGCGGTCCCTGCTGGCGGCTCACGCAAACTGGCTTTGCAGGCCTCGAGGGCGCGCATCATGTGTTTTTCGACGGCACTTTGCGACACGCCCATGACCCTGGCGATGTCGGCGTAGGTACGACCGTGAATCCGGTTGAGCAAAAAAATATGCCGGGTGCGCTCGGGCAAGCCACGCAAGGCGGCCTCGACCTGGCGCAGGTCATTGCCCGCCTCCAGTGCCGCCTGGGGCTCGCAGCTTCGGGCGTCCGGCTCGGGCTGCCAGTGCTGATTGACCCGCCCGCGAGCGCCTTCGCTGCGCAGATGGTCAATGGCGATATTGCCCGCGCTGCGCAGCAAGTAAGTGCTGAGTTCTTCGACCTGCACCAGCGGTCTGCGCCAAAAACGCAGGAACAAGTCCTGAACCAGATCGGCGGCCGTAGCCCGGCATCCGACACGGCGGCTGACCAGTGCTTCCATTTGTAAACGCTGAGATAAAAACACCTGCAGAAAATGCGCTCGCCCATGACGGGTTTCACTGCCGGGGCCTTCATTGAGTTCGGGAGAGGTCATGGGAATCGGTATGCAGGCCGCAAAGGAAAGCGATACTAATGATAAATATTCTCATATGCAAAATTAGAAGCCAGAGCCGGACCTCATCCCTGTAGGAGCGAGCTTGCTCGCGAGCTTTTAACCATGATTGCAAACGGCTCGCGAGCAAGCTCGCGCTTACGGAGTGGCGCTCTTTTACATAATCTGATCCGGCAGCCGCCTCCCGACTTCTGTCGCATTTGGATATAAATCGACCATAGCCTGCACACGCGGGCTTGTTCGTCTCATCAAAGACTGACGCCGGTCACGGCTGGGGAGGCTTCCTGAAAATAGTGCTTGAAATATTTGTTCATCGGCCCAAACACTGTAACTGAGGGATGACGATGAACCTTTGAATGCACGAGGCCGTCAGACCTCACACGAGCACGCTATATAAGGGAAGAATTATGCAAACTGAAGTCTTTTCCGATAAGAACATCGCCGTTGACGTACGTACCCAGAACTGGGTAACAGCGACAGTTGAAGTAACGCTCGAACGTCATTTGGAAGACCTGACTCGAGTCATCGTGCATGTCACCGATGAGAACGGTGGCAAGTCAGGTACTAAAGACAAACGTTGCAAAATGGAGGCTCGACCTAAAGGACACCAGCCATTTCTCGTCTCCCACGACGCTGACTCCCTGACAGAAGCGGTAGAAGGTGCCGCGACAAAACTGGAGCACAAGCTGGAACACCTGTTCGGCAAACTGCGTGGAAAGCACACCCCTAAACTGGCCGTTGAAGGCTTTGAAGAAAAAGAGCCAAAACAGAGTGCTGACGATTTGCTTGAAGAAGAGTTTTTGGAAAAAGAAAAAGAACTCGATAAAATCAGCTGATTCAGCGTCCAGAACGCACTAAAAAAGGCGGGCTTACTTCGGTAAGCCCGCCTTTTTTATGGTTTGAAGAAAGCGCAGTGACACACATCGGTGCAAGCCTGGCTTGCCGGCGACGCCATTTAACGGCCAGACCCCACCGATTCAATCGCAGGGAAAGCGGCCTGCTGCAGACTCTCGGTCCGATCTACAACTCGCCCTTCTCCACTTCCGGGTGTTCACCCGAACCTGCCCCGGTCTTGCGACGCGGGTTCTCGATCTTCACCGACGGGAACTGCGACGATGCATAGCGCACCACCAGAATCGCCAGCGCCAGTAACAGAATGGCTCCGGTCAGGTACACCACCCCCATGTCCGGCGGGTTGTGATGCGAGACGTTGGAAATCAGCAAACGGGTCAGGGCCGTTATCGCCACATAAATCAGGAAGCGCACCGGCATGTGGTTGGTCTTGAAATAAATCCCGACCATGGCGCCCAATTCGAGGTAGATGAATAGCAGCAGAATGTCATCGATAGAGATATTGCCCTTCTCCACCATCTGCAAAAATTCCATCACCGCCGCCCAGGCAGTGACGGCACCAATGGCAAACAACGCCATGTAGTGGAAGGTTTCGACGAACAGATTGCCCATCGATTCGGCCAGTTCATGAACCTGGCGACGTAGCTTCTCAGCTTTGTTAACTCTCACGATGCAGCTCCTTGAATCGACTCGAACGGATCATCCGCGATGCTCATGACACTTTCTGCATGCAGAAAAAAGGCCAGTCATTGCCAGTAAGATGATGGCCGACGGCTATTAGACACTTCAGACACCCGTTGCGCACACCAATTGCGGCTAGAGTAAAAAAGCCGCTATTCAAATCCCGGGGATTGGCTTATTCTTTTAGCTGTATATAAATACAGTAATCGTTAGATAATTTACGTGAAGGCATATGAGGTGGTAAATGGCCGTCGAAGTGGTATACCGCAGCAGCCGAGATCTGGAGCGTTTGTTCATGGATAAAGCCGAAGCTGACCGTCATGACAAAATGCTGGAACTTGCAGAGTTGCTGGCTGAGGTGTTGCAAAAGGCTGTGCCGTCACTGAGCGAGCAGCAAGTCGAAGAAGCCGGTATCTACATGGCGAAAAACCGCGATGTGTTTGCCAAGGCATTCAAGAGCCAGCCGGACGCCCTGTCCGAACTGCTGGTCGAGAGCGAGTAATTGCACCGGGTGCTCGCTTGACTCTCCCCCTTGGGGCAGACCCTATCCTGAAAGGCCGTCTTTCAGGTTGGTGTAATGATGAGCAAGCGAGTACTGGTAATTGTGGGTCACCCCTCTACCGACAGTTTTTGTGCAGCCCTGGCAGACAGCTATGTCGAGACGGCCATTGGCGCCGGCCAGGATGTTCGCGTTCTATATCTCGGCGACCTGTGCTTCGATCCGGTCCTTCACGAGGGGTATAACCGGATCCAGCCGCTGGAGCCCGACTTGCTCAAGGCCCAGGTTGATATCACCTGGGCAGAGCATCTGGTACTGATGTTTCCAGTCTGGTGGGGCGGCGTTCCGGCTTTGCTCAAAGGCTTTCTCGACCGCATCCTGCTGCCCGGTTTCGCCTTTTCCTACCGCAAGGGCAAAGCCTTTCCCGAGAAGCTGTTGCTCGGGCGCAGCGCATACCTGCTGGTGACAATGGACACCCCGCCCTGGTATTACAAGTGGGTTTACCGCATGCCGGCACTGCATCAAATGCGCAAAACCACTCTGGCCTTTTGTGGCATAAAGCCGGTCGCAACCATGACATTTGGCCCGATTCTGGATTCAACTGCCAAACAACGGGACAATTGGCTTGGGCAAGCCCGCAAGCTCGCCATCAAGTGAGTACCTGATAGGCGGGCGGCCATAAAAAAGGACTTTTCATGTATATCGGCAAAGCCGCCCAACTCTCGGGCACCACCATCAAAAGCATTCGTCACTATGAAGACATCGGCCTGCTCCCGGCGCCACAACGCCGTGGCAACTATCGCGTCTACTGCGAGCAGAGTGTCGAGCGGCTGATGTTCATCAAATGCGCGCAGCAATTGGGCTTCAAACTCAAGGAAATGCTGGCGATTCTTGATGATCACCGCGGGCAGACCCTGCCGTGGGAAGTGGTAAGGAACGCCGTCACTCATAAAAAACAGGCCGTGATGAATCAGATCCAGGCGCTGCAAAATCAGCACGCGGGCCTGGTCGAGTTTGAGACACGTTTTTTGGGCGCCCATGAACTCTGCCAGCTGCAAAACCTGTAGGCGCGCCGTTTTACGGGTACAACAAGCGCTGCGCCAGTTCGTCCGAGACCCTGGCCGGTGAGCGTTTTTCAGCCTGGGCGTGGGCGTAGATACCGGTCAGGCGCTGGCTGATGCGAAGCAACTGCTCGTTGATGGCCTCCGGCGTAGCCCCTTGATGAGTCAGGGCCATGTAAATCAAGCCGCCCGAATTGATCACGTAGTCAGGCGCATACAGGATTCCCCGGCGTTCTAGCTGGTCGGCCACTTGCAGGTTAGTCAGCTGATTGTTCGCACAGCCGGCCACCGCTGAGCAACGCAGTTGCGCCACGCTGTGCCAGTTCAGCACGCCTCCCAGGCCGCACGGCGCAAGAATGTCGCAGGGCGTACTGAGCAGAGCCTCACAGGCAACCGGGTGAGCCCCCAGCTGATCCATGGCCAGACGCACTTTACCGGGATCGGTATCGCACACCAGCAACTCGGCTCCGGCCGCATGCAGTTGCTCGGCCAGCGCGTAACCGACCTTGCCCAGGCCCTGCACGGCAACCCGCAGCCCTTCCAGGTTGTCACTGCCCAGACGCGACGACGCGGTGCTGCGAATACCGGCAAACACCCCCATGGCCGTATGCGGCGACGGGTCGCCTGCGGCCGTGGTGCTGGTAACGTGCCGGGTGCTCTGGGCAATACAATCCATATCGGCGGTGGAGGTGCCGCTGTCGATGGCAGTGATGTAGCGTCCATCCAGTTGTTCGACACAGCGACCAAAGGCTTCAAACAACGCCGCGCGACTTTCGACATGCGCCGCCCGCATGATCACGGCCTTGGCCCCCCCTACTGCCAGACCGGCCAGCGCAGCTTTATAGCTCATGTCCTGGGCCAGGCGGATGGCGTCATTCACGGCACTTTCATCGTTGGGGTAAGCCAGATATCGGCACCCTCCCAAGGCAGGCCCCAGGCGACTGCTATGAATGGCAATCACCGCCTTGAGCCCCGTAAGAGGATCAACACTGAGGTGCAACGACTCCACATGAGCACTTTGCATGAGAGCAAACATTAACCAGCCCTCGAACGATAAAAGGTAAACGGCAGTATAGGTTGCGTCGGAAAAATCGTCGGAGTGCGCAGGAATAAGCCTGAGCCGATTTCACGGTTTCGGACATAACCTGTCGGGAGCTGAGAGAAATTACCGGCGAATGCACGGAATCAGCAATTTTAAAACCCTGTAGCCGCTGCCGAAGGCGGCGGCCACAGGTTATTTTCAGGCCGGCGTATCGGGTTGCCGCGCCGGGTGCGCAGCGATGAACGCCGGGTGATTGTCTGCCAGGGCCGCGACCCGGGCAATCCGCGGGTACGGCACCAGTGACACCTTGAAACGTTCAGCCGCGTACAGCTGCGGGATCAGGTACACATCCGCCAACCCGGGCTCAGGCCCGAAGCAATAGCCGTTATCGCCAATCAGTTGCTCAATGGCGGCCAGGCCTTGGGTGATCCAGTGACCGATCCACTGCACCACCTGCTCTTCGGTCTGCCCCATCTGACGCAATTGATTGAGCACACTGACGTTGTGCAGCGGATGAATATCGCACGCGACCAAAGCGGCCACCGCCCGTTCATGGGCACGGGTGGCCAGGTCTGTGGACAGCAATGCCACCTGCGGATAGCGCTCTTCGAGGTATTCGATGATCGCCGCAGACTGGGTCAGCACGCTGCCCTCCTCCGTGCGCAAAGCGGGCACCCGGCCTTGGGGGTTGATCGCCAGATACCCCGCCTGCTTGTGCTCGCCGCCAGAGGCGGCAATCAGATTGACCGGCACCGCCTGATAATCCAGACCTTTAAGCGCCAGCGCGATCCGTACCCGGTAGGACGAAGTTGAGCGGTAATAGGTAAAGAGTTGCATGGCTCGCTCCTTTAGCGCGCAGCGACAACCTTGCCGCGGCATTCGCCAAAACCGATGGAGGCATAACCCTCACGCGTGCAACGGGCACGCAGAATGATTTCATCGCCATCCTCAAGGAACTTGCGAACCTCGCCCGAGGCCAGTTCGATCGGGTGTTTACCGCCTTCGGTGATTTCCAGCAGGCTGCCCAGTTGTGAGCGATCCGGACCAGACAGGGTGCCCGAGCCGAACAAGTCACCCGATTGCAGTTGGCAGCCGTTGACACTGTGATGGGCCACCAGCTGCGCGGCAGTCCAGTACATGTTCAGGCTGTTGCTCAAGCCCAGTCGATGGGCGGGCAGGTTCTGCTCGCGCATCGATTCGGTCAGCAGCAACACTTCGAGTTCGATGTCCAGCGCGCCGCCGGCCTGATCCTTTGGATCGAGCAAGTACGCCAATGGCTGCGGATCACCTTCAGGGCGTGCGGGCTGTGCACGGCGGAACGGCTCCAGGGCTTCGGCAGTCACCACCCAGGGGGAAATGCTGGTAATGAAGCTTTTCGACAGGAACGGCCCCAGCGGCTGATATTCCCAGGCCTGGATGTCACGCGCCGACCAATCGTTCAGCAGGCAGAAACCGGCAATATGATCGCCCGCTTCGCTGATCGCGATGGCATCCCCCAGGTCATTACCCTGACCGATCCAGATACCCAGCTCCAGCTCGTAATCCAGACGTGCACACGGACCAAAAGTCGGCTCGGTCTGACCGGCTGGCAAGGTTTGCCCTTTAGGACGACGCACCTCGGCACCCGAGGCGCGAATGGTTGAAGCACGGCCGTGGTAACCGATGGGCACGTATTTATAGTTGGGCAACAAAGGATTGTCAGGGCGAAACAGTTTACCGACGTTCTTCGCGTGTTCGATGCCGACATAAAAGTCGGTGTAATCACCAATCCTGGCGGGCAGGTGTAACTGACAGTCGGCCGCCAGCGGCAACAACTTTGCGCCCTGGGCTTCGATCTTGCCGCGCAGGGTACTGCCCTCGCCCAGCAGTTCCAGCAAGCGCTCACGCAAGGCCACCCGGGCACTGCGCCCCAACGCAAAATAGGCATTTAGAGCACCGCCCAGCGACGCTTCTACGGCGACCTTGGCCTGACCTTCAAACAGACCGCCAGCCAGGGCCGCCTCCAGATCAAAAATATGCTCGCCGATAGCGACACCGCTACGGGGCGCCGATCCATTAAGACTGAAGACCCCCATCGGCAGGTTTTGCAACGGGAAATCACTGTGACCGTTGGCGGAGGCGATCCAGCTGCGGGTTAGTGTGGACTGGGTCATGTTTATCTCCGATTCGGGTTGAAGGTTGCGGGCAGCGAGGCCCAGCAAGCGTCGTAACTGGATTGCAATTGCGGGCATTGAAGGGCGAACTGGCTGGGGCGCAACACCTGGCTGGTTTCAAACATGAAGGCCATGGTGTTGTCGATTTTGACCGGTTGCAGTTCAGCGGCAATGGCTTTGCTACAGGTTTCAGCGTCCGGGCCGTGGGCGCTCATGCAACTGTGCAGCGAAGCACCGCCGGGCAGGAAACCCTCGGCCTTGGCATCGTAGCTGCCCTGGATCAGGCCCATGAATTCGTTCATCAGGTTGCGGTGGAACCATGGCGGCCGGAAGGTGTTTTCAGCCACCATCCAGCGCGGCGGGAAGATCACAAAGTCGAGGTTGGCCATGCCCGGCACGCTGGTGGGCGAGGTCAATACCGTGAAAATCGACGGATCGGGATGATCGAAGCTGACGGTGCCAATAGTGTTGAAGCGGCGCAGGTCATATTTGTACGGCACGTTATTGCCATGCCAGGCGACCACATCGAGTGGCGAATGATCCAGCTCGCAGCCCCACAGCTCGCCGAGGAATTTCTGCACCAGCGTTGTCGGTTGCTGGTTATGTTCGTAATGAGCCACCGGGGCCAGGAAATCCCTCGGGTTGGCCAGGCCATTGCTGCCTATGGGGCCAAGATCGGGCAGACGCAGCGGCGCGCCATGGTTTTCAGCCACGTAGCCCCGGGCTTGCGGGTCGAGCAATTCAACCCGGAATTTAAGACCGCGCGGGATCACGGCAATTTCTAAAGGCCCGAGGTCAAGCACCCCCAACTCGGTCGCAATCCGCAGTCGCCCCTGCTCGGGCACCAGCAGCAATTCACCATCGGCATTGAAGAACACGCGCTGCATCGAGGTGTTCGCGCGGTAGGTGTAAATGCTGATACCCGCAGGCTTTTCCGGGCCGCTGTTGGCAGCCATGCGCACCAGACCGTCAATAAAGTCTGTGGCCTCGTCAGGGATTGGCAACGGGTTCCAGCGCAAGCGATTGGGGGTTACCGGGCCCGACTCGCAGCCGCTGAACTGGCGCTGCAGTTTGACGAACGCCGGGTGGTTGGCTGACGGCTTGATCCGGTACATCCAGGTGCGGCGCGACTCGCTACGCACCATGGTGAACGCGGTACCCGACAACAACTCGGCGTACAGACCATAGGGGACTTTTTGCGGGGAGTTCTGACCAACCGGCAAGGCGCCGGGCAAAGCTTCACTGCTGAATTCATTGCCAAACCCGGATTGATACACGAGATCGGACAAGGACGAGTCGAGGTTCATGGAGCCTCCAGAGTGGAGAATACAGTTGACTGCGCCCGGCCCGGAAACAGCGTGCGCGTCGCTGCGTTATTTTTATCGTAATTCGATTACGCATAACGTAATTTGATTGGTATTAAGCGTCAAGCTATAAAGACGCCCATTCGTCCCGAGACCCAGGCCCCCCATGGAAAAGCCCCGCAGCAGCAACGACAGCACCGGCAAGCAGAAAGTACGCTCCGCCGAGGTCGGTACTGACATCCTCAAGGCCCTGGCCGAACTGTCACCTTCAACGTCACTCTCGCGCTTGGCCGAACACGTACAAATGCCCGCCAGCAAGGTGCATCGCTACTTGCAGGCGTTGATAGCCAGTGGTTTTGCTGAACAGAATACGGCCACCAATCATTACGGGCTGGGGCGTGAGGCATTGCGCGTGGGGCTGGCGGCACTCAACAGCATGGATGTGCTGAAAGTCGCCGCCCTGCCCCTGGCCGAACTGCGTGATGACTTGAATGAAACCTGCTTCCTGGCGGTGTGGGGCAATCAGGGCGCGACCGTGGTGGCTATTGAAGCCGCGGTTCGCGCAGTCACGGTGGTGACCAAGCTGGGCTCGGTGCTGCCACTGCTGAGTTCGTCGACAGGGCTGGTGTTCAATGCCTTTCTGCCTGACCGGGAAACGGCCGCTTTGCGCGAGCTGGAGTTGCAAACCGATAACATTCATCCGCTGAAAAAGCCTGAAGCCTACGCCGCTACAGGCGCACAGATCCGTGAGCGCGGACTGCATTTTGTCCATGGTTTGCTGATGCCCGGCGTCGATGCGTTGTCGGCACCGGTGTTTGATGCCACCGGTCATGTAGCAGGTGTACTGACCGTGGTCGGGCCTGCGTCGCTGTTCCATGCCGATGAAAACGGACCCGCAGCCAAGCGACTGCTGGAAGCGAGCAAGGCCATCAGTTGGCGTATGGGCTATCAACCGGACTGAACCACGCCTGCCCGCGGAAAGCCGCAGCGCCGGCAAACCAGCTCCCACAGGTGAGCTGAGGGCGTGGTTCGGCTATCTACTATTGCCGAAGCTGTAATAGAGATTGTCCAATACCGCCCTTATTCCCCAAGCAGACAGCCCTTATCCTTATCGAACTTTCCGGCACCGGTGCCGGTCACACGCATTGAGTCGTATCGACTCTGCAAACCCCGATTTACCCTGACGTTGATTTGTTGCTCCTTGATGAACGTCTTCCCTTGGCCGCTGTTTTACAGCGGCCTTTTTTATGCCCGGGATTTACCGCCAGTCAGAGCATCATCATCAGCAAGGGCGCCGCAAACAGGTTGAGAATCCCGGTGAGAACCATGACCAGCCCTGCCACTGAGCCTTCCTCACTGCCGACCTCGCGGGCGCGGCTTACCCCCGCGCCATGAGCACCAATGCCAAACAGTGCCCCCCGCGCCAGGCTGCTGCGCAGCGGTAACCACTTGAGCAGAATACCGCCCAGCAATGCGCCAAATACGCCGGTGAACATCACAAACACCGCTGTAAGCTCGGGAACTCCGCCCAGGTGTTGCGCCAGCGGCATGGCAAACGGGGTGGTGATGGAACGCGGGACCAAAGACATCGCCAGCGATGTGTCGAGCGCCAGCGCCCTGGCCAGCCAGAATGAACTGCCGATGGACGCCACACTACCCGCCAGCATCCCCAGCAACAACGCTATCCAATGGCGTGCCAGCAACTTGCGCTGCTGCCAGATCGGTACCGCGAAGGCCACGGTCACCGGCCCCAATACCAGCATCAACCAATGGGTATCGCTTGAGTACTCGGCATAAGCGGTGTGCAGCGGCACGGCCACTGCAAGCAACAATGCCGGCACCAGAAT
Organism: Pseudomonas sp. TWR2-1-1; assembly: GCF_049897045.1. Lineage (NCBI taxonomy): Bacteria > Pseudomonadati > Pseudomonadota > Gammaproteobacteria > Pseudomonadales > Pseudomonadaceae > Pseudomonas > Pseudomonas sp. TWR2-1-1. Next base: position 595,867 of record NZ_JAFCVM010000002.1, read on the forward strand.
CAGCGGTGACAGCACGTAGCGTCCGGTGCGCCGGTACAGCCAGCGGCTCAGGACGTAAGCGCCAAGGGTGAGGATCAGCCAGAACACAGGCATCCATTCAAACTTCATGACGCGACCTCCAACGGCATACCGCCTCGACGGTGAAGGCGGTCACCACCATGACCAATAAGGTACTGACCCCGATTACCAGCAGAATCCGCCACCCGTCATCGCGCACCAGTGCGCCGTAGTCGAGCAGACTCATCAGGGCCGGGATGAAGAACAGCAGCATCTCGGCCATCAACACCCCGGCGCCCAATTGCAGGGTCGCAGGTTTGATCAGGCCCAGAGCAAATGCCGACAGCAACAAGGCCATGCCAATCACGCCACCCGGTATTGGCAAATGCCACCATGCCGCGATCTGGCAACCGAGAAAGTAAATGGCCAGCAATACCGCAACTTCACTGACCAGACGGGCAAAGCGTTTTACATCAAAGCGTTTCATATGGGTTCCAGTGCAGACTGGACTTCATTTTAATGAGCGGCCTTCCATCCCGAAAACGAATTGTTAGACTGGCATCCATTCCAAAACGGAATCACACACATGGAATTCAAACAACTGCGCACTTTTGTAGAGGTGGCGCACCAGGGCGGGTTTACCCAGGCAGCGCACCTGCTGCATATCAGCCAGTCGGCGGTCAGCAAGCAGGTGGCACAACTGGAGCAAAACCTTGGCACGCCCCTGTTCGACCGTCTGGGTTCGCAGGTGCGCCTGACGGCAGCCGGAAATGTGGTGTTGCAACGCGCCGAAGGCATGCTGCGCTTGCACAAGGAGCTGCTCAGCGAGCTGGACGACCTGAGTCAATTGACCCGTGGCGAGTTGCGGGTCGGCCTGCCATTACTGGGCAGTAACGCACTCTTTGCCAGCCTGTTTGCCGAGTATCGGCGGCGCTACCCCAATATTCAGGTGCAACTGCTTGAAGGCGGCAGCATGCATATCGAGCAGGCGGTGATGAGTGGCGAACTGGAGCTGGGCGGCAGCTTGACCCCGAAAAATCCGCTGTTCGGCTATCAACCGTTTTGCGATGAACCGCTGGATGCGCTACTCCCGGCTGATCATCCGCTGGCGCAAGGAGGCAGCGTGCGCCTGGAGCAATTGGCCGACACGCCGTTTCTGCTGTATCAGCGCAGCTTCATGCTCAACGAGCGCTTATTGCAGGCGTGCCAGCAATTGGGCTTCACCCCCAAAGAGGGTGGCCGCAGCGGGCAATCGGACTTTTTAGTGGCGCTGGTGGCTGCCGGGCAAGGCGTGGTGCTGCTGCCCAGCGTGGTTGCCAGGGAGCTGATACGACCGGGAGTCGTACGTTTGAAGCTGGTCGCGCCGGATTACCTGCGTTGGGATATCGCCTTCATCTGGCGCGACGGCGCTTATTTGTCGCGAGCCGCCCAAGCCTGGCTGGAACTGCTGCGCGAGCGACCGGTTACTGCGTCAGTGCCTTGATAAAGTCTTGCAGCCACGGCTCGGAATCTTCTTCCGGAGTCACGGTGACGCTGGAGTCCAGACGCAACATTGGCAGCACCTCGCGCAGCCCCAGCTCTGCGAACAGTTCACGCATTTGCTCACCGCCGCCGCAGAAAGTGTCGCCATAACTTTCATCGCCCAGGGCGATCACGGCCCCGGGCAGACCACGCCAGGCAGCTGGCAGCAGATCACGGATCTGGCTGTACAACGGCATCAGGTTGTCAGGCAGCTCGCCCATGCCAGTGGTCGAGGTAACGGCCAACAAGGCTTCAGGGCCAAACGCCTGAATCTCGGCCAGCGAGGCGCGGGTATTGAGAAAAACCTCAAAACCGGCATCGGTCAGCAGTTGTCTGGCGTTGCGGGCGACTTCTTCAGCGGTGCCGTACACCGAGCCGGAAAGGATGGCGACTTTCATCAATCTGATCCTGTAACTGACTAAAAGGCCGGGATATTAGCAGGTGAGGCGCAGCTTTCGGTGATGGCCAGTAGACTGCATCTGCGCCAGCCTTAAAATGTATCCACCTTGCCCACTCTTTCCGGAGCCCCACGATGATCAACTCTCGCTTGTTACAACGCATGGTGGACGCGTCTCAGGACGGAATTGTGATCGCCGAACAGGAAGGCGAAGACAACATTCTTATTTACGTGAACAAAGCATTTGAAACGCTTACCGGTTACAGCAGCGACGATATTTTGTATCAGGACTGCCGCTTTTTGCAGGCCGGTGACCGAGATCAAATCGGCCTGCAACTGGTCCGTGAAGCCATTGCCAGCGGCCAGCCTACCCGCCAGGTACTGCGCAATTATCGAAAGGACGGCTCGCACTTCTGGAACGAACTGTCGATCACCCCCGTGTTTAACGAGAACGATCAACTCACCTACTTTATCGGTGTGCAAAAGGATGTCACTGCCCAGGTGAAGGCCCAGCAACGGGTTGCGCAGCTGGAGGCCGAGCTGGCCGAGGTGAAGGCCGAACTGCAGGCGTACAAGGCGACGAACGGATCTAACAAATCGTGTAAATAAAGGTCTCACATTGGCTTGAATGAATTTGTAACCCTAATTTACGAGCCAGATAATGTCGTACGAGACCCTTCTGACTCAGGACGAGTTGGATTTCATCCAGTCGATGCATGAAAGCCCGCTGCTCAATCAGCGGGAGACGTCATCGAGCCTTACGGTTAAAGGTGTCTCACAAATACGCGATCTGCTGACACGCCTGGCAGCACATGAGCAAGTCACGATTCAGGCGCACTTTGCCGACCAGAAAATGAGTTTTCCGCTGAGTCTGGTAGAAGACGAATTCCATACCCAGCATCTGCAGCTGGGAGCGCCCAGCATTTTTGAAGACGGCCCGCTTGGCCGCCCCTGGCGTTTGACCCTGGAAGAACCGGTGGCGCTGGAGAATATTCGGGCAAGGCCGGGCAACCTGTGGATTACCGAGGTGTCGTTCAAGGGCCTGCTGATCGAGGTGCGGAACGAAGGCCGCCCGCCGCGTCAATTTGCGCAATGGTTCAGCCCTGTTGGCTATGAGCGGATTGCGGTGCGCGGCACGCTGGAACGTAAAACCGAATCAGGGCTGTATGCCTACCGGCTGAGCCAAAGCGATAAAGGCGAAACCGAACGTTTGCGCCAATTCATCCTGCAACAACATCGCCTGACACATCCCGCCCTGCACGCTTGATACCACTCAGCTATCGCGATGGCCCAGGAGCTCGGCATCCAGACGCTGACTCACCTCCAGAGCTTCGCGCCCCAAACAGACAATCGATGTGCCCTTCAGCGCCTCATGTGCCATGGATTGGGTTTGCCCCGCCAAAAACGTCGGACAGTTCAGGGTCGGCACCAGCCGCACAAGCCGCCGATGATGCGCGGCTGCCAGGGTACGCTGAGCAAACAGCACAACCGCTGTGGGCCGGACCTTCTCGCAAATCAGCGCAAGCTCATCCAGAGGCTGTGCTGTGGGCAACACCCTGACCACCCGGTCGTGGCGGCTCAGGAGCAAGCCGGCAACCAGCAGCTCCAGCTCATGACACAACTCCGGCACCGCGACCATCAACACACACTGTGACGCCTGTGCTGCCTGCATCTGCAGACGGTGCTGGACCCGCGTGCGCAAGAACCCGTCCAGCAACAACCATTCACTGGTGCGGCCGAACTCATCCCGCGACCTGAACAACTGTTGATACAGCGGCAGGAAGATGTCGTGGAATACGGTTTCGGCCGGGTAACCGGAATAAATCTGCCCGTACAGGCGGTCCAGCTCAGGCTCGTTGAATGTACTCAGGGCGGCCCCTACCCGGGACTGCCACTCGCTGTGTTCAGTGGCAGCAGGTTGCGGGCGGTTATGTGCAGAGTCATTGGCGAGTAACTGCGCGACCTTGCTGACCGCAACTCCCCGCTCAAGCCAGCCCATGACCCGGCGCACTGTCTCAATATCGGTCACTGAGTACAGGCGATGCCCACTTATGGTGCGTATTGGCTGAATCAAGCCGTAGCGCCGCTCCCAGGCGCGCAGGGTCACCGGGTTGATGCCTGTGAGCCGGGCGACTTCCCTGATCGGATACAAGCCTTGCGACTCAGGGCAATCGGCAGACAACGCTACGGGCTCAAGTTCAGTAATCACGGGCATCGGAGGGCAAGGACCAAGAGGATATAGGGGGATTCTACGCCTCATAGCGTCATCTGGTGCTCAAACAGGAGCCGGGATTTTCACAATCAATTGTCGGAGCCGGCTTGCCGGCGATGCAAACGGCCGGATTGCGTAGAGACTGGCGCAAGGAGGAACAATCCTTGCTTGTTTTTCAGAACACGGCCCACCACCCCGGCGCTGCGTTTTGTGACTGCCCTACCCGGGCAGCATTAGCCTTATGGAGATACACAATGTCTACCTCCCCTGTCACCTTGCTGGTTGCGCGTCGCGTCGCTGACGGCCGCTATCAGGAACTGATCGCCTGGCTGCATGAAGGCGAGCAATTGGCCACCGACTTCCCCGGTTATCTGGGTTCCGGCGTACTGGCCCCGCCTGCGGGCGATGATGAATTTCAGATTATTTTCCGCTTTGCCGACGAAACCACCCTCCACGCATGGGAACACTCGGTGTCGCGCAAGTCATGGTTACTGCGCGGCAGTGACTTGTTTGCCCATCCTTCAGAGCGACGTGTCAGTGGCATCGATGGCTGGTTCGGTGCCGGCGGGCAGCGCCCGCCACGCTGGAAGCAAGCGGTGGCCATCTGGCTGGCATTCTTCCCGGTGTCGCTGTTGTTCAATTTTGTGCTGGGCCCGCTGCTTGGCGAGTTGAGCCTGCTGCCGCGAATATTTGTCAGCACCCTGGCCCTGACCCCGCTGATGGTTTTCTGGTTTATTCCGCTCTCGACTCATTTGCTGGCCGGCTGGCTTCACAGCCTGCCGGACAAACCTTTGGGCGGCACAATCGCCCAGCGCCACTAAACCCCGACTCGGGCTTGGCCGTTACGTCGCGGACGCTGGTATAGTTTTGCCATTACGCCGCGACTGTTTCCGGCCTTACTCCACCGAGTCCGCCATGCCCTCTCCTTCTGCACCGATTCTGATCACTGGCGCCGGCCAGCGCGTTGGTCTGCATTGCGCCAGGCAATTGCTGGCCGATGGGCATGCCGTGATCATCAGCTATCGCAGTGAAAAACCCGGGGTGCAAGCCTTGCGCGAACTGGGTGCGACGACGCTGTTTGCCGACTTTTCAAACGAAGACGGTATTCTCGACTTTATCCAGCGCCTCAAAAGCCATACTGATTCGTTGCGGGCCATTGTCCACAACGCCTCGGCCTGGCTTGGCGAGACTGCAGACACCGGCACCTGTGCATTCACACAAATGTTCAGTGTGCACATGCTGGCGCCGTACTTGATCAATCTGCATTGTGCCCAGTTGCTGGAGCGTTCAACGCCGGCGGACATCATTCATATCAGCGACGATGTCACGCGCAAGGGCAGCAGCAAGCATATTGCTTATTGCGCAACCAAGGCCGGGCTCGACAGCCTGACCCTGTCATTCGCCGCTAAACTGGCGCCACGCATCAAGGTCAACGGCATTGCCCCGGCCTTGCTGATGTTCAACCCCGACGACGACGCGGCGTACCGCGCCAAAACCCTGGCCAAGTCAGCACTGGGGATAGAGCCCGGCGCCGAGGTCATTTATCAGAGCCTGCGCTACCTGCTGGACAACCCGTATGTGACCGGCACAACCTTGACCGTCAATGGCGGCCGGCATCTCAAATAGCCGTCCCCGAGGAAGTACTTCATGAGCGCAACACTGCCTGAGCAATACCGCGAGATCCTCATAGGTCTGGGTGAAAACCCCGACCGCGAAGGCTTGCTCGACACCCCCAAACGCGCAGCCAAAGCCATGCAGTATCTGTGTCATGGTTACGAACAAAGCGTTGAAACCATCGTCAATGGCGCCCTGTTTGCCTCGGACAGCGATGAAATGGTGATCGTCGCCGACATCGAGCTGTACTCACTGTGCGAGCATCACCTGCTGCCGTTTATTGGCAAGGCACATGTCGCGTATATCCCGACCGGCAAAGTGCTGGGCCTGTCGAAGATTGCCCGTATCGTCGACATGTTTGCCCGCCGCCTGCAAATCCAGGAAAACCTCACCCGGGAAATCGCCGATGCCATTCAAGGCATTACCCAGGCCGCCGGCGTAGCCGTAGTGATTGAAGCCAGGCACATGTGCATGATGATGCGCGGCGTTGAAAAACAGAACTCGACCATGAACACCTCGGTCATGCTGGGCGCGTTTCGCGAACCAAGCACCCGCATGGAGTTCCTGCAATTGATAGGACGGAGCAAGTCTTAATGCCACAACTTCAGCCAGGAATGGCCCGCATTCGCGTCAAAGACCTGTGTCTGCGCACATACATCGGGATCAATGAGGAAGAAATCCTCAACAAGCAGGATGTACTGATCAACCTCACCATCCTGTATGCCGCCCAACAAGCCGTGCGTGACAACGATATCGATCACGCCCTCAATTACCGGACCATCACCAAGGCGGTGATCCAGCACGTCGAAGAAAACCGCTTCGCCCTGCTTGAGCGCCTGACCCAGGAACTGCTGGATCTGGTAATGGCCAATGGCGCCGTGCTGTACGCCGAAGTCGAAGTCGACAAGCCGCACGCACTGCGCTTTGCCGAATCGGTTTCGATTACGCTGGCGGCAAGCCGCCAGGCTCCCACCCTTTGAATGTCGGTGAACCCCATGACGCCCCAAGAACGCCTTGAACTCGAAGCCGCCGCCTTCCGTCGCCTTGTCGCGCATCTGGACAGCCGCAAGGACGTGCAAAACATTGACCTGATGAACCTCTCGGGCTTTTGCCGCAATTGCCTGTCCAAGTGGTACAAGGCGGCGGCAGACGAGCGCCAGATCGACCTCAGCCTCGATGACGCCCGTGAAGTGGTGTACGGCATGCCTTATGCCGAGTGGAAGTCCCAATACCAGAAAGAAGCCAGCGCCGAACAGGCCGCGGCCTTCGCAACAGGAAAAAAGCATGACTGATTTGAACACCCTGCGCGCCAGCCTCAACAGCGGCGAACACCTGTTCGCCGACACCCTGGCGTTTATCGCAGCGCACTACAATTACCAGCCACAAGCCTTCAACAACGGCGGCGTAGAGAATGCGGCCGGGCAAAATGAGGGTTCTTGCAAAACATTGGGCCTGGCCCTGCTGGAAGGTCTGAGCGATGACGAAGCGCTGCTCGCGTTTGGCGAACACTATCGCTCGGTCGTGGCGACCCCGGATGGCACCGACCACAGCAACATCCGCGCGTTGCTCGCCCATGGTCTGGCAGCGGTTGAGTTCACCGCCCTGCCGCTGACCCCCAAGGCCTGACACCTGCTGCAACTGTGGGAGCTGGCTTGCCAGCGATAGCATCACTTGGGTCTATCAGGTAATTCGTGTTGCCTGCGAGCTCTTCTTTGCTGCTCTGAAAATCTCGCGAGCAAGCTCGCTCCTACAGTTTGCCGCACACAAAAAAACCGGCCGAGGCCGGTTTTTTTTCATGTGCGGCAAACTATCAGAACGCAGCGTTCTGCAGGCCGTCCAGGTAGCGCTCAGCATCCAGTGCAGCCATGCAGCCGGCACCCGCCGAGGTGATGGCCTGACGGTAGACGTGGTCAGCCACGTCGCCTGCCGCAAACACACCTTCAATGCTGGTGGCGGTAGCGTTGCCTTCACGGCCACCTTGCACAACCATGTAACCGTCCTTGAGCTCCAGCTGGCCTTCAAACAACGAAGTGTTCGGCGTGTGGCCGATGGCGATGAATACGCCGTCGACTTTCAACTCGTCAAAGCTGCCGTCGTTGTTTTTCAGACGTGCGCCGGTCACACCCATGTTGTCGCCCAGCACTTCGTCCAGGGTGGCGTTGAGCTTGAGCTCGATCTTGCCTTCAGCCACACGAGCGTGCAGCTTGTCGATCAGGATCTTCTCGGCGCGGAAGGTTTCGCGGCGGTGAACCAGGGTTACTTTGCTGGCGATGTTGGCCAGATACAACGCTTCTTCAACAGCCGTGTTGCCACCACCGACCACAGCCACAGGCTTGTTGCGGTAGAAGAAACCGTCACAGGTCGCGCAGGCGGAAACGCCTTTGCCCATGAAGGCTTCCTCAGAAGGCAGGCCCAGGTAACGGGCGCTGGCGCCTGTCGCGATGATCAGCGCGTCACAGGTGTAAACACCGCTGTCGCCGGTGAGGCTGAACGGTTTGTTTTTCAAATCAACGGCGTTGATGTGATCAAACACGATCTCGGTTTCAAAACGCTCGGCATGTTCGCGCATGCGCTCCATCAGAACCGGACCGGTCAGGCCATGAACGTCGCCCGGCCAGTTGTCGACTTCAGTAGTGGTGGTCAATTGACCGCCAGCCTGCATGCCCGTGATCAGCAGTGGTTTGAGGTTGGCGCGGGCCGCGTAGACCGCGGCGCTGTAACCGGCAGGGCCGGAGCCCAGAATAATCACACGCGAATGACGTACTTCAGACATGACTCACTCCTATGACCGCCCGTGTCGAAACCGGGTCGGAACGCCGGTTCACCGGCTGGAATAAAAAGAAATCGCAAACCTGCTCAGGCAACGCCTGAAACGCGCAGGTCCTGAAAAATGTAGGTGTAGCGTATAGAGGCCGCAGAGAGTAAGGAAATACGCAATAACAATCCAGCTCATAGCAGGTCTCTATGTAGTCCAAGAGATGCCTGGACGTCTTTGTTACAGTAATTGTCGATTCTTAAGCAAGGCTATCGCCCTATAGATAAAGCCGTTAAGGTCGCCCGGTTTTCCACTGCTCGGAGCACACTATGCCCGCACCTGTTCTCTCTGGCCCGCAGTACCTGCGTGAAGGCCTCAAGTTGGTACTCAGCCCCGGCCTGCGCCTGTTCGTGCTGTTGCCACTGCTGATCAACCTGGTGCTGTTCGTCGGGTTGATTTATTTCGCCGGGCACCAGTTCAGCCTTTGGGTCGATACCCTGATGCCGTCGCTGCCCAGCTGGCTCAGCTTCCTGAATTACTTGTTGTGGCCGCTGTTCGTGGTGCTGGTGGCGTTGATGGTGTTTTTTACCTTCACCATGCTTGCCAATATTATTGCCGCCCCTTTTAACGGCTTTCTCGCGGAAAAAGTCGAAGCGGTGGTGCGCGGGGTCGACAACTCACCGCCTTTTAGCTGGGGTGAGCTGATCGCCATGGTGCCCCGCACCCTGGCCCGTGAAATGCGCAAGCTGGGCTATTTTCTGCCGCGCGCGATTGCCCTGCTGATTCTGTCGTTCGTGCCGGTACTCAACTTGATAGCCGCGCCGTTGTGGCTGATTTTCGGGGTCTGGATGATGGCCATCCAGTACATCGACTACCCGGCGGACAACCACAAACTGGGCTGGAACGAAATGCTCGCCTGGCTGCGCGAAAAGCGCTGGCAGAGCCTGAGTTTTGGCGGGATTGTGTATCTGGTGTTGCTGATACCTGTGGTCAATATCCTGATGATGCCGGCCGCTGTCGCAGGCGCGACCCTGTTCTGGGTGCGGGAGCGTGGTGACGAAGCGCTGGCCAAAAGCAGAGCCTGATCATTGCAGGTGCCTCGCGATGGCAGGCCGCGAGGTACCTGCGGGTATTTTTACGCCAGCGTCATAAATCCAACATGGCACTGACACATTGACGACATCGCGCTGGTTAACACTGATGTCATGACAACAGCCCTGCATATCGCCCTGATCACTGAAACCTTCCCGCCCGAAATCAATGGAGTGGCCAATACCCTCGGCCATTTGAGTGAAGGGCTGCGCGCGCGCAATCATCGGGTGGAAGTGGTGCGCCCGCGCCAGACTGACGATGCAAACCAGCGCAGCACCGATGTCCTGATGCTGTGTCGAGGCTGGCCGTTACCGGGGCATCCGGGTTTGCAATGGGGCATGACCTCCACCCACCGGCTGACCAGACGCTGGCAGCAACAGCGCCCGGACGTGGTCTATATCGCGACTGAAGGACCTCTGGGCCTGTGCGCCCTGCGCGTTGCCCGACGTTTGGGGATCCCGGTGGTCAGTGGCTTTCACACCAATTTCCAGCAGTACTTCAATCAATATGGCCTGAGCCTGTTCACTCGCGCCATGACCCGCTATTTGCGCTGGTTTCATAACCGCTCCAACCTGACTCTGGTGCCCAGTGCCAGCCAGCGCCTGGAGCTCACGCGCAGGCATTTTGAACGTCTGGAGTTGCTCGCCCGCGGCGTCGACAGTCAGTTGTTCAACCCGTCAAAACGGCAAACGTCCTTGCGCCAGAGTTGGGGCCTGAGAGAAAACGATATTGCGCTGTTGCATGTCGGTCGGCTGGCCCCGGAAAAAAATCTGGGCGCACTCAAACACTGCCTTGATGCGTTGCAGGCACGCTACCCGGCACGGCGCTTCAAGTTGATTGTGGTAGGTGACGGTCAAAAGCGTGCGGCACTCGAGGCGTCGTTGCCCGAGGCAGTGTTTTGCGGGGTTCAGTGCGCAGAGGCCCTGGCCAGCCACTACGCCAGCGGGGATGTATTTTTATTTCCGAGCCTGTCAGAGACCTTTGGCAACGTGGTGCTTGAAGCCCTGGCTTCGGGACTGGGCGTGGTGGCCTATGACGAGGCCGCTGCCGGCCAGCATATTCGCCATGGCTACAGCGGTGTGCTGGCCATGCCCGGAGATGAATATGCCTGGATCGAAGCGGCCTGCTGGCTGCTCGAAGCCCCCGAAACCCTGCGCACCATTCGCCTGAATGCCCGTTGCCATGCCAGCCGTCAACGTTGGGCCGCGATAGTCGAACAGTTCGAAGGCCAGCTGCTGCGGGCCTTCCATGGCTGCACCGGGAGCGTCGAAGTGCCGGGCTGACGGCATTACGGTTTAAGACAGGGCTTTCTCAATCGCCTGAATCACTGCTGCATCATCCGGTGCGGTACGCGGCGAAAAGCGCTCAAGCACCCGGCCATCCGGCCCGACCAGAAACTTTTCAAAATTCCAGCTGATGTCACCCGGAAACTCGGCGCCTTCACCTGCCAGCAAACGGTAAAGCTGATGGCGCTGCGGGCCATTGACCTCCAGTTTGCTGCTCAGGGGGAAAGTCACCCCATAGTTCAGGCTGCAAAATGCCTGGATTTGCTCTTCAGTGCCCGGCTCTTGCCCGGCGAACTGGTTGCAGGGCACACCCAGCACGCTGAAACCTTGAGCCTTGTATTGCTGATACAGGTTTTCCAGCGCGGCATATTGCGGGGTCAACCCGCATTTCGAGGCAACGTTGACTACCAGCACCACTTGGTCCTTGAAGGCTTCCAAGGGCAGCGGGCTGCCGTCCAGCGCGTCTAGGGTAAGGTCGTGAAAAGCGCTCATGACGAACTCCAAAATTCCCGGCTACATCCAGGCAATCGTTCAAAGTACCGATTGCCATATTATTCAAAAAGCAAAAAGGCGCCCGTAGGCGCCTTTTTCTGGCTAGCTCGCAAGTGAGCGTAGCAGCTGTTATCAGTGCTGATGACCGCCTTCACCGTGAACGTGGCCGTGAGCAACTTCTTCTTCGCTCGCGTCACGCACAGCAACAACCTTGACCTTGAAGGTCAGGCGCTGGCCTGCCAACGGGTGGTTGCCGTCGACAGTTACGTCGTCGCCGTCCAGATCACGGATAGTCACGATCTGCATCTGGCCGTCCGGTGCGGAAGCGTGGAACTGCATGCCCACTTCCAGTTGGTCAACGCCTTCGAACATGCTGGCGCTCAAGGTGCTGACCAGTTCAGCGGAGTACTCGCCGTAAGCGTCTTCAGGTTCAACGGTTACCGTCAGTTCTTCGCCAACGGCCTTGCCTTCAAGAGCCTTTTCCAGACCTGGAATGATGTTACCTGCGCCTTGCAGGTAAACCAGCGGTGCGCCGCCGGTAGAGCTGTCGATGACATCGCCATCGTCGTTGGTCAGGGTATATTCGATGGAGACTGCCTTGTTGGCGGCGATCGTCATGGGGCGAGACCTTTTGCAAAAAAATAAATGAGTTCGCAAGTCTAACCAAGCAAACGCCTGAAAGCGAACACAACAAAGACCAACGGATAACTTTGAAAACTTCAACGATCATTGGCTGGCGTCAAGATGAAGAGGAGCACTGGGTCGCAGTGCTGTCCTGTGGCCATACCCAGCATCATCGTCACCAGCCGCCCTGGCAATCCAGGGCCTGGGTCCTTGATCCTCAGCAACGCCAGAAAAAAATAGGTCAGCCCTTTACCTGTGGCTGGTGTGCTCAAGACGCAGATAGCGCTAATCTTGGCAATTGATTCAGGCACACGTCCCGTTCATCGGACATTGCCCTGCACTGCCACGTCAGGAAGCCCGCATGCAAACTTTCTTTATAGCCCCCACCGATTTTGGTGTGGGCCTGACATCTATTAGCCTCGGACTGGTTCGCACGCTGGAGCGCGCGGGGTTGAAAGTCGGCTTTTTCAAACCCATTGCCCAGCCGCACCCGGGCGATATCGGCCCAGAGCGCTCGACTGAACTGATCGCTCGGACCCATGGCCTCAAGCCGCCAACCCCTTTGGGGCTGGCGCATGTGGAGCGCATGCTCGGTGACGGCCAGCTGGATGAACTGCTCGAAGAAATCATCAGCCTTTATCAGCAAGCAGCCATTGGTAAAGATGTACTGATCGTTGAAGGCATGGTGCCGACCCGCACTGCCAGTTATGCCGCCCGGGTCAACCTGCATCTGGCCAAGAGCCTGGATGCTGAGGTGATACTGGTTTCGGCCCCCGAAAACGAAGTACTGACCGAACTCTCCGGCCGTGTCGAATTGCAGGCGCAGCTGTTTGGTGGCCCCAAGGATCCAAAAGTGCTGGGTGTGATCCTCAACAAGGTGCGCACCGACGAAAGCATGGAGGTATTTTCGGCGCGCCTCAAAGAGCATTCGCCGTTACTGCGCAGTGGTGATTTCAAGCTGCTGGGTTGCATTCCCTATCAGCCCGAGCTCAACGCTCCCCGCACCCGCGACGTGGCCGACCTGCTCGGTGCCCAGGTGCTCAATGCCGGGGACTACGAAACCCGGCGCATGTCGAAAATCATCCTGTGTGCCCGCACCGTACTCAACACCTTGCAACTGCTCAAACCCGGCGTGCTGGTGGTCACCCCCGGCGATCGCGATGACATTATCCTGGCCGTCAGCCTGGCGGCCATGAATGGCGTGCCATTGGCCGGCTTGCTGCTGACCAGCGACACCAAGCCCGACCCCCGCCTGATGGAGCTGTGCCGCGGCGCGCTGCAGGCCGGGCTGCCGGTGCTGTCCGTGAGCACCGGTTCCTACGACACGGCCAACCAGCTAAACCAGTTGAACAAGGAAATCCCGATTGATGACCGCGAGCGCGCGCAAATCATCACCGACTTTGTTGCCAGCCATCTGGATGCCGACTGGCTGCACCAACGCTGCGGTACCCCGCGGGAAATGCGCCTGACCCCTGCAGTGTTTCGCTATCAACTGATCCAGCGGGCCCAGCAAGCCAACAAGCGAATCGTTCTGCCCGAGGGCAGCGAGCCGCTGACCGTGCAGGCTGCAGCTATTTGCCATGCCCGCGGGATTGCCCGCTGTGTATTGCTGGCCAAACCTGAAGAGGTTCTGGCAGTGGCCAAGGCCCACGGTTTCGAACTGCCTGAAGGGCTGGAGATTCTGGACCCGGATCTGATTCGCGGGCGTTACGTGGAACCGATGGTGGCGCTGCGCAAAACCAAAAGCATCAATGCGCCGATGGCCGAGCAACAACTGGAGGACACCGTGGTGATCGGTACCATGATGCTGGCGCTGGACGAAGTGGACGGGCTGGTTTCCGGGGTTATTCACTCGACCGCCAACACCATCCGCCCTGCTCTGCAGCTGATCAAAACGGCGCCGGGCTGCACCCTGGTGTCATCGGTGTTCTTCATGCTGTTTCCCGAGCAGGTGCTGGTATATGGCGACTGCGTGATGAACCCGCACCCGTCCGCCTCCGAGCTGGCCGAAATTGCCCTGCAAAGCGCCGACTCGGCCGCAGCCTTCGGCATCACGCCGCGCGTGGCAATGATCAGTTACTCCAGTGGTGAATCGGCCAGTGGCGAAGAGGTCGAAAAAGTTCGCGAAGCCACCTTGCTGGCCCATGAGGCCCAGCATTCGTTGCTGATCGACGGGCCCCTGCAATACGACGCCGCCGCCAATGAAGCGGTCGCCAGACAACTGGCCCCCGACAGCAAGGTGGCCGGCCGGGCGACGGTCTTTGTGTTCCCTGACCTGAACACCGGCAACACCACGCACAAGGCGGTACAACGCAGCGCCGATTGCGTCAGCCTCGGGCCGATGCTGCAAGGCCTGCGTAAACCGGTCAACGATCTGCCTCGCGGCGCGCAAGTTGACGACATCGTCTACACCATCGCCCTCACGGCGATTCAAGCCGCCAACCGACCTATGGATGTGTAAATGCTGGATTTCTTGCCTGCGCCGTTACGCGGTGTCATCGCTTCATTGCTGCTGGCGATCAACACCATCGTGTGTTGCACGCCGCTGTTCGTGGTTGCCATCTTCAAACTGTGCCTGCCATTTCCGGCAGCGCAGCGTGTCACCGACGAGTTGATGCGGCGGATCCACGAAGCCTGGGTCAGCAACAACTCGCGCTGGATGGATTTACTGCGCAAGACCCGCTGGCACATCGAAGGCCTTGAGGGGCTGGACTACCAGCACTCCTACCTGATCACCAGCAACCACCAGAGCTGGGTCGACATCATGGTGCTGCAATACGTGCTCAATAAACGTATTCGTCCGCTCAAGTTTTTCCTCAAGCAGGAGCTGATCTGGGTGCCGGTGATTGGTCTGGCGTGGTGGGCCCTGGGCTTCCCGTTCATGAAGCGCTACACCAAGGCTTACCTGGCCAAACACCCGGAGAAAAAAGGCGCGGACCTGGCCACCACCCGTAAAACCTGCGCCAAGTTTAAAAACCAGTCGGTAGCGATTTTTAATTTCGTCGAAGGCACGCGCTTTACCGAGGCTAAACACGCGCAGCAGAACTCACCGTTTCGCTACCTGCTCAAGCCTAAGGCCGGCGGCATTGCCTTTGTGCTGGATGCGATGGGCGAACAACTGCAATCAATCATCAACGTGACCATCCACTACCCTGGTGGCAGGCCGGGGTATTGGGACTTGCTGTGCGGCAATGTGCGCGAGGTGGTGGTGGACTTCGAAGAGCTGAAAATCCCGGCCGGGTTTATCGGTAAAAACTACGACCAGGACCCTGAGTACAAGCGGGCGTTTCAGAGCTGGATCAACACCTTGTGGGAAAACAAGGACCGGCTGCTGGACGAGTTGCATCGCAAATACCCCGGAGCCTGAGGCGCCTACAGAGGGGAAATACACGCGCATAAAAAAGCCCGCCACCGAGCACTCGGTGGCGGGCTTTTTCGTACGGCTTAAATCGCGCCGCGTTGACGCAACAGGTCCAGCACCAACTTCACGCTCTCATCCAGCGACAGCGATTGAGTGTTGACCACCAGGTCTGCATTCAACGGCACGTCATACGGGAAGGACTCTCCCGGGATGTTATCGCCGCCGGCTGCATACAGGCCTTGCGGGTCACGCTCGGCACATACGGCCGGCGATGCCTGTACATAAACAGTCAGCAGGCGATCTTCACCGATCAATGCCTTGGCCTCTTCACGGCCCAGGGCATCCGGAGCCACGAACGCAGCCAGGGTCAACAAACCGGCTTCGTTGAACTGACGCGCCACATGAGCGGCGCGGCGCCAGTTTTCGGTACGACCGGCACGGTCCTGGGGCAAGCCCTTGTTCAGGTCGTGACGCAGGTTCTGGCCGTCCAGTACGAACACCGCACGCCCCATATCGAACAGCTTGCGCTCAACGGCGTAGGCCAGGGTGCTTTTGCCCGCGCCGGACAGACCGCTGAACAGCACGGTGGCAGGTTGCTGGCCAAAGCGCTGGGCACGCTCTTCGGTGGTCACGTGGGCCAGTTCGCCATGATGGGTCGCGCTGCCATGACTCAGGGGTTGGGCGACAATCATGCCCGCGCCGACTGTGCCGTTGGTCAGGCGATCGATAATGATGAACGAACCCGTAGTGCGGTTGCTGGCATAACCATCGAGCGCAATCGGTGCGTCGAGGCTGATCTTGACCTTGCCGATCTCATTGAGCTGCAAGGCGCTGGCCGGACCTTCTTCCAGCGTGTTGACATCGACTTTGTTGACGATGCTGGCGATTGAGCCCGGCACATAGCTGGTAGCGCGTTTGATGTCGTACTTCTTGCCCGGCAGCATCGGCTCTTCAGCCATCCACACCAGCATGGCCTCGAAGTTGTCGGTGACCAGCGGCTGGTTGTCGGCATGCACCAACAGGTCGCCACGGGAGATATCGATCTCGTCTTCCATGGTCAACGTCACCGCCTGACCCGGACCCGCGTGTTCCAGCTCACCTTCAAAGGTGACGATGGATTTGACGCGGCTGCTTTTGCCCGACGGCAACACCACGATTTCGTCGCCCTTGCGCACGATGCCGCTGGCCAGCGTACCGGCAAAGCCACGGAAGTTCAGGTTGGGCCGGTTCACGTACTGCACAGGGAAGCGCAGGTCGGTGAGGTTGCGATCGGCCGCCACTTCCACGGTTTCGAGAATTTCCATCAGCGACTGGCCGGTGTACCACGGCGAGCGCTCGCTTTTGTTCACCACGTTGTCGCCCTTGAGGGCGGACATCGGCACAAAGTGCATGCTGGTGGGCTTCATCTTCAAGCCTTCGGCGAACTTCAGGTAATCGGCCTTGATCGACTCGAAAACACCCTCATCGAAGTCCTTGAGGTCCATCTTGTTGATGGCCACCACGATGTGCTTGATGCCCAGCAACGAAGCAATGAAGCTGTGGCGACGGGTCTGGGTCTGCACGCCGTAACGGGCGTCAACCAGGATGATCGCCAGGTCACAGGTCGAAGCCCCGGTGGCCATGTTGCGGGTGTACTGCTCATGGCCCGGAGTATCGGCAATGATGAATTTGCGCTTGGCGGTCGAGAAATAACGGTACGCCACGTCAATGGTGATGCCCTGCTCGCGCTCGGCTTGCAGACCGTCTACCAGCAGCGCCAGATCGATATCGTCACCGGTGGTGCCGCTCTTTTTCGAGTCGCGGGTGATGGCTTCCAGATGGTCTTCATAGATCATCTTGGAGTCGTGCAGCAGGCGCCCGATCAGGGTGCTCTTGCCGTCGTCGACGTTGCCGCAGGTCAGAAAGCGCAACATCTCTTTGCGCTCGTGCTGGCCCAGGTAGGCGAGGATGTCCTCGCTGATCAAATCAGATACATGCGACATGACAACCCCTTAGAAATAACCCTGACGTTTTTTATCTTCCATTGAGCCGGCACCATCGTGATCGATGACTCGGCCCTGGCGCTCGGAAGTTCGCGTCAAGAGCATTTCCTGGATGATGTCGGTCAGGGTTTCAGCCTCAGACTCCACCGCGCCGGTCAGCGGGTAGCAGCCCAGGGTACGGAAACGGACCTTTTTCTTGACGATGCGAGCCTTGTCTTCGTCAGACAGGTGCTCAAGGATGCGTTCGTCGTCGATCATGATCAGCGTGCCGTTCTTCTCGATCACATCGCGTTCGGCCGCGAAGTACAGGGGCACAATCGGGATGCCTTCGAGGTAGATGTACTGCCAGATATCGAGTTCGGTCCAGTTCGACAGCGGGAACACGCGAATCGATTCGCCCTTGTTGACGTTGCCGTTGTAGACGTTCCACAGCTCGGGACGCTGGTTTTTCGGGTCCCAGCGGTGCTTGCTGTCGCGGAAGGAGTACACGCGCTCTTTGGCACGGGACTTCTCTTCGTCGCGGCGCGCGCCACCGAAGGCCGCATCGAAACCGTATTTGTCCAGAGCCTGCTTGAGGCCCTCGGTTTTCATGATATCGGTGTGCTTGGCACTGCCGTGGGTGAAGGGGTTGATCCCTTGCGCCACGCCGTCCGGGTTGACGTGTGTGATCAGGTCCAGGCCCAGCTCGGCAACCATCTTGTCGCGAAAGCGGTACATCTCCTGGAATTTCCACTGGGTATCGACATGCATCACCGGAAACGGCAGCTTGCCAGGGAAAAACGCCTTGCGTGCAAGGTGCAGCATCACGGCGGAATCTTTACCGATCGAGTACAGCATTACCGGGTTATCAAACTCGGCTGCCACCTCGCGGATAATGTGGATGCTTTCCGCCTCCAGCTGTTTCAGGTGCGTCAGTTTGTCGACCATGGCTACTCACGAAAGCTATCTTATGAACGGCCTGCGGGCCGAGTTCGAGGGTCGAATGCTAGCACAGCGCCCTCTTCTATTGAGGGCGCCAACTAGATCGAAACGGTCTAAGAATAGATCGGCGAGTTTGGCTGCCCGGCGAGGGTTATATCGGGCATTACAACTTGTAAAACGACTTAAATCCTGTGGGAGTCTGGCTTGCCAGCGATGGCATGATACGGGCCTTCAGACGATCCGCATCGCTGGCAAGCCAGCTGCCACAGGTTATCCAGCTGACGGTTAAATCGGGTTCGGGCAATCGATGAACAAATGCTCAAGGGCAAAGCGACGGGCCAGGTAGTCACCCAGGGCTTGCACGCCATATCGCTCGGTGGCGTGGTGGCCGGCAGCAATGAAACTGATGTCGTTTTCCCGGGCACTGTGGAAGGTCTGCTCCGACGCTTCACCGCTCAGATACAAATCAACCCCGGCCAGTACGGCCTGATCGATGTAGCCCTGACCGCCACCGGTACACCAGCCCACGCGGCGGATCATTTCGCTGCCTTCAATCAGCAACGGTTCACGCCCCAGGGCTTCTTGCACACGGCGGGCAAAATCACGCGCCGTCACAGGCTCGGCCAATGACCCCACCAGCCCCACCACTTTGGCGTTACTCGGGTCAAGCGGGCCTTCAACAGTGATGTCCAGCTGTCGCGCCAGCTGCACGTTATTGCCAACTTCGGGGTGCAGGTCCAGTGGCAGGTGATACGCCAGCAGGCTGATATCGTGTTTGAGCAACGTTTTGAGGCGGCGCTGCTTCATACCGGTGATGCAAGGGTCTTCGCCCTTCCAGAAATAACCGTGGTGTACCAGCACCAGATCCGCCTGGGCCTCCACCGCCGCATCCAGCAACGCCTGACTGGCGGTCACGCCGCTGACGATTCGCAGCACTTGCGGGCGGCCTTCAACCTGCAGCCCGTTAGGGCAGTAATCGCTGATTGCAGCGCAGTTCAGATAACGATTTGCTTCTTCTACCAGTGTGCTCAGAGCGACAGCCATAAAAGACTCCTAAATATAGCGTTCAGAGGCCTTCGGCCCTCGTATAATGGCCGCCATTATGGGCCGTCAAGATGGCTCTGCAACCTTCAGGACTGAGTTCAATGTTTAAGGCTTTGCGTTATTCCGGCTGGCCACTACTGGCGGGCGTGCTTGTCGCCATGCTGATTATTCAGCGATACCCACAGTGGGTCGGGCTGCCGAGCCAGGACGTTAATCTGCAGCAGGCCCCGCAAACCACTTACGTGCAGCAGGGGCCGGTCACCTATGCCGACGCCGTGACCCGCGCGGCGCCAGCAGTGGCCAACCTGTACACCACCAAAGTGGTGAACAAAAACGCCAAGCCCCTGTTCGAAGATCCGCAGTTCCGGCACTTCTTCGGCAATAACGCGCCCAAGCAAAAACGTATGGAGTCCAGCCTCGGTTCGGCGGTCATCATGAGCCCCGAGGGCTATTTGCTGACCAACAACCACGTGGTGACAGGCGCCGACCAGATTGTGGTGGCGCTCAAGGACGGTCGCGAAACACTGGCCCGGGTGATTGGCAGCGATCCGGAAACAGACCTGGCGGTACTCAAGATCGATTTGAAAAACCTGCCAGCGATCACCATCGGCCGCTCGGACACCCTGCGCATCGGCGATATCGCACTGGCGATCGGCAACCCGTTCGGGGTCGGCCAGACCACCACCATGGGCATCATCAGTGCCACCGGCCGCAATCAGTTGGGGCTGAACAACTATGAAGACTTCATTCAGACGGACGCCGCGATCAACCCCGGCAACTCCGGTGGCGCGCTGGTGGATGCCAATGGCAACCTGACCGGCATCAACACTGCAATTTTCTCCAAGTCCGGTGGTTCACAAGGCATAGGCTTTGCGATCCCGATCAACCTGGCGATGGAAGTCATGAAGTCGATTATCGAACACGGGCAAGTGATTCGAGGCTGGCTGGGCATTGAGGTGCAGCCGTTGACTGCGGAGCTGGCCGAGTCGTTCGGGCTGGGTACACGCCCGGGGATTGTGGTGGCGGGGATTTTCCGTGACGGTCCGGCGCAAAAAGCCGGCCTGCAATTGGGCGATGTGATCTTGAGCATTGACGGTGCACCGGCAAGCGATGGCCGCCGCTCAATGAATCAAGTGGCTCGCATCAAGCCTTCGGACAAAGTGTCGATTGTTGTGATGCGCAATGGCAAAGAGCTGAAGCTCACTGCCGAGGTTGGCCTGCGTCCACCGCAAGAGCAGCCGCCGCAGCAAGAGGAATAACCTGTATTACCTGTATTACCTGTAGGAGCGAGCTTGCTCGCGATCTTTTAGAAGCTCGCGAGCACTCGAGCGTCGACCGGCTGCTCCTACAGAGTGGTGGCGGTGTTTACAGGTCGGACAGGCCTTCAATCAGCGCCGCATTCTGCTCCGGCGTGCCGATGGTTATGCGCAGGAACTGGGCAATGCGCAGTTGTTTGAAGTGACGCACGATCACCCCCTGCCCCCGCAATTTTGCCGCCAGCGCAGCTGCATCATGTTCCGGATGACGGGCGAAGATGAAGTTCGCCGCCGATGGCAGCACCTCGAACCCCAGCGCCTTTAGCTGCCCGACCACTTGCTCGCGGCTGTCGATCACCACTTTGCAGGTGTGTTCGAAATACTCGCGATCCTCGAACGCCGCGGCAGCACCGGCAATTGCCATGCGATCCAGCGGGTAGGAGTTGAAGCTGTTTTTGATCCGCTCCAGCGCCTCGATCAGGTCGGGATGCCCCACTGCCAGGCCCACACGCAAACCGGCCAGCGAGCGGGACTTGGACAGGGTTTGGGTCACCAGCAGGTTCGGGTAGCGATCTACCAGGCTGATGGCCGTCTCGCCACCAAAGTCGATATAGGCCTCATCCACCACCACCACTGAATCCGGGCTGGCCTGGAGTATCTGCTCAATGGCATCCAGCGCCAGCAGGCAGCCGGTCGGTGCATTCGGGTTAGGGAAGATGATCCCGCCATTAGGTCTGGCGTAATCCGCAGGCTGGATCTGGAACTGCTCATCCAGTGGCACTGCGTCGAATTCGATGCCATACAGGCCGCAGTAAACCGGGTAGAAGCTGTAGCTGATGTCCGGAAACAGCAACGGCTTGTCGTGCTGGAACAGACCGTTGAAAACGTGGGCCAATACTTCGTCGGACCCGTTACCCACAAACACCTGGCCGGTCTGCACGCCGTAATACTCGGCCACCGCCAGCTTGAGCTGGTCGCTGTTGGGGTCCGGGTACAAACGCAGGTTGTCGTTTATCTGCGCCTGCATCGCCGCCAGTGCTTTTGGCGAAGGCCCGTAGGGGTTTTCATTGGTATTGAGCTTGACCAGCCTGGCCAGTTTCGGTTGTTCGCCCGGTACGTAGGGCACCAGTTCTTTAACGAACGGACTCCAGAATTTACTCATGCTTATTGCCCCTGTTCACTATCAGCAATGATCCGGTATTCGGCACTACGGGCGTGGCCGGTCAGTGACTCTCCGCGGGCGAGAATCGAAGCCGTCTTGCCCAGGTCGGAAGCGCCCTGCTCAGAACAGAAGATGATCGAGGAGCGCTTCTGGAAGTCATACACACCCAGGGGCGATGAGAAACGCGCGGTACCGGACGTAGGCAATACGTGGTTAGGACCGGCGCAATAGTCGCCAAGAGCCTCAGAGGTGTGACGGCCCATGAAGATCGCACCGGCGTGGCGGATCTGCGGCAGCCAGGCTTGCGGGTCGGCAACCGACAATTCAAGGTGTTCCGGGGCGATGCGGTTGGCAACGTCGATGGCTTGCTGCATGTCATTGACCAGAATCAGCGCACCACGACCATTGATCGAGGTGTTGATGATTTCAGCACGCTCCATGGTTGGCAGCAGTTTGGCGATGCTGGCCGCCACTTTGTCGAGGAACTCGGCGTCGGGGCTGACCAGAATGGCTTGGGCGTCTTCGTCGTGTTCGGCCTGCGAGAACAGGTCCATGGCGATCCAGTCCGGATCAGTCTGGCCATCGCACACCACCAGGATCTCCGAAGGGCCGGCGATCATGTCGATACCGACCTGACCGAACACGTGCCGCTTGGCAGTGGCAACGTAGATGTTGCCGGGACCGACCACCTTGTCGACTTTTGGCACGCTTTCGGTGCCGTAAGCCAATGCCGCAACCGCCTGCGCGCCACCGATGGTGAACACCCGGTCAACCCCTGCGATGCAGGCAGCGGCCAGCACCAACTCGTTAAGTTCGCCACGGGGCGTCGGCACGACCATTACCACTTCGGTAACGCCTGCCACCTTGGCCGGAATCGCGTTCATCAATACCGAAGACGGGTACGAAGCCTTGCCGCCGGGAACGTACAGGCCTGCACGATCCAGCGGTGTGACTTTCTGGCCCAGCACCGTGCCGTCGGCCTCGGTGTAGCTCCAGGAGTCCTGTTTCTGTTTTTCGTGGTAGCTGCGAACCCGCTGCGCGGCTTTTTCCAGCGCTTCACGCTGAGGGGCCGTGATGCGGGTCAAAGCCAGCTCAAGGCGTTCGCGCGGCAGGATCAAGTCTGCCATCGAGTTAACGCTCAGCCCGTCAAAACGCTGAGTGAACTCAACCAGTGCAGCGTCGCCGCGTTCGCGCACGGCTTTGATGATGTCGAGCACACGCTGGTTGACCGAGTCGTCAGACACACTTTCCCAGCTCAGCAGATGATCCAGATGCTGCGCGAAGTCCGGGTCAGCAGCGTTGAGTCGGCGAATTGCAGTGGGAGCGGTCATAGCGAGGGCCTCGGAAATTGGCGAATGCTTAGAGTTTATGGTTTTGCACAGCACAGGCACCGCAAGACTACCAAGCCATCCGCGCGGGTACCTGAGATTTCTGGCTATTACACGGATGGATGGGCGCGACTCAAGGTCGCGCAGGTGAGTCAGCCGCGGTGTCGCGACTCCACTGCTTTGCGCAGGGTGTCGATCAGGGCTTGAATACGGGCGTGCTGCATTTTCATCGAAGCCTTGTTGACCACCAGGCGGGAGCTGATGGCGGCAATGAAGTCCTGAGGTTCCAGGCCATTGGCACGCAAGGTGTTACCGGTATCGACCACGTCGATGATCTTGTCGGCCAGGCCAATCAGCGGAGCCAGTTCCATCGAGCCGTACAGCTTGATGATGTCGACCTGACGGCCTTGCTCGGCGTAATAGCGCTTGGCGACATTGACGAACTTGGTGGCTACGCGCAGGCGGCCTTTGGGCTCGGCGACACCGATGGCACCGGCAGTCATCAGTTTGCACTGGGCAATCTGAAGGTCCAGAGGCTCGTAGAGGCCTTGGCCACCGTATTCCATCAACACGTCTTTACCGGCCACACCGAGGTCGGCAGCGCCATGCTCTACATAGGTAGGCACGTCGGTGGCACGTACGATCAGCAGGCGAACGTCGGGCTGGGAAGTCGGGATGATCAGCTTGCGGCTTTTGTCCGGATTCTCGGTCGGCACAATACCCGCTTCAGCCAGAAGCGGCAGGGTGTCGTCAAGGATACGGCCCTTGGACAGTGCAATGGTCAACATGGGAAACGTAAGTCCTTATCAGGGTACTTATGTCCGGTCACAAGCGGTGCCGGACATGCATCGAGCCTGATAATCAGGCTCGACTTGAACGATTCGAGGCCAGGTAAGGTAACGCTTGCAAGCCATTACGTCACCTGGCGGCTGGACACTATCCCTGTGCCCATGATGCCAGACAGCAAAAACTAGCCCGGAACGCGGCGGATTTTGGCACCCAGCATTTGCAGTTTTTCTTCGATGCACTCGTAGCCACGGTCTATGTGGTAGATGCGATCGATCAGGGTGTCGCCCTCAGCTACCAGTGCCGAGATCACCAGGCTGGCCGAAGCCCGCAGGTCGGTCGCCATGACTGGCGCACCCTTGAGGGTTTCAGTACCGGTGACGATGGCAGTGTTGCCTTCGACCTGGATCTTGGCGCCCATGCGGTGCAGTTCGTACACGTGCATGAAGCGGTTTTCGAAGATGGTTTCGATCACCGCACCAGTGCCTTCGGCAATGGCGTTAAGCGAAATGAACTGCGCCTGCATGTCGGTCGGGAACGCCGGGTACGGTGCTGTACGCACGTTCACCGCTTTAGGGCGCTTGCCGTGCATGTTCAGCTCGATCCAGTCTTCACCGGTGGTGATCTCGGCGCCAGCTTCCTTGAGTTTTTCAAGAACGGCTTCGAGGATGGTCGGATCGGTATCCTTGACCTTGACCCGGCCACCGGTCACTGCCGCCGCTACCAGGTAAGTACCGGTCTCGATACGGTCCGGCATGACCTTGTAAGTGGTCGGGTGCAGCTTCTCGACGCCATCGATGATGATGGTGTCAGTGCCAGCACCACTGACCTTGGCGCCCATGGCGTTCAGGAAGTTGGCCAGGTCGACGACTTCAGGCTCGCGAGCAGAGTTCTGCAAAACACTGCGGCCTTTGGCCAGGGCTGCGGCCATCATGATGTTTTCGGTACCGGTCACACTGACGGTATCGAAGAAGAAGTTGGCACCGCGCAAGCCGCCTTCTGGGGCCTTGGCTTTAATGTAGCCGCCTTCAACGTCGATCTCTGCGCCCATGGCTTCAAGGCCACGGATGTGCAGGTCAACTGGACGCGAACCAATTGCGCAACCGCCTGGCAATGCAACTTCAGCGTAACCAAAACGCGCAACCATCGGCCCCAGTACCAGGATCGACGCACGCATGGTTTTAACCAGCTCGTACGGTGCCACCAGGGTTTTGATGGTATTCGGGTTGATTTCAACACTGAGCTTTTCATCGATCACGGGCTCAATGCCCATACGACCGAACAGTTCGATCATGGTGGTGATGTCGTGCAAGTGCGGCAGGTTGGCAACGGTTACCGGGCCATCGCACAGCAAGGTTGCAGCCAGAATCGGCAGAGCGGAGTTTTTCGCCCCGGAAATGCGGATTTCGCCATCAAGACGAACACCACCAGTAATAATCAATTTATCCATAACAATCTCGACGCCAATGGGCTCAGGGGGCTCAGGTGCGCTCGGCCCAGGCCGCGCTGCTGAAGAATTTCATAGTGACCGCGTGGATGCTGCCATCAGCGATCCAGGGGTTCAAATGGGCATAGATGCTTTGTTGACGCTTAACCGGGCTCAAGGCCACCAGTTCGTCACTAATCACGTTCAGCTGAAAGTTGCAGCCTTCGCCCTCAACTTCTACCTGGGTTCCAGGCAGCTTTCCTTCAAGAAAGCTCTTCACTTCTACGGCCTGCATGCTCAACCTCAATCGGCGCCTAACGCGCGCGGGTCGGCCATCATACAAAAAAGCCCCGCGCCTGCGAACCCCATATCACAGGGCTCTGACGGAGGGCTTTTCTATAAATGGCTATTAATGATTTGCCAGCAATTCGGTCAAACCCGAAACCTGAGCGATTTCGCGCATGTCTTCGGGCATTGCCCGAATGCTCAATGGCTTGTTCTGGGCTTGTGCATCACGGATGTAACAGAGCAGCAATGACAAACCGACGCTGCTTGATTTAGTGACCGCCGAGCAATCCACGACCAAAGCCTTGGCCAGCGCCTTTTTGATCAGGGCCTGGCCTTCCTTGCGCAAGCGAGGACCGGTCTGATAGTCGAGCACGCCGCTCAGGCGCAGCTCGCTTTCGCCGGCCAGTGTCACAGCCGCTTCACTCATTGGCCGGCAGCCTTGGGAGCTGCTTGATCGGTCACTTCCTTGGCCTTGGCAACTTCGCCGGCCCAGTTATCAATGGTCTTGTCCAGATTGTTGCCATTGCGCTGCATGGCGTCGGCGAACTGATCACGGAACAGCTTGCCAATGTTGATGCCATTGATAATCACGTTACGTACTTTCCACTCGCCATTGACCTTGTTAAGGGTGTAGGACAGCGGATAAATCGCGCCATTGTCGCCCGTCACAATCATGTCGACGCTGGTGCGATCGCCACTTTCATCCTTGGCCGGCTTAACTTCGATGCCTTTATTCTTGAACTCGAGCAAGGCATTGCCATAGAACTGCATCAGGCTGCGTTTGAAGTTTTCCTGGAATCGCTGCATTTGCGCCGGTGTGGCGTTGCGCGAGTACTTCACGGTCATGATGCTTTTGGAAATACCGTCGACATCCACCACAGGCCCGACAATGCCATTCAGGGCATCGTAGAACTTGCTCGGATTGGTCTTGTACAGATCTTTATTAGCAGACAGGTCTGCCAATAAACGGGTAGTCGTATCTGAAACGATGTCGTGGGCAGATTGCCCCGGAGCAGCATTTGCCACAATAGGAAGGGCTGCTGCCAGAATTACCAGCAGGCCACGGCGCAAGAGAGAAATCATCTAAAAGCTCCTTATTTGGCTTCTTTGCTAACGGTATTCATCAAAAACTTGCCGATCAGGTCTTCAAGGACCAGTGACGATTGCGTGTCGTGAATGGTTCCACCGTCCTTGAGTACGGTGTCTTCGCCGCCAACGCTGATACCGATGTATTTCTCGCCCAGTAAGCCCGCGGTGAGAATAGACGCTGTCGAATCGGTCGGCAGGTTATCCACGCGCTTTTCCAGTTGCAGGGTGACCCGGGCAGTGTAGTTGTCACGGTCCAGATCAACTGCAGTGACCTTGCCGATGGTCACGCCCGCCATGGTGACTTTGGCACGCACAGTCAGACCGGCAATATTGTCAAAGTAGGCGTAGAGCTTATAGGTATCGGTGCTGGCGGTCGGGGACAGTCCACTGACTCGCAGGGCAAGCAACAATAAAGCCAGGATGCCAGCCAGCAAAAACAGGCCGACACCGATTTCCATGGTGCGGTTTTGCATCAGAAATCTCCAAACATCAAGGCAGTCAAAATAAAGTCCAGCCCGAGGACTGCCAGCGAGGCATACACCACGGTCTTGGTAGTGGCACGGCTGATCCCCTCTGAAGTGGGCTCACAGTCATAACCTTGGAACACGGCAATCCAGGTCACCACAAAGGCAAAAACGATGCTTTTGATGATCCCGTTAAGTACGTCACCACTGAAGGTTACGCTGTTTTGCATGTTGGCCCAGTATGAGCCGTCATAGACGCCCAGCCAGTCAACAGCTACCCAGGAACCGCCCCAGATCCCGACCACACTGAAAATCATCGCCAGTATTGGCAAAGAAATGAAGCCGGCCCACAAACGTGGCGCAATGATGTATTTGAGCGGGTCGACCCCGATCATTTCCAGGCTGGACAGCTGCTCGCTGGATTTCATGTTGCCAATCTCGGCGGTCAAGGCAGACCCCGCCCGCCCGGCAAACAACAGTGCAGTGACCACCGGCCCCAGCTCGCGCAGAAGCGTCAGGGCAACCATCTGCCCGACCGCCTGCTCGGAGCCGTAGCTGGACAGGATACTGAAGCCTTGCAGCGCCAGGACCATGCCGATAAACACACCGGACACCACGATAATCACCAGCGACATGACGCCTACGGAGTGCAATTGTTTGAGCAACAATCCGAAACCGCCACCAATGCCGCCCCGCCCCAGCAATGAATGAAACAGGAATATCGCCGAACGCCCCAGTACCGAGACAATGTCGATCCCGGCCCGGCCGAACAATCCGACGCGGTCCATAATTGAATGCTTGCGCATCAGCGCTTCCCCAGAAGATCGGTTCGGTAGTCCGAGGCCGGAAAGTGGAACGGAACCGGGCCATCCGGATCGCCATTCATGAACTGGCGAATGCGCGGGTTATCGGCGTTCATCAGTTCTTCAGGCGTACCCTGACCCAGCACCTGGCCATCACCGACTACATACAGATAGTCAGCAATGCTCGCTGTTTCAGCCAGATCGTGAGAGACCACGATACTGGTGATGCCCAACGCATCATTGAGCAGGCGAATCAGGCGTACCAAAACCCCCATCGCGATCGGATCCTGCCCGACAAAGGGTTCGTCATACATCAGGATTTGCGGGTCCAAAGCAATCGCCCGTGCCAGGGCAACCCGGCGCTTCATGCCACCGGACAACTCATCGGGCATCAGGTCAATGGCTCCGCGCAGTCCCACCGCCTGCAATTTAAGCAGCACGATGTCGCGAATCATTTCTTCCGGCAACTGGGTGTGAACCCGCAGCGGGAAGGCCACGTTCTCGAACACGTCCAGGTCAGTGAACAGCGCCCCGCTCTGAAACAACACCCCCATGTGCTTGCGGGCATCGAACAGATCGCTGCGCGACAGCGTCGGCAGGTTCTGACCGTTGACCCACACCTCTCCGCTGTTGGGACGCAGTTGCATTCCCATCAAACGTAAAAGGGTGGTCTTGCCGCAGCCGGAAGGCCCCATGATTCCCGTGACCTTGCCACGCGGAATCAGAATATCGACATTATTGAAGATGCTGCGCGTACCGCGCTTGAAGGACACTCCCTTCAGCTCGACCGCGTAGGCGTTATCGGCGCTCATCTAAACTCCTTGCGATGCAGCCTCTGCCTCTCACCCGGACACTTTGCTCCTTGATATAAGGAGCGCGTTCCCTGAGCGGGCCGAACTGGCGGCGAACTATACCACTGCTCATAGTGACCGCCCAAGGCCGAAGGAGTGCCGTATCAGGTTCCAGACAGCGAAATAAAGTCGATTCAGGCAGGAGTTTGTAGCAAGTGACAACAAAGCACGACGATCTAGCGTGAGGGAATGGCGCATAACCGCTATAATCTTTGCCTTTTCTCAGGCTATCCGACTTCAAACATGAGCCAATCCAGCGACCTGATCCAATCTGCCCAACGCACCATCCGCCTCGAACTGGAAGCCGTAGAAGGTTTACTGGCTCATATCGACGCTGATTTTGTACGCGCTTGCGAGATGATTTTGGCCAGTAAGGGCCGGGTAGTCGTGGTCGGCATGGGCAAGTCCGGGCACATCGGCAACAAAATTGCTGCAACCCTGGCCAGTACCGGCACCACCGCCTTTTTCGTCCACCCGGCGGAAGCCAGCCATGGCGACATGGGCATGATTACCCGCGACGACATCATCCTCGCGCTGTCCAACTCGGGATCGACGGCTGAAATTGTCACCCTGCTGCCGCTGATCAAGCGTTTGGGCATCCAGTTGATCAGCATGACCGGCAACCCCGAGTCGCCACTGGCGAAGGCCGCCGATGTCAGCCTCGACGCCCGCGTGGCCCAGGAGGCCTGCCCGCTAAATCTGGCGCCGACCTCCTCCACCACAGCAACCTTGGTGCTGGGTGATGCCCTGGCCATAGCACTGCTCGAGGCGCGCGGCTTTACCGCTGAAGACTTTGCCTTTTCGCATCCGGGTGGAGCCCTGGGCCGTCGCCTGCTATTGAAAGTCGAAAACGTCATGCATTCGGGCGAAGAGCTGCCGCAGGTTGTACGCGGTACATTGCTCAAGGAGGCATTGATGGAGATGACTCACAAAGGCCTCGGCATGACCGTAGTTATAGAAGAAGATGGTCGCCTGGCCGGCATCTTCACTGACGGTGACTTGCGCCGCACTCTGGATCGCGAAATCGATATCCGCAATGCCAGCATCGATGCTGTCATGACCCCGCACGGCAAAACCGCCCGGGCCGACATGCTTGCCGCCGAAGCCTTGAAAATTATGGAAGACCACAAAATCAGCGCGCTGGTTGTTGTCGACAAGGAAGACCGCCCGGTTGGCGCCTTGAACATGCACGACTTGCTACGCGCAGGAGTGATGTAATGACCCTCGAACTACTTAAGCGTGGCAAAGACATCAAACTGGCAATCTTCGACGTTGATGGTGTTTTGACTGACGGTCGCCTGTACTTCCTCGAAGACGGCAGCGAGTTCAAGACTTTCAACACACTCGACGGCCAGGGCATCAAGATGCTGATGGCTGCTGGAGTTCAGACCGCAATTATCAGCGGCCGAAAAACACCCGTGGTTGAACGACGCGCACAAAATCTGGGCATCGGGCACCTGTACCAGGGCCGTGAAGACAAGTTGGTGGTATTGGACGAACTTCTTGGCCAACTCAACCTAAGCTATGAACAGGTCGCCTATTTAGGCGATGATCTGCCTGATTTGCCAGTTATCCGCCGGGTTGGCCTGGGCATGGCAGTAGCCAATGCTGCCAGCTTTGTTCGCGAGCACGCCCATGGCGTCACTCAGGCACGTGGCGGTGAAGGTGCCGCACGCGAATTCTGCGAATTGATTTTGCGCGCTCAAGGCCGCTTAGACGCAGCCCACGCAGCCTACCTATAGAGTTTTCCATGCTGAGCAAAAAGATCCGGAACATCCTGTTATTCACGGTCATTGCTGCGCTGTTCGCATCAGTTGGCTACTGGAATATCAGCCCCGAACGTTTTCTCGATACCCCTAAAGCGGCCGTCGATGAAACCGCTATCGATTATTACGCCCTTAACGCGCGCAGCCTGCAATTCTTGCCGGACGGCAAACTGCAGTATGAAATGACATCCGACAAGATTGAGCATCTGCAGGCATCCGAGGTCACCCTGATGACCAAGCCCGACCTGCAAATGTACCGCGGCACAGCTTTCCCGTGGCACGTACAGAGTGAGCGCGGAGAAGTTAACCCGGACGGCACCGAAGTCGAGTTGATCGACTCGGTACGCGTGGCCCGTACAGATGAAAAAAATCGCACTACGATTATTACCAGTTCCCGCATGACTGTATTCCCCCAGAAGCAATATGCGCAGACCGAGCAAGACGTTAGAATTGACGGCGCTGGCGGCGTAACAACTGGCAAGGGCATGAAAGCATATTTGAAAGACGGCAGGATGGACCTGCTGTCCAACGTAAGAGGACAGTATGAGTCTCGTTAAAACCCTCCCTTTATTGCTCAGCCTGAGCGCAGCACTGGGAAGCGTGAGCGCCTGGGCCCTGCCGAACGATAACGAACAGCCAATCCGCATCCAGGCCAATGAAGCACAGCTGGATGACAAACAAGGTGTCGCGACCTACAAGGGCGATGTGATCATCACCCAGGGTTCGATGAAGATCACCGGCAACACGGTCACTATCACTCGCAACGCTGCGGGTGAAATTGACATCGTGACCTCGGTCGGCAACCTGGCGTATTTCGAGCAGTTGCAAAAAGCCACCGACCCCAAGCCGGTTCAGGCTTATGCCGTAACCATTCAATACCATGCGCCACAAAACCGCATTGTGCTGATCGACAAAGCCAAAGTGATCAACGACGGCAACACCACCGAAGGCGAGAAAATCGTCTATGACACGGTGAAACAGGTCGCAAATGCCGGGCGTGCGAACGGTACCAACGTAACTGCACCGCGCCCACGTATCGACATGGTGATCCAGCCGAAGAAGAAAACCGACCAGCAGAAGGCCCAGTAATGGCAACTCTGAAAGCCCAGCATTTGGCCAAAAGCTACAAGAGTCGCCAAGTGGTGCGTGATGTCAGCCTGTCAATCGACAGCGGGCAAATCGTAGGTTTGCTCGGCCCTAACGGTGCCGGCAAAACCACATGCTTCTACATGATTGTCGGCCTGGTTCAGGCTGACCAGGGACGCGTACTGATCGACGACCTGGATGTCAGCCATCAGCCCATGCACGGCCGCGCGCGCGCCGGCATTGGCTACTTGCCGCAAGAAGCCTCCATCTTCCGCAAGCTGTCGGTCGCCGATAACATCATGGCGATCCTGGAGACCCGCAAGGAGCTCGACAAGGCCGGTCGCCGCAAAGAGCTGGAAAGCCTGCTTCAGGAATTCCACATCAGCCACATCCGCGACAACCTGGGCATGAGCCTGTCCGGCGGTGAACGTCGCCGGGTCGAAATTGCCCGGGCACTGGCAACCGCCCCCAAGTTCATCCTCCTTGACGAACCTTTTGCAGGCGTTGACCCGATATCCGTGGGCGACATCAAGCAAATCATTCATCACCTCAAGGCCAAGGGCATTGGCGTACTGATCACCGATCACAACGTCCGTGAAACCCTCGATATCTGCGAAACCGCCTATATCGTCAATGACGGACAACTGATCGCTGAAGGTGATGCTGAAACGATTCTGGCCAACGAGTTGGTAAGAGAAGTTTACCTGGGCCACGAGTTCCGCCTGTAAAGCCTGCTACATCGCGAACTCCGGGGCGCCAAGGCAGCAGAAAGTCCGCATGATTTTTATTATCTTGGCGCTCTAGGCAAACGCACCGGTTTCAGGCATATAATTTGCTTATGTTTGGCGCTCACGCGCCTTGGTAGTGGATGGCGCCATGCGCGCCGGCGAATAAGGTCTTAAGCCCCAGCCATGAAACCATCGCTAGTCCTGAGAATGGGCCAGCAGCTGACGATGACACCGCAGCTGCAACAGGCCATCCGCCTGCTCCAATTGTCGACCCTGGACCTGCAACAGGAAATCCAGGAGGCCCTGGAATCCAATCCGATGCTCGAACGCCAGGAAGACGGCGACGACTTCGATAATTCAGATCCCCTGGCCGACAATATCGAGCAAAAACCCAACAGCGACATTCAGGAACCTTCCTACCAGGAATCCGCACCGACTGTGGATAACCTGGAGGAAGGCGACTGGAACGAACGCATTCCCAATGAGCTTCCCGTCGACACTGCCTGGGAAGACGTTTATCAAACCAGCGCCAGCAGCCTGCCCAGCAACGATGATGACGAGTGGGACTTCACCACGCGCACCTCTGCCGGCGAGAGCCTGCAAAGCCACCTGTTGTGGCAACTGAACCTGGCCCCGATGTCTGACACCGACCGACTGATCGGCGTGACCCTCATCGACTGCATCAACAATCAGGGCTATCTCGACGAAAGCCTGGAAGAGATCCTTGAAGCATTCGATCCAGAGCTGGATATTGAACTTGATGAGATCGAAGCCGTTCTGCACCGTATTCAGCAGTTCGAACCGGCCGGCATTGGTGCACGCAACCTGAGCGAGTGCCTGCTGTTGCAATTACGTCAGCTGCCTGCAAACACCCCTTGGCTGAACGAAGCCAAACGCTTGGTGAGTGATTACATCGACCTGCTGGGTGCCCGCGACTACAGCCAGCTCATGCGCCGCATGAAGCTCAAAGAAGACGAACTGCGCCAGGTCATCGAACGGGTACAAAGCCTTAATCCCCGCCCTGGATCGCAGATCGAATCCGGCGAAGCCGAATACGTCGTACCCGATGTGATCGTTCGCAAAGACAACGAGCGCTGGCTGGTGGAGCTCAACCAGGAATCAGTGCCGCGCCTGCGGGTCAACCCGCAGTACGCAGGCTTCGTACGGCGTGCCGACACCAGCGCCGACAACACCTTCATGCGCAATCAGCTGCAGGAAGCGCGCTGGTTCATCAAAAGCCTGCAAAGCCGCAACGAAACCCTGATGAAAGTGGCGACCCAGATCGTCGAGCATCAACGCGGTTTTCTGGAGTATGGCGACGAAGCAATGAAGCCACTGGTGCTGCATGACATTGCAGAAGCGGTCGGCATGCACGAGTCCACCATCTCCCGCGTTACGACACAGAAATTCATGCATACCCCACGCGGTATTTATGAATTGAAGTACTTTTTCTCCAGCCATGTCAGCACCTCGGAAGGCGGTGAATGCTCGTCCACTGCAATACGTGCCATCATCAAAAAACTGGTAGCGGCTGAAAATCAGAAAAAGCCGTTGAGTGACAGCAAGATCGCTGGTTTACTGGAGGCACAAGGTATTCAGGTGGCCCGTCGCACCGTCGCCAAGTACCGCGAATCCCTCGGGATAGCGCCTTCGAGCGAACGCAAGCGTTTGATGTAAGCCACGGGTCACAGCGTTTCAGTGGCAGGTAGCTCGGCCTGCCACTTTATGCAATGGCAACAGAAGGAGAAACTGCATGCAAGTCAACATCAGTGGACAACATCTGGAAGTCACCCAAGCGCTCCGCGACTCGATCAATGAAAAATTCGCACGACTGGAACGTCACTTCGACAAAATCACCAATGTGCAGGTGATTCTCTCTGTTGAAAAACTTCAACAGAAAATCGAGGCCACACTCAATATTCACGGTGGCGAAGTTGTCGGTAATGCCGTAAATGAAGACATGTACGCGGCCATCGACAGCCTTTACGAGAAGCTTGATCGCCAACTGAAAAAGCATAAGGAAAAGACCCTAAGCCTGCTCCAGGGCGCAACGGGTCGTTAATACCCCCTACCCATGATTCGACTTGAAAATATCCTGACCCCCGGCCGTTCTTTGGTGAACGCGCCGGGTGGCAGTAAAAAGCGCGCACTCGAACAAATTGCCACCCTGATCAGCCGCGAAGTGCCGGGTCTGGAAATGCAAGATGTCTTCGAGAGCCTTATTGCACGTGAAAAACTCGGATCTACGGGTTTTGGTAACGGCATCGCCATCCCTCATTGCCGCCTCAAGGGCTGCGAGTCGCCTGTTAGCGCCTTGCTGCATCTTGAAGCTCCCATAGATTTCGACGCCATCGATGGCGCGCCGGTCGACCTGCTGTTCGTTTTACTGGTGCCAGAAGCGGCAACCGATGCACACCTGGAACTGCTCCGGCAGATCGCCAGCATGCTCGATCGCAAAGAAGTGCGTGAGAGATTACGCAATGCACCCAGTAACGAAGCGCTGTATCAGGTTGTTCTGGACGTACAGAACGGTTAACTATCATGCGCTTAGTCATTGTCAGCGGACGCTCCGGCTCCGGAAAAAGTACCGCCCTCGCCGTCCTCGAAGATAACGGTTTCTATTGTATCGACAACTTGCCAGCCGGCTTGCTGCCGGAGTTGGCGGAACGTGCACTGATTCATACTGAACTGGCACAACCGCTGGTGGCGGTATCGATTGATGCGCGAAACCTGCCAAGCCACTTGTCACGCTTTCCGCAGTTGCTTGAAGAAGTACGCAACCGGCATATCCAGTGTGATGTGTTGTTCCTCGACGCCGACGAAGAGACCTTGCTCAAGCGCTTCTCGGAAACACGACGGCGTCATCCGCTCAGCAGCGCAAGCCGTTCGCTGGCCGAGGCCATTCGAGACGAGACCCAATTGCTCGGACCGATTGCCGACCTTGCAGACCTGACCATCAACACCACTAACCTGAACCTGTATCAGCTGCGCGATACCATCAAACTGCGCCTGCTGAACAAGCCTGAACCCGGCACCGCCTTTTTGGTCGAGTCGTTTGGCTTCAAGCGCGGCATGCCGGTCGATGCCGATCTGGTTTTTGATGTGCGCTGCTTGCCCAACCCGTACTGGAAGCCTGAACTGCGCGAGTTGTCAGGGCTGGATCAACCCGTCGCGGATTATCTGGCAGCACAACCTGATGTCGAAGAGATGTTCCAGGACATCTCCAGCTACCTGCTTAAGTGGCTACCCCGCTTCGCCGCCAGCAACCGCGCATATGTCACCATCGGCATCGGCTGCACGGGTGGTCATCACCGCTCTGTTTACCTCACCGAACGGCTCGGTCAATGCCTGCAACAAACTCTGAAGAATGTCCAGGTTCGCCACCGCGACCTTACTTGAAAGGATCAACCCCGCAATGCCTGCACTGGAAATTGAAATCATCAACAAGCTGGGCCTGCACGCTCGGGCATCCGCCAAGTTCGTCGGCATTGCAGGACAGTTTCCATGCCAGATCAGAGCAGGACGCACCCCGGAGTCAATGGTAGACGGCAAAAGCATCATGGCCATGATGATGCTTGCCGCCGGCAAGGGCACAAAAATCCATCTCAAGACTGAAGGCGAGCAAGAACAGGAAGCACTGGATGCGCTGGTCAAACTCATCAACAACTACTTTGATGAGGGCGAGTAACCATAGCGGGAATGTTGACCGACCTCCCACTGCCGTTTTCAGCGCCCTACCCCAAGGCCGTATCCATCACCATCATCAAGCAAAACCCGACGCACAATCCCAGGCTTGCCAGCTTCTCGTGACCGTTGCGCCGCGACTCGGGAATCACTTCTTGTGTCACCACCAACAGCATTGCCCCTGCTGCCAGTGCCAGCCCCAATGGCAACAACACCTCGGCCAAATTAACCAGCCAGGCGCAGAGCACCGCAAATACAGGCTCGACCAGCCCTGAGGCTGCACCAATCAGGAACGCCTTGACCCGCGACATCCCGGCACCCGCCAACACTAATGCGATCACCAGCCCTTCCGGAACATCCTGCAGGGCGATGCCCATCGCCAGGCTGTCGGCATCCGGCATACCACCACCCGCCGACACCCCGACCGCCATCCCCTCAGGGATGTTGTGCGCCACAATCGCAATGATAAACAACCAGATACGCGGAGCAATCGCCGGCTCCCCCGGGCGATTGAGAAGCATTTCAGGTCCGGCTGCGCAGACTTTACGGTCAACCAGAAACAGGCTGAACGCACCCAGCATGATACCCGCACTGACCAGCCCACTTGCCCCCCAGGATGACAACCCCAGGCCTTGAGCCGCCGCAATGCCGGGCACAATCAACGAGAACGCTGTGGCCGCCAGCATCACGCCGGCGCCAAAGCCCAACAAGGTATCACTCACCGCCACCGGCATTTTGCGGATCACCAGTACCGGCACCGCGCCCAGAGCTGTGCCCAACGCACAGAGTGATCCGCCTTGAAGTGCCCGTAACATTCTTGGCTCAAGGTCCAGCCAGACCAGTCCTTTGGCCACCAGCAAGGCCGTGCCCGCCAACAGCAAGAGCGTGCCGAGGGCATAACGGAACATCCGCACACCACCGACCGCTAATAGTTGCGTGCCCATAATCGACCTGAATCCTTTTCAGCGTTATCAGGCAACCGCTGCCTGATAACGGCGCGCCACTTCCGGCCAGTTGATCACGTTGTAAAACGCATTAATGTATTCCGGGCGACGGTTTTGATAGCGCAGATAGTAAGCGTGCTCCCACACGTCCAGCCCCAGAATCGGCGTGTTGCCATTCATCAACGGGCTGTCCTGATTACCACTGCTCTCGACCACCAGCGTTTTTTGCGGGGTCACGCTCAACCATGCCCAGCCGCTGCCGAAACGGGTCAGGGCGGCCTTGGTAAAGTTATCCTTGAACACCTCAAGCCCACCCAGCTGCTCATCAATTGCCTTGGCCAATACGCCGTCCGGGCGCCCGCCGCCCTGAGGGCTCATGACTTCCCAAAACAGCGAGTGGTTGGCATGCCCGCCGCCTTGATTGATGACCGCAGCCCGCAGTTTTTCGGGAAGTTGCTGAACACCGGCGACCAGTTTTTCTACTGGCCATTGCGCCCACTCAGTCCCGTCAACGGCGGCGTTGAGATTATTGATGTAGGTCTGGTGATGCTTGGTGTAGTGAATTTCCATGGTTTGCGCATCAATATGCGGCTCAAGTGCATCGTAGGCATAAGGCAACGCAGGCAAGGTAAAAGTCATATCAATGTGCTCCTGAATGATGGCCGCTGACGGTTGAGAACTCGTGACCGGTCTGAGCCACGTTACTTTTGAGCAACAGACTGGACCGCGGGTATTCGCCGTGATCACTGATGAAGTTCAAAAGCTCGACATAGGTTTTGCTGCTCTGGCGCAGCGCGGCTTCGCGCAACGCAGAGGTCAGACGAGGGTTCTGCATGGTTTGCAGCAAGCGCTGGTGAATCGCACAGAGGTACTCGACGCTCTCCTCTGGCTGGTTAAGGCGTAAATGCAGATCCGCCAGGTTGTGGTGTGAAATAACGCAGGCTGCCACTGCTTCGTCGGCATCACTCCAGCGCTCGAACAGTACCTGGGCCAGCGCGAGAGCCTGCAAGTAGTGCTCTCGAGCATCGACCAGCTCGCCCACAGCGAAACAGCGATTGGCTCTTTCGATCGTGCGTCTCCAGTGCTCCATGTGAACCTCCAAAGCAGTGTCCAGGGTTAAACGCCGCCGGCAGTCAGTTTCTCGGGGTCTAGCAAGACCTCAAGCTGACTGCGCGACAGGTCTGTGTATTCAAGGGCAACGTCAATCACCGGCCGCCCCTGTTGATAGGCGGCCTTGGCAATTTCAGCGGCCTTTTGATAACCAATGATCGGATTCAGGGCCGTCACCAGGATCGGATTGCGCGACAGCGCTTCCTTAAGCTTGGCGTCGTTAACTTTGAAGCTGGCGATCGCCTTGTCAGCCAGTAAACGACTGGAATTGGCCAGCAATTCGATGCTGCTCAGCAGGTTCTGGGCAATCACCGGCAGCATCACATTCAGTTCGAAGTTGCCGGATTGACCGGCGATGGTGATCACCGCGTCGTTGCCAATCACCTGTGCTGCGACCATGGCCGTGGCTTCAGGAATCACCGGATTGACCTTGCCCGGCATGATCGAAGACCCCGGCTGCAAGGCCTCAAGCTCGATTTCACCCAAGCCGGCCAGCGGGCCGGAGTTCATCCAGCGCAGGTCATTGGCGATCTTCATCAGCGATACGGCCGTGGCCTTGAGCTGGCCCGAGACGCAAACAGCGGTGTCCTGGGAACCGATCAAGGCAAACAGGTCTTGGCCTGGCGTGAACGGTACATTGGTCAATGCACTGAGCTGCTGACTGAACAAACCTGCGAACTGCGGATGGGCGTTGATCCCGGTACCCACGGCAGTGCCGCCCTGGGCCAGCGATTGCAGCGCAGGCTGCAGGTTGTGCAAGTGCCCGATATTGGCCTTGAGCTGTTGTGCCCAGCCATTGAGGACCTGGCTCATGCGCACGGGCATGGCGTCCATCAAGTGCGTTCGGCCGGTTTTGACATAGACGTGAACCTGTTCAGCCTTATGCTCAATCACCTGCACCAGATGGGTCAGCGCGGGCAGCAGTTGCTCATGCAGGCCCAGCGCCGCGCTGACATGGATGGTGGTGGGAATGATGTCGTTGCTGCTTTGCCCGCAGTTGACATGATCATTCGGATTAACCGCCTCTCCCAATACCCGGGTGGCCAGCGTGGCAATCACTTCGTTGGCATTCATGTTGGAACTGGTGCCCGAACCGGTCTGGAAAATATCCACCGGGAAGTGTTCCATGAAGTCTGCGGCCAAAAGGATTTGCACAGCCTCGACAATGGCGTTGCCCTGCGCCTCGCTGATCTGCTCGAGTTCAACGTTGGCCCTGGCAGCAGCAGCTTTGGCCAGGATCAGGGCGCGAATGAATTGCGCGGGCATACGCTGATGACTGATCGGGAAGTTATCCACCGCACGCTGGGTCTGGGCGCCATACAGCGCGGCCTCAGGTACGTGCAATTGGCCCATGCTGTCACGTTCTATACGCGTATTACTCATCAGGAAATCCTTGCAGCAGTTCTGTTAAAGAAATTGATGGCTCGAGCTCGCAGGTTGCCAATTGCCAGGCAAAGCTTTGCCAGCGCTTGAGGCGGCAGGTACACAGGGCTTGAGTTTCGATATCGCGCAACGGGCGCCACGCGTGGTCCAGGCACAGGGTGCGCCACTGCCAGGGCAGCGCGGTGTCGCTTGCCGTGTCCAGCAGCAGCCGGAAAGTGGTCACGGCAATCGTCCAGGGTGACGTTGACGTGCAGGCGGCCAGATAACGGCCTTCGGCCAGGTAATGCTCAATCAGGCGCGGTTCGTCAGGCGCCAGCCCGCAACGGATCTGACGGCTCATCCAGCGCCAGCTTTCCAGATAAGGCCCTTCATGCAAGGCAGAACTCATGACCCGGGCTCACTCGATAATGAGACTCATTATTAAGCGATATTGATTATCAAAACAAGCCTGCTTGAGGATGTGCCGCACAAGCCTGTTCCTGCGGGTAAAAAAAAGGCGTATCACCGAATAAGTGATACGCCCTGATTAGCAGCACACAGCGTTAACTGCCAGCCACCATCATTCGCTCAATGAGTACTGAACCGGTGCGGATGTTGCTGCGCAACTCCAGGTCATTACCCACGGCAACGATCTGCTTGAACATGTCGCGCATGTTGCCGGCAATGGTCACTTCCTGAACCGGGAACTGGATCTCGCCGTTTTCGACCCAGAAACCTGCGGCGCCACGGGAATAATCGCCCGTAACCATGTTCAGCCCGCTGCCCATCAGCTCGGTGACGAACAGGCCGCGCCCCATGCGCCGGATCAGCGCGGCCTGGTCTTCATCACCATGGGTCACGAACAGGTTGTGCACGCCGCCCGCGTTGGCGGTGCTTGGCAGGCCCAGCTTGCGTCCGGAATAGGTGCTGAGGATGTAGGACACCAGCTCGCCGTCTTTGATGAACGGTTTGGCGTAGGTAGCCAGGCCATCGTTATCAAACGACGAGCTGCCCATGGCACGCATCAAGTGCGGACGCTCATCCAGGGTCAACCATTCAGGGAAAATCTGCTGGCCCATGGCATCCAGCAAGAAGGACGACTTGCGGTACAGGTTGCCCCCCGAGATCGCCCCCAGGAAGCTGCCGAACAAACCACCGGCCAGTTCGGCCGAGAACAGCACCGGCACTTCGCAGGTAGGCACCGGGCGCGAGCCCAAACGACGGGCCGCGCGTTCTGCAGCGCGCTGACCGATGGTTGCCGCATCCATCAACAGCTCGCCCTGGCAGTTAACGTCATACCAGTAGTCGCGCTGCATCTGGCCGTCGCCTTCAGCAATCATCACGCAGCTCAGGCTGTGCCGGGTCGAAGCCGAACCACCGGTAAACCCGTTGCTGTTGCCGTACACACGGCAGCCCTGGTGGGTGCTGAGGGTCGTGCCATCGGCATTTTTGATCCGGCTGTCGGCATCGAATGCCGCAGCTTCACAAGCCAGCGCCTTCTCGATGGCTTGTTCGGGGGTGATGTCCCAGGTATGAAAAACATCAAAGTCTTTCAGGTCACGCGCCATCAGGCTGGCGTCTGCCAGGCCCGAACTTTCATCTTCTGATGTGTGCTTGGCGATGGCCAGGGCTGCAGCAACCGTTTCGCGGATAGCATCAGGGCCGGTAGCCGAGGTGCTGGCCGAACCCTTGCGCTGCCCCACGTAGAGCGTGATACCAAAACCCTGGTCACGATTGAACTCAACGGTTTCAACTTCACGCTGGCGTACAGAGGTCGACAGGCCCTGCTCCAGCGACACTGCAACTTCACAGGCACTGGCACCCTGGCGCTTTGCTTCAGCGATGATTTGCTCGACCTGCTCTTGCAGTGCCGGCAAGGCCTGCGGGCCGACGCTTTGTACTGCACTCATGGTTTTCTCCACTCAAATTCTGTTTTCGGCAGGGCCGCCGAGCGACCGGGCCGGACAAGCGGCCCCCGACTGGTTATCATGGCGGCGTTTCTTTGCGGACTGCCACCATGGTTGATTCTTACGACGACGCCTTCGACGGCGAAAAAAGCAAAACACAGGTCAAAAAAGAGCTGCATGCTCTGGTTGATCTGGGCGAGCGTCTCACGACACTCAAGCCTGATTTGCTGAAAAAACTGCCTTTGACCGACGCCTTGCGCAAGGCTCTGGCAGATGCTCCAAAACACACGGCCAATATTGCGCGCAAGCGCCATATGATGTTCATCGGCAAGCTGATGCGCGATCAACCGATCGACGAAATCCTTGCATTGATTGATCAAGTAGATGCCTCTTCTCGCCAATACAACGAACGTTTCCACGGACTCGAACGCTGGCGTGACCGCTTGATCGCGGGCTCCGACGACGTACTTGAAAAGTTCGTTGCCGATTTCCCCGAGACCGACCGCCAGCAATTGCGTTCGCTCGTACGTCAGGCTCAACACGAACTTGCCCATAACAAGGCGCCGGCCGCAAGCCGCAAATTGTTCAAGTACATTCGTGACCTGGACGAGGTTCAACGCGGTCTGCGTTGATCCCCGACCAATGGGTGGGTTGCATTGCAGCCCACCCAGTCTTTATCACCCGCCCGTACCGCCGACGGTGATCGCGTCAATCTTCAAGGTTGGCTGGCCAACACCCACCGGCACCGACTGTCCATCCTTGCCACAGGTTCCCACGCCGCTGTCCAGCGCCAGATCGTTACCGACCATCGACACCTTGCTCATCGCTTCCGGCCCGTTGCCAATCAGGGTCGCGCCTTTGATCGGGTAAGTGATTTTGCCGTCCTCGATCATGTACGCCTCACTGGTGGAGAACACGAACTTGCCGCTGGTGATATCCACCTGTCCGCCGCCCAGATTCGCGCAATAAATGCCTTTCTTCACCGATGCGATGATTTCTGCCGGATCACTTTCGCCACCCAGCATGTAAGTGTTGGTCATGCGCGGCATCGGCAAATGCGCGTAAGACTCGCGACGACCGTTGCCAGTGCGGGCCACACCCATCAGTCGTGCATTGAGCTTGTCCTGCATGTAACCCTTGAGCACACCATTTTCGATCAGCGTCGTGCACTCGGTAGGGGTGCCTTCGTCATCCACGCTCAACGAGCCACGACGACCCGCCAGGGTGCCGTCATCGACGATGGTGCACAGCTTGGAGGCGACCATCTCGCCCATGCGCCCGCTGTAGGCCGAACTGCCCTTACGGTTGAAATCGCCTTCCAGACCATGGCCAACGGCTTCGTGCAGCAGTACGCCGGACCAGCCGGAACCCAGTACCACCGGCATGGTGCCCGCCGGAGCCGGCACGGCCTCAAGGTTGACCAGTGCCTGACGCAGCGCCTCACGGGCATACCCCATGGCACGGTCTTCAGTAAGGAAGTAGCGGTAATCGGTACGCCCCCCGCCGCCATGGCCGCCGCGCTCGCGACGGCCATTTTGCTCGACGATCACACTCACGTTGAAGCGCACCAAAGGCCGTACATCCGCAGCCAGGCCGCCGTCGGTGGATGCCACCAGAATGCGTTCCCAGACCCCGGCCATACTCACGGTGACCTGTTGAATACGAGGGTCGAGCGCCCGGGTGGCAGCATCGACACGCTTGAGCAGCTCGACTTTTTCTGCGCGGCTGATGACCTCAAGCGGGTTATCCGGCGCATACAGCTGAGCGACATCTTGCGTGGTGAAGGCTTGAACGGTGCCGTTTTGCCCGGCACGCGAGATCG
This sequence comes from Pseudomonas sp. TWR2-1-1, assembly GCF_049897045.1. Classification (NCBI taxonomy): domain Bacteria; kingdom Pseudomonadati; phylum Pseudomonadota; class Gammaproteobacteria; order Pseudomonadales; family Pseudomonadaceae; genus Pseudomonas; species Pseudomonas sp. TWR2-1-1. Next base: position 639,027 of record NZ_JAFCVM010000002.1, read on the forward strand.
ATCGCGCAGCACGTGCAGCCAGACCCAGTGCATCCAGGGTGATGGCGTTGCTGTAGGCAAATCCGGTTTTTTCGCCGGATTGCGCACGTACGCCTACACCCTGGTCAAGGTTGAAGCTGCCTTCTTTGACAATGCCGTCTTCCAGGGCCCAGGACTCGGATATCTGGCCCTGGAAATACAAATCTGCCGCATCAATGCCTGGCCCGGCCAGATCACCCAAAACGCTTTGCAGGCTTTCAATGGTGACACCGCCCGGTGCCAACAGATGTTCGCTGACTGAGGTCAACAAGTCGCTCATATTCACTCCGTCTTGGCCCCTGCTTCAGCATCTTTGAGCGCTGAACCCACGGGCCTGAAAATTACTGCGGGAGCCAGCTTGCTGGCGATGCAGACAACTGGATCTGTCTGGCGCACTGCCGTGCTGCTATCGCTGGCAAGTCAGCTCCCACAAAAAATGCATCTAACCGAAACGGCTCTAAACTTGCTTCTGTGCGCCCTGCGAAAAAAAACGCCGATGGTTCACCACCGGCATGCGGGCCCTGATGGCCGCTTGTTCTACGCTGTCACGCTCGGCCAGCAACACCCCTTCGCCTTTGGCCTGCTCTGCCAGCACCCGCCCCCAAGGGTCGATTATTGCGGCATGCCCCCAGGTTTCACGCGGCCCGGGATGTTCCCCACCCTGGGCTGCGGCCAACAGGTAGCATTGAGTTTCTATAGCCCGCGCACGAATCAGTACATCCCAGTGCGCCTCGCCGGTAACCGCGGTAAAAGCCGAAGGCGCGCTAATCAATTCAGCGCCAGCTGCCCTTAACTCGCTATACAGCTCCGGAAAACGCAGGTCGTAGCAGACGCTAAGGCCCAGTTTGCCTACCGGGGTATCGGCTACTACTACCCGGGTGCCCGGCGCATAGTCATCGGATTCACGGTAACGACCACGACTGTCAGACACGTCCACATCAAACAGGTGCAGTTTGTCGTATCGCGCTGCCTGCTCGCCATCGGCATTGATCAACAATGAACAGGCGTTGACCTTAGCGTTTGGTTGCCCCTCGGGCGGCAGCGGTAAAGTGCCTGCCACTATCCATAAGTTGAGGTCACGAGCAGTCTGTTTCAACCATGGCAGGATCGGCCCCTGCCCCATGGCCTCGGCGCGACCGATATCGACGACATCGCGCCGGCCCATCGCCGCGAAATTTTCCGGCAGTACGGCCAGCTGCGCGCCGCGCTCTGCGGCCTGCTCCAGCAGACGCCGGGCCTGGGCCAGATTGGCCAGCACGTCGCTCTGACTGACCATTTGAATCACTGCAAGCGACATGGCGCACTCCTTGAAATGTCTGACGCCATGCTACTCCTAGTTTTTCTCAAAAGGCTTGTCGAACGTGATCTTCGGATCGATCCACGGGCCCTGGATGCTGTATTGCACACTGGCGAAGCGCGACACCTGATCGCCGATCAGTTTGTTGAGCAAGAACATGGCTCCACCTGCCGCCGGCCCGCCCACCAGCAGGGCCGCCAGTGGCAGGTTGTTGGTCACAGGCAGGGTCACCAGCAGTTTGGCGTTGACCTGGTCGGTGATCATATTCAGCGTGCCACTGAGTTCAAGGTTCGTGGACGGCCCGGTCATCAGCACCGGCCGGGATGTGCTGTAAACACCACTGCTGGCATTGAGCACGCCTTTGACCCGGTCATAGCTCAAGCCTTTGCCGAACAGATCCGAGAAATCCAGACGCAAGCGGCGGCCGATGGCGTTGAAGTTCAACAGGCCAAAAATACGCAACACCTGAGCGCTGCCATCGACCTCGACAAACTGGCCTTTATTCAACGAAGCATCCAGGGTGCCCGAGAAACGCTTGAGGCCGATCCAGGCAGGAGAACCCGGCCAGCGCCCATCAACGTCCACATGGAAATTGTCACTGGTTACACTCGGCGCAAAGCCCCAGTTCTTCAATACGTCAGCCAGATTACGCCCGCCGATACGCCCCCTGTACCAACTGTTGCTCGCACCCGCGACCCCATCCCAACCGCCCGAACCTTCGAGCAGCAAACCCTTGAGCCCCAGGTTCAGATCGTTAAGGTTGATTCCGCGGCTGGTAGGACGCACTTTCAGCGACCATGCGCCCAGCAGGTCCGGCCCTTGATAAAGCTGGCGAATAATGATGTCCAGCGCAGGTATTTTGCGTGGATCGACTGAAGCCAGCGGGTCCGGGGAATTGTCGTCAGTCACGGCCTTGGGATCAGGCGCCGGCAGGCGAATGGTCTGCATCGTGACCACAATCGGAGCGTTCTTGGCATCGGGCAAGGTCACAGAGCCCGTGGCCTGCTTGCTGTCAATCTGTAGCCCCCAGGACGCCGCACTGCGCTTCATCTGCAGGCTGACCTGATCCAGTTGCGTACCGAACGCGGTCAGCTTGCCTACCTTGAAGTCCGCACTGCTGAGCATCTGCTTGGCGCTGCCTCCCGGGTCCTTGCCCGCATAGCGTTCCACCAGAGCCTGCCATGGCGCAACGTCTAGCTCCGACAGTACGCCCCGAATGCGTAACCCTTTGGTGGGCGGCAACACTGGGTCGCCATCCCCCAGGAACAACTCGCCTCGCCCGTCTTCGAATTTGCCGTTGGGCGCAGCGAAGGTCAGGTTTGCCAGATCGCCGTAGTCAAACCAGTACCGGCGCTCGGCCCCCTGCAGGGTCATGCGGAATATGGTATTGCGGGTTTGGCTGGAGGTCAGGCCGAACGGTGCCGGCAGATCGACCACGGCGCCTTTTAGACTGGAACTGACCCGCAACTGGCTGTCGGCTCCATCCAGAGTGAGCTGCAGTTGATAAGGCAAATCCCCGGAGACAGGTATCGGCTGGTTGAACTTGAGCCAGTCAGTGAGTTTCTTGACCCCGACCTGACCGTTTGCCACAACACGGGTGCTCAGCCTGCCTGGTTTGCCATCAGCGAATATCTGCGCCGTAACCGGGCGATCAAAGACCCTTGCACTGATTCCTTTACCACTTAAGCCTTTGGCACTGTCAAAACGAAAGTCACCCTTGAGTTGAGTCAACTCAAGTTCGGGCTCGCTGAGTTTCAAGCGCGCCTTGTCGGTTTTGAAGTCCACCAGGATCTTCGGCTCTACGCTTTTTTCCAGAGGGATATCGAGGTCGACACGGCCTTTGAGCGAACCTTCGCCTTGCCATCCGGCAAAGGTGTCAGCGGTACCGATCGGTGCTTCCTGAAGGATTTTCAGACCGTCGCCCAGGCCACCGTCAAAATCGCCGTCCAGAAACAGGTGGCTGACCTTGCCCGCGGGCACATGGGGAATACTGACCGCGACATTGCGCACCTTGGTGTCGAGCAACTGACCTTGACTGGCCATGATGCGTACACCGCTGTCTTCGATGAATACATCACCCGACACATTGCGCACATGGGGCCAGCCGGGCTGGAAATCCAGCTCGGCTCCATGAACCTTGAAGAACAGGCTGATATTGCGCGCCGCTGCCACCGCATCGTGACTGAGCGAGCCCTGATACTGGAAGAAGCCTTCTTCAACCTTGCCTTTGATAATGGCCGTACTCAGCCATTCGGTGAGCGCCGGGCTCAATACCTCAGGCAAGTATTTGGGGGTAAAGCGCCCATCGCCATCGCTCAGACCTACGCGCAGGTCCATGTAGTCTTCTTCAGAATGATCCATATGAATACGGATCAAGAAGTCAGCGGCAATCTTGCCTTCCTCCCCCAGCACTTTGATGGCAGGCGCTATCAGGGTGAAGCTGTTTTTATCCAGCTTCCAGGTGAGCAAGGCGTTGGCCTGCAGGTATTGCCAGGGCTTGGCAAAAATCGGCTCCAGGTGCAGCGAGAAGTCTTTGCTGTCCAGGCGCAGCTCGCCCTTGCCCAGATCCCCGCTGATCAGACCGCTGACATTACGTGCCGCAGGCGCGCCATGGGTGGCATTGAAACCCACTTGTTGCAGGTTGGCAGCAAAGCTGAGCTTTTGATCGTCGGTTGCATCGGGCCGATAGTCGACCAGCACATTGCGTAATGCCCCGGTCACTTTCAGTTGGTCGATGACTTTAGCGGCGGCCTCTGGTACTGGCGCGAGGGAATCCATCAACGGGGTGATCGGAGTCAGATCCAGGTGATCGGCCTGTAAGTGCCAGCGTTCCTGCTCTTTGTCGGTAGCGGCGAACTGCTGCAACTGCATCCGGGTTTCCCAGCGCTCCTTGCCCAGATTCATCGCCAGTGAATCCAGCACCACTTTGAAGCCTTGATCTGCACGCTGGACCCAGGCATGCAGCGCCAGGTCCTCAACGGCCTCAGGCTTTCGCTCTGCGTAAGCACCGCGCAGTGATGGCGCATTCAAGCGCGCAACGGCACTTTGCACCGAGCCCTTGCTCCAGTTAAACCAGAATTCACCGCCGGCTTTTAGCTCGGACACTTTCCAGGGCTTGATCAGGCTGGCGGGCAACCACTTGGCCCAATCACTTTGCGGCAGGCTCAGATAGGCTTGAACCGCACCGTCGCGCCAGTGGCTGGCCTGGACCTGTGCCTTGAGGCTCATCGCCACAGGCTGGCCATCAGGCAGGGTGAAGCGGGCATCGAGCCGCTGATCAGAGGCTCCCGCATCAAGAGAGAGCCCCACATAGGTCAGGGTCATCGGGGCGTGCGCCCACGGTTCCAGAGTCACCTGGCTATCAAGCAGCGATACCCGGGCCACACGCTGCAATTGATTCAACAGCTGCTCAGGGTCCAGCGGCTGATCGTCCTGTACCGGCAACCCTTCAAGCGCCCAATGACCATTCTGGTCCTGACGCAAGCTCAGTTGCAGGCCATCAAGTTGCACATGGGCAAGACGAATTTCGCGGTTCAGCAGGCTGGCCCACATATCGGGAACCACCTGCACTTGATCCAGACGCAGGGCACTGTTGCCCTCCCCGACCATGACATCGTGGGCCAACAGCACTGGCCTCATGCCACTCCAGCGCCCTTCAAGGCTGCCAATGGTCAGCGGCATATCCAGGGCTTCGCGGGCTTTGTTCTGGACTTCTACGCGATACTCGGCGATCAGGGGTGTCAGTTCACGACCCAGGCTGACGTACAGCGCCGTGAGCACCAGAATCAAGGCGACCGACCCTAGCCCCCAACGGGTCAACGCGGCAAAAAAGCGTTTTAGACGCTCCATGTCAGGCGGCCCCTTCAATGATGATCAAAGGGGCAGGAGTGAGCCCCTTTTTAATGCGGCATGCAGGATACTTCAGAGCAGCACCACGTCGTATTGTTCCTGGGAATACATTGTTTCAACTTGAAAGCGGATCGTACGCCCGATAAATCCTTCCAGTTCGGCGACGTTGCCCGACTCTTCGTCCAGCAAGCGATCGACTACTTTCTGATTGGCCAATACACGATAGCCAACAGCCTGATAAGCGCGTGCTTCCCGGAGAATTTCACGGAAAATCTCGTAGCAGATGGTTTCCGCAGTTTTCAGCTTGCCACGGCCCTGACAGCATACGCAGGGCTCACACAGCACCTGCTCCAGACTCTCGCGGGTGCGCTTGCGGGTCATCTGCACCAGGCCCAGCTCAGTGATACCGATGATGTTGGTCTTGGCGTGATCACGCTCAAGTTGTTTTTCGAGGGTGCGCAATACCTGACGCTGGTGCTCTTCATCTTCCATGTCGATGAAATCGATGATGATGATCCCGCCCAGGTTGCGCAGGCGCAGTTGCCGGGCGATGGCGGTGGCGGCTTCGAGGTTGGTCTTGAAGATGGTTTCTTCGAGGTTGCGGTGCCCCACAAACGCGCCGGTGTTAACGTCGATAGTGGTCATGGCTTCCGCCGGATCAACCACCAGATAACCACCGGACTTGAGCGGCACCTTGCGATCCAGCGCTTTCTGGATCTCGTCTTCGACACCATAGAGATCAAAAATCGGCCGCTCGCCCGGGTAGTGCTCAAGGCGATCCGCAATTTCCGGCATCAGCTCGGCAACAAACTGCGTGGTCCGTTGAAAGGTTTCACGTGAATCGATGCGGATTTTTTCGATCTTGGGGCTGACCAGGTCACGCAATGTGCGCAACGCCAGACCCAAGTCCTCATAGATCACGCTCGGGGCGCCGACGGTTTTGATCTGCGAGCCAATCTGGTCCCACAGGCGCCGCAGGTAACGAATGTCCATGAGGATTTCTTCGGCCCCGGCACCCTCGGCCGCCGTACGCAGAATGAAGCCACCGGCTTCCTTGATCCCCTCTTTGGCCACGCAATCGCTGACCACCTGCTTGAGGCGGTCACGCTCGGCTTCGTCTTCGATTTTCAACGAAATGCCCACATGCGCGGTACGTGGCATATACACCAGATAGCGCGAAGGGATCGATAGTTGAGTGGTGAGGCGTGCGCCCTTGGAGGCAATCGGGTCTTTGGTGACTTGCACCACCAGGCTTTGGCCTTCATGCACCAGCGCACTGATGCTTTCTACGGCCTGGCCTTCGCGCAGGGAAATCTCGGAGGCGTGAATGAATGCCGCACGGTCCAGACCGATATCGACAAAGGCGGCCTGCATGCCGGGTAAAACCCTGACCACCTTGCCTTTATAAATATTGCCGACAATGCCCCGGCGCTGGGTACGCTCGACATGCACCTCTTGCAGAACACCGTTCTCTACCACCGCCACGCGCGATTCCATCGGCGTGATGTTGATCAGGATCTCTTCACTCATGGCTGGGTCTCGTTCAGGCGTCATCACATTAGTGCCACGTCTCGTAGGTGCGGTATTCAGCGCACGTTAAGGTTTTGCCAACAGGGTATGCCGAAATGCCCCAGCAGTTCTGCGGTTTCGCATACAGGTAACCCCACCACGCCCGAATAACTGCCATTAAGGCCTGCAACGAACACTGCGGCCAGCCCCTGAATGGCGTAACCACCTGCTTTGTCCCGAGGTTCACCGCTGGCCCAATACAGGCAGGCTTCTTGTTTACTGATGTTCCGAAAGCTGACCCGGCTTCTCACGACGCGAGTTTCACTGCGCTCGGCATCAATAAGCGCGACGGCAGTCAGTACTTCATGCTCGCGGCCAGATAACGCCATGAGCATAGCCAAGGCATCCACCTCGTCGACTGGCTTGCCAAGAATGTGACCATCAAGCACGACGGCCGTGTCAGCACCCAGCACGCAAAATGTGCTGCCGAGTATCGATTCGAGCAGCCGATCAAATCCCGCACGAGCCTTTTCCAGCGCCAGGCGCTCGACATAGGCCAAAGGGGATTCGTTTGCAAAAGGGGTTTCGTCAATGGCGGCACTGATTGTATTGAACGACACGCCGATTTGAGTCAGCAACTCGCGTCGACGTGGCGAACCAGAAGCCAGATAAAGCGAAAGCATCGTGACATCTCCCTGTCAAAGTGCACAAACCAGGAAATGGCTCGCGCTCCTGTTAATTGATTTTAAAACGCCTGCGCAAGCCGCGCAGACCGTAACTGACCCAAGGCCAAAGCAGTGCGCTGACCAGTGCAGGCAGTATCAGCGCCAGGGTTGGTTGTCGGTTGCCGGTCAAAGCACTTAGCCACAACTGAGCCAGCTGAGCGAGACCGAAGATCACCAGAATCACCAAGCTTTGCTGCCACATGGGGAACATCCGCAGACGCTGCTGCAGCGACAGCACCAGGAACGTAATGAGGGTCAGAATTAATGCGTTCTGCCCCAATAACGTGCCGTACAGCACATCTTCGGCCAGCCCCAGGCACCATGCCGTGACCATGCCCACCTTATGTGGCATGTAGAGCGCCCAGAAAGCCAGTAACAAGGCCAGCCAGAGCGGACGCAGGATTTCCATGAACTGCGGCATCGGCGAAATGCTGAGTAACAGGCCGATGGCGAACGTTAGCCAGATCATCCAGCCATTATTCGAACGGGTACTCGCCATTATTGCCTCTCCCGAGTCGTGGCCGGCGCAGCTGCTGGCGGGTTGGCTGCGGCGGGGGTTGGCGCTGGAGCAGATTTTTTCACCGCACCGGAATGGCTGGCAGCCGGGACCGGAGTAGCAACCGGTGCAGGTGCAGGTGCAACCGCAGGCACTACCGGTTTGGGCACAGTTGCCGGAATGACCGGAGGTGCTTCACCGTTCTGCTCGGCCTCCTGGGCCTTGGCTGCATCGTTGGCCCGCTCTTCCGGGGTGCGGCTGTCGCTGAATACCAGCAGTAAATAGCGACTGCGGTTCAAGGCGGCTGTCGGAACGGCACGCACAATGGCGAACGGCTGACCCGAGTCATGAATCACTTCTTTGACGGTTGCCACTGGATACCCGGCCGGGAAACGCTGGCCCAGGCCCGAGCTGACCAGCAAGTCACCCACCTTGATATCCGCGGTGTCGGCCACATGGCGCAATTCCAGACGCTCGGGATTACCCGTGCCGCTGGCAATGGCGCGCAAACCGTTACGGTTTACCTGCACCGGAATACTGTGGGTGGTATCGGTCAGCAACAAAACCCGTGAGGTATAGGGCATCAGCTCAACCACTTGCCCCATCAGGCCTCGAGCATCGAGCACCGGCTGCCCCAGCACTACGCCGTCGCGTTCACCCTTGTTGATGATGATGCGATGGGTAAAGGGGTTCGGGTCCATGCCGATCAACTCGGCCACTTCAACCTTCTCGTTAACCAGCGCAGAAGAGTTCAACAACTCGCGCAGGCGAACGTTCTGCTCGGTCAGGGCGGCCAGCTTTTGCATACGGCCCTGAAGCAGAAGGTTTTCGGTTTTGAGTTTTTCGTTATCCGCGACCAGCTCGGTACGGCTGCCGAATTGACTAGCCACACCCTGCCACAAGCGCTGAGGAAAATCGGTAATCCAATAGGACTGCATCAGCACCAGCGACATTTGACTGCGCACGGGCTTGAGCAATGTGAAGCGGGCATCCACTACCATTAGCGCGACCGATAGCACGACCAGCACCAACAAGCGCACGCCCAATGAGGGGCCTTTGGCGAAGAGCGGTTTAATAAGCCGCTCCTCCCGGGCAAGTGTTCAATTTATTCATACGGCTTCAAAGCGGCCTGGATGAAGATTGACAGAAGATAAACGCCAAAAGGCAGCACTGCAAAGTGCTACCTTCTGGTGATAACCATAGGACTGCACCACGCGATCTTATTCGCTGGAGAGCAAGTCCATCGTGTGTTTATCCATCATTTCCAGCGCACGGCCACCGCCACGCGCAACACAGGTCAGCGGGTCTTCGGCAACGATTACCGGCAGGCCAGTTTCCTGGGCCAGCAACTTGTCGAGGTCACGCAACAAGGCGCCACCACCGGTCAGCACCAGACCGCGCTCGGCGATGTCCGAAGCCAGCTCTGGCGGAGACTGCTCCAGCGCACTTTTCACGGCCTGAACGATGGTTGCCAGGGACTCTTGCAGAGCCTCAAGCACTTCATTGGAGTTCAGGGTGAAGGCACGTGGCACACCTTCAGCCAGGTTACGGCCACGCACGTCGACTTCACGCACTTCACCGCCCGGGAAAGCCGTACCGATTTCGGTCTTGATGCGCTCGGCCGTCGACTCGCCAATAAGGCTGCCGTAGTTACGACGCACATAAGTGATGATCGCTTCGTCGAAACGGTCGCCACCAACCCGCACGGATTCGGCGTAAACCACACCGTTCAGGGAGATCAGCGCGATTTCAGTGGTACCGCCACCGATATCGACAACCATCGAACCGCGCGCTTCCTCAACCGGCAAGCCGGCACCGATGGCAGCAGCCATTGGTTCTTCGATGAGGAACACTTCACGGGCACCGGCACCAAGTGCCGACTCACGAATGGCGCGACGCTCTACCTGAGTCGATTTGCAAGGAACGCAAATCAGGACCCGCGGGCTTGGTTGCAGAAAACTGTTTTCATGCACCTTGTTGATAAAATACTGCAGCATTTTTTCGCAAACGCTGAAGTCGGCGATAACGCCATCTTTCATCGGACGAATGGCTGCAATGTTGCCCGGTGTACGGCCGAGCATGCGCTTGGCCTCGGTGCCGACGGCAACGACACTTTTCTGATTACCGTGCGTCCGAATTGCCACAACCGACGGCTCATTCAGGACAATACCGCGCTCACGCACGTAAATAAGGGTGTTGGCAGTGCCCAGGTCGATGGAAAGATCGCTGGAAAACATGCCACGCAGTTTCTTGAACATGGGAAAGGGACCCTAGGCAACGCGTGGGTAAAAAAGTGCGGCAAACTCTAACAACGACAGGGATTTTGGGCAAGGCGCCAATATGTTAAATTGGCAGCTTTTCAGAGCACCAACCCCCACAATCGCGGCCATATGACCGTAGAAATGCGGTAGTGTTCCGACAATCTAACACACGGATAGCATCCGTCCTGTTTTCCACTGGAGAATCCCATGGCGCTTGAACGCTCCGACGTGGAAAAAATCGCTCATTTGGCCCGCCTGGGTCTCAATGATGCCGATATCCCACGCACCACCGAAGCCCTTAATAGCATTCTGGGGCTGATTGATCAGATGCAGGCTGTCGACACCACCGGTATCGAGCCTCTGGCCCACCCCCTGGAAGCCAGCCAGCGCCTGCGCGCAGACGTCGTGACTGAAAGTAATCATCGCGAGGCTTACCAGTCCATCGCACCAGCGGTCGAAAACGGCCTTTATCTGGTTCCGAAAGTCATCGAGTAAAGGGAAAGAGCCTGCATGCATCAATTGACTCTGGCCGAGATCGCCCGCGGACTCGCCGATAAAAAGTTTTCTTCCGAAGAACTGACCAAGACCTTGCTGGCGCGTATCGCCCAGCTCGATCCTCAGCTCAACAGCTTCATCACCCTCACCGAAGACCTCGCCCTGGAGCAGGCCAAGGCCGCTGACGCACGTCGCGCCAACGGTGAAACCGGCGCATTGCTGGGCGCACCGATCGGTCACAAAGACCTGTTCTGTACCCTGGGCGTGCGCACCAGCTGCGGCTCGAAGATGCTCGACAACTTCAAGGCTCCGTATGATGCCACCGTGGTCGCCAAACTGACCGCAGCAGGCGCCGTGACCCTGGGCAAGACCAACATGGACGAGTTCGCCATGGGGTCGGCCAACGAGTCGAGCTACTACGGCGCGGTGAAAAACCCGTGGAACCTGGAGCACGTGCCCGGCGGTTCGTCGGGTGGTTCGGCGGCGGCCGTTGCCGCTCGCCTGCTGCCTGCTGCAACCGGCACCGACACCGGCGGCTCGATCCGCCAGCCGGCGGCCCTGACCAACCTCACCGGCCTTAAACCGACCTACGGCCGTGTTTCGCGCTGGGGCATGATTGCGTACGCCTCCAGTCTTGACCAGGGCGGCCCGTTGGCTCGCACTGCAGAAGACTGCGCCATTCTGTTGCAAGGCATGGCCGGCTTCGATCCTCAAGACTCCACCAGCATCGACGAACCCGTGCCGGACTACAGCGCCAGCCTCAATGGCTCGCTGCAGGGCCTGCGTATCGGCGTGCCGAAAGAGTATTTCAGCGAAGGCCTGGACCCGCGTATCGCGCAGCTGATCCACACCAGCATCCAGGAGCTCGAAAAGCTGGGCGCCGTGATCAAGCACATCAGCCTGCCCAACATGCAGCACGCGATTCCTGCGTACTACGTGATCGCACCCGCCGAAGCCTCCTCCAACCTGTCGCGTTTTGACGGCGTGCGCTTTGGCCATCGCTGCGAAGACCCGAAAGACCTCACCGACCTGTACAAGCGCTCGCGCGCCGAGGGCTTTGGCCCCGAAGTACAGCGCCGGATCCTGGTAGGTGCCTACGCCCTGTCGGCTGGCTACTACGACGCTTACTACCTGCAAGCGCAAAAAATCCGTCGCCTGATCAAAAACGACTTCATGACCGCATTCAATGAAGTCGACATCATCCTCGGCCCGACCACACCTAACCCGGCCTGGAAAATCGGCGCTAAAAACAGCGATCCGGTTTCTGCCTATCTGGAAGACGTGTACACCATCACCGCCAACCTCGCGGGCCTGCCGGGCCTCTCGATGCCGGCCGGTTTTGTCGATGGCCTGCCGGTCGGCGTGCAGTTGCTTGCACCCTACTTCCAGGAAGGTCGCTTGCTCAACGTCGCGCATCAGTACCAGTTGAACACTGACTGGCACTTGCGCTCACCTGCCGGCTTCTGAGGAAACACACATGCAATGGGAAGTTGTGATCGGGCTGGAAATTCACTCCCAGCTCGCCACCCAATCGAAGATTTTCTCCGGTAGTGCCACCACCTTTGGTGCAGAACCGAACACCCAGGCCAGCCTGGTTGACCTGGGCATGCCTGGCGTATTGCCGGTGCTGAACCAGGAAGCCGTGCGCATGGCTGTCATGTTCGGCCTGGCCGTTGATGCTGAAATCGTTCAGCACAACGTGTTTGCCCGCAAAAACTACTTCTACCCCGACCTGCCCAAGGGCTACCAGATCAGCCAGATGGAGCTGCCGATCGTCGGCAAGGGCCACCTGGACATCACTCTGGAAGACGGCACCGTCAAACGTGTCGGCATCACCCGTGCGCACCTGGAAGAAGATGCCGGCAAAAGCCTGCATGAAGACTTCAGCGGTTCCACCGGCATTGACTTGAACCGTGCCGGTACGCCTCTGCTCGAGATCGTTTCCGAGCCGGACATGCGCAGTGCCAAAGAAGCAGTGGCCTACGTCAAGGCGATGCACGCGCTGGTGCGCTACCTGGGCATCTGCGACGGCAACATGGCCGAAGGCTCGCTGCGTTGCGACTGCAACGTGTCGATTCGCCCGGTAGGCCAGGCTGAGTTCGGTACCCGCTGCGAGATCAAGAACGTCAACTCGTTCCGCTTTATCGAAAAAGCGATCAACAGCGAAGTACAGCGCCAGATCGAGCTGATCGAAGATGGCGGCAAGGTTATTCAGCAAACTCGCCTGTATGACCCGAACAAGGACGAAACCCGCGCCATGCGCAGCAAGGAGGAAGCCAACGACTACCGTTACTTCCCCGATCCGGACCTGCTGCCGGTGGTGATCGAAGATTCGTTTATCGAAGACGTTCGCGCCACCCTGCCTGAACTGCCTCCGCAAAAGCGCGAGCGCTTCCAGTCGCAATTCGGCCTCTCGGCCTACGACGCCAGCGTCCTCGCTTCGAGCCGTGAACAGGCCGACTACTTCGAGAAAGTGGTCAGCATTGCTGGCGACGCCAAACTGGCGGCCAACTGGGTCATGGTCGAGCTGGGCAGCCTGCTCAACAAGCAAAGCCTGGATATCGACCAGTCCCCGGTCAGCGCCGAGCAACTGGGTGGCATGCTGTTGCGCATCACCGACAACACTATCTCCGGCAAAATCGCCAAGGTCGTGTTTGAAGCGATGGCCAATGGCGAAGGCAGCGCAGACGAAGTGATCGACAAGCGCGGCCTCAAGCAAGTGACCGACAGCGGCGCAATTGAAAAGGTGCTGGACGAAGTGCTGGCAGCCAATGCCGAGCAGGTCGAACAATACCGCGCAGCTGATGAAGCCAAACGCGCCAAGATGTTCGGCTTCTTCGTGGGCCAGGCAATGAAAGCCTCCAAAGGCAAAGCCAACCCGCAACAAGTCAACGAACTGCTGAAAAGCAAACTCGAAGGCTAAGCAAGATTCCCGCGGGAGATCTGTTGAACATGGACCTCTCGCGGGCGCTGGCTAATCACACACTGCAATAAAAGGATTCCCCCCATGAAGCGGCTACTCGGCGCCTGCGCCCTGCTCAGCTTGCTCGCCGGCTGTGCCAGCCATGACGTAGACCCTCGGGGCTATGACAAAACCGGCATTGCCTCGTATTACGGCGCTCGCCACCACGGTAAACGGACTGCCAGCGGCGAACCCTTCAACCAGCATGCCCTCACAGCCGCCCACCCCGGGCTGCCATTCGGCACTCGAGTGCTGGTCACCAACCTTCGCAACGACGAGTCTGTGGTAGTACGCATCAATGATCGCGGACCGCATACTCGAGGCCGGCTGATCGATCTTTCACGCGAAGCCGCCAAACAGTTGGATATGCTGGGCAGCGGTACAGCCAAGGTCCGGGTTCAGGGCCTGAGCGACTAATCGAGGAGTGGTCAACATTTTAGGGTTGAACGCGTTATCACCATGGAGTCTGCTGCAACTGCTCTGCGGCCTGGTTTTACTGATTGCCGGCGCCGAATTGCTGGTGCGCTGCGCCATGCGTATCGCCGCCAACCTGAAGATTCGCCCATTGCTCATCGGCTTGACCGTGGTTGCGCTGGGCAGCAGTGCGCCGCAAATGACGGTCAGCCTGCAAGCCGCGTTCAATGACACCCCGGACATTGCCGTCGGCAGCGTCATCGGCAGCAATATCTTCAACATCCTGGTCACTCTCGGGCTGTCGGCGCTGATTATTCCGCTGCGCGTGTCGCGCCAACTGGTGCGCCTGGATATTCCCCTGATGATCCTGGCCAGCGGCCTCGTGTTCGCCCTGGCATTGAACAAACAACTCGACCGCCTCGATGGCGTCATATTGTTGTGCGGCCTGCTGATCTATTTCGGTCTGCTGCTGCGCCAGTCACGCCACAGCGGCCATCATCACGCCAGCCACGAACTGCCCCCCACTTCAAGCCTGCACAATGGCTTACTGATGCTTGCGGCACTGGCGTTGCTGGGGCTGGCCGGACACTTGCTGCTGGGGGCTGCAGTCAACATCGCCACAGAGCTGGGGCTGTCCGAGCGCATCATCGGCCTGACCATCATCGCCGTCAGCACCTCACTGCCACAGCTGGCCACGTCACTGATCGCCGCCTTGCGCGGCCAGCGCGAGATAGCCGTCGGCAACGTGATTGGAAGTAACGTCTTCAACCTGCTCGGTGTGCTTGGCCTTACGGCCCTTGTGGCACCGCAGCCGCTGTCCGTCTCGCCCAATGCCCTGACGTTCGACCTGCCGGTAATGCTGGGTGTCGCAGCACTGTGCCTGCCGGTGTTCTATGCCGGGTACCGCGTGACCCGCGGCGAAGGTGTGTTGCTTCTGGGGCTGTACCTGGCCTACGGCCTGCACGTAGTGTCATTCACTACCGGCATGCCCTTGGCCGCAAAGCTCGAACACTTGATGCTGTTCTATATCTTGCCGGCGCTGCTGGTGTTTATTCTGTTCAGTACCCTGCGTGCATGGCGTCGGCAACACTGACGCTCCAGCCACCAGGGACTGGCTAAATCCAGCCGCCCCACTGCAACACAAAAATCCCGATATTGGTCGTGATCGCAGCCATCAGGGTGGTGATCACGATAATGGCTGCTGCCAGCTCATGGTTGCCGTTGGCAGCCCGGGCCATGACATAGCTGGCCGCCGCTGTCGGGCTGGCAAAGTACAAAAACAGCGTACCCAGCTCCGGCCCGCGAAAGCCACAAAGCCAGGCGCCCAGGGTCGTCAGCAGTGGCAGGCTGACCATTTTTACCAGACTCGCGCTCATTGCCAGCTCGCCACTTTTGCGCAAGCTGGCCAACGACAGCGTGCCGCCTATGCAAATCAATGCCAGCGGCAAAGTCATTGATGCCAAATATTCGCCCGAGGTTTGCAACCAGTGCGGCAGGCTGAGCTTGAACGCGGCAAACGGGGTCGCCACCAGCACACTGATGATCAGCGGGTTCTTGAACACACTTTTGCAGATGCTCCACGGATCGGACTTGATCACCGGGCTATATACCGCCAGCACGATCGTCGACAACGTGTTGTAGAGCAGAATCACCAGCGCCGCGAGCACTGCCCCCAGCGAAATGCCGTAATCGCCATACATGCTGGCCGCCAGGGCCAGACCGATGACCGCGTTGTTGCCGCGAAAAGCACCTTGAGTGTAAATACCGCGCTCTGCCGGCGGGCAGCGCCAGATCGACCAGCCCCAGGCCAGGGCAAAGCTGGCAAGAGTCGCCACGGTGAAATAACCGAGCACCTTGGGCTGCAAGGCGGCCCTGAGATCGGCATGCAAAATACCCAGAAACAACAACGCCGGCATGGTGACGTTGAACACCAGTGCCGACGCAGTGTGGATAAAGTTGTCATTGATCCAGCCCACGCGCTTGAGCACTACCCCCAGAAACAGCATGGCAAACACGGGAGCAGTGATCGTAAGCGTCTGAAGGAAGATAGCCAGCATGTCGGGTCAGCCTAGTGGCGATCGGAGGGAAGATCGTATGCGCGATCAAACGCGAGAGTAAGCCAGCGTCAACCTGCAGTTTAATCGAACTGGGCACGCATCCAGCGCTGATACTCGGCCACCCCGGGCTCCCCTTCGCGAGGTGCCCACGGTGCCAGTTCGCCATCCCCCACCGGCCGATAAGGACCTGCCTTGCACTCGAACATCAGGCTGTCGGCTTCAAGCACCACCAGGCCATGAAAAACGCCAGGCGGCAAATCAACCCCAAGACTCTCGCCAGCAGCTTGCAACACACGCTTGTCGAGCACCCGGCCTTGCTCATCAAAGATCAGGACCCCAAGCGTACCCTTGAGTACCAACAGGGTTTCAGCCTTGTCACTACCCAGGTGCCGGTGCGGCGGAACATAGGTTGAGGGTTGCAACCCCACCACCATGCGATGGCAGGGCTCTTCCATCTGATGCAAGTTGTGATGCTGGCGACCACGGGGGTTGCCGGCAGCTTTCTCTGCCAGGTCGTTGAAGAGCGATTGATCGAGAAAGCTGTGGCGGGTCATGGTTTCAACGTCCTTTATTACATGCCTTTAACGGCATAAATCCCGGCGGCATTGCGCCAGTAACCTTTGTAATCCATACCGTAACCGAAGAGGTAGCGGTCAATGCACGGCAGGCCAGCGTAGTTGGCTTTCAGGTCCGGACGCGCCTTGCGGTCGTGGTCCTTGTCGATCAGCACTGCAGTGTGCACCTGACGGGCGCCCGCATGTTTGCAGAAATCGACGATCGCACTCAGGGTGTGACCTTCATCGAGGATGTCATCAATGATCAGCACATGACGGTCAATGAACGACACTTCAGGCTTGGCTTTCCAGAACAGATCGCCGCCAGTGGTCTCATTGCGATAGCGCGTCGCGTGCAGATAAGACGCTTCAAGCGGGAACTTCAGATGGGTGAGCAGCTTGCCCGCAAAAATCAGGCCGCCGTTCATCACACAAAATACCACTGGATTGGTCTCGGCCATTTCGGCCGTGATTTGCGCGCCAACGCGGGCAATGGCGGCCTCTACTTCAGCTTCGGTATACAGGCAGTCAGCCTCTCGCATGATTTGACGGATATGCTCGAGATCAGCAGACATGACGCTCTCCAGGGGGGGTTGTGCAAGAAAAGCGGGCAAAGGTACGCACCCGCATGGCTCAGATCAAGCATTTATGGACTAACGTGCAGTAATGTTCTGTAGGACATAGCCCCGGATTAGATTAATCTAGGCCGCTTTTTTTGCCTGCCCACGGAGCCTTTCCCCATGCCCATTCGCGAGATACGCCACCCGCTGATTCGTCACAAGCTCGGCCTTATGCGCCGCGCAGACATTAGCACGAAGAACTTCCGCGAGCTTGCTCAGGAAGTCGGCGCGTTGCTGACCTATGAAGCCACCAAAGACCTGACCCTCGAAACCTACGAGATTGAAGGCTGGTGCGGCACTGTTCAAGTTGAAAAAATCGCCGGCAAGAAAATTACCGTCGTGCCGATTCTGCGTGCCGGCATCGGCATGCTTGAAGGCGTACTCAGCCTGATCCCGGGCGCCAAAGTCAGCGCTGTCGGTGTCGCCCGCAACGAAGAAACCCTTCAGGCCCATACCTACCTGGAAAAACTGGTACCGGAAATCAACGAGCGTCTGGCGATGATTATCGACCCGATGCTGGCCACCGGTTCGTCGATGGTTGCCACCATTGATCTGCTGAAGAAAGCCGGCTGCAAGGAAATCCGCGCCATGGTGCTGGTTGCCGCGCCAGAAGGCATTGCCGCCGTAGAAGCTGCACACCCGGATGTCATCATCTATACCGCTTCCATCGATGAGCGCCTGAACGAGCACGGCTACATCATTCCAGGCCTGGGCGACGCCGGCGACAAGATCTTCGGCACCAAGCAAAAGGACTCATAACATGCAGGACGAGTTCAACGACCCGCTCTGGCGCCAGATCATCTCTGGCGCGCAGATGCTCTTCGTGGCCTTTGGCGCGTTGGTCCTGATGCCTTTGATTACCGGCCTGGACCCTAACGTTGCGCTGTTCACGGCGGGTCTCGGGACTCTGTTGTTCCAGATCGTGACCCGGCGCCAGGTGCCGGTTTTTCTGGCTTCGAGTTTTGCGTTCATTACCCCGATCATTCTCGCCAAAGGCCAGTTCGGTCTTGCCGCGACCATGGGCGGCGTAATGGCAGCCGGTTTCGTGTACACCTTTCTCGGTTTCGCGGTAAAGCTCAAAGGCACCGGTTTTATTGACCGTCTGCTGCCGCCCGTAGTCATTGGCCCGGTCATTATCTCGATTGGTCTGGCGATGGCCCCAATTGCAGCGCACATGGCCATGGGCCGCGCTGAAGATGGCACGGAGTTGATCCACTACCAGACGGCCATGCTGATCTCGATGCCTGCCCTGCTGACTACCCTGATCGTAGCCGTGTTCGGCAAAGGCATTTTCCGCCTGGTACCGATCATTGCCGGGGTGCTGGTGGGTTTTGCGATGGCGTTTTACTTTGGCGTGGTCGACACGGCCAAGATTGCCGCAGCTCCATGGTTTGCCTTGCCACACTTCACTGCCCCCGAGTTCAACTGGCAGGCGATTCTGTTTATCGTCCCCGTGGCCCTGGCCCCGGCCATTGAACACATCGGCGGCGTCATTGCCGTGGGCAGCGTGACCGGTCGCGACTACCTGAAAAACCCTGGCCTGCATCGCACCCTGTTCGGTGACGGTATTGCCACCACCGCTGCCGGCCTGCTTGGCGGTCCACCCAACACCACCTACGCCGAAGTGACTGGCGCAGTGATGCTGACCAAGAACTACAACCCGAAAATAATGACCTGGGCGGCGATCTTCGCCATCAGCCTGGCATTTATCGGAAAGTTCGGCGCACTGCTGCAGAGTATTCCAGTACCGGTAATGGGCGGAATTCTGTGCCTGTTGTTCGGTTCAATTGCCGCGGTCGGGATGAACACCCTGATTCGCCATCAGGTCGACCTGAGCGAAGCCCGCAACCTGGTGATTGTTTCGGTGACCCTGGTATTCGGGATCGGCGGTGTGCTGATCGGCACCGGTATGGGCCCGGAAGACTTCGGTCTGAAAGGCATCGCTCTGTGTGCCATCGTCGCCATTGCGCTGAACTTGTTGTTGCCGGGCAATGACAGCTGGAAACACAAAAAGAAAGGTGACGAGCCGATTCTCTGAATCGACCCGCCACCCAGTCCTGCGGGAGCCTGGCAAGCCAGGCCCCCGCAGGAATCTTTACAGCGCCAGTGGCGCCCGCTCACACAAGGTGTTCAACGCTGCCGCCCACTCAGGGTTGTCATTGAGACACGGCACCAGCACCAACTCCTCGCCCCCCGCCGCAACAAACTGCTCGCGACCGCGATCGCCGATTTCTTCCAGGGTTTCAATGCAATCGGCCACAAACGCCGGGCACATGACCAGAATCTTCTTCACCCCGTCTTTGGCCAGAGCATCCAGCCGCGCTTCGGTATAGGGTTCGATCCATTTGGCCCGTCCCAATCGGGACTGGAACGCCACCGACCACTTGCCCTCAGGCAACCCCATGCGTTCGGCAAACGCTTGGGCAGTACGCAAGCACTGCGCGCGGTAGCAGGTAGCCAACACGGCTGCTGAAGCGTTCTGGCAGCAGTCGGCATTTTTAAAGCAGTGATTACCGGTTGGATCGAGCTTGTGCAGATGACGCTCGGGCAAACCGTGAAAGCTGAGCAACAAATGATCGTAATCCTGCTCCAGGTGCGGCCTGGCACTTGCCACCAATGCGTCAAGGTATTCGGGTTGATCGTAAAACGGCTGCACGATGGAGAATTGAATGGCCAGCTTTGCGGCTTTAACCACCCGCTTGGCTTCTTCAATCACCGTGGTCACCGTGCTGTCGGCAAACTGGGGATACAACGGCGCCAGCGTGACCTTTTGAATACCCTGCGCGGCCAGACGCTTGAGTACGGTTTCAATTGACGGTTCGCCATAGCGCATCGCCAGCTCAACCGGGCCCTTGGTCCACTCTTTGCTCATCGCCTGCTGCAAACGACGGCTGAGGACTACAAGCGGTGAGCCTTCATCCCACCAGATGGAGGCATAGGCATGCGCCGATTGCTCGGGGCGCTTGACCAGGATCAGCGACACGATCAGACGTCTCAATGGCCACGGCACATCGATCACATACGGGTCCATCAGAAACTGGTTCAGGTAACTGCGTACATCCGCTACCGAAGTAGACGCGGGCGACCCCAGGTTAACCAGCAATAGTGCGTGCTCGGTCATGCAACATCCTATTTCAGAGGCGGGTGGACAGATCATCCAGAGCCGCACGCAAATCGGTGAACTGAAAAGTGAAACCGGCTGCCAGCAATTTGGCCGGCGCTGCCCGTTGGCCGCCCAGCAATAACTGTGACAGTTCGCCCAGGCCAACGCGCAAGACAAAGGCGGGGACAGGAATAAACGCCGGACGGTGCAACACGCGACCCAGAGTTTTGGCGAACTCGGCATTGCGTACCGGATGCGGCGCGCAGGCATTATAGGGACCCGACGCGGCATTCTCATGTACAAGAAAATCAATCAGGGCAATTTGGTCCTTGATATGGACCCACGGCATCCATTGCCGACCATTACCTATCGGCCCACCCAGCGCCAGCTTGAAAGGCAGCACAAGGCGCGACAAAAAACCGCCTTCGGCCGCCAGCACCAGCCCCGTACGCACCAGCACCACGCGAATGCCCAAGGCTTGTGCGCGTTGCGCGGTTTCCTCCCAGGCAATACACAAATGGCTGGCGAAATCTTCGCTGACCGGCGGCGACTCTTCGGTCAACTCGCGCTCCCCCCCATCGCCATACCAGCCCACTGCCGAACCGGACACCAGCACCGACGGCTTTTGCTCACGAGTGCCGAGCCAGGTCACCAGGGTTTCCGTCAGGGTAATCCGGCTGCTCCACAGCAACGCCTTACGCTTGCGTGTCCACGGCCGTTCGGCAATCGGCGCACCGGCCAGGTTGATCACTGCGTCAATCGGCTCCTGGCCAAGCTCTTCGAGCGTGGCGATCCCTCTTGCGCCGGCACCGCATAACTCACTCACCCGATCAGGGCGACGACTCCACACACTCAGGCGGTGACCTTGCGCCAGCCAGTGGTGGCAGAGCTGGCGTCCTATCAAACCTGTACCGCCGGTCAGCAAAATATGCATGAGTTGAGCCTCGCTGGGAGTTTTATCGGGTGCACTGGTCTATTTTTAAGGAAAGCCCCCATTTCTTCGGGCCGTTGACCTTATAAAGAATAGGCCAGACTGGCCCGGCAAGCGCACTAAAACTTATACTAATAAATTAATTTGTACAGGTATTAGCGGCATCGTAGTCTGTGCAGCTGACCTTGCAACCAGGGATTGAGGCCAATATGACTGTACCTATCGCAATAATCGGGGCCGGCATCGCCGGGCTGTCTGCCGCACGCGCACTCCACAAGGCCGGGCACACCGTGCATCTGTTCGATAAAAGCCGGGGTAGCGGCGGACGCATGTCGAGCAAGCGCAGTGAAGCCGGATCACTGGACCTGGGGGCTCAGTACTTCACCGCCCGCGATCGCCGCTTTGTCGATGAAGTTCAGCAGTGGCAGGCTCTGGGCTGGGTGGCTGAATGGGAACCGCGCCTCTACAACCACAAGGACGGCCAGCTGACACCCTCGCCGGACGAACAGACCCGCTGGGTGGGCAGCCCGCGCATGAGCGCGATTACCCGCGGCATGCTCGGCCATCTCACGATCAACTTTGCATGCCGTATCACTGACTTGATACGCGGTGAAAAACACTGGCACCTGCTGGATGCCGACGAATGCAGTCACGGCCCGTTCAGCCACGTGATCGTTGCTACGCCAGCGCCCCAGGCGACTGCCCTGCTTGCCGGAGCACCGAAACTGGCGAGCACTGCGGCCGGGGTAAAAATGGACCCGACCTGGGCCGTTGCCCTGGCTTTCGAAACACCTCTGGAAACCAAAATGGATGGCTGCTTTGTACAAGACAGCCCGCTCGACTGGCTAGCCCGCAACAGCAGTAAACCAGGACGTGAACACAAACCCGACACCTGGGTGCTGCATGCCTCCAGTGCCTGGAGCAAACAAAACCTGGACCTGCCCAAAGAAGCAGTCATCGAGCAACTGCACGGTGCCTTTGCCGAACTGATGCACTTCCCGACTCCCGCGCCGATCTTCAGCCTGGCCCACCGCTGGCTCTATGCCCGCCCCTCCACTGCCCATGAATGGGGCGCCCTGGCTGATGCCGACCTGGGGCTGTATGCCTGCGGCGACTGGTGCCTGTCGGGGCGGGTCGAGGGCGCGTGGCTCAGCGGCCAGGAAGCAGCCCGACGCTTGATTGAGCATCTCCAATGAACCGCATCAACCCGCGCAAATTGCTGCTGTCAAAATGGACAGCAGCCACCGCGCACAACCGAGAGAAACACTTTCTGGTCACCGAACTGTTTTGCGACGAAGAAGGCAACGTGCTCGAACTCGAACTGCAAGCGGTGCTCACCCGGCGCAGCCAGCGGTTGCCCTGGCAAAGCCTGCAGGATGCAGCGGCCTGGAAAATGGGCTGGCTGTAGGAGCGAGCTTGCTCGCGAGCCGTTTTAAAAGATCGTGAGCAAGCTCCCTCCTGCAAAAGCACCACAAATACCTGTACAAGATAATTGACTTGTACAAGGCAAGGCCTAAGATGAACTCAAGTTGTACATCCAAACAAAGATGTACAAGTAATTCTTGGAGACTCATCCCATGGCCTGCGACATCTCAGCCCGTCAAAAACCGAAAATCGCCATCAGCGCCTGCTTGCTCGGGGCCGAAGTTCGCTTCAACGGCGGGCACAAAGAGTCGCGACTGTGCAGCCAGGCCCTGAGTGAACATTTCGACTTCGTCCCGCTGTGCCCCGAAGTCGCCATCGGGCTTGGCATTCCGCGCCAGCCCATCCGCCTGATCGGCGACCCTGCCCAACCGCAGGCCGTGGGCAGTGTCGACAGCTCTCTGGACGTAACCCGGCCTTTACACGATTACGGTGTGGCCATGGCCGCAGCGCACACAGACATTTGCGGCTACATCTTCATGCAAAAGTCGCCGTCTTGCGGACTCGAGCGAGTCAAGGTCTATCAGGACGGTGGACGCCCCGCAGAGCTGAGCGGACGGGGGATTTACGCACAAGCGTTTTGCGCGGCCCACCCCGACTTGCCCGTGGAAGAAGATGGCCGCCTCAACGACCCGGTATTGCGTGAAAACTTTCTGACCCGGGTTTACGCCTATAGCACCTGGCAGCAATTACTCAGAGCCGGCATCACCCGCCGTTCCCTGACCGAATTTCATGCCTGCTACAAATACCAGCTCATGGCCCACCACCCCGAACAGTACAAAATCCTGGGCAACATGCTCGGCAATCTGGGCAAAAATGATCCCCGCGAGATCGCCCCTCAGTACTTCAGCGAGTTGATGAAAGCCCTGAAAAAATGCGCCACGCGTCGCACTCACACCAATGTGCTGCAACACATCAGCGGCTATCTAAAGCAATCCATCAGCCCCGAAGACAAGCAAGAAGTGCAATACCTGATTGGCCAGTACCTGCACGGCATTGTGCCGCTGATCGTGCCGCTGACACTGCTCAAGCATCATTTTCGCCTGCATCCGGATCCCTACATATCGCGCCAGGTATACCTGCAACCGCACCCGGAAAACCTCAGCCTGCGCAATGCGATATGAACATGAGCAAAGACCTTTCGGTGACCGGTTCTCCAGCCCCTGACTACAACCAGGCCCTGGAAGCCGGCTGGCTGCCGATACGCGAAGTAGCCCGTATCACAGGCGTCAATGCCGTGACCCTGCGCGCCTGGGAACGTCGTTATGGCCTAATCGTCCCGCACCGTACCGCCAAGGGCCATCGCATGTTTTCGGACACGCATATCCAGCGGATCCAGCAGATTCTGACCTGGCTTAATCGCGGGGTCTCAGTCAGTCAGGTCATGCCGCTGCTCGACGCAGCCCCCGCCTGGCACGCCCCCGTCGACAACGACTGGCAGGCATGGCGCCAGACCCTGACGCTGGCGATCACTGAGCTGTCAGAGCGCAGGCTCGATGACAATTTTAATCAGGTCATGTCGCTGTATCCGGCCCACACACTGTGCGAACAACTGTTGATCCCGCTTTTAAACGAGCTGGAACAACGCTGGCAGGGCCAGTTCGGGGCACAACTGGAGCGGGTATTTTTCAACTCCTGGCTGCGCAGCAAACTGGGCGCCCGTATCTATCACAACAACCGCTCGCTCAAGGGCAAGCCCGTGCTGCTGATCAATCATTCGGCCCAGCCTTTTGAGGCACAGCTATGGCTCACGGCCTGGCTGGTCAGCAGCAGCCATTGCCCGGTTGAAGTCTTCGACGGGCCACTGCCCAGCGGTGAACTGGCCCTGGCGGTTGAGCGCCTCAATTGCCCCGCCGTGGTGCTCTATTCAAGCCAAACCCTCAACCCCCGGCAGTTGCCGAAGCTACTCGGTGGCATCAATTGCCCGGTCCTGATTGCCGGACCGACGGTATGCATCCATAGCGCCGAGTTGGCCGTAAGTACTACTGAAATCGCAGGATTGTCCCTGGCTGTTGATCCGCTTGAAGCCCATCAACGACTCAGCCAGCTCGGACTCTTCTAGCCCCAAGGAATAAACATGCAACTGATCTGGCTGCGCAGCGATTTGCGCCAAAGCGACAACACTGCCCTGAGCGCCGCTGCTGCACGCGGCCCCACTGTGGCCGTGTACCTCATAAGCCCCGAGCAATGGCTGGCCCATGATGACGCGCCATGCAAAGTCGACTTTTGGCTGCGTAACCTGAGCGCCCTGAGTGACAGCCTCGAGCAACTGCATATCCCGTTACTGATTCGCAGCGCACCCGCCTGGGACCAGGCCCCCGCGGTGCTTGTTGAACTGTGCCAACAACTGGGCATTCAGGATGTTCATGTAAATGATGAATACGGCATCCATGAAACCCGGCGCGATCAGGCCGTCGCCTGCGCACTCGACGCCCAAGGCATCGGCTTTCATCGCTACCTCGACCAACTGTTGTTTCAGCCCGGCAGCGTGCTGACCAAAACCGGGGGGTACTTTCAGGTCTTCAGCCAGTTCCGCAAGGTTTGCTATGAGCGCCTGCATACGGGACTGCCGGGCATCGTGGCCAAACCACAGACACAGGCGCCGCTGTCCATTGTCCGGGATGCCGTTCCTGAATCTGTTACCGGCTTTGCCCGGCCCGGCCAATCCTTGCGTGCACTGTGGCCGGCCGGGGAAGAAGAAGCCCGGGAGCGCCTGGCACGCTTCGCCGATGAGCAAATCCACTACTACAAAGAAGAACGCGACTTACCTGCCAAACCTGGCACCAGCCAGCTTTCGCCCTACCTGGCAGCAGGCGTTATCTCACCACGCCAATGCCTGCATGCCGCACTGCTCAGCAACAACGGCGAATTTGAAAGCGGCAGTGTCGGTGCCGCGACCTGGATCAGCGAACTGATCTGGCGCGAGTTTTATAAACACATTCTTGTGGGCTACCCACGGGTTTCACGGCACCGCGCATTCAGGCCTGCCACCGAGTTCCTGCCCTGGCGTGACGCCCCGCAGGAGCTGGCAGCCTGGAAAGAAGGCCGCACCGGCATCCCGATCATAGACGCGGCCATTCGCCAACTGCTCGAAACCGGCTGGATGCATAACCGCCTGCGGATGGTGGTGGCGATGTTTCTGACCAAAAACCTGTTGATCGACTGGCGCGAGGGTGAGCGCTTCTTTATGCAGCAGTTGATTGATGGTGACCTCGCAGCCAACAACGGTGGCTGGCAGTGGAGTTCATCCACCGGGACCGACTCGGTTCCCTACTTCAGAATTTTCAACCCGCTGAGCCAGTCCGAGCGCTTCGACCCCGAAGGACGCTTCATCAAGCACTGGCTGCCAGAGCTCGCAACGCTGAATAAAAAGGAAGTCCACAACCCGGCCAGTGCTGGCGGCCTGTTTGGCGTTGCCGACTACCCGCAGCCGATAGTCGACTTGAAACACAGCCGCGAGCGGGCCCTCAGCGCCTTCAAAAATCTGCCTACGCATCAGCTCTATGAGGTGTGTGATGACTGAGACCCGGCGTATCTGGCTGACCGGAGCCAGCAGCGGGATTGGCGCCCGCCTGGCTGAAGAACTGCTGAGCAGTGGGGCGCATGTGGCATTGAGTGCCCGTACCCTGCCCCCTCTGCAGGCTTTATCCGACCGTTATCCGGGCCAGGTCCTATTGGTGCCTGGTGACTTGACCGACAGCCTGCAAGTGCGCGAAATCGGCAAGCGCATCGCGCAAGCCTGGGGCGCGCTGGACACCGTGATTCTCAATGCCGGCTCCTGTGAATATGTCGATGTCCGGCACTTTGACGCAGCCCTGGTCGAGCGTGTCGTACGCACCAATTTACTGGCCAGCAGTTACTGCCTTGAAAGTGCACTGCCTTTGCTGCGCGCAGGTGTACGACCGCATCTGGTGGGAGTGGTCAGTTCCGTGACTTACTGGCCCCTGCCACGGGCCGAAGCTTATGGCGCCTCGAAAGCCGGGCTGCGTTACCTGCTGCAGTCGCTGCGCATCGATCTGGCCCATGAGGGCATAGATGTCACCCTGGTCAGCCCCGGTTTCGTTGATACCCCGCTGACTGAGAAAAACGACTTCCCCATGCCCATGCGCTGGCCGGTACTCAAAGCCGCGCGGCACATTAGCCAGCGTCTGGAAAAACGCCCGCTGGAAATCGCTTTCCCCTGGCTATTTATCCTCATCCTCAAGCTGATGTCTCGTCTGCCCGGCCGCCTGCAACTGGCCATTGGCAAGCGTCTGGCGCGCACTTCTGACGAGACTCCAACATGAAAATTGCAATCATCGGCAGCGGTATTTCCGGCCTGACCTGTGGCTATCTATTGCATAAGGAGCACGACATCAGCGTGTTCGAGGCCAGTAACTGGGTGGGGGGGCATACCCATACAGTGGATGTCAGCATCAAGGGACGTACCTATGGGATTGATACCGGCTTCATCGTGTTCAACGACTGGACCTATCCCAACTTCATCAAACTGATCAATCAACTGGGGGTGCGCTCAAAAGCCACTGAGATGAGCTTCTCGGTGCGCGATCCCCAGCGCAATTTCGAATACAACGGCAACACCCTCAACAGTTTGTTTGCCCAGCGCAGCAACCTGTTATCACCCGGGTTCTGGGGCATGCTGCGCGATATCCTGCGCTTCAATCGCCAGGCCGTTCGCGACCTGCATGAGCAACGCATTGCCAGCGACACCCGGTTGGGTGACTACCTGCAACAGCACGGTTATGGCACCCGGTTCATCGAGCACTACATTGTGCCGATGGGCGCAGCGATCTGGTCCATGCCACTGGCGGACATGCTGGAATTTCCGCTGCAGTCGTTTATTCGCTTCTTCAAGAACCACGGTTTGCTGAGCATTACCAATCGCCCGCAGTGGCGAGTGATCGAAGGCGGTTCGAGTGCTTATATACAGCCACTGAGTGCTGGTTTTTCAGAAAAAATCCGCCTCAACTGTCCGGTTACGGCGGTTGAACGTGACGCGCTCGGCGTACTTATCCACAGCCGTGCAGGCAGTGAGCGTTTCGATAAAGTGATCTTCGCCTGCCACAGCGATCAGGCATTAAAGCTACTGGCCCGGCCAACCGCCGCAGAACAGCAAATTCTCGGCGCCCTGCCCTACGCCGATAACGAAGTAGTACTGCATACCGATACCCGACTGTTGCCTGAGCGAAAACTGGCCTGGGCCAGCTGGAACTACCGACTGGGTGATGCCGGACAACGCGGTGCCGCAGTCACTTACGCCATGAACATCCTGCAGGGGATCGAGAGCGAGACAACGTTTTGCGTCAGTCTTAACCAGACCGCCGCCATTGATCCGCATAAAGTGCTGGCCACTTACACCTACTCGCACCCGCAATACAGCCTCGATGCCGTAGCCGCGCAAGCGCGCTGGAAAGAATTGCTGGGCACACAGCACAGCTATTTTTGCGGCGCTTACTGGGCCAATGGCTTCCACGAGGACGGGGTAGTCAGTGCATTACGTGTCGCATCAGCGTTCGGTCAGCACTTATGAACAGCGCCCTGTACAGCGGCTGGATCGCCCACCGGCGCTTTGCTCCCACCAGCCATGCGTTCCGCTATCAGATCGGCTTGATGTATCTGGATCTGGACGAACAGGACGCTGTATTCGGGCTGTCACCTCTGGCGGGCAAAAGCCGCTTTGCACCGTTCTCGTTTCGCGAAACCGATTACCTCAAGACCTACACCCGGACCGGCATGCGCCTGATCGATGCCGTGCGCCAACAAGTCGGCCAGGCCCTCGGACATACCCCGCAAGGGGCCATCTGCTTGCTGACTCAAGCTCGCAGCTGGGGCCTGTCCTTCAACCCGGTGAGCTTCTTTTATTGCCATGAGCCAGACGGAAAACTGGCCGCCATCTTGTGCGAAGTCAGCAACACCCCATGGCGCGAGCGCTATCACTACGTGCTCCCCGCCGAGGGCGACAGTCATCAGCACTTCGCGGTGGCCAAGGCCTTTCATGTGTCGCCCTTTCTGCCCCGCGATCTGGAATACCGCATGAGCTTCAGCCCGCCTGCGGCACGACTCGGGGTGCATATGGCGGACTGGCAGGGTGAACTGAAAATGTTCGATGCCACCCTCAATCTGCAGCGCAGCGCGCTCGATCGTGCCGGGTTGCATCGCTATTTGAGGCAATTTCCATGGATGACGGCAAAGACTTGCCTGGCCATCTACTGGCAAGCCTTACGCCTGTTTCTTAAACGCACGCCGATATTTTCCCATCAGGCCGCCGACGGCGCCTTTCGCATTGCCGCCCTGCAACCCAAGGATAAACGTCATGAAAAGCCCTAGCCTGGTGAGCAAAACCTCACGTCTGAGTACTTACAATCTGACCAGCGTACTGCTGCGGCGCGGGGTCATGCGTCAACTCAGCCAGCTGCAACACGGCCAACTGGTGGTGACTGAAAATGGCGAGCACCATCAGTTCGGCGACAGCAGCGCTGCGATGATCGGCGAAGTGCACGTCAGCGACCCCAGTGTCTGGGGGATGATCGCCAGCAACGGCTCTATTGGCGCTGGCGAAGCATTTATCCACGGATACTGGAGCTCGCCCGACCTGACCAAAGTGATCCGGGTACTGGTCAGCAATCTGCAAGTCCTGGACGCCATGGAAAGTGGCCTTGCCAGCCTCGGACGCCCGTTGATACGGGGCCTGCACTGGATCAATCGCAATACCCGCAAAGGCTCGCAAAAAAACATTGCGGCTCATTACGACCTTGGCAATGAGATGTTCGAGCAGTTCCTCGACCCCACCATGATGTATTCAGCGGCTCAATTCCTCAGCCCTGACGACAGCCTGGAACAAGCTCAACTGAATAAACTGCAACGCATTTGCCAGAAACTCGACCTCAAACCCGAAGACCACTTGCTGGAAATCGGCACAGGCTGGGGCAGCATGGCCATTTTTGCCGCGCAGCATTACCACTGCAAAGTGACCACCACCACACTCTCGAAGGAGCAATTCGATTACACCCGTGAGCGCATTGATGCATTGGGACTACAGAATCAGGTGACCTTGCTGCTGGAGGACTACCGGGATCTGACCGGGCAGTACGACAAACTGGTGTCCATCGAGATGATCGAAGCGGTCGGCCATCATTTTTTACCCAACTATTTCAAACAGTGTTCGCACTTGCTCAAGAACCAAGGGTTGATGCTGCTGCAAGCCATCACCATTCGCGACCAGCGTTACGAGCAAGCCAAGAACAGCGTGGACTTTATCCAGCGCTATATCTTCCCCGGCGGCGCATTGCCCAGCGTGCAGAAAATGCTCGAGATCGTCACCCGCGATACCGATATGAACCTGATGCACATGGAAGATTTTGGCCTGCACTACGCCAGGACCTTGCGTCTGTGGCATGAGAACTTTCGTCATGCCCACGGCCGCCTGACAGAGCTGGGCTATGACGAATACTTCCTGCGCCTGTGGGAATTTTATCTGTGCTACTGCGAAGGCGGTTTTCTCGAGCGCAGCATAGGTACCGCGCAATTGCTGCTGGCCAAGCCCGGTGCCATGCCGCAACCCTTGCTCGGTCGCTTTGATGCCTAGCCCTGCCCTTAAACGGCAACTGGCCAACGCCGTGCTGTTTCAGCTGGGCTGGTTTGCCTGTGTACTGGGCGGCAATAGCCTGTGGTTACTGGTAGCGGCAGGCGCATTGCTGGCAAACGGTCTGTGGATAAGTCGATCGTGGGCACAAGCCCGCTTGATCATCTACGTCTGCTTGCTCGGCACCCTGGTGGACAGCCTATTGCTCAATGCCGGGGTCTTTGAGTTCCGCCAAGAGGGGATTTTGATCCCGTTCTGGCTGGTGCTGCTCTGGGCATTACTGGCCACCACCTTGAACCATTGCCTGGCCTGGACCGCACGACCGCTGTGGCGGGCAATGCTGCTTGGCGCGGTTGGCGGGCCAATGTCGTATTACGCCGGACAACGACTGGGGGCGGTGCAATTCGGTTTCGGGCTGTGGCCGACCCTGGCAATGCTGGCCGTGATCTGGGCCGGATTGTTTCCGGCACTGCAATGGCTCGCGGGTAAACAGACACCCCCCCAGCAGGAGCGCACTTATCTGTAGGAACGAGCTGTCTGTAGGAGCGAGCTGTCTGTAGGAGCGAGCTTGCTCGCGAGCTTTTTCATCGCAGCAACAAAAAGCTCGCTCCTACAAGAGATCCAAGGCGGTTTGTCAGCGGTTTTACACCTGACAGCTGCTCTGCCTTACACTGCGCGCCTATGACCAACATCCCCCTGACCGAAATTACCGAACCCGCCGTCACCTGTTCGACGTGCGCGGCATGCTGCTGCCAACTGGAAGTGATGTTGATCACCGACACCGGCGTGCCCGAGCGCTTTATCGACACCGATGACTGGGGCGGCGAGGTCATGCTGCGCCTCGATGATGGCTGGTGCGCAGCGCTGGATCGCAACACCATGATGTGCACCATCTACGAAAAGCGTCCGTTGATTTGCCGCGAGTTCGAAATGGGTGATGTTGAATGCCTGAACGAGCGTCAAGGCATCACGACGGCCTATCGATAACGACTTGATCCCTTGTAGGAGCGAGCTTGCTCGCGAGCGGTTTGCGGTATTGGATATCGCGCTGAAAAGCTCGCGAGCAAGCTCGCTCCTACAGGGTGCGCCGGTTACAAAGGCATCGTGTAATGCAGGGCGTAGCTCTCTACACCGTCATTGGTGGTCGATAGCCCGGCATTGGAGTAATGAGTCGCCCGAATACCCACTTCATGCCCACCGGCAAAGCGCAGGCCAAAACCCAGGCGATCTTCGAACTGGAAAGCCGTGCCCAGCTTGTTGCCTTCAACTTCGGTACGGGAGAACAGTGCGAGCCCGATACCGGCCTCTACGTATGGCTTGACCGTTTCGCCGGCAAACTCGTACACAAATACAGGCGAGAACGACAAGCTGTTGCTCGAAGAGGACTTGTCACCGTCCCAATAGGTGTAAGCCCCATCCCAATACCCAGTCAGACGACCGACATCACTCTGCAGCCAGCTTTTATCCCAGTCGGACTTCAAGCCCAGACGATAGGTCATGGTCGATTCGCTGGTATGCCCGACCCCAAACTCGATACCGGCCGCTTGTGCCGTGTAGCTGTGCCCCAGAACAGTTGCTGCCAGCGCAGCCAGGCAAAAAAATCGCTTCATAAGAAAATCCCGCTTCCATATCCACAGATCATTGTTATGTGCCTCACAGGCAAGCGCTAAGAATCCAGTCAACGCCCGAAAGTTCAACTGCCTTGAACCTTTTCACACTTTTTTCACAAGCCGAAGCTTTGCACAGTCCCAGATTTATTCCACAACAGCGGCAAGATATTTTCCATGTGCTCTGGGGAGGCGCTGGTCCAGAACTGTGTTTGCCGGGCAGGGCCCGCTGCCAGCAGGCTTCTTTCACTCAATAACCGCTTGAGCTGACGGGCCACGGCGGCGCCGGTATCGATCAGGATGATCGAAGGCGGGAGGATCTGGCTCAGCAAGGGCTTAAGGAAGGGGTAATGGGTGCAGCCCAGAATAATGGTGTCGCAACCGGCCGCCACCAGCGGCTCAACATAGCTGCGCAATAGCGTTCGCAAGGCATCACTGTGCAAGTCACCGGTTTCAATCAGTTCCACCAGCCCCGGGCATGGCTGGGTGATTACCCGAACGTCGTTGGCAAAACGATCAAGCAAGGCGGCAAATTTGGCGCTCTGCAAGGTACCGGTGGTCGCAAGCACCCCCACCACACCACTGCGGGTGGCCGCCGCGGCCGGTTTGACCGCCGGTTCCATACCGACGATGGGCCAATCGGGATAACACTCACGCAACTGCGCAACGCCGGCCACGGTGGCCGTGTTACAGGCCAGCACCAGGGCTTTGGCACCCTGGCGCCGAAAAAAATCAGCCATTACGGCGCAGCGCTGGCGGATAAATTCGGGGCTTTTTTCTCCATAAGGGATGTGCCCGCAATCTGCGATGTACAGCAGCGACTCATCGGGCAGCAGCCCATGGATTTCTCGCAGTACCGACAAGCCGCCGACACCAGAGTCAAAAACACCAATCGGTGCTTCACTCATGGCCCGTACCGCATACGCTGCACGCCGGGTCACGCTTGACCCGCAACTCGCGAAACCGCGCACCCAAGGCGTCGATCAATAACAGTCGTCCCACCAGCGGCTCACCAAAACCTGCCAGTAATTTAAGGGCTTCGAGCGCCTGCAGACTGCCCACCAGCCCTACCAGCGGGCCAATTACTCCAGCTTCGCTGCAGGTCAGTTCATCTTCACTGCCGTGACCATACAAGCAGTGGTAGCAAGGGCTCGCAGGCTGGCGTGAATCAAACACCGACAGCTGCCCTTCCAGGCGAATTGCCGCGCCACTGACCAGAGGTTTGCGTGCCGCAACGCAGGCGACGTTCACGGCTTCACGCGTACCGAAGTTGTCGCAGCAATCGAGTACCAGATCCACCTCAGACACGGCATGGGCCAATGAGTCGGCATCCAGTGCCGAACGGTGTGCAACCAGTTTGATCTGCGGATTGATCGCCGCGAGGCGACTCAGGGCCGAGTCGACCTTGCTTTGGCCAATACTGGCGGTGTCATGAATGATCTGGCGCTGCAGGTTGGTCAGGTCGACGCTGTCGAAGTCTGCCAGATGCAACTCGCCAACCCCGGCTGCCGCCAGGTAGAGCGCAACCGGCGAACCCAGCCCGCCCAGGCCGATGATCAGCACACGGCTGTTTTTCAGCTTCAGCTGGCCTTCGATATCGACTTGTTGCAACAGGATCTGTCGGCTATAGCGCAACAGTTCCTCATCGGTCAGCACGGCAGGCGGCCCAACGTGATGCGTTCGTGGGTGCCCAGGTCCTTGCGGCTTTCTACCTGTTCAAAACCTGCGTCCAGCAATAGCTGGCGAACGGCCGCGGCCTGATCGTAACCGTGCTCAAGCATCAACTGCCCGCCTGCATTCAGGTGCTGCGGGGCGGCTTGAATAATTTCGCGTATGTCGTCCAGGCCGTCGACACCGGCGACCAGGGCGCTTTCAGGCTCGAAACGCACATCGCCCTGCCCCAAATGCACGTCGCCCGCAGCAATGTAAGGCGGGTTGCTGATAATCAGGTCAAAGCGCTGACCGTCCAACGCACTGAACCAGTGGCTGGTCAGTACATGGACGTTGTCGAGCTGCAAGCGCTGACGATTACGCTCAGCCAGCGCTACGGCTTCCAGCACCCGGTCTACCGCCGTGATATGCCACGCCGGGCGCTCACTGGCCAGGGCCAGGGCAATTGCCCCGCTGCCGGTACCCAAATCAAGCACCCTGGCAGGGCTGGCGGGAAGCAGGTCCAGTGCGGTCTCGACCAGCAGTTCGGTGTCAGGACGGGGAATCAGTGTGTGGGGCGCGACTTCAAGGTCCAGCTTCCAGAAACCCTGCTGCCCCAGAATGTAGGCCACGGGCTCACCGGCACGACGACGCAGCAGGTACTCGGCGAAGGTCAAGGCCGATTCGCTGCTGACAATTTTCTCGGGCCATGTGTGCAGGTAACTGCGCGACTTGCCCAGGGCTGCGGCCAGTAACAGTTCCGCATCCAGGCGGGCCGAGGGTGAATCCGGGAGTTCTGCGGCACGCAACAAGCTGGCAATAATGGTCATTTACTCACCCAGGGCTGTCAGTTGGTCAGCCTGAAATTCCGCTAATAACGGCTCAATAACGGCATCGACGCCGCCAGCCAGTACATCATCCAGCGAATACAAGGTCAGGTTGACACGATGGTCGGTCACCCGCCCTTGTGCAAAATTGTAAGTGCGGATGCGTTCAGAACGATCCCCCGAACCCACCAGCGATTTTCGTTCGCTGGCAATGGCGCTGGCCGCGGCACTGGTTTGCTGGTCATTCAATTTAGCCGAAAGCCAGGACATCGCCCGTGCCCGGTTTTTATGCTGGGAACGCTCTTCCTGACACTCAACCACGATGCCCGATGGCAAGTGAGTGATACGAATGGCCGAGTCGGTCTTGTTAACGTGCTGACCACCGGCGCCCGAAGAGCGATAGGTGTCGACACGCAAGTCGGACGGGTTGATCTCAATCGCTTCCTGCTCGTCCGGCTCCGGCAATACCGCCACAGTGCACGCGGAAGTGTGGATACGGCCCTGGGATTCTGTCGCCGGGACCCGCTGTACACGGTGTACGCCCGACTCGAACTTCAGCTTGCCGTAAACATTCTCACCTTCAACCCGGGCGATGACTTCTTTGTAGCCGCCATGCTCCCCGCTGTTTTCCGACAGGATTTCCAGTTTCCAGCCACGACGCTCGGCGTAACGCGAGTACATGCGAAACAGGTCACCGGCAAAAATTGCCGCTTCATCACCGCCGGTTCCGGCGCGAATCTCAAGGAATACGTTGCGCCCGTCATTCGGGTCCTTGGGCAACAGCATGCGCTGCAGGTCTTGCTCCAGCTCGAGCAGCCGGTCTTTGGCTTCGCGGACTTCTTCAACCGCCATTTCGCGCATGTCAGGGTCGTTATCTTTGAGCAACGCCTGGGCGCCCTCAAGGTCGGCCTGGACTTTGAGCCACGTCCCGTAAGTTGTGACAATGGGCTCTACTTCCGAGTATTCCTTGGAATAGGCACGAAATTTGGTCTGATCAGAGATGACTTCGCCATCGCCAAGCAACGCGGTCAGTTCTTCAAAACGGTCCTGGAGGATGTCCAGCTTATTCAGCAGTGACGCTTTCATTACTATTTTTTATCCGCAGAGCTATCCGATGAGCCCTCACCGAGGGCAAAAAGTTCTTGGGCCATGGCCAGCGCATCGAGGCGGCCTTCGGCGGAAAGCTTTTTCAGCTGCACGCTGGGTGCGTGCAGCAATTTATTGGTCAGGCCACGTGCCAGTTGTACCAGCACGTCTTCAGGGTTGCTGCCATTGGCGAGCATCCGCTGGGCTTTTTGCAGTTCTTCATCACGCAGGCGCTCGCTTTGCTGGCGGTAGGCCTTGAGCACATCCACTGCCGCCAGCTCGCGCAAACGCACCATGAACTCATCAGCGCCAATGCTGACCAGCTCTTCCGCCGCCTGGGCTGCGCCCTGACGGCTTTTCAGGTTTTCAGCGACCACTTCGTGCAAGTCATCTACGGTGTAAAGGTAAACGTCGTCGAGCTCGCCGACTTCTGGTTCGATATCGCGGGGAACGGCGATATCCACCATGAAAATGGGTTTGTGCTTGCGCAGTTTCAAGGCGCTTTCAACCGCGCCCTTGCCCAAAATCGGCAGCTGGCTGGCCGTAGAGCTGATGACGATATCGCTGTGCACCAACTCCTGGGGGATGTCCGACAACAACACCGCGTGCGCCCCGAACTGTGCGGCCAGCGTGCTGGCGCGCTCCAGCGTACGGTTAGCCACGACGATGCGCTTTACCCCCAGGTCATGCAGGTGACGGGCGACCAGGGTGATGGTCTCGCCCGCGCCAATCAGCAAGGCCTGACTGCGCTGCAAGTCGCTGAAAATCTGCTTGGCCAGGCTCACGGCGGCAAAGGCTACCGATACCGGGTTTTCGCCGATCGCGGTGTCGGTGCGCACTTGCTTGGCCGAATTGAACGTCGCCTGAAACAGCCGCCCCAACAAAGGTCCGACCGTGCCAGCCTCACGCGCCACGGCATAGGCCGACTTCATTTGGCCGAGAATCTGCGGTTCGCCCAACACCAGCGAATCCAGACCTGAAGCCACACGCATCATGTGACGAACGGCAGCGTCGTCTTCATGGACATAGGCACAAGCGCGCAACTCTTCGAGGCTCAGATTGTGATAGTCGGCCAGCCACTTCAGCACCGAATCTGCCGAGAGGTGGTCCTGTTCTATATATAGCTCGCTGCGATTGCAGGTGGAGAGGATCGCAGCTTCGCGGCTGTCGGTGTGTCGGCAGAGTTGCTGCAAGGCCTCAACCAACTGCTCGGGAGTAAAAGCCACGCGCTCGCGGACGTCTACTGAAGCAGTCTTGTGGTTAATACCGAGTGCGAGGAAGGCCATTCAAGATCGCTGATGATGACGAGAAGCCGGCAATTGTCCTACTTCGCCAGATTGAGAACAACCATTGCTGACTATTGTCTCTATAGTTAAGGTCTCTTGAAGCCCAGTTATCCCGCATCAATTGACTCTGATATCGATAGTCGCAGCTGTTAGGGTTTGCCCTATCGCATGTGTCATGATGCCCAGACCGCAGGTAAGTCGCCCTTCTCCTATATGAATAGATCCTCCGCGTTGCTCCTCTCTCTCGTCCTTCTCAGTGGCTGCCAGGCTTTGGCCCCCACGTCACCGGATGATTCATCGCCGGCTGAAGAGGCTACTTCCACTCCGGAAAAACCCACGGTTTATGGCTCGTTCAGCGAAGAAACGCTGTACAGCCTGCTGGGCGCGGAGCTGGCCGGCCAACGTAACCGTCTGGATATCGCTCTCGACAACTACGTCACCCAGGCGATCAATACGCAAGATCCCGGCATTGCCGAGCGCGCCTTGCGGATTGCCGAGTACCTGGGCGCCGATCAGGCCGCTCTCGATACATCGCTGATCTGGGCTAAAAACGCGCCGGACGATCTTGAGGCCCAACGTGCGGCTGCCATTCAACTGGCGCGCAATGGTCGCTATGACGATGCCATGGTGTACATGGAGAAAGTCCTGCAGGCCAAAGGCGATACACACTTCGACTTTTTAGCCCTGTCGGCGTCAGAAACAGATGCCGATACCCGTGCAGGCCTGCAGAAAAGCTTTGATCGCCTGCTGGTCAAGCACCCGGACAATGGCCAGCTGATTTTCGGCAAGGCCTTGCTGATGCAACAGGACGGTGACGCTGAAGGCGCCCTCAAGTTGCTGGAAAAGAATCCGCCTCAGGATGGTGAAGTTGCCCCGGTGTTATTGCGGGCCCGTTTGCTGCAAAGCCTCAATCGCGGTGACGAAGCCCTGCCGCTGCTGAAAAAAAGCATTCGCCAGTACCCCGATGACAAACGTTTGGGGCTGACCTACGCGCGCACCCTGATCGAACAGAACCGCATGGATGAGGCCAAAGCCCAGTTCACCAGCCTGGCCGAGCAGTACCCGGAAGACGATGAGCTGCGCTTTTCTCTGGCCCTGATTGCCCTGGAAGGTAAAAAGTGGGACGAAGCCCAAGGCTATCTGGAAGAGTTGATTGAGCGCGACAGCCATGTCGACTCCGCCCATTTGAATCTGGGCCGCATTGCCGAAGAGCGTAATGACCCCCAGGGTGCACTCGCCGAATATGCCCTGGTTGGCCCGGGCAATGACTACTTGCCGGCACAAATGCGCCAGGCCGACATTCTTGTCAGTCACGGCCGTGGGGCTGAAGCCTCGAAAAAACTGGCCGCGGCCCGTGATGCCCAGCCGGACTACGGCATTCAGCTGTTCTTGATAGAGGCCGAGACCCTGGCTGCAAACAATCAGACTGATCGCGCCTGGAATGTCCTGCAACAAGCACTCAAACAGTATCCCGACGATCTGAACCTGCTCTATTCACGCGCCATGCTGGCCGAGAAACGTAACGATCTGGAGCAAATGGAGCGCGATCTGCGCGCAATCATCAAGCGCGAACCGGACAATGCAATGGCATTGAACGCGCTGGGCTATACGCTTTCAGATCGAACCACCCGCTATGCCGAAGCCAAAGTGCTGATCCAGCAAGCTTACGACTTGAACCCGGACGACCCAGCAGTGCTCGACAGCCTGGGCTGGGTGAATTTCCGCCTTGGCAATCTGGATGAAGCTGAACGATTGCTGCGCCAGGCCCTCGAACGTTTCCCGGACCAGGAAGTGGCTGCGCATCTGGGCGAAGTACTGTGGGCCAATGGCAAACAGCGCGAGGCCAAGCAGATCTGGGGCAAGTTCCTTAAAGAAAACCCTGAAAGCCCAATCCTGCGCAAAACCGTATTGCGCCTGACCGGATCGGAGAATCTTTAAATCATGTTTTTTCGTCATCTGCGCCATCTTATTGCCTTTGGCCTGATCGCCCTGCTCGCCGGTTGCGCGGGTTTTGGTGCCCGCGAATCGGTTGAAGGCCATGGCAGCCCGGCCTTGTGGTCGGAACATAAACAGCAACTGACCCAACTCGACGGCTGGCAAATCAACGGCAAGGTCGGGATTCGCGCACCTAAAGACTCGGGCAGCGCCACCCTGTTCTGGCTGCAGCGTCAGGATTATTACGACATCCGCCTCTCGGGGCCGCTGGGCCGGGGCGCTGCCCGCCTGACCGGCCGCCCCGGAAAAGTCAGCCTGGAAGTCGCCAATCAGGGACGCTATGAAGCACCAACCCCGGAAGAATTACTGGGCGAACAACTGGGCTGGAGCCTGCCAGTGTCGCACCTGGTCTGGTGGGTACGCGGCTTGCCTGCCCCCGGCAGTAAAAGCCGTGTGACCTTGAATGCCGACAGTCGCCTGGCGAACCTGGAACAGGACGGCTGGAAAATTGAGTATTTGAGCTACGTCGAGCAGAACGGTTTCTGGCTGCCCGAGCGGGTCAAGCTACATGGCCCGGAGCTGGACGTCACATTGGTGGTTAAAGATTGGCAACCCCGTCAGTTAGGTCAATGACATGCAAAAAGATGCTCTGGTTTTGCCCTCCCCGGCAAAACTCAATTTGATGCTGCACATTCTCGGCCGTCGTGAAGATGGCTATCACGAACTGCAAACGTTGTTTCAATTCCTCGACTACGGCGACGAGATGACGTTTTCGGTACGTGATGATGGCGTTATTTGCCTGCACACCGATTTCCCCGGAGTCCCGCACGATGCAAACCTGATCGTGAAGGCGGCAAGAAAACTTCAGGAACAATCCGGCTGCCCCCTGGGGATCGACATCTGGATCAAAAAAGTTTTGCCCATGGGCGGCGGCATCGGTGGTGGCAGTTCGAATGCAGCCACGACTTTGCTGGGGCTCAACCATCTCTGGCACCTGGACTGGAGTGAAGACCGACTCGCCGCACTGGGCCTGGGTTTAGGGGCGGACGTCCCGGTTTTCGTTCGCGGCCACGCCGCTTTCGCCGAAGGTATTGGCGAAATTCTTACGCCAGTCGATCCGGAAGAACCCTGGTATTTGGTACTTGTCCCGCAAGTATCTGTAAGTACTGCAGAAATATTTTCAGATCCTTTGTTGACACGTGACTCTTTGCCCATTAAAGTGCGCCCCGTTCCCAAGGGAAACAGCCGAAACGACTGCGAAGCAGTAGTTAAGGAGCGTTATCCAGAAGTACGTAACGCTTTGAATTTGTTAGGTAAATATACCGAAGCAAAATTGACTGGAACTGGAAGTTGTATATTTGGGGCCTTCCCAAACGAAGCAGATGCTGATAAAGTGCTGCACCTTCTGACAGACACCCTTACAGGGTTTGTAGCAAAAGGAAGCAACGTTTCGATGTTGCATCGCAAGCTACAAGATCTGGCAAAGGAAACGGGTACACGGTACTCGTAGCAACAGATACAGGGGCGTCGCCAAGCGGTAAGGCAGCAGGTTTTGATCCTGCCATGCGTTGGTTCGAATCCAGCCGCCCCTGCCATTTCTTATACTCATCCAGGTTACCCTCAGCCTTCAGGTACTGCGCGTGTCCAAGATGATGGTCTTTACGGGGAACGCTAACCCCGATCTGGCTCGGCGTGTCGTACGTCAGCTGCATATCCCACTCGGTGACATTTCTGTCGGAAAATTTTCTGACGGCGAGATTACCGCTGAGATTAATGAAAATGTCCGCGGTAAAGACGTTTTCATCATTCAGCCGACTTGTGCTCCGACCAACGATAACCTGATGGAACTCGTCGTGATGGCTGATGCCTTCCGCCGCTCCTCAGCTACTCGTATTACTGCTGTTATTCCTTACTTTGGTTATGCCCGTCAGGATCGCCGTCCGCGTTCCGCACGTGTGGCTATCAGCGCAAAAGTTGTTGCTGACATGCTTACCGTAGTCGGCATCGATCGTGTTCTCACGGTTGATTTGCATGCTGACCAGATTCAGGGTTTCTTCGATATTCCTGTAGATAACATCTATGGCTCCCCAGTTTTGGTGGATGACATCGAAGATCAGCGCTTTGAGAACCTTATGATTGTGTCCCCGGATATCGGTGGCGTCGTGCGTGCACGTGCTGTTGCCAAATCCCTGGGCGTTGATCTGGGTATCATCGACAAACGCCGTGAGAAAGCCAATCACTCGGAAGTGATGCATATCATTGGTGATGTCGAAGGGCGTACCTGTATTTTGGTTGATGACATGGTCGATACCGCCGGCACTCTGTGCCACGCGGCTAAAGCCTTGAAAGAGCATGGCGCTTCCAAAGTGTTCGCCTACTGCACACACCCTGTGCTGTCGGGTCGGGCAATCGAGAATATCGAAAATTCCATGCTGGATGAGCTGGTGGTGACTAACACCATTCCGCTGTCCGCTGCCGCACAAGCCTGTACGCGTATCCGTCAACTGGATATCGCACCGGTTGTGGCTGAAGCGGTTCGCCGCATCAGCAACGAAGAATCGATCAGCGCGATGTTCCGATAAGGGCCCTGCCCTTTTCAGATATCCCGCTGACGAAAAGCGCCCCGCCCCAGCAGCCTGTTGGGGCGGGGCTTTTTTGCCCATACCGTCCATAGCGCTGGTCGCAAACGCTAGGCCGGATGTGGTTATTTTGGAGATACAACATGAACGATTTTACTCTGAATGCTGAAGTGCGTTCCGACCTGGGGAAAGGTGCGAGCCGCCGCCTGCGTCGTCTCGCAAGCCTGGTTCCAGCTGTAGTTTACGGTGGCGAAAAAGCCCCTGAATCCATCAGCATGCTGGCTAAAGAAGTTGCCAAA
This sequence comes from Pseudomonas sp. TWR2-1-1, assembly GCF_049897045.1. Classification (NCBI taxonomy): domain Bacteria; kingdom Pseudomonadati; phylum Pseudomonadota; class Gammaproteobacteria; order Pseudomonadales; family Pseudomonadaceae; genus Pseudomonas; species Pseudomonas sp. TWR2-1-1. Next base: position 680,591 of record NZ_JAFCVM010000002.1, read on the forward strand.
CTGCTCGAAAACGAAGCTGCTTACAGCCACGTTATCGAACTGACCGTTGGCGGCGTAAAGCAAAACGTAATCATCAAAGCTCTGCAGCGTCACCCGGCTAAAGGCCACGTGATGCACGCTGACTTCGTACGCGTTGTTGCTGGTCAGAAGCTGACTGCAATCGTACCGGTTCACTTCGTTGGTGAAGCGGCTCCGATCAAGAAAGGCGGCGAGATCTCGCACGTTGTTGCTGAAATCGAAGTTAGCTGCCTGCCAAAAGACCTGCCTGAATTCATCGAAGTTGACCTGGCTAACGCCGAAGTCGGCTCGATCATTCACCTGTCTGACATCACCGCCCCTAAAGGCGTTGAGTTCGTAGCTCTGGCTCACGGTAACGACCTGGCAGTAGCCAACGTTCACGCGCCACGCGTTGCACCAGAAGAAGCAGCTGAGTAATTCATTACTCTGTGTGCTGGAGTTATGAGAAACATCGCGAGCTAACACGCAGCGAGTAAAGCGGACAAGATCGCGAAGTTTACTCATGTAAACCCGCTTTTTTGTCCGCTTTCGCCGCTAACTGTCAGTGGCGATGTTATCCACAACTCCATAGAAGGGCCCTTGTCGTGACCGCCATAAAACTGATCGTTGGCCTGGGAAATCCAGGCACCGAATACGAACAGACCCGGCATAACGCAGGGGCCCTTTTTGTTGAGCGTCTCGCGTCGGCAAACGGGGTCAACCTCGTTGCAGACCGCAAGTATTTTGGCCTGACCGGGCGTTTCAGCCACCAGGGTCAGGACGTTCGTCTGTTGATTCCCACCACCTATATGAACCGAAGCGGCCAGGCCGTTGCGGCGCTTGCCGGTTTCTACCGCATTGCGCCGGAATCCATATTGGTGGCCCACGACGAACTCGATCTCCCACCCGGCGTTGCCAAGCTCAAACTGGGCGGCGGCCACGGAGGTCATAACGGATTGCGCGACATTATTGCGCAACTGGGAAACAACAATAATTTCTACCGTCTGCGGCTCGGCATTGGCCACCCAGGCGTCGCCAGCATGGTGTCCAATTTTGTTCTGGGTCGTGCGCCTCGCGCCGAACAGGAAAAACTGGACGCCAGCATCGATTTTGCCCTCGGCGTGCTGCCGGATATCCTCGCCGGGGAATGGAACCGTGCGATGAAAAACCTGCACAGCCAGAAGGCCTGACTCTTTATCCGAGGGGAAACACCATGGGATTTAACTGCGGCATCGTCGGCTTGCCTAACGTCGGCAAGTCCACCCTGTTCAACGCCCTGACCAAGTCTGGTATTGCGGCCGAGAACTTCCCCTTCTGCACGATCGAACCGAACACCGGTATCGTGCCGATGCCCGATCCACGCCTGGAAGCACTGGCTGCCATCGTTAAACCCCAGCGTGTATTGCCGACCACCATGGAGTTCGTCGACATCGCAGGCCTGGTGGCCGGCGCATCGAAAGGCGAAGGCCTGGGCAACAAGTTTTTGGCCAACATCCGCGAGACCGATGCAATCGCTCACGTGGTTCGCTGCTTCGAAGACGAAAACGTCATCCACGTCTCCAACAGCGTTGACCCTAAGCGCGACATCGAAATCATCGACCTCGAGCTGATCTTCGCCGACCTCGACAGCTGCGAAAAGCAACTGCAGAAAGTCGCACGTAACGCCAAAGGCGGTGACAAAGACGCAGTCGCTCAAAAAGCCCTGCTGGAGCAGCTGATTGCCCACTTCACTCTGGGCAAGCCGGCACGCAGCCTGATCAAGAACATGGATGCCGATGAGAAACAAATCATCAAAGGCTTCCATCTCCTGACCACCAAGCCGGTGATGTACATCGCCAACGTGGCTGAAGACGGCTTCGAAAATAACCCGCTGCTCGACGTAGTGCTGGCCATTGCCGAAGAAGAAGGCGCGATCGTGGTTCCGGTCTGCAACAAGATCGAAGCCGAGATTGCCGAGCTGGAAGACGGCGAAGAAAAGGACATGTTCCTTGAAGCACTGGGTCTTGAAGAGCCGGGCCTGAACCGCGTGATTCGTGCCGGTTACGAAATGCTTAACCTGCAAACCTACTTCACTGCCGGCGTACAAGAAGTACGCGCCTGGACCGTGAAAGTGGGCGCTACGGCTCCGCAGGCTGCCGGCGTAATCCACACCGACTTCGAAAAAGGCTTCATCCGTGCCGAAGTGATCGCATACGACGACTTCATCAAGTTCAACGGTGAAGCCGGTGCGAAAGAAGCCGGTAAGTGGCGTCTGGAAGGCAAGGAATACATCGTTAAAGACGGCGACGTATTGCACTTCCGCTTCAACGTGTAAAACACCACACGTATAAAAAAACCGCGCCCAGGCGCGGTTTTTTTTGGTCTTGTACCTGGTTGAGGCTGCATCCAGCACTCTGGTCCGCCGTGAGGGTCTATGGTTAACGCCATCCATTACCAAGATCGGGAGCATCGATGATCCCCAGCGCCAAATCCCTCAGTGACTTCGCAGACTCCATAACAGACAAAGTCAAAACACGCTGGGCGTCAGGCTGGCGCGACGCTCTGGCATCAGCCATCGCGGCTGCACTGGCCTGGATTCTCGCCAAATATTTCTTTGGCCATGCCCACCCCGTGTTTGCCGCCATCAGTGCCGTGGTCTGTCTGGCGCCCGGCCTGCCCAGCCATGGCAAACAGGCTGTAGGCCTGATGCTCGGAGTAGCCACCGGGATTATCGTGGGCGAGGCCGCCTTGTGGCTGCCGGACTCCTATCCCTTGCTGCGCATCGGCTTTGCGACGTTCTTTGCGATTGCCATTGCAGCCCTTTACGGACAGGGGGCCGTGGTGCCGATTCAAGCCGGGGTCTCTGCAGTTCTGATGCTGGCCGTCGGCCCTGAAAGCGCAGGCTTTGTGCGCATGCTGGATGTGGTGGTCGGTGCGTCCGTGGGCTTGATCTTCAGCCAGATATTGCTTACCCCCAACCCCATCGGAATCATTGATAGCTCGGCAAAAGACTTGCTGGAAAAACTCGCCTCGGGCTTCAGCAAAAGTCTTCAGGCCCTCGAAGCAAAGGACGCGGCCAGGGCTCAAAGTGCGGTGCAGATCTTCTCTCGCGCTCACGACAGCCTGATTGCCCTGGAAAACGGTATCAGCATGGCGCGCAACACCGCGCGCTGGACGCTGCGCGGGCGCTTTGTGTCACGAGAGGTAAAAGACATTGCCGGCCGTTACGAACGCCACGCCGTGCGGTTGTACGCCAGCTCCTTGCTGTTCGCCGAAGCCTTTGCCGATGCCTTGCGCAAGGAACAAGGACCACCGCCAGCCTCATTGCATGAACGGCTGAGCAACGTCGCCGCAGGGTGTGCATCCATCGCCAGGGATGATGAGCGACCACAGCTGGTGAAGGTCTCCGGCGATCAGTTGGCCGATGCGGTTTCCGCACCGTGGCAACTGTGCTTACAGCACATGAGTACCGTTGAAAGTGCCCTGCTGACGTTTGGCTTTACCACGCAAACAGACGAAAAAAGGGTCACTGAAAAAATCCGGTGACCCGCGACTCATCAAACCTTTTTGGTCCGTGGCAGCAGGATCGCCAGCACACCGAACAACGGCAGGTACGAACACAGCTTGTAGACATATTCGATGCCATGAATGTCAGCCAGATGACCGAGCAATGCAGCACCAATCCCGCCAAAGCCGAACATCAGGCCGAAGAAAATACCGGCGATCATGCCGACATTGCCCGGCACCAGTTCCTGCGCGTAGACCACGATGGCTGAAAACGCCGATGCCAGAATAAAGCCGATGACCACGCTCAGGACGCTGGTCCAGAACAGATCGGCATAGGGCAGCAGCAAGGTAAACGGCGCCACACCCAGAATCGAGAACCAGATCACGGCCTTGCGGCCGATCTTGTCACCAATCGGGCCGCCGAAGAACGTACCCGCGGCAACCGCCCCGAGGAACAGGAACAAATACATTTGCGAATTGGCGATCGACACGCCGAATTTTTCAATCAGGAAGAAGGTGTAATAGCTGGTCAGACTCGCCATGTAGAAATACTTGGAGAACACCAGCAGCCCCAATACCACCAGCGCCCCGATGACGCGCTGCTTTGACAGGCCGTGGGTGGCCTTCTGCCCGGCTTTGAGCTTGAACAGGTTCAGGTGATTGCGGTACCAGCGGCTGATGACGTACAGCAGCCCTACAGCGAACAGCGCAAACAGACCGAACCAGGCCACATTGCCCTGACCAAAAGGAATGATGATCGCCGCAGCCAGCAACGGACCGAAGGCCGACCCGGCATTACCGCCCACCTGAAAGGTCGATTGCGCCAGACCGTAGCGTCCGCCTGATGCCAGTCGCGCGACCCGGGAAGCCTCGGGATGGAAGGTTGACGAGCCGACACCGACCAAAGCCGCCGCGACCAGAATCAGCGGGAAGCTGCCCACCTGGGACAGCATCAAAATCCCGATCAGGGTACACACCATGCCCGAGGGCAGTAACAGCGGGTTGGGATGACGGTCGGTGTAATAGCCGACCCAGGGCTGCAATAGCGAAGCGGTGAGCTGGAACGTCAGGGTAATCAGACCGATCTGGGTAAATGTCAGGTCATATTTGGCCTTGAGCATCGGGTAGATCGACGGCAGTACCGCCTGGATCAGGTCATTGATCAGATGCGCCAGCGCCACGGCGCCAATAATGCGCATGACTAAAGGGCTGGATTGCGGGACTGAGGGGGAATCGGTTGTTTTTGTTTGAGCGTTGCTAAGGGACATTTTAGTTTCCGGACAACAGGTGAATGTGCACTTGCAGGTGCGTCAATGTGCCATTTTTTTACAGAAGATTTCCATCCCAGGCATGAAAACCTTAAGCAATTGATAGCACAGAGAAAAATTTCAGATATTTGCTTGACACATGTCCAGTACGAGGGAATAATGCGCGCCATTGGCTACATAGCTCAGTTGGTTAGAGCATAGCATTCATAATGCTGGGGTCCGGGGTTCAAGTCCCTGTGTAGCCACCAAACACCGGTTCAGGCTCATCGCAAGATGAAATCGAACCAACAAGAAGCCCGCCTAGTGCGGGCTTTCTTGTGTCTGGGGTATTAGTTTTGCCCTCGCTCTTCCAGACCGGAAAACGGCCCGCCTCCTCCCCTTTCAGCACACTCATCAACGGCACTGAAGTTGCTGGCCTGACATTCGAGCATCAAGCCTCAGGCAAAACTTTGCCCGGGTTCATCAGCGCAAACGGGTCCAGAGCCTGTTTGACCAGACGCATCACACCGACTGCCGCACCGTGCTCCAGGTCCATGTACTTGATCTTCCCCGAACCAATGCCGTGTTCACCGGTGCACGTGCCCTCCAATGCAATGGCGCGCTCCACCACACGCTCATTGAGCGCTTCGGCCTCGGCCATTTCTGCCTCGTTATCCGGATCGACCACCAGCGCCAGGTGGAAGTTGCCATCGCCCACATGCCCCACCACTCCCACGAAAAAAGAAAGCCTGGCGACATCTTCGGCGGTTTCGGTAATGCATTGGGTCAGCGCCGAGATCGGTACACATACGTCTGTACTCCAGATCCGCGCATTAGGGCGCATAGATTGCATCGCATAGTGCACATTGTGCCGGGCACGCCACAGGCTATTGCGCGCATCGGCATCCGCTGCTGCCTCAAACCCCAGCGCGCCATTGCTTTGGACAATCTCGCGAGTCAGTTCTACCTGCTCCGCCACACTGGCCGGGGTGCCGGCGAACTCGAAAAACAGGGTCGGGGTTTCGGCCAGCGCCATCTTCGAAAAGCGGTTAACCGCCTGCACCGTGCGCGCATCCAGCAGCTCAACGCGCGACACCGGGATACCGTACTGAATGATGGAGACCACCGAGCTCACCGCCGCTGCGATCGAGGGGAAGGTACAGACTGCCGCCGAAGTCGTTTCCGGAATGCCGTAAAGGCGCAGAGTGACTTCAGTGATGATCCCCAGCGTGCCTTCTGAACCGACAAACAAGCGGGTGAGGTCGTAGCCTGCCGCAGACTTGCGCGCGCGGCCGCCGGTCTTGATCACCTGGCCATCGGCGAGCACTACGGTGAGGTTCAATACGTTCTCGCGCATGGTGCCGTAGCGCACGGCATTGGTCCCTGATGCGCGGGTTGCCGCCATGCCGCCCAGGGTGCTTTCACCTCCGGGGTCGACCGGAAAGAACAGCCCGGTGGTGCGCAGTTCAGCATTGAGCTGCATGCGCGTGACGCCCGCTTCGACGGTCACATCCAGATCATCAGGGCGCACGGTAATGATTCGCTGCATGCGGCTCAGGTCTATGCAAACCCCGCCCCGGGTGGCGCCCACATGCCCTTCCAGAGAAGTACCGCCTCCAAAGGCGATGATCGGCACCCGCTGTGCGGCACAAAGCTTGACGATGGCCGCGACCTCGGCAGTGGTCTGGGCATAACACACCGCGTCCGGCGCCAAGGTCGGGTGGTAAGACTCACCACGGCCGTGCTGCTCGCACTCGGCACGGCTGGTGCTTAAACGCTCACCGAGCAGCTCGCGCAAGGCATCGAGCAAGGTGGGCAAAGAAGATGACGGAAGCGCTTGGGAAGTGGCCATTGAAACGTCCATATTATTGTTGGGGGGACGAATCTAAGGTACAACAACTAGTATACAAGTTTAAAGCTGATGTTCCGTTATCATGATGCCCCCACAGCCTTGAGCCATGGCTCGGCGAAAAAAACTGCGTAGATCCGATGAGCAAATCCGTAGAAAAATCCCTCGCCGTGCGTCTGGCCAATGAGATCCGTGAAGCCATTGTCTCGGCGCGTTTCGACCTGGGCGAGGCGCTGTCCGAAGAAAGTCTGGCCGCCGCCTTTGAGGTCAGCCGCACGCCGGTTCGCGAAGCTCTGGCACTCTTGCAGACCGAGGGGCTGGTGAACGTGGTGGCCAAATCCGGCAGCTACGTATTCAGTCCAACCGAAGACGACATTGTCGAGCTCTGCGAGCACCGTGTGACCCTGGAAGTCGAAGCCTCACGTCGTGCGCTTGAGCGTAACCCCGAGGCCACCCTGCAGGCACTGCGCGATGCCCTGGCGCAGATGATCAGGGCGCTGGAGCAGGATGACAGGCTGGCCTACGGCGCTGCCGACACCGAGTTCCACTTGAGTTTTTTCAAGTTCAGCGCCAACCGTTATCTGGTGGATGCCTACGAACGTAACCTGGGCCGTGTTGCGGCCTTGCGCACGCATCTGGCCCGGCGCGCCCGGCATGAACCGGACCGTTCATTCAACGATCACCGACAGATGATCGAGCTCGCTGAGGCGGGTAAGCATGGCGCGCTGGCGACACTGCTCAGCCGCCATATCCTGCGAACCCGCGAGAGCTACATTGCCACCCTGCGAGAGCGCCAGGAGCTGCTGGGCCCTAACAGTGACCGGGTGGAAAGAATCCGTCGCAAGCTGCGTTTGTAGCAAGCGGGCCGCACCCGCTCTCAACCTGCATCGCTAACCGCCGGGGTACAGCTCCCCTTCAACCATCCTCGCCACCGCGCCGTGCAAGCGTTTAAGCAATGCCTTGATCGCCACAGCTGACTCAGGGTTCAAGGACTCACGCAGCAAGGCGATTTCACACTCATTGCATGCCGCCGCCAGGTTGACCGCGCAGACCGTGGCAAATGAACCATTCATTCGATGCACATAACTGACCAGCTTCGATGTATCGCCTTGCTGCAGTGCCAGCCCGGCCTGGGCCAGGTCCTCCTGCATGGTGCTGATAAACAGGCGATGCATGGCCGGCGAAAGCGTAATCCAGCCTTCAAGGTCGTCTGTGTGCTCAACCCTGGCGGCGGACTCCAGCCCGGGCGCAGGGGCCTGCGTTGCCTGCGTTGCCTGCGGGCAATAAGCACACAAGGTCTGGCGCAAGGTGCTCAGGCTCAAGGGTTTGACCAGCCACGCATTCATCCCGACTTCCAGACAGTGCTCACCCTCCTCACGCATGGCATTGGCGGTCACACCGATAATCGGTACAGCCGGATCAAGCTCACGCAAGCGCCGGGTCAACTGATAACCATCGAGCCTGGGCATGTTCACATCGGTAATCACCAGATCGAACGAGCCCTCGCTCCAGCGCAACAAGGCTTGCTCGCCATCCTCTGCCAATGTCACCCGAACACCCAGAGCCTCAAGCTGTTCCTTGAGGATCTCGCGGTTGACCGGATTGTCCTCGGCCACCAACACATTCAACTCCAGACGTGCCTGCGGCTGCGGCACATTGGCACTCAGCTGTGGTGCAGTTCCCTGCGCCACCTGCATCAAGGTTCGGGCAATCGCCCGGATGTCATACGCATTGACCTCCCATCCCCGAGCCGTCCTTTGCGCCTGGCTGCGGCCCGACTCAGTCGCAATGACGCGCTCACCCGGGCCTTGCTGCGATTGCCCGGAACCCGCAACGATGTCCAGCAGGATCGCATCCCGGTCTTCAGCTTCCGACACCGGCAATAGCTGCGCCCGCGCGCCCCAGATGCTCAACCAGTCAACCAGGCTCTGGCCGATATCCTTAAGCGGCGCACGGACATGGATGTTCAGATTGCGCAGATCGATGTCTGCACTGTTGACCAGCGCGCCGGCAATCACGGGCAGGGACATTTGTAATGAGAAGCTGCTGCCAAGCCCCGGCTCACTGACCACCCGCAAGTTGGCGCCCATCATTTCACTCAACCGCGAGCAAATGGACAAACCCAGCCCTGCCCCGCCTGCCCGCTCGCTGCCACCGACCTGGGAAAAAGGCTTGAACAGGCGGGTCAGTTGCTGCTCGCTGATTCCGATACCGGTATCAGACACTTGCCACTGCAGCGACACATGGTCCGGTTCAATGCCGATCACTTTGAGCCTGAGAACAACCCGGCCTGAATCGGTGAACTTGATCGCGTTACTCAGCAAGTTATTAATGATTTGCCGGATGCGCACTGCATCCCCGCATACCAGTGGCGGCAAGTTCGCGTCCGCACAGGCAAACAGCTTCAACCCTTTATTGCTCGCTGCCGCCGAGTAACTGCGCACGCAATCTTCAAATAAATCCAGAGGGCAAAAGGGTTGGGCCTGCACCGCCATTTGCCCGGACTCGATCTTGGAGACGTCCAGCACATCGCTGATCAACTGAAACAGGACAGTGGATGAACGCTGAATGGTTTTCAGGTACTCATGCTGGCGCTCATTCAGGGGCGTGAGTTCCAGCAACTCAAGATTGCCCAGCACCCCGTACAGAGGGGTACGGATTTCATGGCTCATGGTGGCCAGAAACAGGGTCTTGGCCTTGCTGGCTTCATCGGCCGCGAGCTTTGCCTGCTCCATCAGGTTGGCGTCATCCACATGCCGGGTGATGTCGTTGAAACCGCACAGCACCACGTTTTTGCCCTTGTAACGAGTGGATGCAATACAGGCCTGAAGGTAGCGCCCTGCCACTTCAATCTGCACTTCACTCAGCTCGCGCTCACCGTAATCACGCTTCAATAATGCGATCAGCTCTGGCGTGCCCTGCCACTGCTGAGCCCGCTGGTTCTCCAGCAATATGACTCCGGTTCCGCGCTCTACCACGCACAGGCCAACGGGAGCGCTATCGAGCATGACCCTATTGAACTCTTCACTTTCAGCCAGGGTCTGGCTGGAGCGCTGAGCAGGCTCGATGATCCGCACCCGATACCAGCGGTTGACGCGCCAGCCAATCAGGACGAACAACACAAACAGGCCGGCCGCGCCCATCAAGGGCCATTTCGCATAGCCAAAGAAGTTCTGATAAGTAATGGCGTACAGACCGATCCAGGGGTCGGCCCCGCCCGAAGTCAATTTGAAGCGCAGACCGTCTCGGGTAAAACTCAGCCCCGGCGCCAGCTCCTCGACATCCTGAGCGTCGCCCAACAGCACGTCGCCAGCAGGGGAAATGAGGGTCAGGCGACTGTTGGTGGGGCGCATCAACAAGCGTTCAAGGTCGCTGACATCGCTGACATCGAGCAGGGCGCTGAGAATCACCGAGCTCCCCTCATTAGCCGCCTGCATAAAGCGATCGGGAAGATCGACATTGATAGCGCCCACTATGTATTTTCGCTTTTGAATGAGCTCGAGCGGAGCTTTCATCCACAACACTTGATCACTGCTGAGCACATAACGCCGGGGCAAAAACGCGTCGTACAAACGCTTGGTCACATCAAAGAAATTGTTCTTGAACAACAACGGATACTGGCGGGTGCCATCAATACCGGGAACGGCAATGGAGAACTGAGCGGTGGGTGAAAAAACAAACACTTGCGGTGCCGGATAATAAGAGTCGGACCAGTAAGCCGTGAACAGATCGGTCAACTGCACGCCAAACGAATAGACGCCCTGCATTTCATCCAGGCTGAACTTGTCGCGCTGACTGACGGTAAACGGCAGTGATTTGGCCGTGTCCCGGTTTTGAAATAAAACTTCATCGCCCTGACGCATCAACTCAATGTGCGAGCGCGGCTTGTTGTCCATCGAAAAGTTGCCACTGGCGTGATCATAACTTTCAGCACCAACGCGTAAAAAGTCTTCGTGTTCATGAATACTTTCAATCAATCGTGCGAAGTGAAATTCCGTCTTTTCGCGCTCCTCCATCAACAAACGGTTAACTGCCCAATAACTCATGCTCACCAACAACAGGGCAAGTCCGGTCAGCAGGAGCAACAGCTTATTCAATCGCAGAGAACTCAGTGCCAGTGCACCGAGACGTACCTTTGCTTGCTTCATTATTCAGCGCCGTCATTTAGCTGGGTGGAGCCTGGCAAGCCCACAACCTGCCAAGGTATCTACGCACTTTTAGAGCTCTTTGCGCCCCTGGATCAATCTTGAAGCGACGAACAGGAATCGTCTGATGGGGTTCCTCTACGTTCAATTGCATCCTGTGCAACACCTGCTGCGGCAAGCCGTTAACAGGCGGACACTTAAAATGAATATCACACTTCATCTGTTTGTAAAGGACGTCTCTCATGTTTCAAAAAATAGGCAAATACACGGCACTTTGTGGTTCTTCGATGCTGATCGTCATGGCAGCGGCGACTGCTCAAGCGGCCGATGGCCATGTTGAATTCACCGGTGTAATCAACGACAACCCATGCACCATCAGCAGCGATAGCGTGAGGAAGCCCGTTGAAATGGGCCAGGTTCGTATCGCTGACTTCGCCAGCACTGTTGGCTCAACAGCCGGCGCCACTCCGTTCTCTATCTCTCTGGAGAACTGCAGCGGTCCAACCCTGAAAAACGCCTCGATCAAGTTCAGCGGCCAACAAGCCCTTAGCGATGCAACCGTACTGGGCATGACCGGTGAAAACCAGGTAGCTGGCGTCGGCATTCAGATCAACGATGCGCGCACCGGCTCCAAACTGGCACTGAACACCGCCAGCTCTGATTACGTACTGCGCCCTCAAGGCAACACCTTCGATTTCACCGCTTCCTATGTACGTCTGGCTGCAGACACTGAAGAAAAAAGCGGTATCGGCACCGGTAAAGTTAACGCCCTGGCCAGCTTCGACGTTACTTACAAGTAACCAGTGTTTCTAAACGAAAGAGCTCGTGCTTCAGCGCGAGCTCATTCGTTACGTTAAACAGAGGACACCCTACATGCGTTTTAAAATTGCAGCCTTTTTGACACTGGCCGCAGTCTTTTGGCTGCCCCAGATTCAAGCGGGCGTCAATATCGGCTCTACGCGGGTTATTTATCAAAGCAAGGACAAGGAAGCCAATCTTTCACTCTCAAACTCCGGTGACGACGGCGTACCGTATCTGGTGCAATCCTGGGTCAGCACGTTCGACAAGCCGGACGAGAGCGCAGATGAATTCATCATCACCCCGCCACTGTTCCGCCTGGATGCCAATAGCCAGAACATTTTGCGGGTCATTGCGACCAGCACACAAAATTTGCCGAACGATAAAGAAAGCCTGTTTTTTCTCAATGTAAAGGCGATCCCGGCTCTGAGTGAAGAACAGCGTAATCAGAACGTGTTGCAGATTGCACTCAAGACCACGATCAAACTGTTCTATCGCCCTGCCGACTTGAAAGGCACGTTGGTGCAAGCCGTTGAAGGGCTTCAATGGCGAGCGGATGGCGGCCACTTAAGTGTGCATAACCCGTCGGGCTATAACGTTGTTGTCAGTGAACTGCTGATTAATAACAGCGCCAGCCAAGGCATGCCTGAAGTTATCAAGCCCGGTACTACCGTCACGACCAAAATACCGCTGAAAAACAGCGACGCCCTCGAGTTCAGTTACATCAATGAGTACGGCAGCACCGTTAAAGCAACACCTGTTATAGCTCGCTGAATACTGAACTACACGCCGACTGGAAGAACTATCTCATGCTGCGATTGCGCATGTGCGCCTTCGCGCGCCGAATAAACTACTGGGGCCTTCTGTCCCTCAGTGCGATCAGTCTCACAACGACTGCCGTTCGCGCGGACTACAGCTTCGATTCTTCCTTTCTGGAAATTGGTGGCGGTAACAGTTCGGCCGAAGTAGCCGAGCAAGTAAAAGCCATGAGCCAAAGCCAACTTCCGGGTATTTATCGTGTCGACCTGTCACTGAGCAACCGTTATGTCGAACAGCGCGACTTGCAGTTCGTCCGCGAAACGCCGAGCCAGACATCGACACCTTCAGGTTTGTTTCCCTGCTTCAGCCTTCAGGCCCTGACTGATTTTGGCGTTGATCCCGAGCGCCTGAAAAACACTGAGGTCAGTGCTGACAATTGTGTGTACTTCCAGGGCGACCTGACCGGTATCACCTATGACTACGACTTCAATAAACAGCATCTTGACCTGCAAGTGCCTCAGGCTTATATCGGCAGTATTCCATTCGAAACCCGCCGTAAAAGCTGGAGCGATGGCGAGCAAGTCGCTTTTGCCAACTATAACTTTTCGGGCAGCAACTACGAGAACCAGTCCGGTAATCGTCAGTCCCAGTTCGGCAGTGTGCACAGCGGTTTCAATAGTGGGGCCTGGCGCTTTCGCAACTTCTCGACCTGGCAGAAGAGCACCAACGTCGATGGCAACTGGAAGTCCGTGGACACCTATGTCCAGCGGGACCTGGGCAACCTGATGGCGATTGCCACTGTCGGTGAAAGCTCAACCGACAGCGATCTGTTTGACACGATTTCCTACCGTGGTGTGGGCATTGCTTCTGACCTGGACATGCTGCCGGATGACTCGCGCAACTTCGCGCCTGTAGTTCGTGGTGTGGCCAATGGCCGCTCGCTGGTGACGTTGCGCCAGCGCGGCTATGTGATCAGCGAACAGTGGGTGCCGTCCGGCCCGTTTGCGCTCAAGGATCTGTACTCGACCTCTGGCAACGGTGATATCGAAGTCACGGTTGAAGGCCCCAATGGCGAACGCCAGGTATATATCCAGTCGTTCTCGTCCGTGCCCTACATGTTGCGTGAAGGCCAGCAAAGTTACGCCGTGACCGCAGGCCAGTATCGCCCTGCAGACGGTGCCTTGAACCCGCAAAAACCGGGCTTTGTACAAGGCACCTACCGCCGGGGTCTGACTGACGGTACCACCCTGTTCGGTGGCACCATCGTCAGTGAGCAGTACCACTCTGTGCTTGCGGGCTTTGCCCATGACTTTTCGGGTTTCGGCGCCATTTCGCTGGACGTGACCCATGCCATCAGCGACGACATGGGCCCGGACTCCAAAACCCTCTCGGGTCAGTCCTACCGTTTTCGTTATTCCAAGTCGATCGACCTGACAGACACCAGTTTCAGCCTGATTGGCTACCGCTACTCCACCAGCGGTTATTACAGCTTTAACGAAGCGATCAATGCGCGCGCCAATAATTCGCTCGAACCCTATGTGGACGAAACACTGACTGAAAGTGCGATGTATACCCCGTACTTGAGCGGTCATATGAAAAGCAGCTTTACCGCCAACGTATCGCAGCAATTCGGCTCCTACGGCGGTATGTACGCCAACCTGACCAAAACCGATTACTGGAACCTGGCCAAGAGCAATACCTCGGTGCAACTGGGTTATAGCTTCAGTGTTGGTCGCGCGTCCTACAACGTGGGGGTGGCGCAGAACAGCGGCATCGGTGATGACATTCGCAGCGTATCGTTGAGCGTGAGTATTCCCCTGGGCGATCCGGGCAGCAGCAGCCGTCTGGGCCTGAGCAACAGTCAGGATTCGGGCGGTAATGCCAGCCGCAACGCCACCTTCAGCGGCTCGTATTTCCCGAACGACACCCTGTCTTACAACCTGGGCATCAATCAGCAAGTCAGTGACGACGAGCGCTTGCTCGGCGGTTCGGTTGCCGCCCGTTACAACGCGGCCAATGCCATCTGGCACGGGTCTTACAACAAGGACCAGAACACCCGCCAGACGGACTATGGCGTGGAAGGTGCGATCGTCGCCACCCGTGACACCCTGATGTTCACCCAGCCTTTGGGCGAGACCAACATCATCGTGGCCACCCCCGGTGCCGGGGACGTCGGTGTGCTGACCAAAAGCGGGGTTAAAACCAACAGCAGCGGTTACACGATTATTTCTTCTGCCCAGCCCTACCGCAAAAACAAGGTAGCGCTCGATACCGACTCGTTATCGGACAACACCGACGTCGAGCAACTGGTGCAGGAAGTGACCCCCAATCGTGGCGCCTTTGTACTGGCCAACTTCGAGACCCGTAACGGTCGCCGTCTGTTGATCAGCCTCAGCTCCAAAGATGGCAAGCCGGCACCCTTTGCTGCCGAGGCTCAGGTGTATGGACTGGATGGCGCCTTATTGAGCAACGCCATGGTGGCGGACAAGGGTCGGGTATTTCTGACCGGCGTACCCGAAAAGTCGCGACTGGTGATCAATGTCAGCGGCCGGCAGTGGTGCGCCACAGATCTTGACCTGAACAATTACACGCTGTCAGAAACGGGCATCGGGCAACTGCAGATCAGTTGCGATACCCCATCGGCCGCACATGCAGACACTCAAGGTACTCCCGATGCATAACTCAACAAACCTGCTGCCCGGCTCGCGCTGGGTGAAACGCGGCTTGCTGCTGCTTGGCTTGCTGTTCGGCCTTGGTTGCCAACAGGCCTTTGCACTGATTGAAAACAACCTGACGTGTACCCCGACCGGCACCACGGGCGTGGTGAATCTGGGCGACCTGGCCCCGGGGCAGTATTTCGAAACAAGAATGACTGGCAGCTGCCGAGTGACGCGCAATTTCCCGTATGGCTCATCGTTGCAACACACCCAGGTCTGGACCGAGACAGTAGACACAGGTTTGCCCATCTATGCGTGGTCGGATGCTGGAGGGCAAGTTCCCCAAAGTCCGTGGGGTGTCGCCTCAACCACTTGCATGTCACCCAACGGCAGTGTCTGCCAGAGATTACCCGTCGGTACCATCGTTCCCTATAGCGTGCTGTATTACATGCCCGCCGGTGTGAAGAAGCCTGGCAATTATTCGATAACCTTTGCGCTGACGAGCACGTCCATCAAAGGCTACGAAGGTTACGTCGATAAAATTCAAACCCTGACGCTGAAATTCAGGATTATCAATCCCGCCTGCACCATGGGCTCGAACAATACCCTGAACCTTAACTTCGGCACCCTGAACAGCAATGACTTTGCGACCTCGCAGCAACTGGCCAATGTCACGTTGAACTGCACCCGCGGCACCCAGGCAACCGCCACGCTGGTGCCCACGCAAAGTGCTGTGAGTGGCAGCCCCGGGGTTTCGGCGACCACCCTGGCCGGCCTGTCGATGGCCGCCACCTGGACCGATAACAACTCTGCCGTGACCTTCAACAGTCCGCGCACGCTAAACCTGACTACAGGCGCCAATACCATTCGCCTGGGTTTCCGGCCGCGTCTTAATACCAGCGTTTCACCCACTGGAAGTTTCACCAGCCAATACACCCTCAACATCAACTACCTCTGAATGACCACAGGAACCGATCATGAACTTGCGCTTATCAATGGCTGCAGCCCTTCTCACTGGTCTGGCGTGCACCTCTGCGTATGCAGACGACACCGTCACCATCAACGTCAGTGGCACCCTGACAAAAGCGCCCTGCTCCCTGACCAGCAGCAAAACCTTGACCGCCAACTTTGGCAGTATCCGTACCGACCAGATAAGCAGCGCCAGCAGTGTCGATATCCCAGTCACCCTGAACTGCCCGGCCAACTCGGCGCTGAACGTCAGCATCAAGGCTTCGGGCGTCTCTTCAGGCTCAACCACCAATGCGACTACCAGCAAGGCTAACCTTGTGTATACGTTGTCGTGGAAAAGTGACAACTCCGTGGCCAATGTCACCGGGACGAAACGCAACCTGACCAATCAAAGCGGCACCGTAAACCTTGGTTTGACCGCCAAGCTGTATGCGATCGCCGCACAGACCGAGGGTACTTTTACCGGTTCGTCGGTCATTACCCTCGAGTACCTGTGAGATGTTCATGCAGGCCAGAGTCAGCCTGATTGCAGCACTGCTGGCGAGCGTAACGCTGTGCTGCGGCACAGCGTATGGCGATGAGGAAGCCAGCCGGCTCGATATCACCGGCACCCTGATAAAACCGCCCTGCACGGCCAGTTTCCCGACGTCGCAGAGTGTCGATATCCCCAAGGCGAGCCTGAGCGTACTGAGCGCAGACAGTTCTGAATGGACTGATGTGGACTTGAATTTTCAATGCCTCAAAGGCAGCCAGGTGCTACTGCGCTTTAATGCGGGCAATGGTTCGTTTGACAGCAACACGCTGCGCACCACCCTCGACAGAGTGGGCCTCAAAACCCGCCTGAGCGACATGAGCGGCAGCGGTAAAGCGGTGGATTTGACCCTGGGTGAACAGCATACCTTCACTGTTGAAGACACACTGTTAAAGCTCAAGCTCTCGGTGCGGCCAGTCAGGATCGGCGATCAAATGCCCGCAGTCGGCAGCTACAGCTCAACGCTGCTGATGGAAATGATCTACCAGTAAACTCGGCCGGTCAGGTGAACAGATTGGCTTTGAGGCACAGGATCAGCAACGCCTGATCATTGTCGACATCAAGCTTGCGCATTGCCGAAATCTTCAGGGTGCTGACCGTTTTAATACTGCGGTTCAGGCTTTGCGCAATTTCCCCGACCGCCATGCCAGAAGCAAACAGTCGCAGGACTTCAAATTCCTTGACGGTTAATTGGCTGAGACTTTTCGCAACATCATCCAGCGCGTCACTCGACGCTTCGTCAGGCATGTCTTGCTGGTAATGCCCCTCACGATAGAACGCATCCAGTGCGACCAGAATCTGCTCCAGCCCCGAGCTCTTGGATATGACCCCGCTGATGCCCAATTCATATAGCCAGGTCAAAACCTGCGGATTGGAAATCACTGTCAGCACTATGATCCGCGGCTCGGGAAAATGCCGGCGCAGGTATTCCACCAGACGCGAGCCATCGCCGTAATGCTCGTCGCCCGGCATGTTGTAGTCCGTGATAATCACGTCCGGACGCAGTAGTGAAATCTTTTCGATTAATTCGGAAGGACTCAGCGCTTCGCCCACCACTTTGAAACGCGGGTCGCGCTCGATGATTTCACGCACCCCCATCAACACAATCGGGTGATCGTCGGCCAATAAGACTTTCATTTGCGGCATGGCTTACATAACTCCAACATTCTGTGTAGTCGCTGACCCGCTATGGGACTGTGATCTGTCGGGTTCCTTCGTCGCCATTCGCAGCCTCGTGCCTGGGCAACGACTACAAGTTCCAGGGGTCAGCCTTGATGCAGTAAGTGAGTAAAGCATGGTCATTTAGCACTTCCAGCTTATGCATCGCAGATACTTTGTGGGTGCTGACTGTTTTGACGCTTCGATTTAACTGACGGGCGATGTCACCCACACTATTGCCGGCCACAAACAGCCGCAACACTTCAACTTCGCGGGGTGTAAGTGTAGAGAAGCGCTCATCTATGACCTTGAGGTTGCTGATCACCGACGTGGCCGGAGCCGCCGGCCCGGCATAGGGCCGGCCATTGGCCAGTGCATTTAGCGCTTTACCAATTTCCTGGTAGATATGATTTTTTGCAATCACACCCGCCACGCCCATTTCCAGCAAGCGAGAAATAATCAGCGGATTACTTTCCATGGTCAGCACCAGGATTTTCACCCCCGCAAAATGTTCAATCAGGTACTCAATCAGTTGCAGCCCATCACCATAGGTCTCATCACCGGGCATGTTGAAATCGGTAATCAACAAGGCTGGTTGATGCACTACCAGCTGCTCCACCAGTTGCGACGAATTCAGGGCTTCGCCGACAAGATTGAAACACTTGTCCCGTTGAATCACTTCCCGAAGCCCCACCAGGACCACCGGGTGATCGTCGGCAATCACAACCTTTAACTCGCGCATTGCCTGACTCCATATTGATGACGCAACTAAAGCGGGAATGCCCCTGCAGGAGCGAGCTTGCTCGCGAGCTGTTGATTACAACCTGAATCAAAGGCTCGAGAGCAAGCTCGCTCTTACAGGGGGGCTAGTTCCTGGATGGCTTGGAGCTGTCTTCGAGCAGCAGGGTTTCGAAATCCGTGCATGAGACGGCACCGCAGATCAAAAATCCCTGAGCCTGATCACACTCAATGCTACGCAAGAATGCAAGTTCTGCCTGTGTCTCGACCCCTTCAGCAACGACCGTCAGGCCCAGCTTTCGGCTCAGCTCCACGAGACTGCGCAGGGCCGACGCCAGATTTTCATTTTCAACACAGCCATGCACCAGCGAACGGTCGATCTTGAGTTCGCTGAAGGGGGTTGAGACCAGGTTGAAATAAGAACTGAAACCCTTGCCGAAGTCATCCTGAGCCAGGCCAAAACCCATCATGCGCAAGCGGCAGGCGCCAGCATAGTAGTTACTGAGTTCCTCTGTGGTTGAGCTTTCCATCAGCTCAAACACGATGCTGCGCGGCTCACCGCCATCAGCCATCACATAATCGCGCAAGCGGTCGGCCAGATCGTGGTTGTCCAGCAAGTGGGTCGGCAAATTGATTGAGACCGGTATATCCCAGCCCTGCTCGCGCCACTTTCTTTGTGCCTGCAGCGTTTGCTCCAGCATCAGCCACAGCAGTCGCTCCTCCAGCCCCTGGTTGATCAAGAGCGCCAGAAAATCCTTGGGCAATAACAGCCCGACCTCGGGATGAGCCCAACGGACCAGCGCTTCAGCGCTGAGAATATTGCCGTTGCGCAGAGACTTCTTGGGCTGAAACCACGCCTGGATCTGGCCGTTGCCCATGGCCATTTCGATACTTTGCGGATCGACCTCTATACCCGGTGCAGGGTGCATGTCACCGTTGAGCCGGAAGATCGCCATGCGCTCTTTCAAACGCATGACGGCATTGATTTCCACCGGTTTGGAAATCAGGCCGACCACTGTAATACCCAGGTTTTTCGCCGCCAGGCCCGCACTGATCAACATTCGCCGTGACGAGGCACTCATCAGCGCCAGCGCCGGTGTTTTTTTCAGGGCCGCAATCTTCTGGATCAATTGCACGCCATCCATGCCCGGCATCAGCAAATCGCTGAGCAGCAGGTCATAGTCATTACGGGCCAGGCATTGCAAGGCACCCGCACCATCCCAAACGGTGTCAACTGCAAAGCCCCCCACTTCGCTGAATACATTCAGTAAATACTCATGCTGAAAGGGATGATCCTCGACGACCAGTACACGATAGGGCTTCACTGGATCCTCCTTTAAAAGTGCTGAAGACAGTTGTATAGGGTGTGCAGCGTAAAAGGCTTGATCAGACAGTAATTCATCCCGGCGCTCAGGCAACGCTCGGAGTCGTCGGGCATGGCCTTGGCCGTTGCCCCGATGATTGGCTCAGTGATATTCATGGCCCGTAACCTGGCGGCCAGCTCATAACCGTTCATTCTTGGCATGTTGACGTCGGTCAAAATCAGATCGAATGTCCCTTGCTGCCAGAGCTCGAGAGCCTCCAGACCATCACTGGCCAATGTCACTGTGCAGCCCAGCTCCTGGAGCTGGTCACGCAAAATCAGCTGATTGATGACGTTGTCTTCGGCAACCAGGATTCGTAATCCCAGGTTGAGCTCAGCCCTGGCGGCTGCCGTTTTTAAATGACTGTCTGTGCGCATCCCCTGTGCCTCGCACAGGGCACGGTATACGTCCTGCAAGCTATTGAGGTCGGCGTGCCAGCAAGGATTTCCAGTCGAGAGCGGCTGCGAACTGTCGCTCGCGGCCACCACCAGCGGCCCCGTCCAATCGGGCTCCAGCAAATGCCGGGCAGAGCCCGGGTGCAGCTCCAGCAACACCGCATCGTCAAGGGCATCGCCCTGCTTTGGGACTCCCAGATGAGCCCGCGCGCCCCAGCGCCGTAACCAGGCGCAGTAACATTCAGCCAGCTCGCGCAGGGGCGAAACCACATAAACAACGCTGGAAGACAATTCGCCCAAGGGGCACAGGCGCGACGGTGCCTTGACCTGTACCAAGGGCAAATGCAGGGTAAAACTGCTGCCCAGGCCCGGCTCGCTGACCAACCGCATGGTGCCGTTCATCAAGTGCATGAGACGCTTGCAAATGGATAGCCCCGTACCCGCGACCACGTGCTGGGCAGACTCCACTTGATAAAAGGGCTCGAACAAGTGGGCCTGTTCTTCATGGGCGATCCCTTTACCGGTATCCGAGACCTGCCAGTGCAACATGACCCGCTCATCATCGCGGCTGTCCATTTTCAGGCGCAGCACGACTTTTCCGTAGTCGGTGAATTTCAAGGCGTTGTTGAGCAGGTTGTTGAGGATCTGGCGGATACGGGTGACATCCCCGCTGAGCCACTCGGGCACCGTCGAATCAATCAGGGCAAACAGCTGCAGGCCCTTGGCCTGGGCAGCACCGCTATATCCCTGAATAACCTCCTCGATCAATTCCATCGGGCTGAAGGTGGTGAGCTCAAGCTGCAGTTGGCCCGCCTCAATGCGCGACACATCCAGTACGTCGCAAATCAGCTGCAACAGATTGCCGGAAGAGCGCTCGATGGCTTTTAAATAGTTGTTTTGCTGATCGTTGAGGTCGGTGCGCGCCAGCAATTCAAGGGTGCCTAAAACACCATACAAAGGCGTACGGATTTCATGGCTCATGGTCGCCAGAAACAAGGTCTTGGCCTCATTGGCCCGATCCGCCAGCTGTCGGGCACGCTCCAGCGTCACTTCTATCTGTTTGCGCGCACTTATGTCGCTGAACGCACAAATCAGCACGTCTTCACTTTTGTAACGGGTCGGAGCAAACGCGAGGTTAAGAAGACGACCATCTTCCATCTCAATTTCATCGCTGTTGCTCAGGTCGGGCTCTTCAAAAGCGCGATGAATCCAGCCATGGCACAACTTGCCACGCTCACTGCTACTGCCTAACCACTGTTGCGACAGCGAGTTTTCCAGTACCACCGTGCCGTCCATGCGGCGAATGACGCACAAGGCGACCGGCGCGACCTGCAATGCAGCTCGACTGAAGGCTTCACTTTCAACCAGCGCCTGGATCCGGTTTTCGCCCGGAGTAATCAGGCGCCGGTCGATGCGCACGATCAAAAAGCGCAGCCCGATGCAGACGGCAATGAACAGCAGAACACAAGCCGCCAAAGGCCAGCCCAATACTGGCAGCAACGATTTAATGTCCACGGCATAGACGATTTGCCAGCCTGAATAACCCAGTTTTTTGCGGATCGCCAGGCTGTCGGGGAACCACCCTGAACCAATAAAGCCAAACGAATTTTTGGCTTCCAGGGCGTGCAATGAATCCACCAGGGTGGACTGCGCGGCATTGGTGAAAATGATCTGCCCCTGCGCGTCCAGCAACATGAAATCGCCAGCGCTGTCACTGCGTAATGCCTCGATCAGGTCCGGCACTTCAACTTCAATGCCCAACCAGCCGGAAGACAGATTGCGGCTATCAAGGCGTGCGAATAAATAGAACGGGGAGTCCAGAACCTTGTTGTCGGTCAGCCAGAGGTCATCATCAAAGGAATACGCCCTGTCGCCCTCCTCGGCCAAACGTTGCAAGACCACCCGGGGCAAGGCTTCCACGCCGGGGGACGCGTCAAACAGACGTACCACCTCGGGTTGATCGGTTGGCGGGACGTACAGCAGATTGACTTTGCTCTCGTGCAGATAGTCCATCATTCGTCGGGTAAGCCACAGGCTCCAATGGCCCGCATCGCTGCCCAGACTGATTTTGATCTCTTCTTGCGGATCGACACTGCCAGGCGTTTGAGACTGTGCGATGTCAGGCACCGTTGCCAGGACCAGACTTTTGAGCAGGGTCTGGCGGCTGACGAAAAAATCCTGAGCGTTGAACACCGCCTCGTTCATGATGCTGCGGCGCTGGGACACTTCTTCGTTAAAGACTGCCCGCAGGTAAACGAACGAGCTCGCGAAAACCGCAACTAAGAGGCCGCAGGCAAAAAGATGGAGAAGTTTTCGGGCGGCTTGGGGAGTGGATTTCATGCCCCAAGCCTGAGGCCGGGGCATGACAAAAATAATCAGACAATTCCTGAAAGCACTCCCCCCGTAGCAGCTGACGAGGAACGAGGCTGCGTCCGGCGACGCCTACAAGAAATGCGCTACAGGGTTAAGCCGGGCGAACCGCGCTCAAATCCATATGCCCGTCTTTCATCGGCGGGCACCAGTAATAACCGCCGCTCAATGGCCGGCTATAACGGTAGAGGCCGTCAACAATGCCGTCTTCAAGGCCGCTCATGCGACGCAACTGGACTTCAAAGGCATTCAGGGTCCGGCTGAACGAGACAAACATCAGCCCGGACTTGCCGTTTTCCGTCCACGGCATGGAGCGACGCACGGTGAAGGCCTCGGGCAAGAAGCTCTCCTGGGCGGTGCGTTTGACGTGGGCCGAAGCCGGTGCGTCTTCAAGCTCTTCGTTATCGCTCAGGCGACGGCCGATGATGTTGTCCTGCTCGGCCTGGGGCAGCGCGGCAAAACCGTTCAGATCATGCTGCCACTGCTGCACCGCGACAAAACAGCCACCGTCCAGGCCAGGGCCGGCATTGGCGACAATGGCCGCTGCTACCGCAGCTTCGTCCACCGGGTTTTCGGTGCCGTCTTCATAGCCGGTCAGGTCTCGGTCGGAGCCGTAGCGGAAACCTTCGGTCACTTGCAGCATGTTGAACGCAGGCGCCAGCGCGGTCTCGATCTTCTGACTGCGATGCAGCAGTTCGCCGCGGTCATCACCCAACAACCACAACCACAGGGCGTGCTGGGTCGACGGGTTTTCAACCATGGCATTGAGTGCCGGGAACACGCGCAGCCCCTGAATTTTCGCGCCCAGGGCAATTACCAGCGGCGACCCGAAGCCTGCCACTACGCTTTTG
Organism: Pseudomonas sp. TWR2-1-1; assembly: GCF_049897045.1. Lineage (NCBI taxonomy): Bacteria > Pseudomonadati > Pseudomonadota > Gammaproteobacteria > Pseudomonadales > Pseudomonadaceae > Pseudomonas > Pseudomonas sp. TWR2-1-1. The sequence continues at coordinate 703,906 of NZ_JAFCVM010000002.1, forward strand.
CCATCCACCCATTGCGACAAAACGTCGAGCGCTGCCGGCAGTGCTTCTACCGACCTGAGGGCGAAAAACATGTAGCGCCCCTGAGAGGGCACGGGTTTGGCGAGAATGCCGGGCTGGTAAAGACTCATAGAAACTCCTTCAGAAAAGCCGGGAGTTTACCCCTGCAGCAGCGCCTTTTCGCAGATCGGGGGGTTATTTTTGTTAAGGACTACGCTAGGTGTGCATAGCGTTTGCCCGCACAGTCAAAAAAACGCTGCTCGCTCGCAATACCCGGGTCGAAGTGCACCTCGACCTTTGTCAATTAAACGGAATTTTTTGATGGCCACAGACTCACTTACAAACCACAGGGAGGTTTTTTTGAATCATGAATTCGGCAAAGCTTTACGTTATTGAATACACACTGCACGGGACCCCGAAATCTTTCATCATCCGCCTGGCACGCATGGATAACGCCGTTGCGTGGCATTGGGCAGGGTGTGATGCGGGGGTGGTACGTATCGGCCGCCCAGGTCGTGAAAACGAGAACAAGTCCAGCCGTCTGGAGGTGGAAAAACACGGTGTTGCGGATGTGAAGTGGCGGGCCACTTGAGTCGCTCTACGCCAGAGGAATCGCGCAGTGCAGAACTGCGCGAGGTTTAGCTGATTACCCCTTGTCACCACAATGGCAGCCGCTGGAGGTGGCGCACGCCTGCCCTTTAGGGTGATGGTCGGCACAGGCCTGGCAGCAGTAGTGCTTGCCATCGCGTTCAATGCCATGGGTGCCTACCTTGCAATTACAGTTCGGACAGTCACATGTGTGCTCTTTCATCTTGAACTCCAAGTTGTCTGGTCGTCACAAAGCGACAGGCTTGCCGCTTACAGTCAGTGACTCTAGACCCTGCGCGATGGTTCACCCTTTATCCCGTCGGAAATACCCTCGAATTGATTTATTGTGCACGCCAGGCTGAAACCGGCCCTTCAATAATCATAAGAACACTGAGGTATTTTCCATGGCCGCTGAGATTGTAGACAGCCGCTACGCCCGCTTTGCCCTGCACTGCTCGAACTGGGCTGAGCGCTGGTTCCCCGACTCCTGGGTATTTGCCGCCGTCGCCGTCATCACGGTCGCGCTGGCCACAATGGCGATGGGCGCCAAACCCACCGAGGCCGCTGTGGCCTTCGGTGACGGGTTCTGGAGCCTGATCCCGTTCACCATGCAAATGGCCTTTGTGGTGATTGGCGGCTATGTGGTCGCCAGCTCTCCACCCGCCGTAAAACTGATCGACAAGCTGGCAAAGGTCCCGAAAAACGGGCGTCAGGCGGTGTGCTGGGTGGCACTGATTTCGATGGTGGCGTCCTTGCTTAACTGGGGTCTGTCGCTGGTGTTTGGCGGGCTGCTGGTGCGGGCGCTGGCCCGGCGTACCAATTTACGCATGGACTATCGCGCCGCCGGCGCCGCTGCCTATTTGGGCCTGGGCGCGGTCTGGGCTTTGGGCCTGTCGTCATCTGCCGCGCAACTGCAGGCCAACCCGGCCAGCCTGCCGCCGTCGATCCTGTCGATTACCGGGGTCATCCCGTTCACCGAAACGATCTTTTTGTGGCAGTCCGGCGTCATGCTGGCGGCGCTGGTGGTGGTTTCGCTGATCGTTGCCTACGCGACGGCTCCAGGCCCTGACTCGGCACGCGATGCCGCCGCCTGCGGCATTGACCCGACGTTCAGCACCCCCAAACTGCCACCGCGCACCCGGCCCGGCGAATGGCTGGAATACAGCCCGCTGCTGACTATTTTGCTGGTACTGCTGGCAGGCGGCTGGCTGCTTCATGAGTTCTCGACCAAACCCGCGATCAGCGCCATTTCGGGGCTCAACACCTATAACTTCCTGTTCCTGATGCTCGGTGCACTGCTGCACTGGCGCCCCCGCAGCTTTCTGGATGCGGTAGCCCGCGCAGTGCCTACGACCACCGGGGTGATGATTCAATTCCCGCTGTATGGCTCGATTGCCGCGCTGATGACCGTGGTCAAAGGCACTGACGGGCAAACCCTGGCCCATCATATTTCCACGTTCTTCGTGCAGATCGCCTCCCATGACACCTATGCCCTGTTGATGGGGGTGTACTCGGCGATCCTGGGCTTTTTCATTCCGTCCGGCGGCGGTAAATGGATTATCGAAGCACCCTATGTGATGCAAGTGGCCAATGACCTGGAGTACCACCTGGGCTGGGCGGTGCAGATTTATAACGCGGCCGAGGCCTTGCCGAATTTGATCAACCCGTTCTATATGCTGCCGTTGCTGGGCGTGCTGGGGTTGAAGGCGCGGGACTTGATTGGCTTTTCATTCGTGCAACTGCTGGTGCATACGCCCCTGGTGCTGTTTTTGCTGTGGGCGCTGGGCACCACGCTGACTTATGTACCGCCAGTGATGCCGTAGCAGTAGAAAACACTTGCTCGCGATGCAAGGGGCGCCATCGCGAGCAAGCTCGCGCCTGCAGGTTACGGGTGTGTCAGACCGCACCCAGCGGACGCAAACGGTATTGCGGCGGCAATTGGTCCAGCCCGCTGATGGTGGTGTTCAGGCTTTTCCAGCGGCCGTCTTTAATCCCGTAGATGCAGCCGTGGACCGACAGCTTCTGCCCGCGATGCCAGGCGTTCTGCACAATGTTGGTGTGACCCACGTTTGCCACTTGCTGGATCACATTGAGCTCGCACAAACGGTCGACGCGCTCTTCCTCGGTGGGCAATAGCGCCAGCATTTCGCGGTTCTCGTAATACAGATCGCGTATCGAGCGCAGCCAGCCGTCGATCAGTCCCAGCTGCTGGTCCTTCATCGAAGCCCGTACCCCGCCACAACCATAGTGGCCGGTGACCAGAATGTGTTTGACCTTCAATACGTCGACCGCGTACTGGATGACCGACAGGCAATTAAGGTCGGTATGCAGCACCACATTGGCCACATTGCGGTGTACGAACAAATCGCCCGGCAGCATACCGACGATCTCGTTGGCGGGTACTCGCGCATCCGAACAACCAATCCATAGGTATTCCGGCGTTTGCTGGCGGGCCAGCTTGGCAAAGAACTCGGGATCTTCCTGCTTGATCGCATCTGCCCAGCGTTCGTTGTTATCAATCAGGTCTTGTAGTTCGTTCATGCTGTGAAGCCTCAAGAGTTGATGCGCTGCTTTGACAGCCAACCATTGGTCGGGGTCACGTGGAATCTTCAGGGTCGTCTACAGTCCACCGTAATAAGGACCCACATTATGAGGAATTACCATGACTGATTCACGTCGTCCGTTTGGAGCAGAAGAACCTGAGGACATCGACGATACAGAAGACCGCATGGGCTCGGTTGAACCGCTGGACTTTGACGATCCTGATGACACTCGCGAGTCGCTGGACGACCTGGTGACGGATGAAGAATACAAGCGCCATATCGGTGACAATCGCCCGCGCAACCGGGAAGTCAGCGGGGCGGCACTGCCGGGCAGGGATTCGGATCCGGATGACCTGGATGCAGACATGCTGATACCCGAAGACGGTGCCCGGGATGCCTACGAGGCAGTGGAAGAGCGTGGTGGCGCAGCCGACTGGGATCTTAGCGTGGTCAAAGGCAGTGAAATTGGCGCAGGCCACGGTCTGGACGAAGCGGAGCTGGCAGATCTAGATCCGGTGGGGCGTAAACAACCTAAGTAACTTGCTGAACCTGAGCAGGCCAGCTGTTACAAACCTGTAGGAGCGAGCTTGCTCGCGAGCTTTTCAAGAAAGATACAGCTCGCGAGCAAGCTCGCTCCTACAGGGTGCTGGTGCTGGTCAGTCCACCAGGGTGCAGGCCATGACGACCGCATCTTCACGACCGCCAACGGCCGGATAGTAATCGCGGCGGCGGCCGATTTCGTTGAAGCCATAACGCTCGTACAACTTGAACGCCGCCGTGTTGCTGTCGCGCAGCTCAAGGAAACACTCCCGTGCATTGTTTGCGTAGGCAATCGACATCAGGTGTTCGAGCAATTTGAGACCGAGGCCACGGCCCTGGCTTTCCGGCTTGACGGTAATGTTCAGCAAATGTGCTTCATCGAGGATGATTTGTACCACCCCGTGGCCTACTTGCTGTTCACCTTCAAACATCAGCCAGATCTGGTATTTGCCCAGCCCGTCGAGAAAAATACCGCGGGTCCACGGGTGGCTGAAGGCGGCGTATTCAATTTTCAGTACGGCTTCAAGGTCCGCCTCGGTCATCGGGCGAAAAGTTACAGCGTCACTCATCATTTTGTTTCCAGCGCGCCATTAGCCGGCGCATGGCTTGCCACACATGCGCTTTGCGTTGTGGCTCATCCATTAAGAGTTCCAGACCCGGCAGCGCCCATGCGCAGCCCAGCCCTTCAATTTCGAGTTCAGTGTTAAACGCTTCAGCGTCTGCCTCACCGGCAAAACGCACGGCCGGCAACCCCACCAGCCACAAGCAGGCACACTCGGCGTCTTCGAGACGGGCCATGACAAAGCCCTGCACGAATTCACGCGCCGCTTCCGGCCCCTGATCGACATTGCCGCGGCGCAACAGCGGCCAGCGTACGGGCTCGCCAATGATTTGCGGGCTGTCGGGCAGACCGGCAGCACGCAACATGTCCTTTAACAACAAGTAGGCCGGGTCACGGCTCTGGAACGCGCTGCCTGTGGGTAACTCCACCAGCACCAGGCAACGCCCGGCCCGCAGCAACTGCAAGGCAAAGCGCGGTGGCGGCAGTTGCACCACCCTGGCCGTTACCGGCACCGGCTCGGCTTCAACCACAGGCTTGCTGACCGGGCGTACTGTGACCGAAGGCCGGGGCACTTCGATCTTTGGCCGCTCAGCAGGCACGCTCGCAGCCGCCACAGCCTTGACCACTGGACGCGCAATCACGGGCTCTGCAGGCGGCTCAGGGAGCACCAGCAGTTCGGGCCGCGAAGGCGCGGCAAACGGCAATTCGGTGCGCGGTAACCAGCTGACCACCTGCATGGCAGTCATGTAAGCGCGGCGGCGGGACTCGTTCAACAAGGGGCGGCCATCTGTGGATAACTAAAGAGGGGCGATTCTACCGCCCTTCTGCCCTTCCCGCCCGCAGTTGATGCCTAAACGGTTGATCGGTCCGTGGCGCCTCTGATCGCCAAGTGATGACTCGACAGCACGTTGCAGTACAATCGCGACCTTTCATTGCCAATTGACCGGCCCTCCCATGATCGAACCCAAGCGCGTATTACGTGCCCTCGCCGAGCACTGGGCCCTCCTTGAGCCTTTGTGTGAACACTTCGACCAAGGCACGTTGAGCCTCAGCGAGCTGCGTCTGCAATTGGCTATCCATCAAGTGGATAGCACGCCGCAGGACATCACTAACGTCCTCGACAGCTGGATCCGGCTGGATATTCTGGTGCCGGTCGCCAAAAGCCCGAACCGCTTTGAGTTGAATGCACAAATTCTCGACTTTCTGGCGTACCTGAGGCGCGAACACCGCCTGGGCCTGTGCCTGGAAATCGAAGCCTATCTGCGTCATCTGGAGCGTCTGGCAGGTTATATCCAGGATGCGTTCGACATCCGTGACGGTCATGATCTGGCGCGCCAGTTGCGTTTGCTCGATATGCGCGTTCGCGATGTGCTGAAAAAACTCGCCAATGACGAACAGGCCCTGGTCGCGGTGGCCGAACGGGCCAAGACCAGCGACCGGCAGATCCCTCTGCGCCAGCGTTATGCCGAGGTTCTGGCGACCTGGGACGAATACGTCGAGCCGATGATCCAGCTGGTCAACGCCGACGGTGCTTTCGAGCAAGGCGTGCGCAAGGTTGAAAACGTATTGCTGCGCATGCTCAGCGAGCAGCAGCGACTCGGCCATCTGGTCGATGACGACATGTTGCTGCGCACCCACGCGCGGATCCTTGAAATGCAAACCAGCGCCCAGCTGACTTTGCGCCATGCCCGTGAACTGCTGTTGCCACTGCGTGAAGAAGCGCGCCGTCACAACGCCGTGACCCGTGGCGCGGCACTGGCGCTGGCAGCCATTCGCCGCAAAGGGCTGGACGCCGTGCCCCAAGCATCGATGCCGATGTTCACGCGCCCGCAAAGTACCTTTTTGGGCAGCGCCAGCCAGGTTGAAGCCTACGTGTATGCACTGGCCCGCTTTGAGCCCAAGCCGGCACGCTTCCCCAAGGCGCATAAAGTCCATCGGGGCGAAACGCCCAAAGCGCCGCGTACGGTCAAGGATATGCTCGATCGGTGCAGCGCTGCGTTGCCGATGCCGGACTTGATGAGCTGGCTGCTGGCACAAGAGCCCGACGGTGACACCGACGAGTTGCTGTACTGGTTCTCCCGCCTGTCACGGGAAAAACGCTTCGTGCGCGAACGCCTCGAGCGTCGCGATTATCACACCCACGAACATCTGGTCAGCCTGCGTTCCTTCGCCCTGCTTTCGCGCAGCGAAGACGCAACCGAGACTACAGCGAGCCCTCTCCATGCATCTTGATCTGTCAGAACTGTCCCAACTTGCGCCGATCTTTCGTGAGTTGTTCAAGGGTTACCACGTCAGCCGTCGCGACCCGGAGCTGTACGCGCAACTGTCCAACTTCCAGGATCAATACCGCGCCCTGTTCAAGGCGCTGGGCTTTGAACTGGTGTGTGATACCCGAGGCTTTTATTACTTCGTGCCCGACACCGCTACCGCGCAAGTGAACAAGACTGCGCAACGCCTGGCGCTGTTCACTTTTATCATCGTCGAGCATCTGGCCGATCAGGGCCGCGACCCGATTGCCGTACTCGATGGCGGCAGTCTGGGCCGCGATGAGCTGCCCGCGCTGCTGGATAAATACCGGGACCTGTTTGTACAGGCGGAAGTCACCACCCACGAAGAGCTGGAAGAAAAGATCATGCGCCGCATGACGCAGCTCGGGTTTGCCAGCGAAGAGCCCGGCATCTACCGTTTTCTGCCGCCGATGCACCGCTTCCTCGACGTCTGCCTGTCGGTTCAGCAAGACCGCGATCTGGCCGCCAGCCTGCACAGCATTCTGCCGCTGCCCACGCCGGTGTTGATCGACGATGACGCAGAGCCCGCCGATGAAGACGAAGATGCCGCACTGGCTCGCGCCATTGCCGCCGAGCAACAGGAGATGGATGCATGAGTCAGGAACGCTACGGAATACGCCGCTTTGCCTTGCTCAATACCGCCGGTTACAGCCTGGGTCTGTTCCCGCTGGAGCATCCGCTGTCGGTGTACGGCGCCAACAACCTCGGCAAATCAGCCTCGATCAATGCCTTGCAGTTCCCGATTCTGGCGCGCATGTCAGACATGAGCTTCGGCAAGTACAGCCTCGAACAGTCGCGCCGCTTCTACTTTGCGTCGGACACCAGCTACATCCTCGTGGAAGTCTCCCTGCCCCATGGCCCCCATGTGATCGGCGTGGTGGGCCGCGGCCCGGGCGGCGGCTTCGGTCACCAGTTTTTCGCCTACGCGGGCGAGCTGGACCTGGCCCATTACCAGAAAGACGACACCTGCCTGCGGCAAAAAGAGTTGTTCACCAACCTTGAGCGTAATGGCCTCAAGGCCTACGAGCTCAAGCCCGACGAGCTGCGCCGCTTGCTGGTGGGCGGGCATACCTCGATCCCGCTGGACCTGACGCTGATCCCGCTGCGTTCCACCAGCGAACAAAGCATGAAGACGTTCCGCGCGCTGTTTATCAACCTGCTGCACATGCGCGAAATCACCGCCGCCAAGCTCAAGCAACTGTTCCTCGATGCCTTCGAGCACAGTCTGCGTTCGGGCAGCGTCGATTACATTGCCGCCTGTGAAGAAGCCTTCCGCGACGTGCGACGCATGGAGCAGGACTACAACGCACTGGTCGGCGCCGGGCCGCTGGTTGAAGCGCTGGCTGCCGGCGTTCGCCAGCGTGATCTGTTGCGCGGCAAGCTGCATCGCCTGTCGCCGCTCCTGGATTCGCTGCTCGGCACCTGGCAGGACTACGCCGGGGCACGCAAGGAAGAGTTGCTGATTCAATCCGAGCACTACCGCAACGAACAGGATTCGCTGCAAAACAATCAACGCAGCAGCACCCAGGAGCTGATGCGCCTGGAGCGGGAAATCAGTGGCATCCAGCGCTGGCTCGGCGAGCTGTCAGTGCTCAAGCATCGCTTTGCCCTGGTTGACGATGTGAAAGTGCTGGAGCAGCAATTGCTGGCCGCCAAGGATGCCCACGACGAATTGGCAGGCGCCCTGGCGCAATCGCGGCAGTTCAGCGCCGAGGATCTGGACGAGCGCCTGCGGGATCTGGAAAAACGCCTGAAATCGGTCAAGCAACAGCTCGACCACGCCGACAACAATAGCTACGCCCGTCTGCGCGAAGAGTTTTCACAGCAGGATGTGGAGCGCCTGATGCGCCTGTTCAACAGCGCCCTGTTCAGCTTGCCTCTGGGCGAGCACGGGATTGCGCTGGATGACAGTGACGCGTGGGTCAAATCCCTGGAGTTGATCCTCGATGGCTTTAAAGGTGAGCGTTTTGAGGCACCCGGGCTTTGCATCGACCTCAGTCACATTGAGCCGCCTGCCCTGCAAGCGCTGGCCGACCGCGCTGCGTTGCGCGAGCAAAAAGAGCGCCTGGAAAAAGAACTCAAGCAACTGAAAACCCAGCAGGCCGTGACCTCTGACCGGGCGGCGAGCAAGAGTGAAGCCGAGTCTCTGTATCAACAGGTGCTGGACGCACAAAAGGCGCTGGAAGACTTCCGCCGCAGCCAGACGTTGAGTGCCGAGGAAGGCGAAAAACTTGAGCAACTGGCCCAGGCCGAAGGTGCGCAAGACGAATTGAAACGCTCCAGCGATGCGTTCACCGAACGGGTGCAACAACTGTCGGCCAAGCTGCAACTGGTGGGCCGCCAGATCGGTGACATGGAAGCCAAGCAGCGCACTCTGGATGACAGCTTGCGCCGTCGTCAGTTGTTGCCGGCCGATCTGCCGTTCGGTACGCCGTTCATGGACCCGGTCGACGACTCGATGGACAACCTGTTGCCGTTGCTCAACGACTATCAGGACAGCTGGCAGAGCCTGTTGCGCAGCGACGGTCAGATCGAAGCGCTGTATGCGCAGGTGCGCCTCAAAGGCGTTGCCAAGTTCGACAGCGAAGATGACATGGAGCGTCGTCTGCAATTGCTGATCAACGCTTATGCGCACCGTACCGAGGAAGCCCTGACTCTGGGCAAGGCCCGTCGTGCAGCCGTGACTGACATCGCCCGGACCCTGCGCAATATTCGCAGTGACTACGACAGCCTTGAACACCAGCTGGCGTTGTTCAACCGCGAGATCAACAAGCGTCAGGTCTCCAACTTGCAGAGCTTTCGTATCGTGCTGGCGCCGAACAAGGAGGCGCTCAAGCATATCGATCAGATTATCCACAGCGCAGGTCAGTACGAAGAAGGCGAAACCCTGTCGGTGTTCGACCTCAGCCAGAGCGCCGAGCAGGACAACAAGAACGAAGAAGCCAAGGAGTATCTGGCGCGACTGGTAGCGGCAAACCATAACCAGCTGGGGCTCAAGGATCTGTTTGAGCTGGCGTTCGAGATCACCAAGGTCAATGGACAGCCGGTGATCCACACCGATATCGACGGTGCTGCGTCCAACGGTACGACCATGACCATCAAGGCGCTGACCAACATGTATCTGTTGCTGCACTTGATGGATCGCGATCAGGCCGGGCGTATCCGTTTGCCGTACTACCTGGACGAAGCCGCCGACATTGACGAGAAGAACCAGACTGCGCTGCTGGAAACCAGTCTGCAGTTAGGCTTTGTGCCTATTCTGGCCAGTGTAAAACCGCAGGTCTGTGCCCACGTGGCCATCGACCTTGAAGGTGGCAGCGGCCCGAACGGGATTTACATCGATGAGGATGACTGGAAGTACATCCGCCGCCATGACGAGGTGCAACCTGCGACTGGCGCACCGGTTCAGCTGCCGGAGCTGGATGAAGTCTGAGACCTGATGTGCGCTGTAAACCAAAAGGCCGCGATCAATGATCGCGGCCTTTTTTTGAGCGGTTACAACTGGCGGCTATTTGCCCAGCGGGATTTTCGGTGCCCATTGCAGCCACTCTTCCTCGAACTTGTCGAACAAGGGGAAGGTTTGCTCCGGGCGGGCCTGATTGCCCATCTTGTCGTCATCCGGCGTGGCAAAGGCAATACCGCCCTGGACCAGGGTTTCCAACGACTCGGTGCGGATGGTGGCGCCTTTGAACAGGCCAAAATCGACACCAAAACCGCTGCTGTTCCAGAAGCGGCTGCCACTGCGCACTAACGGCGCGTAACGCGGCTCGATCAGGATATGCACCAGTACACGGTCCGCGGTGTTGCCCAGCTCGTATCCGGTGACCTTGCCGACCGTGACTTCACGGTAGGTCACGGGTACGCCTTCCTTGAGCGAGCCACGGCGTGCAGCACTCAACACCAGGCTTAGCCCGGCTTGCGAGACGGCAGCCTCCGGCGCTTGGTCCAGAGCGACAAAGTTGGTTTGCGGCCCCAGTTGTCGGGCCGCAGGCTGCACTTCCAGGTACTGACCGGTTACCAGGGTTTCCAGGTTTGCAGTTTTCATCAGCCCGAGCTCGGGTTTGACCACCCAGAACTGACTGCCCACCCGTGCGATTCGCCCTGGCACTTCGGTGATGCGGGCCTTGAGCATTACCGACTGCAGATCGTCACTGAGGTCGACGCTTTCGATCTTGCCTACATCCAGACCTTTGAACCGAATCGGTGTACCGCTGCGCAGTCCATCGGCACGGGCCACTTTGATTGTTACAGCAACACCTTGCTGCATTGCAGCGTCGCGGTCGGTGAACAGGCGGAAACGCGGGATACGTTTTTGCAGGGGCGCCGTGGCTTCCGGCGTTTCGAATGCAATCCCGCCGGCCATCAGGCTTTGCAGGGACTCACTCTTGACCTGAATTCCTCCGGTCAATCCGCCCGTAAGGGTAATACCGCTGGCATTCCAGAAACGGGTTGAGGCGTTGACCAGGTTTTCATATTCCTTCTCGATGTGCACACCGATGACCAGTTGTTTCTTGGTGCGGGAGAACTGGTAACTCTGGACCGAGCCCACCTTGACCTGCTTATAGAGAATCGGACTGCCTACATCCAGTGAGCCCAGGTTTTCGGTAAAGAGCACCATGTGCAGACCCGGTGAACGCAGGTCCAGCGGTGGCGCTTTGGGCCGGGCCACGAATTCACGCTCCGGCGTACTGCCCTTGTCACCCGGGCGGATGGCGATGTAGTTGCCTTTCACCAGAGCCTCGAGCCCGGTGATGCCGGCCAGCGAGATGGAGGGTTTTACCACCCAGAACTGGGTGCCCTGCACCAGGTAATCTTCCGCCAACGGGTCCAGTGCCAGTTCGGCACTGGCACTGGTCAGGTCCGGATCGACTTTCAAGGCCTTGAGGCTACCGACCTGGATACCTTTGTACATGACCGGTGTACGACCGGCTTGCAGACCTTCAAAGTCACTCAGTTTGACTTTGACCTTGATCCCCGCCTGGGCGGCGTCAAAGTCCTCATAGAGCCGGAACGGCAGGCTTGAATCAGTCGGCGGGCTATCTTTGCGGTTCTCTGGCGTCGCGAAAGCGATACCACCGGCAACGATGCTGGCCAGGGATTCGCTGCGTACTTTCACACCGGAGAGGTTGGCGTCGATGCTGATGCCGCTGGCGTTCCAGAATCGTGTGTGTTTACGCACCAGGTTGGCGTAAGTAGGTTCGATGAAGACCTTGATTTCGACAGTACTTTGATCTTCTGACAGCACGTAGCTTTTGATCTGCCCCACCTGGATCTGTTTGTAAAAGACCGGGCTGCCACGGTTTAACGAACCCAGGCGATCGGCTTTAAGCGTCAGGTGCAGTCCGGGCTTGGCGTCAGACAGAGGCGGCTCTTGTGACAAGGCCTTGAACTTGCGAGTGGGCTCGCCATCGGCCGGGCTGACGGCGATGTAGTTGCCTGATACCAGGGTTTCCAGACCGGTAATACCCGCCAGGGATACGCTGGGTTTGACCAGCCAGAATCGGGTATTGGTTCTCAGGTACTGCTCGACGTCTTTGTCCATCTCGACGGTGGCAATCACCCCTTTGCTCGGGCCATCCTCATCCAGGGCCAGGGTTTTGACCTTGCCCACAGGCATGCCTTTGTAGACCACTTCAGTCTTGTTGGCGACGATGCCTTCGCCACTTTCGAAGCGTACCTGAATATCGATTCCGGTCTGGGTATAGGCGCGCCATCCCAGCCAGCCACCGATGATCAGGGCAATGAGCGGGAGAATCCAGATTGCCGACCAGTTGGAGGCCGGGCGGGTTTTAGCGGTAGGCAATTCACTCATGGTCGTCGTCCGACTCCGTGTTATCCCAAATCAGTCGGGGATCAAAAGTTACAGCGGCTAGCATTGTTAATACCACCACACTGGCAAAAGCCACCGCGCCAAGATTGGCCTCGATGCTGGCTATTCGTCCAAAGTTCACCACCGCCACCAGGATGGCGATGACAAAAATATCCAGCATTGACCAGCGGCCAATGAATTCGATAAAGCGGTACATGATGATCCGTTGCCGGGCTGACAGAGGCTGGCGGCGCTGTACTGAAAACAACAGCAAGGCGATACCGACGAGCTTGAAGGTTGGCACCAGGATACTGGCCACAAATACAACGGCCGCAATCGGGATCATGCCGTGCTGAACCAGCTCGATGACGCCCGCCATGATGGTGCTCGGAGAACCTTGGCCCAATGAGTTGACTGTCATGATCGGCAGCAGATTGGCCGGAATATAGAGAATGGCGGAGGTTAGCAACAATGCCCAGGTACGCATAAGGCTGTCTGGGCGCCGTGCATGGACCAGTGCGCCACATCGGGTACAGCTTTGTTCGTCGGTCTCGGGATCCTGTCTGTTCAGTTCGTGGCACTCGCCGCAAATCAAGACTCCTGCATCAATCGCCCGCATGGAGATCCTCCCCGGAAAGTGCCTGCCAAATCTGGTGAGGTGACATCACAACCTCCAGCAAGACCTGTATCAGCAATAAACTGACAAAGCAGGTTAAACCAAGACCGAGACTCAACTCTGCAAGGTCGGACAATTTCACAATCGCCACTAATACCCCCATCAGGTACACCTCGAGCATGCCCCAGTCCCGTAAGTGGTGGTACATACGGTAAATAAGCAGCCCGTAGCTGCGGCCTATGTTCCAGCGAATGCTGAGTAACACGGCGAGTTGGCAGAGCAGCTTGAGCAGCGGAATCCCCATGCTGCACAGGAAGACCACGACGGCGATACCCTGCATGCCGGTATTGAACAGGCCAAGTACACCGCTCCAGACTGTATCTTGCGATGTCTGACCCAATAGATTGAGTTGCATGATGGGTAAAAAGTTCGCAGGCACGTAGAGCAGCAAAGCGGCAATCACCAGCGCGAGGCTGCGTTCGACGACATTGTGCCGATGGGCATAGAGTTCATAACCGCAGCGAGGGCATTGGGCTTTTTCACCGAGGGCGAGATGCGGCCTGCGCATCAGCAGATCGCACTCGTGGCAGGCCACTAACTCGTCCAGCGGTAGATCTGACACCCCTTGGGGGTCAACCGGATCTGGCATATAGGAGTCTCTGGCTCAGAAAATGACTGCGCCTATTCTAGTGCGCGGACTACAAAATAACTGTGCATATTTGTAGGACTTTAGCTTCAGGTGAGCCTGGGCCCGTAGTGCTGGAGTTGCAGCGTATCGCTGTCTGCAACTTTTCTCGCCACAAAAACAAACCCCCTGTCTGCGTGAGCAGACAGGGGGTTTGGAATTTAATCTTGACGATGACCTACTCTCACATGGGGAAACCCCACACTACCATCGGCGATGCATC
>NZ_JAFCVM010000003.1:0-60332 GCF_049897045.1 Pseudomonas sp. TWR2-1-1
GGCGACACGCAGCTGAGCTATGGCGAACTGGATGCCCGGGCCAATCAACTGGCCCATTGGCTGCAAGCTCAGGGCGTTGGCCCGGATGTACCGGTGGCAGTGTGCGCCGAGCGCTCCGTTGAACTGGTGGTTGCACTGCTGGGGGTGATCAAGGCCGGTGGTGCGTATCTGCCGCTGGACCCGGACCATCCGCGGGAGCGTTTGCAAGGGATGCTGGCCGACAGTGGCAGCCCGTTGTTGCTGACTCAAGCTCACCTGCTGGACAGTTGGTCCGGCGCTGCTTGCGTGCCGCCGTATGCACTGGAAAACCTGCCGCTGGCGACTCAGCTGCAGACCGCACCGCAGGTCAATATCGGCCCGGAAAACCTCGTCTATTGCCTGTACACCTCCGGCTCCACCGGCAAGCCCAAGGCCGTCGGTAATCGCCATGCCGGGCTGCTCAATCGACTGCAATGGATGCAGGCCGAATACACTCTGAACGCAACTGACCGGGTGCTGCAAAAGACCCCCTACAGTTTCGACGTGTCGGTGTGGGAGTTCTTCTGGCCGCTGCTCAGCGGCGCGGCACTGGTGATGGCACCGCCCGGTGCTCACCGTGATCCGCAGGCCTTGCGTGAACTGATCGTCGAGCACGGCATCACCACGCTGCACTTCGTGCCGTCGATGCTGCAGGCGTTCGTCTCGGCGGGTGAACTGCCGATTTGTACTTCGCTGAAACGGATTATTTGCAGCGGAGAAGCCCTGCCTGCGGAGTTGCAGCGTCAGGTGCTGGGGCAAACCAGCAGTGAATTGCACAACCTCTACGGCCCGACCGAAGCGGCCATCGACGTCACCTCATGGGCCTGTCGCGAGGACGGCAACAGCGTGCCGATCGGGCGTCCGATCGCCAATACGCAAATCCATATTCTCGACGCCGATCTCAACCCTGTGCCGGTGGGCGTGGCGGGGGAGTTGTATATCGCCGGGGTCAATCTGGCCCGGGGTTATCAGGACCGTGCAGCTCTGACTGCCGAACGCTTTGTCGCCAACCCTTATGGCGGCCCCGGCGAACGGATGTACCGCAGTGGCGACCTGGCGCGCTGGCGCGCCGATGGTGCTATCGACTACCTGGGGCGTCTCGATCATCAGGTCAAGTTGCGCGGCCAGCGCATTGAGCTGGGCGAGATCGAAGCGGTGTTGCTGGCCCATGCCGCGGTGCGCGAATGCGTGGTGGTGGCGCGGGACAATCAACTGCTCGGTTACTGGGTTGGCACCGAGGCCGATGAAGCCGCGCTTAAATTTCATCTGGGGCAGCACGTTCCTGAATACATGGTGCCGTGGCGATTATTGCAATTGCCGGCGATGCCGCTCTCGGCCAACGGCAAACTGGATCGCAAGCAGTTACCGCAGGTCGAAGCGCAGGCCGCTGCCACTGGCTATGTCGAACCCCGCAATGACGCCGAGCGCGCGCTGGCCAGAATCTGGTCCGAGGTGCTGGGTGTGGAGCGGGTCGGTGTGACGGATGACTTTTTCGAACTGGGCGGGCATTCGCTGCTGGCGACCCGCCTGGCCTCGCAGATTCGCCACCAGTTAGGCGTACAGATTCACCTCGGCGCGGTGTTCGACACCCCGACGGTCGAGGCGCTTGCTCGGCACCTGGAGCACATTCCGGCGCACGCCCCCGAAGACGAGGTGGACGCCATGACCCAATTGCTGAATGAACTGGAGCGCATTGAATGAATGACCTGAGCCAAGCCCACGGCCCCAGCCACCGTGACGATCCGTTGCGTGCGCTGGCCGAACGGCTCAATGCACTTCCAGGCGAAAAGCAGCGGCTGTTCCTGCAACAGCTGCGGGAAAAAGGCATTGATGCCCGGCGTCTGCCAATCGTCCCGGCACCCGCCGGGGCTGCGGCCGCGCTGTCCTACAGCCAGCACCGACTGTGGCTGCTGTGGCAACTGGAACCGACCTCCAGCGCTTATCACATTACCGGCGGGCTGCAACTCACCGGGGAACTGAACGAGGCGGCGCTGGAGGCTGCCCTGGCTGACATAGTCACCCGCCACGCGGTACTGCGCAGCGACTTTCCCGAAGAGGGCGGCGAGCCCCGGGTGCGGGTACATAGCGCCACTGAGCACGGGCTGATCCTCGCCCGTGAAGACCTCAGCGAGGTGTCGGCCCGGGCCCGCGACGCCGCCTTGACGCGCCTGGCCCAGGATCAGGCGCGGCAACCTTTCGACTTGACCCTGGGGCCGTTGCTGCGCCTGTGTCTGGTGCGCTGTGCCGAGCAGCGCCACGCCCTGCTGGTGACGATGCATCACATCGTCGCCGACGGTGTGTCGGTGGAGTTGTTCGTCCAGGAACTGGCCAGTGGTTATGCCCGTCACCTGCGGGGCGAGGCCAGCCCGTTGCCCGGCCTCGATGTGCAATACAGCGATTACGCGCGCTGGCAGCGGCTGTGGCTGGAGTCCGGCGAGAGCGAGCAGCAGTTGGCGTATTGGCGTGAGCGCCTGGGCAGTGAGGAGCCGGTACTGGAATTGCCGGCGGACCACCTGCGTCCCGGTTTGCCCAGCTATCGCGGGGCGCGGGTCGGCAAGGTATTGGCGGATGCCACCAGCACCCGCTTGCGCCAGTTTGCCCGTAGCCAGCAGGCCACGCCGTTCATGGTTCTGCTCGCGGCCTACGGCGTGTGGCTCAGCCGCCTGTGCGGTCAGGCGCAGGTGCGGGTCGGGATCCCGGTGGCCAATCGTCAGGCGCAGGCGATCCAAGGCTTGATCGGCTGCTTCGTCAACACTCAGGTCTGGCCGCTGCAGGTGTCGCGCCGCGAAGCCTTTATCGACCAGCTCAAGGCTGTGCGTGAGCAAGCCTTGCAAGCCCAGGCCCATCAGGACCTGCCATTCGAACAATTGGTCGAGGCGCTGCAACCCCAGCGCAGCCTTGGCCGCAACCCGCTGTTCCAGGTGCTGTTCAATCACTTGCAGCGTGGCGACAGCCAGTTGCAGGCAGGCGGGCTGGTGTTCGAGCGCCTGGATCAGGCCGCCGAAACCGCCCAGCTGGACCTGGCCCTGACCACCGAAGAAACCCCTCAGGGGCAGATCACGGCCACCTTCAGTTACGCCACCGACCTGTTCGAAGCATCCACCGTGCACGGCTGGCACACGCATTTTCTGTACCTGCTCGAGCAATTACTGGAGCAACCCGAACGCCCGCTGCATGAACTGCCGCCGCTGACGACGGCGGAGCAACAGCAACTCGCAGGCTGGAATGCGACCCGCGAAGATTACCCGCAGTACCCGAGCCTGCCAGCCTTGATCGCCGAACAGGTGCGGGCCACCCCCGAGGCCCTGGCGCTGGTGTATGGCGACACGCAGCTGAGCTATGGCGAACTGGATGCCCGGGCCAATCAGCTGGCCCATTGGCTGCAGGCTCAGGGCGTGGGCCCGGATGTACCGGTGGCGGTGTGCGCCGAGCGCTCCGTGGAACTGGTGGTGGCACTGCTGGGGGTGATCAAGGCTGGTGGTGCGTACTTGCCACTGGACCCGGATCTGCCGCTTGAGCGTCTGCAAGGGATGCTGGCCGACAGCGGCAGCCCGTTGTTGCTGACTCAGAAACATCTATTGAGCACGTGGTCCGGCGCTGCCGGTGTACCGGTGCACGCATTGGAAAGCCTGCCGCTTGCGATTCAGCCGCAGACCGCGCCCCAGGTCCATATCGGCCCGGAAAACCTCGTGTACTGCCTGTACACCTCCGGCTCCACCGGCAAGCCCAAGGCGGTGGGCAATCGTCACGCCGGGCTGCTCAATCGCCTGCAATGGATGCAGGCCGAATACGCTTTGAACGCCAGTGACCGGGTGCTGCAAAAGACCCCCTACAGTTTCGACGTGTCGGTGTGGGAGTTCTTCTGGCCGCTGCTCAGCGGTGCCGCGCTGGTGATGGCGCCACCCGGTGCCCATCGCGATCCACAGGCCTTGCGCGAGCTGATCGTCGAGCACGGCATCACCACGCTGCACTTCGTGCCGTCGATGCTGCAGGCGTTCGTCTCGGCGGGTGAACTGCCGATTTGTACTTCGCTGAAACGGATCATATGCAGCGGCGAAGCCCTGCCTGCGGAGTTGCAACGCCAGGTGCTGGGGCAAACCAGCAGTGAATTGCACAACCTCTATGGCCCGACCGAAGCGGCTATCGATGTGACGTCCTGGGCCTGTCGCGAGGACGGCAGCAGCGTGCCGATCGGGCGTCCGATCGCCAATACGCAAATCCATATTCTCGACGCCGATCTCAATCCGGTGCCGGTGGGGGTGGCGGGGGAGTTGTATATCGCCGGGATTAATCTGGCGCGGGGTTATCAGGGCCGTGCTGCGCTGACTGCCGAACGCTTTGTCGCCAATCCCTACGGTGCGCCCGGCGAACGGATGTACCGCAGTGGCGACCTTGCGCGCTGGCGTGCCGATGGCGCCATCGACTACCTGGGGCGCCTCGATCATCAGGTCAAGTTGCGCGGTCTGCGTATCGAATTGGGGGAGATTGAAGCGCTGTTGCTGGCCCATGCCAATGTCCAGGAAAGCGTGGTCATTGCCCGCGACGACAAGCTGATCGGCTACTGGGTGGGGGATGCTATCGAAGAGGATGCACTCAAGGCCCATCTGGCCCGTCACCTTCCTGAATACATGGTGCCGTGGCGTCTGGTTCAGCTGGATACCATGCCGCTGTCGGCCAACGGCAAGCTGGACCGTAAACAGTTGCCACAGCCCCAAGGGCCGGTGACTGAAGACTATGTGGTACCCAGCAGCGAAATCGAACGGATCCTGGCAAGTATCTGGGCCGATGTATTGGGTCAAGAACAGGTTGGAATCAGCGACAATTTCTTCGAACTGGGGGGCGACTCCATCCTGTCCTTGCAAGTGATCAGCCGGGTGCGTCAGGCCGGCTGGCAACTGAGCCCCCGCGACCTGTTCCTGCACCCGACCCTGGCGGCCCTGGCCCAGGCGGCGCGCAGCGTGGCTCAGGGAGGCGAGCTGGAGCAGGCGGTAACGGTCGGGCCGGCGCCGCTGACGCCGATCCAGGAATATTTTTTCAGCCAGGACATCCCGCAGCGCCAGCACTGGAACCAGTCGGCGTTGCTGCGCCCGCTGCAGGCCCTGCAAGTCGAACCCCTGCGCGCCAGTCTGGCGGCGCTGGCCGAACAACATGCCAGCCTGCGCCTGCGTTACGGGCAGGATGCCCGGGGCGTCTGGCAACAAGACTACACCGCGCATTGCACCGAGGACTGGCTGGTGGAGGTGGATGCCCCGGACGCCGAGGTGTTTCTGCGCGAGGCTGAGCGCTTGCAGGCCAGTCTGGACCTTGCCCGGGGCCCTCTGTTGCGCGCTGCCTTGCTGACCCTGGGCGACGGCAGTCAGCGTCTGTTGATCGTGGTTCATCACCTGGTGGTGGACGGCGTGTCCTGGCGTGTCCTGGTGGAAGATTTGCAGCAAGCCTATCGCCAACTGACGGCAGGCCAGCGCGTGACCCTGGCACCGGTGGGGGCCAGCTTCGCCCTGTGGGGCCAGCGCTTGCAGGCGTTCGCCGCCAGCCCGGCGCTGCTCGATGAACTGGACTACTGGTGCGCGCAGACCGCAGGGCAGCCGGCAATGGCTTTGGGCAGTGAGGGCCAGGCCGTGGAGCGCCGCCTGCGCCTGCCGGCGGAACTGACCCGGCGCCTGCAAAAGGAGGCGCCGGCGGCCTATCGCACGCGTCTGGATGAATTGTTGCTGGTGGCCCTGGCGCGGGTCCTGTGCCGCCAAAGCGCACAGGACTGCCTAAGCGTCGAGCTGGAAGGCCATGGCCGCGATGCGTTGCCCGCACCGTTCGGCGATGGGCTGGATATCGAACGCAGCGTTGGCTGGTTCACCAGCCTGTACCCGGTACGTCTGAGCCCGGGTACGGGCGATCTGGGCTCGGCGATCAAGGCCGTCAAGGAGCAGCTGCGTCAGGTGCCGAACAAGGGCATCGGCTACGGCGCGCTACGCTATCTCGGCCCGGCGTCTGCCCGGGCAATGCTTGACGGGCAGGCCCGGCCACAGGTGATGTTCAACTACCTGGGGCAGTACGACACCAGCCTCGATGGCCAGCGCCTGTTTACCCTGGCCAGCGAACCCCAGGGCCGCCAGCGCGACGATGCGGCCCCCCTGAGCCATGCCTTGACCCTCAACGCCCGCCTGGTGGAAGGCCAGTTGCAATTCGACGGCCGCGCCGATGCCCGGCACTACAGCGCTTCGCAACTGGAAAGCCTGCTCGATGACCTGCGTGCCGAACTGAGCTTGCTCGCCGCTTATTGTCTGGTCCCGCAAAACGCCGCGCTGACCCCGGCCGATGTGCCGCTGGCGGGCTTGAGCCAGGCCCGGCTCGACGGCTTGCCCCTGGCAGCCCGCGACGTCGAGGACCTGTATCCGCTGTCGCCGCTGCAACAGGGGCTGCTGTTCCACACCCTGCAAGGGGATGCTCGCGCGGCCTACGTCAACCAGATCGACGTGGTGCTTGACGGTCTGGACCCGCAACGCTTCCTGCAGGCCTGGGAAACCACCGTCCAGCAACACCCGACCCTGCGCAGCCTGTTCCTCTGGGAGCACGGGCTCGATACGCCGTTGCAAGCAGTGTTGCGCCGTGGCCCGGCCGTAGCGCAGTTGCATGACGCCCGCGGGCTCAGCCAGCAAGCCCTGGATGATTGGGCCCGGGCTGAGCGCGCCGAAGGTTTCGACCTGACCCGCCTGGCGTTGCAACGGGTGCAGTTGCTACGTCTGGATGCCACTCGCTGCCGCATGATCTGGACCTTCCACCACATCCTGCTGGACGGCTGGAGCAGCGCGCGACTGATCAGCGAAGTGCTGCAACATTACGCCGGTGAACGGCCGCGGGCGCCGCGCAGCCAGTACCGCGATTACATCGCCTGGCTCGGTGCCCAGGATGGGCAGGCGGCCCAGGCCTACTGGCAAGGGCGTCTGGCAACCCTGGATGGCCCGACCCTGCTGGCCCAGAGCCTGCCGGCCCGGGACACCCAGGGCCTTGGCGAAACCCCGGGCCACGGGGTGATTCGCGGCGGCCTGTCGGTGGCTGACAGCCAGCGGCTGCGCCAGTTTGCCCGGCGTCAGCGGGTCACCCTCAACACCCTGGTGCAGGGCGCGTGGACCCTGCTGCTGCAAACCTATACCGGCCAGTCCCGGGTGGTGTTCGGCACCACGGTATCGGGTCGTCCTGCAGCCCTGGATGATGCCGAAGCGGTGGTCGGCCTGTTCATCAATACCGTGCCGGTGATCGCTGGCGGTGCTCCGGCACAGGCGGTGGGCGACTGGTTGCGCGAGCTGCAGGCCTGCAGCGCCGATGCCGGCGAGTTCGAGCACACCCCGCTGGCCGACATCCAGCGTTGGGCGGGCCTGAGCGGGCAGAGCCTGTTCGACAGCCTGCTGGTGTTCGAGAACTACCCGGTCGATCACGCCATGCGCCAGCGCAGCGGGGTGCGCATCGAAGCTTCCAGCACCCTTGAAGCCACCCACTATCCATTGTCCCTGGCGATCTTCGCCGGTGAGACCCTGGACATCAGCTTCGGCTACCGTCGTGATGCTTTCGCCCCGGAGCGGGTCGAGGCCCTGGCCGAACATCTGCAGCAACTGTTGCTTGGCCTGTGTGCCGATGCGCTGCAGCCGTTGGCAGCGCTTAGCCCGCTGAGCGCTGCTGAACAAGCTCAACTCATGGCCTGGAGCCGCTCGGACTACGCGCCCCCGGCCTTCAGCAGTGTGCAGCAGCGAATCGCCGCCCACGCCGCGGCCGACCCGCAGCGTATTGCACTGATTTGCGAGGGGCAGCACTTGAGCCGTGGCGAACTGGAAGGGCAGGCCAACCGTCTGGCCCACACCTTGATCGCTCGCGGTGTCGGGCCCGAAGTTCGGGTCGGCGTCGCCTTGCAGCGTTCCAACCGCCTGCTGGTGGCGTTGCTGGCGGTGGCCAAGGCCGGTGCGGCCTTTGTGCCCCTGGCCCTGGATTATCCGCGCGAACGTCTGGGCTTCGTCCTGGCCGACAGCGGCATGAGCCTGTTGCTCACCGAACAGATGGCCCTGGATCGCCTGCCGCAAACCCCGGGTCTGGCCGTGCTCGACCTCGACCGGCTGGACCTGGACAACTACAGCGACCAGCCCCCTAGCGTCGAGGTGCATGCACAGAATCTTGCGTACCTGATCTACACCTCCGGCTCCAGCGGCACGCCCAAAGGCGTGGCCGTGGCCCATGGCCCGTTGGCCATGCATTGCGATGCCACCGCGCCGCTGTACGACATGAGTGCCGAGTCCCGCGAGTTTCACTTCATCTCCTTCGCCTTCGACGGTGCCCATGAGCGCTGGCTGACCGCGCTGACCTGCGGTGCCAGCCTGGTGCTGCGCGACGAAGAGCTGTGGTCCCCGGCGCGCACCTTGCAGACCCTGCAAGAGCAGCAGGTCACCAACGCCGGCTTCCCGCCGGTGTATCTGACCCAGCTGGCCGCCGAAGCCCGGACCCGTGGGCATGCCCCGGCGCTGGACCTGTACTCCTTCGGCGGCGAAGCCATGCCCCAGGCCAATTTCGAGCGGATCCGCCAGACCCTGGCACCGCGCACCCTGATCAATGGCTACGGCCCGACCGAAACCGTGGTCACGCCGCTGGTGTGGAAGGTGCCGGCCAGCCAGGCCTGCCTGTCGGCCTACGCGCCCATCGGCCGTCCTGTCGGCGACCGTCGTGCCTACATTCTCGACGCACGCCTGCAACCGGTGCCGGTCGGGGTCAGTGGCGAGCTGTACCTGGGCGGCACTGGTCTGGCCCGGGAATATCACGGACGTGCGGCCATGAGCGCCGAGCGTTTTGTGCCTGACCCGTTCGGTGCGCCGGGGGCGCGCATGTACCGCACCGGTGACCGTGTGTTGTGGGGTGCCGAGGGGGTGATCGAATACGTCGGCCGCATCGATCAGCAAATCAAGATCCGTGGTTATCGCATCGAGCCCGGGGAGGTCGAGGCGCACATCCAGCAACATCCGCAGGTCGAGACGTGCGTGGTGCTAGCGTTGCCTTCACCTACCGGGCCACGACTGGTCGCTTATGGCGTGGCAACCACGCCAGCCGATGAGCCGGGCCTGGAGGCGCGGGTCAAGCAGGCCCTGGCCGGGCATTTGCCGGACTACATGATTCCGGCCCGGCTGATGTGGCTGGCGCAATTGCCGGTGACGCCGAACGGCAAGCTTGACCGGGCGGCCTTGCCCACCCCGGACTGGCAGGTGCAGGACGGCGAATTCGTCGCGCCCCTGGGCGAGGTGGAAACCCTGCTGGCCGGGATCTGGCAGCAGTTGCTGGGTATGCAACGGGTCGGCGCCAGCGATAACTTTTTTGAACTGGGCGGCGATTCAATCGTGTCCCTGCAACTGGTGGGACGTGCCCGTCAGGCCGGGGTGCTGTTGACCCCCAAGGATGTGTTCGAACAACAGACCATCCGCGCTCTGGCCCAGGTGGCCAGGGTTGCGCCGGGCGTTGATCGGGCACAGGGTCCGGTGACCGGGGCGGCGGCCTTGACGCCGATCCAGGCCTGGTTCTTTGAGAGCCCGATCCCGGTTCGCCAGCACTGGAACCAGTCGGTATTGCTGCAACCGCGCGAAAGCCTCGACCCGCTGCTGCTGGAGCGTGCCCTGCAAGCGCTGGTGGCTCAGCACGATGCCTTGCGTCTGCGCTTTACCCGGGACGCGCAGGGTGTGTGGCAGCAGAGTCACGCCGACACCGCTGCGGTCCCCCTTGAGCAGGTCCAGGTCAGCACCCCGGCGCAACTGGCCAGTGTCTGCAGCATCGTCCAGGCCGGCTTGAGCCTGAGTGAAGGCCCGCTGTTGCGTGGCCTGTTGCTGGACACCGGGGATGGCCAGCAGCTGTTGCTGGCCGCCCATCACCTGGTGGTGGACGGGGTGTCCTGGCGCATTCTGCTGGAGGACTTGCAGCGCGCTTATGGCCAGTTGCAGGCCGGGCAGGCGCTGGACCTTGGCAACAAGAGCAGTGCTTTCCAACGCTGGGGCGAAGTGCTCCAGGCGCAGGTGCCGGAGCGTCTGGCCGAGCTGGACTTCTGGCGCGCCACACTGGCGCCGGGGGCGGTCAGCCTGCCCTTGCTGGACCCGGCCGGCAGTCGTCGCCGCGACCAGGTGCGCGAGTGCCAGGTACGGCTGGACGAGCCATTGACCCGCCAGTTATTGACCCGGGCCCCTCAGGCCTATCGCAGCCGCGTTGATGAACTGTTGCTTACGGCGCTGGCCCGGGCGGTGCTGCGTGAGACCGCTGGCGAAAGCGTGCTGGTCGGCCTCGAGGGTCATGGTCGTGAAGTGCCGCTGGACTGTCCCGACGTTGACCTGAGCCGCAGTGTGGGCTGGTTCACCAGCCTGTATCCGGTGCGCCTGCAAACCGACCCGGCGGTTGCTGCGGGTGTGGCGATTCGCGGGATCAAGGAGCAACTGCGTCAGGTGCCCGATCAGGGGATGGGCTACGGCCTGTTGCGCTATCTCGGCGAGCCCGGGGTGCGCGCCGAACTGGCTGGCGCCGCGCAGCCGTCGATCACCTTTAACTATCTGGGGCAGACCGATCGTGGCCTGGATCACCGGGCCTTGTTCAGCATCGCGGCCGAGCGCGGCGGTGACGATCAGGCGGCGGACGCCCCGCTGGGCAACGAGTTGATCATCAATGCCCAGGTGCGCCAGGGTCAATTGCAGATGAACTGGCAATACAGCGGCGCGCGGCTGTCCACGGCCTGGGTCGAGCGTGTGGCCGCAGCGTGCCGGGAGGAGTTGCAGGGCTTGATCGAGCATTGCCTGAGCCCCGACGCGCAACGCTTCACCCCGTCGGACTTCCCGCTGGCGGGGCTGGATCAGGCCGCGCTGGAGCGTCTGCAACTGCCCGCCGACACCGAGTTGCTGTATCCGCTGACGCCGTTGCAGCAGGGCATGTTGTTCCATGCCTTGCAGGCCCCCGGCGAAAGCCATTATCTCAACCAGCTGAGTCTGGCCATCGACGGCCTCGACGCCACGCGCTTCGCTCAGGCCTGGGACAGCACCGTGGCCCGGCATGACGTGTTGCGCACCCGGTTCCTCTGGGAAGGGCTGAGCCAGCCGTTGCAAGCGGTGCGCCGCAGCGTGCCGTCGCCGGTGCGCGTGCTCGACTGGCGCGAGCGCAGCGACCGGGTCACGGCGGTCGAAGATCTGCCCCGCGAAGAGCGCGAGGACGGTTTCGACCTTGGTCAGGCGCCTTTGCTGCGGGTGTTGCTGGTACGCCTGGAAGAACAGCGCTACCAATTGATTTTGAGCAGTCATCACTTGTTGCTCGATGGCTGGAGTTCGTCGCGG
Organism: Pseudomonas sp. TWR2-1-1; assembly: GCF_049897045.1. NCBI lineage: Bacteria > Pseudomonadati > Pseudomonadota > Gammaproteobacteria > Pseudomonadales > Pseudomonadaceae > Pseudomonas > Pseudomonas sp. TWR2-1-1. The sequence continues at coordinate 11,346 of NZ_JAFCVM010000003.1, forward strand.
CTGATCGCCGAGGTTTTGCAGCACTACCGCGCAACACCACCCGGCGAAGTGGCAGGGCGTTACATCGATTACGTGCAGTGGCTGCAACAGCGTGACCCGGCGCAGCGCCAGGCCTTCTGGCGTGAACGTCTGGCCGGGCTGGACGCGCCGACTCTGCTGGCCACTAGCGTGGATGGCGTGGCCCTTGGCAGCGGTCACCGCCAGCACCACTGGCAGTGCGACGCGCAGCAGACGGCCCGCCTGATCGCCATTGCCCGCCGCGAGCGGGTGACCCTCAATACGCTGGTGCAAGGTGCCTGGAGCCTGTTGCTGCAACGCTACAGCGGGCAGGCCACCGTGGCGTTTGGCGCCACGGTGGCCGGACGTCCGGCGCAACTGGCGGATGCCGAACGTACCCTGGGGTTGTTCATCAACACCTTGCCGGTGATTCAGACGCCACCGGCGCAACAGGCCCTGGGCGACTGGTTGCGCCAGTTGCAGGCCTTCAACAGCGCGTTGCGCGAGCATGAACATACGCCGTTGTTCGAGATTCAGGGCTGGGCCGGGCAGGGCGGTCAGGCCCTGTTCGACACCTTGCTGGTGTTCGAAAACTATCCGGTGGAACAGGCCCTTGGCGAGGCCAGCGGTTTGCGGTTCTCGCCGCTGCAGCGCCACGAAACCACGCACTACCCGCTGACCCTGGTGATCCATGCCGGTGCGCAGTTGCAGATCGAATTCAGCTATCGCCTGGATGCCTTCGCCGAGGCCGACGTGGTGCGCTTCAGCGAGCACCTTGGCGGGCTGCTGCAACAGTTCGAAGACAGCTACCGGCCCTTGGCCAGCCTGACATTGCTGAGCCCGGCCGAGACCCGCCAGATTCAAATGTGGAATGCCACCGGGGTCGACTATGCACAGTACGCGAGCCTGCCAGCCCTGATCGCTGAGCAGGTGCGGGCTACTCCGGATGCGCTGGCACTGGTGTATGGCGACACGCGTCTGAGCTATGCCGAACTGGATGCCCGGGCCAATCAGCTGGCGCACTGGTTGCAGGGTCGGGGCGTTGGCCCGGACGTGCCGGTGGCAGTGAGCGCCGAGCGCTCCGTGGAACTGGTGGTGGCACTGCTGGGGGTGATCAAGGCCGGTGGTGCGTACTTGCCGCTGGACCCGGATCACCCGCAAGAGCGCCTGCAAGGGATGCTGGCCGACAGTGGCAGCCCATTGTTGCTGACCCAGAAACATCTATTGAGCACGTGGTCCGGCGCTGCCGGTGTACCGGTTCATGCACTGGAAAACCTGGCGCTGGCAACTCAGCCGCAGACCGCGCCGCAGGTCGATATCGCCCCGGAAAACCTCGTCTATTGCCTGTACACCTCCGGCTCCACCGGCAAGCCCAAGGCCGTCGGTAATCGCCATGCCGGGCTGCTCAATCGACTGCAATGGATGCAGGCCGAATACACTCTGAACGCAACTGACCGGGTGCTGCAAAAGACCCCCTACAGTTTCGACGTGTCGGTGTGGGAGTTCTTCTGGCCGCTGCTCAGCGGCGCGGCACTGGTGATGGCACCGCCCGGTGCTCACCGTGATCCGCAGGCCTTGCGTGAACTGATCGTCGAGCACGGCATCACCACGCTGCACTTCGTGCCGTCGATGTTGCAGGCGTTCGTCTCGGCCGGTGAACTGGCGCTTTGCACTTCCCTGAAACGGGTTATTTGCAGCGGAGAAGCCCTGCCTGCGGAGTTGCAACGCCAGGTGCTGGGGCAAACCAGCAGTGAATTGCACAACCTCTATGGCCCGACCGAAGCGGCCATCGACGTCACCTCATGGGCCTGTCGCGAGGACGGCAGCAGCGTGCCGATCGGGCGTCCGATCGCCAATACGCAAATCCATATTCTCGACGCCGATCTCAACCCGGTGCCGGTGGGCGTGGCGGGGGAGTTGTACATCGCCGGGGTCAATCTGGCCCGGGGTTATCAGGGCCGTCCGGGGCTGACTGCCGAACGCTTTGTCGCCAACCCCTACGGTGCTCCCGGCGAACGGATGTACCGCAGTGGCGACCTGGCGCGCTGGCGCGCCGACGGTGCCATCGACTACCTGGGGCGCCTCGATCATCAGGTCAAGTTACGCGGCCAACGCATTGAGCTGGGCGAGATCGAAGCGCAGTTGCTGGCCCATGCCGCGGTGCACGAATGCGTGGTGGTGGCGCGGGACAATCAACTGCTCGGTTACTGGGTCGGCACTGAGGCCGATGAAGCCGCGCTTAAATTTCATCTGGGGCAGCACGTTCCTGAATACATGGTGCCGTGGCGCTTGCTGCAATTGCCGGCGATGCCGCTGTCGGCCAACGGCAAGCTGGACCGCAAACAGTTGCCGCAACCCGAAAGGCCGGGCGCGAGCAGCGGCCATGTAGCGCCGGGCAGCGATGCCGAGCGGGCGCTGGTCGACATCTGGCTTGAAGTTCTGGGGCTGGAGCAGATCGGCGTCACCGACAGTTTCTTCGAGCTGGGCGGGCATTCGCTGAGCGTCATGCAAGTGCGCGCTCAACTGCAACAACGCCACGGCTGTCACCTGCCAATCAACGCCTTCTTCGATCACGTCACCGTGCAGAAGTTGGCCCTACAACTGCCGGGCGATTTGTTCGCCGCGGCGGTCGAGCATCGCGAGCGCCTGGATGACATGGCCCGCTGGCTGGATGAAATCGAGGTTTGAGATGAGTATTGATCCGCATCAAATCGCCCGGCGTTTCGCCGAACTGTCCCCTGAACGGCGCCAGGCCTTTCTCGCCAGGCTCGAGGAAAACGGCATCCGCTTTACTGATCTGCCGATGGTCGCGCTGCCCCGCGCGGATGCCTCACCGCTTTCCGCCGCCCAGCGCGGCTTGTGGATTGCCTGGCAGAGCGAACCCGACAGCCCGGCCTATAACCTGGCGGGCGTGCTGCGTCTGGGGGGGCTGCTGGATGTCGACGCTCTGGAGCAGGCTTGCAATGACTTGCTCGCCCGCCACGAAGCGCTGCGTACGTCCTTTACCCAGGACGCCGACGGCGAACCTCAGCAACGGGCCAACCCGGCGCAGTTCCAGCCACTGGCCTACCTGGAGCTGGACGAGGCCGCGTCGCGGCAACGGGCCCAGGCCCTGACGTGCCAGGCATTCGACCTGCAGGCCGGACCGGCGCTGCGTCTGGAACTGCATCGCCTCGATCCGCAGCAGCACCGGCTGGTGATCGTCCTGCATCACATCCTCGCTGACGGCTGGTCCATCGGCCTGATTATCGAAGACCTGGCCACGGCCTACGCTGCGCGCTGTCAGGGGCAGGTCGCGCAATGGCCTGCGCTGACTGTGCAATACGCCGATTATGCCGGTTGGCAACAGCGCTGGCTGGATGCGGGCGAGCAAACCCGGCAGCTGGATTATTGGCGCAAGCAACTGGGTGACGATCACACCCCTCTGGCGCTGGTGCTGGACCGCCCGCGCAGCGCGGATCGAGACTCACGCGGTGCCAGTGTGCGTCTGCAGCTGCCAGCAGACACCAGCCAGCGCTTGCGCAGCCTCGCCAAGGCCAACGGTGCGACGACCTTCATGGCCATGCTGGCGCTGCTCAACCTGTTGCTCGCCCGCCAGAGTGGCGCCGAGCGAGTGCGCATCGGCTCGCCGCTGGCCAATCGCTCGCGGGCTGAAACCCAGCGGGTGGTGGGCTACTTCACCACCCTGAGCGTGTTGAGCAACCGGGTCGATGAGCGCTGCCACTTTACTGCGCTGCTGCATCAGGTGCGCGGCACCCTGCTCGAGGCCCAGGAGCATTCCCAGTTGCCGTTCGACCAGCTCTTGCAAGCCCTGGCGCCTCCCCGCGAGGCGGGCACCCATCCGCTGTTCCAGGTCAAGTGCACCGAGCAGTCGGCCCGTCGCCCGCAGCGCTTTGCCGGGCTGTCTATGAGCCTGGACGGGCTGGTGGCGGGGGAGGTGCATTTCGATCTCAGCGTGGATTTCACCGACCGCGCCGATGGCATCGAAGTGCTGATCGCCTATGCCTGCGACCTGTTCGACGCCGAGCGCATTGAAGCCCTGGCAGAGGATCTGCGGGTGCTGGCCGACGCCGTGAGTCTGACGCCGGAGCAGCCCTTGATGGGGCTCGCTGTGAGGTCTGAAGACCGTGCCGATGCATCGGCAGTTGCCACGGAAGACGTACTGGCGGCCTGGCAGCGCCAGCATCGGCTCAGCCCTGACGCCGCCGCCCTGACCTGTAACGGGATGAGCTTCTCTCGCGGCGATATCGAGCGCGCCGCCGAGGCCCTTGGCCAACATCTGCTGGCCCGGGGCGTCGGCCCCGGAGCCCGGGTGGCGCTGTTGACCGGGCGTACGCCGGGGCTGGTGATCGGCATTCTGGCCGCACTCAAGTGTGGTGCCGCCTATGTGCCAGTGGACCCGCGCTGGCCGGCCGAACGCCGCACGGCGGTGTTGGCTGACAGCGGTGCGTGCCTGGTATTGGGGGCGGACCCCGGGGTGCCGGGTCTGGACTGGCTGGCGCTGGAGCCGGATCTGCCGCTGCCCGCGTCGATGGCGGCCTGGCCCAGCCACGTGCCGCAGTTGCCCGCATACTTGATCTACACCTCCGGCTCCAGTGGTACGCCCAAGGCCGTGGTTGCCAGTCGCGGCAACCTGGCCGCCTATGTCGCGGGGCTGAACCAGCGTCTGCAATTGCCGGCGCGCAGCAGCTTCGCGCTGGTTTCGACGGTGGCCGCCGACCTCGGCCATACGGTGCTGTTCAGCGCCCTGAGCCAGGGTGGTGTGCTGCACCTGGCCGCCGATGAACAGGCCTTCGACCCCGACGCCTTTGCCCATTGGCAAAGCGAACAGGGGGCCGACGTGCTGAAAATCACCCCCAGTCATTTGCAGGCCTTGCTCAACGCCCGCGACCCGGCCCGGGTGCTGCCACGGCATACATTGATCCTGGGCGGCGAAGCCACTTCCTGGGAGCTGCTGGAGCAGATTCGCCAGCTTGCCCCGCACTTGCGCGTGTTCAACCATTACGGCCCCACCGAGACCACGGTGGGTGCGCTGTGCCAGGACGCCGCCCATGCCGATCGCCTGCGCGCCCGCACCTTGCCTGTCGGCACAGCGCTGGCCGGGGTTGAAGCCCGGGTGCTGGATGCCTGGCTCAACCCGGTGGGTAACGGCGTCACCGGCGAGCTGTACCTGGGCGGCCCCGGTGTTACCCAGGGCTATGCGGGGCGCCCGGCTCTGACGGCCGAGCGCTATGTGCCGGACCCGTTCGGCGCACCCGGTGCACGCCTGTATCGTAGCGGCGATCGGGTGCGACGGCTGGATGACGGCAGCCTGGAATACCTGGGACGCAGCGATGATCAGGTGAAAATCCGTGGTTACCGGGTCGAACCCGGCGAAGTCAGCGCTGCGTTGCGGCGCCTGCCCGGCGTGCGGGAGGCGGCCGTGATCGGCATGCCCGGTGAGGATGGCGGCGATCAATTGCATGCCTGTCTGGTGCTGGAGCCGGGCATCGCTGTGGAAACCCTGCGCCAGTCCCTGGCCAGCCAGTTGCCGGACGCCCTGGTGCCGTCCCGCTGGACCGTGCTGGAGCAACTGCCGTTGACTGCCAACGGCAAACTTGACCGCCACGCCCTAACCCGCACGCAAGCCACCCGGCCGTCGGGCGAGGGCCCGAGGGGGCCGGTGGAGCAGGCGCTGGCACAGTTGTGGAGCGACCTGCTGGGGCAGAGCGTTATGTCCCGAGACGCCTCCTTTGGCGAACTGGGCGGCGACTCGCTGCTGAGCCTTAAACTGCTGTCGCGCATCCGCAAGCAGGGCCTGCAGGGTGAGCGCAAGCTGACCCTGGCCGACTTGCTTAATGCCCCGAGCCTCGCGGCCCTGGCCGAACGTCTGGCGCCACCTCCAGTGATCGACCCGGAGGTGGTGTTCCTGTCGCGTTCGGGGAGCGGTGTGCCGCTGTTCTGCCTGCCGGGGCTGATCGTCAACAGCAGCGAATTCAAGCCTCTGGTGGAGACCCTGGGCGGCACCCGGCCGGTGTACGGGTTCGTCAGCCATGTCTACACCGAGCAACGCTGGCGTGGCTATGATCTGCCCGCGCTGGCCCGGGAATACGCCGACTACATTGCACGCACGGTCAAGGGCGGGCGCTGCGCCTTGCTCGGCTGGTCGTCCGGCGGCGAGCTGGCGCTGGAAACTGCGCGCCTGCTGCAAGGGCGGGCGCAGGTCGACTTTCTTGGGCTGGTGGACGTGTTCGAATCGGTGCCGTTTCATCCGCGCCAGATCCCCGACGAGGCGGCACGTGCTCGCGCACAACCGCTGCTGGACAGCTGGCTGGCCCGCTCGGCGATGGCGCTTGAGTGGCGGCAATTGTTCGCGCTGATGGACGAGCGCGAGCGCGATGCCCTGACCGAGCATGTGCTGGCCCACGACGGGCAATTGCCCAGCGACGGACCGGACTTGCTGTCCCGGGAATTCGAACAGTGGGCCTTGCTCGACAAGCGCCTCAAAGCCGCCCGCCATGTGCACGCACCCGTGCCGGTGGCTGCCCATGTCTGGCAGGCCGCCGATTCCCTGACCCGCAGCGAGCGCCTGCGTGACTGGAGCGCGCTGGTAAAGGTGATCGAGCAGCGCTGTGTGGCGGGTGCACAGCATCTGGACATTATCCGTCACCCGGTCTTCATGGCCGATCTTGCCCGGGCACTGGCAGCCCTCGACGTAAACCGGCAGCCAGAGGGCGTTAAATTCGCCGAGGCCGCAAGCGTCTTCTAAGGACACATTCTCCAGCGGCCGGACCCGGTTCCGGCCACCGCTCTCTCACCCTCTACTGGAAGGAATCGGTCACATGACCCAGCACTTCAACCCGACGGCCCCCCACGACCTGATCGGCATCGGCTTCGGCCCTTCCAACCTGGCCCTGGCCATTGCCCTGCAAGAACGCGCGGAACAGGGCGGCAAGGCTTTTGATGCGATGTTCCTGGAGCGCCAGCCCGACTACAACTGGCATGGCAACACGCTGGTGGCCCAGAGCGAACTGCAGATTTCGTTTCTCAAGGACCTGGTGACCCTGCGCAACCCGTCCAGCCGTTTCTCGTTCGTCAACTACCTCAAGGCCCATGGCCGGCTGGTGGACTTCATCAACCTGGGGACCTTTTACCCGTGCCGCATGGAGTACAACGACTACCTGCGCTGGGTCGCCGTGCAGTTCGCCGGGCAGAGCCGCTATGGCGAACAAGTGCTGCGCGTCGAGCCGGTAGTGGAAGCGGACGGCCGGGTGCAGCGGCTGAATGTGATCAGCCAGAACCAGCAAGGTTGCGAAGTGAGCCGCCAGACCCGCTCGGTGATCGTCAGCACCGGCGGTACGCCGAAAATTCCCCCGGCGTTTGCCGGGTTCAAGGATGACCCGCGAGTGTTTCACCATGCGCGCTACCTGTCGGCCATGGCCACCCAGGCGTGCAGCCGTGGCGAGCCGATGCGTATCGCCGTGGTGGGCGCCGGGCAGAGCGCCGCAGAGGCCTTTATCGACCTCAGTGACAACTTCCCCAACGTGCAGGTCGACATGATCCTGCGCGCGGCCGTGCTCAAGCCCGCCGACGACAGCCCGTTCGTCAACGAGATCTTCGGCCCCGACTACACCGACCTGGTGTTCAATCAGCCGGAAACCGAGCGCGAGCGGCTGATCCGCGAGTACCACAACACCAACTACTCGGTGGTGGACCTGGACCTGATCGAGCGTATCTACGCCATTCTCTATCGCCAGAAAGTCAGCGGCATCGAGCGCCACGCTTTTCTCTGCCGGCGCATGATCGAAAGCGCCAGTGATGTGGATGGCCGTGTGCAATTGCAGCTGCGCGACCTGGCCACCGGTAGCACTGAGGCGCGGCGCTACGATGCGGTGATCCTGGCGACGGGCTACGAACGCCGCTCCCATCGTGAACTGCTGGCGCCGCTCAAGGACTATCTGGACGATTTCAGGGTCGATCGCGACTATCAATTGCTGGCGCGCCCGGAGCTGGAAACGCCAGTGTTTATCCAGGGTTTCAGTCAGCATTCCCATGGCCTCTCCGACACTCTGTTGTCTGTGCTGCCGGCCCGTTCCGGGGAAATCGCCGCCGCCCTGGAGCAGCGCCTGGAGGGCGTTAATCAGTCCCGTGCGCTTCACGAGGCGCGGGCCCTGCACAGCGTCTCGGCCTGATGGCTGAATAGCGGCGGCTGATCGGGTATGCTGGATGAATGATGCTGTTTCTCATTTACCTTTTTGAATAGGGTGCCAGGGGCTGATGATCGACGTGCTAGCACCGCTGTTTCGCGGTGAATTTGAAGCCTATCGGGACGTGTTGGTGCTGGCCGACGATCCTCGTCCGGGCATGCCCCTGGACCTGCTGCTGGCGCCCGCCGCCTTCGGCGACGTGTTGGGCGGCTTTGCTCAGCGCTATAACGGTGATGACCGGCGTGCCCTGGCGTCGTTGTGGGCCAAGCACTACATCGTCAAGCTGTTGCCGCCGGTGATGGGCGCCACGCTATTGCTGCGCTGGCGCCTGCCGCTGTCCCTCCACGACACCGCTGTGGTGCTCGACGAGGGGTATCTGCCCCAGGCGTTTCGCCTGTCTGGCAAGGGCGAGCCGTTCGCGGCCGATGTCAGTGATCCGTTTGAGCTGTTCTCGGGCTTGCTGGACGACCATTTGCAGCCGCTGTTCCAGGCCTTGTCCAGCCAGGTGAAGCTTTCACCCAAGGTGCTGTGGAGCAATGCCGGCAACTACTTCGAAAACTTGCTCAACCTCATGGCCCGGGCCGGGATGCCCGCCGAGCGCCTGGCTGCGGGGCATGTGCTGCTGCAAACCCGCATTCGCCCCGATGGCAGCCGCAATCCGCTGTTCCAGCCGGTGCAGTACCTGCCGGTCAATGACGAACAGGGCCAGCCGACCCTGCGCCGCGAGCGTAAGGTCTGTTGCGTGCGTTACCTGCTGCCCGAGCTCGAGTTGTGCGGTAACTGCCCGTTGAAGATCAGGCCGCCGGGCAAGGCGGCCTGTGTCTGACAGGGATAAACACCTGCAACCTTTCAGTAATGAAAACTGATGGCCGAGCCGTCGTGCGGGTGGGGCATGACGCCCATGCGGATGCCGTAGATGGATTCAAGCACGGCACTGTTCATCAGCTCTGCCGGTGGCCCCTGGATCAGTAAGCGGCCGCTGTGCAACGCCACCAGGTGATCGCAGTAGCGCGCCGCCATGTTGATTTCATGCAGCACCACCACCACCCCCAGATCCAGCTTGTGGCTCAGTTCGCGAATCAGCCCCAGCACCTCGACCTGATGCGCAATGTCCAGTGCCGAGGTCGGCTCGTCGAGCAGCAGATAGCGGCTGTTCTGTGCCAGCAGCATGGCCAGCCAGACCCGCTGGCGTTCGCCGCCGGAGAGGTTGTCCACCAGGCGCTCGGCATAGGCGCTGGTGTGGGTCAGCTCCATGGCCTGTTCGACCTGGGCGTGATCTTCCTCGGTCAAACGCCCCAGCGCGCCATGCCAGGGGTAGCGGCCAAAGCGCACCAGCTCGCGTACGGTGAGGCCGTCGGCGGCGGGCAATTGTTGCGGCAAGTAGGCTACCTGGCGTGCGAATTCGCGGTTTTTCCAGGCCGACAACGGCACCCCATCGAGTTTCACTGTGCCCTGGCTCGCCGCTTGCTGGCGGGCCAGCAACTTGATGAGGGTCGATTTCCCCGAGCCGTTATGGCCGATCAGGCCGATGATCTGACCATGGGGCAACGTCAGGTCCAGCGGGTACAGGAGGGTGCGCTCGGGGATGTCGAAAGAGACGGCCTGTAACTCGAACATGGGAAGGTCCTAGGGGCAAAAGGCCCCTAATCTAGAGCAAATAAGAACCATTATCAAAGGTTGCATGCGGCGATTCGGTGCCGGTGCGTGTTGCGGGGCAGGCGGGCGGCACGCAAGTCATTGCTCGCATTAATAGGAAGCATTACTATTCACGCCCCACCTTTGTAGTCCAGAGCAATGACTCGTGAAGTGCCCCGCCGGGCGGGTTTTCTTGAATATTACGATGAGTTGGTCGGGACCTGGACCCGCCGCCTGCGCAACCGTCAGCAGGCGCAGGATCTGGCTCATGACACCTTTTTACGCGTGCTCGAATCCCGCCCGGAGACGGTGGAGCAGCCGCGTGCCTATTTGCATCAGACTGCGCGTAATATCGCGGTCGATGGTTTTCGCCGAGAAGAGCTACGCGATGCCAAGGAGCAGGCAGCCGTTCCCCCAAGTTCGTCCGAAACGGGCGACCCGGAGCAGTACATGCACGCTATCCAGTTGGCTGAGTCAGTTGAAAGGGCATTGCAGGAACTGCCGCTGAACTGTCGCAAGGTGTTTGTCTGGCAGAAGATCGAAGGCCTGACCCAGGCCGAGATTGCCGAGCGCCTGGGGCTGTCCAGAAACATGGTGGAAAAGTACATGATCCGCACGCTGCGTCATTTGCGTGAACGGGTGGAGGCGCCGTGACGACATCAGATAAGGACAGAATGATGGATACCCGTGACTGTACGTGTGACAGCGCGAGCGTGCGCGATGCCGCCGCGACCTGGTTTACGCGGGTGCAGGCACAATCCCTGAGCGCTGCCGAGCAGGCCGAATTCCAGGCATGGCGCACCCGACACGCCAGCCATGAGGCCGAGTACCAATGGCTGGCAAGCCTGTGGGCGGCCACCGATCTGTTGCCTGAAGCCCGCTTGCAGGCGCTGTGCGAATTGCCGGTCATATCGCCCAGGCGCCGCCCGGTCATGGCGTACGGCCTGGCTGCAAGCCTGTTGGCGGCGATGGGGGCCGGGTTGTGGCTGCTACTGCCGGCGCAAGGGGTTTATCACGGCGAATTTGCCACGCTGGCGGGTGAATACCGTGAAGTGCTGTTGCCGGACGGCTCATCGCTCGAACTCAACAGTCGCAGCCGCATTCAGGTCAGCTTCGAGGGGCAACAGCGCACGGTCGAACTGGCGCAGGGCGAAGTGATGTTCAGCGTGGCCCATGACAGTGATCGCCCGTTCGTGGTGCGCGCCGGTGCCGGGCAGGTGACAGTCACCGGCACCCGCTTTGATGTCCGCCGTGATGGCGACCAGGCACAGGTTGCAGTGGAGTCGGGGCATGTCCGGGTGCAGGGCCGCGATGCCGGGGGCGCGGTCAGCCTGAGCGCAGGCCTTGGCACCCGGGTCGATGGGCAGGGGCAGGTGGGCGCACCGCAGCCGGTCAATACCCAGGCGTTGACGGCATGGCGCGCAGGGCAACTGGTGTTCAATGATGCAAGCCTTGCGCAAGTGGCCGCCGAGGTGTCGCGCTATCGTGAACAGCCGTTGCATGTGAGGGATCCGGCAGTGGCCCGGCTGCGCCTGACCAGCGTGTTTAAAACCACAGACACCGAGGCCTTGCTCAAGGCCTTGCCGCGCATCTTGCCGGTGGCCATCAATACCCGTGCGGACGGCAGTCAGGAAATAGTCTCCAGTAAATAAAAACGCTTTCGATTCAGGTTTTTTTCGAGTTCTTCGTCTTCTTGAACAACTGCAACTGGTTTGCATTAACAGTCGCACTCAAGTGCGATCTACAAGGGCAAGACTCGACGTGAAAAACAACAATCTCCGTGAGCGATTCTGTTCGCTTGATACACCCTTGAGCACATCTTTTTCGATCAAACCAACGCGCTGGTTGCCGCTGGCCCTGGCCCTGGCAGTCAGTGCGGGATTGCCGTGTGCATTTGCCGGCGAGACCGCGTCGAGCACCATTGAGATTCAGGCCCAGCCTTTGGGCGCCGCACTGAGCCAGCTGGCCCGGCAAACCTCATTGCAGGTGTTTTTCAGCCCGCAGCTGGTGGCTGGCAAGCAAGCCCCTGCGGTCGACGGCAACTTGTCGCCCGAGCAGGCATTGCGCGCATTGTTGCAAGGCAGCGGCCTGAGCTATGAATTGAACGGCGATGCCGTGACCCTGCTTGCAGCACCTGCGGTCAGCGCTTCAGCCGCTTCCGGCCCGCTGGAACTGGGGCCGGTGGATGTGAAAGTGGTGGGCGACTGGCTGGGCGATGCCAATGCCTCTGTGGTGCAGAACCACCCCGGCGCCCGCACCGTGGTGCGCCGCGAAGCCATGGTCGAGCAGGGCGCGATGAATGTCAGCGACGTGCTGAAGAAAATCCCCGGGGTCCAGGTGCAGGCGCCCAATGGCACCGGTGGCAGTGACATTTCCCTGAACGTGGGGGTTCGTGGCCTGACCTCGCGCCTGTCGCCGCGCTCCACGGTCTTGATTGACGGGGTGCCCGCCGCATTCGCGCCTTATGGTCAGCCACAGTTGGCAATGGCGCCGATTTCGTCCGGCAACCTGGACAGCATCGACGTGGTGCGCGGTGCCGGCTCGGTGCGTTACGGACCGCAGAACGTGGGCGGGGTGATCAACTTTGTGACCCGTGCGATTCCCGAAACCTTTGCAGGCGAAGTCGGTACCACACTGGAAACCTCCGAGCGTGGTGGCTGGAAACACATGGAGTCGGCCTTCCTGGGGGGCACCGCCGACAATGGCATCGGTGCCGCGCTGTTGTACTCCGGGGTCAAGGGCGACGGCTATCGGGCGCGCAACAATGACAACGACATCACTGACGTACTGCTCAAAACCCACTGGGCGCCCACCGATCAGGATGACTTCAGCCTCAACTTCCATTACTACGATGCCACCGCGGACATGCCCGGCGGCCTGACCCAGGCGCAATTCGACGCCGATCCGTACCAGTCGGTGCGCGACTATGACAACTTCACCGGGCGGCGCAAGGACGTGTCCTTCAAGTACCTGCGCCAGATTGACGACCTGACCCAGTTTGAAGTCCTGACCTATTACACCGACAGCTTCCGCGGCAGCAATATTGCGGCGCGCAACCTGCAAACCCTGTCGGCTTACCCGCGCAATTACCATACCTTCGGCATTGAGCCGCGGGTGTCCCATGTGTTCACACTGGGGCCGGTGACTCAGGAAGTCGGGGTCGGTTATCGCTACCTCAAAGAAGCGATGCACGAGCAGGCGAGCATGCTGGAGCTGGTGGATAACGTGCCGGTACCGGGGCCTAAAGGTGACGGCCATGTGTATCAGGACCGCACCGGGGGCACGGAGGCCAACTCTTTCTATATCGATGACCAGATCGATGTCGGTAACTGGACGGTCACCCCGGGGGTTCGTTTCGAGCGTATCAGCACCAACTGGCACGACCGGCCGGTACTGGACGGCAAGGGTGTGCCGGTGCCGGAGAAAAACCGCAGCATCGACAGCAGCGAAGCGCTGCCGGCCCTGAGCGTGATGTACCACCTCTCGGACGCGTGGAAGCTGTTTGCCAACTATGAAACTTCGTTCGGCAGCCTGCAGTATTTCCAGCTGGGGCAGGGCGGAACGGGGGACCAGACGGCAGCAGGCCTGCGCCCGGAAAAAGCCAAGACCTACGAGCTGGGTACGCGCTATGACAACGGGGTGTGGGGTGGCGAAGTGACGCTGTTCTACATCGACTTTGCCGATGAGCTGCAATACGTGAGCAACGATGTGGGCTGGACCAACCTCGGTGCGACCAAGCACCAGGGTATCGAAACCTCGATTCACTACGACATGTCGGCGCTGGATGCGCGCCTTGACGGGCTGTCGGTGAATGCCGGATTCACCTACACCAAGGCGGTGGCCGAGGGAGACATCATGAACTTCAAGGGCCGCGACCTGCCGCTGTATTCGCGTCAGGTCGCCAACCTGGGGGCCCGTTATGCGGTCGACCGCTGGACCTACAACCTGGACATGTTTGCCCAGTCCAAACAGCATGCGCCGGGGACTGGCGGCACCTACATCACCGACCCGACTGCGGATGGCCAGTACGGCGACATTCCGGGGTATGCGACCTGGAGCACGCGCGTGGGCTACGACTTCGGGCCAGAGGCGTCGAACCTGAAAGTAGGCGCGGGGATCAAAAACCTGCTCAACCAGCAGTACTTCACCCGTTCCAGCGACAACAACGCCGGCATCTACCTCGGCGAGCCGCGCACGTTCTTCGTACAGGCGAGCGTGGGCTTCTAAAGCAAGCGTATGACTGTAGGAGCGAGCTTTTCAAGATCAAAAGCTCGCGAGCAAGCTCGCTCCTACAGAGGTTCATGGGCAACAATTCCGGGGGCTGACTTGGCGAGCTGCGTAGGTTCTTCGTGCAGGCGAATACGGGCTTTTGAAGCAAGCGAATGACTGTAGGAGCGAGCTTGTCTCGCGAGCTTTTCAAGATCAAAAGCTCGCGAGACAAGCTCGCTCCTACATAGGTTCAGGGGTCAATTATTCCGGGGGCTGACTTGGCGAGCTGCGTAGGTGTTTCGTGCAGGCGAATGTGGGCTTTTGAAGCAAACGTATGACTGTAGGAGCGAGCTTGCCTCGCGAGCTTTTCAAGATCAAAAGCTCGCGAGACAAGCTCGCTCCTACAGAGGTTTAGGGGGGCAACAATTCCGGGGGCTGGCTCGGGGAGCTGCGTAGGTGTTTCGTGCAGGCGAATGTGGGCTTCTAAAGCCGACGTATGACTGTAGGAGCGAGCTTGCTCGCGAGCTTTTCAAGATCAAAAGCTCGCGAGCAAGCTCGCTCCTACAGAGGGCGGGGCTATGTTTAGACCTTCAGGATCCGTCCGCTGATGGCTACGGCTACAAGCATGGCGGCGATCAGCAGGAAGGCAATGCTCAGGCTGCTGGCATGGGCGACAAAGCCGATGGCTGCCGGCCCCGCCAGAATCCCCGCATATCCCAAGGTCGTGATGGCCGGTACGGCGATGTTTTCGGGCATCACGGTTTGTTTGCCGACGGCGGTGTACAGCACCGGCACGATGTTCGAACAGCCAATACCCACCAGTGCATAACCGGCCAGGGCCACTTCCCAGCCTGGCGCCAAGGTTGCCAGCGCTAGCCCGACAGCGGCGAACAGGCCTCCCAGGACAATCACCCGGCGGGCGCCAAGACGTCTGACGATGGTGTCACCAGTCAATCGGCCTGCGGTCATGGTCAGGGCGAAGGCGGCATAGCCAAGCCCGGCATAGGCTTCACCGATCTGTTTTTCGGTGGTCAAAAACACTGCGCTCCAGTCGAGCATCGCGCCTTCGGCCAGGAACACGGTAAAACACAGCAACCCGATAAACAGCACCACACCATGGGGCACCGCAAACGCCGGGCCGGTGCTTTCACTGCCGTAAGCCAGCATGTGCGGCGCGGCTTTGAGCAAGGCGGCGAGGGTCAGCACGATCACCACCACGATTGCCCACAGCGGCGTCAGCCCCAGCGCGAGCAGGGCGCTGACACCGGCCGCGCCGGCAATTCCGCCGACACTGAACATGCCGTGAAAGCCCGACATCATATTGCGCCCGCTGGCGCGCTCGACGATCACCGCTTGCAGGTTGACGGTGGAGTCGACGATGCCCAGGCCTGCGCCAAACACAAACAAGGTGGCGATCAGCAACGGTATGGAGCCGGCGGTAGCCAGGAGCGGCAGTGCCAGGCAAATCAGCAAGGTGCCGCCAATCGTCACCCGGCGGCAGCCAAAGCGCGTGGCCAGCAGGCCGGCGATGGGCATTGCCAGAATCGAGCCCGCGCCCAGGCACAGCAGCAACAGGCCAAGGGTGGCTTCATCGAGCCCGGCCCGGGCTTTGGCGTAGGGCACCAGTGGCGCCCAGGCGGCGAGCCCGAACCCGGCGATAAAAAAGGCGATGCGGGTCGACATTTGTTCGAGGCGCCCTGGAACAAAAGGCGTCTGAGTGTTGATGGCGGTCATGTTCATCCTTGGGATTCGGGTCTGTGTCGCGCAGCAGCGCACCATCCTGACATATTTGCGACCTGTGCCGCGAGGGCGCTGGCACAGGCCTTGGCAGGAGTGGTTGAATAGCGCGCTTGCCAATTCAACTGCCCAAGGTGCGACTTTTATGGATAAGAACCCTCACCCCACTGTGCAACTGCTGAACCCGCCCGGGCTGTATGACCCTTCGGGCAATGGCTACTCCCATGTGGCCCGCCTGGCGCCGAATGTGCGGTTGGTCTACACCGCGGGGCAGGGTGGGGAGGATGCCGACAGTCAGCTCTCGCCGGACTTTGCCGAGCAGGTGCGCCAGGCGTTTGCCAATCTGCAGATTGCCCTGGCCGCTGCCGATGCGCAGATCAAGGACGTGGCCAAACTGACGGTGCTGATCGTGGATCACAGCCAGGAGCGGTTGCATATTTTGGGGGCAGAAGTTGCGCGGGTCTGGGGTGCGCTTCCGGCGCCGGCCTGTACCTTGATCCCGGTGCCGCGACTGGCGCTGGATGCGATGTTGTTTGAGGTAGAAGCGGTGGCGGCGGTGGCTGACTGAGGCACCAAACCAGCTCCAATACCCCCGTGTAGGAGCGAGCTTGCTCGCGAGCTTTTGATCTTGAAAGAGCTCGCGAGCAAGCTCGCTCCTACAGGGTTGGGGGGGATTAAACCTGCAGCAACCGCTCTCTGAGCTTGCCGATTTCGTCGCGCATTTGCGCGGCTGCCTCGAACTCCAGGTCGCGGGCCAGGGCGTACATTTTTTCTTCCAGCTGGCGGATGCGCTTGCTGATTTCGCTCGGTGAACGCAGTTCGTTTTCGTACTTGGCGTTTTCCTCGGCAGCCTTGGCCATGCCTTTGCGCTTTTTGCTGCGCGAGCCTGGTACCACTGCGCCTTCCATGATGTCGGCGACATCCTTGAATACGCCCTTGGGTGTAATTCCGTTCGCCAGGTTGAAGGCGATCTGTTTTTCGCGACGGCGTTCGGTCTCACCAATCGCCCGCTCCATCGAGCCGGTTATCCGGTCGGCGTACAGGATCGCCCGGCCATTGAGGTTACGGGCAGCACGGCCAATGGTCTGGATCAATGAGCGCTCGGAACGCAGGAAGCCTTCCTTGTCGGCATCGAGAATCGCCACCAGCGACACTTCAGGCATGTCCAGGCCTTCACGCAGCAGGTTGATCCCCACCAGCACGTCAAACACGCCGAGGCGCAAGTCGCGGATGATCTCGACCCGTTCCACGGTGTCGATGTCCGAGTGCAGGTAACGCACACGTACGCCGTGGTCGGCCAGGTAATCAGTGAGGTCTTCGGACATGCGCTTGGTCAGCGTCGTCACCAGTACCCGTTCTTCCAGTGCCACGCGCTTGGCGATTTCGGACAGCAGGTCGTCGACCTGGGTCAGCGCCGGGCGGATTTCGATTTGCGGGTCCACCAGGCCGGTCGGACGCACCACTTGCTCCACGACCCGGCCCGAATGCTCGGCCTCATAGTTGCCGGGGGTGGCCGAGACGAAAATGGTCTGGGGGCTGATGCGTTCCCATTCGTCAAAACGCATCGGCCGGTTATCCAGGGCCGACGGCAAGCGGAAGCCGTACTCCACCAGTGTCTCTTTGCGCGAACGGTCGCCTTTATACATCGCGCCCACTTGCGGCACGCTGACGTGGGACTCATCGATCACCAGTAACGCGTCGGCCGGCAGGTAGTCGAACAGGGTCGGCGGCGGGGCACCGGACTCGCGACCCGAGAGGTAGCGCGAGTAGTTTTCGATCCCGTTGCAGTAACCCAGCTCCATGATCATTTCCAGATCAAAGCGGGTGCGTTGTTCAAGGCGCTGGGCCTCGACCAGTTTGTTATTGGTGCGCAAGTACTCCAGGCGCTCCTTGAGCTCTTCCTTGATGCCTTCGACCGCGTCCAGCAGGGTTTCGCGGGGCGTGACGTAGTGGCTTTTGGGGTAGAAGGTAAAGCGCGGCATCTTGCGGATGACTTCGCCGGTCAGCGGGTCAAAGGCGCTGATGCTTTCGACTTCATCATCGAACAGTTCAATGCGCACGGCTTCGAGGTCGGATTCAGCCGGGTAGATGTCGATCACATCGCCGCGTACCCGGAATGTCGAGCGGGCGAAGTCCATGTCGTTGCGGGTGTATTGCAGGTCGGCCAGGCGGCGCAGCAGTTCGCGCTGGTCGAGTTTGTCACCGCGATCAACGTGCAACACCATCTTCAAATAGGTTTCCGGGCTGCCCAGGCCGTAAATGCACGACACCGTGGTGACGATGATTGCGTCCTTGCGCTCCAGCAACGCCTTGGTCGCAGACAGGCGCATTTGCTCGATGTGGTCGTTGATCGAGGCGTCTTTCTCAATAAAGGTATCGGAGGAGGGCACATAGGCTTCGGGCTGGTAGTAGTCGTAGTACGAGACGAAGTACTCCACCGCGTTGTTGGGGAAGAACGACTTGAACTCGCCGTACAGCTGCGCCGCGAGGGTTTTGTTGGGGGCGAGCACCAGCGTCGGGCGATTCACATGGGCGATGACGTTGGCGATGCTGAAGGTCTTGCCCGAGCCCGTTACCCCGAGCAGGGTCTGGTGCGACAGCCCGGCTTCGATGCCTTCGATCATCTGGCGAATGGCTTCGGGTTGATCGCCCGCAGGCTCGAAGCGGGTAACTAGCTGGAAATCGGGCATAACGGACCTCTGGGTTCGCATCTATAAAGGCTTGGACCTTGGTAGATCGAGAAAGACTGCATGCGACGCAAGCCGCAGGAAAAAACAGGATACGGCTAAATATGGAGGTCGTTACCGACTGTTTCAAGGCAGCGTTCTGACATGGGCATACGGGCAAAGATTGCAATTCGACCAGCGGCCGAAAAATAAACCGAAATACTTGCCCAAAACCGGGAATCGCCTGTTGCCCGAATCGTTATCGCCTTTATACTTGCTCCCCGTTTGTGCACCGCTCTAGTGCAATCGGCTGGAGCGTTGTCACCCCCTCCATTCCCCATTCAGAGCCGCCGTAATAATGAGCCTGTTCTCCGCTGTCGAAATGGCACCACGCGATCCTATCCTGGGCCTCAACGAAGCATTTAACGCCGATACTCGTACCAGCAAAGTGAATCTGGGGGTCGGTGTTTACTGCAACGAGGAGGGACGAATTCCACTCTTGCGTGCCGTTGTCGAAGCCGAAACGATCCGGGTTGCTCAACATGCATCCCGCGGCTACCTGCCGATCGATGGCATTGCAGCCTACGACCAAGCCGTGCAAAAGCTGCTGTTCGGTGCCGAGTCGCCGCTGTTGGCTGCTGGCCGTGTGATTACCACTCAAGCCGTGGGCGGTACCGGTGCACTGAAAATCGGTGCTGACTTCCTCAAGCAGCTGCAGCCGGGCGCTGTGGTGGCCATCAGCGATCCAAGCTGGGAGAACCACCGGGCATTGTTCGAAACGGCCGGTTTCCCGGTGCAGAACTATCGCTACTACGACGCCGCCAGCCATGATGTAAACCGTGCCGGCATGCTCGAAGACCTCAACGCCTTGCCAGCCGGCTCCATCGTTGTGCTGCACGCGTGCTGCCACAACCCGACCGGGGTCGACCTGACGCCGGCGGACTGGCAGAACGTGCTGGACCTGGTCAAGGCCAAAGGCCTGATCCCGTTCCTGGACATGGCCTACCAGGGCTTTGGCGATGGCATCGACGAAGACGCCGCTGCAGTGCGCCTGTTCGCCGAGTCGGGCCTGAGCTTCTTTGTTTCCAGCTCGTTCTCCAAGTCGTTCTCGCTGTACGGCGAGCGCGTTGGCGCACTGTCGATCATCACCCAGTCCCGTGATGAGAGCGCCCGCGTTCTGTCCCAGGTCAAGCGCGTGATCCGCACCAACTACTCCAACCCGCCGACCCACGGCGCAAGCATTGTCGCGGCTGTACTCAACAGCCCTGAGCTGCGTGCCCAGTGGGAAGCCGAGCTGGCTGAAATGCGCCTGCGGATTCGCGGCATGCGCTTGCAGATGGTTGAGATGCTGGCGAACAAGGCACCCGGGCACGACTTCAGCTTTGTGGCGCGTCAGCGCGGCATGTTTTCGTACTCCGGCCTGACCGTTGAACAAGTGGCGCGTCTGCGTACCGAGTTCGGTATCTATGCCCTGGACACCGGCCGTATCTGTGTCGCTTCTTTGAATCAACGCAACATTGAAGCGGTTACCGATGCCATTGTTCAGGTCATCTGAATAATGCCTGGAGAAGTCATCGAAAGTGTTGACTTCTCTTTTTATATCAGTAAGATAGACGCCATTCCGCGATAGCTCAGTTGGTAGAGCAAATGACTGTTAATCATTGGGTCCCTGGTTCGAGTCCAGGTCGTGGAGCCATACAAGGTGACAGAGAAGGCTTGCAGAATCTCTGAAACCACCGAAAAAACCCGCCATCTGGCGGGTTTTTTCGTTTTGGCGTTCCTGCGGATTTTGCTGGCTGCAAACCGTCTTGAGGGAGCCCCCTGATCTCGCGCAGCATTGCTGCATTCTCACCGCTGCGGAAGTTTCCAGCGTTCCTTGTAAAGCTCGTATTGCGCCACAGGCATTTGTACCAGCAGCGGGTTTTTTTGCGGGTCCAGCCAGGTGAACAATTGCTGGATATTCTGCGGGTCCATGGCGGTGCAGCCAGTGGTCGGGGTGCTGCTCGATTGCCAGATGTGCATGAAAATACATGAGCCGCCATTGGCTGCTGCTGGCGTGTTGTGTTCGACGACAATGCCCTGGCGATACAACTCATCCTTGCGGTGCATTTGTTCTGAGCTGTTCCAGTCTTTGCTCACGGCCGAGCTGTCGACCAACGAGTTGTAGTGACTGGACTGGCTGTCATCCACACATTCGCGGGCGTCGGTGCTGACGGTGTAGGGCAGCCGGGTATTGGCTGTAGATTCGTACCCGAACGCGCTGCCGAAGGTGAACATGCCGGCGGGCGCTTTACCGTCGCCTTCACGTTTTACAGGCTGCTCTTCGGGGTCGATCGGTAAAATGCCGCGGCCCCAGGCAAGCCCGGTCTTGCCCACCACAATGGGGAAGGCGTCACCGACTTTCTGGAAGTCCTGGCCATGGCGCTCATAGCGTTGTGCCGTGCCTTGAATGGCGTCCCAGTCGGGGGTCGTCACCACGATCAATTGGCTGCTTGTTTCGGGAATTTGCGCCAACGCCAAGTTTGAACACAGCAGCAGCAACAATGAGCAACTCTTTAGGAGAGGGTTCAATAGTAGTGTTCCTTGATTAAGAAGATAAATAACACAGTAGGGTTATTGGGACTTATCAAATTGAACGTGTGTGGATTAAGACAACATCCAAAACAACTCAATATAAATTGGCTGTTTCACGCATTAGTTGATGTGAATGAACTTATCAGTCGCTCGAAAAGACGGTAAATGCTTATTTGTAGGGCGATCATTCACTCTCGATATGTGACGATTAGTGCGCATGCTGCGCACCATGACGGACCCTTGCAGCGCCCGGCGGGCCTGCGTTACAAGGCATATACAAACACCACTAAGTAACCGGGCGCACTAAATGGGTGCCCCCTGTTTTCGCGGTGCTTAGTTGAAGTCAGGGGGCGGTGTTGAAGGCGGGGCGGACTTTATAAGGAGGCGGGTGTTAACACGTTATCCAGACTTTCGAGCGTGACGCTGACGCCCAGAGTGGATAGCTGTTCGGCCTGTAAGGATATTTCTCGCTGCAAGGCATCAGCGAAATATTGTTGGAAGGGCGTTGAAGAGCGGTAGAGCGGTTTGACCAGGCTGATTTGAAAAGGCAAGGAAAAGGCAAGAGGACGAATATTGACACCCTGGCCCTGAAACATGATCGCGGTCAGCGGGTTGAGGATCGCAATACCCAGCCCCGCTTGTACCATCGAACATACTGAAACGGCGCTGTGGGTTTCGACCTGGATGAATCGATCGATTCCCGCTTCCTTGAACAGGACATCAAGCACTCTCCTGTAACGATCGCCCTTGCTGAAACTGACGAACGTTTGATCCCTGATGTCCTCCAGCGACAGGATGTTTTTCTCCAGCAAAGGGTGGCCATCGGGCAAGATGCACACTTCGTCCACACTCATCAGCAGTTGTAACTCAGTTCCGGGCGGGGCTTCATCATGCTCGGTGAGGCCGACATCGTGGCGTTGAAGTGTCAGTTGTTCCTCAAGCCAGGGCGACTCCAGCGTGGCTATCTCGACACTGACACCGGGATGATTGGCAATCAGGTGCTTGCACACCTGAGGCAGCAGCGCATGAGAAAAAGCGGGAATACAGGCCACTGAAAATGCGCCCTGAGAGAAGCGACTCAGGCTCTCTGCAAACGAGACGATCCGGTCCAGACCAATGAACGCAAGCTCTACCTCCTGGAACAAAACCACTGCCCGCGCTGTTGCATGAAGGCGCCCACGCCCGCGTTCAAACAGTTCGAAACCTACGAGGTACTCCAGACGCGCCAGCTCACGGCTGATGGTGGGTTGACTGGTATGCAGCAGTTGAGCAGCGTTGGTGACACTCCCCGCCGTCATGATGGCGCGGAAAACTTCGATATGTCGCAAGTTGATCATAAAAGCGCTCTAAAACAGCGATGCACATTCGTTACCTTCATGTGCACGAAACAGTCCATCCGGAACCGACACTGCGCCAAAATTTTAATAGCTGCCAGTCGCCCGGCAGGCATCACGTCTTCTGGGCGCGAACCTGGCTATGGGTGTTGTGGTCCGGCGGTCGCTTCTTTTTGGTGGAGGTTAGCTGCTGAGACCTCTTCCAGTGCCAGAAGCTCCTCCACTCGCTGGCGACGGCGGATCAGTACATCATCGGACCCTTCAATCAGCACCTCTGCGATCAGCGGGCGAGTGTTGTAGTTCGAAGACATCGACGCACCATAGGCGCCTGTATCGCGAATGGCGATCAGATCGCCCACTGCGCATTGGGGAATCATTCTGGAAAGTACCGTTCCATCCTCCGCTTGCGTGAATACGTCACCTGCCTCACACAGCGGCCCTGCAACGACGCTGGCTTGCAGGGGGCGCCCCGATGCATCTGCCTCCAGCAACTCGATACCGTGGTAACTGCCGTACATGGACGGGCGCATCAGCTCGTTGAAGCCTGCGTCGAGAAGCACAAAGTAATTGCTGCCGACGGCCTTGGTGGCGCGAACTTCACTCAGCAGGCAACCCGACTCAGCCACCAGATACCGTCCGGGCTCGATCTCAAGACGCAGTTTCTTGCCCAGAGTCTGCTCGGCTTTCTGGCGCGCAGCGTCCCACAGGCTGAAGTAATGGCGGGTATCGAGCTGCGGTTCATCCGCGGTGTACGGGACCGACAACCCGCCGCCTGCTGACAAGGCGCTGAGGGTCATGTTTGCGTCTTTGACTTGCTGCACGAGATCGAGCATGGCATTGCTGACGCTGGCCAGGTGCTTATAGTCCACCCCGGACCCTATGTGCATGTGCAGCCCGATTAATTGCAGGTTGTGCTTGCTGACAACCGACAGCGCCGCGCCCAGGTCGGTGTGCCAGATGCCATGCTTGCTGTGTTCGCCCCCGGTGTTGGTCTTCTTGCTGTGGCCATGGCCGAAGCCCGGGTTGATCCTCAGCCAGACTTTGTGCCCGGGTGCGATGGCGCCCAGTTGCTCGAGCATATCGATCGAACCGGCGTTAACTGCAATGGCATGCTCCACTACGGTGGCTAGCGTCGCTTCATCGATAAGGTCTGCAGTGAAAACGATGGCTTCTTCGTTGCCCAGGCATGAATAACCCGCGGCCAGTGCTCTAAGGATTTCTCCACGAGACACGGCATCTACCTGGACGCCTTGCTCGCGCATGAGCTTGAGGATATTGATGTTGGAGCAGGCCTTTTGTGCAAATCGAATGGTATCGAACTGGCGTAGATCATTGATGCGGTCACGAATGGTCTGAGCATCATAGACCCACAAGGGCGTGCCGAATTTTTCGGCCAGGGACTGAAGACGCTTTACGGGTACGTTTTTCATAGGCCCAACTCAAGAAAAAGGGTGTGTCCCGGATCCTGCTTCCCGATCCGGACTAGAAATTATATTGGCGCGTATCGGGTGATGGGTTTTATCGGTGTTCGAGGGCGCCAAAGCGCTTTTCTGCCAGCTTCGACAGGTAGAGAAGCGGGTAGCAGTAGGCGAAATAGAGCAGGGCGATCACGCAGTAAATGAACATCAGGTGTTGCGGCATGCGGACAATCAAAACTTCGCCCTGGCGCGTGAGTTCAGTGATGCCGATGATGGATAAAATAGCGGTACTTTTGATGATGTTTACATACACGCTTCCCAACGGCGGCAGGGTCAGCGGAATAGCCTGGGGTAACACGACGTGAACCAGCGCCTGAAATTTGCTCATCCCGACTGAGCGCGCTGCTTCAACCTGGCCGTGGGGGACGGTCAGAATTGCCGAGGCCACGATTTCAGTCGCATAGCTCGACGTGTAGAGCGTCAGCGATACGATGGCGGCGGTGTAGGCGTTGAACTTGAATATCTCAAGCCCCGTAGCAGGCAGTACAAAATAGATGATGTAGACCTGCACCAGGTATGGGGTACCCCTGAACAGGTGCAGGTACAGACCGATAATATTTTTGAACAAGAACCTGCTCTGAGAGCGCATGACCCCTAACACGAGCCCCAGCAGTACGCCGAGTGCAATGGCGATGAGGGATATCTGCACGGTCATCCACAGCCCTTTGAACATGAATGGCAACAGCGCCTGAAGCACTGTCGCTTTGGTCATGATCCATTCCATCATTATTTGATCCCCTACCGAGTTTGCCAGTTGGCGCCGCATTTGCGCCGGACCAGGTGAGAGAGCAGTAGCAGCAGTACATAGATAAACAGGTAGCAAGCGGCGGTGGTCAGGTAACTCTCGGTCGCCACGACCGAATCTGAAAACATGTACAGGCCTGCGCTCATTAGCTCTGTGACTGCGATGATGCTCAGCAGGGACGTATCCTTGATCAGGATGGCTGCCTGCCCTATCAGCGGAGGGGTGACGTTAGCCAGCGCCTGCGGCAGCACCACGTGGAGCATCCGTTGAAATGGACTCATGCCGACGGACATCGCCCCTTCAAACTGGCCGCGGGGAATCGATTCGATACCGGCACGGATAATTTCTGCCATGTAGGGTGTCGTGTGAATCGTCAGTGCGATAAGGCCGGTCTGGAGTTCATTAATGTTTTTGCCGAACGCAAACAGCGCCGGAAGACCGTAGTAAACCAGGTAGATCTGCATCAGCAGCGGTGTGGCGCGGATAAACTGGATATACGCCGCCGCTGGCCGCCACAGGAAAGCGCTTTTCGACATGCGCATGAGTGCTACAAATATGCCGAAAAACACCGAAAGCACTAAACAGACTGATGCTATTTCAAGGGTTGTCAGTACGCCGTTTAAAAATACATCCCGGTATTTGTATACGATGCCGAAGTTGAAACTATCCAGTGCAAAACTCATTGCGACGTAACCTCATCCAGCAAGCCGAACTCTTTTTGTGCGCGGTAACAGTTAGCCGTAGGCCGCCCGGTTAAATGACGGCCAGTATCACCACGCGCTAACCTTTACTTGTGGTCGGCTTCCCACGCCGTAGAGTTCCACCAGTAGTCGGTACGCTCTTTCAATCGACCGTCGATTTCGATCAGGCGAATATAGTTATTGAGTGCCAGCAGCAAGTGCACAGAGTCTGGGCGCGTGGCGAAGCTCAATGGCTCTTTAGTCATGGTTCCGTCGAGTACTTCCAGTTCAGGCGTGGCGTTAACGAAGGTCGCTATTTGCGCACGGTCCGAGATGCCTGCATCTGCACGGCCGGAAACAACGGCCTGAACGGTCTGGGCGTTGCCACCGCCGAATTCTTTCAACTGAGCCTTAGGCAGAATTTTTTTAGCCGCATCCGCATAGCTGGAAGCCTGGGTAGCGCCCACGGTAATAGCAGGATTGTTGAGGGCTTCCCACGAGTTGAAATGCTTGTCTTTGTTGGCGAATGCCACGGTCTCCAGATAGAAGACGGGATTGGTGAAAAGCACCTGCATGTTGCGCTTTGCAGACGGTGTCATGTCGGCGGCGATAAGATCAGCCTTACCGGACGTCAGTGCTGGAATGAGGCCTTTCCAGTCGTAGTCCTGGATGACCAGTTTGACCCCCATGTCGTCGGCGAACATGCGGGCAATATCAATCGCCAAACCGGCGCGCTCGCCATTTTTATCAATAAAGCTGACGGGAGGGCCCTGGGTTTGAACGGCGATCGTAAGTGTTCCATTTTTGTTGATGTCGTCCATGGCGTCGGCCTGTGCCAACATCGGCACGGTCGCTAATGCAGAAGCGACAAGAACATTTGCCAGCAAGCTTTTCAATAAATGCATCGCACTATGCCTTTCTTTAATTGTGATTAATCGGCAGTTTATTGGGGTTAGCTGTCGTTCATTTCAGTGCGCCTTCTTCGGCGTCTTGTTTTCGTTGCGGCGGTTTAAATGCACGGTGCTGCTGACACGCGGCCCAGGAAACTGGCAACCCGGTCGCTGGGGGCAGCGAAAAACTTGTCAGCGGGAGCCTCATCGACAATCTGTCCGGCCTCCATGAAAATCACCCGGTCGGCCACGTCGCGAGCAAAGCCCATTTCGTGAGTGACCACGACCATGGTCATCCCTTCGGCGGCGAGTTCCTTCATCAGTTGCAGTACCTCTCCCACCGTTTCTGGATCCAGTGCTGATGTGGCCTCGTCAAACAACATGACTTTCGGGTTCATCGCCAACGAACGCGCAATTGCAATGCGCTGCTGCTGACCCCCGGAAAGCTGGTGTGGGTAGTTATTGGCACGGTCCGGCAGTCCTACTTTTTGCAGTAACGTGCGCGCGATATCCTCGGCTTCTTCTTTCGATCGTTTCAGGACGATTGTTTGCGGGATGACAATATTTTGAAGCGCTGTTTTATGGGCGAACAGGTTGAAGTTCTGGAACACCATGCCGACTTCTGCGCGCAATTTATTAATGTCTGTTTTGCGATCGGTCAAGCTGACGCCATCAATCCAGATCTGCCCCGAGCTAATGGTGTTTAACCCGTTAAGTGAGCGCAGCAAGGTACTTTTCCCTGAGCCACTCGGGCCGATGATGACCACCACTTCACCCCAGTTAATGTGGTTGTCCACATTTCTGAGTGCATACACTTCCTGGCGACCATTAATGCCGCTGAAGACTTTCGATACTGATTCTATTTTTATAATGCATGACGACCTGCGTTCATCAGTCATTTTAAGCCTCGTGTGTTTCCAGCAAATATCCAGCAAACGCAATGACAGTAGGCCCCGTCAGAGTGAGTTGCCCTTTATCGTCTTGCTCGATTGTCAGGGCTCCCCCCGGCATATACACCGTCACAATACTGGACTGAATAAGTCCCTTCGCTCTGGCCGCTGCCACGGCGCAACATGCTCCGCTGCCACACGCCTGGGTAAGAATGCCCGGCCGCTCCCAGACGGTCAGGCGAATGGCTGTTTCGCCAATAATCTGGGCAACGCCTATGTTGGCGGACTCTGGCAGGAGTGGATCCTGTTGGGCCTGGGCGGCATGGCGCGGGATATCGACACTTTGTAAATCATCAACAAAGAACACCAGGTGCGGGTTGCCGATATTAAGAGCCACTGCCAGTTGGAGCGGTCCGTGATTCATTCTGACATTCAGGGTGTCAGTGGCTTGTGCCAACGGGATGGAATGCCAGTCAAGATTGACTGTTCCCATCGCAACACTTATTTGGCCTGACGCTTCGTTGCGCCAGCATCGCAGGTTGCCACCGCCTGTTTCGATCACAACTTGGTCTGTTGCACTTTCCTTTAAAAGAAGGTCGGCAACACAACGCGTGGCATTGCCGCAAGTTTGGGCTTCGCTGCCATCTACGTTATAGATTCGCATGCGGGCATACACACCCAAAGCGATACCGGTTAAGGTCGCCGGCTCAATAACGAGTAACTGATCCGCTCCAACACCTGCTTCAACATTGCAAATATCGGCAATGATGTCAGGCGATGGAGTGAAGGAACGTTCGCGTCCATCGACAATAACGAAATGGTTCTTCAGTCCGTGCATTTTTATAAACGGACGTGCGAACTTGACCATATCAGCCCATACCGGCACCGGCAGATTGACAGTCAGCATGTAGGGCTCTTATTTCATCGAACATTAGATGTAGAGCAAACTAACAGTCACGCAGGTATCCGGTTAATACTTATTTTGTCGAAGGCCATTCATTATTGATATGCCATGATTTATCCCGTTCTGTGCACCATTACGGACCACTGACACGTTCAACTAGGCTAACGCTGCGACGTAAAAGTTTTTAATGATCCACGCAACTACGCACCGCTATGGTGCTGTATTTTTTTTCCCGTCGCTGAGTGCAGGGGGTATCCGCACTATCACTCCCCAACTATGCAGTCGCCTGCCACGTACCCGTTAGTCAGGGTTTTGGCTGTGCGTATCCGGAATAGCATGTGTGAACCAGCGTCACAGCTAGCGCGTAGACGATGAATTATCAGAGGCGTATGTTTTGCCCATCGCCCTTTGGCGCGAAAGCATGCCCCTCTGGCTTCACCAGGAAGACCGGTTACATGACCCGATAAATCACTGTCGGGTCGGTCGATGGTTTCTATGAGCGGCTTCAAATAAACGGGTCGGGACCGCTTGATTGCGTTTGGCTGGCGTTCTTCAGGGCGCCGGATCAAAGCGTTCGGGGCGGTACGGGCAAGTGTGTTCGCGGGAGTCATTCGCATGAATAAAAACTATATAGGCGGCGAGTGGGTCGCTGGCGCTGATGTGAACCTGAACATCAATCCTTCGGATACCGATGATGTGGTCGGCGAGTACGCCCGGGCCGACGCGGCTCAGGCGCACGCGGCGGTGGATGCTGCATTTGACGCGCAACCGGCATGGGCCGGATTTACTGCAGAACAGCGCAGTGACGCGCTGGACCGTATCGGTACCGAGGTGCTGGCACGTCGCGAAGAGTTGGGCCGTTTGCTCGCCCGTGAAGAAGGCAAAACCCTGGCCGAAGGCATTGGCGAAGTGGTGCGGGCCGGGCGAGTGTTCAAGTTTTTCGCCGGTGAAGCATTGCGGTTGTCGGGCGAGCGCCTGGCTTCGATCCGCCCCGGGGTTGAGGTGGATGTCCGCCGCGAGCCTGAGGGCGTGATCGGGATTATCACGCCGTGGAACTTTCCGATTGCGATCCCGGCCTGGAAGATCGCCCCCGCGCTGGCATACGGCAATACCGTGGTATTCAAGCCGGCTGATCTGGTACCGGGCAGTGCCTGGGCACTGGCCGAAATCATTGTGCGCGCCGGTGCGTTGCCGGCTGGCGTGTTTAATCTGGTCATGGGCCCGGGCTCGAAAGTCGGCGATGTGTTCGCAAAATCGCGCAAGGTCAGGGCCGTCACCTTCACCGGCTCGACCGGTACCGGTCGCCAGGTCGGCCTGGCATGCATGGAGCGGGGCGCCAAGGTGCAGCTGGAGATGGGCGGCAAGAACCCGTTAATCATTCTGGACGATGCCGACCTGGAGCAAGCCGTCGAAGTGGCAGTGTCCGGTTCGTACTTTTCCACCGGCCAGCGCTGTACCGCTTCAAGTCGGCTGATCGTTCAGGACGGCATTCATGACCGCTTTGTCGAGGCCGTGGTGCAGCGTCTGGCCGCGCTCAAGGTCGATAACGCCCTGGCTGAGGGCTGTGACATCGGCCCCGTGGTTTCTCAGGCGCAGCTCAAACAGGATTGCGATTACATCGATATTGCCCGCCATGAAGGTGGCAATCTGGTGTTTGGCGGTGAATTGCTCGAGCGCGCGACCGATGGTTTTTACCTGTCGCCAGCCCTGATCACCGAGACTGGTAATGACATGCGAATCAACCGCGAAGAAGTCTTTGGTCCGGTCGCCAGTGTTATCCGGGTGCGCGATTATGACGAGGCGCTGGCGCTGGCCAACGACACCGAGTTCGGTCTTTCCTCGGGCATCTGCACCACATCGCTCAAGCACGCGTGCGACTTCAAACAGCGCTCGGCGGCGGGCATGGTGATGGTCAATGTGGCCACCGCAGGTGTCGATTATCACGCGCCCTTTGGTGGAAGAAAGGGCTCCAGCTACGGCTCCCGCGAGCAGGGTTCCTACGCTCGCGAATTCTATACCGGCGTGAAAACCGCCTATACCCTGGCGTGATGCGATGACAGACATAACTCAAATCAGTGGCAACACCCGGGTCTACGCAATCATTGCCGACCCGATTCACCATGTGCAGACCCCCCAGGCGATGAATGCGCTGTTCTCGGCCCGCGGCGAAGACCGGGTGCTAGTGCCTTTTCATGTGGCACCGGCCGACCTTGCCGGGGTCGTGGCGGGCTTGCGGGGCATTCAGAGCCTTGACGGATTTATTGTGACGGTGCCGCACAAAACCGCCATTCTGGAGCTGTGCGATACCCTCTCTGACGCAGCGGTGCTGGTGGGCGCGGCGAACGTTGTGACGCGCTCAGGTGACGGCAAGTTGCATGGCGAAATCCTCGATGGCGAGGGCTTTGTCAGCGGGTTGCGCCAGGCAGGTATCGAGCTTGAGGGGCGCAGTGTGTATCTGGCCGGCGCCGGTGGTGCGGCCAATGCCATCGCTTTTGCGCTGGCTGCGGCCGGGGTGGCCTGGCTGACCATAGCCAACCGTACGAGCGCCAAGGCCCAGTTGCTGGTGGACCGTATCGCCAGTGCGTTCCCGGAATTGCAGGTGGTGGTCGGCACCTCTGATCCCGCCGACCATGATCTGGTGGTCAACGGCACTTCCCTGGGCCTCAAAGAAGGTGATGCCCTGCCGTGTGACGTGACCCGGCTCACCTCGCAGCAGATCGTCGCCGAGATCATCATGCAACCGGCGATCACACCCTTGCTTGCGGCCGCACAAAAAGTCGGCTGCCGGGTACACGAAGGTTTACCCATGCTGCTGTGCCAGATCGAATTGATGGCGGCGGCGATGGCCTCCAGACGGGTCGAACCATGAGCACCTTTGATTACATCATCGTCGGCGGCGGCACTGCCGGCTGCATCCTCGCCAACCGGTTGACGGCCTCTGGCAAGTACCGGGTATTAATGATCGAGGCCGGTGGCGAACCCAAAGGTTTCTGGATTCCGATCCCGGCCGGTTTCAGCAAGCTGTTGACTGACAAACGTTACAACTGGCGCTTCAAGACCCAGGCCGAAGAAAACACTCGGGGCCGGGAGATAGCTGTACCGCGGGGCAAGGGCCTGGGCGGCTCGACCCTGATCAACGGCATGATTTATGTGCGCGGTCAGCCCGGTGATTACGACGCCTGGGAAAGCGGCGGAGCCAGGGGGTGGAATTTCGACACCCTCAAGCCCTATTTCAAAAAGATCGAAAACTACGCCCAGGGCGATCACCGTCGTGGGCATGAAGGCCCCATGCATCTGGATCAAGTGCGTGAGCGCTACCCGATTTCCGATGCCTTCATGCTCGCGGCGAAACAGGACGGTCAACCCTTCAACGCGGACTACAACGGCGATGACCAGACCGGCTTTGGCTACTACCAGGTCGCTCAGCACAAAGGCCGGCGCTGGAGTGTGGTCGACGGCTATCTGAACCCTGCCAGAAACCGGCCGAACCTGACCATCCAAACCCATGCCCATGTGTTGCGCCTGGAGTTGAAAGGGGCCCGCTGTACCGGTGTTACCTACCGCCAGCGAGGCAAGGAAGTCACGGTCAATGCGGCCCAGGAAGTGATCTTGTGCGCAGGCTCGATCCAATCGCCACAAATCCTCGAACTCTCAGGGATTGGACGGCCCGATGTCCTGGAAAAAGTCGGCATCGCGCTCAAGCATCGGCTCGACGGGGTGGGCGAGAACTATATCGATCACTTCGCGACCCGCATGAACTGGAAGATGAAAAATACCGTCACTCTCAACGAACTGGCACGTGGCTGGCGGCTGGGCATGGCGGTGGCCGAGTACTTCACCCGCCGTACGGGGATTCTGACCCTGGGCACCGGTCTGGTACACGGCTTTGTAAAAACCGCCCCGACCATGGCTACCCCGGATGTGCAGTATTTTGTGGTACACGCCAGCTACGCCAACGCGGCGGAGCGGATTCTCGACAAGCATCCGGGGATGACGATCGGGGTCAGTCAACTGCGGCCCAGGTCCAGGGGCAGTATCCATATCCAGTCTGCCGATCCGGATGTAATGCCGGCCATCCGCCCGAACTTCCTGAGCGTGGAAGAAGACCGCGTCAGCTTGATCGAGGGCATGAAAATCGCCCGGCGGATCATGCAGCGGCCAGCCATGCAGGCGTTTGTCGAGGTCGAGACCGGCCCCGGGATTGAAGTCAAAACCGATGAGCAGTGGCTTGAGTTTGCCCAGGCCAACGGTCAAACCATCTATCACCCGATTGCAACCTGTCGCATGGGGGAGGACGCCGATGCAGTGGTGGATTCGTCACTGCGGGTACGCGGCCTGACCGGCCTCAGGGTGGTGGATGCCTCGGTGATTCCATCCATGGTCTCCGGCAATATCCAGGGGGCCGTCATGGCCGTGGCGGAACGCGGTGCGGACCTTGTTCTGGGCAGTGCTTCACTGGTTTAAAGCTGTGATATGAGATTGATTTTCAGGCACAAAAAAACGCCGGTCAGGGCAACTGACTGGCGTTTTTTTATCAGGCATTGGCGAACTCTGCGCTTAGCCGGGCAGCCGCCTGTGCAAAGGCGTTCTTCATTTCTTCGATCACGCTGTCGGTATGTTCGAAGCTGATGTAGATCCGCCCATAGGGCGACGGCATCATCAACAGCCCGGCTTCACGCAATGCCAGATGCAGAGCCAGGGTGAACCGCGGGTTGGCTGCCCGGGCGGCCTGCTCGTAAGTGCCGGGCGCCGTGGCACCGAGCCAGATTCCGAATACATTGCCGTAGCCGCTGGTGGTAATGGTCACGCCATGGGCCTTGAACAGGCTTTCTATGGCTTGGCGCAAATGGTTGCCTCGGGCCATCAGCGCTTCATAGTCGGCGGTGTCCAGTTGTGCCAGGGTGCTGGTTACGGCTGCGCAGGCCATGGGGTTTCCGCTGAAGGTGCCGCCACGAATCACCCGGCCCTCTTCAAAGCCGGCCAGGATGTGCGGCTTGCCGACCACGGCGGAGACCGACACGCCGTTACCGATGGCCTTGCCGACACTGGCGAGGTCCGGGTCCAGACCCTCGAGCACGCCCGCCAGGCCGGCATACAGCCGAAAGCCCATCAGCACCTCATCACAAATCACCAGGGCGCCGTGTTGGTGGGCGATCTCCTGTACATGCTTGAGGTAACCGGGCAATGCCATGATGCAGCCGGCGTTGGCCAGCATGGGTTCAAGCACAACGGCGGCAATGTCCGGATCTTCGGCAAACAGCCTTTCGACATCGTCAAAGTCGTTGTAGCGCAGCAGGGTCGTGCGCTCGGTCGAGGGGCGCTGGCCATCTTCGAAACCGGCTTCAGTGGAGCTGACATTGCCGTAGCTGACGTCATCAAACCAGCCGTCGAAACCGCCCGCCATCTTGGCAATCTTGCCGCGGCCGGTGTAAGCACGGGCGGCGCGGCAGGCCAGGTGTACCGCTTCGCTGCCGGAGTTGGTGAAGATGACCTTTGACAGTTCGCCGGTATGGCTGGCCAGCGCAGTTGCCGCGCCATGTTCACGCACATGGGCCCAGGAGGGGGCGGCACTGTCGCCCAGCGCTTCGCTGACCGCCATGTTTACCCGGTCATTGGCATGGCCGAGCAGCACTGCGCCGAAGCCCAGCGCGGTATCGATGTAGCGGTGGCCATCAGCATCTTCAAGACAGGCGCCCTTGCCCTTGCGAATGAACAGCTTTTCACCGTTCAGGTCGGGCAGGATGCGGGCTGCACTGGAAACATCACCCACTAGATTAGGCATAGGAACCTCTGAATTTTGACAGTAGTTAGCCGTCCCGGCCTGGCGGCCGGAAGGAAGGTAAAGGTGTTTTGGCGAGCCGCAGCGGGCTGGCTAGGGTTGCTGGATTTTCAGCTTCTCGTTGCGCCGGCGCAGCACTTCCAGGGTCAGCAGCATGGGCACCGAGAGGATGACCATGATGGTGGCAACGGCGGCGATGTTGGGGCTGATGTTCTCCCGTATCCCCGAGAACATTTGCAGGGGCAGGGTTCTTTGCGAAGGGCTGGCCAGGAACAGGGTGACCACCACCTCATCGAAAGACGTGGCAAAGGCAAACAGTCCGCCCGAGATAACGCCGGGGGCAATCAAGGGCAGCACCACCTTGAAAAACACCGTCAGTGGCGGGGCGCCGAGACTGGCTGCGGCCCGGCTCAGGTTGATATTAAAGCCCTGCAGCGTCGCATTGACGGTGATCACCACAAACGGCACACCCAGCATGGCATGCGCCAGGATCAGGCCGATGTAGCTGTTGAGCAGTTGCAGCCGGGCAAAGAAGAAGTACAGGCCGACCGCAACGATGACCAGCGGAACAATCATCGGTGAGATCAGAAAAGCCATCACCAGGCCTTTGCCGCGAAAGTTGCCACGGCACAGGCCCACCGAGGCCATGGTGCCGAATACCATGGCCAGCAAGGTGGCAAACGGCGCAATGATGAAGCTGTTCTTGAATGCCTGGCGCCACTCTTGAGACGACATCAGCTCTTCATACCAGCGAAAGGAAAAGCCATCCATCGGGTAGGTCAGAAACGATGTGGAGTTGAACGACAGGGGAATGATCACCAGTACCGGCACAATCAAGAACAGCAACACCAGCAATGAGATCGAGACCAGTCCCAAGCGGGCCAGTTTCTCTGCAGTGGAAGCATAAGGCTGCATCATGGTGATTACCTCGCCTGGTTCGGGTTAGTGAGTTTGCCGTACACCGAATACAGCAGCAGTGTGGCAATCAGCAGCAGGCTGCCCAGCGCCGAGGCCATGCCCCAGTTAACGGTTTTGTTGGTGTAGAAAGCGACGAAGTAGCTGACCATTTGATCGGCAGCCCCACCGACCAGGGCCGGGGTTACGTAGTAGCCGATGGCGAGAATAAAGGTTAGCAACCCGCCCGCCGCCAGGCCGGCGAATGTCTGAGGAACATAGACCCGCCAGAACGCAACGAATGGGTGCGCGCCCAGTGAAATTGCAGCGCGAACGTAGTTCGACGGAATGCTTTTCATCACGCTGTAGAGCGGCAGGATCATGAATGGCAGCAGCACATGGGTCATGGCAATGATCACCCCGGTGCGGTTGAACACCAGTTGCACAGGGGCGTCCACCACGCCGAGGAACATCAGGGAGCGGTTGATCAGTCCGTCGGCCTGCAACAGCACGATCCACGCTGCGGTACGTACGATCAGTGAGGTCCAGAAAGGCAGCAGCACGCAGATCATCAGCAGATTGCTTTTGCCTTCAGGCAACGTGGCCAGCCAGTAAGCGACCGGAAACCCCAGCAACAGGCAGAGCAGGGTCACCACGCCACCGATATAGAAAGTGCGGGCGAAGATATCGACGTAGATCGACTGGTTCGGCTCGGCTTTGACAATGCTGCCCGTGGCGGAGTCGACCCGGTGATCGAGCGCGGCCAGCAGGAAATAAGGGGTCAGGGTCGACGAGGCCTGCTTCAGGGCTTTCCAGTATTTGACTTCTCCCCAGGCACTGTCGATTGCGATCAGCGCCTCCTGCTTTGAGGCGACATTGCTGTCCGGCAGGTTGCGCAGGGTCTTGGTGATAACGCTGCGATATGCCGGGATCTCATAGCTCAGGCGTTTGGACAGGGCGCCGATCTGACCGTTTTCCCTGGCGCTGGCCAGGTCTGTGATCAGGGCGGCGTAAGTACTCTCACCAGGCAGCGACTTGCCGTTCCATGCTGCCAGTGCCTGGGTGGTGGCGGGCATGGCAGTGTGGACATCGGGGTTGTCGACGCTTCGCGTCAGCATGGTGCCGATAGGAAAGGCGAAACACACCAGCACAAACACAAACAGCGGTGCGATGAGCAGCAGCGATTTGAGTTTGTAGGAGCGCTGGGATTTTTTGAGCTTGGCCCGAAGGTCGATCGCTTGCGTCTTGGGGTGAACTAGTGCGGCTGACTGACTCATGATCGGCGACTCAATGCGTGGTCATGTCCAGGGCACGAATGTGCTCCGGCGCCCAGGAAACGGAAATCGTGCTGCCGACTGTCCAGCTGGCATTCATTTGCGAGGCCGGCAGCTTGATCATGAAATCCGGTTGCCCTGCAATTTCAGTGATCATGCGCACGTGGTCACCCAGATAGATGTACTCCTGGATCCGTGCAGTCAGCGGTGAGCTGCCGGCAGGTCCGACAATCACCCGCTCCGGACGGATACACAGGGCCACCTGATCACCGGGCACTGCCTCAACCACCGATATCGCCCGGATCAGGCTGCCGTCGGCCAGACGCGCAACCGTGAGGCCTGCGTCCTTGTAAACGAAGGTGCCGAGCAGGGTGTTGTTTTCACCGATAAATTGCGCAACGAAGCGGGTGGTCGGGGCTTCATAAATGGCTGGCGGTGAGTCGATCTGCTGGATGATGCCGTCATTGAACACCGCGACCCGGTCCGACATGGTCAGTGCTTCGCTCTGGTCATGGGTCACATACACCACGGTCAGGCCAAGTTGCTGGTGCAGGTGTTTGATTTCCAGTTGCATGTGTTCACGCAGCTGCTTGTCGAGCGCGCCCAGGGGCTCATCCATCAATACCAGCTTGGGTTCAAACACCAGCGCCCGCGCCAGTGCGACGCGCTGCTGCTGACCGCCCGACAGTTGCGCCGGGTAGCGTGTGGCGAACTCGGAGAGTTTCACCATATCCAGTGCTTTACGTACTTTGGCCTTTCGGTCGACGCTGTTCATTTTGCGTACGGAAAGCGGAAAGGCGAGATTTTGCTCGATGGTCATGTGCGGAAACAGCGCGTAGTTCTGGAACACCATGCCGATATCGCGCTTGTGTGGCGGCAGATTGTGCAGCGGCTTGTCCTTGAGGAAAATCTCGCCGTGGGTCGGCGTTTCGAAACCGGCCAGCATCATCAGGCTGGTGGTTTTACCCGAACCCGACGGGCCGAGCAGGGTGACGAACTCACCCTCTTTGATATCAAGGTTCAGGTCCTTTACGACGGGACGAATGCCATCGTAGGTTTTCTGGATATTTTTGAAACTGACCAGGTGTTTCAAGGGGCAATCCTCATTCGTGAGTAGGCACCAATCATCTTTGCTACTCATCTGCCTGTTCACGGGAAATGAAGAAGCAATGGTTGAACGCTCAAGCGCTATCACCTGCCACCCGGGAGCGAATGGCAGGCTGATCCAGGCAAGGTCTGTTACTTCTGGGCAACCCAGGCGTTAAAGCGCTCGGTCAGCGGTTCAATGTTTTCCACCCAGAAATCCACATCAATCGGCACCGAACGGGCAAGGTTTTCAGGGGTTGTCGGCAACACCGCCTGGAGGTCTGCCGGTACCAGGTCGTTGGCTTTTTTGTTGGTCAGGCCGTAGGCGATGAACTTGGGCAGTTTTGCCTGATTTTCAGGCTTGCTGGCGAAGGCGATAAAGTCCATGGCGGCGGCTTTGTTCGCGCTGCCTTTGAGCACTGTCCATGAGTCGATGGCCGAGACGCTGCCATCCCACAGGAACTTGAAGTTCTTGCCTTCGGTGTTGTTGAACCCGGTGATGCGGCCGTTGTAGGAAGAGCTCATGACCACGTCGCCCGCGGTCAGCATTTGCAGGGGTTGGGCGCCGGCTTCCCACCACACAATGCTCGGCTTGATTTGCTGCAGTTTGTTGAAGGCACGGTCGACGCCTTCAGGCGTACGCAATACCTCGTAAACCTCGGAAGGTTTTACCCCGTCAGCAATCAGTGCGAACTCCAGAGAGTATTTAGGGCCTTTGCGCAGGCCGCGTTTGCCGGGGAATTTCTGGGTGTCGAAGAAGTCGGCCCAGGAGGTCGGTCCGACTTTGAGTTTGTCACCATCCCACGACAGACCGGTGTTCCAGACGATGTTACCGACCCCGCATTCATTCACGGCCTCGGGGATGAAATCAGCCTTGTCGCCGATTTTTGCCCAGTCGATCTTTTCGTAAAGCCCGGACTCGCAGCCCAGTGCCAGGTCTTCAGCTTCAACCTCTACCACGTCCCAATTGGGGTTGCCCGCCTTGACCTTTGCGTCAAGCACACCCACGCCACCGTCCCAGCTCTGGTCGAGTACATTTTTGCCGGTCTGTTTTGCATAAGGGGTGAAGAACAGCTCGCGCTGAGCATCCTGGAAATTTCCCCCCCAGGAAACGATTGTCAGGTCACGGGCGCTGGCCGCTTGAGAAACGGCAATACCGATGAGGGCAAATCCAAAAGCTGCAAAAGCGTGGCATGGTTTGTGCATTTTGAACCTCGACGCAGATGTTGTGTTGGTGTGGTAAAAATTTTTACCACTCAAAAATAGCTCAGGCAAGTCTTATTTTTTGTCAGGTCAAGAAAACTTCAAATCGCCCGGATTACGGCAAGCGATTGTTTTTTAACGCCTAAAATTTGTTGATTGAGGGTTGTTGAGGCAGGGCGAAAAATTCTCTGATGTGTGCAGGAAGCGTTTTGCCCATGAATGAGCCTTCAGGGAATCGTGTTACTTTGTTCCCGTTGGGATGTGCAGCAGGGTGCGAAACAACCCAAGTCGGGGCGCTTGAATTATTTTTTTACCGTAAAAAGGTCCCCGGCAGCTCAAGGACGGAATCGAAATTTTGCCCACTCGGGTGCCGTATGTCTGAGGAATCAACCGTGATAGAAACATCGGCGACCGGCCGAAGCCCGCATGCTCCAGGGGAGCCCTCTGAGAGCACTGGCGAACACTACGAAACTGCTTCAGTGGGAGCACGGCTGAAGGCTTTGCGACAAAGTCGCGGGCTCTCGATTCGGGGGCTGGCAGAGCTGGCCGGGGTGCCGCATGCCACGCTTTCGATTATCGAACGGGATAAATCCAGCCCGTCAGTGAGTATCCTCAAGCGCTTGCTGCGCCCCCTGAACGTCACTCTCAGTGTGTTTTTTTCAGACTCTGCCGTCGTCGATCGCGCGGTTTTTTATAAAGCCAGTGAGCTGGTAGAGCTGGCTGATGGCAAGAAGCTGTCTTACCGGCAAGTAGGCGCGAACCTGACTAACAGCTCGATGATGATCCTGCATGAGCGCTATGAGCCGGGCGCAGACACCGGGCAGGAAGGTGAAGAGCTTTACTCCCATGAAGCGGAAGAGGGCGGCATCATCATTGAAGGCCGTCTGGAAATGACGGTGGGTGATGAAGTCCGGGTCCTTTCGGTGGGGGATGCGTATTACTTCGACAGTCGGCTTCCGCACCGGATGCGCAATCCTTTTGACGAAGTTTGCATTGTGGTCAGTGCGGTGTCTCCGCCGACCTTCTAAGCCCGTTTGCCCATGGCATCAGCCATGGGTCAATCCCAGGGCGCCTGCAACAACTTCTGTTCCAGAAAGTCGCGAAACGCCCGGATTCTGGGGCTCAAGTGTTTGCGATTGGAGTAGATGAGGTAGATGGGTTCTTTGGTGGGAATGTCGAACGCCTGCAACACAGGCACAAGCCTTTGCGCCTTGATATCGGCACCAATATGAAACTGCGCCAGCTTGACGATGCCGCCGCCGCCCAGCGCTATATCGCGCAGCAGGTCACCCTGGGCGAACACCGCCTTGGGGGTGATCGCAATCGTGACCTTCTCCTGGTTCACCACAAACTGCCAATTGTTCCAGGCGCTGTTGAAGCCGAAGTTAAAGCAGTCGTGAGTCATCAGTTCTTCGGGGTGAACGGGCGTGCCACGGCGTGCCAGATACTCCGGTGATGCACAGGTGACCCAGGCACTTTCGCCGATTTTTCGTGCAATTCGCGATGAGTCGGGCAGCACGCCGCTGTGGATGGCGATGTCGAGCCCCTGATCGAAGTGGTCGACGTACTGGGCGCCGACCTGGATATCGACGGTCAGCCCGGGGTAAGTGGCAAGGAACTCCGGCAGCCAGGGCAGGATTTGATGCTTGGCGAACGTGGTCATGGTGTGAATCCGCAGCGAGCCACTGACCCGGGTGGGGAAGGCTTCGGCCAACGAATCGGCTTCGGCCATGGCATTGATCACCTCGCGGGCACTGACCAGATATGCCGAGCCTTCTTCGGTGAGCGTGAGGCTGCGGTTCCCGCGCTGAAAGAGCCGCACCTGCAGACGGTTTTCAAGGCGTGTGATCAGCTTGCTGATGGTGGACGGGGTTAACCCGTTCGCTCTGGCTGCCGCAGAAAAGTTGCCATGTTCGTTGGCCCACATGAAGGCCTGCAGTTGCGAAAAATTGTCCATCCAGGTTCCTTGGCGACACAACACAGACCTGTGCAGCCCCCCTGTGTGGGCGGGCATCGCTACAGTGCGGGGCGTCAGCCTGTCATCTTTGCGCGGCCTGAACAACAGGCTCTCCCTCGCGAAGATGGCCCAGCAGTGCCTGCAGGGGGTGCAGCAATTCTTTGCCTGCCTGGCGCTTGACCTGGCTTCTGCAGGAATACCCGTCCGCCAGGAGCGTGCCGTCGCCGTGATGCTGCTCTACCAGTGGCTGCCACGATTGCGAGTAGATGATCTGCGAGGTCTTCACGTTGCGTGTTTCATGGCCGTAGGTGCCGGACATGCCACAGCAACCGCTGGGCAAAACCTTGAGGCTCAGCCCCCATCCTGCGAATACCTTTTGCCACAGGTCAATGCTCGCGGGCTCATTGGTGCGCTCGGTGCAATGGGGCAAGAAGTGAAAGACCTTTTGCGGACCGGCCGGTGACTGGAGCGGCATGGCGCTCGCCAGCCACTCCTGCGCCAGAGCCACCTGCGGCACCGTGCCGTGATCCAGGGTTTTGGCGTATTCCTGGCGGTAGACCAGGGTCATTGCCGGGTCCAGCCCCACCAGCGGCACGCCGCAGTTTTGCAGGGCCAGCAGGCCCCGTGCATTGTGCGCTGCCGCTTTCTTGAAGGCGCCCAGCAGACCTTGCACTTGCAGGGGTTTGCCATTGGGTGCGAAGGGCGCCAGATAGACCTGATAGCCAAGCCGCCTGATCAGCTCGATCCATTGTGCGGCCACCGGCGTTTCGAAATAGCGGGTGAACGCATCCTGAACCAGGATGACGCTGCGCTGGCGCTGTGGGTCGGTTAGTCGCGAAAGGGTTTTGACCGTCGCCATTTGCACGTTCCATGTGGCGCACACCCGGTGAAAGTCCATGGCGCTCAGTAGCGGGCTATCGACCATTCCGACCACATGTTCAAGCATGAACTTGACGGGCCTGGCCCCCATCATGGCGTTGTACAGGCTCGGGAAGCGCGCGATCACGGGAATGCTGAACTCAAGTGAACCGACCACATAGTCCTTGAGCGGGCGCAGGTAACGACTGTGATAAAGCTCAAGAAAACGTGCCCTGAAATCCGGAACATTGACCTTGACCGGGCACTGCCCGGCGCAGGATTTGCACGCCAGGCAGCCGGCCATGGCGTCATAGACCTGATGTGAAAAGTCCTTCTGCCCCAACCGTCGGGCAAGGGTGTTGCGGGCTTTGCCAAGCCAGCTCCGGAGGGACGAAGTTGCAGCTGGATTGCCCAGCACGTCCACGCCTTGCGCACCCTGCAGGCGCAACCATTCGCGCACCAGTGAAGCGCGGCCCTTGGGTGAATGGATACGGTCGCGGGTGGCTTTCCAGGAGGGGCACATGGCGTCATCGGGGTCGAAGTTGTAGCAGGCACCATTGCCATTGCATTGCACGGCACTCTGGTAGCTTTGCCATACCCGTTGATCAATCTGGCGATCGAGGTCGCCGCGCAGCGTAACCTCGTCCACCGCTGTCAGCCTGGCCTGGCTGATGCGCGCCGCAGTGGCAATTTTCCCGGGGTTCAATTGATTGAACGGGTCAAATGCTGCCTTGATGGCCTGGAGCGAGGGGTAAAGGGCGCCAAAAAAATCAGGCACATATTCAGAGCGCAGGCCTTTGCCGTGTTCGCCCCACAGCAGCCCCCCGTACTTTTTCGTCAGCGCCGCGACTGCGTCCGAAAGCGGGCGAATCAGTGCCGCCTGGGCCGGGTCTTTCATGTCCAGGATGGGCCTTACGTGCAGTACCCCGGCATCAACATGACCGAACATACCGTATTCGAGATTGTGCCCGTCGAGCAGGGCGCGAAACTCTGCGATGTAATCCGCCAGGTGCTCCGGTGGCACGGCAGTGTCTTCGACAAACGGCTGGGGTCTGGCTTCGCCCTGCACATTGCCCAGCAGCCCGACCGAGCGTTTGCGCATGCTGTAAACACGCTTCACCGCTTCGTTGCCGATGGCCAGCGTATGACCGAGACGGCTGACGCCGGTATCGGTTCGAAGGTGCTCGATGAAGTCATTGACGCGCTGCTCCAGCCGCCCCTGGTCGTCGTCGCAGAACTCGATCAGGTTGATACCTGCGGTGGGGCGGTCCGGGTCCTGGGGGAAGTATTCAGCCACGCCGTGCCACACGATGTCCTGCATCGCCAGCATCAGCACTTTTGAGTCCACGGTCTCGATAGACAACGGCTTGAGTGCCATCAACGCCTTGGCATCGCGCAATGCGTCCATAAAGCCGGCATAGCTCACGTTGACCAGAATGGAGTGGCGGGGGATCGGCAGTACATTGAGTCTGGCTTCGACAATAAAGCCCAGGCTGCCCTCGGAACCGCACAGAACACTGTTGAGATTGAAGCCGCCATCTGCCTCGCGCAGGTGGGCAAGGTCATAGCCGGTGAGGCAGCGATTGAGCTTGGGAAAGATGTCCTGGATCAGCTGTTGCTGGCTGTCGGCAATCTCCTGGGTGCAGCGATAGACCTCGCCGATGATGTCCTGGCGGGCGGCTTGCTGCCGGGCCTGGCTGGCGTCCACGGCCTGGCTGTCGAGCCTGCGGCCGCCCATCAGAACGGTCGAAAGCGCCAATACATGGTCGCGGGTTTTGCCATAGGTACAACTGCCCTGGCCGCTGGCATCGGTATTGATCATCCCGCCAATGGTGGCGCGGTTGGAGGTGGACAGTTCGGGGGCAAAGAACAGGCCGTGGGGTTTGAGTGCCGCATTCAACTGGTCTTTAACCACACCGCTCTGAACGCGCACCCAGCGCTCATCGGGGTTGATCTCGAGAATCCGGTTCAGGTGTCTGGACAGATCGACGATCACCCCGTCTGTGAGCGACTGGCCATTGGTGCCGGTACCCCCGCCGCGGGCAGTCAGTACCACCGAGCGAAACCTGGGCTGCGCCGCGAGCCTGGCCACCAGCTCCACGTCCGCGCAGTGCCTGGGAAATATGGCGGCCTGGGGCAGGCGCTGGTAGATCGAATTGTCGGTCGACAGCACCGTGCGCACAGCATAATCGCTCGCGATTTCGCCCTCGAACCCCTCAGTTTTCAGGTCGCTCAGAAAACTTTGGTACAGGCCTGGCTGGCCATTTACGGGGATGAGGCGGGCGATCATCAAGATGTTTCCTGCAGGCTAAATTCGTTTTTGTATTCGCTTAACGTATGCTCTTTTACAGGCACAGGTCAGAGCAGAACTGGATTTGGCCTTATTGTCAGGGCGTCGTCTGCACAGGGCAAACGTAAAACGCGCAGCATTTGCATGAGGTTTATGAATGAATCCGAGGCGCCTAACCCCCTCGATGTCGGTACTGGTGGCGTTCGAAGCGGCAGCCAGGCATTGCAGTTTCACCAAGGCGGCCGATGAGCTGTCATTGACCCAAAGCGCTGTCAGCCGTCAGGTGCAGGCGCTGGAGGCTTTACTCGGGGTCGATCTGTTTAACCGTGAGGGTCGGCGTATCGAGCTGACGGCTGCCGGCGCGCTGTATCAACATGAGCTGTCAGCGGCGTTGGGCCGAATCCGTAGCGCGACCCTGCAGACCATTGCCTTCAGTTCAGGGGGCGGCACGCTGCACCTGGCGGTTCTGCCTACGTTCGGTTCGAAATGGCTGTTGCCGCGCATGAATGACTTCTACACCAGGCACCCCGACATCGTGGTGCATATCCACTCGCGCATCATGCACGCCGACCTGGCCAGCGCTGCGGGGGATATGAACGCGATCATCGTGGCCGGTTCGGGGCCATGGCCGGGGTTTATCTCGCACAAGCTGTTG
This sequence comes from Pseudomonas sp. TWR2-1-1, assembly GCF_049897045.1. Lineage (NCBI taxonomy): Bacteria > Pseudomonadati > Pseudomonadota > Gammaproteobacteria > Pseudomonadales > Pseudomonadaceae > Pseudomonas > Pseudomonas sp. TWR2-1-1. Next base: position 55,267 of record NZ_JAFCVM010000003.1, read on the forward strand.
ACGGAAAAACTGGTGGTGGTGGCCAGCCCTGCGGCGCTGCCTGAATACCGCGCCATGACCCCGGCGGACCTTGCCGCCAGTCACTCGCTGCTCAATGTGGTGTCCAGGCCCAACGCTTGGTCGGACTGGTTTGAACGCCATGCGCTGGATCATCGGATGATGCGTTCGGGGCCCGGTTTCGAGCTTACCGCGCACTTGATTCAGGCCGTGGTGGCAGGCATCGGCATCGGTCTGGTGCCGCGTATTCTGGTTCAGGATGAGATCAGGGCGGGCACGCTGGTGACCCTGTTCGAACCGATGGAAAGCGGCAGGGGCTATTACCTGGCGTATGCCAACCGGTACCAGAACCTGCCGTCGCTGATGGCCTTCAGCGAGTGGCTGCAGAGCCTGCCGTTTCCCGACAATTAAACCTTCGGTGCCGGTCTTTTATTTAAAGTGCTGTTCATACATCTCGACCTGGTCCGGGGTGATCAGTTTGAAGGGCACCCAGACTTCAGCCTCAACGGGTTCGCCCTTGATCACCTACCGCCCCGGTTATTGGGCCGGCAGTTTTTCCAGTGCGGCGCGCAGTTCATCGGCGGAGGCAAATTCCTGCTGTGCAACCAGGGTGGCGTCGTCCAGTTGCAGCCACAGCACCTTGTCTTCAGCGCCCGGGTAGTGGGCGGCAATACTGCCATCGCGGTCGAGTACAACGCGGTAGCTGTAGTCACGCATGGCCGGGATTGCGATAAATTTGCCGATCAGCGATGGCATGCGCTGCACATCGGCAAGAAAGGCTACATTGCGCGCTTCCAGATAACCCTTGGGCTGGTTTTCCAGCGCGGCCTTCACCAGCTTGGAACCGTCCATGTTGCGCGCCACCAGTAGCACGCGGGTTTTTGCATCCAGAGTAAAGGGCTGATCGTATTGGTCCTGTAAGGTCCAGGGGGTCAGGCGCTCACCGATATTGGCGGCAAATGCGGGTATGGTCAGCGCGCTCAACAGCAACACAAGTGCAATTTTCACCGTTTGATTCCTCTTGTTTCAGGTCGTGTGTGCGCCGGGTCCGGCTTGGTCGCCAACAGGCATGCGAGGCGGCGGATGGTATCTGTGCGGCCGGTTTAACGACACCGGTAAAGTCATGAAGCCGATCTGTTCAGTGCCAGACCGGGGAGCACATGGCGCATTTATTAGGTGTGCAGGGTTGGAACCAAGTATTTTCAAGATATGTCTACCCGGTGGTGGCCTGTCATATAATCGGCGGTGCTTTTTTGGCAACTCGTGGTAATCAAGGTAAGAGCGTAATGGCTGACTGGCTCCAGCATGACGGTGTAATGGCCCAAAGAATCAGGAATCATGACTGGGCCAATACGTCTCTTGGCCCTCTGAACACTTGGCCGGATGTTTTGAAAACCACTGTAGCGCTGGCGCTGGATTCGCACTTTCCGCAATCGATTGTCTGGGGCGCGGATTTAATCACCCTGTACAACGATGCATTTGTGCCCATTCTGGGCAACAAGCCTGAAGCCCTGGGGCGGCCTTTCAATGAAGTCTGGAAAGAAGCCTGGAGCGAAATCAGTGCCATTGCCGATGCAGCGTTTGCCGGGCAAGCCACCTATATCGAAAACTTCCCCCTGGTGATTGAGCGCAGCCAGCGGCCAGAGCTGGCTTACTTCACTTTTTGCTACAGCCCTGTGCGCGATCAGTTCGGCCAGGTCGTGGGGATGCTCAATACGGTGACCGAAACCACGGCCACGGTGCTTATGACTCAGCGCCTGGCGGTGCTGGATGCCATCGGCAGCGCCGTGATCGAGACCAGCGATCCCCAGGCAATCATGCGGACCACCATGCGCATGCTGGCCGAGTACCTGAAGGTCACCCATTGCGCCTACGCGGACATGGAGGCCGACGAAGACGGATTTTTCATTCGGGACAACTGGCTCGTCGAAGGCGCTACCAGCTTGTGCGGCCAGTACCGCCTGAGTGATTTCGGGGAAGGGGTGCTGGCCTGCCTTCGCGCCGGCCAGCCGCTGGTGATCAATGACATTGCAACCGATCTGGCCCCTGAGGTTGCAGCCATTTTCAGCGCGTTCGGTATTGTCTCTACCTTGTGCCTGCCGCTGATCAAGGGCGGCAAACTGACGGCCCTGATGGCCATTCACGACAAGGTGCCACGCACCTGGTCGCCCTATGAGCTGGCCTTGCTGGGTGAAGTGACAGAGCGTTGCTGGGCCCATATTGAGCGTGCCCGTGCCGACGGTGCTGTGCGTGAGGGGCTGGCAGCACTGGAAAGGTTGAACCTGACAATCGAGGAGCGGGTTCAGGAACGAACCGCGCGCCTGCTGGTTGCCGAGGCGGCATTGCGCCAGTCGCAAAAGCTAGAGGCCATCGGCCAGCTCACAGGCGGTGTGGCCCATGACTTTAATAACCTGCTGACCATTATTCGCTCCTCGGTGGACTTTCTGCGCATGCCCAACCTCTCTGCCGAGCGCCGGGAGCGTTACATGAGCGCGGTCTCTGACACCGTCGAGCGAGCCAGCAAGCTGACCAGCCAACTGCTGGCCTTCGCCCGGCGCCAGCCGCTCAACCCTCAAGTATTCAATGTGGGGCGGCGGATACAGGACATCGGTGACATGCTCGATACGCTCACGGGCTCGCGTATTCAAGTCATCGTCCAGTTACCCGAACACGCGTATTACGTGCACGCTGACTCCAGTCAATTTGAAACGGCGCTCATTAACATCGCCCTCAACGCCCGCGATGCGATGCAGGGCCAGGGAACGCTGATACTGCGTCTGGATCACAGTGGCCCGCTGCCGCCGATCCGCGGTCATGCCGGTTCCAGTGAGCACTTCACCGCTGTTTCCTTGCAGGACACAGGCAGCGGGATTGACGCCCGGACCCTGGAGCATATTTTCGAGCCTTTTTTCACCACCAAGGAGGTTGGCAGGGGCACCGGGCTGGGGTTGTCCCAGGTTTTCGGCTTCGCCAAACAATCTGGCGGAAACGTCGATGTATCGAGTGTTGTCGGTCAGGGCGCGCGGTTCACACTGTATTTGCCGCAGGTCAGTGCCGCCGGGGCCGCTGAGTCGCGCCCCGAGGGCAGGCAAAGCCTTGAGCCGTCCGGAGAAGAGGGCAAATACCGGGTGTTGATCGTTGAAGACAACCTTGAGGTGGGGCGTTTTGCCAATCAGATCCTGCAGGATCTTGGCTATGAAACCGCTTGGGCGGCCAATGCCGAAGAGGCATTGCTGATGGTCGGCACTGATGCAATGGCGTTCGACGCCATTTTTTCAGACGTGGTCATGCCCGGGATGACCGGGGTTGCGCTGGCCAAAGAGTTGCGTCGGCGCCGCCCTGAACTGCCGGTGATTCTGGCCTCCGGCTACAGTGATGAGTTGGCCCGCGGCAGTTGTGAGGGGGTAGAGTTTTTGGCCAAGCCGTATTCGGCGGATCAGGTTTCTCGTATTTTGGCCAAGGCTATCAGCAGGAAGTAATTGCAAGCGCAGGGTTGTGACAAGTGATGCTGCGTTTGTTTATGGAAAGTCAAAACTGTCCAGAAGGAAGCGCACAGATGCCCCGTCTCACTGCTAAAGACTTTGCTCCTGAATTGCTTGAACTGTATGACTTTTACGCCCATGGCCAGATCAATCGGCGCGAGTTTCTTGACCGGGCTGCGATCTTGTCTGTTGGGGTATCGGCGCTTTCAGTGCTGAGCGCACTCAGTCCGAACTATGCCCTTGCCGAGCAAGTGGCTTTTACCGACCCGGACATCGTGGCCGAGTACATCATGTACCCCTCGCCCAAGGGGCACGGGCAGGTGCGCGGTTACCTGGTGCGTCCGGCCGGGGCGCAGGGCAAGTTGCCCGCAGTGGTGGTGGTACACGAGAATCGTGGCCTCAACCCCTATATCGAGGATGTCGCCCGGCGTTTGGCCAAGCAGGGTTTTATTGCCCTTGCGCCCGACGGCCTGTCGTCGGTTGGGGGCTATCCGGGCAACGACGAAAAGGGCCTGGCACTGCAGCAGACGGTTGATCCCGAAAAGCTGATGAATGATTTTTTTGCGGCCATTGAATGGTTGATGCAGCACGATGCCAGCACGGGGAAAGTCGGGATTACCGGCTTCTGTTATGGCGGCGGCGTGGTCAATGCGGCGGCAGTGGCGTATCCGGAACTGGCGGCTGCAGTGTCTTTTTACGGACGTCAGCCCGATGCGAATGAGGTCAGCCGGATCGAGGCACCGATCATGCTGCATTACGCCGGGCTGGATACACGCATCAATGAGGGCTGGCCGGCCTATGAGAAGGCTCTGAAAGCCAATGGCAAAACGTACCAGGCGTTTATCTACCCGAACGTGAATCATGGTTTTCATAATGACTCCACGCCTCGCTACGATGAAGCTGCTGCGACGCTGGCGTGGAGCAGGACCCTGGACTGGTTTGGCAAATACCTGTCGGCCTCTTAGCGTTTGCTCGACAGACGTTTTGGCCAATTGCCGCCACAGGCCCGCTGGCATTCTTCTTCTGAGTCGTAATAGACGTGGGTGGCGGCATTACGCACCCGCACATCGGCATCCGTCAGGGCCTTGTCGGTCAGCTCGACCATAAAGTGAGCTTCGCCATCAGCCAGGGCGAAGTCTTTGCTGTCTTTGGTGTCGAACACCCACACCACCTTCAGGCTGGCAGGGAAGGCCTCATAGTTGACCGTGTGGGTCAGCCAGACAAACCCCGGAATTTCATCTTTCGCCTTTTCACAGGCAATGGTCAGGGCTTTAACCAGGCGGCGTTCAATTTTGGCCTGGTTGGCTTTGCTTAAAGACATGGGTGAATCCTGTTGGCGGGCGGGGCAAAGGGCCAATCATACGTGAGTTTGGACTTTAGAGTCTGGTTGTGGGTGCCGGCGATTCGGGTGCCGGGGGCTGGTCTGATGCACCACAGCGATTTCATCGCGGGCAAGCCCGCTCCCACAGGTTTGATGCAGCTGTTGTGGGGAGCTGGCTGCCGGCGATTCCCACAGGTTTGATGCAGCTGTTGTGGGGAGCTGGCTGCCGGCGATTCCCACAGGTTTGATGCAGCTGTTGTGGGGAC
>NZ_JAFCVM010000003.1:60339-301232 GCF_049897045.1 Pseudomonas sp. TWR2-1-1
ACAGGTTTGATGCAGCTGTTGTGGGGAGCTGGCTGCCGGCGATTCCCACAGGTTTGATGCAGCTGTTGTGGGGAGCTGGCTGCCGGCGATTCCCACAGGTTTGATGCAGCTGTTGTGGGGAGCTGGCTGCCGGCGATTCCCACAGGTTTGATGCAGCTGTTGTGGGGGCTGGCTGCCGGCGATTCCCACAGGTTTGATGCAGCTGTTGTGGGGGGCTGGCTGCCGGCGATTCCCACAGGTTTGATGCAGCTGTTGTGGGGGCTGGCTGCCGGCGATTCCCACAGGTTTGATGAAGCTGTTGTGGGGGCTGGCTGCCGGCGATTCCCGCAGGTTTGATGCAGTTGTTGTGGGAGCCGGCTTGCCGGCGATTCGGGCACTGGCGCAGCGGTGAAATATCGGTTTTCGCCCAAAGTGCCACCTGAGGTAGAATGTCGCGGCTTCAGGCTGGCCACCCCGGACTGCAAGGTCCATGCAGGCTCCCCGGAAGGAGCTGCGGGCAGGTCGCAGATCAAAGGGAACGCATTAGTTGCAAGCATGAATGTCACCCAAGTAGCTGAAGCCAAAATCAATAAGAGATCAGCGCCCAAGGTACATAAAAGTGAGGTCTATAGTGTGCATAGGCCTTATAACTCTACCCGTTCAAGGCTTGAAGGCTGGTCCGGTTGCAGGCGAGACGCCTGCGACGAGTCGAGCTCTGTCATGAACCGCGTGCCGGGTAGATGGCGTTTTATCTTAGGTACCAAAAATGTTAAAAAAAATGAATAAGGGGCTACTGGGCCTGGCGCTGACCATGGGGCTTACGTCCGTGCAGGCTGCCGAGACCAAACAAGTTGATGTGCTGCTGATCGGTGGCGGCATCATGAGCGCAACCCTGGGTGTCTGGCTCAATGAGCTGGAACCGGGCATGTCGATGGAGATGATCGAACGTCTCGACGGCGTGGCACTCGAAAGCTCCAACGGCTGGAACAACGCGGGTACCGGTCACTCGGCTCTGGCCGAGCTGAACTACACCCCCGAAGACAAGAACGGCAATGTAGAAATCCCGAAGGCCATTGAAATCAATGAAGCCTTCCAGGTATCGCGTCAGTTCTGGTCGTGGCAGGTCAAGAATGGCGTGCTGAAAGATCCGCGTTCGTTCATCAACTCCACTCCGCACATGAGCTTTGTGTGGGGCGATGACAACATCAAGTTCTTGAAGAAGCGCTACGAAGCACTGCAGGCGAGCCCGCTGTTCGCCGGTATGCAGTACTCCGAAGACCCGGTTCAGATCAAGAAGTGGGTTCCGCTGATGATGGAAGGGCGTGACCCGAACCAGAAAGTCGCGGCCACCTGGTCTCCGATCGGTACCGACGTGAACTTCGGCGAAATTACCCGCCAGTTCGCGGCTTACCTGCAAACCAAGCCCAACTTCTCGCTGAAGCTGTCGAGTGAAGTCAAGGACATCACGCGCAACGATGACGGCACCTGGCATGTGGTTTACAAGAACCTGAAAGACGGTTCCGAAACGGCCACCGACGCCAAGTTTGTGTTTATCGGCGCAGGCGGCGGTGCACTGCACCTGCTGCAGAAGTCCGGCATTCCTGAAGCCAAGGAATACGCAGGCTTCCCGGTTGGCGGCTCGTTCCTGGTAACCGATAACCCGACTGTTGCCCAGCAGCATTTGGCCAAGGCTTACGGCAAGGCTTCGGTTGGCGCGCCACCGATGTCGGTTCCTCACCTGGACACCCGCGTGCTCGATGGCAAGCGTGTGATTCTGTTTGGCCCGTTCGCCACCTTCTCCACCAAGTTCCTCAAGGAAGGCTCGTACTTCGACCTGCTGACCAGCACCACTCCCCACAACATCTGGCCAATGACCAAAGTCGGTATCGAACAGTACCCACTGGTTGAGTACCTGGCCGGCCAGCTGATGCTGTCGGACGAAGACCGCTTCAACGCGCTGAAAGAGTACTTCCCGAACGCCAAGTCTGAAGACTGGCGCCTGTGGCAAGCCGGCCAGCGTGTGCAGATCATCAAGCGTGATGAAGAAAAGGGCGGCGTGCTGAAACTCGGTACCGAGATCGTCAGCGCCAAAGATGGCAGCATCGCCGGTCTGCTGGGCGCTTCGCCTGGTGCATCGACCGCAGCGCCGATCATGCTGACCGTGCTTGAAACCGTGTTCAAGGACAAGGTTGCCAGCCCTGAGTGGCAAGCCAAGCTGCACCAGATCGTGCCGAGCTATGGCACCAAGCTCAATGGCGATCCGGATCGTGTTGCAAAGGAATGGGCCTACACCGCCGAAGTCCTGCAACTGACTCCGCCACCGGCGATCCCGGCAGCAACCCATACTGCGACCCCGTCTGACGCACAGGCCAAGCCTGCGCCAGGCAATCCAGCGGCCGACATGGCGCTGTAAAAAATCAGCCCCGCCAGACGTTCGTCTGGCGGGGCTGCTTTGTTCGAGTCACCCTGCGCAACATCCCCCTCGCTCAGCTCACTGGGTACCGAATAACGCGGTCCAGTAAATTCCTGCGTCACTTTTCGGATCTACCGCATAAGCGGCACCCAATTCACGGAACTGCGGGTTCATCACATTGGCGCAGTGCCCGGGGCTGGCCAGCCAGCCATCGACCACCTTGCGGGGTGTGTCATGACCTGCGGCGATGTTCTCGCCGACCTGTTGGGCGATATACCCCGCCAGCTCGGCGCGATCACCCGGTGTGCCACCGGTGCGATCCTTGTGATCAAAGTAATTGTTGTTGGCCATGTCCCGGGTATGGGTCTCGGCGGCTATTGCCAGCGTTGCATTCCATGTCAGCGGCGTAGTGGGGCTGAAAGCCTGGGTGCCACACTGGCGCGGTTGAGTGCGGGCGCTGTTGATCAGGTCCAGGACCTTCTGGCCTTCGACCTGGGCGTCGCCCAGACGTGCTGACAGCAGGGGGCGCGCCAGCACGATGCGCCAGTCCCGGTCGATATGGCTGACGCCGATATCGACAAATTGCGGGTCCAGCACCACTTTGCAGAAGCTTTCTTGCACCGCTTTCAGTGCGGCCGGGGCATCACGTGGCCCGGAGAGATTGATGGCCTGCACGTTGACCATGGGATAGGCGGCACGCCCGAGGGCTTCCTGCAGGTCGCCAAAGCCGCTGACCGGCAGAATCAGGCGGGTATCTGTAGTCAATGGCGGCAATTCTTGCGAGGCCTGGCCTGCGCATGACTGGATCTGGCTGCGGTAGGCGTTGATCGCTTCGACCAGTTGCGACTCTTCGCTGGCGGTAGCCGCGCCGCTCAATACCAGGCCCAGGGTCAGGGCGGTAAAACGGGTCAGGGTGAAATGAACACGCATAAAGGTTTCCTTTGTCCGGAGTGCGCCCATGATGCGTTATTTCACCCCGGCCGGGGCAATCGCTTTTTTAGCCTTTTGCCTGCGCCACAAATGCTCTGGCTTTGGCGGTCAGTTGATCGATCTGGCGGTCGCGTTTTTTCTCGGCGTCGAGCATCGCTTTTTTGCCGTTGCGTTGCAGCAGGTAGGTATGAATCTGCCGCACCTCGGTCGAACTGTAGACCGCGGCCACATCAAGCAGGCCCATCAGGCCGTCAGTGCTGTGGTCACGGGTGTTCATCAGCACTTGCGGGCCGCGAGTACCAAGGATCTGAAAGCCCATCTCTGCAAAGGCCGCCACCTTGCTCACGCTGCAGGTCAATTCAGTGTGGGGATAGCGGCTCACCACCTGTGTGACCATGTCCCGGATCACGCCCAGGTGACGATGGCTGGCCAGTTCTGCCATGTAAGGGATGCCGCACGCTTGCGGGTCATCCTTGACCGGCAGGTACAGCACGAAGCCGGTGACTTTTTCCGGATCCTGCTCATCGGTGGCGACAATCAGCTCAACCGCAATCCCCTTGTCGCCGCCCAGCGCCTCCAGGTACAGATGCACTTCGTAGCCAATTGCATACTGATAGATGCTGTACAGCAGATTGCTCGGGGCAATTTCCATCGCACTGATATCAGTGAGATGGTCGACCACCAGTTGCAGGATCTGGCTCTTGAGCGGTTCGGGGCAGGGGGTGTCGAAGTGGGTGAGGGTAGTCATGAATCTTTGTCTCCGGGTGCCGCAAAATATCTGTAGGAGCGCGCTTGCTCGCGCGCTCTTACCAGGCTGGCGGGTTTAGCGCTGGCTCAACCAGAAGTCATGCAGTGCACGGGCAGCCGGTTCGATTTCGGCAACCCGGGATTGGTGAGCGGCGACGTCCAGATCTTCGGGCAATTCAAAATTGTCCTGTTCGGCACAGTCGGCGATGGTCTGCAGCAGTTGCGCCTGGACGGCGGGCAGTGGCGACCAGTTGGCTACGGCCACACCGCGCAAGTAACCAAAGCACCATTCTTCGGCAAGTGTTACGGCCTGGCCGTTATGCTCGGTTTCTTCGAACCGGGGGGCGAATGCTGTGCTGCCTTCGGCCAGCTGGCGGGCCAGGGTGTTGATGTGGCGCACACTCAGCTCGATGAACTGCTTGGCTTCATCGGTGCTTTCCCAGTTCGGGTTCTGGCCGCCCCAGATAGCCGGGAACCAGTCAGCGATGTCGACCTGTGCCGGGCTTGAGACCAGCGCGGTGAAGAAACCATCCAGCTCGCAGGTATTGAGCACGGAATTGTCGTCGCCATGTTTGAGCAGGATGTCTTCGAGACACTCAAAGTCGGCGGCGTTCAGCGGTTGCGTTTGCATGGACAGATTCCTTGGCCGGTTGCGCATTTGGAAATGCGGGGCTGAGCTTTAAAAAGTCGCGGAGAATGCCTTTTACCGCGACTTAAATCCAGCGCCAATTGCCTTGCGCACGTTAATCAACCTGAACAATAGACTCGACCACAAAGTATTTAAACCCGGCTTTGGCCAGGGCTTTTTTCGCTTCCTGTTCTGCATCGAACCGGCTCAGGGTCTTGGCATCGTGTACGAAGCGGGTTTCTTCGCCGTCGTACTCTTTGCTCACCTGCAAGGTCACGCGCAGCATCGGGCCACGGCGCTTGACCGGCACCTTTGACGGTTCCTTGGGCGACAACGGGGCAGCCTTTACCGGCACGGGCTCGGGTTTAACAATAACTGGGGGGGCGACAGGGGGCGTGGGTGTGTCAAGGCCGAGCGCTCTGCGCATTTCGTCCTCGGTGAATCCGGAGCTCATGTTAAGACTCTAATTAATTTAAAAGACGCGCTTATAGGGTGCTGCGAGAGTCATGGCAAGCTAATTCATTCAGCCGTTACTAAATAAAGTCTTTTTAGCCATCGAACACCCTTGCGAGGTGCGACTCAGGTGTCGCGCAGCAAGTCCTGACTGTCCAGCAGCTTGTAGGCAATTTCGGGGTGTTTTTCCAGGGCGCGGCGGATGGCAGCCGGGATCTCCTGGCGGGTTTTGCGGCAAAGACCGGGCTGTTCCAGCACCCGGATGCCGATGCCGCGCATGGTCCGCACCTCATTGAAACTGGGTTCGATGGCCACCCTGATGCCCAATTGCTCGTGCATGCGGCGTTGCATGTGTTCCAGGTCGCTGAGGCTCTGGATATTTTCCAGTCGCTCAAGCAGGACTTTTTCCGCCTGGCGGGTGAGCCCGAGGATACGCAGGTCGGTATCAGGCGCAGCCAACAGCTGTTCCCGCTCGCAAATGCAGGCGCCGGGAGGGCAGGGTGAGCGAACTGGCTGAGAAAGGGTCATCGGACTGAGCATAGCCACATTGCCTTGCCCCGTGTTGATCAGGGCGTTTTCAGGCGTTGGGTAACCAGTGTGATCAGTTCGTTGATCATCGGTTCAAATGCTTGGGCGGTGCAGGTTTGCCCGAGCATGACGGTGCGTGTCGTCAAATGGGAGAACAGCGCATCAAACAGAATGGGTGGCAGTTCGGAGAGGGACGTGTCGGCTGCAATCAGCCCGCGCTGGCGCTGTTGTTCCAGCAAACTGAAAATTGATTGATGCCAGACCCTGGGGCCATGTTCGTACCATGTCTGACCCACCTGTGGCACTTGTGCCGAGCCGTTGACCACCAGGCGGTAGAAGTCGACATGCCGGGGGCTGGTAACCACTGCCACCAGGTTCTGGAGAATCAATTGCAGGCCTTCAGTCAGCTCGACCCGTGAAGTGTCCAGTTGCTTGAACTCAAGGATGAAGTCTTCGCACAGGTACTCGACGACGGCCACCAGCAAGTCGGCCTTGCTCCCGAAATATCGGTAGATCGTGGCTTTGGAGCCGCCGGCGGCGGCGACGATGGCATCCATGCTGAGGCCATCGTAGCCCTGCTGCAAAAACAGTTCGCTTGCCGTGACTAACAGGTTGCGCCGTTTCTCCTCACTCCGGGTCGGGGTTGAAGTCGGTGAACGGTGCAACTGCGACATGGGGACTACTCTTTTTCGGGAAGCGCGTACGCTATCACGTAATCCCCGCGATCTGGAGACTGACGTGCTCCACCTGCGACTACCACCACATACTGGCGGCCGGTGTGCGGGGAGCGGTAGGTCATCGGTGTCGCTTGACCGCCCACCGGTAAACGGCCTTTCCAGACTTCCTTGCCGGTGGTCATATCCATGGCCCGCAGGTAGTAGTCCTGAGTTCCGGCATAAAACACCAGGCCGGAACCGGTAGTTGCGCCGCCGCCCAGGGTCGGCATGCCCAGCGGAATCGACAAGTTCGCCCGCACGCCATTGATTACAGCGTCTTCAACAGTGCCGGCCGGTCTTTCCCAGACTTTTTTCCGGGTGTTCAGGTCAATCGCGGCAAACACGCCCCAGGGTGGGCTTTGGCACGGGATACCCAGTGGCGAGTTGAAACTTTTGTGGTCAATGACAAATGGCGTGCCATCCATTGGATAGGTACTGCCAACGCCATGCCCGGACTTGAGATGTGTCAGGTCGACGTTTTCGCGGGGCACCAGTTTCACGACCTGCGGAATACGGATGTCGTTGACGAACAGGTAGCCGCTGGTCTCATCAATAGCAGCGCCGCCCCAGTTAAAGCCGCCGTAGTAGCCCGGGTAAATCAGTGTGTCCTGGGTGCTGGGGGCCGTGAACTCGCCCTTGTAGTTGAGCTTTTTGAAGTCGATGCGGCACATCAATTGATCGAAGAACGTCGCTCCCCACATGTCTTTTTCCGTCAGCTGACGGGCACCGAAGGTAGGCATGTCCACCGAATAGGGCTGGGTTTTGGCGACCCAGTCACCCGCAGCATGTTCCTGCGGCACAGGTTTTTCGACCACATCGGCAACAGGTTTGCCATTACGACGATCGAGCATGAAGATCTGACCGCGTTTGGTCAGCTGAATCAGTACCGGTATTGTTCCGCCGACACCGTCAGGTATGTCATACAAGCTGGGTTGCGAGGCGACGTCGTAGTCCCAGATATCGTGGTGTACGGTCTGAAACGTCCAGCGCTCACGGCCGGTGGCCATATCCAGTGCAACCACGGCCGAGGAGTACTTCTCGGTCAGTTCAGGGCGATCGCCACCCCAGAAATCCGGCTGCTGATTGCCCGTTGGCAGATACACCAGGCCCAGTTCGTCATCGAACGCAGGAGTCGACCACATGTTCGGCGTGCTGCGGGTATAGGTTTCGCCCGGGGGTGGCAGCTTGGTGATTGACGGGTTGCCCAGGTCCCAGGCCCACACCAGTTCACCGGTATCCGCGCTGAATGCACGCACAACGCCCGATGGTTCATCGGTTGAGCGGCCATCGAATACCCAGCCACCGAGAATAATCAGGTTGCGCGAAACAGTCGGTGCAGAGGTATAGGCGTAGTAAGGGACGTTTTCCATGACCTGGCCCAGGCCGGTAGTCAGATCCACCGATCCCTTGTTACCGAAGTCCTCGCAAGGCTTGCCGGTTTCGGCATCGATTTCCAGCAGCCGCGCATCCATGGTCACTTGCACGATGCGTTTGGCGCAGCTGGAGCCTTGGGTCGTTGCTGCCGGCTTGAGGTCGGCAAAGGCATACGGCCGCTCGACTTTGGCCGACTCGTAGTAGCTGACGCCGCGGCAACGGTTCCAGGTTTTGGTATTGGCCGGTTTGGGGTCGAACACCCAGCGCTGCTGACCGGAGTCTGCATCCAGCGCAATCACTTTGCTGGTCGGGGTGCAGGTGTACAGGGTATCGCCCACCTGAATCGGGGTGTTCTGGTACTCCGACGCGCCTTCGGCGATCTCGCCGGTACGATAGGTCCAGGCGACCTGCAACTGGTCCACGTTGTCCTTGTTGATTTGCGCATGTGGCGAAAAGCGGGTACCTGCCGGGTTGCTGCCGTAATGACTCCAGTCAGCGACAGTTTGATCGTCGCTGGCTTGCGGTTGCGCGACGGGCAGGGCTTTACCTTGCATCACTCCGTGCGGGGTGAAGAGGGCGTTTGCACCCATCACCAGCACAGCGGCAAACGCGACTGCCGAGCAGTAACTCGCAACACGCTGGCGACCCCGGCTCAGCCACGGGTGCAGCAGCGAAGCCAGCAGACCTATGACCAGAAAGGGGGCCAGACGCGGCACCATCGGCCAGAAAGTGAAGCCTGCTTCCCATACTGACCAGATAACAGTGACAACAAAGACAATGGCGAAAACCGCGGTGGCTGCGGGTTTTACCCGTAGATACAGGACACCGCAAAGTACCAGTGCGAAACCCGTCAGCAGGTAGTACCAGGAGCCGCCGAGCATCACCAGTTGCGCGCCCTTGATCGCCAGGAACAGGCCGCTCAGTCCAAGCAGAATCCCGAAGACGGCCAGCAGCAGCTGTCTCCCTTTAGAGGCCGGGGCCTCTGGTTTAGCGTTGTTCATTACGTAGATCCCTGAAGCCGGCAGCCAAGGCCTTTACATGCACTGCGGGCGTAGGTTTTAGAATGGTACTGTACAGTACAGTTTTTATTCTGAGCCTGTTTTTGTCACAAATAAAGACAATTTGTCGCAGGGATGAAATTTTGTTTAAGGGCGTGGCCACGCCCTTGTCCCGTAACGAATGGGCTTGAACTTAGACAGTCGGGCTTGCCGAGTCTTCGTCGAGGATCCCGGCATACAACTGACGATCGATATTGGCGCCACTGAGAATCACCGCTACACGCCGCCCCTGCTGCAGTGCTTGTTCCTTGATCAAGCCTGCCAGCGCAGCGGCACCCGCACCCTCGGCCGTGTTGTGGGTGGTTTCATGGCACAGGCGCATGGCGTAGGCAATCTCTCGGTCTGACACGCGAATAACCCGTGCGGCGCCTTTGGCGATGATTGCCAGCGATTCGGGCAATGGCTGGCGGCAGGCCAGGCCATCGGCAAAGGTGTGTGCGGTATCGGTGCAGATGACCCGGCCCTGTTCAACACTTTGCGCAAAGGCATCGGCATGGCTCGACACCACACCGACGATCTCGGTCTTCAGCCCCAGCAGATCGCGGGTGCGGATCAGCCCGCAAATCCCCGAGCCCATGCCGATGGGTACATACACCGTATCCAGTTCACTCACGGCTTCGAATAATTCCAGGGCATAGGTCGCCACTCCGCGAATCAGGTCGGGGTGGAAGGCCGGGACCAGATGCAAGCCATGGTTTTGTGCCAGGGCGGCGGCTTTGCTGCGGGCTTCATCGAAGTCCTTGCCGCACTCGATCACGGTGGCGCCCATAGCGCGCATGGCGGCGTTTTTTTCCAGTGAATTGCCTTCGGGCACCACGATGCTGATTTTCAGTCCCATGCGGCTGGCGGCCAGCGCCAGGCTTTGCCCGTGATTGCCACGGGTAGCGGTCACCAGCCCCTTGATAGCGGGTTCGCGGGCAAGCAGGCCTTGCACATACAACAAGCCGCCACGCACTTTGAATGCGCCGGTGGGGGTGTGGTTTTCGTGCTTGACCCACACTGTGCAGCCCAAACGATCGGCCAGCACCGGCCAGGCCAGCTGCGGGGTAGGCGCCATGCTGCGATACACATCAGTAGCGGCGAGGCGAAGGGAGTTCAAATCAAACATGGCGCACCGTCATCAAGGGGTTTACTCGATTCTAGGCGCGCTGCATTGTATGGGCCGATCCTTATATTGCATGGCCAACAATAAATGTGGATACCTGACCTCGGCGATTCCCAACAACCGCGCTACCTGGCGCTGGTGGAGGCCATTGCCCGGGCCATTGCCTGTGGCGATCTCAAGCCGGGGGCTCGCCTGCCACCGCAACGGCGGCTGGCCTGGGCCCTGGGCTGGAATCCCAGCACCACCATGCAGGCTTACCGCGAGGCTGCGCGCCGGCACCTGGTATCGGGGGAGGTCGGGCGCGGTACCTATGTGCTGGCGGGCAGTCAGGAGGCCACACTGTTTCGTTTGCAGCAGGTCGACGAGCAGGCTGCACGGATTGATTTGCGAACCAATGTCCCGGCCATTGATCACATCGGCCAAAGCGATGCGCAGGCGTTGTCGGGCTTGCTCGCTACCGGCCAGGCAATTCGCTTGCAAAGTTATCTGAGTGCAGCGGACTTGCTCCGGGCGCGGGTGCTGGGTGCGCTGTGGCTCAAGGGCCGGGGCCTGGAGCTGGCAGTAGAAAACATCATGCTGTGCACCGGTGCCCAGCAAGGCCTGTTCACGGTGTTGCTGTCGTTATGCCAGGCCGGCGAGCCGGTACTGGTTGAAGCCTTTACCGCGCCGGGTATCAAGGCCGCCTGCGCGCAGTTACGGTTGCCCATGCACGGCGTGGCGATGGATCGCCAGGGCATTGTGCCGGAGGATTTTGACCGCATGATCCGCGCCACGGGCGCCAGAATTGCAGTGCTCACGCCGACCCTGCAAAACCCGACTTCAGCGCTGATGGGGGTCGAGCGCAAACAGGAGATTGCCCGGATCGCCCGGCGCCATGGGGTCTGGGTGGTCGAAGACGATGTCTACGGAGCGCTGACCGACAGTCCACCGCTGTACCGCTATTTGCCGGATTTCGGGGTGCTGGTGAGCAGTTTGTCCAAGACCGTCGCGGCGGGCGTGCGGCTGGGCTGGATCGCTGCAAGCGCGCAACTGCTGGCGCGCATTGACCCCCATGCACAGTCCGCGCACTGGGGGGTTGCGCCGCTGTGCGTCGCCATTGCCTGCCAGTGGATCAGCGATGGAACGGCCCATGAGCGCGCGCAGTGGCAAACCCTTGAAGTGACCCGGCGCTGGCGTCTGGCGAAAAAACTGCTGG
This sequence comes from Pseudomonas sp. TWR2-1-1, assembly GCF_049897045.1. Taxonomy (NCBI): domain Bacteria; kingdom Pseudomonadati; phylum Pseudomonadota; class Gammaproteobacteria; order Pseudomonadales; family Pseudomonadaceae; genus Pseudomonas; species Pseudomonas sp. TWR2-1-1. The sequence continues at coordinate 71,466 of NZ_JAFCVM010000003.1, forward strand.
GTGCGGCCATGTCCCCGTCCGACACCCCGTCGCCGCATATCTGGCTCAGCGTTGCCGAGGGCGACGTGTCGCTCGTCGAGGCCTGTCGTGCCGTTGGTGTGGATGTAGTGCCTGCGGAGGTATTTGCGGTGAAATCCACCACCCTCAATGCATTGCGCATCAGCCTGACAGCTGCCGAAAGTGCCCAGACCCTGAAAGTGGCACTGGAGCGTATCGCCGGTATTATCCGCCTGGATAAAAACCTCCAGGCGCGAGCTTGCTCGCGATAGCATCGCCTCGATCAGCCGCAAACACCGACCAGGGACACCCATGCGCAGAGAAATAGGCTACTGGCACCGCGAAGGCCGCGAGTTGTTTTACTACCTGGAATTCAGGCCCGAAACGGCCGAGTTCTACCTGACCTGTGAACACACCCCCGGCGAAGGCCCCGGCAGTACGCGTTCGGTGTTACTCAGCGAGGCCCGCGGCGAGCGTTATTACGAAGACGCGTTGCTGATTATCAAGGAGGAGCTGTTCAAGCAATACACTGTGTGAAGGATTCACTTCGGGATATCGGTCACGGCAACGGAATTGCTGTCCACCGCCTGCTCCATGTCTGCAGCGCTCGCCTGGTGTCTTTCAGCGTTGCCATCGAGCAAGAAAATCAGGCATTGAGTGTCGTATACAACGCCAGTGATATCCAAGGGGATTGATTACCAGCAAAATCAGTCTTCTGGTATTAGAGGTACCGTTTACGCCGTTTTTAAACCTTTTGGGTTTGGGAGCAGTGCAACACAAAGTGAGTATTCAATTTTATAGCCTGCCCGCAAACTACCTGGTCAGGTCTTTCAATAATATGCTGTTCTTGATCTCGAACTATGTAGGTTGTTTTTCGGATGTATCCTACGGTCTGAATGAATTACGTGTAATAGAATGCTCCGCTGATTAAAAGACGTGGTGCGTATGGATAATGACTGTTACATGACGATCGGCGGTAAAGGTCACGCACTCTTGGCTAATGACGTCAATCTTCAGGAGTACTTTGCTGTTCGATACCATAAGGTTGTCAGGCAGGGAGCGCCGGGTACCGTTGTTGGGAGTGAAAGATGGGTCAACTAAAGGATACCTCTATATTCAGTCGCTGCGATTATTCGGCCGTCTGTAAGGCCGCTGATGATTTGGCAGACCAAGCCTGTGTACTGAGTGCTCGCTACCTTAAAGATGGCACCTTGCGCCTTCAATTCAATCGTGAGGTCTTTTGTTATGGGCGAGGTATTGTTAATGAAGTTGCGCAAGGCAAAAAAAGCCCTGAGCAGGGTCTGAAAGACATAAATAACGAACAGAATCACCTGCAAAGCCGGTCACTGGAGGTCGCTCAAAAAGGGGTCGCTGCAATCGCCGGAGTACTTCAGTTCGCAGCAGGTGCTGGGATGTGCTACGGCTCGGCGGGTCTGCTGTGCCTTTTCGGCGGGGCTCCTCTGATGGCTCATGGGGCCAACAATGCATATGAAAATGGCCGAAGCTTATGGGGAGGCCGCTCAGATATACAGGGCCCCCTCAGAAAGGGTTATCAAGGGGCCGCAAAAATAATGGGTGGCGGAGAATTTGCAGGCGATATGGCCTATGGAGCCGTCGACTTGGGACTTTCCGCTTATGGTGTTGGCAGGCTGGTATTAAGGCCGGATGCATGGCGCTTGTTTAGGTATGTACGCGCCGATTTTGTGCGTGGATATGAACACTCAAGTAAGGCGGCACTCACATTTGAAGTTATTTCCAACACCACAACAATAAACACCATGTCTGTGGAGGCCAACAGTCGTGACCAGTAATCAATTCTTTGCAGTGTTCGTGTATTTTCTTTTATCCCTCGGCGCCTTTCTGATCTTTTACTCAATCTCACGAAGCCTCTCGGGTGCTAATCTCACACCTCGAAGGTTTTGGTTTTTCTTTATATTTCTCGTACTTTGGGGAAGCCTCCAGCTTGGTGTGGCACGCGATGGCTATATTTTATTATATTTGCCTTTCAAGGGTTACTTTGAGGGAGACTCTATAGTCAGGTGGATTGCTTTTGTTGGCGCTGTTCTGCAAGTCGCGTGTGTTCCCGGTAAAATACCGTCGAAGCGTTGGTTTGCACGCAGGTAAGTTTAAGATGGCAGGGGTCGATGTTTTGCGAGCGCGAGTGGTAAGTGCTTTCTATTCAACTGCTCCTCGACCTACTTTTTGCTGTATACACCCCTCGTCCCATACGCGGAAGTCTTTTGAATAGCTATTTTCACAATTAACTACGGCCCCTATAGACGTAGTTGGTGGCTGCTCAGTTATTCGGGCGTTTCGGATGAAAAAGCAAATCCTGACCGTGGGTACAGGCTTCGGTTGCATACGGGGCAGCATTTGAATGCGATTACCTAAAACCTGGCTCCTTTGATCCGGGTTGCGACGGCCTGAAGAGTTAACTGGTTCCCTTCAAGGCAACGAGTACCGATAATGCCGCCGGCCTGGCAGACGCCGGGTAAGGAAATAGCGACTCAAAGGAGCTGTAGATGCGCGTGTTATATGTTTTTGCCTTGTTGGGCACCCTGTTGTTGACCGGCTGCGCCGGCAACCCGATGACTCCTGTGGCCGACCAGACGCTGCCAGCCGCTGCCCCGGACATGGCGCAAGTGGTCTTTATGCGCGATGCCTTTACCGGTAAAGCGATTACCTCGTCGCTGTATGACGTGACGGATGGCAAGACTCAATTCATTGGGGTAATGGCCAACGGTACGAAAATCGCGCACCCGGTCACCGCGGGCAAACACACCTTTATGGTGGTGTCCGAGGCGGCTGACTTTATGGAAGCTGACCTGGTGGCCGGCAAAACCTACTACGCGCTGGTAACGCCGCGTATGGGTTTCTGGAAAGCCCGTTTCTCTCTGTGGCCGGTCAGCAACGACCCGGATGCGTCCCACAGTCTGAAGTCGAAAAACTTCCAGGGCTGGGTTGAAGACACCGACCTGGTGACCAACTCGCCCAAGTCCCTGGCCTGGTACGAGCGGGTCAAGGCCAGCGTTGAGAAAAAACGTGCCGAGTACTGGCCGGTATGGCAGGAAAAGAGCGCCGAAGCTGTTGCCGAACGCACCCTCAAGCCTGGCGATGGCTTGTAAGTGAATACGCCGGGGTGACGTTACCCCGGCGGTTTAAAACACCACCTCGCTGACCTGCAATACCCAGGCGATCGCCTGCTTCCTCTCATCCCACACATAGCGAAAATGCGGACCCTGCACCGGCAACGTCAGTGCGGGCGGGCGAAACGCTGCCACGCATTCATGGCCCTCGAGGCGCACGCTGTTGTACAGCAAGCCCCAGGCACCTTCTTCACGCAATGGGCGGGCAAAGGCCTGGGAGATGCCATAACTGGCAGGGGAGGGCTGATGCAGGGAGGGGTCTGCGCGCACGTCGATCATTGGCCGACACACCGTGTTGATGTAAGTGCGCAGGGTGATTTCAATGCTGGCCTCCTGAGTAGCACGCCAGAATTGCTCCTGATGAAAGCAGGTCTCGGCGATCGCCGCTTCGACACTGCTGGCGCAGTAATACACCCCGTAGCTGCCATCGGTAAAACGACTGGCCCGGCCAATATGGGTAAAGGCCGCCATCACCGGGGTTGATCCCTGGCCAGACAGCCGGTCTTCAGGCCTGACCCGTGCGAGCAGGCCGGCTTCATCGCGCAGCCGGTCATTGGTCAGCCCTTCCAGGGCATAGGCCAGTTCTAGGTCTGCCGGGTCGAGGGTGTCTTCAAACACCGAGATCGGCGGGAACGCACTATTGATGATGCGCCAGGCCTTGTCCCAACCGGGTAAAACGCCGGGCATCAGCCGCGGACCCCGTCCAGATAGCGACGTACGTCAGCCAGGTCGACAACCTGACCGCCGAGCATGTAGCTCAAGGCCGTCTGGCCATTGAACGGTGCCGCGGTATTGGGCTTGTGGACCCACTCATAGGCCCGTTCAGGCTGGTTGCTGAACAGGATGCGCAACGCTTTGTGCACCCCCATGAGGTACGAAATGCGCTCAAGGGTGTCGTGGGGCAACCGCACATTGGGCAGCTTTTTGTATTTGAAATAGGTGGTATTGCCGATGGCCCCCAGCAGCGTGCATTGCTGCTCCTTGCTGCAACCCCAGTGTTCCATGAGGTTGAAGAAAAAGGTCAGGGCGACGCGCCCGGCATCACCGGTAGTGATATCGGGCTCGATGTTTCTGGCGGCGAGACCCATGGCGTTCTCCTTGCGATAAGGTAATCATTACCTTACTCCGCATCTGTACGTTTTCAACTATTTTGTTCGTAAGCGAATAGGTCTGTGCAGTCACAGCGGCAGGCTGCGCCAAGAATTACAAAGCCATTGGGGCTTTCAATGTGCTGGCCCGGCTCATGCAACGCTGACGACGCTCATCCACGCGCTTGGCGAACCAGGCCGTGGTCAGGTTGCGGGTTATTTTAGGGCTTTGCAGGGTAATGCCCGGCAGCACGGCGCGGGGCAGCGGCTTGCCTTGCTGGCGGTCAGCCAGCGCAAACACCTTGCGGTACACATCGGTCTGGTCAAACTCCAGACGGTCGCCCTTTAACAGCTGGTTTCTGATGGCGTTATCACTGAGGTTCAGCTGCTTGCCCAGTGCGCGCACCGCCCGCTCGGTTGAGCCCAGGGCATAGGATCCAGGAATGGTCAGATCGCCATCCAGGGTCAGAGGTATGCCGGAAACCTGGCTCACAGCATTTTGAAAAGCGGCATTGCGACTGGCGTACCAGCCGGCATTAAAGTCGGCGAAACGGTACAGCGATTGTGTGTAGTCGACCGGGTAGCCCAGCAAGTGGGCGATACCGAAATACATGCCGCCACGGCGGGTGAACACTTCCTGTCGGATTGTGCCTGCTACCGGGTACGGATAATCGCGCGCCTGCTTTTGTGCAAAGGCAATGCTCACCTGCATCGGGCCGCCGGTGTGCACCGGGTTCAAATTACCGAACAGGCTTTTACCCAGCGGAACCATGCCAATGAAATCATCAAAAATGGCACTTAACTCGCCTTCGGTACGGGCCGCATCGAGCCGCTGATTGTAGGTTTTGCCAGTTGGCGAACTGATGCTCAGTGCACTGCGCACCACGAATTCGGGGATATGCAGTTTGCCGGCCCGGCGGTTGATTTCAGTGCGGGCGATTTTGGCCAGGCCCGGCACCGGCGGGTCGGCCTGAAAGTTGGATTCCTGCTCAGTGACGGCCAGCACCGAACACAGGTTTTCATCCGTCGGGGCAAGGCCCTGGGCAGAAAACGCGGCATGAATGTCAGTGGCCCAGCCCTGGGGATCGGCAATCCTGGCCGGCAGCAATTGCACGATCCTGGCGCGTACTTGCTCCGGGGTCTGGCCGGGTACAGTGCGGCTACTCTGGCTGCTGCAACCGGCCACCACTGCTAACGGAACAAGCAGCAAAAGCCGCAGGAAGAATCGATTCAACAGGGTTTAACTCCTCAAAAATTTTGGCCAGGGCGCGTGGCTTAATCGTCCCGGGTAAGGACTTCCAGCAATTGGATCTCGAACCTGAGGCTGGAGTTCGGCGTGATGTGCGCGCCCATGCTTCTCTCACCATAGGCCAGGTGTGCCGGAACCTGCAGGGTCCGCGTACCGCCGACCTGCATGCCCATCAGACCGATGTCCCAGCCTTTGATTACGCGCCCGGTACCAATCACGCACTGGAACGGTTTGCCGCGTTCGAACGATGAGTCGAACACCGAGCCGTCTTCGAGCCAGCCGGTGTATTGGGTGGTGATCAGGGCGCCCTTGACCACGGCTTTGCCTTCGCCCTGTACCAGGTCATTGATTTTTAGTTCGTCAGTCATGATGCGGGCTCAAAAAAGTGTGCAAGGGCAACAGTTTACCCTGCAGGAACGAGCTTGCCTGTGATCCTTTTTCCACGGTGGTGCGCAATATTGAAGCGCCAGAGCCTGTGGATTCAGCCGGCAATTTAATTTTTTTTACTCTGTAAAGCCTCTAAAACACTGGCCCCGGGGAACTTTGTAACGAGTATCACTATCAAATGCGCTTTACTCTTAAATGAGAGTGTTTATCATTACAGTCCTTGCAGTGGCGGGGGTAGCTAAATGCCGAGGGGTCCTTCCGGAGCCGTTCGCAGCGATTCCAGCCTTAAGTCTGCTGAGCACACTCCATTGTTAAGGGATCAACTGGACATGTCGTCTCGATTCAAACGCAGTCAATTTTCTTTGGCCATTGTGGCCGCACTTGCTTCGCCAACCTTGCTCGCCGACGTGCTGGAGCGTGATCGCGACGAGGTGCCGATCGAAGCCGGCGACCTGCCGGTAGAGGGCACCAAACAAGCGCTGCAACTTGAAGAAACCCGCGTTTTGGGCACCGCTGCTCAAGAGTTGAAGCAGGCGCCGGGGGTCTCGATCATCACCGCAGAGGACATCAAAAAGCGTCCTCCGGCCAACGATCTCTCCGACATCATCCGCCGTGAGCCCGGGGTCAACCTCACCGGTAACAGCTCCAGCGGCAGTCGCGGCAACAACCGCCAGATCGACCTGCGCGGCATGGGCCCGGAAAACACCCTGATCCTGATTGACGGCAAGCCGTCTTCTTCGCGCAACGCCCAGCGCTATGGCTGGAGCGGCGACCGTGATACCCGCGGCGAAACCAACTGGGTTCCGGCCGAAGAAGTCGAGCGTATCGAAATCCTGCGTGGCCCGGCAGCTGCCCGCTACGGTTCGGGCGCCATGGGCGGGGTGGTCAACATCATCACCAAGCGCCCGTCCAGCAAACTCAGCGGCTCGCTCACGGCGTATTACCTGTCCCCTGAGGACGATGCCGAAGGTATCAGCAAGCGCACCAACTTCAACCTCAGTGGCCCGATCACCGATGATCTGGTGTTTCGTGTCTACGGCGGCGTAAACAAGACCGACGCCGACGATCCTGGCATCAACACCGCAGCCCAGGCCTCGCCTGACAGCGTGGTGGCGGGGCGCGAAGGCGTGCGCAACAAGGACGTCAACGGCTTGCTCAGCTGGCAGTTCACCCCGGAACAAAGCCTGGACCTGGAAGCCAGCTACAGCCGCCAGGGCAATATCTTTGCCGGTGACACCATGCTCAACAGCGGTGGTGACTTCGTTAACAGTCTCACGGGCAAAGAAACCAGCGTGCTGCAGCGCAGCACCTTTTCGGCGACCCACAATGGCTCGTTTGACTGGGGCTCAACCACCGCTTCGCTGACCCATGACCTGACCCGTAACGCCCGCCTTAACGAAGGTCTGGCCGGTTATGGTGAGGGCGCCCCGTCGCAAAGCGCCGGGCGGTTTGAATCACGCCTGCGCAATACCCGCGCCACCGGCGAAGTGAACTTGCCGCTGACCATGGGCACTGCCCAGGTCCTGACATTGGGTGGCGAATACCTCTACGAATCGCTGAATGATCCAGGGTCGTTGCGTCCCCAGAGCTGGGACCCGGGTGCCAACGGCGATGCCGCGATTCCCGGCCAGGACCGGACCCAGACCAAAACCACCGCCAACAGCTATGCGTTCTACGTTGAGGACAACATTGAAGTCGGCGCCAAAACCATCGTCACCCCGGGCGTACGTTTCGATCACCACAATGAGTTTGGTGGCAACTGGAGCCCGAGCCTGAACGCGTCGCACCAGATCACTGACGAGCTGAGCATCAAGGGCGGTATCGCCCGGGCTTACAAAACCCCGAACCTGTACCAGTCCAACCCCAACTACCTGCTGTACAGCCGGGGTAACGGTTGCAGCGTGGTCGAGGTCAACATCGGGGGCTGCTACCTGGTGGGCAACCCGGACCTGAAGCCGGAAATCAGTGTTAACAAAGAGATTGGCCTGGCGTTCGACAAGGGCACGTGGCGCACCAGCGCGACGTATTTCCGTAACGACTACCAGAACAAAATCAATGCCAGCAACGAGTCGGCGTTCCGCCTGCCCAACGGGCGTCGCGTCCTGCAATGGGAAAACAGTGGCAAGGCCATCGTCCAAGGGGTCGAAGGCAACCTGTTCGTCAACCTGCGCGAGGATCTGGACTGGAACACCAACCTGACCTACATGATCGAAAGCAAGGACAAGCAAACCGGCGACCCGCTGAGCATCATTCCCAAGTACACGCTCAACACCACGCTGGACTGGTACGCCACACAAGCGCTGTCGTTCCAGGTCAGCGGCACTTACTACGGCAAGCAGGAAGCGCCCAAGCGCAACAACCGCGCCAACGAAGAACTCGACAAGTCAGTCCAGCAACCGGTTGATCCATATGGTCTGGTGGGGTTGAGCAGCGGCTATGAGTTCAACAAAAACTTCAGCGTGCGGGTGGGCATCAACAACCTGTTCGACAAGCAGTTGTACCGCAAGGGCAACGCTGACGAAGCCGGCGCACAAACCTACAACGAGGCAGGCCGTGCCTACTTCGCATCGGTGACCAGCTCGTTCTGATAACAACCCTGGCCTGTTCGTTAAGCACAGGCATTAACAGGCGCGACACCCACGCGGGTGCCGCGCCGTTGTCGCATCTGGTGCCGGTGAAAACCCGGGGTTCGATGAAGGAATAAAAAGCATGAACATCACAACGTCGGCCTGGGTGCCGATCCTGTCTCGCACGCTGGCGGCACTGGTCGGCGGCTACGTCTTTACCTATGCCTTTACTGCGGCACTGGCGCGCGTGTTGCCGCTGGATAACGTGGACTCGATGATCGTCGCCAGCCTGCTGTCGTTTGTGATCTACACCTTTGCCATCCTGTGGGCCTTTGCTGCCCGCCATCAATGGTCGGCCTGGATGGGCGCAGCGCTGGCGGTGCCCCTGGGCGCAATCGGGTTTTGGCCACAACTGCTGGAGCGCCTGGGATGAAACAGACTCTGACCCAATCCATGGCCTGGTTGCACACCTGGGGCGGCCTGGTCGTTGGCTGGTTACTGTTCGTAATCTTCCTGACCGGCAGCCTCGCGGTGTTCGATCAGGAGATCGATAACTGGATGCACCCCGAACTGCCCGCACATCACCTGAGCAATGAACAGGCGGTGGACACCGCGCTGAATTATTTGCGCGCCCACAAGCCCGACGCCACACAGTGGGGCATCAGCTTGCCCTACGAACGCTCTCCCGAGTTGCAGGCCTCCACGGGCGGGCGACGGGACGGCGTATCGGTGACCCTCGATCCTGCGACCGGCGAGGTACTGCCGGTGCGTGAAACGGTGGGTGGCCGGTTTTTCTTCCTGTTTCACTTCACCTTGCATATGCCTGGCCTGCTGGGGATCTATCTGGTGGGGGCTCTGGCGATGGGCATGCTGGCGGCGCTGGTCAGCGGGATCGTGATTCACAAAAAATTCTTCAAGGAGTTCTTCACCTTCCGCCCGGCCAAGGGCCAGCGTTCGTGGCTCGACGCGCACAACGCCAGTGCCGTGCTGTTGTTGCCGTTCCATTTGATGATCACCTACAGCGGGCTGGCGATTTTTCTGGTGATTTATATGCCTGCTGCCATGGACGCCCTGTTTGATGGCAATCGCGAAGCCTTCTTCAAGGCACAAGACCCGGCACCTGCGGCCCTGGAAATAGAGCGCCCGCAAGCGGCAGGGCCCGCGCCGCTGGTGGCTGTCGGGCCGTTGCTGGCCAAGGCCCGCGAGGTGATGGGGCCCTTGAGCGGGGTCAACATTACCAATCCCGGGCAGAGCAACGCGCAGATCCAGATCCGGCCGATTCTGGGCAACCGGATTGCCCTGACCAAAGGCCAGGGCATGCGCTTTGACGGGGTCACCGGCGAGCAGTTATCGGGGCCGACCGAAATGCGTCCTACGGTGCTTACCCATCGGGTGATTTCCGGCTTGCACTTCGCCCAGTTTGGCGGCTACCCGATGCGTTGGCTGTACTTCGTTTGCGGGTTGATCAGCAGCGCCATGATCGCCAGCGGCCTGGTGCTGTTTACCGTCAAGCGCCGGCGTAAATATGCCAGTGAAAGCCGGGCAGGGCAGGTGTTCTATCGCCTGGTCGAGGCCATCAACGTCACGGCCATGGCCGGTTTGAGCCTGGCCTGCATCGGCTTGCTGTGGGGCAATCACCTGTTACCGGTGGCGCTCAAGGAACGAGCAGATGCGGAGCTGAACGTATTCTTCGGGGTATGGGCGTTAAGTCTGGTGCATGCCTTGCTCAGACCGCGCATGCAGGCCTGGCGTGAGCAACTGGGGCTGGCCGGGCTGATGTGCCTGGGCTTGCCGTTACTGAGCATGTTTACAGTTGACCGGCCATGGGCGCTGCACAGCCGCATGGGCGTCGAACTGACAGCCATGGTGCTGGGGGCCATGTTGCTGTGGGCGTGCTGGAAGGTTTCGCAACCGGTGGTGGAGCGGGTACCGCGTAAAAAGACGGCCGCCATGGTCGAGGTGAACTGAGATGCTGGCTGATTTTTTTGCTGGATGGGCATTCGCCTACCTGGGCATGCTCGCGTTGTGTCAGGGGCTGGAGCGTCACTACAAACAGCTCTGGCACAAAGTCCCCCCGGTCAGCTTGCGCCACAGCTTGCGTGCGGCTGGCTGGTTGAGCCTGGGGCTGAGCCTGTACTTTTGCGCGCAAGCCTGGGGCTGGGCCATGGGCCCCGTTGGCTGGTTCGGCATGCTTTCGTTGAGTGGGTTCGGGCTATTGATGCTGCTGCCTTACCGGCCACGGCTGGCGGTATGGCTGCCACTGGGTTTCGCCCCCGTGTGGGCCATGATCACAACCCTGACCTGACCCCCTGTAGGAGCGAGCTTGCTCGCGAGCTCTTCGTTGAACCGCTCAAAAGCTCGCGAGCAAGCTCGCTCCTACAGGTCGGGTTCACGGGTTCGCGGGTTTGGTGTTGGGCTTGATCAAGTGATTGGCCATCAGGTCCAGACTGCTGGAAAACACAAAGTACAGCAGCCGATCACATACGCCATTGCCCGCCACCCCCCTCTGTAGGAGCGAGCTTGCCTCGCGAGCTCTTCGTTGAACCGCTCAAAAGCTCGCGAGCAAGCTCGCTCCTACAGGTCGGGTTCGCGGTTAGCGGGTTTTGGCTTTGGGCTTGATCAAGTGATTGGCAACCAGGTCCAGGCTGCTGCAAAACACGAAGTACACCAGCGCCACAAACAGGAATATTTCCGTCGGGTGCACCATCACCCGGTTGCTGACCTGGGTGGCGACGAACGACAGTTCGCCCACGCCGATCACATACGCCAGTGAGGTGTCCTTGATCAGTGAAATCCATTGGTTGAGGAAGGAGGGCAGCATCATCGGCAAGGCCTGCGGCAGGATGATCAGGCGCAGTACTTGCCACGTACTCAGGCCCAGCGCCTTGCCCGCGGCCCATTGCCCGGGCGCCAGGCTGCTGATCCCGGCATAGACCGAGTGCGCCAGATACGCGCCTCCGATCAACGACAGGGCACACACCACCGTGGCCAGGGCAGGTACGTCCACCTTGAATACGATGGGCAGCAGGAAGTAGCTCCAGAAAATCAGCATCACCACCGGGATCGCCCGCAAAAAGCCGAGCACTGCGAGCAACAGCCAGCGCACTCTGCTGCGAATGAGCACCAGCGCGATGCCCAGCACCAGCCCCAGTACCGCCGAGATCACCCCCGACAGCGCGCTCAATACCAGTGTCAGTGCCGCACCCCCCAACGGGCCGTCGGGGTAGGCGCCGAGCAAGAAATACGAGAGGTTGTCGCTAATTACCGAAAAGTCCATGGCCTACAGCACTCCCTGTTTGTACCACTTGCTGCGGGCAACGCCTTGGCCGATCACTTCGATCAGGGCAATGCTGGCCACGTACAGCAGGGTCGCGAAACCAAAGGCCTGGAACGTCTTGAAGGTTTCGGTCTCGACCTGGCGCGAGGCGTAAGACAGCTCGGCCAGGCCGATGGCCATGGTCAGCGAAGAGTTTTTCAGCGCATTCATGTATTGCCCCAGCAGCGGGCCCAGTGCAGTGCGTACGGCTTGTGGGAACACGATATAGCGCCACACCTGCGCCGGGGTGAAGCCCAGTGCGAGACCGGCCGCCCGCTGTTCGGGCCGCACCGAGCCGACACCGGCACGAAACTCTTCACAAATAAATGCCGCGGTGTAGAGCATCAGGCCCCAGAAGCCGGCGATGAACTCAAAGGACGGCCATTCAATATCAAACAGCCCCAGTGACAGGGTGCGCGGTTGGTTGAGCCACATCACCAGCCCCTCGGGGAGCATCGCCGTGACCCCGAAGTACCAGAAAAACAGCTGCACCAGCAGCGGCGTATTACGAAACAGCGCCAGATAGGCGCGGGCGGGCCATGACCACAGACGCGAAGCAGAGATCCGCGCCAGACACAGTAAAAACCCCAGCCCGGTGGCGATCAGGCAGGTCAGGAGCGAGAGAATCAGGGTCAGTACAAAACCATCGAGCAACCAGTGCAGGTATTTCGGGCCAAGCAGTTCACCAAACATAAACAGGGTCCATCCAGAAACGAACAAAACCCGTCCGGTTGACCGTGACGGGCTTGAAGATGCCGCTAGGGGTGATTAGCTCTTGTCGCCAATCTTGTACAGACGGGTCAGCGGGGTCTTGGTGGCGGGACCGAACCAGGTGTCGTAGATGCCTTGAGCCTTGCCCTGGGCTTCGAGGTCGGTGAGGGTCTGGTTGACCACTTCGGTCAGGCGCTCTTCACCTTTTGGAATGCCGACGCCGATCAAGTCATTGGAGATGGTGAACGGCGGCACTTCGTACTTGTCCTTGTCCGGCACGTTGGCCAGCAGCCCGATCAGTTTCGGACCGTCCTGGGTAATGGCTTGCACGTTACCGTTGCGCAATGCCGTGAAGGCGAACGGCGTATCGTCATAGGCCACCACTTTGGCGCCGGGGAATTTCTCGCGCAGCACACCCTCGTTGACCGTGCCCTTGTCCACGCCCACACGCCATTTGTTCAGCTCCTGCGGGGAGGTGAGTGTGCCTTTCTTGACGATGAACTGCTGGCCCGAGGCGAAGTACGGAATGCTGAAGTTCACCTGTTCGGTGCGCTCCGGGGTAATGGTGAAGTTGGCCAGCACCAGGTCGACCTTGTTGGCGACCAGCAGCGGCACGCGGTTGGCCGGGTTGGTTGGCTGCAACTGCAATTTCACCCCCAGTTTGTCGGCGATGGCCTTGGCGTAGTCCACGTCCAGGCCTTCGATCTGCTTGCTTTTGGCGTCGACAAAACCAAATGGCGGGTTGCTGTCAAAAGACGCTACGCGCAGCACACCGGACTTTTTGATGTCATCCAGACGGTCGGCGTGGGCCAGCCCCGACAAAACGGCCAGGGTCAAAGCGGTGAGGGCAGTGAGTTTTTTCATTTCGTTCTCATCATGAGTTGGAAGATTTATGACGAGATTCTTGCAGGTAATTTAGGGTTTAAAAAAGAATATTAAACTCCATAAATATTCTATTAGGTTATATGTAATCTGTAGGAGCGAGCTTGCCTCGCGAGCTCTTGGCGATCTTGAAAAGCTCGCGAGGCAAGCTCGCTCCTACAGTTCAGCCGGGGTTATACGGCTTCTGCCAGGCGTTGGGTTTTCAGGCTGCTGGCCTGCAGTAACTCCCGGGTGTAGGCATGTTGCGGGTTATCGAAAATGGTTTGGGCGTTGCCTTGCTCCACCACTTTGCCGTCCTTGATCACGATCATGTCATGGGCCAGGGCATTGACCACGGCCAGGTCGTGGCTGATGAACAGGTAAGTCAGGCCGTGGCGGGCCTGCAGATCCCGGAGCAGATCCACCACCTGTTTTTGCACGGTTCGATCCAGTGCCGAGGTCGGCTCGTCCAGCAGGATCAGCGCCGGTTCCATGATCAGGGCCCGGGCAATGGAGATGCGCTGGCGCTGGCCACCCGAAAACTCATGGGGGTAGCGATGACGGCTTTGCGGATCAAGCCCCACTTCTTCAAGCACCCGGATCACGGCGGCTTCACGTTCTTGCACGGTGCCAATGTCATGGGCCAGCAGCCCTTCACTGATGATCTGCTGCACTGACATGCGCGGGCTCAGGCTGCCGAACGGGTCCTGAAAGACCACCTGCATTTGCCGGCGCAACGGGCGCAACAAATCCTGACTGAGCAGGCTCAGCTGTTTGTTGCCAAAGCGGATGTCACCTTCGGATTCAATCAGGCGCAGCACGGCCTGGCCAAGGGTGGACTTGCCTGAGCCCGACTCTCCGACTATCCCCAGGGTACGGCCCTTCAGCAGTTCGAATGACACGCCGTCCACTGCCTTGACGTAATGCCGTTCGCGGCTGAACAGAGGCTTGGGCAGGGGGAACCAGACCTTCAGGTTGCTGACTTGCAGCAGTGGGTGGCGATCTTTCACCGGTACAGGCCGACCGCTGGGCTCGGCTTCGATAAGCATCCGGCTATAGGGGTGCCTGGGGCTGCAAAACAGGGTCTCGCAGTCGGCCTGTTCGACGATCTCGCCACCGCGCATCACGCAGACACGCTGGGCAATGCGCCGTACCAGGTTGAGGTCATGGCTGATCAGCAGCAATGACATGCCCAGACGCTGCTGCAGATCGATCAGCAACTCGAGGATCTTTTGCTGAACCGTCACGTCCAGCGCGGTGGTCGGTTCGTCGGCGATCAGCAGCTCGGGCTCATTGGCCAGGGCCATGGCGATCATCACCCGTTGCCGTTGCCCGCCGGACAGTTGGTGCGGGTAGGCATTGAGGCGTTTTTGCGGGTCACGAATGCCCACCAGCTCCAGCAGCTCCAGGGTGCGGGTGCGGGCTGCGCGGTTTTTCAGGCCTTTGTGGGTGATCAGCACTTCGCTGATTTGCTTTTGTACGGTGTGCAAAGGGTTGAGCGAGGTCATCGGCTCCTGAAAAATCATCGCGATGCGGTTGCCGCGCAAACTGCGCAATTGCGCCGGGCTGGCGCTCACCAGATCGGTGCCGTCATAGCAGATGCTGCCTTGGGTCTGCACACTCTTGCCGGGCAAAAGGCGCAGGATCGAATGTGCCGTCACCGATTTCCCCGAGCCCGATTCACCCACCAGGGCCAGGCATTCGCCACGGCGTATGTCGAGGTTGAGCCCGTGTACCACTTCTTGCCCGGCAAAGCTCACGCGCAGGTCACGTATTTCAATCAATGTGTCGTTCATCTCAACTCCGGGGATCAAAAGCATCGCGGCAGGCTTCGCCGATAAACACCAGTAGCGACAAAATCAGCGCCAGTGCGCAAAACGCGGTCAAGCCCAGCCAGGGCGCCTGCAGGTTGCGCTTGGCCTGGCCGATGAGCTCGCCCAGCGAGGCGGTGCCGGGTGGCATGCCGAAGCCCAGAAAGTCCAGGGCGGTCAGGGTGGCGATGGCGCCGGTGAGGATGAAGGGCAGGTAGGTCAGGGTCGAGGTCATGGCATTGGGCAAGATATGCCGGCGCATCAGTGCGCCATTGGTCAGGCCCAGAGCGCGAGCAGCCTTGACGTATTCCAGGTTGCGCCCGCGCAAGAACTCGGCGCGCACCACGTCCACCAGTGCCAGCCAGCTGAACAGCGCCATGATGCCCAGCAACCACCAGAAACTGGGGGCAATAAACCCCGAGAGGATGATCAGTAGGTACAGCACCGGCAGCCCTGCCCAGACCTCCTGCAGCCGTTGTCCGATCATGTCTGCCATGCCGCCATAAAAGCCTTGCAGGGCGCCGGCGGTAATGCCGACCACGGCGCTGATGGCGGTCAGGATCAAAGCGAACAGGATGGAGATCCGCGCGCCGAAAATCACCCGGGCCAGTACATCCCGGGCCTGGTCGTCAGTGCCCAGCCAGTTGCTGCTGCTGGGCGGGCTCGGGGCGGGTTGCGTGAGGTCATAGTTGACCGTGTCATAGCTGAAAGGGATGGGCGCAAACAGCATCCAGCCGCCCTGGCCGGCGATCAGTTTGCGCACATAGTCGCTGCTGTAATCGGGTTCGAAGGGCAGTTCGCCGCCGAAGTCGGTTTCCTCGTAGCCGCTCACAATCGGGAAGTACCAGTGATCTTTGTAGTGGATCGCCAGCGGCTTGTCGTTGGCGATCAGTTCACCGCCCAGGCATACCGTAAACAGACCGATAAACAGCCACAATGACCACCAGCCACGGCGGTTGGCCTTGAAGTGGGCGAGGCGCCGACGGCCCAGAGGAGAGAGAGTAAACATCAGGCAGTCCTCGCCGAGAAGTCGATACGGGGGTCGAGCAGGGTGTAGCAGAGGTCGCCGATCAACTTGATCAGCAGGCCAAACAGGGTGAACAGAAACAGGGTGCCGAACACCACCGGGTAATCACGGGAAATCGCCGCCTCGTAGCTCATGCGGCCAATGCCGTCGAGGTTGAAGATGGTTTCAATCAGCAGTGAACCGGCGAAGAACACTTCGATCAGTGCCTGGGGCAGGCCGGCCACCACCAGTAACATGGCGTTGCGCAATACATGGCCGTACAACACGCGTTTTTCGGTCAGGCCCTTGGCCCGGGCCGTCACTACGTACTGGCGGCTTATCTCATTGAGAAAGCTGTTTTTGGTGAGGATGGTCAGGGTGGCAAAACCGCCGATGACCAGCGCGCTCACGGGTAGCACCATGTGCCACAGATAATCACCGACCTTGCCCAGCAGGCTCAGGCTGTCGAAGTTGTCCGACACCAGCCCTTGCACCGGGAACCAGCTGACATAACTGCCCCCGGCAAACACCACGATCAACAGGATGGCGAACAGAAACGCGGGCATGGCGTAGCCGATGATGATCGCGGTACTGGTCCAGACATCGAAGGCGCTGCCGTTGTGGATGGCCTTGCGGATCCCCAGCGGGATCGATATCAGGTAAGTGATCAGCGTCGCCCATAAACCCAGGGAGATGGTCACCGGCAGCTTTTGCATAATCAGGTCAGTGACCTTGGCCCCGCGAAAGAAGCTGTTGCCGAAATCCAGCTGCGCGTAGTTCTTGAGCATCAACCACAGGCGCTCATGCATGGGTTTGTCGAAGCCGTAGTGGTGTTTGATCTCTTCGATCAGTTGCGGGTCCAGCCCGCGGCTGCTGCGGCTGGCGCCGGTACCTGCGCCAGCCATGTCGCGGGCACCGCCGCCGACCGAAGCGCCGCTGAACCCCTGCAGACGCGCGATGGCTTGATCCACCGGGCCGCCGGGGGCGGCCTGCACGATCAGAAAGTTGACCACCAGAATGCACAGCAAGGTGGGGATGATCAGCAATAAACGTCGACTGATGTAATGCAACATCTCAATGACCCTCCGACAATGCGCTGGTTTTGCTCATGGCCGTGTTGGTAAGCGCGGTCTTGCTGACTTCCCACCAGGTGTCCAGGCCTTCGTCGTACTTGGGCCCAAGCACCGGGCGGGCGAAGCGGTTCTGAAACACGGTCGGGGTGCCGACCGAGTAATAGTTGGGGATCATGTAGTAGCCCCACTGCAGCACCCGGTCCAGGGCGCGGGCGTAGTGCACCATCTCGTCGCGGCTGTTGGCCCGGACCAGACCGTCGATCAGGCTGTCCACTGCCGGGTCGCGCAACACAAAGGCATTGGAGGAGCCCACCTGGGTGGCACTGCTGGAGCCATACATGTCGTACATCTCGCGGCCCGGCGAGACGATGGGGACGCCATTGCGCGGGAAGCCGACCACGATCATGTCGTAGTCACGGGCGTTGAGCCGGTTGATGTACTGCGCCGAATCGATCTTGCGGATGTCCATGGTGATGCCGATCTGCGCCAGGGTGCGCTTGAACGGCAGGATCATGCGGTCGAAGCCGCCCTGGCCATCAAGAAAGGTAAAGCGCAGCGGTTCACCCTGGGCGTTGACCAGGGTGTTGTTTTTCGGGGTCCAGCCGGCCTCTTTGAACAGGGCCAGGGCTTGCAGTTGTTTGTCGCGGATATAACCGCTGCCATCGGTTTTCGGTGCCTGGTAAACCCGGGTAAATACCTCGTCCGGGATTTTTCCGCGCAGCGGTTCGAGAATTTCCAGCTCGCGGGCATCGGGCAGGGCGGTGGCGGCCATTTCACTCTTGGGGAAGTAGCTTTGCTGGCGCACATAAAAACTGCGCATCATCTGTTTGTTGGTCCATTCAAAATCCCACAGCAGGCTCAGCGCCTGGCGTACCCGGCGGTCCTGAAAGAACGGGTTTTGCAGATTGAAAGCAAACCCCTGGGCCGCGCCCGGTTTTTCTTTGGCGAAGACCCCGCGCTGCAGGCGCCCGTCACTCAGCACCGGGCTGTCATAGCCGATGCTGAAGCCGGTGGCCGAGAATTCGCGGTTGTAGTCAAACGCCCCGGCCTTGATCAATTGCCGGGCGACGTCGGTGTCGCTGTAAAAATTCACCGTCAGGCGGTCGAAGTTGTACAGGCCCTTGCTCACCGGCAGGTCTTTGCCCCACCAGTTTTTATTGCGCTCAAAGCTGATACTGCGCCCCGCATCGACCTGCGCTACCGAGTACGGCCCGCTGCCCAGTGGCGGTTCAAAACCGCCACCGCTGGCAAAGTTGCGGGTCTTCCACCAGTGTTCCGGCAGCACATGCAGATCGGCCAGATCCAGCGCCAGGGTGCGGTTGAGATTGCTTTTGAAATCGAAGCGCACTTGCAGCGGGCCTTCGATGACCACGTCTTTGACTTCGCTGTAAAGCATGCGATAGCCCAGGCTGGCCTGGGTTATCAGGGTGTTGTAGGTGAACGCCACATCCTGTGCGGTGATCGGGGTGTCATCGGCAAAACGGGCCTTGGGGTTCAGGTAAAAACGCACCCACAGGCCGTCGGGGTCGCGTTCCATCTTTTGCGCCACCAGGCCGTAGACGGTGTAGGGCTCGTCCAGGGAGCGGAAGGCCAGGGGCGAGTACACCCACTGTTCGACCTGGGCGACACCGGTACCGGTGTCGACAAAAGGAATCAGATAATTGAACTGGCCGATTTCCATCGACGCCCGGCTCAGCGACCCGCCCTTGGGCGCATCCGGATTGACAAAATCGAAGTGTTTGAAGCCGTCAGGGTACTTGGGCGCTTCGCCATAGACCGTCATGGCCTGGCTGGGTGCGGCACTCACACCCAGGCACAGGCACGACAGCACGGGTAGCAGCAGCGAGCGAAGCAGGGGCAGGAATAGTGAAGACATGATGGGATTTCCTTGGACCGCGTTTGAACCATCGTCGATCACCGTCCTGCAGGAGCGATCGTACTCGCGAGTTCCTCACGACATCGAACAGCTCGTGAGCAAGCTCGCTCCTGCAGGCGGCAGTGTTATCTAGAAGTGGTAAGTGGCACGGGCAAAGAAGGTGCGGCCCATTGGATCGGCGTAACGCGGGTCGTATCCGCTCTGGAAGTTGTAAGCCTGGTTGGAGAACGGCGGGTTGCGGTCAAACATGTTTTTTATCCCCGCATCCAGGTCCAGGGTCTTGTTGAAAGTGTAGCCGCCGGAGATATCCCACAGGGTGTATGACGCAACCCGGGAGTGGGTTTCTGTGTCGTAGTCGTCATAGCCGCTGGTGAAGCGGTTAACCAGCGAGGCCCGGTACGCGCCCAGGTTCCAGGTACCGCTCAGCACGTGCTTCCAGCGCGCGATCATGCCGCTGCCTTCATAGGCACCGACGTTATCGGTGTAAGAGCCGCCAATGGTGGTCTGGAAGTCATAGCGCGACACATAGGTGCCTTGCAGACCCAGGCCGAACTGGCCATAGGGGGTGTTCGGGAACTTGTAGTCCAGGGACACATCGACACCGCTGGTTTTAACCGCACCCAGGTTGGCCAGGCCGGTCTGCACGTAGTCCAGAGAACCGTCGGCGTTACGCACATAGCGGTCTGCATACAGGGACGGATCGTCGAATACGGTGGACTCGGGGAACTCGGCGATCTGGTTGGCGATGTGGATCCACCAGAAATCCAGCCCCATGGACAGGTTGCGCACTGGCTGATAGACAAAACCAATGGTCACGTTGCGCGCAGTTTCCGGGGACAGCTTGGTGTTGCCGCCGGTGCGGTTATGGAACTGCTGGCCGCAGTCGCGACCGGCATTGCCGCCCGGTTGCACCACGCCGCCGGTGCACAGCGTTGGATCGTTGTAGTAGCCCTGGGTGTAGGTGGTGTATTGCGGGTTGTACAGTTCATACAGCGACGGGGCGCGGAAGCCTTCGCTGTAGGCGCCACGCACCACCAGCTCTTTGAGCGGCTGGTAGCGGAACGAGTATTTCGGGTTGGTGGTGCTGCCGAAGTCGCTGTATTTATCGTGGCGCACGGCGGCCGACAGTTCGAGGCTGTCGAGTACCGGTACGTTCAATTCGGTGTAGACCGCCTTGACGGTACGGTCACCCTCGACGCTGCCGTCCGGGTCCACTCCGAGGCTGGATATATCCGCCGCGTATTGCTCATAGCTCTGATGGAATTTTTCCTGACGGAACTCGCCACCAATCGCCAGCCCGGAAGGGCCTGCACCAAACCAGTCACCGACTTCACGGCTCATGCGGCCATCGAGTCCGGTCACCCGGCCCACGGAGGAGGAGTACTGGCCGTGGTACTGGTTGCTGTCAATCAACGCCTGGCCGGCTGCGGTTTGCGGGCCAAACGGGTTGATGATGCCGTCAGCAATGCCGTCGAGCATGGCCGCGTCGCTGACATACCCGCCCGTCAGGCTGGAGATCACCTTGTTCTGGTTGTACGAGGCGCCAACGTTGTAGTCCCAACCCTTGGCCACGCCGTCAAAGCTCAGCACCAGACGCTGGCTGGTGTTCTGATCCTTGGAGGCGCGTCCGCCGGCTGCGGTTTCACGCCAGTTCAGATCGATGGGCTGGGTCGGGTCGAAAGAAGCGCTGGTAGAGGCCGGGGTGATGCCGTTGCCGGGGAAATACGGCGACGTCGGGTCCATGGTCACACCTTGCAAGGGTGCCGGTGCAATGTGCGTGGCGTTGTTGTTGCGGGCAAAAAAGTACTCGAGGTTGGCGTTGTCGTCGTCGGTGATCTTGCCGGTGGCCTTGCCGAAAAATGAGGTTTTTTCGGTGTCGGGCAGCAAGTCGATGTAATTGCGGGTGTTGTAGCGGCATACACCCTGGCGCGCAACCAGATTGGTCCCGTTGCAGTTTGTGGACGACAGTGGGTTGGTGCTGACCCCGCCCTGGCTGTAGTTGGCCGGGAAGGAAATGCCCGACGTCTGGTCCAGGCCGCGGTCCGGGGCGTAAGTGGTGGCGAAGGTACGATCCTTGGCCCTGAGGCTGTCCTGCTTGTTGTAACCGACCACACCCAGCACGTTGAAGCGGTCTTTATCCAGATCGCCATAGCCCCAGCTGGCGCTCAGGTCATGACTGCTGCCGCCACCGCTGGCATCGGCCCCTTCGCCCCCCAGCGAAAGGGTGCCGTCGGTGAGGGATTTTTTGGTGATGAAGTTGATCACCCCGCCAATCGCATCCGTGCCGTACAGCGCCGATGCGCCATCGCGCAACACTTCAACCCGGTCGATGGCGGCGAATGGAATGGTGTTCAGGTCTACAGCCGAGCCGTCGATGGCGTTGTTGCCCAGGCGACGGCCGTTGAGCAGTACCAGGGTCTTGTTGGCGCCGATGCCGCGCATGTCGGCAAAGCTGGCCCCGCCGGTAGCGGACCCCACCGAACCGGCGGAGTTTTGTATCGACTGGTTGCCGGTCACCCGCTGCATCAACTCGGCGGTCGTGGTCACGCCTTCGTTGCGCAACTGCTCGGCGCGCAAAATGGTGATGGGCACCGCGGTTTCTGCATCGACCCGGCGAATCGCCGAACCGGTCACCTCCACGCGCTGCAACTGGGTGGTGGCGGGTGCAGCGGCGGCGTCAGTGCTCACCGTTGCGCTGCTCACCGTAGCGGATGCATCGTCCGCAGGTGTGGCCTGCGCAGCATGCACCTGACCGGCGCTCATCCCCAGCGCTACCAGATACAGCGGCACAAAACGATGTCGTTGCAAGCTGGCAACGAGCGGCTTGAGGGTAAAACCTGAACTCTTCATCTGCATGGTTATTTCCGACTTTTTTAGACGTTTATTGGAATGGCCTTATGAGCCCTCATGACTCCAGATGGGTTGTGTCGACCCGTGGTAAATCACTTTCTTCAAGCAAGCCGCTCCCCTGCACGGACAAACAGCGTTCGCGCGCGGCGTTTTGGTGTTGCATGGGATTACTCAGGTGTTGCTAGCCCTTGTGGGAGCTGGCTCCCACAAGGGCGAGTTCATCGAGGCTTTATTTGGCGGTCATCACCGAGATTTTGGTAATGCCCGAGCGCTCGATCGAGGCCATGGCTTTGGCCACCTGGCCGTAATTGACCCCCGAATCGGCCTGCAACTGGACCCGCACCTCCGGGTCCTGGGCCTTGACGTCCAGCAGGCTTTTTTCCAGCAGTTCGGGGGCCACTTCGGTTTTCGCCAGGTAGAACTTGCCGTCCTGGTCGACGCTGACCACCACCGGGTCTTTTTTCTGCACCGTGGCCACAGCGTCGGTCTTGGGCAAGTTGATCTTGATCGCGTTGGTCATCATCGGCGTGGTGACGATGAACACCACCAGCAGCACCAGCATCACGTCCACCAGCGGTGTGACGTTCATTTCGCTGAGTACTTCGTCGCTGTCCTGAGTTGAAAAAGACATTAGCTGGCCTCCCGCACGGCGGTGCGTTTAGTCGAGATGGCCTGACGGTCGATGGCGAACGCGCTGCGCTGGGCGAGGGCGTCGAAGTCGTGGGCGAAGTCGTCCATGTTGGCCGAGGCCATTTTCAGACGGCGCAGGAAGAAGTTGTAAATCAGCACGGCAGGTACTGCGACCGCGATCCCGACACCCGTGGCGATCAAGGCGTGACCGATAGGCCCGGCCACTGTTTCCAGGCTGGCTGAACCACTGGCGCCGATGCTTTGCAGGGCTTCCATGATGCCCCACACCGTACCGAACAGGCCGATAAAGGGCGCGGTGCTGCCGATACTGGCGAGAGTCGCCTGGCCGTTTTCCAGCGCGCGTCGCTCCTTCTGGATCTGCTGGCGCAGGTTGCGCTCCAGCCGGTCAGAACGGTTGATGGTATTGGCCAGTTGCTGCGTGGTACGTGGCGTGTCATCGACAATCATGGCTTCAAAACCACTGTTGGCGATGCGCGCCAGGGAGCCGGGGTACTGGCTGGCGTGTTCGGCGGCGGTCAGTAAATCAGGCGCGGCCCAGAAGGCTTTGCTGAACTGGTTGTTCTGGGATTTTTGACGCAGGTATTGCGATGACTTGATGAGCAGCAAGGCCCAGCTCACCACCGAAAACAACACCAGTGCCCAAAGCACCCCCGGGACAATCATTGAAGAAACAGACTCGTTCATGGCAACACCTCGCACTGCGGCTAAATGAAACAAAGCGTCGGCACCCGACTGGGTCATGCCGGCAATTTAAAAGCGATGGTTTGTGTGGCGAACCCCTCTATAGGGGTATCCCCGCGCTTGGCCGGGATGAATTTCCAGTTGCGCACAGCTTCTACAGCAGCATCGTCCAGGGCTTGTTTACCGCTGGATTTGGTGACCTCCACCAGTCCGGCCCGGCCGTTGGGCAGAACCTTGATGCGCAATACCACCGAACCTTCCCAACTGCGGCGCAGCGCCAGGGAGGGGTATTCCGGGGGCGGGTTGCCCAGGCTGGCCAGCCCTGAAACCGCGGCTGATTCCTTGACCGGACCGGGTGCTGCAGCGGGCGCTGCTGGCGCCGAGGGGGCAGGCGTGGCCGGGGCAGCAGGAGCGGCCGGTGCCGGTGGCGCAGGTTTGACCGGCTGCGGTTTTTGCACGGGTTTGGGCTTGATCACCGGTTTCGGTTTTTCGACGGGTTTGGGTTTCTCCACCGGTTTTGGCGGCTCCTTGATCGCGTCCTCATCCTCCACCGGCACTTCGGGCTCCGGCGGCGGTGGCGGTGGCGGAGGCTCTTCCACAGGCGGTGCCGGTGGTGTCGGGCTGGTGAGCTCGACGGTCATTTCCGGAATCTCGGGCGGTGTAATCACCGGCTCTGCCCGGGGCTGATGAAAGAGCCACCAGGCACCGGCGTGAAGCACCAGCACCACCCCGATCAGCAACAGGATGCGCGGTGTGATTATGCCCCCCGGGCGAGAGGTGTTGGGCACATGGGGAATATGAGTCCAGCGCTGTACCTGTTCCGCGTCGAGCCGCGGGACGTAGGGCGCTTTATTCTTTACCTCGTCACTCATTAACAGTCCCTCGATTAAATGAAGGGCAATAAGGCTCCGTTCGCCCTTGCATGCAGGGACGAGAAATTGTTCATTCTTTAGCGGGGGATAAGTGAGGCTTCACTTATCACGGGTATTAAGGACTCAGGGGTGCAATTTGCATGGGAGCTCCTCAGGGTACGGTGATCAGGGTTTTTGTAATATTTAGTTAAGATTTGTAAAGCAACGGTTGTGCCAATGATCTTTTTTTTCAGTGCTTAGTTGCGATTATTTCGTCAGGTTAAAACAAGGTTCATTAAATATAAGGCGCAACTAAGTTGAAGGCTTTAGAAGCGCCGGTTAATACCCTTTAAAAGTGCATGATAAGAATGCGATCTGTTTTTATTGTTGGACAATCTGGCGATGCACTAAGCAAGTGTCATGAAACAGTGCACCACTACAGCAGTCAGTTGTTCATTATTAGTGCAGTGCGGTTCATCAGGCACCTTGTTCGACCGGGACGGTTTCCAGCCGGTCGGCTTCACTGAGCAGGCCGTTCGACTGGCGCTGCCACAGCCTGTAATACAGCCCCTGGCGCTGCAGCAATTGCAGGTGGCTGCCGTCTTCAACAATCTGGCCTTTATCCAGCACTACGATTCTGTCCAGATGGGCGAGAGTGGAAAGCCGATGGGCCACGACCAGTACTGTTTTATCCGCCATGATGTCGTCCAGGCTGCTCTGGATCAGGCTTTCGGTCTCTGAGTCGAGACTGGCGGTGGCTTCGTCCAGTACCAGAATCGGTGCATCCTTGAGCAAGGCGCGGGCAATGGCGATGCGCTGGCGCTGGCCGCCGGAAAGCTTGACCCCGCGCTCCCCGATCAGAGCGTTATAACCATCGGGCATTTGCACAATGAAGTCGTGGGCATGGGCGCGTCGGGCCGCCAGAATGATTTGAGCTTCATTGGCATTTATATCGCCGTAACCAATGTTCTCTTTTAATGAGCGGTGGAAAAGACCGGGCTCTTGAGGGATCAAGCCAATATGGCTATGCAGTGACTGCTGAGTCATATTTTGAATATTAATGCCGTCAACCTCGATATGGCCACTTTGCGGCTCATAAGAGCGCAGTAGAAGATTAAGCAAGGTTGATTTGCCTGACCCGGACAAACCGACAATACCGACCCGTTGCCCGGCGCGAATATGCAGG
The DNA here is from genome assembly GCF_049897045.1 of Pseudomonas sp. TWR2-1-1. NCBI lineage: Bacteria > Pseudomonadati > Pseudomonadota > Gammaproteobacteria > Pseudomonadales > Pseudomonadaceae > Pseudomonas > Pseudomonas sp. TWR2-1-1. The sequence goes on from NZ_JAFCVM010000003.1 coordinate 96,773, forward strand.
TTGAACTGCTGGAATACAGGTTTGCCTGCACCATAGCTGAAGTTTATATCGCGAAAGTGTATCGAGCCTTTGTCAATCTGTGCGGGTGTTGCGCTGTGGTGGTCGGGCATTTCATGGGGTTGCAGCAGGGTGTTGATGCTGTTTTCGATGTTGCCGATATATTCGAAAAAGTGCATGAACTGCATGCTGAGATAACTGCACTGGGCCACGATCATCAGGCCCAGGGTGGCCACCATGACCAACTGGCCGACATCAATATTGCCGATATGCCACAGGTACAACGCCAGGGCGACCAGACCCACGCGCAGCACGATCGACAGACTGTCCTGCAGAAAACGGATCTTTTCCTGATAGAAAAATGAGCGCTGTGCAGCCTGCTTCTCTTTGGCTTGGTAGCGGGTCAGGTAGTCGAGTTCGAAGCCCTGGCGGGCGAACAGCCGAATGCTGCTCAGATTGCCCACCGCGTCGACGATCTTGCCGGTGGTCACGCTGCGGGCCTGGGCATGTTCACTGGCCAGCACCTGGGCTTTGCGCGACAGCAGCCAGGCCAGCAGCGAGTAAGTCACTACCCACACCAGCAAGCTCAGTCCGAGCCAAGGCGATGCCAGGGTCAGTAACACCAGGCTAGTGACCAGCACCACCAGGATTGGCAGCATTTCCACCACCAGCGCCCAGGTGATTTCCAGCAGGCCGATGCTGCCTTCGCTGATGCGATGCGCCAGGCTGCCCGCAAAGTGCTCGCCGAAATACCGCGCTGAATGTTGTTGCAGATAGGCAAACAGATCGCGGGTGATCCGTACTTTCTGTTGCGGACGCACCTTGATCATGCAAAACGTCGCGCCGCGTGCGCAGAGCATTTGTGCCACGGCCAGCCCCAGCAGCAGCCCCATTGCCGGCAGGCAGGCCTGCAGCAGGTTGGCTTGATCCCATGAACCGCTACTTGCAGCCCCGGTGATGCGGCCGATGGCGTAGGGCATGAGGGTGGCGCACATTGCCGCGCCGATTTGCAGCAGCGCGATGCTCCAGTACCAGCGCGGGTACAGGCGCACGTAATGCCAGACATAGGCCCACGGCCGTTTGGGAGGAACAGTAATAGCTTCAATTTCAGACATGACTGACCTTTGTTTTTGAACGGAGTTAAATCGCCGGGTGCGACGGTTCAGCGCTCCTGACACATAGGTGCGGGAGCGTTCGGGCGGGTTCAGGCTATGTGTCAGTGCCCGGACAAGAACAGGGCGAAGGCAGGGCGAACGAGCAGGCAGCGAGCAGGGACAGGTTTGCAGTGAGGTACGCAGAGCACATCGTGAATATTCCTTTATAACAGCGGGTCATGGGACATGACTTTTGGTCAGTCCGTGCACTGAATGCGGACGGCGATAGCGTCCCTGTTCGCAATAGGTGCGGGTTACCCACCCCCGGGCGCTGTATGCCCGGTTGTTAACTACGAACGCGCAATAACAAGGAAAAAATGTGCCAAGTTGTGTCAAGCGGAGTAAATATTTTTTACAAACCCTGGAACAGGCGGCGGGGGTGAGCGACCCGTTGCGGGTCGCAGTCAGTGTTTATAGGGGTGCAATGCACTTATCAGACTTTGCCGACAGTGCAGCGTCAGTTTGGCACCGCCCCCTTCGCGGTCGCCGACATCGAGGCTGAAACCGTGCAGGTTGACGATGGCCGCGACGATGGACAAGCCCAGGCCAAAACCGCCGTGTTTGTCATCGCTGCGGTAAAAACGCTGGAATACCGCCACCCGTTCGGCTTGCGGGATACCGGGCCCGGTGTCGAGCACTTCAATGCGCGGGCTGCCTTCATCGTTCACGGCACGCAGGATCACTTCACCGCCGGGCGGGGTGAACTTGATCGAGTTACTCAGCAGATTGGCCAGTGCTTCAAACAGCAATGCACGGTCGCCCGTCAGCCCGGGCAGGGTTTCAGGGATATCCAGGGTCAGGGTGACCTGGCCTTCCTCCGCCAGCGGCAGGTAGAAGTCGTATACCTCCTGGAGTAAAGGCCGCGGGTCGAGTTGCACAAAACCGGAGCGACGCTGGTGGTCTTCCAGTTCGGAGATGCGTAGCAACCCGCGAAAACGCGCCATCAGCGTATCGGTTTCGCTGATCACTTCATCCATTTGCAGGGCTTCGGGAGAGCCTTCGACGGCTTGCTGCCGGATCCGGTACAGCTGCGCCCGCAAGCGGGTGAGCGGGGTGCGCAGGTCGTGGGCAATGTTGTCGCACACCCCTTTGACTTCGTGCATCAGCCGCTCGAGGCGGTCGAGCATGGCGTTGACAATGGCGGCCAGCATGTCCAGTTCATCGCGCCGGTTGGACAGCGGCAAGCGGCAGGTCAGGTCGCCGGCGACAATCGCTTCGGCGCTGGCCTGAATCGCCCGTATGCGTTGCAGCGGACGTCGGCGCAGCAAGTGCCAGCCGGCAATGCCCGGGATGATGGTCAGCGACAGCCCCCAGAACAGCGCATGCAAAATGATCCGGGTCACGGCAAACAGCGAGCCGTTATCGCGCACCAGGATCAGCCAGCGGCCGTCGTGGGTCTGCGTGGCGACGGCATCACAGCTGTCTTGCGGCAGGTTCGGATCATCGGAGTCGATGCAGGTGCTCAGTTCATGGATCTGGCCATCCAGTGGCAGCCCCTCGGGGATGCTTTGTATCGGACCGCTGAGGGGGTTGTGTTGCGCATCGAATAGTCCATAGGCATCCACTGCGCGCATATCGAACGTCATGCTGGTGGCGAGTGCTTCGTCCAGCTGTTCGCCCTGGAAGCGCGCAAACAGGTGTTGGCGCTGCATCAACGAATGTTTGGCCAGGTTGCCCAGGTAATCCGAAACCTCGTAGTACAGCACCCCCATGAGGATGCAGCTCCAGGCCACGAACAGAAAACTGTACAGCGCCAGCAGACGGCTACTGGAAGAACGCCAGCCCTTAGAGGGGTTCGGCAATGACATAACCCGAGCCTCGAACGGTGCGGATCAGAGGCACCAGGCCCTGCGGATCGATTTTTTTGCGCAGACGCCCGATATGGACGTCGATCAGGTTGGTGCCCGGGTCGAAGTGATAGCCCCAGACTTCCTCGAAAATCATCATGCGCGAGAGGATTTGCCCGGTGTTGCGCATCAGGAATTCCAGCAGCTTGTATTCGGTGGGCAGCAGGCTTAGCTGTTGCTCGGCGCGGCTGGCTTCGCGGGTAATCAGATTGAGTTCCAGATCAGCGACCCGCAACGAGGTCTCGTGTTTGTCGACCGGGCTCTTGCGGCGCAGCAAGACTTCAACCCTGGCAGCCATTTCGTCACTGGCGAAAGGCTTGGTCAGATAGTCGTCACCGCCGGCGCGCAGGCCGCGAACCCGTTCATCGACGTCGGACAGGGCGCTGATCATCAGGATCGGGGTGCTGACACCAATGGTGCGCAGGGTGGTGACAATCGCCAGCCCGTCGAGCTCGGGGAGCATGCGGTCAAGGGTGATCAGGTCGTAGTCGCCGCTGACGGCGCGCACCAGGCCTTCACGGCCATTGGCGACCCAGTCTACTTCCAGCCCGTGGCTGCTCAACTCAGCCACGATCTCTTTTGCCGTTACGGCATCGTCTTCGATGGTCAAAATCCGGGTCATACCGTCACCTGATGGGCCTTGTGTGCAGTGAGCACATTTTGCCCATAAAAAGCTGAAACGTTTCTGAATAATTCTTCATGTTCAGAAAACTTTAACCCTGTAGGAGCGAGCTCGCTCGCGATCTTTTGATCTTGAAAAAGCTCGCGAGCAAGCTCGCTCCTACAGACAGGGTCATTCCAGCAGGGCCGGCCGCGCAGTTGCCATCCGCGGAATCGGTTTGCGCATCAGCGTCCCCACCAGCAGTGCGCCAAGCAGGGCCAGGCCCCCGGCCACCCACAACACCGTCGCGAATCCGGCAACAAAAGCCCGGATCGCCAGCGGCTCGATTTGCACCCGGGCTGCCTGGGGCAGTTGGCTCAGAGCCCCCGGCATATCTCCGGCCACCACCCGTGTGGCAATAAAGTGGCTCTGCTCAATCCACTGTCCTCCTGTTTCTTGCTTGAGGCTGGCCTCCAGGTTTTGCCCGGTATGACTGCCCAGCAGGGCGCCAAACACGCCAATGGCCAGCACGATGGCGCTGAAGCGCATGGTGGTGCTCATGCCGGACGCCATGCCCACGCGATCCCGGGGCACGCAGGCCATGATGTTTTTTTGCGTGTCGCCGTTGAGCAGGCCGGCCCCGGCACCCGTCACCGCCGTGGTCAGGGCGAAGCTCAAATAACCGCCATGGTCCACCGCCCAGGCACTGAACAGGTTGCCGCAGCCGACCAGGGTCAGGCCCGCCGCCATCAGGCTGGCCGGGCTGTAACGCGACGCCAGGCGAGCACCGATGCGCGGGCAGATCAGCATGGCCAGGGCAAACGGCAGCATGCCCAGGCCCGAGGCGATGGCGCTGAAGCCTAAGCCGTTCTGCAGGTAAAACGGCAATAGCGTCATCATCACTTGAGCGCAGCCGGCGTAGGCAAACATGCCCAGCAGAGCCCCGATAAAGCGCGGATGCCGGAACAGTTGCAGGTCAATCATGGGCCGGCGCTGTACCGACTCGACCCACACAAACAGGCCCAGCAATAGCACTCCGGCACTCAGGCGGGCATAGGTCAGCGGGTTGTCCCAGCCGATGCGGTTGGCTTCGATCAAGCCCCAGATCAGGCACAGCAAACTGGCGCTGAATGCCAGGCTGCCCCAGGGATCAAGACGGGCCGACTGTGGGTCGCGGGACTCTTGAATGGCATGCCTGACCAGCAGCATCAGCAGCAAGCCCACCGGCAGGTTGAGGTAGAAGATCCAGCGCCAGCCCAGGGATTCGGTGATCAAGCCGCCCAGGGTTGGCGCTGCGGTCATGGCCACGCCCATGCACGCCCCCCAGAACGCCCAGGCCTTGGCCCGTTCAACTTCGTCATGAAAGGCATGGCCAATCGAGGCCAGCGCGGAGGTCAACAGCAGGGCCGCTCCCACGCCCTTGACCGCCCGGGCGATCTCCAGCAACAGGCTGTCGGGTGCAGCGCCACAACCGATGGAGGCGAGGATGAAAATGCTCAAGCCCCAGAGCAGGGTTTTCTTGCGTCCGAAGCGGTCGGCAATGCTCCCGGCCGGCAGCAGCAGCGCCGCAAATGCCAGCATATAGGCGCTGACCACCCATTCGATGTCGACAAAATTGGCCCCCAGGTCGCGGGCGATGCTGGGCAGGGTGACCGCGACGATATTGGTATCGAGCACGATGAGTGAGCACACCCCGCTGGCGGTCAGTAGGGTCAGACGCGGGCTGACAGTTTTCATGGCGCAGTTCCTAGGCTATCTAACATTGCTTTTGAGGTAATTGATTTGACGGGGACACCCGCGGCTATCTAGTGTGGCGCTGGACACAGGGTATCGCTGTGCCTTGCAGAGTTTGTTAGCTGAAAACCCTGACTTCATTACCTTTGAGCTAATGCTGATATGGATATACGTCATTTCCGCTATTTTCTGGCGGTCGCCCAACAGCGCAATTTCACCCGCGCGGCACAGGTGCTGGGCATCGCGCCGCCGACCTTGAGCCGGCAAATTCAGGACCTGGAAAGTGCACTCGGGGTGCGTCTGTTTATTCGCCAGCAACGCCAGGTCAGCCTGACCGAAGCCGGACAGGCCCTGCTGCCCGAGGCCGACGCCACAGTGCGCCAGTTTGAGCTGGCACAGCGCAATGCCCGGCGGGCAGGGCGCGGTGAAGTGGGGCATATCGAATTGGGCTACGTTGCCTCAGCGGTCTACTCCGGCGTGTTGCAACGTCAGGTACAGGCTTTTTCCCGGGACTGTAGCGAGGTCAGCCTCAGCGTGCAGGAAGCCCCGATGGCCGACCTGCCGGTGAGTGTGGCTGAAGGCCGGTTTGACCTGGGTTATGTGCGCTCGCCCATGGCCTTGCCCCAGGAACTGGAGGCGATTGGCCTGAATTCAGAAGGTTTTGTGCTGGCACTGACCGATGATTCATGGCTCACCCGTCTTAAAGGCATCAGCGCGCAGCACCTGCAAAACGAGACGTTTATCCTTCCCGAGCAAATCAGCGGAACCTTGCAGGTCGCGGCCCAGGGCGGCTATGCGCCCAGGCTTGGGCCACAGCCCGGTGGCCTGGTGGCGGTGATTGCCCTGGTTTCACTGGGGCAAGGGGTGGCAGTGGTGCCGGAATCGGTGGTGGGGCATATCAGTTTGCCGAATGTTATTTACCGGCCAATCGAGGGCTGCGAGGCCAGGTCATGGTTGTCCCTGATTTACCGGCGGTTTGAAAAGTCCCCGGTGGTGGCCGGGTATATCGCTAAAGTGAAACGCGATTTTCGTACAGTCGAGCCGGCTGCCAGATGAACCAGTACGACTTTCTGAATAACTGATTGGTATAGGTGCGTTTGCCTATAGAAACAGTACAATCGCGCACTTTTTTACCGGACATGGCTGCTGTTCGGCTCTGGCTCACGAGAAAACCCATGGTTTCTGCTAGTTACTCCCCTTCGCTGGTTTTTATTTCTCTGTGCGTCGCAATTCTTGCGTCGTATACCGCCCTGGATCTGGCCGGACGCATCGCCACGGCGCGGGGCCGGACCGTGTATCTGTGGATGAGCGGCGGTGCGCTGGCCATGGGCTTTGGTGTGTGGTCGATGCATTTTATCGGGATGCTCGCCCTGGAGTTGCCCCTGGATCTGGGCTATGACCTGGGGCTCACGCTGTGGTCGTTACTGGTGGCCATTCTGTCCTCAGGCTTTGCCTTGTGGGTGGTCAGCCAGCCGCGCTTGCCGGCACTGCAATTAATGTTCGGTGCATTGGTCATGGGGGCAGGCATCAGCGCCATGCACTACAGCGGCATGGCCGCATTGCGCATGCAGCCGGGCATCGATTACGACCCGACACTGGTCGCGCTGTCTCTGGTGATTGCGGTAGGGGCTTCGGCGGCTGCTTTGTCGATAGCGTTCCGCCTGCGCAGGCACACCCCCTATGTCCATCTGGTGCGGGCCGGGGCTTCGATCATCATGGGCCTGGCGATTGTCGGCATGCACTACACCGGCATGGCTGCGGCGAATTTCCCGGTCGGCAGTTTTTGCGGTGCGGCAGTTGACGGTTTGAGTGGTAAAGGCCTGGATAACCTGGTGCTGGTGTCCAGCCTTGCGGTGTTGATCATTGCGCTGCTGACCTCCATTTTTGATGCCCGGCTCGATGCCAGCACTGCGGCCCTGGCGAACTCTCTGACCCTGGCCAATGAAGAACTGACCCAACTGGCGCTGCATGACACCCTGACCGGGCTGCCCAATCGCATCCTGCTGGCTGACCGGATCAGCCAGGCCATGGCCAAAGTGGCTGAGCAGGGCGGGTGTTTCTCGTTGATGTTTATCGATCTGGACGGTTTCAAACCGGTGAACGATGCCTTTGGCCATCACTTGGGGGACCGGCTGTTGCGCGAAGTGGCGTTGCGCCTGCGTGATCAGTTGCGCAGCCAGGACACCCTGGCGCGCATCGGTGGTGATGAATTTGTGTTGCTGGTGCGCCTGAGCGAGCCTGACGATGCGCCCCAGGTTGCGGCGCGGCAGGTCAGCCTGCTGTCAAAAAGCTTCCGGGTGGATGAGCATGATTTGCAGATATCCGCCAGCGTTGGCATTGCCTTGTACCCCGGCAATGGCCAGACCGCCGAAGAGCTGTTGATGAATGCCGATGCGGCGATGTACCACGCCAAGGGCGCCGGTAAAAACGGTTACAGCTTCTTCGATGTGTCCATGAACACCAACGCCCGCAAGCAACTGCAACTCTTGCAGGACTTGCGTCAGGCGCTGGAGCACAACCAGTTTCGCCTGCATTACCAGCCCAAGTTTGATGCTGTCAGCGGCCAGCCGGTAGGGGCCGAAGCCTTGTTGCGCTGGGAGCATCCGCAGCAGGGATTGTTGCTGCCGGAACACTTTATTGAACTGGCGGAAAAAACCGGGCTGATCATTCCGATCGGCGAATGGGTGCTAAACGAAGCCTGTCGCCAGATGCGGGCGTGGTTCGATGAGGGGTATAGCCACTGGCGTATCTCGGTCAATCTGTCGGCGTTGCAGTTTTGTTATTCGGGGCTGGTCGACAGTGTGGTCTCGGTGCTGGAGCGCCACCGGTTGCCCGCCAACAGCCTGACCCTGGAAATCACCGAGACCACCGCCATGAGCGATGCAGATGCGAGCATGACCGTGCTGCAGCGGTTGTCGCAGATGGGGGTCGATCTGTCCATTGATGACTTCGGCACCGGCTATTCAAGCCTGATGTACCTCAAACGCTTGCCGGCCAATGAACTGAAAATTGATCGCGGGTTTGTCCGCGACCTGGAACATGACAGTGACGATGCCGCGATTGTCTCGGCGATTGTGGCCCTGGGCCAGGCACTGGGGCTGCGGATTGTGGCTGAAGGGGTTGAAACCGATACCCAGCAAAGCTTCCTGACCACGCTGGGGTGCGATGCCCTGCAAGGTTTCCTGTTGGGACAGCCGTTACCGGCCGAGCAATTCATGGTCGATATTCATCGCGCTGAATTGTCGCGTTAAGGCACATCGTCACCGACCTGACAAAGCAAAGCCTTCGCGGTTATTCTGCCAGTCACCTTTGCACCGTCGAACTGGAGAGCGTTTTTATGGACAAAGTCATCTTGATCACCGGTGGCAGTCGCGGCATCGGCGCTGCAACTGCAATCCTGGCAGCGCAGCAGGGCTACCGGATTTGCATCAACTATCTGACGGATGCAGCGGCTGCCCATGAAGTGCTGGCACAGGTTCATGCTCTGGGGGCACAGGCCATTGCCGTGCGTGCCGATGTGAGCAATGAAGAAGAAATCATCGGCCTGTTTACCCGGGTTGACGAGGAGCTCGGCCCGATCACGGCGTTGGTCAACAATGCCGGGACCGTGGGCCTCAAGTCCCGGGTCGACGAAATGTCCGAGTCGCGTATTTTGCACACCCTGAGAACCAATGTGCTGGGGCCTATCCTGTGTTCCAGGCATGCAGTGCTGCGCATGTCGCCCCGTTACGGCGGACAGGGCGGCAATATCGTCAACGTGTCGTCGGGGGCTGCGCGCCTCGGCTCGCCCAATGAGTACGTTGACTATGCCGCTTCAAAAGGTGCACTGGACACCTTTACCCTGGGCTTGTCCAAAGAGCTGGCGGGCGAGGGGATCCGGGTCAACGCAGTGCGCCCGGGCTTCATCTTTACCGAGTTCCACGCCTTGAGCGGCGATCCGGGGCGGGTCAGCAAGCTGGAGTCGAGCATCCCGATGGGCCGTGGCGGGCGCCCTGAAGAAGTCGCTGAAGCCATTATCTGGCTGCTCAGCGACAAGGCTTCCTACGCCACCGGTACCTTCATCGACTTGTGCGGCGGGCGTTGATCCAGGCCCGTTAGAGATACAGAAATATGCCTGAGCTCTGTGGGAGCCGGGCTTGCCCGCGATGACATCGCTGCGGTGCGGGACATATCGAGGTGCCTGCATCGCTGGCAAGCCACCTCCCACTGGTTTCGCGGTATTGCCCATAGATGCAGCCTGGCTCCCCTCGGCTTGCTCTGCATGTTGCTTTTCCCCTCGATCCGCCGATAATGCGACTTATTGCTATTTGAGTCTGGTTATCTATCGTGTCTAGCCCTCTGGATCCCAAAGCCTTGCTGGCGAATCTCTATCACGACAATCATGCGTGGCTGCGCGGCTGGTTGTCGCGACAGGTGCGTTGCCCGCAGGATGCGGCCGATCTGGCTCAGGACACGTTCCTGCGGGCTTTCGATGCACAGCAACTTGAGCGCATAGAGCAACCCCGGGCTTATCTGAGCACCGTGGCCCGGCGCTTGCTGTGCTCGCTGTGGCGCCGACGCAAGCTGGAGCAGGCCTATCTGGACCAGCTTGCAGACATGCCTCAGGGCTATGCCCCGTCAGCCGAAGACATTGCACTGGTGCGTGAGGCGATCGAAGCGATTGATCATGCGCTGGAAGGGTTGCCGTCACGGGTGCGGCGGGCTTTTTTGCTCAACCGTCTTGAAAGCATGCCGCAGCAGGCCATCGCCACCTTGTTGGGGGTTTCACTGGCCACGGTAGAGCGTGACCTGCGCCGCGCTTATTTGCATTGCCTTTCGCAAACCCAGGAGAGCCTATGAGCAACACCAGGGTAGATCCCGTTACCCGTGCCGCTGTCGACTGGATGCTGCGGCTGGAATCCGGGCAGGCCTGCCCCTCGGAGCGTCAGGTGTTTAAAGCCTGGCTGGCCGAAAGCCCTGAGCATATGGCTGCGTGGCAGCGGGTGGCCGGGGTGTTGAAAACCCCGCTGGCGGATTTGCAAGCGGTGGAACGGCGCAGCCCGGGGCAATTGCATGCGGCCCGCGAAGCGCTGCTGGCAAGCCCTTCTGCGGCACGCAAAAAAGCCCTGCAAGGTGGGCTGCTGCTGTTGTTGCTGGGGGTGGGCGCCGCGGGCATGGTCGATCGGGTGACGCCTCTGAGGGGCATGATGGCCGATCAACATACTGCGACCGGTGAACGCAGAACCATCGAGCTGGCAGATGGCAGTCGCCTTACGCTCAACGCCCGCAGCGCCGTCGATATCCAGTTCAGCGCCGGGCAGCGTCGCGTTCAGTTGCGTGAAGGCCAATTGCAGGTCGATGTGGCCGCCGACCCGCAGCGGCCCTTTGTGGTTGCGACCGCCCAGGGTCAGGTCAAGGCGCTGGGCACGCGCTTCATGGTGCGCCAGGGGGCGGACGAAAGCCTGGCCAGCGTGCAACAGCACAGCGTGCAACTCGACACCCTCAATGGTCTGCAACGACGCATCGATGCCGGTCAGGCAGTGTCGTTTACCGCCAGCCAGATTGACCCGCAAACCCCGACTGCGCGCAGTCAGGCCGATTGGCTCGAAGGCCGGGTAGAGCTGCATGACGAGCCGTTGTCGGCACTGGTCGAAGCGTTGCGCCCTTACCAGACCGGTGTGCTGCGCATCAGCCCCGAAGCCGCCAGGGTCAGGGTGTTCGGGGTTTTCTCATTGGATAACACCCCGCAGACCTTGAGCACTCTGGCGCAAACCTTGCCGATCAAGGTCACGCACTACGGCCCCTGGCTGACCCTGATTGATGTGCGCGGTTAAAAAAACGCCGAATGCGAATTATTTACAAATAAGGTGAGGGGAAAACTCTGCTCGTTGGTCAAGGTTACAACTGCCTACCTTGCAACGAGAAAGGATGCCCCATGTCGTACGTCCCGCTGAGACCCTGCCTTCTGGCACTGACCATTGCCCTGAGCATTACCGGCCACCCCTTGAGTGCGGTGGCCGGGCCGCTGGTCAATGAACAGAGTGCAATGCGTGCCTTTGACCTGCCTGCGGCGCCGCTGGGAGCGACCCTGAGCCGGATTGCCCGTGACAGCCAGCTGACCCTGTCGGTATCGCCTGCTTTATTGCAGGGTAAAACCTCGGCACCGGTACGGGGCCGGTTTACCCCGCAGCAGGCCGCCGAGCGCGCCCTGGCGGGCAGCGGTCTGGGCTTGAGCGTGACCGAAAGCGGTGCCCTGAGCGTTTACCCGCTGGCAGAAAAGGGCACGCTGAATCTGGGGGCGACCACGGTGTCGGGGCGTGTGGCCGAAGATGCTCGCGGAGCGGTAGACGGTTTTGTCGCCACCCGTTCGGCCACGGCGACTAAGACCGATACACCGATTCTGGAGATCCCGCAGACCATCAACGTGGTGACGGCGGATCAGGTACAGGCGCAGGGCGCCCGTGATCTGACCCAGGCACTGCGCTACACCCCGGGCCTGAGCACCAACGGCTACACCGATCGCAACACCATCGCGGACGAAATCACCAGCCGCGGTTTTGCCCCGACCCTGCTCTATCTCGATGGTGCTTATTTACCGTCGGCGGGGAGCCTGGGCGGCACGCCACAGATCGACCCCTATACCCTGGAACGTATCGAAGTCCTCAAAGGGCCGTCTTCGGTGCTGTACGGGCAAAACCAGCCGGGGGGCATGATCAATATGGTGTCCAAACGCCCGAGGACTGAAGCTGCACACCAGATCAAAGTCGGCACTGGCAGTTTTGACCGCTACAACCTGGCGTTTGACTTCACGGGGCCGCTGGACGAGGCCAAAACCCTCAGTTACCGGTTGATCGGGGTCGGCAATACGGGCGGCGAGCAGGTGGACCACACCAAGGATTCGCGCCAGCTGCTGGCGCCCAGCTTCAGCTGGATGCCCGACGACGACACCGAGCTGACGCTGTATGCGCAAATCCAGCGTGATGACGCCCTGGCCGACTATCAGGCCTTGCCGGCGGTGGGCAGCCTGTACCGCAACTCGCAGGGCAACAAGATTGATCGCGATACGTTTTTGGGCGACTCGAAATGGAACGACTACAAGCGCGATCAATACGTGGTGGGCTACCAGTTTTCCCACGCCTTCAATGAGGCCATGACCTATCGCCAGAGCCTGAGCTATATCGACGTCAACGACCGTTACAAGGGCTTTTACCTCAACCGTTTTGTCACCACCCCCGAGGGCGTCAGTGACACTCACGCCAGCCGCACCAAACTCGACTGGCGCCAGCAAAACAGCTCGTACTCCTTCGACAACCACCTGCAAAGCGACTTCGCCACCGGCCCCCTGCAACACACCTTGCTGGTGGGCCTGGACTACCGCGATTTCACCCGCAAGTATCAGGGCTACAACCTGTCGGGCAGTGAAATCATCGACCTCTACAACCCCACCAACTACCGCACCACGGGCGTGCCGACCCTGACCACCCAGTGGGATAACAGGGTCAAGCAAACCGGTTTGTATGTGCAGGATCAGATCAAGCTCGACAACTTCATTCTGACTATCGGTGGCCGCCATGACTGGGCCAAGGTCGACAACAATGACTTGCTGGCCGATACGCGGGCCATGCAAAACGACAACAAGTTCACCGGGCGCGTGGGGCTGACGTATGTCACCTCGTTCGGGCTGGCGCCTTACATCAGCTACACCGAATCGTTCTTGCCTTCAGTCGGTACCACGGCCCCGGATCGAGGGGGCAAGGCGTTCAAGCCGCAATTGGGCAAGCAATATGAAGTGGGGGTCAAATATCAGCCTGACGACAGCACCTTGCTTACGGCGTCGGTGTTTGAGATCAAGCAGCAAAACGTGCTGACCGGTGACTTGCAGTACCTGGAGTACCAGATACAGGAAGGTGAAGTCAGCTCGCGGGGGGTCGAACTGGAGGGCAAAAGCAGCTTCAGCAACATCGACCTGATTGCTTCGTTGTCGTACCTGGACGTGTTCTACAGCAAGTCCAACTATGACAATAAGGGCAACCGCAGCGAGGCGCAGGCGCCATGGGCGGCGAGTGTGTGGGCCGATTACCACTTCACCGGGAATCTGCTGCAGGGCGTGACCCTGGGCGGTGGTGCGCGATACACCGGGAAAAGCTACGGCGACTCGGCCAACACCTTCAAAACCCCGTCATTCGTGATCTACGACGCCACCCTCAGCTATGATCTGGCGGCGCTGGACCCGGGTTTCAAAGGCGTGAGCACCAGCCTCAATGTGCAAAACCTGTTCGACCGCGAGTACGTCTCGTCATGTAACTACAGCTTCGGCTGTTACTACGGCCAGCAACGGACTGCAGCGCTGGAAGTCAAATACGACTGGTGATGCCGGGCTTGACGGGCTTCTTTGGTGGGCGGGATTCATCTGCCCCCCTTTTTGCGCATCGGTAGTCGCTGACGAGGAACGAAGGCTGCGAGCTTTGACGGTAGTGGCAGCACCCTTATCTGCGGTGGGGGCAGCACCAAACGGCTCGCAGCCTTCGTTCCTTGGCAGCGACTACGAGCCTTTGGTTTGTTTCAGCGGCGCAGTTTGAGTGCACTGGCCAGGCTGATGGCCAATGGCAGGCGTGGCAACAAGGTGGCCTGGTAGGCGTGGTAAAGATCCGCCTTGCCGGGCCATATTTTTTCCGAAGGCTGGTTGTCAGGCCCCAGTTCGTGGTGCCAGCTGCCGTGCTGGCGGTCGATCAGGTGCAGGTCGATGTAGTCCCAGAAACACTGATACCAGACTTCGTATTCCTGCTCGCCTGTGCGTTGCAACAAGGCTGCCGCTGCCGCCGAGGCTTCGGCCAGGGTCCAGTGCAGGCGTTCGCGCACCACGGGCCGGTTGTCCCAGTCCAGGGTGTAAACAATGCCGCTGTCGCCATCGACATTCCAGCCGTGCAGGCTCGCGCTGTGAAACAGCTGTCGGGCGTCTTCGAGCAGCCATTGGGGCGCGGGCAGGCCGCGCTGCCTGCGCGCCGCTTCAAGGTGCAGCAATAGGCGGGCCCATTCAAAGGCGTGCCCCGGGGTTTTGCCGAACGGGCGGAATGGGTCTGTCGGGTTGTCTCGGTTGTAGTCCGGTAATGGCTGCCAGCCGGCATCGAAGTGTTCAATGGGCAGGTAGGAGGACTGCGCCGCGTGCTGGTGAATCACCCGTTCGCTGATCCGCAGGGCGCGGTCCAGCCACAGGTCCTGGTCGAGCACGTCGGCCAGGGCCAGAAAGGTTTCAGTGCCATGCATATTGCTGTTGGCCCCGCGATACGCTTCGCAGTCGCTCCAGTCGCCGGCAAAGGATTCCAGTAAGGCTCCTTCGTCTTCGCACCAGAACCGCGTTTCGAGTACCGCCACCGCCTCATCCAGCAAGGCAGTGGCGCCCGGGCGCCCGGCCACCACCGCGGAGCTGGCGGCCAGGGCGACAAATGCATGCAGGTACGCGGCTTTGCGGGTGTTGCCATCCTGAGCGTCGGGAGCGGCGAACCAACCTCCGTGCACGCCATCGCGCAAGGCCCCGGCCAGAGCCCTGAGGCCGTGGTCGATCAACGGCGTGCAGCCCGGCAGGCCCTGGATATGGGCCAGGGCGAAACTGTGAACCATACGCGCGGTGGTCACTGTGTCAGCCGGGGCATCGTCTGGGCGCTTGCCAAAGCGGTCAAGGCCTGCAAAACCGAGCGGTACCCGGGCGGCCTTGGCGAAATCCAGCAGCGTCTGGCCTTGATTGTGCAGCCACTGCTGGTGGGGGGCGGAGGTCAGCCAGCTGTCGCTGGTCCGGGTGAGATCGGTCATGGGCCACCTGTACGGTTCTTGTGATTATTTGGCGTTCGCAGCCTAAGGGATTGGCTGCAAAGTGGAAAGCTGAAACCTTTCATTAGCACGAGGGCAAGCCCGATGTGACAGGCATTGGTCGCTGCACGGTCAGATCTCCGGGATCCAGCGCTGTGACCAGTCGCTGTCTTGCTTGACCACCTCGCGCAGCAATTCGATCGCCTGCTGCAAGGCGCCACTGTCGCGCTCGCGTGAATACACCAGATAGGTCGGGTAACTGAACTCCGGAGCCTTGGGCACGCGCTCCAGGGCGCCGCTGTCCAGATAGCTCTGAACCACCCGGGTGCGAAAGTAGCCGCTGCCGCCGTTTTCCAGAATGTAATGCAATGCGACCGGGCCCAGATTGAAACTGACGGCGGCCCGCGCCTTGTCCGGTAGTGCAGCGTCATGCTGGCGGCGGAAGTCCTCGCCCCAGTCCACATACACATAAGGTTCGGGCAAGGCGGGGCGGCGAATCTGAATCAGTTTTTCTTCCAGCAATTGTTCCACCTGCACCCCGGGCCAATAGACCGGCTGATAGACCAGGGCTGCGTCCAGCAAGCCCATTTCCACCTGCCTCAATAACAGCTCGCCGTCACGAATCTGCACCCGCAGGGCGTGGGTGTCGAGGTGTTCGCGCAGGGCCTTGGCCCAGCTCAGGATCAGCGGGTTGCACAGGCTGACTTCACCGCCGATGTGCAGCATCTGGTGCAAGCCTTCAGGGCGTGGCAGATCCCGTCGCGCCGCCTCCCAGGTCTGCAGCAGTTGGTTGGCGTACACCACAAAGGCTTCCCCGCCGGGGGTGAGTCTGGCGCCTGCACGGTTGCGCACAAACAGCGTCACGCCGAGCAGGCTCTCGAGTTTTTGTACCCGGGCCGTGACGGCCGTCTGGGTGACGTGAAGTTTGTCTGCGGCACTCGCGAGGCTGCCGTAGCGAACAATTTCGAGGAAGGTACGGGCCAGGTCCAGATCCATGATCGCGCCAGTCTGCAAAGGGCGGTCAGTGTAAGGCCAATGATGCGAAAACACATATTGGCCTGACCTTCTATTGGCCTGAATCAATGCCGGTTTTTTTTATTCAGCTAACGTCATCTGCCCTGGCACGCGGTGCCAGTGGTTGGCCCAATTGCGACACACACACACAAAGGGATATCTGACATGGATGACTTGAACCGCCAGTACGACATTCAACCTTTGATAAAGGCTGACATGTCGATCCTGATCAATGGGCAGGCGGTAAGTGCAGCTCAGGGAGAGACCGTACTCAGCGTGTTGAACTCAGTGGGTGTACGGCAACTGTCGCCCAATGATCACGGACAGATCAATGGCGCTTATTGCGGTATGGGGGTGTGCTACTGCTGCCTGGTGAATATCGATGGCCGGCACAAGCGCCGGGCCTGCCAGACCGTGGTGCAGCCCGGGATGAAAGTGGAGACCGGGATCAATCGGGTCACTGCACAGGAGGCCGTGCTATGAGCCTGAACCCGGTCATTGTCGGCGGCGGACCGGCGGGTATGGCAGCCGCCATCGAGCTGGCGCAGCACGGCGTGCCCAGCACCTTGCTGGAAGAGGCCTCGCGGCTGGGCGGCGTGGTGTATCGCGGGCCATTGCGTGACGGTGTCGACCTCGATTACTTGGGGGACCGTTACAAAGAGGCGCTGCAAAAACTGCACACTGAGTTTGCGGGTATTGCCCATTTAGTTGATGTGCGCCACAACCACCGCGTGGTGGGCGGGCAGGGCGAGCAGCGCCTGCAAGTGCTGGACGAGCGTGAGCAATTGCAGGAAACCGCTTTCGATCAATTGCTGCTGAGCGCCGGGTGTCATGAACGCAGCGTGCCATTTCCCGGCTGGACCCTGCCCGGTGTGATGATGCTTGGCGGCCTGCAATTGCAGATCAAAAGTGGCGTGGTCAAGCCCAAGGGGCCGACGTTAATCGCAGGCACCGGGCCGTTGTTGATACTGGTGGCGTGCCAGTTGCACGCGGCGGGTGTCGAAGTGGCCGGTGTGTACGAGGCCTGTGAATTTACCCGGATTGCCAAGGAAAGCCTGGCGCTGCTCAACCAGCCCCAACTGTTCCTCGACGGCCTGAGCATGCTGGTGTACCTCAAGCGCAACGGTGTACCGGTGCGTTATGGCTGGGGCGTGGTGGAGGCGCGGGGCGAGGGTGAACTGAGCGAAGTTATCGTGGCGCCGTACTCAAGCACCTGGCAAGCAGACATGAGCAAGGCGCAGCCAGTTATGGCGCGCACCCTGGCAGTGGGCCATGGCTTTATCCCGCGGACACAACTCACCCAGCAAATGGGCCTTGATCACGCTTACAACGTCGACGGTTATCTGGCTGTCAAAGCCGACATGTGGCAACGCAGCAACCAGCCGCACATTCACCTGGCCGGTGATGCCACGGGCATGCGTGGCGGTGAAGCGGCGATGCTCACCGGGCGTATCGCGGCGTTGTCGATTTTGCTCCAGCGCCAAGTGCTGAGCGAGAAGCAGGCGCTGGCGCAACGCCGGGTTTATCTGTCACGGCTGGACACTGTGGTGCGCTTTCGCGGTGCCATTGATCGCTACACCCGGCGCGGTACTCAACAGATCGAATTACTACAGCCGGACACGGTGGTGTGCCGTTGCGAAAACGTGACCCGTGGCGACATCGACCTGGCACTGAGCCAGGGCGTGCAAGACATGGCCAGCCTGAAAATGCGCACCCGCATCAGCATGGGCGACTGCCAGGGCCGGATGTGCGTCGGTTACTGCAGTGATCGCCTGCGCGAGGCCACCGGCCGCCAGGATGTGGGCTGGCTGCGCCCGCGTTTTCCGCTGGAACCGGTGCCGTTTTCGGCTTTTACCAATGCCTGCAAGGATGCCTGACATGATCAAGACTTATGACGTTGTAATCGCCGGTGGCGGTGTTATCGGCGCGTCCTGCGCTTACCACCTGTCCCGTCGCAAAGACCTGAAAATTGCCATGATCGACTGCAAGCGCCCGGGCAATGCCAGCCGCGCTTCGGCGGGTGGCCTGTGGGCTATCGGCGAGTCTGTAGGGCTTGGCTGCGGCGTGATTTTCTTTCGCATGATGTCCGCCGAGCGCAAGCGTGAAGCCCAGGGCTCGGCGGTGATCGTTGACTCCAGCACCCCGCATATTCTGCCGGAGTGCTTCTTCGACTTTGCTCTGCAATCCAATGCCCTGTACCCCGGCCTGCACCAGGAAATGATCGACAAGCACGGCATGGACTTCAAGTTCGAGCGTACCGGTCTCAAGTACGTGATTTACGACGATGAAGACCGTCTTTATGCCGAGCACATCGTTGCCAACATCCCGCACCTTGCCGATGAAGTGCGCTGGCTTGACCAGGCCGCCTTGCGCGAGTCCGAGCCAAGCGTCAGCCACGACGCCAAAGGGGCACTGGAATTTCTTTGCGACCACCAGGTGAGCCCGTTCCGGCTGACCGATGCCTACACCGAAGGCGCCCGGCAAAACGGTGTGGACCTGTACTTCAACACCAACGTTACCGAGGTACTGCGCCAGGGCAGCAAGGTGGTGGGGGTACGTACTGACAACCAGGGCGCGTTCCACTGCAAGACCCTGATCAACGCGGCCGGTGCCTGGGCGGCAGAACTCAGCGTGATGGCCACAGACTTGAGCATCCCGGTGGCGCCGGTCAAGGGCCAGATCGTGTTGACCGAGCGCATGCCCAAGTTGCTCAACGGCTGCCTGACCACCAGCGATTGTTACCTGGCGCAAAAGGACAATGGTGAAATCCTGATTGGCAGCACCACCGAAGACAAAGGTTTTGACGTGACCACCACCTTCCCGGAGATCACGGGTCTGGTCCAGGGAGCGATGCGTTGTATTCCTGAGCTCAAGGACGTCAACCTCAAGCGCACCTGGGCCGGATTGCGCCCGGGCTCGCCTGATGAGCTGCCGATTTTGGGGGCGATGGCCGGTGTCGAGGGGTATTTGAATGCATGCGGGCATTTCCGAACCGGCATCCTGACCTCGGCGATAACCGGAGTCATGCTCGATGCGCTGGTGCGTAATGAACCGTTGCCACTGGATGTCACGCCGTTTCTGGCGGACAGGTTTGACTTGCAGCCGGTGGGGTTAAAAAAAGTGATAGGGGCATAGTCTTTCGCCGCGAGGCCTGACGCAACCAGCGCCTTCGGGCGGCTGAGAGCGTCAAGGCCCTGTAGTCGCTGACGAGGCACGAGGCTGCGATCGGGCAAGGCCCGTAGCGCTCCTCAATGTGTTTGATACCCCGGGGTGAGGTGGTGTTGAACTCCTGATGCCCTGCACCGGTCAGCCATTATGCCCATTCATAAAACAGGCGCAGACAACCATGCAGATTTCTCTCGCGCATCAGGTCGCTCTTGTCACCGGGGCCAGCTCCGGGCTGGGAGCTGCCAGCGCCCGGGCCCTGGCGGCAGCCGGTGCCTCGGTGGTGATCAATTACAACTCCCAGGCCGCCCCTGCCAAGGCGCTCGCAGACGAGATCAACGCCTCTGGCGGCAAAGCCGTTGCACTGGGCGCCGATGTATCGAAAGAGGCCGATGTCGAACGCCTGTTCGCACAAACCCTGGATGCGTTTGGCTATCTCGATATTCTCGTCGCCAACTCCGGGCTGCAAAGAGATGCCGCAGTCGTCGATATGACCCTGGAACAATGGAACACCGTTATCGGCGTCAATCTCACCGGCCAGTTCCTGTGCGCGCGCTCAGCCCTGAAAATTTTCAACCGCCAGGGCATTCGTGAAGGTGTCTCCTGTGCCGCCGGCAAGATTATTCACATGAGCTCGGTGCACCAGCTGATTCCCTGGGCCGGGCATGTGAACTATGCAACCTCCAAGGGCGGCGTTGAAATGTTGATGCGCAGCCTGGCGCAAGAGGTCAGCGAGCAAAAGATCCGGGTCAACGGCATTGCCCCAGGTGCCATTCGCACGGCAATCAATCGCGACGTGACCCAAGGCGCGGCCGAGAAGCAACTGCTGAAACTGATCCCCTATGGCCGCGTCGGTGATCCTGAAGATGTGGCCAACGCCGTGGTGTGGCTGGCCAGCGATGCCTCTGATTATGTGGTCGGCAGCACCTTGTTTATTGATGGTGGCATGAGCCTTTATCCGGAGTTTCGCGGCAATGGTTAAAATCCAGGACGAATCGCAAAGCGCAATCGAGGCACACGGCATTATTGGCGACATGCGCACGGCAGCATTGGTCAACGACCAGGGCAGTGTGGATTTTTTCTGTTGGCCAGAGTTCGACAGCCCGGCCATTTTCTGTTCACTGCTGGATACTCCCGAAGCGGGGATTTTCCAGCTGGCCCCGCAAATTGCCGATGCCCGCCGCGAACAAATCTATCTCCCCGACACCAACGTATTGCAGACCCGCTGGCTGGCGCCGCAAGCAGTGGTGGAGATTACCGATTTGCTGCCGGTCAGTGATCACGATGATGAACTGCCGCTGCTGATACGCCGTGTGCGTATGGTGAGCGGCAACGCTACGTTTTCAATGCGTTGCGCGGTGCGCCATGACTACGCCCGCGCGGTGACCAAAGCCCGTGCCGATGGTGAGGATGTGTGCTTTGACGCCGAGGGCCAGCCCGGCCTTCGTCTGGCTTGCAATGTGCCCTTGAAGATTGCGGATCAGGCGGCCTGCAGCACGTTCACCCTGGCAGAGGGCGAGTCGGCCGAGTTTGTACTGGGCGCCGTGGACGATGTGCGGGTGAAAGTGGGCTGCAGCGATTTGGCCTTGCAGCGTACCGTGCACTTCTGGCGTCAGTGGCTCGCACAGTCGATCTATCGCGGACGCTGGCGTGAAATGATCAATCGCTCAGCCCTGACCCTCAAGCTGCTGACCTCGCGCAAGGATGGCGCGATTATCGCCGCCGCGACATTTGGCTTGCCGGAGACCCCGGGCGGTGAGCGCAACTGGGATTACCGCTACACCTGGATTCGCGATGCTTCCTTCACGGTTTACGCCTTTATGCGCCTGGGGTTTGTCGATGAGGCCAATGGCTTTATGCGCTGGCTGCGTGGCCGGGTAGGGGAGTGCTGCGAACAGCCCCTGAAGCTGAACATCATGTACAGCATTGACGGGCGCAGCGATCTGCCGGAAACAGAGCTCAGTCACCTGTCCGGCTATGGCGGGGCCAGGCCGGTGCGAATCGGTAACGGTGCATTTGATCAGGTGCAACTGGATATTTTTGGCGAGCTGCTGGATGCGGTGTACCTGACCAATAAATACGGCGAGGCCATCAGCCATGAGGGTTGGCAGCACGTGACCCAGATAGTCGATCATGTGTGCTCGATCTGGCAGGAGGCAGACGTCGGCATCTGGGAGATGCGCGGCGAGAAGCATCATTTTCTGCATTCCCGGCTGATGTGCTGGGTAGCGCTGGACCGCGCCATTCGCCTGGCATCCAAGCGTTCATTGCCTGCGCCGTTCTCGCGCTGGAACGAGACCCGCCAAGAGATTCACACTGATATCTGGGAGAACTTCTGGAATGCCGAGCGCGGCCATTTCGTCCAGTACAAGGGCGGCACGGCGCTGGACGGCTCGATGCTGCTGATGCCGCTGGTGCGGTTTGTCGGGGCTAAAGACCCGGCATGGCTGGCGACCCTGGAGGCTATCGAAAAGAGTCTGGTGCGTGATGGCATGGTGTATCGCTATCGCAATGAAGACAACGCCATGGATGGCCTGCAAGGCACTGAAGGCGCATTTGCCGCCTGCTCCTTTTGGTACGTGGAATGCCTGGCCAGGGCCGGGCAGGTGGAGAAGGCGCATCTGGAGTTCGAGCAGCTGTTGCGCTACGCCAACCCGCTGGGGTTGTACGCCGAAGAGTTCGACTGCTATGCCCGGCATTTGGGCAATACCCCGCAAGCCCTGACCCACCTGGCGCTGATCAGTGCGGCGAGTTTTCTGGACCGCAAGCTCGACCATCAAAAGCCACAGTGGCAGCCTTGATCTGGCCCCCTGTAGGAGCGAGCGTGCTCGCGAGCTCTTTTAGCTGGCGCACAGGACTGCCGTTCAAGCGTTAAGTGCTTGAAAAGCTCGCGAGCAAGCTCGCTCCTACAGGGGAGTGATGTGTCTGGCTTTTAGAAGGTGTATTTGCTGGTCAGCATCAGGCTGCGCGGCTCGCCGTAGTAGGTGGTGCTGAAGTTGCCCAGGCCCGACAGGTACTTTTTGTCGAACACGTTGTTGGCGTTGAGGTTGAAGCTCAGGTGCTCGCTGTACTCGTAGCGGGTCATCAGGTTGACCAGCGCGTAGCTCTGCTGCTCGATGATGTCGTAGTCACCTTTGGCATCGTTGTAGATCTTGCCGTAGAACGGGCTCTGCCAGTTCACGCCGCCGCCCACTGTGACTTGGTTCAACATGCCCGGCAGACGGTAGGTGGTGAATACCCGTGCCACGTTTTCAGGCTTGGTGGTTTCCAGCGGGTAGCCATACAGGCGCCCGCCATCAGCGGTTTTGGTCTGGGCGTAGGTGTAGCCGGCCATCACATTCCAGTCCGGCATCAACTCACCGGCCAGCTCGAACTCAATGCCTTTGGTGGTCGCACCGTCGACGGACTGGTAGTAGGTCTGGTTGGCCGCGTCGATGCCTGCATAGACCGCCAGGTTTTTTTGCTCGGTACGGAATACCGCGGCACTGGCGTTAAGGCGTCCGTCGAAGTATTCGCCTTTCAAGCCGATTTCGTAGCTGTTGCCTTCGGTGGGCGCCAGGGTGGTGCCGGACTTGCTGCGCTCGGTGACCGGTTTGTAAATCGAGGTGTAGCTGGCGTACGCCGAATAAGTGTCGTTCAGGTCATAGACCACACCGGCGTAGGGCGTGACCTTGCCGTGCTGGTTGGAGGTGGTTTTGTTGTCACTGAAAGTCGGGCTTTGCACGTAGTACGTGTTGGTATCGTTGTACTGGAAATCGCTCACGCGGCTGCCCAGGATCACCGACAGGTGGTCGGCCGGCTTGAAGCGCGCAGCGAGGTAAGCGCTGTTCTGGTCTTCGTTGATTTCATATTTGCCGTTTTTCGGGAAGTAGGGCTTCGGGTAATCGCCCTTCCAGTCAAAGATGCTGCCGGGCACCAGGCCGAACCGGGAGGCATCAAAAGTCGCGCCGGTTTGTCTGGAGGATTGCGAGGTAACACCCACCACCAGTTCATGTTCGCGGCCAAACAGGCTGAACGGGCCGGTGGCGTTCAGATCAAAGGTGTTTTGCACGCGATGACCTTCCCACTTGCCCCAGTAGAAGAACATGCCGGTGCCGGTGACCGGGTCTGGCATGCCGCCGCTTGCCGAGCCCAGTTGAGTGTCGTGGTCGTTGGTTTGCCGGGTCAGGGTGCCTTTGACTTTCCATTCATTGGCAAAGCGGTGCTCCAGGGACGCGAAGGTGGTTTGTGCGACCACATCACGGCGGCTCCAGTCGGTGGCCGGGTTGAACGAGCGGCTGAAGTCGGTCTTGCTGTAGTTGGAGAAGTAGTACGGGTTGCCGGTCCAGGACGAGCCGCGCGGCTTGATGTTCTGGTAGTCCAGGCCGAAGGTCAGCAGGGTGTCGGGGGTGATGTCGGCTTCGAGGATGGCGTAGAACACATCATTCTTTTTCGAGTAGTGATCCAGGTACGAGTCGGCATCCTGATACACCCCGACCAGGCGTCCGCGCACGCTGCCAGCGTCATTCAGCGGGCCGGAGATATCGCCTTCGGTACGGTAGTTGTCCCATGAGCCTGCGCTGGCAGTCACCGATGCCTTGAAATCACGGGTCGGTTTTTTGCGGATCAGGTTGACCGTGGCCGAGGGTTCGCCGGAGCCTGACAGCAGGCCGGTGGCGCCCTTGACGATATCAACCCGGTCATACAAGGCCATGTCGACCTTGGTCGCGCCCTCATCAAACACCCCGTCATATTGGGTGTTCACGCCGTCGTACTGGAAGTTGGTGATGGCGTAGCCGCGGGCCGAATATTCCATGCGGTCGCTGTCGTAGGCCTGGGTCGAAATACCCGGCGCGTTACGCAGTACATCGCCGATGCTCTGGACCGCCTGATCGTCCATTAACTGGCGGGTGATGACGGTGACGGTCTGTGGCGTTTCGCGGATCGACAGTGGCAGTTTGGTCGAACTCTTGGTGGCGCCAGTGATGTAGGAACCGGTGTCTTCGGTGGTCAGTGAGGTACCCATACCCTGGCCGGAAATGGTAGTAGCACCCAACTCGATGCCTTTGCCTTGGTTGAGGATCACCGTGTCGCCATTGAGCTGGTATGAAATGCCGCTGCCTTGCAACAGCGCCTCCAGTGCCTTGATCGGTTCCAGTGAGCCCGAGACGGGGTGCGATTTGAGCCCTTGTACCTGATCCGGGCTATACAGCACTTGCAGATTGGCCTGCTTGCCAAGCTCGTTGAGAGCGCTGGCCAGCGATTGTGCCGGGATGTTCAGGGTGACCGCAGCTGCCTGGGCCATGGATGAGCCCAGCAGCACCGAGGCCGCAAGGGCACCTGACAATAGGGAGTAGCGAGCAGTCTGGCGCCGGGTCGCGAGCGAAAGAGGGGTCCGGCTCAAGTGGGGTCGTTGCATTACGTGCCTAGGCTCCGATAGGGAAAATTATTCATCGTTAATGTGAATAGTTATTAGACGCGGCACGATTGGAGAACCAGAACAAGTTCCTGAATTGACTGGATTTGATTTCTACGCCCCGACACCCAAACCCTGTAGGAGCGAGCTTGCTCGCGAGCTTTTTAGCCCGTTGATTGTCGAGTGAGTGCGGGGGGTGGAACAGCTCGCGAGCAAGCTCGCTCCTACAGGTTGAGATGGGGAGGTTGTTGTCCTATGAGTAGAACGTTGAGTGTTGTGGGCGCGGTCTAGTCTTATGGGTGATACGAATCTATCCTTGTTGCCATGATTTACAGGAGGTGCAACATGAAAAAAATTCTGGGTGTGTATACGGCCCCACGTCCGCACTGGGTCGGCGATGGCTTTCCGGTTCGGACGTTGTTTTCCTACGACAGTATGGGTAAGCACGTCAGCCCGTTCTTGTTGCTTGATTACGCAGGGCCCGCCGAGTTCACGCCCACCACCGGGCGGCGTGGTGTAGGCCAGCATCCCCATCGCGGGTTTGAGACGGTGACCATCGTCTACAAAGGTGAAGTCGAGCATCGGGATTCCACCGGTAACGGCGGGGTCATCGGGCCCGGTGATGTGCAATGGATGACCGCTGCGTCGGGGATCCTGCACGAAGAGTTCCACTCCGAGGCGTTTGCTCGCAGTGGCGGCGCGCTGGAGATGGTCCAGCTGTGGGTCAACCTGCCGGCCAGGGACAAGATGGCCGAGCCGGGCTACCAGGGCATTGTGGATCGCCAGATTCCTGAGCTGGCGCTTAAGGATAATGCCGGGCGCTTGCGCCTGATTGCCGGCGAGTTCGATGGCCAGCGGGGCCCTGCGCGGACCTTTACGCCAATCGATGTGTGGGATATCCGCTTGAACGCGGGCAAGTCGACCACGCTCGATCTGCACCAGGGCCGCAACACCGTGTTGGTGGTGCTGCACGGAGCGGTCGAGGTCAATGGCCAGGAAATGGTGCGCGAAGGGCAAATGGCACTGTTTGCCCGCGACGGCTCTCAGGTCCGTCTTGAGGCCAATAACGATGCGGTGCTGTTGATCCTGAGCGGTGAGCCCATCGACGAGCCGATTGTGGGGCACGGCCCGTTTGTGATGAACACCGATGCTGAAATCCATCAGGCCTTTGTCGACTTTCAGTCGGGAAAATTTGGCCGGATGGCGGAGTAACAAACCAGCGACTACAGGTTCAGATTCGCTCGAAAATCACCGCGATGCCCTGACCGCCACCGATGCACATGGTGGCCAGTGCATAGCGGCCTTTTATCCGGTGCAGTTCGTGAATGGCTTTGGTCGCGATTATCGCGCCAGTGGCGCCCACCGGATGGCCCAGTGCGATACCGGAACCATTGGGGTTGACCCTGGCCGGGTCCATGTCCAGCTCCTGCATCACGGCACAAGCCTGAGCGGCAAAGGCAATGTTGGCCTCAATCACATCCATGTCCGCGATCTTCAAGCCCGCACGTTTGAGCGCCAGGCGCGTGGCCGGGATCGGTCCCAGGCCCATTAGCTCGGGCTCGACCCCGGCGTGGGCATAGGCCACCAGGCGAGCGACGGGGGCGAGGTTGTCAGCCTGTACCGCGGCGCCACTGGCCAATACCAGCGCGCCAGCGCCGTCATTGAGCCCCGAGGCGTTACCGGCCGTCACACTGCCGTCTTTTTTGAACGCCGGTTTCATCTGCGCAAGCTGTTGCAGGGTGGTGGCCCGTGGATGTTCGTCGAT
This sequence comes from Pseudomonas sp. TWR2-1-1, assembly GCF_049897045.1. Taxonomy (NCBI): domain Bacteria; kingdom Pseudomonadati; phylum Pseudomonadota; class Gammaproteobacteria; order Pseudomonadales; family Pseudomonadaceae; genus Pseudomonas; species Pseudomonas sp. TWR2-1-1. The sequence goes on from NZ_JAFCVM010000003.1 coordinate 123,228, forward strand.
GTTGAACATGACGCTGGCTTTGCGCCCGTGAACCTCTACCGCGGCGATCTGGGATTCGAAGTAGCCCTGGGCAATGGCTTGGGCGGCGCGTTGCTGGTCTGTCAGTGCCAGGGCGTCCTGTACCTCGCGACTGATTTGGTTGCGCTGGGCAATGTTCTCGGCAGTGATGCCCATGTGAATGCCGTGGAACGGGTCGTGGAGGATCCCCAGCATGTAGTCCTGCACTTGCGCATCGCCCATGCGCGCGCCCCAACGGGCCGAGGGCAGCAAGTACGGGCCGCGGCTCATGGACTCGGCTCCGCCGCCGATGGCGAAGTCCGCATCGCCGAGCATCAGGGTGTGGGCTGCAGAAATGATCGCTTGCAGCCCCGAGCCGCAGAGGCGGTTGACGTTGTAGGCGGGGGTTTGTTTGGGAATGCCGGCGTTGATAGCGGCCACTCGCGCCAGATAGGCATCCTGGGGGGCCGTTGGAATTACGTTGCCCATCACGACGTGACCGATGCGTTGCGGATCGATCTGGCTGGTGATGAGTGCGGCTTTGACTGCGGTGGTGGCCAGATCGCACAGCGGTACGTCCTTGAGCGCACCGCCAAAGGTGCCGATGGCTGTGCGCCGGGCGCTCAGGATGAAAATCTCGGGGGTCTGCATGGCGGGTCCTTATTGTTTTTGGTGGGGCTGATCTGCTGGATTATTTCATGCTGTGAGGGGCTGCAGAGTAGTCCGTTTGCAGGGCAATCTGCGCTTTTAGGGAGGTTGAATGTAGGAGCGAGCTTGCTCGCGGGCTCTTCGGTGCTTGATTGAAAGAGCTCGCGAGCAAGCTCGCTCCTACAGGGGTGTTTGGTGTTTTTCAGTGCCGCAGCAGCTCGCGAAATTGCGCCATTGGCACCGGCCGGCTGTGCAGGTAGCCCTGATACAGATGGCAGCCAATGCTTTGCAGAAACTGGAGTTGGGCCAATTGCTCGACACCTTCGGCGACGACCCTGATTTTCAGGCTGCGGGCCATGGCAACAATAGCGCGGATGATTTCCGTATCGTTGGGGGCGTTAATGGCGTCGCGTACAAATGATTGATCTATTTTCAGGGTGTCGACCGGCAGGCGCTTGAGATGGGTCAGCGAGGAGTAGCCAGTGCCGAAGTCGTCCATCGCAAAGCTCACGCCCAATGCCATCAATTGCTGCATTTTGGCGATGGTGTCTTCCAGGTTTTGAATCACGATGCCTTCGGTGACTTCCAGTTTGAGGATCGAACAGGGCAGGTGGTGGCGCAACAGGCTGTGCCGCACCCGTTCTACAAAGTCGCTCTGGAGAAACTGCCGTGGGCTGATGTTCACGCACAGGCTGAAAGTCCGGGGGTCGATCAGGCCCTCGCGCAACAACTGGCCGAACGAGCGGCAGGCTTCATCCAGGACCCAGGCACCCACTTCGAGGATCAGGCCGCTGTCTTCGAGGATTTTGATGAAGTTTGCCGGGGACTGGGCGCCCAGTTGCGGATGTTGCCAGCGCAACAGCGCTTCGGCTCCGACGATACGGTTTTCCCGGGCATCGACTTGTGGCTGAAAGTGCAGGCTGAACTCGTTGCGCGCTAACGCTGTGCGCAAGGCGCTTTCCATTTCCATGCGTTCGCTGGCCGCCGTTTGCATCGTGAAATCGAACAGCTGAGTTGTATTGCGCCCGCAATCCTTGGCCCGATACAGGGCGATGTCGGCCCGCTTGAGCAAGTCTGCGGCAGTGCTGCCGTGATCAGGCAACAAGGCGATGCCGATGCTGGGGGTGACTTGCAGGCGCTGGCCATCAAGAAACATGGGTTCGGCCAGTAGTTCACGCAAGGTATCGGCGGTACTGCGCACTGACTGGGTGACTTCTTTGAGCGAGCCTTTAAGCCCGGTCAGCAGTACGACAAACTCGTCACCGCCCAGGCGGGCCACGGTGTCTTCGTTGCGCACACTGGCTTCCAGGCGTGCGGTGATGATCTTGAGTACCGAGTCGCCCACCGGGTGCCCGAGTGAGTCGTTGATGTGTTTGAAATGGTCCAGATCCAGAAACAACAGCGCTGCGCGCAGGTCGTGACGTTCATGCAGCGATGTTTGCTGGCTCAGGCGGTCCATCAGCAATGCGCGGTTTGGCAGGTTGGTCAGCGGGTCATGGTAGGCCAGGTGCCTGACCTGGGCCTGGGCAGTTTTAAGCTGGCTTATGTCGCGGGCGGTGAGCAGCAGGCAGGGGGTGTCATTAATGGTGATCGGTTCAATGGATATTTCGACGTTGATCAGGTCGCCGCGTCTGGAGCGTCCCAGGATTTCCCGGTTGCTGATACGGCCCTTTTCCTTGATCTCGTCGAGTAATGCCTGACGCTGTGAGCTTTGCCCCCAGATTCCCAATTCGTAGGGGCTGCGGCCAATCACTTCGGCGCTGCTGTATCCGGTCAGCCGGCTGAAGCCGTCATTGACCTCCAGATAGTTGCCGGTGGCGAGTTCGCTGATGGTGATGGCATCGGGGCTGGAGTGGAATGCCTTGGCGAATTTGTCTTCGGAGGCGCTCAGGCGTTGTTCGCGCTCCACCTGCTCGGTGATGTCGAGCAGGGTGCCGGCCATGCGCAGCGGCGCACCGTCAGCGTCGCGATAGAGCCGGGCGCGACTTTCTATATAGCGTGAAGTGTTGTTTTCAGCGGGCACCCGATAGGTCAACTGATAACTCCCGGCGGGCCCCTCGCGCAGTGTGCGGTAGCTGTCGCGCATACTGTCACGCTCGGCGTCGGGCACACCCTCGAAGAACGCTTCGAATGACTCATTGAACGGTTCTGCCGGCAGGCCGTGCAGCTGGGCTGCACGGGCCGAGCCGTAGAGCCTGTCGCTGGGAATGTCCCAGTCCCAGGTGCCCATTTGTGCCGAGTCCAGCGCCAGGTCCAGGCGCTCCTGACTGTCGATCAGCGCTTGCGCGGCTTCTTTGCTTTTGCGGGTGTCCATGAAGGTACTGACCAGATAGGCCTCGCCCTCCAGTTCGACTTTTTGTGCGCTGAGGATGCCGTCGTGCAGTTGTCCGTCCCGACCCTGCAGGGAGACTTCCATGCTCACTGAGGCATTTTTGCTGCGTATTTTCTTGACGAATTGTTTGCGCTGCAAAGGATCGGGCCAAATCCCCAGTTCGACCGTAGTGCGCCCGATTGCCTGGTTTAACGGCCAGCCCAGCAAACGCTCGAACCAATGGTTGGCCTCGCTGATCAATCCGTCTTCGATGCGTACCAGCAGCACCATATGGGGCGATAAATGAAAGAGTGTGGCGAAGCGCTTTTCTGAATTCTTGAGCGCTTGCAGGCGTATGCGCCGATGGGTTGCATTGCAGATCAGCCCCATTTCAATGTCCCAGTACCAGGGCTGCTCCTCCCCGTTGTTTTGTCCGCCTTGCTCCAGCGATGGGGAGGCAATTTGTGTCAAACCGTCTAGTGGGTGGCTGGCATATCTCTGGTATGGCATTGACTGCGATCCTTGGATCTCGATCCATTGAGACGGTTTTGTTTCTGAACCGCTGGAGCGATCTCAGGGCTGGTCACTGTGATGCGTGTCGACCTGTGCATCCAGTAACTTCATGAAAGCATGCGCGGCATTCGACAGCGTTCTCTCGGTGTGCACGATGTAGCCTAGCTGGCGGGTCAGTTGAATGCCGGGCAACTCGATCGATGCCACTTGCTCATCGAGCATAGTACGCGGCAGCACGCTCCATGCCAGGCCGATGGAAACCATCATTTTGATGGTTTCCAGGTAGTTGGTACTCATGGCGATATTGGGCGTCAGGCCCTGGGCTTCAAACAGGCGCTGCACAATATGATGAGTAAAGGTATTGCCGCCCGGAAACACCGCCGGATGGTGGGCAATGTCGGCCAGACTGACAACCGGGCGGCCGGTGAGGGTATGTTCGGGGGCGACCACGAAGTCCAGCGGATCATTCCACACGGGCACGGCGCGAATCAGCGAGTGCGGCTCTGGCGCCAGAGTGATGACTGCCAGTTCGGCGCGGCCATGGAGGATTTCTTCGTAGGCCACCTCTGAATCCAGAAACTGAATATCCAGCGCGACCTTGGGGTAAGTGCGGGTGAATTCGCGCAGCAGGGGCGGTAGCCGGTGCAGACCAATGTGATGGCTGGTGGCCAGAGTGAGGCGGCCACTGACCTCGCCATTGAGGTTGTTCAGCGCCCGGCGGGTGTCATCCAGCACGTTGAGGATTTGATAGGCGCGCGGCAGCAAGGCCCGGCCTGCCTCGGTCAGGCTGACCTCGCGGCCCAGCCGGTCAAACAACCTGAGCTTGAGTTGCTGCTCAATACTGGCGATGCGCTTGCTGATCGCCGGCTGGGTCAGAAACAAACGTTCCGCGGCCCCGGAAAAACTACCGGTTTCAGCAATGGCGATAAAAGCATTGAGATTCGCGAGATCCATCTATTCGAATTCCTGTTGGTTATCCAAAGCATGAAAATTATGAATTTGAGTTATTCACTGTAACGCCATAGGATCGACCTCACAAGCCAAGTGGGTATTGGCATAGAAAAGAAGCTGATGAGGAAACCGTCTGATGGCCGGCAAAACGCTCTACGACAAGCTCTGGGATTCGCATTTGGTGAAACAGCGCGACGATGGCTCGGCGCTGATCTACATCGATCGTCATATCATTCATGAAGTGACGTCGCCGCAGGCCTTTGAAGGGCTGCGTCTGGCAGGGCGCAAGCCTTGGCGTATCGATGCCAACATCGCGACCCCGGACCATAACGTACCGACCACGCCGGAGCGCAAGGGCGGGATCGAAGCAATTGCTGACCAGGTTTCCCGTTTGCAGGTGCAAACCCTCGACGACAACTGTGACGAGTACGGCATTACCGAATTTAAAATGAACGACATCCGCCAGGGGATCGTTCACGTCATTGGCCCCGAACAGGGCGCGACCTTGCCGGGCATGACCGTGGTTTGCGGTGACTCGCACACCTCGACCCATGGTGCATTCGGCGCGTTGGCCCACGGTATCGGCACTTCCGAGGTCGAGCACGTGCTCGCCACGCAGTGTCTGGTGGCCAAGAAAATGAAAAACATGCTGGTCTCGGTTGAAGGTCAATTGCCGTTCGGCGTGACCGCCAAGGACATCGTGCTGGCAGTGATCGGAAAAATCGGCACCGCAGGCGGCAATGGTCACGCCATTGAGTTTGCCGGCAGTGCGATTCGTGATTTGTCGGTTGAAGGGCGCATGACCATCTGCAACATGTCGATCGAAGCCGGTGCCCGGGTGGGCCTGGTTGCAGCGGATGAAAAGACCGTGGCCTACGTCAAGGGTCGCCCGTTTGCACCCAAGGGCGCCGAATGGGATATGGCTGTCGAAGCCTGGAAGGATCTGGTTTCCGATGCCGACGCGCAGTTTGACAGCGTCATCAAGTTCGATGCCGCACAGATCAAGCCGCAAGTCAGCTGGGGTACCTCGCCTGAAATGGTTTTGGCGGTTGATCAGAACGTTCCCGATCCGGCGCAGGAAGCTGATCTGGTTAAACGTGGCTCGATTGAGCGGGCCTTGAAGTACATGGGCCTGAACGCCAATCAGGCGATCACCGATATCCAGTTGGACCGGGTGTTCATTGGCTCATGCACCAACTCGCGGATCGAAGACTTGCGCGCTGCTGCCGTGGTTGCCAAGGGCCGCAAAGTGGCTTCCACCATCAAGCAAGCGATTGTGGTGCCCGGCTCGGGCCTGGTTAAAGCCCAGGCAGAGTCCGAAGGTCTGGACAAGATTTTCCTGGAGGCCGGTTTTGAATGGCGCGAACCGGGCTGTTCGATGTGCCTGGCCATGAACCCGGACCGCCTGGAGTCGGGCGAGCACTGCGCGTCGACCTCCAACCGTAACTTTGAAGGCCGTCAGGGCGCCGGTGGCCGTACTCACCTGGTGAGCCCGGCAATGGCCGCTGCAGCCGCTGTGAACGGTCGTTTCATCGACGTCCGCGAATTGGTTTAAGGAGCTCCGCATGAAAGCTTTTACTCAGCACACCGGGCTTGTCGCTCCTTTGGATCGGGCCAACGTGGATACCGACCAGATCATTCCCAAGCAATTTTTGAAATCGATCAAGCGCACCGGCTTTGGCCCGAACCTGTTTGACGAGTGGCGCTATCTGGATGTTGGGCAACCGTACCAGGACAACTCCCGGCGCCCGTTGAACAAGGACTTTGTGCTCAACGCCGAGCGCTATCAGGGTGCCAGCGTGTTACTGGCCCGTGAAAACTTCGGCTGCGGCTCCAGCCGTGAGCACGCGCCCTGGGCGCTGGAAGAATACGGCTTTCGCAGCATCATCGCGCCGAGCTATGCCGACATCTTCTTCAATAACAGCTTCAAGAATGGCTTGTTGCCGATCATTTTGAGCGACGCAGAGGTTGATGAGCTGTTTGCTCAGGTCGAGGCCGAGCCGGGATATCAGCTCAGTATCGACCTTGAGTCGCAAACTGTGACTCGTCCGGATGGCAAGGTGCTGAAGTTTGAGATCGATGCCTTCCGCAAGCATTGCCTGCTCAACGGTCTGGACGATATCGGCCTGACGTTGCAGGACGACGTGGCGATTGCGGCGTTTGAAAGCAAGCATCGCGCGAGCCAGCCCTGGTTGTTTCGCGACGCTTGAGAAGAGCTCGCGAGCAAGCTCGCTCCTACCGGAGTCGCGTAGTGCCGGCTCTGATCGCGAGGCAAGCTCGCTCCTACAGCGATCAGGGTAGTCAATTAAATAAAGGACCTCAGCATGACCAGCACCGCACGCCACAGTCAGGTTGTACAAAAGCAATTCGGTGAACAGGCTTCGGCCTATTTGAGCAGTGCCGTGCATGCGCAAGGCACCGAGTTCGGCCTGCTACAGGCTGAGCTGGCGGACAAGCCGGATGCCCGGGTACTGGATCTGGGGTGCGGTGCCGGTCATGTCAGTTTTCATGTGGCGGCACTGGTTAACGAGGTGGTGGCCTACGACCTGTCGCAGCAAATGCTCGATGTTGTCAGCGCGGCCGCCAAAGATCGTGGTCTGGGCAATATCAGCACCCAGTGCGGTGCGGCGGAGCGTCTGCCGTTTGCCGATGGCGAGTTTGATTATGTGCTCAGCCGTTATTCGGCTCACCACTGGAGCGACCTGGGCCAAGCCCTGCGCGAAGTGCGGCGGGTGCTCAAGCCCGGCGGTGTAGCCGCTTTTATCGACGTGATGTCCCCCGGTAGCCCGCTGTTCGATACTTATCTGCAAAGTGTCGAGGTGCTGCGCGATACCAGCCATGTACGTGATTACTCTGCTGGCGAATGGCTGCGCCAGGTCAGTGAGGCCGGGTTGCATACGCGCAGCACACAGCGTCAGCGTTTGCGTTTAGAGTTCGGCTCCTGGATTGAGCGCATGCGTACGCCCGTGACCATGAGCGTGGCCATTCGCCAGTTGCAGCAGTCAATGGGCACTGAAGTGCGCGATTATTTTGAAATCGAACCGGATGGTTCGTTCAGTACCGACGTATTGGTTCTTTGGTGTGAAAGATAAAAGCACCGGACAATAAAAATTAAGGATGCCCCTTGGGGGATCAACTGACAGGTAGCGAGAGACCCATGAGCAAGCAGATTCTGATTCTCCCAGGTGACGGTATCGGCCCGGAAATCATGGCCCAGGCTGTAAAAGTGCTGGAGCTGGCCAATGACAAGTTCCAGCTCGACTTCGAGCTGACCCATGACGTGCTCGGCGGCGCAGCCATCGACAAGCATGGCGTACCGCTGGCAGATGAAACCCTGGAGCGTGCCCGTGCTGCCGACGCAGTATTGCTGGGTGCCGTGGGTGGCCCTAAATGGGACAAGATCGAGCGTGACATCCGTCCTGAGCGCGGCCTGCTGAAAATCCGTGCGCAACTGGGGCTGTTCGGTAACTTGCGTCCGGCCATTCTTTACCCGCAACTGGCTGATGCTTCGAGCCTCAAGCCTGAAATCGTTGCCGGGCTGGATATTCTGATCGTTCGTGAGTTGACCGGCGGTATTTACTTCGGCGCGCCGCGTGGCACCCGTGAGCTGGAAAACGGCGAGCGTCAGGCGTATGACACGCTGCCGTACAGCGAAAGCGAAATTCGCCGTATCGCCCGGGTCGGTTTCGATATGGCCCGTGTACGCGGCAAAAAGCTGTGCTCGGTGGACAAGGCCAACGTGCTTGCCTCCAGCCAGCTGTGGCGCGAAGTGGTCGAGGAAGTGGCCAAGGACTACCCGGACGTTGAACTGAGCCACATGTATGTCGACAACGCCGCGATGCAGCTGGTGCGTGCACCCAAGCAGTTCGATGTGATCGTGACCGACAACCTGTTCGGTGACATCCTGTCCGACGAGGCTTCGATGCTGACCGGTTCCATCGGCATGCTGCCGTCGGCCTCCCTGGATGCCAACAACAAAGGCATGTACGAGCCGTGCCACGGCTCGGCGCCGGACATCGCGGGTCAGGGCATTGCCAACCCGCTGGCAACCATTTTGTCGGTCTCGATGATGCTGCGCTACAGCTTCAATCAGACCGCTGCTGCCGATGCCATTGAGCAGGCAGTCAGCCTGGTTCTGGATCAGGGCTTGCGTACCGGAGACATCTGGTCGGCAGGTTGCACCAGGGTCGGAACACAGGAAATGGGCGATGCAGTAGTCGCGGCGCTACAGAATCTGTAATCTCTCTGGCCCGTTACTTCCTGTTGGTGGAAGTAACGACCCCACTTTTTGTTAAAGGTGTCGTTGTGATGAAGCGTGTAGGTCTGGTCGGTTGGCGCGGTATGGTTGGTTCCGTGCTCATGCAGCGGATGCTGGAAGAGCAGGATTTCGATCTTATTGAGCCGGTGTTTTTCACTACCTCCAATGTCGGTGGACAAGGTCCGTCTGTGGGCAAGGATATCGCCCCGCTCAAGGATGCTTACAACATTGAAGAGTTGAAAACCCTCGATGTAATCCTGACCTGCCAGGGCGGCGACTACACCACGGAGGTGTTCCCCAAGCTGCGTGAGGCGGGCTGGCAAGGTTACTGGATCGATGCGGCCTCGAGCCTGCGGATGCAGGATGACGCGGTGATCGTTCTGGATCCGGTCAACCGTCGCGTGATCGATCAGCAGCTGGATGCGGGCACCAAGAACTACATCGGCGGCAACTGCACTGTCAGCCTGATGCTGATGGGGCTGGGCGGCCTGTTTGAAGCCGGTCTGGTGGAGTGGATGAGCGCCATGACCTATCAGGCGGCCTCCGGTGCCGGCGCGCAGAACATGCGCGAGCTGATCAAGCAAATGGGTTCGACCCACGCTGCTGTCGCGGATCAACTGGCCGATCCGGCCAGCGCCATCCTCGATATCGACCGTCGTGTCGCCGAAGCCATGCGCAGCGATGCATACCCGACCGAGAACTTCGGCGTGCCATTGGCCGGCAGCTTGATCCCGTGGATCGACAAAGAGCTGCCAAACGGTCAAAGCCGCGAAGAGTGGAAGGCGCAGGCCGAAACCAACAAGATCCTGGGTCGTTTCAAAAACCCGGTTCCTGTGGACGGGATCTGCGTACGTATCGGTGCGATGCGTTGCCACAGTCAGGCCTTGACCATCAAGCTGAATAAAGATGTGCCTATTGCCGACATCGAAGGTTTGATCAGCCAGCACAACCCTTGGGTCAAACTGGTGCCCAATCACCGCGAAGACAGCATCCAGGAGCTGAGCCCGACCAAGGTCACAGGTACCCTGAATGTGCCGGTTGGCCGTCTGCGCAAGTTGAACATGGGTTCGCAGTTCCTCGGTGCGTTCACCGTGGGTGACCAGTTGTTGTGGGGCGCGGCCGAGCCGTTGCGCCGCATGCTGCGGATTCTGCTGGAGCGTTAATCGCCACCGGTTGCAGCCAGGCCTGCTTCTCGCAAGAGAGGCGGGCTTTTTAATGAGCGCCACTTTCTAGCCGCGCCGTACCCGGTACTGTCCGTTGCCTGCAAGGGTCACGCCCGGTACAGTGCCGCTCCCCACGTTTCGCCTGAGGTAGATGCATGAACCAGTCCTTTGATATCGCCGTCGTTGGCGCCACCGGCACTGTCGGCGAAACCATTGTGCAAATTCTTGAAGAGCGCAGTTTTCCGGTTACAAACCTGCACTTGCTGGCCAGCAGTGAGTCCGCCGGGCATTCGGTGCCTTTTCGGGGCAAAAACGTAAGAGTGCGTGAAGTCGATGATTTCGACTTCAGCAAAGTGCAGCTGGTGTTTTTTGCTGCCGGCCCGGCCGTGACGCTGAGCTTTGTCGCCAAAGCCAGCGCCGCCGGTTGTGCAGTGATCGATCTGTCCGGTGCCTTGCCTGCGGCCCAGGCGCCACAAGTGGTGCCCGAGGCCAATGCCCAAGTGTTGGCCGGTTTGAAAAAGCCGCTGCAAATCAGCAGCCCGAGCCCGTCGGCGACCGCGCTTGCCGTGGCGTTGGCGCCACTGCGCGGCTTGCTGGATATTCAGCGGGTCACTGTGACGGCGTGTCTGGCAGTTTCTGCTCAGGGGCGTGAAGCCGTCTCCGAACTGGCGCGACAGACAACGGCGCTTCTGAATCTGCATCCGCTGGAGACCAGTTTTTTTGATCGCCAGATGGCATTTAACCTCCTGGCTCAGGTGGGCAAGCCTGATGCACAAGGCCACGTGCCTCTGGAAAAACGCCTGGTTGGCGAGCTGCGTGAAGTGTTGGGCATGCCCGCGCTGAAAGTTTCGGTCACCTGCATTCAAGCTCCCGTGTTTTTTGGCGATAGCTTTAGTGTCTCGGTGCAACTTGCCGGGCCGGTCGATCTGGATGCGGTCAATGTGGCGCTTGAAGCCGCAGAAGGCATCGAGCTGGTTGAGGCGGGCGACTACCCTACGGCTGTAGGCGATGCGGTAGGGCAAGACGTGGTGTATGTCGGTCGCGTGCGCCATGCTGTAGACGATACGTCTGAACTTAATTTCTGGATGACGTCAGATAACGTAAGAAAAGGCGCAGCTTTGAATGCCGTGCAACTGGCTGAGTTGTTGATAAAAGACCTTCTGTAAAAGATACTTGGCGTCAATTTCCAGCAGGGTTCCAGAAGCTATACAGGCCTCGTGGACGAGGCCTGTATCAATAAGGAAGAGGCTATGCTTCAGGTTCGCAAATTAGTGTTAGCAATTGCCGCCGCTTCGGCGCTGTCATCCGGTATGGCGCAGGCGCTTGGGCTCGGAGAGCTGACCCTGAAGTCGACTCAGAACCAGCCTCTGCTGGCTGAAATCGAGCTGTTGGACGTCAAGGATCTGACCGCTGCTGAAGTTGTGCCCAGTCTGGCCCCGCCTGACGAGTTCACCAAGGCCGGAGTGCCGCGTCCGGCATTTCTCGATGACCTGCGTTTTACCCCGGTGATCAATGCCAATGGCAAGAGCGTGCTGCGAGTCACCTCCAGCCAGCCCTTGTCCGAGCCCTTCGTCAAGTTCCTGGTACAGGTGATGTGGCCAAGTGGCCGCTTGTTGCGTGACTACAGCGTATTGCTGGATCCGGCCAAGTTCTCTCCTCAAACCGCGGCAGCTGCCTCTTCCGCCCCTGCAAGTGCGTCTGGCCAATACACCACCACGTCCCGTGACACGCTTTGGGAAATCGCCGCGAAGGCGCGCAATGGCGGCTCGGTCCAGCAGACCATGCTGGCGATTCAGGCGCTCAACCCTGATGCCTTTATCAACGGCAATATCAATCGGCTTAAAACAGGTCAGGTATTGCGCTTGCCGGATGCCGCACAAAGCGTTCAGCTGTCCCCTGGCAAGGCCGTCAATGAAGTCGCTTCACAGAATGCCGATTGGCGCAGCGGGCGTCGTACGACACCTCTGGCCCAGCAACTGGATGCGACAGGTCGCCAGTCCGTTGTGGCCAAGGCTCCTGCCAGGGCTGACAGTACTGACAGCCTGAGCCTGGTTGCTGCGAGTGCAGCCAAGGGCAAGGGGGCGGTTGGGGATGCCAAAAATGTCAGTGACAAGCTGGCGATGACCGAGGAGGGGCTGGACTCCGCGCGTCGTGAAAATGCCGAGCTGCAAAGCCGGATGCAGGATTTGCAAAGTCAGCTGGACAAACTGCAGCGTTTGATCGAGTTGAAGAACGACCAATTGGCCAAGTTGCAGGCTGACAGCTCGACACCTGTCGATCCGGCAGCGGCGATACCCGCACAGTTGGCGCCCCAAGCCGGGGATTCTCCGGAAGCGGACATCGCTGCGGCACAGGAGGGTGCGCCGGCGACTGCGGTACCACCGGCTCCGGCGCAGGATGGCAGCGCGACTCCGCGTGCAGAACGTAATATTCAGGACTTGCTGGGCAGCCCGGTGCTGATGGGGCTGGTCGGTGGTGCAGCGGTCTTGCTGTTGTTACTGCTGTTGCTGCTGGCACGTCGACGTAAAGCTCAGCAGACCGCTCTGAAGCATGCGCGGATGGCTCGCGAACTTGAGGAAGAAGCTGAGTTTCCATCTGATCTGGACATGCCGCCCGGCAGCTTTGAAGGGCTTGAAGTTCCACCGCCGAGCGTCAAGCTCGATGCGGCACCGGCACCGGCACCGGCAGCACCAGCGGCCCCCGTCATTGCACCTGTGGTGGCTGGCGTGTCGTTGTCCAAACCGGGGGCTGATGCACTAATACAGGCAGAGCAGCTGATTGAGCAGCGCCAACTGAACGAGGCTGAGCAGTTGCTTGCAGGCGCCATCGAGCAAGAGCCGCAACGCAGCGATCTCCGCCTCAAGTTGATGCAGGTCTATGGCGAGTTGGGTGAGCGTGATGCTTTTATCGCTCAGGAGCGTCAGCTGGTTGCCAATGGCAAAAATCATGCTGAGGTTGAACAGCTCAAGCAACGCTATCCGGCCATGGCGCTGGCTGCCGGTATCGCCACGGCTGCTGTTGCCGCTCAATTGCAGGCCCAGTTCGTCAAGGAAATGATGCGCGATGATCGGGAAGTCGAGCCGGAGCCGCAGAACACACTTGATGAGTTTGATCAGGACTTTGACCTGAGTCTCGATGATCTTGAAGCGGCTTCGCCTGCGGAGCTGGCGCCCGAGAGCAATCCCGATAGCGAGCCAAGCTTTGAAGATGTATTGAAGCAACAGGCTGAGGCGTCCGGGGACGACTTGTCCGGCTTTGATCTTGATCTGCCGGCTGATTTCGACTTGTCGCTGGCTGACGAGCCGGCTGCACCTGCCGCCGAGCCGGACAGCTTTTCGCTTGAACTGGACAAGGTCAATGCCGAGTTGCAGCGCTTGTCGCAAAGCCTTGAGCAGCCATCGGTATTGCCGTCTTTTGCCGATGAGCCCGAGTTTGACTTCTTGTCGGGTGCTGATGAAACGGCGACCAAGCTTGACCTGGCTCAGGCTTATATCGATATGGGTGATGACGAAGGTGCCCGCGACATCCTGACGGAAGTTGTAGAAGAGGGTAACCCGCAGCAGCAGGCTGAAGCTCTGGAGTTGTTGTCACGACTGGCGTGATCCCCCGGCGATTGATGTCAGGTCCTGGACGGCGCAAACCCTGTGCTGATTCAGGCCTGGCATCATTTGTTTCATGGCGTCTTTGCGGGTGCGCCTTATAATGGCCGACTTTGCGTTCATGAGCAGGCTGTAGCACCTTGGCAAATATAGATAACCCGGCAGCTGAAATGGCCGCCGAAGGCTTTTCCCGAATCGCGTTGGGCGTGGAATACAAAGGGTCGCGTTACAGCGGCTGGCAACGTCAGGCCAGTGGTGTGCTGACGGTCCAGGAAACCCTGGAAAACGCCTTGTCGAAAGTCGCTGCGTCCCCGGTTTCATTGCTCTGTGCAGGTCGCACCGATGCGGGTGTCCACGCCTGCGGACAAGTGGTGCACTTCGACACCCGGGCCGAGCGCTCGCTCAAGGCCTGGGTCATGGGCGCCAACATCAACTTGCCCCATGACATCAGTGTCAGTTGGGCCAAGGTCATGCCAGCGCATTTTCATGCGCGCTTCAAAGCTATCGCCAGGCGTTATCGCTATGTGATCTACAACGATCAGATTCGCCCTGCGCACCTGAATCAGGAAATAACCTGGAACCATCGCCCGCTGGATGTCGAGCGGATGGCCGAAGCGGCCCGTTACTTGTTGGGCGTGCACGACTTCAGCGCGTTTCGTGCCGGTCAGTGCCAGGCCAAATCGCCGGTCAAGGAACTGCATCACCTGCGGGTGACGCGTCACGGCCAGATGATCGTGCTGGATATTCGCGCCAGTGCTTTTTTGCATCACATGGTGCGCAACATTGCCGGGGTGCTCATGACCATCGGTACAGGCGAGCGGCCGGTGGAGTGGATGAAGGAAGTGCTGGAGAGCCGGATACGCCGCACGGGGGGCGTGACCGCGCATCCTTATGGCCTGTATCTGGTGCAAGTTGAATATCACGAAGAGTTCCAGTTGCCGCAACGTTACATTGGCCCACATTTCCTGACCGGTTTTACCGAACTGGACGGCTGACGCCCGGATAAGCATTTGTTACCATCCGGGGCTTTCGCGTTTCTTGAGGTGTAATCGACATGTCAGCCGTTCGCAGCAAGATCTGCGGTATTACCTGCATAGATGATGCGCTGGCAGCTGTAAATGCCGGGGCTGACGCCATCGGCTTTGTGTTCTACGCAAAAAGCCCGCGGTCGGTAACGGCGCAGCAAGCGCGCGGGATCATTGCCGCCTTGCCGCCTTTTGTGACCACGGTCGGGCTATTCGTCAATGCCACTGCTTGTGAGCTCAATGAAACACTTGATGCTGTGCCGCTGGATTTACTGCAGTTTCACGGCGATGAAACCCCTGAACAGTGCGAGGGTTATCACCGCCCTTGGATCAAGGCGTTGCGAGTGAAGGCGGGTGATGACATCGCTGCTGCCTGCAAGGCATATGCGCGCGCCAGTGGCATTTTGCTGGATACCTATGTAGAAGGCGTACCCGGGGGAACCGGCCAGGCATTTGACTGGTCATTGATACCGCAGGGTTTGAGCAAGCCGATTATTCTCGCAGGCGGTTTGTCTGCCGGGAACGTGGCGCAGGCTATTGCTCAGGTACGGCCTTATGCCGTTGATGTCAGTGGCGGTGTAGAAAAGAGCAAGGGCATCAAGGACCACGACAGGATTCGTGCCTTCATGCAGGCAGTTCGCGCAACAAACTGATGCGCGATGTGACGGTTGGCAGTCTGCCACCGTCCATCATTACCGCTGTATAACGCAGGCGGGCCCGGTGGTTCGACGGGCATAAATTAAACTGGCGGCCGCTCTGGGGCGTGTTGTCGGGAAGGCTGAGGGTCCGGGGGTTACGCTGGTTTGCCGTGTGCTGACCGCTTCACCCGGTAATCATCGCCACACACCTAATGAATTTAGCTCAAGGGCATACACGGGGCCTGAACCCAAGCGTTCTGGCCACCGGTACTGGAGAAAGAAAGCATGAGCAACTGGTTGGTAGACAAGCTGATTCCTTCGATCATGCGTTCCGAGGTCAAAAAGAGCTCGGTACCTGAAGGCCTGTGGCACAAATGCCCGTCTTGCGACGCTGTGCTTTATCGTCCGGAGCTGGAAAAGACCCTGGACGTTTGCCCCAAATGTAATCACCACATGCGTATCGGCGCACGTGCCCGCATCAATATCTTCCTGGATGCCGATGGCCGTAACGAGCTGGGCGCCGATCTGGAGCCTGTAGACCGTCTTAAATTCCGTGACAGCAAAAAGTACAAGGACCGTCTGGTCGGTGCGCAAAAGCAGACGGGCGAAAAAGATGCCCTGATCTCCATGAGTGGCACCCTGTTGGGTATGCCGGTCGTGGTATCTGCATTTGAGTTCTCCTTCATGGGCGGCTCGATGGGTGCCATCGTTGGCGAGCGTTTTGTCCGTGCTGCCAACTACGCACTGGAAAATCGCTGCCCGATGGTCTGCTTCGCAGCCTCCGGCGGTGCGCGGATGCAGGAAGCCCTGATCTCCCTGATGCAAATGGCCAAGACCTCAGCGGTACTGGCGCGTCTGCGCGAAGAAGGCATCCCGTTTATCTCCGTATTGACCGACCCTGTCTATGGCGGTGTATCAGCCAGCCTGGCGATGCTCGGCGATGTGATCGTGGCTGAACCCAAGGCCCTGATCGGCTTTGCCGGCCCGCGTGTCATCGAGCAGACCGTTCGTGAAAAACTGCCTGAAGGCTTTCAGCGCAGCGAGTTCCTGCTGGAGCACGGCGCAATCGATTTGATTATTGCCCGTCAGGAACTGCGCCCGCGTCTGGGTAACCTGCTGGCACAAATGATGGGTCTGCCTACGCCTGTGTTCGTGGCGCCGCCTGTTGAAGCAATCGTTGTCCCGCCGGTGCCTGCAAATATATGACTGAGCGCACCCTTGGCGAGTGGCTCGCCTATCTTGAACAGTTGCATCCATCTGCCATCGACATGGGCCTGGATCGCGCACGCGAGGTAACGAACCGCATGGGCCTGCAAAAGCCCGCGCCTCGGGTGGTGACGGTCACTGGCACCAACGGCAAAGGCTCAACCTGCGCGTTTGTAGCGTCCTTGCTGCGAGCGCAGGGGCTGAAGGTGGGGGTTTATAACTCGCCTCATCTTCTGCGCTACAACGAGCGCGTGCAGATCGATGGTGCCGAGGTCTCTGACGAGCAGCTTTGTGAAGCCTTCAGTGCTTTGGAGGCGGGACGGGGCCAGACCTCGTTGACGTATTTCGAAATGGGCACGCTGGCCGCCTTCTGGCTGTTCGAGCGTGCGCAACTTGATGCCGTGGTGCTGGAAGTCGGTCTGGGCGGGCGACTGGATGCGGTCAATCTGGTAGACGCCGACCTGGCGTTGGTCACCAGTATTGGCGTGGATCACGTGGAGTACCTCGGTAATACCCGTGAGTCCGTCGCTTATGAAAAGGCCGGCATTTTTCGCGCAGGCAAGCCCGCTCTTTGTGGTGACTTGAACCCGCCTCAACCCTTGCTCGACAAGGCACGTGAGTTGGGTTGCCCTCTGTTTGTGCGTGGTCGTGACTTTAATCTGGCCACTGCTGACACTGTTTGGCATTGGCAGGGTCTGAATGCGGCAGGGCAGGTGGTTGAATTGCGCGACTTGCCGCTGCTGGATTTGCCGATGGAGAACGCAGCGCTGGCCTTGCAGGCTTATGCGCTGACAGAGCTGCCTTGGCAGCCTGAACGAATTATTGAAGCGTTGCTGGTTACGCACGTGACCGGCCGGCTGGATCGCCGTCAGTTCAACTGGCACGGCAAAACCCTGAACATGCTGCTTGATGTGGGCCATAACCCCCATGCAGCGGAATATCTGGTCCGACGTCTGGAGCAGCGCCCGGTAGCGGGCAAGCGCCTGGCGGTATTTGGACTGCTGGCAGACAAGGACCTGGATGGCGTAGTGTCACAACTGGCGCCTGTGGTGGCTGAGTGGGCTGTGGCCCCGTTGAACACCGGTCGCACCCGGTCTGCAGCTGAGCTTCAAGCCTCGCTGCAGGGGCTGGGGGCATCGGTATCGGTTTTTGACAGTGTCGGCGCGGCGCTTGAAGCGCAGTGCCAGCAGGCGACCCCGCAAGACGAAATCCTGTTGTTCGGATCATTTTATTGTGTCGCTGAAGCGCTCGAATGGTTGGAGCGGCGTGCCACGGAGGAGGCTGCAAATGGCTTTGCTGGATAAGGTATACAAGCAGCGAATGGTGGGCGCCCTGGTACTGGTGGCGCTGGCGGTGATTTTTTTGCCGATGCTGTTTTCCCGTGAGGATGAACAGCGCCAGATTCAGGTCGACGCGCCGGCAGCGCCGCAGATGCCGGTCATGCCTGAGGTAAAGGTTGAGCCGGTTCCGGTGCCCGAGCCTCAGGTGATCGCTCAAGAGCCTGCGCCGCCAGAACAGGAAGCCGTCGTGCAGCAGCCCTCGGCACCGGTAGCCCCGCCAGTAGTGAAGCCTGTCGTTGCAGCCCCGAAACCACCGGCTGTTACTCCGGCTCAGGCTGTGGCCCAGGCGCCGGCCAAGCTCGATACCACGCAAAAGCGTCTTGATCCCAATGGTTTACCGATCAGTTGGTCTGTTCAGCTGGTGAGTCTGTCCAATCGCGCGAGCGCCGATAGCCTGCAAAAAACCCTTCGAAATCAAGGTTATAACGCTTACGTCCGGTCGTCGGGCGGGATGAATCGGGTTTTTGTCGGTCCATTGCTCGAGCGGGCAGAGGCCGATCGCCTGCGCGATCTGCTCGGCAAGCAGCAAAATCTCAAGGGTTTTGTGGTGCGCTTCCAGCCAGAGCGTGGTTGATCGGATAAAAAGGTGTCATCTGATTGCCAAAGCACTGATAAATCGCCTTACTTGAGCGGCGGCGCTCTGCTAAAATGCGCCGCCTTATCTGTCCGTAGGCTGAACTGTGCCATTTACCTGGGTTGACTGGGCGATCGTTGCAATTATCGCCATCTCCGCTTTGATCAGCTTGAAGCGCGGCTTCGTTAAAGAGGCCCTGTCGCTGTGCACCTGGATCATTGCCGGGGTTGTAGCCTGGATGTTCGGCGGTTCACTGTCCCAATATCTCTCCGGATACATCGAAACACCTTCCGCCCGCGTTATCGTCGGGTGCACCATCATGTTTGTCGCCACCTTGCTGGTAGGCGCAATGATCAATTTTCTTATCGGCGAACTGATTCGCGTCACCGGGCTGTCCGGGACCGATCGTTTTCTTGGCATGGCCTTCGGCGCTGCGCGTGGCGCGTTGCTGGTGGTCGTGGCGGTCGGGCTCTTGAGCCTGGGGCCGGTACAGCAAGACTCATGGTGGCAAGGGTCAAGGCTCGTGCCACAATTTCTATTGGTCGCCGATTGGTCGAAAAATCTCATTCTGGGATGGAGTAGCCAATGGTTGGCCAGCGGTATCAGCGTTCCTGCTGATATTCCGTTCAAGGAGCATCTCTTGCCGGCCAATCTGGCCAGGTAAGTGGTGTTCAGTTCAGATCCATTAAGTAGGGGTTGCGTCGCATGTGTGGCATCGTCGGTATCGTCGGTAAGTCGAACGTCAATCAGGCGCTGTATGACGCGCTAACCGTCCTCCAGCACCGCGGCCAGGATGCTGCCGGTATTGTGACCAGCCATCAAGGCCGGTTATTCCTGCGCAAGGACAACGGGCTGGTTCGCGATGTATTTCATCAGCGGCACATGCAGCGTCTGGTCGGGCACATGGGTATTGGTCATGTGCGCTATCCAACCGCTGGCAGCTCGACTTCAGCTGAGGCCCAGCCGTTTTACGTCAACTCGCCATATGGCATCACCCTGGCGCATAACGGCAACCTGACCAACGTTGAACAGCTGGCCAAGGAGATTTACGAATCTGACTTGCGCCACGTCAACACCAATTCCGATTCGGAAGTGCTGCTCAACGTGTTCGCCCATGAGCTTGCTCAGCGCGGCAAGTTGCAGCCAACCGAAGAAGACGTGTTTGCAGCGGTCACTGACGTACACAACCGCTGCCGCGGTGGTTACGCTGTGGTTGCGATGATTACCGGTTACGGGATCGTCGGTTTCCGTGACCCGAACGCCATTCGCCCTATCGTGTTCGGCCAGCGTCATACCGATGAAGGCGTCGAGTACATGATCGCTTCCGAAAGCGTGTCCCTGGACGTATTGGGCTTCACCCTGATTCGTGACCTGGCACCGGGCGAAGCCGTTTACATCACCAATGACGGCAAGCTGCACACCCGTCAGTGCGCGGTTAACCCGCAACTGACACCGTGCATCTTCGAACATGTCTACCTGGCGCGTCCGGATTCGATCATCGACGGTATCTCGGTGTACAAGGCTCGTCTGCGCATGGGCGAGAAGCTCGCCGAGAAGATCCTGCGCGAGCGCCCGGATCATGATATCGATGTGGTCATCCCGATTCCGGACACCAGCCGTTGCGCAGCGCTGGAGCTGGCTAACCACCTGGGCGTCAAGTTCCGCGAAGGTTTTGTAAAAAACCGTTATATCGGCCGTACTTTCATCATGCCGGGCCAGGCTGCACGTAAAAAATCCGTGCGCCAGAAGCTCAATGCCATCGAACTTGAGTTCCGTGGCAAGAACGTGATGCTGGTGGACGATTCGATCGTGCGCGGTACTACCTGCAAGCAGATCATTCAGATGGCCCGCGAAGCCGGTGCCAAAAATGTTTACTTCTGCTCGGCAGCTCCGGCTGTGCGCTACCCGAACGTGTATGGCATCGACATGCCAAGCGCTCACGAACTGATCGCACACAATCGCAGCACCCAGGAAGTGGCCGAGCTGATCGGCGCAGACTGGCTGATCTATCAGGATCTGCCTGACCTGATCGAAGCCGTCGGTGGTGGCAAGATCAAGATCGACAAGTTCGATTGCGCCGTGTTCGACGGCAAGTACGTCACCGGGGATGTCGATGACAACTACCTGGAGAGAATCGAGCGTGCGCGCAACGATGCTTCCAAGGTGGTTGCTCAGGGTGTCGGTGCGACGATAGGCTTGTACAACAACTAAGTGTTCCCAAACCGGCCCTGATGGGCCGGTTTGCGTTTATCCAATACAAGGCAAGGAGTGGGCAGCATGAGTCAGGATTGGGAGGCGGGTCGGCTGGACAGCGACCTCGAGGGCGTAGCGTTCGACACCTTGGCTGTACGTGCTGGCCAGCACCGTACGCCAGAAGGCGAGCACGGTGATGCAATGTTCCTGACGTCCAGTTACGTGTTCCGTACCGCTGCAGATGCAGCCGCACGGTTCTCTGGCGAAGTCGCGGGCAACGTTTATTCGCGTTACACCAACCCCACCGTTCGGGCTTTCGAAGAGCGCATTGCGGCCCTCGAAGGTGCGGAGCAGGCCGTTGCGACAGCGACCGGCATGGCGGCGATATTGTCTGTGGTCATGAGTCTGTGCAGTGCCGGTGACCATATCCTGGTCTCACGCAGCGTTTTCGGCTCAACCATCAGCCTGTTCGAGAAATACTTCAAGCGCTTCGGCGTGCAGGTCGATTACGTGCCTCTGGCTGAACTGTCTGGCTGGGACGCGGCGATCAAGCCCAACACCCGATTGCTGTTTGTCGAGTCGCCTTCCAATCCGCTGGCTGAGCTGGTGGATATTGCGGCTCTGGCAGAGATAGCCCACGCCAAGGGGGCCATGCTGGTGGTCGACAACTGCTTCTGCACGCCTGCCTTGCAGCAGCCGCTCAAGCTCGGTGCGGACATTGTCGTGCATTCGGCCACCAAGTTTATCGACGGCCAGGGTCGTTGCATGGGCGGCGTGGTTGCCGGTCGTGCTGAGCAGATGAAGGAAATCGTGGGCTTCCTGCGTACTGCCGGGCCGACCCTGAGCCCGTTCAATGCCTGGATTTTCCTCAAGGGGCTGGAAACCTTGAACCTGCGCATGCGTGCTCACTGTGCCAGTGCCCAGGCCCTGGCTGAGTGGCTGGAGCAGCAGGATGGCGTTGAAAAAGTTCACTATGCGGGCCTCAAGAGCCATCCGCAGCATGCATTGGCTCAACGCCAGCAGCGCGGTTTTGGCGCGGTGGTCAGTTTCGAAGTCCGGGGCGGTAAAGAGGGCGCATGGCGCTTTATCGATGCCACGCGCCTGATTTCCATCACCGCCAACCTGGGTGACAGCAAAACCACCATCACCCATCCGTCCACCACTTCCCATGGTCGCCTGGCGCCGCAGGAGCGTGCAGCTGCAGGCATTCATGACAGCCTGATCCGCATCGCCGTGGGCCTGGAGGATGTGGCCGACCTGCAAGCAGATCTGGCGCGAGGCCTGGCCGCACTGTGAACGATATGATCCTTGAGGCACCGGTGGCCGGTAATGGGCGTGTGGCGTTGGTTACCGGCGCTGCGCGGGGCATTGGTCTGGGGATCGCCGCGTGGCTGGTGAGTGAAGGCTGGCAGGTGGTACTGACCGACATCGACCGAGCCCGGGGCTCTAAAGTGGCCAAGGTGCTGGGTGAAAATGCCTGGTTCGTGACCATGGATGTGTCAGTCGAGGCCGATGTCATCGGTTGTGTGGCTCAGGTCCTGGGGCAGTTCGGGCGTCTGGATGCGCTGGTGAGCAATGCTGCCATTGCTGACCCGCACAATATGACGCTCGAAAGCCTCGACCTGGATCACTGGAACCGGGTGCTGGCGGTCAACCTCACCGGTCCCATGCTGCTGGCCAAACATTGCGCGCCTTACTTGCGAGCCCATTGTGGTTCGATCGTCAATCTGGCTTCCACCCGTGCCCGTCAATCCGAGCCTGATACCGAAGCTTACGTGGCGAGCAAGGGCGGCTTGCTGGCATTGACTCACGCACTGGCCATCAGTCTGGGTCCGGAGATCAGGGTCAATGCGGTCAGTCCGGGCTGGATTGATGCCCGGGATCCTTCTGTGCGGCGTGCAGAGCCGCTCACCGACGCTGATCACGCCCAGCACCCGGCAGGCCGTGCAGGCACCGTGGAAGACGTTGCGTCCATGGTTGCATGGTTACTGTCGCGCAATGCCGGGTTCGTGACAGGGCAGGAGTTTGTGGTGGATGGTGGCATGAGCAAGAAAATGGTTTACCAGGGATAAGCACCCTTCGGGAGCGTGGTTTGGGTTTTTTGCTTGTTTTGAAAAAAACTCAACCTTGTCCTTGACTTAGGTTCAATACCTGCGTAAATTTCGCGGCCTCAACGAAGCAAAGGGTGATTAGCTCAGCTGGGAGAGCATCTGCCTTACAAGCAGAGGGTCGGCGGTTCGATCCCGTCATCACCCACCACTTCTTGAGTTTCTCGAAAGAGAAAGGGCGTTCTGAAAAGAACAACCAACCGACGCGCAGCGGTAGTTCAGTCGGTTAGAATACCGGCCTGTCACGCCGGGGGTCGCGGGTTCGAGTCCCGTCCGCTGCGCCATATTTGTACAAGTCAGGTTCGCCTGGCTTGCGATTGAAAAGCACCGAAGCTCTTCAGTCACAGATTTAAAGATTTCAAACGGACGCAAGTCCGAGCGATACGCAGCGGTAGTTCAGTCGGTTAGAATACCGGCCTGTCACGCCGGGGGTCGCGGGTTCGAGTCCCGTCCGCTGCGCCATATTTGCTTCAGAGCCCTTGAACTCTCTGAAGCTACAAAGAAAGCGACCTTAGGGTCGCTTTTTTTGTGCCTGCGCAAAAAGTGGCGTAGCAGCGGTCGAGCAGGGCGAGGCCGCGTCAGGCTGGGTAGTAGTCGTCGCGACTGCTATTTATAGTCTCTACGCCAAAGAAAGAGCCGAATATACGAGAACTGCGTTCCTGGACGCAGCCTCGCGCTGCTCGTCAGCTGCTAGGATGGGCGGTGCTGAAAACATAGGCCCTCCCGAAAATCGCCAACTGATGCACAATACGCCCCGTCACCGTTCTCTTCAGGATCTTTAATGCTTAAGTCATTCCCCTTGCGCGCCGTGGTCGCCGTCCTTTTGCTGGCCGGACTCGCAGGTTGTTCGTCGAAGAAAACAGCCGTCTACGAGCATGAAAACTTCGATGATTCGGGCACGTTTTCGCGTAATTACCCGGTGACCGATAAAGCCTCGTGCGAGGCTGCACGCCGCGCCTTGCTCAGCCAGGGCTATATCATCACCAGCAATGATCCGAAAATGATCAGTGGCCACAAGAGCTTCCAGCAAACCGGCGAAAGTCATCTGGAGATCAGCTTCAACGTGGTCTGCGCTGACGACGGTGGTTCAGAACATCACGCCGCCATGTTTGCCAACGCACTGCAGGACCGTTACGCGCTGAAGAAGGTCAACAACTCGGCCAGCCTCGGGGTGGGGGTGCTGGGCTCGGTGTCGATGCCGATTGGCTCCTCGGATGACTCAATGGTCAAAGTGGCCAGCGAAACCGTGTCTTCGCCACAGTTCTACGATCGCTTTTTCGCACTGGTTGAAGTGTTCCTGCCCAAGGAAGTGAAAAAGGCTGCGCATATTCCGGAAAAACCCAAGACTGACCTGGGCGTGCCTGAGGTTGTGCCGGCCAAAGTAGAGGCCGCTCCCAAAGCCGTTGCACCAGTCCAAGTCCCTGCTGCGACAGAGCCAGTCTCCAAGCCGTCAGTGCCGGCTGCAGAGCCAGAGCCTGTGTTGCCGGTTGAAACCCAGCCAGCCCCGGCGCCGGCTGCGCCGACAGTCCTGCCTGCTGAGCCGGAAAAAACCACGGCACCCGCATTGCCTGCTCCTGAACCGGCAATCACTCCTGTACCCACCGTGCCAGAGCCTGTGCCGGCACAATAAAGGTGCGGTAATTGCAATGAACTCTGCTACGTTTAAAAAGTCAGTGAATGGGCGCGCTCAAGAAGGTGTCATTTTTCTTTCATGGGAGCGCTTTACACTCACTTTCAGCGCCACTCAGGCATGACTTGAACGAACAGAACGAAAAGGGATGTGACAATGGACGACTATCAGGAAGAGTTGCTCGAGTATCAGGCTTTTGAGCTGGACCCGCTGGAACCTGCGGATGACGCAACCGAGCTTTAAGCTCCAGGATGCCTCACGCAGTGTTGCGCTGGCGACGACGGAATTCTCCCGGAGTTTGCGCGTTCCAGCGCTTGAATGCCCTCTGAAAGGCCTCTGCCGAGGCAAATCCCAACAGGTAGGCAATTTCGCCAAAGGCCAATTCCGTATCGCGGATATAGGTCATGGCGAGGTCCCGCCGCGTGTCGTTGAGAACCGCCCGGAACTGCGTCCCTTCTTCTGCCAGCTTGCGGCGTAGAGTCCAGGTCGGCAGCTTTAGACGTGCCGCCACCTCTTCAAGGTCCGGCTCACGCCCCCCATTTAGCAAAGGCCCCAGCATTTGCGTGATGCGCTCGCGCAGGCTGCGGGTGCGGGTCAATTGTTCCAGTTCGCGTTCGCACAATTGCAGCAGGAACGCCCAGGTCGTGGGGCAGTGCTGCGCATTACGCAGGTCAAGGCTGGCGTGGTTCAGGCGCAATTGATTGGTCTCGGCCCGGAAGTTGACCGCAGTGTGGCTCAAAACGCTGTAGCGCTCGGCATACTCGGGTTCACTGAACTCGATATCGACATGCTCGCCAAGCAAGGGGCGGCCCGCCACCGATGACAGCTGCTGCAGCCAGCCGGCAATGATCGAATCCACCACAAAACGGTTGTAGGCGTTATACGGGCTGATGGAATAAAACCGTAGCCAGGCACCCTGGGCGTCTTCGTGCAGGCTTGACTGGCCGCGATAGTTGGAGCCATACAAGGCTTCGAAGCGGATCAGCGTGCGGGCCGCTTCCCGTACCGTGGGGGCCTGGGCTGCGGTCACGCCGGCCAGCCCGGCCTGGGACAGCTTGCTCAACTGACCCATGCGCAAACCCAGTGCCGGGTCGCCGGTCAAGGCAATGGCGGCATGCCCCAGGCGCATATAGCGCGGGATCGACAAGCGTGCCAGCGGTTGGGCGAGCCGGGCAGGATCGAGCCCGTACTGATCAAGCAAGGGCAGAGGGTCTTGCCCATAACTGCGCACGGCGTCGGCCAGGCATTCAACAAACCCGACTGAGAGATCGCCCAGGCGCATCGGCAGAGATTTCACCGGGTTACAGCCACAGGTTCAGCAAGCGCGCACCGGCGCCGTGCTGGTCCGGGCTGGTCTGGCCGTTGCGGCTGATAAAGCCCCAGCCGACGCTGCGTTTGTCCCAGAATTTGCCACGGGAAAATACCGTGATCCCGGCCTGGGCTGTGCTGCTCGGGACGCTGCTGATCAACGTCAGGCGATGCCAGGCCTCGCCTTCGCTGACTTCTCCGGGCTTGAGACTGATTTCGCTGGGCGTAGAAACACTTTTAAAACCGCCCCAGGGTTGATCCCAGGTTTTTTTGCCAATCATGAACGCGGGAACGGCAATCAATTGCGCCCCCTGTTCGTTCAATGTGCGGTAATTCTCGGGGTACCAGCTGTCGCTGCCGACCAGAATGCCCAAGCGTCCGGCCGGGGTATCGACCACGTTCAGTTGATGGTCAGGGCTGGGCTGGATATAGCTTTGCTCTTCGTAAGTCGGCAGCAGTTGGCGCTGCGGTTTGCCCTGAGGCGCTCCGTCACGACCGAACACAATGCTGCTGTTGTAAAGCGGGCCGGTGCCCGGCAGCAATTTGCCGTTCTCGATGCGCGGTTCGGGCAGCGCAATACTGCCGGCCACCAGCGTCACCCCGAACTCTTTGGCCAGGCCGCCAAACAGCGTCT
The DNA here is from genome assembly GCF_049897045.1 of Pseudomonas sp. TWR2-1-1. Taxonomy (NCBI): domain Bacteria; kingdom Pseudomonadati; phylum Pseudomonadota; class Gammaproteobacteria; order Pseudomonadales; family Pseudomonadaceae; genus Pseudomonas; species Pseudomonas sp. TWR2-1-1. Next base: position 149,324 of record NZ_JAFCVM010000003.1, read on the forward strand.
GGTAATCACTGGCCATGGTCTTGGCTTTCATGCGCAGATGGGCATCGTTGACCCGGCTTTCGCCGTCGGCGCGAAGCCATGCGTTGGTGAAGGCCAGCGGATTGCTCAATGACAGCCAGCGCATGGCCTGATTGAGATTGGCGGCCTGATACAGCTCGTTCTTTTCCCCGCGAAACATCAGCCAGGTGCCGATGTGCTCCGGCAGCACGACGATGGTTTTGTCGTTGAGCAGCCCGGCCTCACGCGCTTTGTTCAGATACGCGGCGAGTTTCAGGTGCACCAGGTCCAGGCTTTGATAATCACGCGGCGACAGGTCCGGCTCGATGCCAAGCAGGTTGCCGTGGTCATTGTTGACGCCGTCGTTGATCGCCAGCTCGATGCGCAGATCGGACAGGTAGTGGCCCACCTCGCGTTGCTGGGCCCAGAACCAGTAACCGGCGGTTGCGGCGATCAGAGTGATGAGCAGGGTGCAGCCAAATAATTTACGCATGAGAAATAAAGCAAAAGCCATGAGCGGGGTTCGGCAACTAGGGTAGGGGGCTGGTCCCGACTTGCCAAGGGGGGCTGCGCATTTAGGTTAGCAATTTGTTACTTTGAGTCATTGAGTGAGTCAGGAGGTATCTTTACTGTGGCTGGCATAAACGACGGGAGCCGCAGAGCACCCCGCGTCCCGTGATTTAACCTGTTGTGGAGCTTGCCGATGACCGCCTCTCACTACCCGCATTTAATGGCCCCCCTGGATCTGGGCTTTACCACCTTGCGCAATCGCAGCCTGATGGGCTCCATGCACACCGGCCTTGAAGAAAAGCCCGGTGGCTTTGAGCGCATGGCGGCCTATTTTGCCGAGCGTGCCAAAGGCGGTGTGGGCCTGATGGTCACGGGGGGCATTGCGCCCAACGATGAGGGCGGTGTGTACAGTGGCGCGGCTAAGTTGAGTACCGCTGAAGAAGCAGAAAAGCATTTGGTGGTTACCCGGGCGGTCCACGATGCGGGAGGCAAGATCTGTCTGCAGATCCTCCATGCCGGGCGTTATGCCTACAGCCCCCGCCAGGTAGCGCCGAGCGCAATCAAGGCGCCGATCAACCCGTTCACGCCCAAGGAACTGGATGAAGAGGGCATCGAGAAGCAGATCAGCGACTTCGTGACCTGCGCCAGGCTGGCTCAAAGTGCCGGCTATGACGGTGTTGAAATCATGGGTTCGGAAGGCTACTTCATCAACCAGTTCCTCGCCGCGCACACCAACCATCGCACCGACCGCTGGGGTGGCAGCTACGAAAACCGCATGCGTCTGCCGGTCGAAATCGTGCGCCGGGTGCGCGAAGCCGTGGGCACGGATTTCATCATTATTTATCGCCTGTCGATGCTTGATCTGGTTGCCGAGGGCAGTGTCTGGTCCGAGATCGTGCAACTGGCCAAGGCGGTCGAGCAGGCCGGTGCAACATTGATTAACACCGGCATTGGCTGGCACGAAGCACGCATTCCCACAATCGCCACCAAAGTGCCGCGTGGCGCTTTCAGCAAGGTGACCGCCAAGTTGCGTGGTTCGGTCAACGTGCCGCTGATCACCACCAACCGCATCAACACCCCGCAAATCGCCGAGCAGATTCTGGCCGATGGCGATGCCGACATGGTGTCCATGGCGCGCCCGTTCCTCGCTGATCCCGAATTCGTCAACAAGGCCGCCGCTGGCCGCAGCGATGAAATCAATACGTGCATCGGCTGCAACCAGGCCTGCCTGGACCACACCTTTGGCGGCAAGCTCACCAGCTGCCTGGTCAACCCCCGTGCCTGCCACGAAACCGAGCTCAACTACCTGCCAGCCATTGCAGTGAAGAAGATTGCCGTGGTCGGTGCCGGCCCTGCGGGGCTTTCAGCGGCAACCGTGGCGGCCGAGCGCGGGCATCAGGTGACACTGTTCGACTCCGCCAGCGAGATTGGTGGCCAGTTCAACGTGGCCAAGCGTGTACCGGGCAAGGAAGAGTTCTTTGAGACCCTGCGCTACTTTGCTCGCAAGCTGCAGACCACCGGGGTTGAGGTTTGCCTGAACACCCGTGTCGACGTGGCGCAGTTGCTGGCAGGCGGTTTCGACGAAATCATTCTGGCCACCGGGATTGCCCCCCGCACCCCGGCCATACCCGGCATCGACAACCCCAAGGTGCTGAGCTATCTGGACGTGATTCTTGAGCGCAAGCCGGTCGGCGCCAGGGTTGCCGTGATTGGCGCGGGCGGGATTGGTTTTGACGTATCCGAGTTCCTGGTGCAACAGGGCGTTGCCACCAGCCTGGATCGCGAAGCGTTCTGGAAAGAATGGGGTATTGATACGCAACTTGAAGCACGGGGCGGCGTAGCGGGAGTCAAGCCTGAGGTACACGCACCGGCGCGCCAGGTGTTCCTGCTGCAACGCAAGGCGAGCAAAGTGGGCGACGGTCTGGGCAAGACCACCGGCTGGATTCACCGGACCGGTCTGAAGAACAAACAGGTGCAAATGCTCAACAGCGTTGAATACCTGAGCATCGACAACGACGGCTTACATATCCGCATTGGCGAAGGCGAGCCGCAAGTGTTGCCGGTGGACAACATCGTAATTTGCGCCGGTCAGGACCCATTGCGCGAACTGCAAGACGGCCTGATTGCCGCCGGGCAGAACGTGCATTTGATCGGTGGCGCCGATGTTGCGGCCGAACTGGATGCCAAGCGCGCCATCAACCAGGGTTCGCGTCTGGCCGCACAGCTGTAGCAACGAGCGGGCTTCGCGATGCACGCGGTCATTCAGATGCACCGCCGGGATGCCGTCGCGAGGCAAGCTCGCTCCTACAGAGGGAGCGGGCCCAGCTTTATGTGCTGCGCCACAAAATCCACAAACACCCGCAGCTTTGGCAGCAAGTGCCGGCTGCCGGGCCAGAGCACCGAAAAACGCCCCTGAGCGCTGATGTGATCGTGCAGTACCGCCACCAGCTGGTTCGCCTGCAAGGCCTGATGCACCGCAAAATCCGGCACGTAGGCGATGCCCAGTCCTTCTACCGCCGCGCCAATCAACGCTTCGACATTGTTGAACACCAGTCTGTCCGGGCGTTTGCCCGGCGGCTCGTCCTGTGCCGTGGTAAACGCCCACTCCTGGAGCTGGCCGTTGCTCGGGAACCGGTAACGCAAGCACACATGCTCCTGCAAATCCTGCGGCGCCGCAGGCAGGCCCTGACTGGCAAAGTAGCCGGGCGCACCTACCAGCACAAAACGAAAAGAACCCAGTGCTTTGCTCTTGAGCCGTGAGTCGGCAAAGTCGCCGCTGCGGATCACGGCATCCATCCCTTCACCAATCACATCGACCATGCGGTCGCTGAAGTCCATATCCAGCTCGATGTGCGGATAGCGTCGAGTGAACTCGGGCAATACCGGCAATAACATCCGATAGCCAATCGCCGGCAGGCTCACCCGCAACCGGCCTCGCGGCTCCTCGCGGGCCAGGGTCAATTCGGCTTCGGCCTCTTCAAGTTGCTCGACGATCCGGCTGCAGCGCTCGAAGAACAATGCGCCTTCTTCCGTCAGGCTCAAGCGCCGGGTGCTGCGGTTGAACAAGCGCACCCCGAGCCCGTCCTCCAGGCGCGCCACGCTCTTGCCGACGGCCGAGGCCGAGATGGCCAGGCGCTCGGCGGCGGCTACATAGCTGCCCAGTTTGCCCACCGTTACAAATGCATGCAGACCACTCAAGCTTTCCATGGCATCACCGATTGCGGATTTTTTGTCGTGTCAGTGCGGATTTATAGCCTGTTTCCTATGCATTGGATCGCTTTTATCCTGATTCGACCTTGATTAAGCGATGCCGCACGGCGACTGGAGTTTTCTGATGAGCCTTCCCCCCACACCGCCGCAGACTGCGGGCTGGACGTTGCTGGCGGTTTGCACCGCGGCGCTGATTCTGCCGCTGAGTTTTTCCGGTGGCGCGATTGCCACCCCCGCCATCGGTCTCGATCTGGGGGGCGGGCCGCTGGCCCTGCTCTGGATCACCAATGCCTTTATGTTGAGCTTTGGCAGCCTGTTGATGGCCGCCGGTGCCCTGGCTGACCGGTATGGACGCAAGCGCCTGTTCATCTGCGGGGTTGGCGGGTTTGGCGTCGTGTCGCTGGCTCTGGGCATGGCGCCGGGCATTGTCTGGCTCGACGTTCTGCGAGGGTTACAGGGTGTGGCGGCCGCCGCGGCGCTGGCCGGTGGCAGTGCGGCACTGGCCAATGCTTTTGAAGGACGGGCCAGGACCACGGCCTTCAGCCTGCTGGGGACCAGTTTTGGTATCGGCCTGGCACTGGGGCCGGTCCTGGCCGGGTGGCTGATCGAACATTTTGGCTGGCGTGCGGTATTTGTTTCCGGGGCATTGATTGGCGGGCTGGCGTTGCTGATTGCACTGACGAAGATGGCGGAGTCCACCGACCCACAGGCCAGCGGGCTGGACTGGCAGGGCACCCTGAGTTTTACCGCGACGCTGGTGCTCTTCACCTGGGGCATTCTGGCCGCTCCCGACAGCGGCTGGAGCAGTGCACCGGTGCTCGGCACGCTGGGCGCGGCATTGGTATGTATAACCGTTTTTATCGCGGTCGAAAGGCGAGCGGTACGGCCCATGCTCGATCTGTCGCTGTTCCGTTACCCGCGCTTTGTCGGCGTGCAACTGCTGCCCATCGCCACCTGTTTTTGTTTTGTGGTGCTGCTGATTCTGTTGCCGGTGCGGTTTATCGGCATTGAAGGGCGCAGCGAAACCCGGGCCGGGCTGATCATGCTGGCGTTGTCGGCGCCCATGCTGATCGTGCCCTACCTGGCAGGCGTGCTCACTCGTTGGGTCTCGGCCAGGGTGCTGTCAGCCATCGGGCTACTGATCGCTGCTGCCGGGTTGTTGTTGCTGAGCCGGGTGGGAGTCGGTCAGCCGGCCCGGGAGTTCATCGTTCCGTTGCTGGTCATAGGGGCGGGAGCAGGTCTGCCGTGGGGGCTGATGGATGGACTGTCGATCAGTGTGGTGCCCAAGGAACGTGCCGGCATGGCCAGCGGAATTTTCAGCACCACCCGGGTCGCCGGTGAAGGCATCGCCCTGGCCATCGTCAGCGTGCTGCTGGCGCAACTGATGCAGGGGCATTTTGCTGTGGAGCAGGGCGCCCGTGCGGCGCAGTACCTGGCCGCCGGAGACCTGGAGCAGGCTAGGCGTCTATTACCGGAGCTGAGTCGGGCGGCCTTGGGCGAAGTTTACCGGCAGGCCTTTGCAGTGTTGCTGTACTGCCTGGCGGCGCTGACCGTGGCGACGTCATTGCTGGTGCTGTGGTTTTTGCGTGAAGCAAACACACAGTCCGGCAGGAGCGAGCAGCCAACCCGTGACAGCGGGCTTGCCCGCGACCTGTAGGAGCGGGCTTGTCTCGCGAGCGTTTTCAACGCACAGGGCTCGCGAGCAAGCTCGCTCCTACAGAGAGGAGGGGCTGTCAGTGCACGATCTGTGCAAGAAACGCTTTGGCCCGCGGGCTTTTCGGGGCGTTGAAGAAGTCCTCGGGCGGGGAGTCTTCGATGATCATGCCGCCATCCAGAAACAGCACCCGCTCGGCCACCTGACGGGCAAAGCCCATTTCGTGGGTGACGCAGAGCATGGTCATGCCACTGCCCGCCAGCTTGACCATTACATCCAGTACTTCGCTGACCATTTCCGGGTCAAGCGCCGACGTCGGCTCATCAAACAGCATGATTTTCGGCTCCATGCACAACGCCCGGGCAATCGCCACGCGCTGCTGCTGGCCGCCCGACAGCTGGCTCGGGTACTTGTTGGCCTGAATCGCAATACCGACCTTTTCCAGAAAGTACTGCGCCAGTTCAACCGCTTTTTTGCGCGACAGGCCGCGTACCGACATTGGCGCCAGAATGCAGTTGTCCAGCACACTCATGTGCGGGAACAGGTTGAAGTGTTGAAACACCATGCCGATTTCACTGCGCACCTGTGTGGCTTCGCGCGTGGCCTGGGACAGGTCGGTATTGTTGACCAGGATCCGCCCTTGCTCGGCGATTTCGAGGCGGTTGATGCAGCGGATCAGGGTCGACTTGCCCGAGCCGGAGGGCCCGCACAGTACGATCCGCTCGCCTTCGTGCACTTTAAGGTCGATGCCTTTGAGTACATGAAAGGCGCTGTAGTACTTGTTCAGACCGGCGATATCCACCACCACCTTGCGGGTGTCAGTGACTGGCGACACAGGATTATGAACGTAGGCAGGTTGAGCGTGCATGGTGCGTCTCCAGTGATCAGTTAAAGCGCTCGGCGCTGTAGGGCGTCGGGTCGGTGAACGGGGTTTGGCCCGTCATCATTTCTGCCAGCAGGCGGCCGCTGACCGGACCCAGCGTCAGGCCGTGGTGGGCATGGCCAAAGTTGAACCACAAACCTTTATGCCGGCTGCCGGGCCCAATCACCGGGCACATGTCCGGCAGGCAAGGGCGGCGGCCAAGCCAGGGTTCGGCGTCCACCCGCTCACCCAGCGGATACAGGCGTTGCGCACGCTCTTCACAACGGCGCAGCTGGATTTCGTTGATCGGGTCATCACTGTCAGCAAATTCGATCCCTGTGGTCAGACGAATACCACCCACCATGGGCGCCAATACATAGCCGCCCACCGAGTCGAGAATCGGATGCTGCATGGTGTGGCCGTCTTTGGCGGCGTAGTGCATGTGGTAGCCGCGCTTGATCGCCAGGGGAATCCGGTAGCCCAGCGGTTCGAAAATGTCCCGGGCCTGGGGGCCCAGTGCAATCACGGCTTCATTGCCGATGATCAGGCCTTTGTGGCTCTCGACCTGCCATTGCCCGGCCGTTGGCCGCAGGCTGGTGGCATCGCCGGTGACAAAGGTACCGCCGCGCTTGATAAAGAGCTCGGCGTAGCCCCGGGTCAGGCCGCCCGGATCGCTGACGGTCTTGGGGTCGAGCCAGTGAATACCGCCGATCACATCGGTATGCAGGCCGGGTTCCAGCGCGTGGACTTGCTGCTGACTCAGTACCCGATAGTTGAGCTTGTACTCGCTCAGGGCGTCAGCATCACGCTGAGCCTTGGCGAAGTCGCCCGGGGTGCGGTAAACCTCGATCCAGCCGCTGTCCTGGATCAGGTAGCCCATGCCCGCCGGCTCGGCCAGCAGATCGTGTTCGCTGACACATTGTTCAATCAGTGGCAGCATGGCCCGGGTGGCTTTGGCCAGCCCTTTGCTGCCCGACTGCTGCCAGTATTTCATCAGCCACGGCCCGGCTTTGGGCAGGTGCTTGAGGCTGTAGCGCACGTCCGATTGCTGATTGAGGCCATAGCGCAGCAGGCGTGCGATTTCTCGTGGGAACGAGTAAGGAATAACACTGGCGCGTTCGATCAGCCCGGCATTGCCATGGCTGGTGCCGGTGCCCGGCTGGGCGCGGTCGAGCAGGACCACGTTGCGCCCGCGTGCCTGGAGTTGCAACGCGGTACTGACGCCGACGATGCCGGCCCCCAGAACGATAGTGTCGCAATGCATAAACAAATCCTTGAGACGAGGGCCGTATTTGCAGCCCGAAAAATGGGTTTACTGCAAATGCCGTCCGAGACGGCCTTCGATGAATTTAAGGCTGCGGCGCACGATTTCCACGATCACCAGGTAGAGCACGGCGGCCCATAGATAGACCTGGAAGTCGAAACTGCGGGAGAACACCATCTTGGTGACCCCCATCAGGTCGTAAATGGTGACCAGCGATGCGATGGCACTGGCCTTGATCATCAGGATCAATTCATTGCCCAGCGGGCCGATGGCCACCAGCAGCGATTGCGGCAGGATGATTTTGCGAAAGGTGGTCCAGCGCGACAGGTTCAGCGCCTTGCAGGCTTCACGCTGGCCCTGGGCGACCGACAGAATGCTGCCGCGCAGGATCTCGGCCTGATAGGCCGCAGTGTTCAGGGTGAAGGCCAGCAGGGTGCAGAACCAGGCATCGCGGAAAAACCACCACAGGCCGACGTCTTGCCAGAAACCCTTGAACGAACCCAGGCCGTAATACAGCAGGAACAGCTGTGCCAGCAGCGGCGAACCACGAAAGAAGTACACGTAGGCGCCGGTAAAGCTGCGCACAAAGCGATTGCCGGACAAGCGGCCCAGGGCAATCAGCAGGCCGAGCACCGCGCCCAGGGTGAAAGAAATCGCCACCAGCTTGGTGGTCACCAGCAGCCCGTCGATAAAGCGCGGGCCATAGCGTTCCAGCAGCTCGGGGCTGAGAAACATGTTTTGCAGTTCCGCCAGGCTCATGGCTGCACGCTCCGTATATGGCGGTTGAAGTGGCGCTCAAGAAAGGCAAACAGGCGCCCGGAAATCGCCGAGAAAAACAGGTAGATAAAGCAGGCCACGGTGTAAAAGAGCATCGGGTCCTTGGTGACGCTGACCGCCAGATTGGTCTGGCGCATCAGGTCGACCAGGGCGATGGTCGACACCAGGGACGTGTCTTTAAGCAGTGACAGCCAGTTGTTCGACAGACCGGGCAGGGCGATACGCGCCAGTTGCGGCAGCACCACTTTGCGAAAGGTGGTGAATTTCGACAGGCCCAGCGCCGAGGCCGCTTCGAATTGGCCCTTGGGAATGGTCTTGAAGGCCCCCAGCCAGATCTCGCTGGAAAACGCGGCAAATACCAGGCTGAACGCAATCATCGCCGCGACAAAGGTATTGATCGTGAACTGAGCGTCGTAGCCCATCAGGGCGAGGATCTTTTGTGCGGCGATCTGGCAGCCGTAATAAATGATCAGCAGCGTCAGCAGCTCCGGCAGGCCACGAAAGACTGTGGAAAAGGTCGTTGCCCAGGCCCGCATCCAGCGGTTTTTGGAGCGTGCCGCTACGGCCACGATCAGGCCCAGCGGCAAGCCGATGGGCAGACAGCTCAGGGCCAGGGCAATGGTCACCAGCGACCCGGCAAGCAGCGCCGAGCCCCAGCCGCCACTGGCGAAGGAGAGAAGTGAGAGTTGATCGAGCATGCTCGAATCCCCGGACAAAAAAAGGGCCGAAATTCAGCCACCGCGCACCTTGGGTGCGCAGGGCAGGGTCATTGGCAGGGAGGCCCTCAACCGAGGGCGGGCGACTCAGTAAATGTCGAAGTCGAAGTACTTGCCGGAGATCTTTTTATAGGTGCCGTCGGCAACGATTTCGTCCAGCGCCTTGTTGAAGCGCTCACGCAGGGCGTTGTCTTCTTTGCGTACGGCAATCGAGGCATCGGCCATGGTGCCGTCAACGTCGCCGATGATTTTGCAGCAGTCCTTGCCGGTTTTATTGACCCACTCCAGTAGCGGGAACTTGTCGGCAATCACCACGTCGACTCGTTCGTTTTCCAGCTCGCTGTTCGCTTCATCCAGGGTTGGATACAGCTTCAGATCGGCCTTTTTGTAGTGCTCCTCGGCATAGATGCTTTGGGTGGCGGCGCTCTGGGCACCTACGGTCTTACCGGCGAAGTCGGACTGGGCATCGGTGATGTCAGAGTCTTTGGGCACGGCGATGGACAGCGGGGTGCGGTAGTAGTGATTGGTGAACGCGATCTTCTTTTTGCGTTCTTCGTTGACGATCATGGACGCGACAATGGCGTCGTATTTCTTGGCCATCAGGCCGGCGATGATACCGTCCCAGTCCTGGGCCACGATGGTGCAGTCGGCGCCCATGCGCTTGCACACTTCTTCGGTGATATCGACGTCAAAGCCGTGCAGCTTGTTGTCCGAATCAACGTAGTTAAACGGAGGGTAGGCGCCTTCCGTGGCGATAGTCAGTTTGTCGGCCTGAGCGTTGGACGCGAAGGCGACAACCATTGCACATGCACTGGCAAAGCGAATGACGTGTTTCATCTAGCACCTCGTTTTATTGTTTTGATCCGGGTGAGGATGTGTAACCCACGAACTCATTGTGTAAGGCCGCGGTAGCCTCAAGACGCTTCTCCACGTCCGGCCCCAGTTGTTTGCACACTTCGTTGATCAGCAGGTGCACCAGCGACAGCATGGCTGCGGTGGATTCCCAGAACAGATTGAATTCGGTCGGTACGCGAAACACTTCGTCGGCGTTCTGGTCGGCCCAGTCGCAAAAAGTGTCGGTCACCAGCGTGACGGCAATGCCTGCCTCGCGGGCCTTGCGGCATAACAGTTGGGCATGGCGCGAATAGCGCCGGGCTTCGAACACCACCAGCGCGCAGTCCCCGGGCGGGCACAGCAGCACATCGGCATAATGCCCGGCGGCGCCGTCCACCAGTTGCACGCCATCACGCAGGTATTGCAGCAAATGCACCATGGATGCTGCGATCCCGCGTTCGGTCTGAAACCCTGCCACGAACACCTTGCGCCGGGTGGCCAGGCGCTGACTCACGACCTGCCATTCGGGCGTGAGGCTGTATTCGTAAACCTTGACCAGAGCACCGACTTCCAGCTCAAAGCTGCGGGGCAAGCCCTGGGGGCTCTGGCTGGATTGCTGGCGGAATTCTTGCAAGCGATCGCCTACCAGCCACGGGCCATCGCCCAGGTCATCCTTGAGATCGTTCTTCAGGTCTTTGAAATGGCTATAGCCCAGCGCGCGGCAAAAACGCCCGACGCTGGATTCGCTCACACCCAGCTTGGCGGCGATGTCGGCAGCGGTCTGAAATGGCAGCTCGTAAAGATTGGCCAGCATGTAGCTGGCAATCGCCCGGCCCGAAGGGGCGGCGGTTGACAGACTGCTTTCGAGGCGTTGTTTAATCGACTGGCTCACGGCTGCTTTCCTGTTGTTGTATCAGCGCGTTGCAGAAAGTGAATGTTTTCTGTCGTTAAGTCAAGAATTGACAGATAACTGTCATCGCAGGATAGTTGGCCGAGCATAAAAACAACTAGATTGGAGCGCCAGAATGTCCCAGCCCGTTACCTCGTCCCAGGCTATGGAGTCGCTGACCCTCAGCGAACTGACCGCCTTGCTGCAGCAGATATTTGAGCGTCACGGTACGTCGCAGGCGGTCGCGCAGGTATTGGCAGACAACTGCGCCCGGGCGCAACGCGACGGTTCCTACAGTCACGGGGTGTTCCGTATTCCAGGTTACCTGGCATCACTGGCGAGCAACTGGGTCGACGGCCAGGCCGTGCCGCAGGTAGAAGACGTGGCCGCGGGCTTTATCCGCGTCGATGCGGCCAATGGCTTTGCCCAGCCTGCGCTGGCAGCGGCGCGTGAACTGCTGGTGGAAAAGGCCCGCAGCGCCGGGATTGCAGTGCTGGCGATCCGCAACTCCCATCACTTCGCAGCACTCTGGCCGGATGTCGAGCCATTTGCCGAAGAAGGGCTGGTGGCGCTGAGTGTGGTCAACAGCATGACCTGCGTAGTCCCCCATGGCGCCCAAAAGCCGCTGTTTGGCACCAACCCGATTGCTTTTGCCGCACCCTGTGCTGGGGGCCACCCGATCGTATTCGACCTGGCCACCAGCGCCATTGCCCACGGCGATGTGCAAATTGCCGCGCGCAAGGACCACAGCCTGCCTGCGGGCATGGGGGTCGACAAGCATGGCGAGCCGACGCAAAACCCCAAAGAAATTCTGGACGGAGGTGCCTTGCTGCCCTTCGGCGGGCATAAAGGTTCGGCGCTGTCGATGATGGTCGAACTGCTGGCGGCAGCGTTGACCGGTGGCAACTTCTCGTTCGAGTTCGACTGGAAGCAGCACCCCGGCGCGCAAACCCCGTGGACCGGCCAACTGCTAATCGTCATCGACCCCACCAAGTCCGGCGGCAACAGCTTCGCCCAGCGCAGCGCCGAACTGGTGCGCCAGATGCATGCCGTGGGCCTTGAACGCATGCCGGGTGACCGACGCTTTATCGAGCGCGCCAAATCGGTGGGCGAAGGGATCCCGATGAGCACCGAAGAGCTGGCCAGATTGCGCGCATTGGCGCAGTAAAGCCTTGGCCCAAACCCCTGTAGGAGCGAGCTTGTCTCGCGAGCTCTTCCAAAGCAGAACAAAGCTCGCGAGGCAAGCTCGCTCCTACAGAGGGGTGGGGTGTATACCTGGCCCAGCGCTTGAGGGCGCGGCGGAGTGACCGGTGCTTTATCGAGCGTGCCAAATCGGTGGGCGAAGGGATCCCGATGAGCGTCGAAGAGCTGGCCAGATTGCGCACATTGGCGCAGTAAAACCTTGGCCCCAAACCATCCCCTGTAGGAGCGAGCTTGTCTCGCGAGCTTTTCCAAAGCAGAACAAAGCTCGCGAGGCAAGCTCGCTCCTACAGTGGGGTGGGGTGTATACCCGGTCCAGGGCTTGAGGCGCGGCGGAGTGACCGGTGCTTTATCGAGCGCGCCAAATCGGTGGGCGAAGGGATCCCGATGAGCACCGAAGAGCTGGCCAGATTGCGCGCATTGGCGCAGTAAGACCTTGGCCCCAAACCCCTGTAGGAGCGAGCTTGTCTCGCGAGCTTTTCCAAAGCAGAACAAAGCTCGCGAGGCAAGCTCGCTCCTACAGGTGGTTGTGGGGGGGTTACAGGGTCAGAAACTGGCGGATCAGGTTTGGTGTATACCCGGTCCAGCGCTTGAGGGCGCGGCGGAAGTTGGCCGGGTCGCTGATGTTGAGGTATTCGGCCACCGCTTCGTTACTCAGGCCTTTGATCTGGTACAGGTACAGCGCCATGTGTTTGCGCGCCTGGTCTTGCTGGGCCTGAAAGTGGGTCCCGTGTTTGTTCAGCTTGCGTTTGAGGGTGGCCTGGCTCATGCAGAAATGCTGCGCCGTCTGCTCAAGGCCGGGGGCCAATTGCGCATGGGCGCGCAAGTACAGGTACAACCGGTCAAGCAGGCTGGCGCTGAACCCCAGGCTGTGCAACTGCGCCTGGGCCTGCTGATACGCCACTTGCTGCGCAATGGCCGAGGCATTGGGCCAGGCGCGGGTCAGGTATTCCCGTGGCAGGCGCATCATGTCCAGTTGGCTGTCAAACCGGGTGTTTTCGCCCAGATGCACCCAGTACTGTTCCACGTACCGCGGCTCGGGGTGGCTGAAGCTGCACTCCCACGGCAGGCGTTCACCACTTAGCCACTGACTCATGGCCTTCAGCGCCGTCATGCTGGCCTCCATCACAAAGCGCAATTGCTCACCGGCACCGCAGCTGTCGAGCCAATAGACATAGGCGTAGTTGTCGTCCAGCAGCAGGCGCGGGGTCAGCAAGGGGCTGAGCAATGCCCGGTGGCGGATCAGGGTGTGCAATGCCTGATCCAGGTTTTGTGCCTGTTGCAGGGCGTGGCTGGCCGGGCCGTAATGCCCCGGCAACAGTCGTTGGCCAAACAGAAAACTGCTGTCGTCGGCTTCAAGTAAACGCCGGGCGTTGGCGATCAGGGCAAAGCATTGTTGCGGGCTGAGACGGGTCTGGCCGGTCACGATGTCGTCGTAAAACAACCCGGTGCCGCGCAGCAGGCGATGGCTGTCGATGTCCCGCGACAAGGCCAGGTCAATCAGGGTGGCGGGCTGGTAATGCCCGGCGATGAAGCGGCTGTCGGCTTCGTACCAGTGACTGGCGTTCATGCCCGTTTACTGCATGGCGGTTTGGCGCGGGCCAGGGCCAGGTTCAGGCGTTTGAGCAATTGATCGGGTGCTTCGTCGATCGCCATTACCACGCCGGTGCTGGCCGACAAATACACCCGCTCGCCATGTTGTCGGGTTTTGTGGGCCAGGCTCTGCACCGCTTGTTGCAGCTCTAGCGCCAGCAAACTGGCCTGGCTCTGGCCGGTATTGGGCAGCAGCACGACAAAGCGGTCGCCGGCCAGGCGGCAGAGCAGGTCGTGACGCCGCAGGTTAAGCAGCAGCAACTGACTGAGGGCTTGCAGTACGGCGTCGCCTTCCGGATGGCCGTACTGCTGGTTGATCGAGGTGAAGTCGTCAATATCCAGGGCCAGCAGTGACAGCGGTTGCTGCTGCTCCAGGCTCTGGCTCAAGCAGTCACTGATCTGGCGCTTGAGGTAGTCGGCGCCCCCCAGTGGAGTGAGTTTGTCGAACAGGCGATGCTCGCGGAACACCCGTTCGCGTTTTTCCATTTGCTGATTGATGGCCTGTTGTTCGCGGTGCCAATGGTAGAGGCCGATGGTCAGCAAAATCATGCCGACGGGCATCGGCCCGGACTCCAGCCAGTGATCCCAGCCAATGTGTTTGGGCAAGCGGATAAACTCGTCCAGCACGTCAATCCACCACGAAAAAAACATGCAGCTCAAGCCGATCGCCAGGTAGTCGGTGACCCGTCCGGCCGGCCGGCTTTTGAGAACCAGCCCCAGCCAGAACAGGAGGAACAGGGCGGTGCCGCCTTCGCCGGCGATGTCCAGCCACTGCCATTCGCTGACGGCTTTGGGGGTGCCAAAGGCCAGGTTCAGCAACAGCCCGATATTGGCTGCAAGAACCAGCAGTCCGAGTTTCCAGCGATGGTGTTTGAGAATGTTCAGCCAGGTCATCAAGGTTCTGCCAAAACGTAGTGATGGCCAGCACAACAGAGGGATATGACAGCTGTGTGACGGGCGGCAAGGGTCGAATCAGCTCAGGCCTCTTGCTCGATTATGTGCTGCAGGCGCCGCGGATCATGAGCAGAGTGGCGTGATGCCATCGCTGGCAAGGTCAGCCCCCGCAGGGGATGAGCAAGCGCCCTATCTTGTGGGAGCCGGCTTGCCGGCGATGGCTGCTATAGAGGTTTGTTTAAACAATAGGGTAATGCCATCCCGGCAGAGGTGCGAAACCGGGTCAAATCAGCTCATCTGGCCCCCTTTTAGGGCTGAAACGCCTCTGTTTCGGGGCTGTTGGCCCAACACTGTCACAGCACTGTCATTGCCCGACCCTAGCGTTCGCTCCCAGGTTGTCGGGCCATTTGCCCGACCAAGGTGATTGCGGGGGAGGACAAGCATGTACATGGGTCGGAGCAAGGTGCAGTGGGTCGGGTTCACGTTCAGCGCACTGGCCATGGCGATTGCCAGCGAGCGCCTGAGTGCTGGCGAGGCTGCGATTGGCGCCACCGAGCACGTTGAGGTGGTCGGGCAGGCCGTGAGTCTGGACAAAGCGCTCAAGCAGCAGCGCAATTCGGACACCATCGAAAGCGTGGTGCATGCCGATGGCATGGCCCAGTTGCCCGACGCTAACGTTGCCGAAGCCGTACAGCGCCTGCCCGGGATCAGCATCGAGCGGGATCAGGGCGAAGGGCGCTTTGTCAGCGTCCGCGGCCTGGGGCCGGACCTGAACAGCGTGACTATCAACGGTACGCTGGTACCGTCCCCTGAAAGCGCGCGCCGCGCCGTGGCGCTGGATGTGCTGCCGTCCGAGCTGGTGCAGTCGCTGTCGGTGATCAAAACCCTGACCCCGGACATGGACGCCAACTCGCTGGGCGGTACGGTGGACGTGCAAAGCCTGTCGGCCTTTGACCATGACGGCCTGTTTTATACCGCCAGTACCCAAGCCGCCTATAACAAGAACAGCCATCAGACCAGCCCCAAAGTCTCGGGCGCCATCAGTGACCGCTTCAGCCTCGGCGACGGCATCGACAACTTCGGGGTGGCCGCCGCCCTGAGCTGGAACAAGCGCGACTTTCGTTCGGACAACGTTGAAACCGGTGGCGACTGGGACTTCAACGATGGCGCACGGCTCAACAGTTTCGAACAGCGAGTCTACGACATCAGCCGCGAGCGCACCGGTGGCGGGCTGAACTTTGATTACACACCTGACGACGATACCAAGCTCTTCCTGCGCACCCTGTACAGCCGGTTCAAGGACAGTGAGACCCGCAATTCCACCGCCTTTGAGTTTGCCAACCCGCAAGCCGAGGGCGAGCTGGGCAAGGCCAAGACCAAGCGCAAACTCAAGCAGCGTGAAGAAACCCAGGAGATCCAGTCCTACGTATTCGGCGGTGAACGCATGATGGGCCTGTGGACGCTGAGCGGGCAGGCCGGCTACAGCAAATCCAGTGAAGACAGCCCGGGGCACATCGCCGGGGCGACCTTCAAAGGTAATTCCAGCTTTGCCGACAGTGGCTTTTACGACACCGAAAAACCGCGCCCGATCATCGGCGCGGGTTTTTACGACCCGGCCAGCTTCACCCTCGACAAAGTTGACTGGGAGGAGCAAAACACCAAGGACACCGAGAAAAACATTCGCCTGGATCTGGCCCGCGATTACGACGTGCAGGGCTATGCCTCTCAGGTCAAGTTCGGCGGCAAAGTCAGCCGGCGCAACAAGGACAACGACCTCAATGCCTGGGTCTATGAGGACTTCGCGGACCTGGGTTACAGCGATGCGCAGCTCAACCTCGACCGGTTCCAGAAGGGCAACCTGCACTACTCGCTGGGCCGGTTCGGCCCCGGGATCAGTGGCGGTGCAATCAAGGACCTGATCGGCGGCCTGAACCCGGACGATTACTACAACCAGCAGGAATCGCAGGCCAATGACTTCAGCATGCGTGAGGACATCAACGCGGCTTACCTGATGAACACCCTGGACATTGATGACTGGCGCTTCATTGCCGGCCTGCGCTACGAGGGCACCGAGTTCGAGGCCAAGGGCACCGGCGTGCGCAATGGCGAGTTCGAAGCCCAGGACACCCAACGCGATTACCACCACTGGCTGCCGGGCCTGCATGCGCGCTACCAACTGGACAAAAACACCCAGCTGCGGGCGGCCTGGACCAACGCCGTGGTGCGCCCGACCTTTGGCCAGCTGGCGCCGGGGTTTGTGATTGACGATGACGTGGCCGAGTTCGGCAACCCGAACCTCAAGCCGCTGGAGTCGAGCAACTTCGATCTGGGCATTGAGCACTACATGGGGCGGGCCGGGACAGTGTCGGCGTTCCTGTTCTACAAGGACATCAAAAACTTCGTCTACAACAACGACCTGGCCGGCAGTGGCATCTGGACTGATTTCACCGAAGCCCACAGCTATGCCAACGGCGACAGCGCCAGTCTGTACGGGCTGGAACTGGCGTACTCACAAAAATTCGACTGGCTGCCTGCGCCCTGGAATGGCGTGATTGTGGGCGCCAACAGCACCTTCAGCCGCTCCAGTGCCAGCATCAAGGGGGTTGATGCGACCACGGGGGCCAGCCTCAAGCGCGATATCGACCTGCCCAACCAGTCCAACACCGTCGGCAACCTGATGCTGGGCTGGGAAGACGACAAGCTCAGCCTGCGGCTGTCAGCCAACTACAAGTCGGACTATCTCTACGAGCTGGCCGGCATTAATGACAAGGCCCACGACACCCATGTCGACGCCCAGACCTTTGTCGATTTCAGTGCCCGTTACGCCTTGACCGAGAGACTGCAAATCAACTTTGACGCGCAGAACCTGACCGATCAGCCGTACTTCGTCTACAGCGGTAACAGCCGCTACAACAACCAGTACGAAGAGTACGGCCCGACCTTCTCGCTGGGCCTGACCTTCACTCATTTTTAATCGGCTTGATGTCATCGCTGGCAAGCCGGCTCCCACAATTTTTGGTGTTTCCCTCTGTGGGAGCTGGCTTGCCAGCGATCCGGTCAACCCGGTCTCTTACCTCTAATGGAATGGCATTACCCATGACTTTTTTGTTTAAACGCAAACCTCTCCTGCTGCCGTTACTGGCATGCCTGACCGCGGGCAGTACTCAGGCGGCCACTGATATAGCCGCTCCGGCCTTGCAGCCGTGGACCGCGAGCAAAGCCCAGGCCCTGGGGTTTTTACCGGACGGTATGGGTGACGGGCGCCTGGCGGTCAGCAAGCGCGAGGGCATAGTGCTGCTCGATAAACAGGGCAAGACCCTGAGCCGGGTCGCGGGCGCATTTGCCGGACTGGACAGCCGCAGGCTGGGGGACCGGGTGCTGGTGGCCAGCAGCGACAAGGACAAGCAGCAAGTGGCGCTGTTTGACCTCGACCCGGGCAGCCATCAATGGCAACCCCCCGTGTACCTGCCGCCCCGGGACTATGGGGTCGATGGCGTCTGTCTGTATCAGGACGAGGCGAGCAATATCTATCTGTTTACCGTGGGTGAAGAAGGCAAGGGCGAGCAGTGGCTGGTGGCTGCCGACCACCAACGGCTGCCCGACCCGCGCCTGGTGCGCAGCCTGCCGTTGCCGCCGCAGGCGAAGTTTTGCCAGGTCGACGACAGCGCGCAGCAGCTGTTCGTCAACGAAGAGAATGTCGGCTGGTGGGCTTACCCGGCCCATGCCGAATCCGACGTGTCGCGTTTGCCCGTGGCCATGATCGAACCCTTTGGCAACGTAAAGCAAAGCGCCGGGGCCATGGTGCCGGTACCGGGCGGGATGCTCGGGCTTGACCCTCAAGCCGCGCAATTGAACCTGTATCAGCAGCACGGCAAACGCTGGTCGCCGGTGGCCAGCCTGGCGCTCGGCGGGGTGGTCGAACCCGAGCATCTGGCCCTGCGCCAGACGCCTGAAGGCCTTCAGGTGCTGGTGCAGGATGCAGCCAGTAACCAGTTGCTGGAAGGCACCCTGGACTGGAAAGCCACCCCGGTGAATCAGCCGCCGGTGTTGCCGGGCGTAAAGCCTGCAGTGCAAACCCAAAGCGTAGCGAGCCGTGGCGACGCGGCCGATGACCCTGCCATCTGGCTGCACCCGCAAACACCGGCCCTGAGCCGGGTGCTGGGTACCAACAAACAGCAAGGGCTTGAGGTGTACGACTTGCAGGGCAAGCGGGTGCAGCATTTGCCGGTAGGGCGTCTGAACAACGTGGATGTGCGCCCCGGCTTCACGCTGGGCTCACGCACCGTGGACCTGGCGGTGGCGACCAATCGCGATCACAACAGCCTGAGCGTGTTCAGCATTGATCGTGCCACGGGGCAGCTTGCACACGCCGGCGAGATTGCGACCCCGGTCAAGGATATCTATGGCCTGTGCCTGTTCAAGGCGCCAACGGGCGAGATTTACAGTTTTGCCAACGACAAGGACGGCACCTTCGTCCAGCACCGGCTGTTTGCCAAGGGCGACAAGGTAGAAGGCGAACTGGTGCGCCAGTTCAAGGTTGCTAGCCAGCCTGAAGGCTGTGTGGCGGACGATACACGCCAGCGCCTGTTCCTGGGTGAAGAGGACGTGGCGGTGTGGGCAGTGGATGCGCGCCCGGACCAGCCGGCAACCCTCACCGGCGTGATCAGGGTGGGCGATCAGGTACACGACGACATTGAAGGGCTGGCGCTGTACCGGGGCGAGCACAACGACTACCTGGTGATCTCCAGCCAGGGCAATGACAGCTATGTAGTGCTGGATGCCGAGCCGCCCTTCGCGGTGCGTGGCGCCTTCCGGGTGGGGGTCAATGCCGCGGCGGGGATCGATGGCACCTCTGAAACCGACGGTCTGGACGTGACGTCGGCCAATCTCGGCGGGCCCTGGAGCAAAGGCATGCTGGTGGTGCAGGACGGGCGCAAGCGCATGCCCGAAGACGGCCAGAACTTCAAATTTATCCCGTGGACCGAAGTGACCAGGGCTTTGCACTTGCCATGATCCGGTCATCTCAATCGCTTTCAATCGCAATCACAGCCGGATAACCCTGCAGGAGCAATAACATGCAAGCAACCATGGAACACATGACCATTTGGGGCCTGATCAACGACGCCAGTCTGCTGGTCAAGGGCGTGATGCTGATTCTGCTGGCGGCGTCGGTGCTGAGCTGGTTCCTGATCGTGCGGCGCAGTGCCATTCTGCGTCGCAGTGAGCGCGACATGGACAGTTTTGCCCGGCGGTTACGGGCGCCGGGGGAGATGAGCGCGCTGTACCGCGAGAGCCGTGAGGCGGGCCATGCCGATGCCGGTGCCGAGCAAGTCTTTTCTGCGGCGTACAACGAGTACGCCCAGCTCAGGCAGCAGCCCGGGGTGGACGCCGAAGGGGTGATGCAAGGGATAGAGCGGGCACTGTATGTGGCGATCAGCGAACAGGAAATCCGTCTGGAGAAGGGCCTGCAATTTTTGGCGACGGTGGGTTCGGTGAGCCCGTATATCGGTCTGTTCGGTACGGTCTGGGGGATCATGAACTCCTTTATCGGCCTGTCCCGGGTGCAACAGGCGACGCTGTCGACCGTGGCCCCCGGCATCGCCGAAGCCTTGATTGCTACCGCCATCGGCCTGTTTGCGGCGATTCCGGCGGTGATTGCCTATAACCGCTTTTCGTCCCGTGGCCAGACCTTGCTGACCCGCTATTACAGCCTGGGCAACGAAGTGCAGATGCGCTTGTACCGCAGCTTGCATGCCGGTTCACGGAACATGGCTGCAGTCGCCTAAACAGGGAGTTTGAACATGCTTGCTCGACCACAGCGCAAACACGGGCCCAAGGCCGAAATGAACGTGGTGCCTTACATCGATGTGATGCTGGTACTGCTGGTGATCTTTATGGTGACCGCGCCGATGCTGACCCAGGGGGTGAAAATTGAATTACCCAAGGTGGCCAGTGAAGCACTGGTCAGTGACAGTCAGCAAAAAATCCTCACGCTGTCGGTAAAAGCCGAGGGGGGCTATTTCTGGAATCTGGGCAACGAACTGGACACAAAAAACCAGACCGACAGCGCGCTCAGCCTGGAAGAGTTGCAAGCCAAGGTCGGCCAGGTTGTCGCGCAGAACGCCGACACCCAGGTGTATATCCGTGCGGACAATGAGGCCGGTTACGGCAGCGTGGTCAAGGCCATGGCTGCGTTGCAGCAAGGTGGCGTGACCCACCTGGGGTTGGTGACCGAGGCCCCTCAATGATCGGCGCGCTGAGCGAAGCAAGGGGCAATGGCCAGGCGCTGCTGGTGACGGTTGTGTTGCACAGTGCCGTGATTGCCTTTTTGGTGCTGGGCTGGAGCCAGCAGCAGGCACTGCCGGAGCCAGCACCGTCGATGCTCAAAACCCGGCTGGTGATGCTGCCGGCCGAGCCATTGGCAGCGCCTCCTGCACCTGTTGCACCTGCGGCGCCGCAACCGGTGGCGCAGGCCGAACCGCAGGTCGTAAAACCTGCGCCAGTGCCGCCGCCGATTCAGGCGCGCAAACTGGAGCAGGCCACGCTGGCGCGCAAGCGTGTCGAGGAGAAAAAGCAGGCGCAGCTCGAGCAACAACACATCGCTCGCCAGCGCGTGGAGCAAGCCGAGACTCAGCGCCTGCAAGCCCTGGCCGACGCGGCAGCGCAACAGGCCCGGGTGGCGGCCGATAATGCCAGGCTAGCCCGGCAGTCGGCGGCGGCTGGCGCTGCGGATGTACGCCAATATTTACCCATCAGCAAACAAGCTCCCGACTACCCGCAGCGGGCGCTGGACAAAGGCATACAAGGCGATTGCACCGTGGAGTATTCGGTGACCCCGCAGGGCACGGTCGACAATCCCAAAGTGGTGGGCAACTGCCACCCGGCGTTTATCCGGCCGTCATTGGTTGCGGCTGCCACCTTCCGGTATCAGCCAAGGGTCATTGATGGGCAGGCGGTCACAGTGCCGGGGGTACGCAACACCTTTCACTACAAGATTCAGTAATGCTGAACCGAGCGAGCTCTTCGTTGTTACGACCTAAGAGCTCGCGAGCAAGCTCGCTCCTACAGGAAGCTGACAAGCATCAACACCGCTGTTGTGCCCCTGGCCTATGCTGCACAGGATTTCAAGCATAAGGAACTGGCCATGAATGCGCCTGCAACCACCCCGGAGCCTGCAACGGCCAAAGCAAAACTCCCCATAGGCCTGGTGATTGCGGTCCTGGTGATGATCGGTATCTTGCTGCTGCCATTACCTGCCGATCTACCGGTCGCGGGCCACCGCATGCTGGCGATACTGGCGTTTGCCGTGGTGGTGTGGATCACTGAAGCGGTGTCCTATGAAGCCAGTGCCATCATGATCACGTCGCTGATGGCGTTCCTGATCGGCATGGCGCCGACCCTGCAAGATCCGTCGAAACTGTACGGCACCTCTGCCGGCATCACCATGGCCCTGACCGGTTTCTCCAATGCCGCGCTGGCGCTGGTGGCCGGTGCGCTGTTTATCGCGGCGGCCATGACCCATACCGGGCTGGATCGGCGCATTGCCCTGGTCACTCTGTCACGCATTGGCACCAGCACCCGGCGCATCCTGCTGGGGGCGATTGCGGTCACCATCCTGCTCAGTCTGGTGGTACCCAGCGCCACGGCCCGCAGTGCTTGTGTGGTGCCGATCATGATGGGGGTGATCATGGCGTTTGGCGTGGACAAGCGCTCGAACATCGCAGCAGGCATCATGATTGTCGTGGCCCAGGGCACCAGTATCTGGAACGTCGGGATTCAAACCGCAGCGGCGCAGAACCTGCTGACTGTGGGCTTTATGGACAAGATGCTGGGTGAGCGCGTGAATTGGCTCGACTGGCTGATTGCCGGGGCGCCCTGGGCCATCATCATGTCGGCGGTGTTGCTGTTTGTGGTGCTCAAGATGCTGCCCCCCGAGAGCGACAGCATCCCCGGCGGCAAGGAAGCCGTCGAGAAGTCACTGGCCGAACTGGGGCCGATGACCGGGCCACAGAAACGCCTGATGGCGGTCTCTGTGGCGTTGCTGCTGGCCTGGGCCACCGAAGGCAAACTGCACAGTTTTGACACCACCTCGACGACCTACGCCGGGCTGGTGTTTTTGCTGTTGCCGCGTTTTGGGGTGATGACCTGGAAAGACGTGCAGTCGAGAATTCCGTGGGGCACGGTGATTGTGTTCGGCGTCGGTATCAGCCTGGGCACTGCCTTGCTCACCACGCAGGCCGGGCAATGGCTGGGCGCGCAGGTGGTGAACAACACCGGTCTGGATCAGGTCGGTCCGTTGGGGATCTTTGCGATTCTGGGGGCGTTCCTGATTTTGATTCACCTGGGGTTTGCCAGTGCGACGGCGTTGACCTCGGCCTTGCTGCCGATTCTGATTGCGGTGTT
The DNA here is from genome assembly GCF_049897045.1 of Pseudomonas sp. TWR2-1-1. NCBI lineage: Bacteria > Pseudomonadati > Pseudomonadota > Gammaproteobacteria > Pseudomonadales > Pseudomonadaceae > Pseudomonas > Pseudomonas sp. TWR2-1-1. The sequence goes on from NZ_JAFCVM010000003.1 coordinate 172,127, forward strand.
GCAAACCTTGCCGGGTGAATTCAACCGCTTGGGCATGACCATGCTCCTTGGCTTTGTGGTCAGCTACGGGTTTATCCTGCCGATCAACGCTCCGCAAAACATGGTGTGCCTGGGCACGCAAACCTTCACCGCCAAACAATTCGCCAAGGTCGGTTTGATCGTCACTGCGGTGGGTTATTTGCTGATGCTGCTGTTTGGCGCCACCTACTGGAGCTGGCTGGGCTGGATGTAACTCACCTGCAGGAGCGAGCTTGCTCCTGCAGGGGGGGGTTAGTTTCCGCCTTCGCTGCGTCCGCCGCTGCTGACTTCGGGCGGTACATCTTCGCCGGCAATGCGCTTGCGGAACAGCGAAGTACGAGCCAGCAACAAAGTGGTGACCGGTACGGTAATCGCCAGCAAGATCGGGATCAGCCAGGCGTGCAGCACCGGTGACGATTTAAGTGCCGAGAAGTACAGGATCGACGCCAGTGCCACGCACCAGGCGCCAAGGGTTGAAGCCAGTGCCGGTGGGTGCATGCGTTGAAAAAAGTCCTTCAGGCGCAACAACCCGATAGCACCGCACAAGGCAAACAGGCTGCTCAGCACCAGCAGCACTGCCACCGGTATTTCAATCCAGAGCGATAACTCGCTGATTGAATTCATTCGATCACCTCGCCACGCAGCAAGAATTTGGCCAGTGCAAAAGAGCCTACAAAGCCGAACAGGGCAATCAGCAGTGCGCCTTCAAAGTAAGTGTCACTGGCGTAGCGGATACCCAGCACCAGCATTACCAGCATGGCGAGAATATACAGGTAGTCCAGCGCCAGAACCCGGTCCTGGGCCGATGGGCCCTTGAACAGCCGGATCACGGTCAGGACCATCGCCAGGCTGAACAGAAACAGGCTGGTCAGGATGGCATTGGAGAGCAGGGCACTCATTCAAAGATCTCCATCAGGGGGCGTTCGTAGGCAGTTTTGAAGTGCTCGATAAACTGCGCTTCGTCATCCAGGTCGAACACATGCAACAGCAGCACGCTGCGGTCCAGTGCCAGTTCCGACCAGATGGTGCCGGGCACCACGGTGGTAATCATCGACAAGGCCGCCAGGCCGTTGGCATCGCGCAAGTCCAGAGGGATCTTGACGAAGCGCGAGCGCGGCGGGTTTTTGCCCGCTCTGAGCACGCCGCGGGCCACTGCAATGTTGGAGGCCACCACATCACGGCCCACCATAAAGAACAGCTTGATGATCACGCCGGGACGGTGGATACGGATCGGCAACGGACGCAGGGGCGCGAACATCAGCGGTGCCAAAAAGCCCAGCACGGCACCGAGCAACAGATTGCCGGCGCTCAATGACAGGTTGAGCACCAGCCACAGCAGCCAGAGCGCAAGCGACAGCCAGGGAGCCGGGAACAGGCGCTTCATGGTTGTACCTCCCGCATGGCAGCCTTGGCTTCAGGGCTGGGCACCGGGCGGGTGCCAATCACGGCCATCACGTAACGCTCGGGATTGTTCAGGGTGTCGGCGGCGGCCTGGGTATAACGCAGTACGGGCTCGGCCTTGAACGTCAACCCTACGCACAGCCCGATCAGCAATACGATAGGCAGGTATTCGAAGCGGCGTAACAGCGGGGACGGGCGTTCTAAGGGGGTCCAGAAACGCTGGATGCCCATTCGTGCGAAGGCGATCAGGGACGCGAGCCCCGAGAAGATCAACAGCGCAAACAGGCCCCAGGCAGCCGTCGAAACCGGCGCATCAGCGGCATTGCCCAGCCCCATGGGGTTGAGCAGGGCATTGAGCAAACTGAGTTTGCCGATAAACCCGGACAGCGGCGGCATACCGATAATCAACAGGGCGCAAGCAATAAAGCTCAGGCCCAGGAAGGCCATGGTCCAGGGAATGATTTGCCCCACTACCGCTTTTTGCTCGTCGTCGAGATTGGTGCCCCGTGGCGGATTCAAAGACTCCATCAGGCTTGGCAACTGCCCCACATCGTCTTCAAGCATCATTTCGTTGGATGAGCGCGAGCGCTCGATCAACTCGGACAGCAGGAACAGTGCACACAGGGCGAGCGAGGAGCTGACCAGATAGAACAGCGCGGCAGCGGTCAGGTTGGGCTGGGCGAAACCGACTGCAGACAACAGGATGCCGGCAGAGACCAGGATACTCAGGCTGGCCAGGCGCTCAAGGCGCTGGGCGGCCAGGATGGCAATGGCGGCGCAGGTGATGGTCGCCATGCCGCCGTAGATCAGCCAGTCACTGGCAAAGTAGGCCGAAGCGCCGGCCTGACCGGAAAACAGCAGGGTCCACAGGCGCAGCACCGTGTAAATGCCGACTTTGGTCATGATCGCGAACAGGGCGGCGACCGGGGCGCTGGCTGCCGAGTAGGCCGGAACCAGCCAGAAGTTCAGCGGCCACATGCCGGCCTTGGCCAGAAAGGCAATGGCCAGGATGGCGGCGCCCGCATGCAGCAAGCCACGGTCGGCCTCGGGTACCAAGGGGATTTTCAGGGCCAGATCGGCCATGTTCAGGGTGCCGGTGACGCCATAGATCAGCGCTGCACCGATCAGGAACAAGGACGATGCCAGCAGGTTGATCGAGATGTAATGCAGGCCTGCAGATACCCGGGCCTTACCGGAACCATGGAGCATCAGCCCGTAAGAGGCGGCCAGCAAAACTTCGAAAAACACGAACAGATTGAACAGGTCCGCGGTCAGGAAGGCGCCGTACAAACCCATTAGCTGGATCTGGAATAACGCGTGGAAGCTGGCACCGGCACGGTCCCAGCGGGCCATGGCGAACAGCAGCGCGCAGCTGGCGATGATGCCGGTCAGCACCAGCATCAGGGCCGACAGGCGATCAACTACCAGCGCGATCCCGAACGGTACTTGCCAGTTGCTCGGCAGATACACGCCAATCGCTGCCGGCGCCGCTTGCTGTTGGGTCCAGAGCAGCAACAGCACGGAAATCCCCAGGCCCAGAAAAGTCGAGATCAGATTGATCCGGGCTTTGAGCGGGCGGCGCTTCTCTCCCAGCAACAGCATGCAGGCTGCGGTCAGCAGCGGTAACAGAATGGGCGCGACGATCAGATGCGGCATCAAATTCATTCTTTAGGCTCCCGGCCATCGACGTGGTCGGTACCGGTCAGGCCCCGAGAGGCCAGCAAGACCACCAGAAACAGCGCGGTCATGGCAAAACTGATGACGATTGCGGTCAGTACCAATGCCTGGGGCAGCGGGTCTGTGTAGTTGAGCAGGTCTTGGGGCACGCCGTCCTTGATCACCGGCTCCTTGCCGATAAACAGGCTGCCCATGCTGAAGATGAACAGGTTGACCCCGTAAGACAGCAGACACAGGCCCATGACCACCTGAAAGGTTCGCGGGCGCAGTACCAGCCAGGTTCCGGAGGCGGCGAGCACGCCGATTGCGATAGCGATGACTTCTTCCATCAGGCGGCTCCCGTCTTGGGTTGGGTGGCGGGTTGAGAGGCAGACTGATTGCTCGGGCGATGGGCACGCACCGACTGGTGAGCCAGTGCTGTGAGGATCAGCAACGTGGCGCCGACCACTACGGCATACACGCCAATATCGAAGAACAGGGCGCTGGCAACATGGATGTCACCCAGCAGCGGCAAGCTGAAGTGCGCCGTGTGGGTGGTCAGGAACGGGTAGCCCAGAGGAATCGCGCCGAGCCCGGTGAGGGTGGCGCACAACAGGCCGGTGCCCATCCAGCGCAGTGGCCGCAGGCTCATCTGCGCTTCGACCCACTGGGTGCCAGCCACCATGTATTGCAGGATGAACGCCACAGACATCACCAAGCCGGCAACAAAGCCGCCGCCCGGCTGGTTATGGCCGCGCATGAACAGGTACATCGACACTACAAAGGCAATCGGCAACAGCAGGCGCACCAGCACCGCGGGCACCATCATGAAGCCCAGGGCGGTGTCGCTGGCGCTGCGCGGGTTGACCAGGTCGGTCATAACGTCTTTGGCCAGCAGGCGCTGCTGGGAAGGCAGTTGCATGCTTTCTTTGGGCGGGCGGAAACGGCGCAGCAGGGCAAAGACGGTGAGTGCCACGGCGGCCAGTACGGTGATTTCACCCAGGGTATCGAAACCCCGGAAGTCCACCAGCATCACATTCACCACATTGCTCCCGCCGCCATCGGGCAGGGCACGACTCAGATAGAAAGATGAGGTGTCGTTCGGGGTCTGGCGGGTGAGCATCGCGTAGGACAGCAGCGCCATGCCGCCGCCGACTGCGGCCGACAGCAGCAAGTCACGCAAGCGGCGGATCTGCGCTTTGCGCAATGTCCCCGGTAATGGCGAGACTTCTTCTATCCGCCGCGGCAACCAGCGCAACCCGAGCAGGATAAGGACCGTGGTGACCACTTCTACCACCAACTGGGTCAGTGCCAGGTCAGGTGCGGAGAACCAGACGAAGGTCACGCAGGTCATCAAGCCGCATACGCTGACCATCGTCAGGGCTGCCAGACGGTGGTATTTGGCTTGCCAGGCGGCGCCCAGGGCGCAGGCTATGGCAAGCAGCCAGAGCGTCACGAACACGATCGAACCCGGTATTTTCGGACGGTCACCCCAGCTCAGGCCGCTGTAGAGCATAGGAATCAGACCGGCGATCACGGCAGCCAGAATCAACAGGAATAACTGGGTTTGCAGGCGGTGAGAGCTGATACGCCGCTCAATGCGTCGTGCCCAGCGCATGATCACCACCAGGCAGCGCTCGAAGAAACGCTTGCCATTGAAATACGTGATCAGGGGCGGCAGCGGGTAACGCCCGAGTTTGAGCTGTTTACGCAGCACCACATACAGCAGGATGCCGCAGGACATTGCGATCAGGCTCATGATCATCGGTGCATTCAGGCCGTGCCAGATCGCCAGGCTGTATTCGGGTAGTTCGCCACCGACCACTGGTTGCGCTGCAGCCGCAAGCAACGGGCCGACGGTTTGTGCCGGGAAGATCCCGACCATCAGGCAGGTGAACACCAGCAGCTCGACCGGAGCCCGCATCCAGCGAGGAGGCTCGTGCGGAGTCAGGGGCAGGTCGGTGGGAGGCGGACCGAAAAACACGTCTACGGTAAAGCGCAATGCGTAGGCCACGCTGAACGTGCCGGCGATGGTAGCGATTACGGGCAGGGCAATCTCAACCCAGGCCGTGGAGTTGATGAACACGGTTTCGGCGAAGAACATCTCTTTGGACAGAAATCCGTTGAGCAGCGGTACACCGGCCATCGAGGCACTGGCCACCATGGCCAGGGTCGCGGTGTAGGGCATGAGCTTGAACAGGCCGCTGAGCTTGCGAATATCGCGCGTGCCACTCTCGTGGTCGATGATGCCTGCCGCCATGAACAGCGAGGCCTTGAACGTTGCATGGTTAAGGATGTGGAACACTGCGGCGACCGCTGCCAACGGGCTGTTGAGGCCCAGCAGCAGGGTAATCAGGCCAAGATGACTGATGGTTGAATAGGCCAGCAAGCCTTTAAGGTCGTTTTGAAACATTGCGCAGTAAGCGCCCAGCACCAGCGTGCAGGCTCCGGCGCCGCTGACAATCCAGAACCATTCTTCGCTGCCCGACAGGGAGGGCCAGAGGCGGGCCAGCAGGAACACCCCGGCCTTGACCATGGTCGCCGAGTGCAGATAAGCCGAGACGGGGGTGGGTGCTGCCATCGCGTGGGGCAGCCAGAAGTGAAACGGGAATTGCGCACTTTTACTCAGCGCGCCGATCAGGATAAGCGGGAGCAGAACTGGATACAGGCTGTGTGCGCGAATCTTGTCGCCGGCAGCAAGCACTGCATCCAGATCATAGCTGCCGACGACATGGCCAAGCAGCATGACCCCCGCCAGCAAGCACAATCCGCCCGCGCCTGTAACCATCAGCGCCATATAAGCGCCGCGTCGGGCATCAGAACGGTGGTGCCAATATCCAATCAGCAGAAATGAGAAGAGGCTGGTCAGCTCCCAGAAAAATACGATCTGGATCAGGTTGCCGGACACCACCAGGCCGAGCATCGCGCCCATGAACGCCAGGAAAAAGGCAAAGAAGCGCGGTACCGGATCTTCGGGTGACATGTAATAACGGGCGTACAGCGACACCAACGTGCCGATGCCAAGCACCAGAATCGAGAACAGCCAGGCGAAACCGTCCAGCCGCAGGACGAAATTCAAGCCGAGACTGGGCAGCCACATGAACTCTTCGCGAATCACTCCGCCATGGGCAATTTGCGGGTAGAGCAGGGCTACTTGAATGGTACCGATCAGAGCAATCAGACCGGCCAACAGTGATGCACTGTTACGTGCATTGTGCGGCAAAACAGCCGCCAGACAGCTGCCGATAAATGGCAGAAGCAGTAGAACTATCAGGGACATAGGCTTCTAATCTGCAGGAGTTTGTGAGCGATCATACGTGGCGACTTGTATATCACCAACAAAGAAGCTGTAGATGAATCCTACAAAATGTGTGCAAACCGCAAGTAATGCGGCGCGGCATCTTCCCTGTATGAACACTCCAGAGTGTGAGTCTTTGCTTCCAGTATCAGCGCGTGCGCATCAGTCGCATGCTTCGTTGCTTTGCTTGTCTTCCACCTGGTCGGGGGCTTTAGCCTTTGTTTTTAACTCACTGACGATCACCGCTGCAACAATCAATACTGCCCCCAGCAAGGCGATACCCGGCAAACGTTCCCCGGCCAGGCGTCCGGCAATGCCGGCCCATACCGGTTCACCTGCATAAATGAGCGTGGCGCGGGTGGGTGAAACGCTTTTCTGGGCCCAGTTCATTGCTACCTGAATCACCGCACTTGCAGCGCCAAGGCCTACGGCACTGGCTAACAAAAGCCATGAGAAATCAGGAGCGGTCTCTCCTGTCGGAATAGTCATCATGAAGGCCAGGATCGACGCGGTACTGAGTTGCACCACAGTGACCCGGCGAACATCGACTTTGCCAGCATAGGCGCTGATCAGGATTATTTCTGCCGCTATGGCGATGGCGCTGATCAGCGTAGCGATCTCGCCAGGGCTGAAATCAAGAGATGCGCCACTCGGGCCTGACAACAGCATCAAGCCGGTAAACGCCAGGATGATACCCAGGCTGGGCATCAAGCCAGGTCGACGCCCCAGCACCAACCACTGCAGCAGCGGGACGAAAGGTACATACAGCGCGGTAATGAAAGCTGACTGGCTACTCGGAATAGTCTGCAGGCCAATGGTCTGCAAGCCATAACCGAGCATGATAGACACCCCGATAAATACCCCGGCCTTGAGTTCAAACAGGGTAATGCCGCGCAGACTGCGAATTGAAAACAGAGAAACAATCAGCGCTGCGGCAGCAAAGCGCAGCCCCACAAAAAACATCGGCCCGCTGGACGTCAGCGCATGCTGCACTAATAGAAAAGTGACGCCCCAAACCATGGTAATCAGCACCAGCACACATTCGGCTTTGCTGAAACGGGAGGTCAAAGACATTAGTTTTGAAGGTTTCAACGTTGTCATAGCCTTGCACGCTGCCGGAAGAGAGACGCACAATGCGTCAAAGCTGAGCAGTATACTGCGCAGTCCCACAAGGTGAGCAATATAGTGCCCAAAGAAAATTCACAACGTGCGTCGGTATTACAACACGTCAGTCAAAACGTCCGGCGCCTGAGGCTGGTCGCACACCTCAGTCAAAGTGCTCTGGCTGAACTGTCGGGTGTAAGCCGGCGGATGTTGGTAGCTATAGAAGCGGGCGAAAAGAACGTCAGCCTCAGCACCCTGGATCGAGTTGCGGAAGCTCTCAATGTTGCGTTCAGCGACTTGATCCAGGCCCCGGGTTCTGTAGATCCGAGCCGTATCAATGAAGTGGCCTGGACGGGCACTGCGCCGGGGAGCAAGGCGGTGTTATTAGCCAAGGCTGTAGCTTCAAGGGAAGTAGAGTTGTGGGAATGGACACTGGAACCCGGAGAGGAGTATCAGTCGCAAGCCGATGCCGAGGGTTGGAGTGAGCAGTTATACGTGTTCGAAGGATGTCTGACCCTGGTCATAAGCGAGCAGTCATTACGCTTTGGTGCGGGAGAGTTCTACATGTACGCCAGCAACAAGCCGCACTCCTACAGAAATGAAGGTGATGGGGTACTGCGCTTCATCCGTAACGTGGTGATTTGAGAGCTGGGCAGGGTATGACCGGGGTTGATGATTAACTAAAAATTATTAGAATTCAGGGGGTTGCCAGCTTCAATCTTCTAGTACATAATGCGCGCCATCAGCTCGGGGCAACAACCTGAATCGCTGAAGAATCAAATGCTTGTAGCGATAAGATCGCAGCAGCAACCTTTGTTTTTGATGTTTCTCATGAAGCCTCAAGCACAATTGGCCGAATAGCAAAATGGTTATGCAGCGGATTGCAAATCCGCCCACGCCGGTTCGATTCCGGCTTCGGCCTCCACATTCGAAAGCCCCGCAGATCAAGGTCTGCGGGGTTTTTTATTGGGCGCAGGAAAGTGAAGTGTTCCATTACTTTGGGCTTTGCGATTGCTCCGACACGGCGGTAAACCCGTTCCGTAATCCCTTCTTTTGAGTGCCCAAGAAACGCGCGCCTCCGAAATATCTGCAATTTCTGATGCGGCCTTTGGTCTGATGGCATGAAACTGAAATTGCATGATCCGCTTTGCTTCATCCTCTGATCCCGATGCTCTTGCCTTGTCAGCGGCAAGCAAGCGAGTGGCGTCCCAGCGATTGCGCATCATTTGCCAGGACACCCGCGCACCGCTTTTGCTGAGAATGAAATAAGGCGAGGTGTGAGCAGCATTGCGCTGCATGATTTGGTCAAGCAACAGCCCGAGACTGCTGCGGCCGATACTGGTGTTCAGGTGAATGCGAAGGCGTTTGCCAGTCTTGCCTTGTCTTACCAGCAGAAAATCCCCCGCCATGTCGTCGCGGCGCATAGCCAAAACATCTGCCGGGCGCTGACCTGTCAAATAGGCTAAGTCCATTGCGTCCTGAACTTCCTGCGGGGCACATCCATAGACAGCTGCCCATACTTCGTCGTTGGCGTAGTAGTCCCTGGGCTTCTCTTTGTTCTTGCGAACGCCGAGGCACGGATTCTCCTGTCGAGTTAACCCCCACTCCCTGGCAATGTTGAATACGTGCGAGAGCAACGCGAGTTCTCTATTCGCCCGGGTCTTCGCTGATCGAACATCGCGGTATTGAGCGACCATAGACGGCGTGATGGCATCAATAGGTGCTTCGTCAAATACCGCCCTTAATTGTCGAAGCTCGGCAGCATTGTCTTTTTGTGTCCTTGGGGCCTTCTTTGGAATGATGTCTCTGGTGTATCGATCAAATATCCCTCTCATTACAAGCAGGTCTAAAGGTTTTTCTTTCGACTCCAGTTTACCATTTCCAACGCTGCAGCTGCTCAGGCGCGCCAGGCGGTTGAGAGGCAGCAGGCCACCCAGAAGGCCCTGGCCGAACTCGACGCCAAAGCCACAACGGAGAAAGCCTATGCTCTCGCTGAAAATGAAAAGCTGCGCGCTGATGTTGCAGTTGGTGATCGTAGGCTGCGCATCTCAGGGCGCTGTAGTACCGATGGTAGCAATCTGTCCAATACCACCAGTACCGCCCGATTGGATGATGGCGGAACCGTCGAACTCGTTGGAGCTGCTGGAGGAACTGTTTTCGATATCAGAGCCGGAATCATCAAGGATCGAGCGGCCTTGAAGAGGTTGCAGGAATATGTGAGAGTATGTCGTACTTTAAATCATGGCTTGTAAGATGACTTTATTTAAGTATGCAAACTATATTCAGAGTCGATATTAATATGCTGAAAGTCGTTTCCTTATCCATGATTCTGATGGCTGCAGGTGTTTTAGGGGGTGCATCTGCGTTTGGTGCTAATAGCACAAGCTTTTGCTCTGATTCTACTCCTCCTAAACATGCATCTGATAATGGTCAGGTTAAATCACTATTTACATACTGCCCAAGAGTGGAAGATATTTCTATGGGTGGCGATTCTGTACATAAGCTTTTTTCCGGTCAGTGGTTTAATAAGAAGAAGCCTTCACTTGACCTCTACTCGCAAACATCGGAAGGGCTTAATATTTCGTTAGGTGGTTCAGTTTCTACAATTAATATGAAGTCCAAGCAGGGTGGTTTGCCATTGCTACCTGGAAAGGATGGTTTTTATATAGAGTTTTTAGCTAGGATTGATGATGCCTCAAAAGATCACTTTCCAGCGCTGTGGCTGAATCCCGTCGAGCATAATGCCAACGAAGATGATCGGGCTTTTTCCAATCGTAGACTCGAGCAGCATTGGATGGAGCTTGATGTGGATGAGGGCGGGTATCAAGATGGGATGCTGGGCACAGTCCATGAATGGCGTGGGAACTTTCCGCATTACCAGAGAAAACAAAACCCACACCCAGCACCTCGAAAATTGGATAGGACGAAGTTTCATACTTTTTCAGCTTACTATGACCCAGTTAACGCCACTGTGAAGTGGTGGGTGGATGACGAACTTCACAACGAAGCCCCTGCTCCAGCCATTGGTTCAAATCTTCAATATCATGTTGTTATGAGCGCTCAAACACATGGAAAGAATGAGCCGTATAAGCTGATTGTTAAGCGGGTTCGAGTTTTTGTTCCTAGGTAGTCGGGCATTATGCGAAGTGCGCTTTGGTTCTGTTGAATGTTTGCTATAGTTCCCGCAGCAATAGCTGTGGGAACTACATTTTTTTTGATAGTCCTTTATGCTATGTTTTCAGGCTGAGTACTAAGGCCACCAAGCTGCACTTTCTCTTATGTCTGCCATCAACGCTTTTATAAAAGAGGCTGTACCAACTTCCGTGAACGCAGGTGCGGCGAGCTGAAGAGTGGACATGGCTGTATTTCTAGATACAGAAGGGAAGGAAGTCATTAGATCCAGGGCCCTCCATATCTCTCCCGTTGTCTTGCATGCTGATACGATTTGTACTGCCTGTGGTATTCGGCGTTCAGCCGTTTCAGCTGCACATTCTGAAAATGCAGTCTCTAGCAGTTCAACCCTTTTCTGCTGGGATTTGGATACCAATGATAGGCTCGCGAAGAACTGCGCAGGTTCTGATGTGCTCTTTGCAAGAGCTTTAAGTTTTTGCCACTCGAGTGCCTGATCTCTGGGCTCTAGCAATGAGAAACCGTTGATCAGTACGTTGAAATTAGGGTTTTCTGAAGCAACTGAAAGCGACCAATAATGGCGAAGTAGATCACAGCGTGGGTCGCTTGAATTCAAGTGTTTTAGGTTTTCAATCATGAGATATAAACTTGTATTTGGATCTTCTTGTTCTGCAATCTCGTCAAAGACTTCGTCAAGAAGTTCTTGTGCTCCGAGCCGCATTCCGACTATAAGTAGTTCGGATAGTATCTGTGCTCGGAAGTACGGCCTGATATTTACTAGCTTGCGACGTACCTCCTCGAACTCTTTAATTGTCCATAGGTCTGTTGCGTACCGTGCAGCCATGCCGAAGTGAAATTCTGGTGCTTTATTTGAAGTGTCTGAAATTAGTTGCCAGCAATGCTGGAAACAGCTTTCCGGTTTATAAGTGGTACGTTATTTATTTCTCTTAAAATGGTACTGATTTTGTTTGGGATGTCCTGCGCAAGACATATTGCCTGGATTCCTTGATCTGCAAGCTCAACTGTGTCAGTTATGTTGCTTGAAAGCTGCAATAGCAGCTCTCCGAAGTGTAGTGGGTAAGTTATTTTTTGAATGTCACCTAATAGCTTTGTTTTCTCGCTCTCTTTGTCTGTCGAAGGTAGTGTTGAGAATAAGGAGATAAGGGTGCGACAACGAGTATACTCATCCTCAATGCAGCGTGCATTGAAAAGAGCATCTGCGATGATGGGCTTTCGAGTAGTTGGCAATGCTGAGCGAGCCACTTCCATCAAGGCGTATGTGCGATTGTTGGCTGACGGTAGCTTCAATGCAAGTTTGTGAGCTAAAGATACCACATGCTGCCTTGTCTCGGCTTGTATTAAGGGGAGGATGCCAGTCAGTGTATCTATCCTCCAAAAATCTGAGACGAGTAGGGGAGTTAGTACAGTCATTAGGCTTGATAGGTAATTTTCTTTAGGTGAGTTGAAGCTTGTTAATATGTCAAGCGTTACCGAGGCTCTTATAATTTGCTCGTATTGGAATTGTGTCTCGAAATTCCATGATGCATTTATTGGTAGATTTTGTTTGAAGAGTTCTATCTTTTTTTTTAAGCGGGTAACTTGGTTGGTCAGTCGATCTTCATCAATCAAAGGGGCGATGTATCTTAAGGTTGTTACCATTTGGCAATAATCTGTAGATGTGTCGACCAATAGCAGGCACTGGTTTATGAAACTTTCCGTAGATTTAGGTCGTTTCGATTGGGGTAAAGCTTCTATGATTGGAAATAATGACATAATTAAAGAGAGTAAATCCTGCCCCTCCAGTTCATCAGGCATCATTCTTTCTAGAATGCGGTCTAATTGTACATTGTCCAATTCTTGGGCGAAATCTGTGATTATGCTTGCGTGTAGCTGACTATCATCTGCCTCAAATAGCCTGCGTAGAACTTGCTTCACTACCTCTCCTCGTTGCGGTTGAGGTAAGTGTGCTGCCAAGAGAGCTAGCTGGCCATTGCGGGTATTCAATTTTGTCGTTTGATAAATATCCGAAAGTACTCGTTCAAGGTAGGTGTAGGGTAAGTTTTGTGCGATGGCTAATAAATAGTTAAGTTGGTCGTTGGGTAGCTGGAGTTCGACAATATTAGTGCTTGGCGCAAAGTAATTAGTTGGTCTTGAAGTGCCATTGCTAATAGATCGCTAGGGACGTTAATACCTTGCGATCTTACGCTACCCGAAAACAAGCCGATTTTGATCCTTAATCGCAGGGCCCGTATGGCGTCGTCATGGTAAGTTGTGCAGGTTTGAATGATTGCAGAAGCCGAAAGCAGCGAGTCCGCATAACCTGTGTAATCATTATCAAAATTAAACCAAGCTTGTTTCCAACCTTCAGTCAGTAGAAGATCTATATCATATAAGGAGCCAGCACCTGCTCGACATAGATAATCTACGTGGTGCAGTAGAACGTAAGCGGGTGCTGGCATGTTAGGGGGTGTTTCGAGGGTTTTTGCCACGCGCCTCCCCCAAGCTAAGAAGGCATTTTCAACTAATTGTTGCGTGTCTAAGCCGAAACGCTCCTCTAACATATATTCGTCAAGTTTCGGGTGGTTCAGTACATAGCCGTGACCAGGTCGTCCATCACCCGCTATGAATCGCTTGAGTGGTTTAATGAATCGGTCTGAAACTATGGGGCGAGATATATTGCAAAGGTTGCAAGTTAGAGTGGTTAAGTGCGGGCCCTCTAACGGCCCCAAAGCCATCGCTAAAACCGCCATCGTCATTTCCAAAGCGTCTCCGTTCTCACTTAAGCTTTGGGTGTCGAAGGCTCGCGAAAAGTAGGCTGTAAAACCAGGGGATAACCCCTCTAGACTACGTACGCTAATTTTTCCTTCACGTCTCGCGATATCGCTTAAATCTGTTGCATACAACCCAAGCAGTAATGGCTCCCCGGCCGAAAGGAATATCAAACGTTCGACTAATTTATCACAAACATCATTTTTATCTATCCCCACACTTTCTAAAATGGGAATCACGGCTTTATGAGCGAGTATAGAAAGCCCGCCTGAAGCAGCCATGTAGCTTGCCAATCCAGCCTTTTTAGCCAACCCTCCGGGCCGCGGTCACCAGCTTGTTCGCGGGCGCTAACTAATATTTTTATGGTCGGAGGTAGATTCGGTGGAAAAACCGTAGAGTTGTAGCCTGCACCCTGAGCCTCATCTAATCCGTCCAAAACAATTAGTAAGTGGCGGGATTCTTCTATTGCTTGATTCATCAGTCTGATCGAAGCTGCCCGATAAAATTCATCCGAGTCGGAAGCGGGTGGAGTCAGTTTTGCCCGCATTACGCTTGCTAATTGCGTCGCCAGTAAGGCATAGAAAACTACTGATCGGTCAGTGCCGAAACGAAGGCTTATAGGCACGAATATAACGGCCCAAGTAGTATCCGATGCAAGACTTTCAGTTCACTGAACTAGCAGAGCACTCTTGCCGCGGGCAGTCGGAGCAGATATAAGTTTCCGACTGGGAGCCTTTGTGTCGGACAACCAAACGTCAAATTGCTGGCATTCTGAATCACGCCCACCGAAGGGCTGAGCTGCCATCTGATCTGAAACAAGATAATGCTGCCGAAAAGACTGGATGAATCCTTGGTAATGATTCGCCTCATCCAAGTTCTCCCAGACTCTGCCACAAATCGTCAGGAGTTGATCTTGGACAGGCATTGCTTGGAGTTCAATATTCGCAGTCTTCAAAACACCTGATAACTCATGAGCACTCCATCGACCTTTACGTTCGATCAAGCCATGTGCCGAAAGCTGAATTGCTGTCCATGCGTTTTCTACATTGTGGGCATCAGTGCAAAGACGCCGGAGTTCGTCCTTGGCTGCTACTTCTGAGACGTCATCACGATCAGCACAATGCATGACGGCGATTCGCAATTTTCTACACCCGTCTTGCACTGGCAATTCAGCCTTATCCAGGCGATACACGAACTGCTCTGTTATCTCGTCAATAAAGTCCGCACGCCCTTCGCCTAGCCGTACAATGCCTTGCGCCAATCCTCGACGAATAGTCAAGCTGGCGTCAATGTCAATGTCAATGTCAATGTCGATGACTAGGACACCGTACGTAATGTCACCCATGTGGATGCCAGTTGCCAGCGATTCAAGCGCTATCCATAAGTCCTCGCCTCGCTTCAACCCTTTCTTGACCTGCGCTTCTACAACAAGATGGTTCGCGAGGACAAACCGAAGGTCATCACCCGGGCCGTTTGTCTCGCACCAAATATCAATCGGAATATCGACATCCATCTCCTTTAGCCAGCCTAGCCGTCGGTGTCCCAGAAGATGCACTGCAGCAACAGCAGCAACTCGGGCATGGAAATTCATACCGCCAGCTGCAGCACTTCCGCCTGAGGCATTTGCGCGCACTTTCGCCCCATCCATTTTCTTCATTTCCGATAGACATCCCACAGGATTGGTTTTTACGGGTTTTTTAACATTTCACGTTGGCTTCTTGATTGGATATTGAAGGCAGCGCCGGAAAAGCAAAGCTGTGCTCTTCCATGCCTGAAATAGGCTCCAATATCCTGCAGAAAATGAAATGTTGGTTCCTATTGATACAGCCTAACCCTGTTTCGAACCGCAAGTATTGATTCCCTTACTCTCTTTTTTGTTCTGCAGTGAGCCGCGTGAGGAAGGCAAGACTCAGTGACATTTCGAGTGAAATTATTACTCGTAGTCCAGCAGTGTAGGGCATCGTTGCAGCGAGCGCCGGTTGCTGGAGTCCTGTATTTACTGGCGCTGAGTAAGTCCAGCTTGAATGGGGTGCTAGGCGGGTAGGCACAGTGCCCTGGGTTTTACTCAACCAGCAGAGCGCTGTGAATTTGATGATTTTTTGGGTCCATAACCTAAGACCGAGCCTAGGCGGAATGCGGCCTATAAGGCATTGGAAATCTCCTGCTAATGGAACACCAAACAGCCTATAGGTAGCGGTTATAAAGGACTTCAGACCCGGCTTGCAAATCCGCCCACGCCGGTTCGATTCCGGCTTCGGCCTCCACATTCGAAAGCCCCGTAGATCAAGGTCTACGGGGTTTTTTATTGGGCGCAGGAAAGTGAAGTGTTCCATTACTTTGGGCTTTGCGATTGCTCCGACACGGCGGTAAACCCGTTCCGTAATCCCTTCTTTTGAGTGCCCAAGAAACGCGCGCCTCCGAAATATCTGCAATTTCTGATGCGGCCTTTGGCCTGATGGCATGAAACTGAAATTGCATGATCCGCTTTGCTTCATCCTCTGATCCCGATGCTCTTGCCTTGTCAGCGGCAAGCAAGCGAGTGGCGTCCCAGCGATTGCGCATCATTTGCCAGGACACCCGCGCACATGGGCGCTAAAAAATTGAGAATAAATCACGTGGTAGAACGCCGAGGAGGGGAGGGAGTCAGTTCCTACACTTCAGTTCCTACACTCAAGGTATGACCCTTATAGGATGCGGGTTTTAGAGGTGCTAAAAGTTATAAGTTTCGGAAGTGAAAAAGGGCTGTACCCCGCAGCCCGCTGTGATCTTCATATCGGTCTTGAAAGCCGTAGGCTATGACTGGCCGATTGCAGCCAGTCACGATGGGTTGCTGTCGACACTTGGCTTACGTTGGTCAAGGGAAGCACTCGGCCAGAAGCAGAACTCAAAAAGCCTCGTGAACGATCAGCTTCTCATATCAGGAAATCATCCAGCTGTCGTACCATCGGTAGATCGACAGAACGGAGGTTGGTATGGGGAATGGTCAGGGCAAACGCGTCGTTATCATTGGTGGAGGCATCGTAGGCGCGTCATTGGCGTATCACATGGGTGGTAAAGGCGCGAATGTCACGTTGCTCGAGGCTGAAGGCATAGCTTCGGGAGTGACTGGCAGTTCATTCGCCTGGATCAATACCTCACACCCCGAACCTGACCCAATTGCGCAACTGCGCGGTTCTGCAATCAAGGATTACCGTCGACTCGAAACGCTGTTGCCTAGCCTGAAGATACGATGGACAGGCGCTTTGTGTTACAGCGTGATGTCGAGCGTAGCGCTGCCGGTTCCAGGTAACCAGGCTTCGACGAACCTGGTGTCTCGATTGCAGATTCTCGACCTTGAGCCAAATCTCAAGAATCCTCCTCAGTCTGCTTCATATGCGACTGAAGAAGGGGCGCTGGACGCGGTGGCAGCTACGAATGCGTTAATCGCAGGTGCCGAAGCATATGGGGCGAAAATTCTCACTCAGACGCGAGTTCTCGGTTTTGTAACCCAGAGTGCAAAGGTGATCGGAGTCGAAACAACAATGGGTATCATCGATACTGATCTTGTCGTATTGGCAGCCGGGACAGGCATAACGAAGTTGACTGAAATGCTAGGCGTGTCGCTGCCCATAAAGGCCTCGCCTGCCATTTTCATCCGTTATAAGTCACAACCGAACCTCGTGCACACCCTCATTTCCACCCCTGAAATGGAAGTCAGGCAAAGTTCGGATGGTGCATTGATGGCGGCAGAAGATTACCTGGACGATGCCATGGAAAATCAGCCAGCAGCGATAGCGCTTCGAACTGCCAAGACAATCCAGAATGAACTCCATGGGGTTGTTTCCATAGATCCGGAACGGGCTTGTGTCGGACTCAGACCCATGCCTGCCGATGGCATCCCCATCATCGGTTATCTACCAAAAGTAAGCGGCGTCTATGTTTGTGCAATGCACCCTGGAGTTACTTTGGCGGCGATAGTGGGAAGACTTGCCAGCGAGGAGCTCCTAGATGACAAAGTATCCAGTGCCCTTTTCCCATGCCGGCCCGATCGTTTCTTCCAAGCGTAGTGGATCCTCTTGTGAAGCAGCTATCGTCCATACGTTCATTCGCTACACCGCATATAATCGATACTGGACGCAACAACCTGTCGCGCTAAAGCGCTACTTGAGAAGATTCCCTACGCAGAAAAGAGCGATCGGAAAAAGGGGCCGTTCAAGACACAAGGCTTCCTTCATTTTAATGTCGTCAAAACCCATCACGACTACACCGCCAAGACCCGCTGCGGTGACCGCCAAATACATATTTTGAGCGGATGCTCCAGCTTCGAAATCAACGTAGCGTGCGCCCCTTAGACCGTCTGCTTGTTGAGCCGAGAAATGATCTATGGCGGCCCCTCGTTCAGCGACGATAGCGATGACGGCAGGTGCTTCTTCCAACCACTTCTCATCGCCTAAAGCCGCTGAGTTCAGCAATCCATTTTTGATCGGATCTGCGATCCGGTAGAGCTTTGCTACCTGGGAATCGTATGTGTAAACCCCAGGGGCGAGCCCTTCTACTTGACGCACAACCACCCTCAATACAAGTGGATGCAGAGCGTGTGCCGATGGTGCGGTTCGCCTTCCGTCCGTAGAGGTACAGCCCTGTCCGGCATAAAGAAATGTCTCCAGTACAGCCAGGCTCAGCGGCTTTTCACTGAAGGATCTAACACTTCGCCTAGTGGACAGAAGGTCTTTGAGCAGCATAGCGTTCTGGGTATTCATCAACGTTCATCCATGCGAGTTTTCGCTGACAGTAGCAGAGGCACGAACTTCAAGGTTACTCCGCGCGCCCTGTTGTCATAGTGAAGTGTGCAACCCAAAGCGGACATTGGCTGTAGGGAGCTCCCGGCCAAGCGCGTATGCTCGCGCACGTTTACATCGAGAGGGGTCATGTAGCAACGTAGACAAGAACCGGCTGGAGGTAATTGAGCGACGGTGCGGAATCAAGCATGTCGGTAGATTCACACCATGGATAGCTGCGACCTTGAAGCCAATCCATTATTTTTCGCATATGCTCAGAAGGGCACTCCAACATGTGTTCGATAGTAATGGACAGTTGAATCGCCAGGCCGCTTTGCGGTGAAAAGGCCCAATGATATTCCCCGCAGCCTACACGTAACTCTCCAGTTGCTTTTGTTGACATGCCAACCAGCCATTTACACTTATGAACATTTGCCTCGGGCTTTGGAGGGTCACCGAAGCAGAATGTATAAACGTTCTCATATTGCTGGCTAAAGCTGCGCACGAGTACTTCAGCAATAGCTTCGCGCCCGTGGACGCAAGGGGGAAAGAGGATGGTGCTTGTCTGCACTATCACGTTAAGAGATGCGTCCTGACTAAAAGCATGCCGCAACAAATCAGGCCGATTTCCGTCCTTGCCGAAGATGTAGTTCTCAATCGCTTTAGAGGCATTTTTCATGCACAAATCCTAGTCTGGCTACAAGTAGGCTAATCGGAATTCCGAGCGGATTATGGGTTAACCGAAGCTTCCCCCTTCGCGGACTTTGGTACATCGAATACTCTATCGAAGACCCACTGAAACGCCAGCGCGTAAAAAAAGAAGAAAACGAACAGCCCCAGATCGGTGACCAGTGCAGCCCACCAGGAAATCTTCAGCCACCATGCCACCAGTGGCACCAACAGCAGAACTAGCCCCCCCTCAAAACCCATTGAGTGGAGCAAGCGTCTGCCCAACGTGCGAGCACGCTGTGGCTGATGCGCTTCCCAGAATTCAAAAACGTAGTTAAACAGCACGTTCCACAGCAGCGCGCATACAGACAACATCAACGACAGCGCACCCGCATGAGCCAGACCTTCGTCGTATATCAACGAGATGCTGGGCGACAGCACCGCAACAGCGATTGATTCATAAAGAATGGCTTGTAGAATTTTCCGCGAAGGTCCTTGCATGGTGTTTTCCGTAGGGTGAGTAGATTGAACACCTGCGACGGTATCGCCCCGTACGCACCACGAAAAATGAGATAAATTTACTACTCATCAATTCAATTCATCTGGGAAACCATGCGTGTTTTCGACTCTTCCACTTAAGGCGCTGCGCACCTTCGAGGCGGCTGCGCGACTGGGTAGCTTTAAAGCGGCAGCTGAGGAGCTCTCAGTCACCCCCGCGGCCATTTCCCATCAGGTCAGGACGCTGGAAGCCCGCCTCGGAGCAATGCTGTTCAAGCGATCTGGACAAGGTGTGGTGTTGACCGAAGAGGGCGAGATGCTATATCGCCAGACTCATCGCGCATTATTAGACATTCGCCGCAGCCTCGAGGCTTTCTATCCGGACACTGTTCCCCAAACCCTGACCATTTCCACTACTCCGGGCTTGGCGGCAGCCTGGCTGATTCCACGGTTGGGTGGTTTCTATCGGAGCTTTGCGCAATACAGTGTGAGGCTTGATACACGTAACGAGCTAGTCGATCTGTTGCGTGATTCCAGTGTCGATCTTGCTATTCGCTCGGTCAGCCGCGATGACCCGAAGTTGTTCTGTCAGGAACTAATGAACGAGCAATTCTCGGTTTACGGCGCCCCAAGTCTGGTTGCCTCGCTAAACGTAAATCAGATCGAACTGATTAACCTGCAATGGAAAACCCCGGGCGTATTTTCAATCACTTGGGAAAGCTGGTGCGCGGCTGCAGAATGCCAGGCCTGGCTTGAAACGGCGCAGATGCGTGAGTTCGACGATGAGCATTTTGCTTTGAGCGCTGCGATCGCGGGTCATGGACTGGTGCTGGCAAGCAATGTATTGGTTGCCGACAGCCTCAGGCATGGAAAATTAGTGGCCTATAGACCAGAAGTAAGCCTGCCTGGGCCGCGTTATGTTGCTGTGTGCGTGCCAGGGTGGGAGCGGCAGGTGCATGTGAGTGCTTTCCTGCTGTGGCTGGCAGGTGCCGCTCTACAGGATGGATGACGACACTCGTTTGCTGCCCCTTACGACAGGCAGCAATCGACCCAAAACAGACGTTCTGTTGCAAGTTCAGAAATCGTACCGGGTATTCAGCATCACATTGCGCGGGTCACCGTAATACCCGCTGTAGAATGTCGTGTCCAACGCACTGAGGTACTTCTTGTCGAACAGGTTGTTGACGTTCAGCGTCGTGGAAAGCTGGTCGGTAAGCTGATAGCGGGCCATGAGGTTGACCACAGTGAATTGCGATTGCTTGGCCTTGACCGTGCCAAGATCAGTGCTTGGCGTGACGGTAATGTGGGTGCCGCTCTGCCAGTTAGCGCCTCCACCGATGGTCAGGCGATCGAAGTCGCCCGGCAGTCGGTAGGTACTCCACAACTTCACCATATTTGCCGGCGCTTCGGTGTTCAAGCGTTCGCCATCGCTATCCTTGGTAATACCGTGGCTATAACTGGCCGACACGTTCCAGTCAGCTATCAGTTCGCCGTTAACCTCGATTTCAAAGCCACGGGTCGTGGCCCCGCTCACCGCCTTGTAGGCCGCAGTAGTACCATCATTGTTGACGGTCTTGCCTTCGTCGAGCACGGCAAGATTGTCCTGTTTGATCTCGTAGGCGGCGATACTGGTGTTCAGGCGACCGCCGAAGAATTCACTCTTCAGGCCAATCTCGTAGTTGTCCCCTTCACGCGGCTTAACGGTTGAGCCTTCGGCATCGCGCACGCTCTGTGGTTTGAAGATGCTGGTCCAACTGGCATACACAGAGTGGACGTCGTTGAGGTCATAGACCATACCTGCATAGGGTGTGACAACGCCGTTTTCCTTGTAATCGGTACTACGGTTGCTACGTGGCGTTGCGGGGTAGTTCAGGTCGTAGGCGTAGTTATACTTGCTGACGCGCGCACCCAGGATGAGCGATAGATCATCGGCCGGGCGCAGTCGAGTAGCGATGTAAGTACCGCTCTGATGAATGACGGTGTCGCCATCGTAGAGCTTGCCGCCGCCCACCTTAGGATCGGCCGTGTAATTATGCCAGTCGTAGAAGTTGACGTAGGTCCCTTCGATCCCGGTGCCACGGGTAGGTGTATGGCGGTTCTCGTACCGCGAATAGTTGTAGCCAACAATGAGATCCTGTTGGCGACCGAAGAGCTGGAACGGGCCTTGTGCTTGCACATCCAGGCCGGTTTGTTTTTGCCAGGTGCTCCCGGCGCCCCCATACAGGCGTACACCCTCGCCGGTGCTTTCGTCAGGAAAGCCCCAACTAGCAGTGGCCAGTTTGTAGTCGTCACGCTTGATGTACATCTGATTTACCGAAGCCTTCAGGGTCCAGTCATACGCCAGCTTCTGCTCGACGCTTGCGAAGGTGTTAAGTGCATCCTGCGGGTTATGGCTCCAGCGAGCCGCACTGTTGGTCGAGCGTGAGAAGTTGGTTTGTTTGCCATTGCTGTAGAACAGCGGGAATGCCACTGAGGACGAGCCCCGCGGGTTGTTTTTCTGGTAATCCGCGCCGACCGTGAGCAAGGTGGAGTCGGTCAGATCAGCTTCGAGCACCCCATACAAAATCTCCTTTTCCTGAGAATAATGCTCAATGAAGCTGTTGTTCTGCTGGTAAGCCGCAACTATGCGACCACGAACGTTACCGGTTGGGATCAGCGGGCCAGACAGGTCTAGTTCTGTGCGGTACTTGTCCCATGACCCCACGCCGGCTGTGATGTGACCCTTGAATTCAGCAGTGGGCCGTTTGCGCACGAGGTTGATGGTAGCTGAAGGGTCACCCGCACCGGTCATCAGGCCAGTCGCACCGCGCAACACCTCGATGCGGTCGTATATGGCCATGTCGGCTAGGCTCTGGGCCGACATCTGCGTGGCGATATCCAGCGTTGTGGGGATTCCGTCGAATTGGTAGTTGTCTACCGAATACCCACGTGAGTATATGTTGAAGCGCTCACTACCAAGGCTTTGTACCGACAGTCCAGGCGTCTGTTGTAGCACTTCGGTCATGTCGCTCAGTCCCTGGTCATCCATACGCTGACGGGTAATTACGCTAATCGACTGAGGTGTTTCGCGCAGGGTCAACGCCAGTTTGGTCGCAGTACTGCTCTGGCCGGTGGTGTACGAGCCGGTGCCCTCGGTAGTGGCCCCAAAGCCATCGGCGTTGATGTTAGTAGCGTCTAGCTCCATTGCGCCGCCGCTTTCAACTCTGGACAGTACGTAACGTTTGTTCCCGGTCTGTACCAGGCGTAGGCCGCTACCCTGAAGCAAGCGTGCAAACCCTTGGTCCAGCTCGAAATTGCCTTGCAGGCCAGGGGAGCCAAGGCCTGAAGTATCTTCGGCGCGGAATGTAATCATCACCCCGCTGTCGGCAGCGAATCTGTTGAGCGCCTCGGCCAGGCTGCTGACCGGAATGTTATACCGCTGTGCTTGTGCCCAGGCGGCAGGGTTCACCAGCAGCGAGCTGGCCAAGCTCAATGTAAGCGCTGCGCTATGGATGCCGCAGGCGAGTCGGGTGAGGCGTACGAACATGAACAACTTCCTGTTGGGGTTAGCAGTGGCTGCTTTTTTGTGCGTGTGCAGCTAGAGCCGAAACAGAAATCGAAATCTGTTACCCCGTACGCGGATATTTTTCATTCATGCCGCACGGGCCTCAACCCGCACCCAGAAACGAGTCATGTGCCGTATGGATACGGGCAACGAATCCTCGATGTTGGCAAGCACCGCCTCGACGTCATCCAGCAGGAAGGTACCGGATAGCCTTAAACCACCTACCTCGGGTGTGCAGCCGAGGTAGCCGGGGCGATAACGGGAAAGCTCGGCGAGTACCTTGTCCAGTCGCCAATCGATTACTACCAGCAGACCTCGCGCCCAGGCCGAGCTTTGCGCCGCTGCCGTGTGCACCGTCCCAATGCGGTCACCCGTGAAGGTCAGGGTTTGTCCGGCTTCGGTGCGCATTACCAGTGCCGGCGCGACACGCGGCCTCACCTCAACAGCGTGCTCCTCGACCGTGACCCGTGTACTGCCTTGCTCCTGTCGCACTGTGAAGCGTGTGCCGAGGGCGAGGATTTGCCCTTCGGCCGACTGCACGCTGAGCGGGCGCGCATCTTTTGCAGTCTCTACCAGGATTTCACCCTGACGCAGCACGATCAGCCGCTGACGGGCATCGAAACGCAGATCCACTTTGGTGTCAGTGTCCAGCACCAAGCGGCTGCCGTCAGCCAGGGTCACGTGACGGCGCTGACCGACGCGGGTGGCATAGTCGGGTTGCCAAGGCGAATGCTGATAACCCTGCCATCCGACTACGCCGCCGCCAAGCAGCAGCACCAGCATCTTGAGCGCTGCTCGGCGTTGCTCACGGGCCCGTTCAAGAGTGGGTGCTGCCACGGTTGCGGGCGCCTGGGCCAGGCGCTGCTGCAATTGCTCAAGCCGGGCCCACGTTTGCGCGTGCTGCGGGTCCGCGGCAAGCCAGACCTCCCATTGGCTGCGAGTGGCGGCACTGACGGTGCTTTCATTCAGGCGCACATACCATTCCACTGCCTGGGCCTGGACGAGCTTCATGTTTCGTCCAGCAGCAAGCAATGCATCAGGCCGCGGGCCAAATGCTTGCGCACGGTGCTAACCGAGACTCCACAACGCTCAGCAGCTTTTTCGTAGGACAGCCCATCCAGTTGCACCGCCAGGAAAATCTGCCGCGTGCGTGCGCCCAGGCCATCGAGCAGTCGATCAATGGCCATAAGACTATCAAGGATAAGCGCACGCGTTTCTGCCGAGGGGGCGTGTACTTCGGGGCGTAGCTGCATGGCTTCAAAGTAGGCCTGCTCCAGGCTGCGGCGGCGGTACAGGTCAATAACCAGGCCGCGGGCGACTGTCGCTAGGTAGCGGCGAGGCTCCTTCAAGGTGCTGGCGGTGCGGGCTAGCAGCACGCGAACAAAGGTGTCTTGGGCCAAGTCTGCGGCATCGGCAGAGTTGTTCAGCCGATGCCGCAACCAGTTACGCAACCAGCCGTTATGGTCACGGTAAAGTTCATGCAAATGCTCTTGCGGCACTGCGTCGGGGTGAATTGTGGACATTCCCTTTCCCTGTCGATTATTGATGCAAATACGAAGCAATATCGATTGTAGTGAGGATGAGTGGGTCTGGGAAGAATGCAGAGGGCCTAGCAGAATTGATCATTGCCACATACAAGTATTTTCAGAGTCCGCGAGAAGGACATCCCAGGACGATCAAGTATGCGAAGGGAAGAATTGATTGCGGCCTTACACCGAGCGCAGTGATACCCCGTTACGAAGTACGACAGGGCGCTTTGCGAGGAAACGTAAAACCGGGTGCAGGCGGTTATGCGGTATAGGTGGTAGGAATAAGGGTTCGATTCCGGCTTCGGCCTCCATATTCGAAAGCCCCGGAGATCAAGGTCTACGGTTTTTTATGCCTGGGATTTGACGATCAGTTCCGCAACCAGGCTTCTTTTGGAACGCAAATGTGGTTGTGAGTGGATGTTGCCTCTTTCCCTTAAGGTAAAAATAGCGCCTTGAGGCGGGCGGTTCTTTAGTTAGAAATGTTGGTGACTTGGATGGTCTGGTCGTCAGAAGTATGGGCGCTGCTTTTCTTTTCTCGACGATCGTTTATCCATCTGTCTACTTGGGCCGGGAAGTCAGTGGGAGATTTTCGTCCCACCTTTCTCGCAAGATCAAGAATGGTTTGTTGTGCGAGGGCTTCTTCCATGCGTTTTTGTGCCGTCATCATCGCTGCGTGAACTGAGCAGTAGCCGTCTAAGGCCCAGGCGGGCGCAGAGCCCTCGAACAGAGCACAGCGGCCACGAATCTCCCGGCAATCGAAAATGAGCTTCTGGCCGTCGATGGCGTTGACGATATCAAGAAGGCTGATTTCGTCAGAAGGTCTCGCCAGCTTGAATCCACCGCGCACGCCCTCCGTAGCTACGACCAGTTTGGACTTGGCCAGCTTGGTGAAGATTTTCGCCAGGTAATCCGCAGGTACGCCTTGCAGTTCTGCAAGATCACGCACGCTCGCCTCGCGGCTCTCGCCGCCATCGCCCACTAAAAAAATCAGGCAATGAATGCCGTATTCCACGCCTGCGCTGTAAAGAGACATGTATATCTCCGACTGTATTGGTCGCACATCCTATCGGCGATTAGCGAACACGGCAATGATCCTCGCACGCAGTAAGAGAGGTATTTCTATCTTTTCGAATCACCTAATCGCCTGTTTTATGGCTAAAAATGGTGTTTTGGCATTCTGCCATCCCTGTTTTTTTCAGAAAATATCCAGGCTAGGGTCCTAAAAAATATCTTGTCTTCATAAACTACGATCAATATAGTCGTAGTTTCTTGGGGTTCAACAGTGGCTGTATTTCACGGTTTCCTTGCCCCGGATTCACGCCCGCTATCGATGAGCGTGACTCTTTAACGAATTCATTACTTCGCACCTGAGGTTACAAATGAAGCAGCAGATTCTGATTATTGGCGCCGGTTTCGGTGGCATGTGGACGGCTTTGAGTGCAACGCGTTTGTTCGACATTCATGGTCACCACGACGCTGAAGTGACAGTGCTGGCCCCTCAGGCCGAATTGCGCGTGCGTCCGCGCTTCTACGAGCCTGATGCGCACCGACTGGTCGCGCCTATTGACGAGTTGTTTGAAGCGGTAGGTGTCAAGTTCATCAAGGGCGCCGCAGAAAGCATCGACATTCGACAGAAATCTGTTGGTTACATCGATACTTCGGGCACCCCGCAAGTCCTCGGTTACGACAAACTGGTCTTGGCCACTGGCAGCCGGCTCGCTATGCCCAACACTCAAGGTGTGGCGGAATACGCCTTTGATGTGGACCAGATCGAGCAAGCCGTGCGTTTGGAGAACCACCTCAAGTCCCTGGCAGGCCTTCCAGATAGCAAAGGCCGCAACACTGTAGTGGTTGCCGGTGGCGGCTTCACCGGCATTGAAACGGCGACCGAAATGCCGGCTCGTCTGCGGGTCATCCTGGGTGAACATGCGGACCTGGAAGTGATTATTGTGGATCGCAGTGAAAAAGTCGGGGCGTCAATGGGGGACGAAATCAGCCAGTCGATCGCCGAGGCCTGCGATGAGCTAGGCGTGAAATGGCGCTTGAAATCGTCTGTGGTGGCAGTCGATGAAAACGGAGTAACCCTTGACGATGGCCAGCGTATTGAAGCGAAGACCGTGGTCTGGACCACTGGTGTGCGGGCCAGTTCGTTAACCGAGCAGATCCCGGGGGAACGCGATTATCTCGGTCGTCTGCATGTGGATTCCCACCTTAAAGTCATCGGCCAGCAAGACATCTTTGCCACCGGCGATGTTGCCTACGCCGCCACCGATGATCTTGGCAACCATGCACTGATGACTTGCCAGCACGCCATCGTCCTGGGCCGTCACGCAGGCAACAACGTAGCCGCGCAGATTTTAGGTGTGGACCCGATCTCGTACAGTCAGCCCAAGTACGTGACCTGCCTGGACTTGGGGGGCTGGGGTGCGGTCTATACCGAAGGATGGGATCGCCAGGTCAAGTTGACCCGACAGGAAGGCAAGTCCCTCAAGACGCAAATCAACACGGTGTGGATCTACCCTCCAATCGCCAACCGTGATGCAGCGTGGGCAGCGGCTGATCCATTGATCCCTATTGCCTGAGAGGCCAGCCGTGGGAGGCGTTAGCATTGGTAAAGCTTGCTTCCCTGTCCACGGCGTCATTCGACGTTGTAGCCGAGGCCGCGCATAAGGTCTGTGGCTGGCACAAAGTCACCGATTGAATGGAGGACCGCCGGCATGTCCGGATGGTCTGCAGCGAGCCCGGTGCTGAGTGCGGCGATAAATGACCGGACGGTGCGTCCTTTTTCTGCCTTGATCGGCTGTCCACTGTCGTCGATCGGGCCCCAATCGCTGAATTCTTAAACGTTTTCTAAAAAGAGCAGTCGTGGACGTTGGGCATGTCTCGAATGCTTGCTGCGCAGGGTTATCGAAACTTCTCAGGCGAGGCTGTGTCCGACGTATTAGGTCTCGCATCGCGTGATGCGCTCACCAAGTTGCTTACAGGGAGTTATTGAAATGAAAAAAACACGCCTCTCAATCCTGGCTGGATCTTGCATGATGTTGATCGCGGCTGGAGCTTCAGCGGAGCAATATTTGCCCGAGTTGGCCAGTAAGACTCCGTACAAAAAAGCCTATGCTGAGATGCTCAGCTTCCCGAGCTGGGTCAGCAAAGCCCAGGGCACCGCCTCGCCGGTTGAGAGGGTTTCTGTTGAAGGAAAAAGCTTCACCGTGGGGCATATGTGCAAGCCACACGACTGTGCAGACAATCAGCTCAGTGTTGTTTTTAATGCTGATGGAACCAAGTCCTGGGGACTTCTCGCGACGCGTTCAGCGGATGCAGAGGCCTTCAACAAACAGCTGCTGGGCAACCCTGACAGCGTTGTCGAGGGGCTTCTAAACAAGTCCTTCTCTGATAACAACCCAGAAGACTAAAGTGTGGAACAAAACTTGGCGCAGTTGTAATACTGCCATGAGCTCCTACGCAGCTTAGTTGAGCGCTCCTTTAGTGGCTTGGCCATGAAGTGCCTTTTCTTTAATTCTGCGGGCCAACAGGTTTTGTCGTTTACATTGCAGGGGTCGGGTTATGCGACCCATGCGGCCGAGGGACTGGCGAACACGGTCAGCACCGACAACCTGGCCGCCCCACGCGGCAACGACCCGGTGTTCAAGCCTAGCAGCAGCCCCGTACAGCCACAACGGCGACCCGCAGCAAACGCCCAACCCTCAGGTTCAGGTCTGGCGTCTGCACGACTCTATGTGAGGTGTTGTCCCGTTACTCCCAAGCTACGGCGTTTTTCGCCAGAATCGCATTCGCCAGTTCCATGTCCGTGGCCTGCAGATCAGGGTTGTCGAAGCGGGCTTTTTGCATGGCGGCTTCAAGGTACGGGCCGCGGATGCCACCGTCGCTGGCGACAAAACTGCTTGCATCGTCCCGGGCTGCAACGATCAGCTTGTGATCCTTGAGCGTCAGGTAAGTCGAACTGCTGGTGGCGCCGGACGAGATGACGTCACCCAAAAAGCTGTTAGCCATCGCTGTGCCGACAGTGAGGGACAAGCAGGCGAGGGTAGCGATAGCAGGTTTAAGACGCATGATGGGAGACTCTTCTGGGTTAACTATGGATTGCCAATCCTCCCTCATCACGGGTTTCCATTCGGTTAACGACCCCAGATACGCAGCGACGTCAGCCGCTGGCGCTTTCGCTTCGCGGATAGCACTACCCGCAAAAATTGACAGTGGGAATGTAGAGGTTCATCCCGCCAAGAAATTTCAGCACTATGGCTTTTTGAATAAGCGGCGGCTCTGTTGTCCGGATAACTTGTCGACTCAACTAATATCAGGCACAACGTCATACACGTCAGGGTTGGTAACGCGCAGGTACAACGAGGCGGTAGACAGGGCTAATGGCGAAAGATGATCTAAGAGCAATAAATTCAGGACGACTGAAAAGTCAGTCCTGAAAGTATAATTAATAAACGTGCTCAAGTTATGTATGCAGGCGGTAAAAAATGTTCTTGTTTATTTGGCTTTTATATTCAGTGGGCTCAAACCTAAACTAGAGCAGAAATCAGTTTTCGGGGCAGGGCCTGTCGGGCTATTTTGGTTATTAAGCTGAGCCTGGAACATTCTCCACTCGCGCGCAATAATTGAGTAAGGGACAAAGATACTCACCCTCTCGGCACCTCTTAAACCGGCCTGAGTCGCTACATCGTGTGGTGTCACCGAGTAGTAACCTGCATTTATACCGACAACACTGCCGTCACTTCCGATCACCGGCCCACCTGACATCCCTTTAATTACTGGCGCATCGTGGATGCCATAAAGATCACCGCTATTTTCTTTTAAATTACGGAAGGGGGTTTGATACACCTTACCCTTGCCCGTGGTGGTTATCAGATAGGGACTGATGCCCGCGGAAGTTACGTTCTCACCCAAGCATGGTGCTCGCCACGAAGGATAGTGACCGTCTGCTTTGTGCTTGATGAAGGCGAGGTCGCAGCCTGTACTGCAGGTGTATGCGACATCGGGCAAGAATGGTGTATGTCGTGTTGTTACGGCGTAATCTTCGTTCCACTGCACTGCCGAGCCCGTATATAGAAACGGTGCTGGAAAGCCTGAGTAGACTACAAAGTATGAGTCATTAATGGGGCCCGAAAAGTCGGGTTTGACGAAGCCGTTGCATCCTGCAATAGAAAGTGCTATTAGCAAAATACTTATTATCTTGATCATTATAAATTATCTGCTCATAGAAGTAGTGCAGTCGAGTGTTATTGTCAGTATTTTGACAACGTAGAAGATAGCGCCTAAATCATCTATTCGGGTGGGCGCTGTATTACTTATAGTCGAGTTTTTAATAATATGAACTAATAAATCCAGCTGGGGCTATCTGAAAACTCGCGCGCTGATGGTGTCGGCCCGGAGGCGAGGGGGCGTGCTGGATCGAATTAGAGCGCCAGACCGGGCGTCCGCTTCAGCCCATCTCGCTTGAGTTTAGTTTCCTGGACCGGCTGTGAGTTTTCGTCGATTTGATACTTTGTACAGATCCAGTACATACCCGCGCTGATCAGTATGTAACCTGTTTTAGAATGGATGAAATTGAAGGCGCCTTCTTTCCCGTTCACCGCACCTTTGAAACTCTCAATGGCGATGTAACTGCCCGTCCTGATAGCCAGTCAACCCGCGGGCAACTGCTTTTTGTCGATTGCAGCCAGTGCTGACCGACTACAATCGGTAAGGGTCCGGTCCTGGAGAGTGCAATGAGCCCTCGATCGCTACGTACCATCGCACTGGCTGTCACTTTCACGCTCGGCTCTTTTCCTGGGGCTGATGCCGCCGAATACACCAACGTCAACCCCAGCGCCAGCACCATAAGTTTTACCTACAACCAGATGGGATCAAAGGTGTATGGCACGTTTGGCAAATTTGTCGGGACCCTCGATTTCGACACCGAACACCCCGAGGCGGCCCGGGCCAAACTGACCATCGACCTCGACAGCATCGATGCCGGTAGCGAAGACGCCAACACTGAGTTGCAAAAGCCTGCCTGGTTCGACACCACTGCTTATCCAGTGGCGATCTTTGAGTCGACCCGCATTAAAGACCTGGGCAATAACCGCTACCAGTTCATTGGCAACCTTACACTCAGGGGGCTTACCAAGGAGGTGACAGTGCCGGTGCTTCTGAAGTCTGAGCGAACCATCGGCATCTTCGACGCAGAGTTGCTGCTCAAACGCAGTGACTTCAACGTTGGCGCAGGCGAGTGGTCTGACAGTTTTGTTTCCGACGATATCGACATACGATTGCGGATAGTGACACCGGAACATTGATCCCACTGCGTCCCAAGTCCCTATCTATTTATGGCGTGAACCGGCCCTGATACGCAGATCTATTCGAGGTGCTGCTTTTCGAGCCCGGCGACCTTGAGGCCGTGTTCGGTAATTTTCTTCCAGTCGGAATCAGTGGCCACTTTTACCTCATCGCTGACCAGCGTTTTCACGAAGTGCTCAGGTGCACCTAGTCCCCGAGTGGTTGCGCCTGATTCTGAACCGCCCCGGGTTTCGACGATGTAAAAGGCGGCGGTGCAAGCCAGAGTTGACCTGGAAAATATGATGATTTAGTCATTCCAGTAATGGCCACTCGGGCCATTACATCTGTAGCGAATTTCCTTCGGTATACTGTCGACTTATCCTGTTTTCCGAGGTTGAGTCGTCATGGTAAGTCGCCGGCAACCAAGTCAACCTACGCATTATCAGTTTGGGATGAAGCTTTAACGAGTAGTAATGACAGTCAAGAAAGATGTTGTGTGGGGCTATGAACTTGTATTCGCAGCTTATCCCGGAACACATGCCCGGATTGGGTTGTCTATTGGTCAGATATAAACACGATAAACTTCTCACTGGAAAGATTGCCTTATACGAGATATTAAGTGATCTGGGCAATATGTCGAGGACTATTGGGGCGCTGCAACAGCAGGATCGGAAAAGATAAATGAGTTCAAAAAATATTTCATTCAGTAGTACCCGCTGTGAACTTTCTGTAGTTGAGCAATCAGGCGGTCGCACAGAATGTGCAGTACGAAAAGCAGATGTTTGTGACGTACTCCAATGAGATAAACTGGGGCTTAGCGGTTCTGCGAAGCCTTACTCAGTCTATTAATGAGGGAAACATGGACGTCAAGTTGTACATCACCCAATACGGGGGCATTACCGTAATGTTTCCGGCGGCGTTGGTCGTTGCTTTTTGGCTATGGTCTGCCGCTTCGAGGAAAATGGCTTCTGTATGGATTGGCGTGCTGATGTCGGCCTATTTCGTGGTAGGCGTCAGTAAAGTGTTGTTCAAAGGCTGGGGTGTTGGTCTTGAGGGGTTGGATATAGCCGTCTTCAGTGGCCACGCAATGAATGCGTGTCTGGTATTTACGGTAATGCTGAGCCTACTTTTTCGGCAGATAGATCACCGGTTGCGTTGGCCCGCTCTCGGGATCGGGTTGCTGGCTACCTGGTGGTTCAGTGTCAATTATGTAGGACAAACGATTCATCCTTTACCGGAAGCCATTGCAGGAGCACTAATTGGCTCAGTGGCAGCTTGCATATTTTTGTTCAGGCTGGAGAAAAGCCAAATCGGCAAAATCCCGACGCCGGCCCTAGTGACGGGCCTTGCTGTAGTGTTGGTCTGCAGTTTGGTTCCCAAATTTACAGCGGAAGGGCTGCTGGACCAAATAGCTACATCGCTTTCGGGCGCTGAACATGCGTTTAAGCGTGCGCATTGGCGAGATATAGCCGGTTAGCGGTGGATGTGGATATGCAGGGTGGCATCGTTGAAAAACGTGCCGCTATCACCTCGAGTGATATACAGACTAGCCCTATAGAGGGAGGACACTCGGGAGCACTGCAAGCCGCGAATCCTATGAGAGGACCATGCCCATCCGTGTTTAGTTGTGTTGCTCATCCCTTTGCCCTCGCATCTGTCACATTCAGCTTTTGCCAGTAGCAGCGAAAAATTGCCAAGCGCTGGAAAGCGCCAAAAAGAAAAAGCCCCGCAGGCTGACGTCTGCGGGGCTTCTGAATATCTGTCTCTAGGGTTTGCTGGACCAAAACCTTGGTGATGTGGCAAAAAACTCAGTACGTGTCTTACTTCAGACCCTCTCAATCAACGCATTCAATATGGCTTCCACAGTGTATGCGCTGTTATGTATTGACTTGCTTGAGATGGGTAGCATTAAAGACTGCTCGCTATATTACTTTTTGTTCTTAAGCAACCAACAGTCGTACTAATCACGGACTGAGACTTCGTGGTATCGATCAATAAATATCTTTTGAGATCAGGGTTAGAGGGGTCTTAATCATGATTTTTATATCGAGCCACAGCGACCAGTTATTGATGTAGTGGAGATCTATTTCAACCCGCTTTTGCATCTTGTCAATGGTGTCCGTTTCTCCGCGGCAACCACTGATCTGAGCCAAACCGGTGATACCCGGCTTGATCCGGTGGCGGGCCATATAAGCGTGGATTTTTCCGGTGTAATAATCATTGTGGGCAACGGCATGTGGGCGTGGACCTACAAGAGCCATATCACCGTGTAGAACGTTGAATAGTTGCGGCAATTCATCCAGCGAAGTGCGCCGGATAATACGCCCGACGGCAGTCACACGAGAGTCATTTCGGCTGGCTTGCTGTACGTGTTTGTCGTCATGAACTTGCATGGAGCGAAATTTCCATACCTGTATGACTTTGCCATTCCAGCCGTGTCGCTGTTGTTTGAAAATAATGGGGCCAGGAGAAGACAATTTAACCGCGAGTGCAATCAGGATCAGCAGCGGGCTAAGGGCAATGATTGCGCCTAGCGAAAGAGAGCGCTCCATCAGTGCCTTGCTAAAAGCAGCAGTGGGGTGGCTCGTCAGCGGACTTTCGTTCAAGTGAATAGCCGGACGACCGCCGACTTCGCTGACCGAGTGGTTTAGCAGCAGCATGCTGTCCAGATCAGGAACCCACACTACGTCAACATTCATGTCAAGCAGATCAATATAAAGTGCCTCAATACGCTGGGCATCCTGCAATGATAATGCTATGTAAAGTCGACGTATGTTGTGCTCAGTTATCAGTGCCCGCAGCTGCGTCAGTTCACCAACAATTAATGGCGAGTTTTCGGCGTCCTCAAATGGAGAGGCACTGACAACGCCAACCAATGGAAAGTGGTTTTGTTGAATAAAGCTGTCAGCTAACTTCAGCGCGACACCGTCTGACCCAATAATAAGACTATTGTAATGATGGTTTATATGTTGGTGGTAGTAGCGGGATAAGAAGTGAAGAATCAAATAGGCCGGTACTTGAATGGCATAACCAAGAAGTGCCCAGCTGATCATGATTTCTCGAGAAAATAATTCATTGGACTTTGTGATAAATCCAATAATGCTCAAGGACGCCAGGATGAACACCCATCCGCATAATAGGCGGAGCAATCCATTAAGGTAAGAATGTCTTTTGTAAAAAGCCTTGGATACAGAGTATGCGGGCACTGACAAAAGGACAGCTAAAATGGCGAGTGTTCGGTAGTGGAGGTCGATAACACCGTTTTTGGCGTAAACCATACCAAACAGTGCTGATATGACGAGGCTCATAGAAATGAACCACTGTCCCCAAAAGGTGAGCCCTTTGGTGATGGATTTTCTATCTATGCGAGTATGTATCAAGGTATCAGCCTTGTATAAGTTTTTGTCAGTATGAGAGTTGCTGGCGATAGTGTTGCAATCGCTGCATTCTTCATGTGTGTCGGATTCGTAAAGTACTGATTACAGCGGCTGAATTAATAGCCAATAATAAGGGATATGAAAAAGCAATGCTCGACCATTTATAACATTTATAATGATGTCATATAGCCATGTAGTCTTGAGCGAAAGTAATTTTTGATACTATGGATATGAAATATCAACTGGCGATACTCAGGGCGCTATATTGGTGCCGGGTATCCGATGTCACTGCGCGCTTTTC
Organism: Pseudomonas sp. TWR2-1-1; assembly: GCF_049897045.1. Classification (NCBI taxonomy): domain Bacteria; kingdom Pseudomonadati; phylum Pseudomonadota; class Gammaproteobacteria; order Pseudomonadales; family Pseudomonadaceae; genus Pseudomonas; species Pseudomonas sp. TWR2-1-1. The sequence continues at coordinate 206,462 of NZ_JAFCVM010000003.1, forward strand.
ACGTCCTGCACCAAGCAGTAACCTCGGTTTCGTACCGAGCGAAACAAGCGTTCTCCGAAGGCATCTTTGAACTTGCTCTGAAGTCGGCTCAAACACATTTCGAGCCCTCTATAGCTGTTAACGTCCTTATCGATACCTGAAATAAGCTCTTGCTTGCTGCAAATCCGTGCTTCGTTAAGCATCAACGTTTTTATTAGCAAGGACTCAATAGCAGTGAGCTGTATTCCAGCTGCTGCTGTGCTCAATTCTCTTGACGCGAAGTTGAACATCCAGGTTTCAGGCGTAGGTGAGTGCGCGGGGGGTATTTGGTTAGCTGGCATTGGAGCACTGGTCGTCGACGTTATGCTCAAGGCTGGAGTATCGAATACCTTGAGGGGGTGGGCGTGATTTTTGAGTGGCAGTGGTTTTCTTGGATGGCTCTGTCGGTGTGAAGAAGCGCCTGTCCATAAGGTAACAAGATTATGTGCCAAGTGACTGTGCTGCGGTGATATATAGACATTTGTGCGGGGTGAATAATTAAAAATTCTAAGCGTGGGCTTCATGCTTCAACTCATCCCTGTGTCAGATATGGCATGGTCAATCCAATGTGACGCGTTCGTTTTCCTGATTACTACATGTGGTGGCCAGGTACGACTCAAAGGCACTATCAAAAATTCGTCAGGAATACATACTGATATCAAGCGGAAACTGTACCTCTGCGCAGTCGATAGCCGAACGCTCTTACACTGAATATAAGTTCTAACGAGTAAGATTTTTTTATTTTGGTCCTTAATCGGCTGATGGTTTTTTCCAGTGCTCTCGGGTCATAAAAAACAATATTTGGATCCAGTGTTTTTGCAATATCGTCCTGGCTCAATGCATGATTAGGTGCGCGCAGTAGAGCATCAATAATGGTCATTTCGGTATACGATATTTCAAGCTTATTGGTGCTACTGCTTAACAACAGTCGAGTGCGATCGAGGAATAACTGGGTTGTTTTCTTCCAGTGGGAATCGTCGAGTGTGCGTGATAAAAGTTTCGACTTCTCCTCTGCGTCGCTCGGCAATTTAATACAGTGGTCAGCTCCGGCAAGATAATAATTAACGCTTGAGAATGCCTTGGTATTGGTTACCAATATAAAGATGCAAGCGGTGTGATTGACCAAACGGACTTTTTTAACCAATTCGATGCTGTCATTAATACCATCGGGTTGTCCTGCTTCGATGAAAAACGCATCTATGCCGTAAAAATCATACTCTTTGGTCGTTAAGTAATCGCGGGCGTCAACTGTCCTCATGTCTGATGATACAAGATTTTTAATATCGTCATTGAGCGCTTCGGTTTGTATACAATTTAACACTGAAGCGGTGTTTGTATCGGCCTTGCATCCTGCGGAAAGCATATCACCTAACCCAAATACCTAGAGGCGGCCTGATTTTGCCATACCCGCCTACGTTGAAACCGACAATTTATAACATTGTCAGGGTGTATTTCATAGCTCGATAACAGTTTCCCCAGAGGTCACAATCAGGAAAAATCTTCAGCGCATTCAGGCCGAAGACGCACTATGTCCGATACGTTGAATGGCGTTGTGTAGTCTGCACCAAAAATCGGTCAGGCTTCTAGAAACACCTTAAACTCTTCCAGGGTTGGCCATTGCATCGTAAGAGAGGAGTGCGCGTCCCTTGGCATATTTTCATGACCCCCGTGATGCATCTGGCCAAAGCTACTCAGTGGAGCTAGATCTGCTGACGCGCCAGATGGAAACTCACAGACAAGGCTAGGAAGCTAACAAAGGGATGACCCATCTGGCCTCACTGAGCAAACACTTCCGGAATCGGTTGCGAGCACTGGGCTGCTAACAGCAGACCAGTGCTAACGGGGTAAAAGTCACAGTCCATAGCTTAATTAGCAGCCCAACAATGTGTTGGAGCTGTTCATTCACTCGGTGATCTTTTCAAAGTTCTCATAAAACGCATCGCGGTTGCGGCCGTCGGTCATCGTATGCAGCGAGTACTGGCGATGCAGCATGGCGCCACCGTCTCGAGTCAGCGGAGCCCATGCAATGTTTGCGCGGCTCATGGTCGAAACACTCATCATCTCGTCGAACGGAATCGAGATATAAATGCCCTTGTCAAAACTACCTTCGCCGTATTCTTCCTTGGATGCCGTGGTACGGGTTACCCAGCCGCCGAACTTCACGCCATTGGTAAACTCGCGGGAAATATCGATAGTGGTACCCCAGTCGCGGGCCAGGTAGCGACCTACACTGACTGCTGCGTCCAGATCAAACGGCAGCTTGGTATAGGTAGTGACATGGCCAGTCAGGGTTTTGTAGTCTCGCAACCCGAAGCCCTGATCAAAATCTCGTTGGCGCACATAGTTCAAATCGGCACCGATCGACCAGCGTTCACCCATCGGGCGATACAACAGTTCACCGCCGACACCGGCGTACATCGGTTCCAGATAACCGCCATAGACCATGCCATACAGATCCTGATCCAGTCGTTTTGCCTTGTTAAGCTGCAAGGCCGGCATGGTGATATCGGAAGTGGTTGCATATTGGCGCAAATCGGTTCGCACCCTCGGAAGATTACTCGCGGTATCGTATTTGAATTTGTCGTAGTTGTTCAGCAGGTTGGCGCTGATGCCACCACTCGCCCAAGTGCTTGGGGTGAAGCGATATTGCCCTTCGGCATAGGCGCTGATCTGGTAGAGCAGGAATCCATCGGGGCCACCCAGATTTTGCTGGTAGCCCAGGCCAAAGCCATAGGTAAACGGATCCGGCTTTTGCTGATACAGGGTTTTATCGTAATGGGCGGTAGCGCGATTGACCTCGGTGGTGCGATGCAGGTCCACCAGATCTTGCTCGTTATTGATCACATTGCGGAAGGTTGAGCGCGGCACGCTGGTTTCTTCCACCGGCATGTCATAACGCTTGTTCACCAGGGTAAACCACTGGATCTCATCATTGGCGTTATTGTCCAGAATCCGGCTGGCGCGGCCTGCACCCTTGGCGGAGTAGAAATACTTGGACTGCTCGCCATACACCATCAGCTCTGAATCACGTTGGGCAATACGCTCGACTTTATAACCGGCGTTGCTTTCCAGCTTTTTCGACACCTCGGCCCAGTCAACCTGGTCCAGCCCTACGGTTGGCGTATTGGCCGGCAGCGGTTGGGCAGGAGGGTCGTAGGTTTTGGCCGGCGCTTTGCGGCTGACAAAATTGGTGTGCAGGGTAATACCGAACAGGGCGGTATTGCCGCGTTCCCAGCCAGCAGTCAGGTCAATATTCTCGTTAAGTTTGTAGACTGCGCCGATATTGATCGGGGAGTCCTGAACCTGGTTGTTGCTTTGAGGTTCGTTTTTGTAATCGTTGCCATCAAATTCTATTTTGACACTCAACGGCTGCCATGGAGTTTGATAGGTGACCCCGCCAAATAAACCCGGCTTGCCACGGAAATACGAACTGGTGTTCACATCACCGGCAGTGGTGGGAGTTGGTCGAGAGTCAAAACGGTCATCGATATACCCAAGAGGGTTGTCAAAATCACCGCGGTTACCGATATAGCCCCAGGCAATACCCAGGCTGAAATCCAGGTCTTTGTAGCGCTTGTTGGCTACAAAGTACTCGCTGGAGAACAAGCCTGTACCGCCGATATCGCGGAAACCCAACGCTACCTCTGGTAGCCAGTGGCTTTCTTGCCAGAGACGGGCTTTGGCATCGACCGCCTTATCCTTATAGCTTTGCTTTCCACTTAAGGCCTCCGACCCGTACATCCGGTTGGAAATGGAGGTATAGCGGAATGTCCCTTCGAGCCAGTCAAGTGGCTGCAAAGACAGGCTGTAACGTGAATAAGGTTCTGTGCGGTTAGCGTTCAGGCTTAATTCACCTGCGGGTGCCATACGGGCGGTTGGTGTTTGCAGCAAGCCAACACCACCAAAATCATTTTGTGTATAGCGTGGCTCCGCATGGGCCAAGCTATAGGGCAACAAGACGACAACAGCAAAACGTAACTTCAAGGTGCAACCTCAGCCAGCGGTTGAGTGGCAAGAAACTGCGCCAACTGCTCGTTCAAATCAGGCGTGGGCAAATCGGCATTGTCATTGCGTACCGGCACTAAAATCGTGCTGCCGGCGACCGCATGCACGCTGTCCTCACGGTTCCAGGCAGCAATGGCGACTTGCTTGTAGGTGCCATCTGGACGAATCAACCACAGAAAATCGCTCTCTGCTTGTTTCAGGCGCGGGCAATGGTCGAGATAATCGCGTACCTCTTGCATGGCCTGATAGGGCAGCACACAGCGCTGCTCCACGGCGCCGAGTACGGTCACCGTATTGGTACGGGCAGGGTAAATAACCCGATCACCATCGCTAAGCAGATAGTTACGAGCAAAACCGACTTCCAGTGCGATTGGGTCCAGATTGGCAACTTTACGGCCGGTAACCGGCAGCCGGTCGACCTCTTCATAAAGGCGCACAGCCGTAGCTGCCAAGGCGTCCTTGTTGTTGAGCAGGGCGCCACGCTGGAGCATTTTCAAATCAAACAGCACGCCCACTTTAAGCCGTGTCTGTTTTTCCATTTCGGGCTGATGCAACCATGCCGCTGCCAACCAGTAACTTTCCGGGTTGGGGCGCGCCTGGCGGATCACGTCCAGCAAGCGCATGCCGGGTGTATAAGCGACACTGATGGGCTTTGACACATCACCGCTAACAGACACTGCGGCCTGGCTCAGGGAGGCATGGCTCAGCAGCACGCACAATGCCAGTTTTTTCAAATGCTTCACTGGGTAACCTCCCAGTCAGGGCGCAGGTGCACAATCCTCAGCAACAGCCCCGGAGTCACATACTGCTCGCTCTGCAAGATAATGCCGTCGGCAGGCCGCACCCAATAACGGTTGGTGCCGCTAAAGCCCAGGGCCGGGATTTCCACCTGTTCATCGACACGCTGCAGTACATAGGGGGTGTCGAGGATGGTCACGGTTTCCAGCCCTTTACGGATAAAGCGGCTATTGACCGCCAGACCGACCTGTTCGCCCTTATACATGTCGATCCAGCGCGTACTGCGCTCGCCGTCGGCAATATGCTGCAAGCCGCGCTTGAAGGGCGACTGGCCGTCAAAATGAGTGCCGTCCAGGCCTGGCTCCAGCCCGGTGGTGCGAACCACTAGGCCGTTGCGCATCAGCAGTACTTGTTTGCCCGAGGCAACCCAGTACTGCAAATCGCCCTGTTGTCGCAGTTTGGCCATGACCCCTTGACTGGAAGGGGTGGTGACCAAAATTTGCGCATAAGGTACCGCCGCCACATCGTCAGCCGTCAGTGGCAACGGCTCGGCGCTGTGGAGGGTAGCTTTGAAGGTGTCAACGGATGCTTTCATCAGCGGGCTGCAGCCACACAGCAGCAGGCACGCCACTAGGCATGAGCGGTTACGAAGAGTTTTCAAAACGGCTCAAACCTTATCGGCTGTTAGCTTCACTGAGGTTGTTACCTGCGGCGGCACCGGTACCCAGAATGGTGGCCGATGGCAGCAACTGGCTGATCAGACGGTTCCAGCGGGTAACTTGGGCGGGGCCAACGTAAACAATATCCTGAGGTTTGAGTTCAAAACGGTTGGCAATCGCAAAAGCGACAGGCGACTCGGCGTCAAGCTGGTAGACCTTGGCCGGCTCGGTTTCGATATTCTCGGCACCACGGATCACATACAGCGCATTGCCGTTGGAGGTGGTTTGGTTCAAACCACCGACAGAGCCGACGACATCAGCCAGGCTCATGTGCTTGGTTTTAAAACGTATTGCCTGGGGTGCAAGAACCTCACCCATAACATAAATCTTTTTGCGGTCATTGTATGGCAGGTACAGTTGGTCACCGTCTTTCAAAAAGACATTGTGCAACTGCGATCCGGTCGTGTTGAGCGCATCGATATCCAGCACATATTCTTTGCCGTCACGGGTCAGCGTCAGTCCGGACAGGTCAGCATTCAGCGGTTCAATACCAGCAACGCCGAGTGCTTCAACCACGCTCATAGGCGAGGTAGTAATAGGCAATGGCCCGGCTTTAACTACAGCTCCGGCAAGAATTGCCTTTTGACTGGCAAATCGTAGAACACTCAAATCCACCTGTGGACTGTCAACGTATTGCGCCAGACGTTGGGCAATTGTCGAACGCAGTTCTTCGATGGTTTTACCCGCAGCATCAAGCTTGCCGATATACGGGTAGAAAATAGTACCGTCCGGTCGCACCAGGCGACCGTTAGCGTCAATCTGTTGTTGCGCGCCTGATGGGGCTGTCAATTCGGGATGATCCCAAACAGTGATATACAGCACATCATTGGCACCAATCCGGTAGGCCGCAGGCTTGAATGCCAGCAATTCTGCTGGCACCGAGCTTGAGACGTGTGTCGCCGCGTTTTGCGCAATCAGCTTGGGAGTGATGGGTATTAGCTCTACCCGACTGCTTTCTGGTGAGCCTTCAGTCCCGATTTCACTGGTATCCAGGTACTGACCGGGCGCAAACATACAACCTTGCAGGGCGAACCCTGCAAGTACCGCGAGCGACAAACTACGAATCATCATTGAGGACACTTGTAAAGGAAACACATCAAAATCAAATGCCTGGAGTATCCCAGGTGGTTTAGTCCTTTCGACCTGGCGGGTACTTAGCGAGTAGTACCGGTAGTGCCTGTGGTACCAGTAGTGCCAGTAGTGCCAGTGGTGCCGCCGTTGCTGCCGCCACCGCCACCGCCACCCGAAGCTGCAGCTGCAATACCGGCAGCAGCGGCAACACCCAGACCTACTGCAGTAGTGGTGCTAACGCCACCCAGTACGCCGGTTTCGGTAGCCAAAGATGAGTCCGAGGCAGCGCCAGTTTCAGCTGCAGGTGTATTTGTTGCAGGTGCGTTAGCCGCAGGCTCAGCTGCGAATGCAGATGCGCTCAGGGCAAGGGCGAGGGCGGAAACGATAAATTTATTCATTTGAAAATCCTTTTGTAAAAGTCTGTATTGGCGTTAGTGCTGTAGCGCCTATGTCCAAGGCTATGAACGTCGAACCCTGGATATGCTTCAAGCCCCTGATGGCGCTATAAGTGTGGCACTCAAGTGATTCTGTACAGGCATTTTAATGTGCAATAACGGCTCAAGAATACCTGCGCAGAGCGGTCAGTGTTGCTGACCTTTTATAACGCCCGTCTAGTCTGCAGTTATCTGCAGGGGCTGGGTAAATGTTTAGAGCAACATCTTTGAATGGTAGTTTCTACATTCAATTGCATCAGTCCAGATTTACGTCCGACCATACTTGTCTTCAAAACGAACAATATCGTCTTCACCCAAATATGAACCTGATTGCACTTCAATCAGTTCCAGAGGAATTACCCCTGGATTTTCCAGTGCATGGATCTGACCAATTGGAATATAAGTCGACTCATTTTCGCACACCAGATAGGTTTTTTCACCATTGGTCACCCTGGCTGTACCGCTTACCACGATCCAGTGTTCGGCACGATGGTGATGCATCTGCACCGAGAGTTTGGCGCCCGGTTTCACGGTGATGCGCTTGACCTGATAGCGATGGCCATTGTCGACGGAGTCATAGACGCCCCACGGCCGATAGACCTCGCGATGGTTGATATGTTCAGTACGCGAGCCGCTTTTCAATTGCTCGACGATCTTCTTCACATCCTGTACATGGTCCTTGTGAGCGACCAGTACCGCATCCTTGGTTTCTACAATCACCAGGTCATCCAGGCCGACAGTCGCAACCAGGCGGCTGTCCGCATGTACATAGGTATTGCGTGACTGCTGGTTGAGCACATCACCCTTGAACACATTGCCCTGTTGGTCCTTGTCACTGACATCCCAGAGCGCAGTCCACGAGCCAATATCGCTCCAGCCTGCATCCAGTGGCACCATTACCGCATCGACGGTTTTTTCCATCACGGCGTAGTCCACCGACTCATCCGGGCAGCCGGCAAAGACGGCTTCGTCTACGCGGGTAAAGTGCATATCCTGCGAGCCTCCGGCCAGCGCGGCACGGCATGCAGCCAGAATATCCGGGCGATGACATTCCAGTTCTTCCAGGTAGCGACTGGCACGGAACATAAACATGCCGCTGTTCCAGAAGTAACTGCCACTGACCAGATACTCTTGAGCTGTGACCAGATCAGGCTTTTCAACAAAACGATTGACCCTGAAACCGCCAATTCCCACGTCGTCGCCTTGCTCAATATAGCCGTAGCCCGTTTCCGCATGGGTCGGAACTATACCGAAGGTCACCAGCTTGCCGTCTTGCGCCAAGGGCAAGGCGGTCTGGATGCTCGCCTGGAAAGCGCCCACGTCCTTGATCAGGTGATCAGCTGCGAGTACCAGCAGGATCGGGTCCTGGGCTTCGCTGCAGGCTTGCAAGGCTGCCAGGGCAATGGCTGGCGCGGTATTGCGGCCGACCGGCTCCAGCAAAATTCCGGCTTTATCGAGCCCCAGAAGGCGCAATTGTTCGGCAGCGAGAAAGCGATGCTGTTCATTGCAGATCAGCCGCGGTAATTCGGCGCCCAGCCCGTCAAGGCGCTGAATAGTGGCCTGAAGCATTGAAAAATCAGCATCGGCCAGCGGCAGAAACTGTTTGGGATTGAGCTGCCGTGATAGCGGCCACAAACGGGAGCCCGACCCCCCGGCCATGATGATCGGAAAGAGCATGTTCATAATCCTTTGTATGCTTTAAGAGTTAGCGCAGCGCATCCAGGTAAGCACGTGTGTTGGCATGTACCTGCTCACAGGTCTGCATCTCGGCCTGAGACCACCATCGATAAGCATCATGCTGAGCGTGAGGGGGATGCAAAATGTCGTCCGCACCCAGAACCAGTTGGTAAGCGAGTACCACGTAGTGGGTGTCCGGACCTTGCCCGGGCGCCGCAAACACGCTGTCAGCGTAAAAGTGTTCATACACCCCCAACAAGCGGGCGTCGCTACGCTGACTGGCCTTGCCCAACTCTTCCAGGGTCAGCCTGTCAAAGGCCGCATCCAGGGTTTCATTTTTGAGGATGCGTCCACCGGGGACAAACCAGTTGCCCTGGGCCGGCCGATTAAGCCGTTGCCCCAACAGGCATTCGCCCTTGCTGTTTTGAACCACCAGGTCGATGGAGATCAAGGGTGTTGAATCGACAACGCTGCGAAACAGTTCGTTGCTGAGCCACATGATTTAAATCTCGGTCAGGAAACGATTCAATATCTGGTCTTTATCCAAAAACTCGCAGGCATAGCCAGTAGCAATCACATTCGGTGCAGACATGGATAAAACGGTCTCGATACCCTTGATCAAGGCCTCGACCGATTCAGGCTCCACCAGGGTGGCGATACCTGGGTACTCCGAACACAGCAACCCCAAGCTGGTATCAGGATCAGCGGTGATCAAGGCATTGCCGCCTACTGCCAGGATATTGGTGAGCTTGGACGGCAATACAGCATCTGCGGCCCCGCGTTTCTGGATCACCAAATGACAGTCGGCCGAAGCCAGCAGGGCAGGCAGGTCGTCATAGGGCTGAAGCGGCGCGAATACAATATTGTGCAAGTTGTGCTTTTGGCTTAGCTCCAGTAATCGGGCTTTACCTGCACCTTCGCCCACCACCAAAAACACCAGGTCGGTTCGCGCTGACAAGCGTTGTGCCGCTTCGACTACACATTCAAGGCCTTGCTTCTCGCCAATGTTGCCGGAGTAGAGCAGTACGCGCTTGTCGGGATCGACGCCAAGCCTGCGTAGCAGTGCTGCATCACGTCGCACGTTGCGGAAACGGGCGGTTTCGGACCAGTTGGGAAAGAACCTCAACCGCTCTTTGGCAACGCCTTTTTCAGCCGCCCGCTGCAACATGCCGCTGGAGATAGTTGACACGCGGTCAAATGCTCGCAGCACACTCCGTTCAACAGCAAACGCCCAGCGTTTGAGGCGCTCGCCCTTGGCGATGGAAAGTCCGAACAGGGCATCCACTTCGTAATCCTGTATATGCAGCACCGAAGTGGCGCCCGTCAGCTTGGCCAGAGCCAGTGCCTGGGGAGCGCAAAACAGCGTTGGCACTACCAGAATCACCAATTCTGGCTTCCAGCGTAACTGGGTCAGCATGGCAAAGGTCGACGACAGTGAAAAACTGGCCAAATGCAGCATGCGTTTGATTGCTGTCGGCTTGGCTGGAACATACAGCGGGCAACGAATGACCGTGACGCCAGCCTCCCGGCGTTTGTTGAAACGCCAGGAGCTGAAGCCTTGCCAGACCTTCCAGTCCGGGTAATAAGGCGGGGCTGTAACGACCCGCACCTCATGCCCCTGGGCGGCCAGCCAGGCAGCCATCTCACCGCTGTATTTACCGATACCGGTCAGTTCGGGGCTGTAGTTGATGCCGTAGAGCAAAACTTTCATCAGTGTGTCCGCGCCTGTTGCACGTTAGTGACATACCAGTCATAGGCATCTTTGAGTCCGTCTTCCAGGCTGATACTGGCCTGCCAGCCCAGTGACTTGAGGCGCGACACATCCATCAGCTTGCGCGGAGCGCCATCCGGTTTACTGGTATCGAAGGTCAGCTTGCCAGTAAAACCAGTCACCTCAGCAATGGTTTTAGCCAGTTCACCAATAGTGCAGTCAACCCCGGTGCCAACGTTGATATGCGACAGCATCGGCTGGGTATTGGCCTGATAAGTGGCATCGTCAAGTTCCATGACATGGATGCTGGCCGCAGCCATATCGTCCACATGCAAGAACTCGCGCATCGGCGTACCGGTGCCCCAGATCACCAGTTCTGCGTCGCCGCGCTGCACTGCTTCGTGGAAGCGGCGCAGCAGGGCAGGGATCACATGGCTGTTCTGCGGATGGTAGTTATCATGCGGGCCATACAGGTTGGTCGGCATTACGCTGCGGTAATCACGGCCATGTTGACGGTTATAGCTTTCACACAACTTGATCCCGGCGATCTTGGCAATCGCATAGGGCTCATTGGTGGGCTCCAGCGTACCGGTGAGCAAGGCCTCTTCGCGCATAGGTTGCTCGGCATGCTTGGGATAAATGCATGACGAACCGAGGAATAACAACTTGTGTACATCGTTCAGGTGCGCTGCCTGAATGATATTGGCCTGGATCATCAGGTTTTCGTAGATGAAGTCAGCCGGGTAGGTGTTATTCGCCTGAATACCGCCCACCTTTGCCGCAGCCAGATACACCTGATCGATCTTGTGCTCCTGGAAAAAGGCCTGCACGGCCTGTTGATCCAGCAGATTCAGGGTGTCACGCCCGGCAGTCACAATACGGGTATAACCCAGTGTCTGCAGACGGCGGACGATGGCCGAGCCGACCATCCCGCGATGGCCGGCAACAAAGATATTCTGGTTCAACTCACGGGCCATACTCAGTTCTCCGTAGCCACCGGCAAGTCATGACCGTGCTCTTTGAGCAGTGCATGGCGCTGCGCGACCTTGAGGTCTTCGCGAACCATTTCTGCACACATCTCCTGAGCAGTGATTTCCGGTACCCAGCCCAGCACTTGTTTGGCTTTGGTTGGATCACCGAGCAAGGTTTCAACTTCGGCAGGGCGGAAGTAACGCGGATCGACTTTCACGATAACGTCGCCGACCTTAAGTGCCGGGGCTTTGTCGCCGTCGATGCTTGCAATAATGGCGTGCTCATCGACACCTTCGCCTACGAATTTCAGGGTGACGCCCAGCTCTGCCGCCGACCAACGAACAAACTCACGCACCGAATACTGCACACCGGTTGCAATCACAAAATCATCCGCTACGTCCTGCTGCAACATCATCCACTGCATGCGTACGTAGTCTTTGGCATGGCCCCAGTCACGCAGTGCATCCATATTCCCGAGGAACAGGCATTGCTCCAGGCCTTGGCTTATATTGGCCAGTGCACGGGTGATCTTGCGGGTTACAAAGGTCTCACCACGGCGCGGCGACTCGTGGTTGAACAGGATGCCGTTGCAAGCGTACATACCGTAGGCTTCGCGGTAGTTAACGGTAATCCAGTAGGCGTACATTTTGGCCACGGCATACGGCGAACGCGGATAGAAAGGAGTCGTTTCCTTTTGCGGTGTTTCCTGCACAAGGCCGTAGAGTTCGGAAGTTGAGGCTTGATAGAAGCGGGTTTTCTTTTCCAGACCCAGCAGGCGGATTGCTTCCAGAATTCGCAGCGTACCCATGGCATCCACATCTGCGGTGTATTCCGGCGACTCGAAGCTGACGGCGACATGGGACTGCGCCCCCAGGTTGTAAACCTCGTCCGGTTGTACTTCCTGGATAATACGGGTCAGGTTGGAAGAGTCCGTCAAATCGCCATAGTGCAGAACGAAGTTACGGTTATTGACATGTGGGTCTTGATAGATATGGTCTACACGCTGGGTATTAAATGAGGACGCGCGGCGTTTGATACCGTGAACTTCGTAGCCCTTTTCCAACAAGAGTTCTGCGAGGTAGGAGCCGTCTTGGCCGGTGATGCCAGTAATAAGAGCACGCTTCTTCATGTTTGACCTTCTTTGATGTCTAAATTTTTATGTTGCTATTAATTAAAATAGTATTGGGGCGACACATGCATCGCTTCTGCGTGCGTCTGAATAGCTAATTTTTAGTCTTCAAACTTACGCGTTTTTATAGCTTTTGCAGGGCAGCCAACGTACACATAATCAGCTTTTGCATTTGTAAATAGCGAACTGCGGGCACCAATAAGTGCATTGCGCCCTACAGTGACCCCAGGTGCTATAAATACATCGGTGGCTATCCACGCACCTTCTTCAATAATGATAGGTTCTGCGTAAATTCTAAAGGTTCTGCTCGCGGGGTCATGGCTTCCAGTACAAAGATAAGAGCGCTGGGACACCACAGCATGAGAAGCGATACTGATTTCAGCAAGTGTATACAACTCTACATGGTCACCTACCCAAGCATAATCGCCAATGCTCAATTTCCATGGGTAAGTGATGCGTACGCTTGGGCGTATGATGACACCTTTGCCAATTTTAGCACCGAAGGTACGCAGTAGAAAATTTCTCCAGCCATACATAAACTGCGGGGAAAGTCCGAATAAACAGGATTGTACCAGCCACCAAAGCTGACACTGTATACCTGAGCGTCCCCGGAAGCCGGGTGGAAGTTGAAAGCGATCAAGCTTTTGCATAAGTTATCTCTTTAATCAAACTATCCAAGTCTGCGTGTGCTTCTGAGATAAAAGTTTGGAAAATTTTTTTTCTGCTTTGGCGTGAAGTATCACTTGTGGCAAGTGTAGAGCTTGAAATATGGCTAGCTGCGGCTTTTGCCCAGAGTTCGCCAGATTTTAGTGGTGTCGACCAGCCCTGAAGTCGTTGAGTTGATGCTTTCATGCAACCGGCTTCGCTACTCAAAATATATACACCTTCAACGGCTGCCTCGTAGATGACTAGAGGCTCTGCTTCGTTGCGTGATGGATAGATAAAGCAATCCAAATCAGCAAAGAAACGGATTTTATCATTTCCGTATATTCCACCCAGATACCGTAATTCCGGAAATTTAATGCGGGCGTCGTCTAGCAGGGATTTTAATTCAGGGTCATGGCAAGGGCCAGCTATTACAGCTTGAAAAGGAACCCCGATTTGTTTCAGTTGAGCAAGGGTTTCTAAAAAAACATCAATTCCTTTTGAAAAAGAAATATTGGCCAAGTAACCGATTCTCAATGCGGAGTTAATGGCTTTTGGGATTTTTATGTTGTTGTTTGAGAAGAAAGCGGCATTTGAAAGTACCGATATTTTGTCGTCCGAAATTTTATAGTTTTCTTTTAAAGCTAGGCGCATTGCTTCGCCTAGAACAATGTGGCGAGTGCTGGAGCCTGCTGTCTTGCATATCTTGGCGAATAATCTTGATGGACATGTCAGGTAAAGAGCTGCATGGTGATGCAGGAATATTTTTGCTCCAAGAAGCCTTGCTAAGGTTACCCAGCAAAGATCAAAAACTTGACCGTGGCCGCCATTTAGGGATCTATATAGTACTCGTTCACGCTTGACTGTAAGTGCATAGAATAACCGAGCCGTAACTGGGAAAAAAAATATAACTTTGATTAAAAACCAGAATTGGCTGTGATAATAGCGTGCCAGTAAAGAAGGTGAAGAGTTAATAAAAGTAACAGAACCTTGCTTTCGTAAAAGTTCTAGCATCTTTTTGTTAATGGCTGACATGCCATGAAGAGGGGGAGGTATGTCTCCCAAAAAAATCATAATGCGTCCTCTTCCTGAAATTGACTCAAAATATGGAGCATTTTGGTTTCCATTGATGGTGCATTCAAACGCTCATACTCGCTGAATGCAGCATCACTAATTTTGAGATACTCTTCAGTTGGTAGTTTCCAGACCCCCAACAGTGCTTCGCTCATGGCTTTGTGTCCGCGTTTTTTCTGGAAAGTGATTCCGTTGGATCCGTTTCGTACATACGATGGCTCAGGTCCCATATGCGAGTGTATGTCGTCATGTAAGATTGGTGGCAGCCGAAGGGAAAAATAATGGACTACACTCAACCCTGCGTTCCCTGGATAACAACCTACCCGACAGTCGCGACTTAATTCTAGGGTTTTTTCGTCATCATAAATAGCCCCGTGAAACACAATCCAAGGTTGTTTGTACTGCGCGCGGTATGTAGGCTCAAGCTCGCCAGAGCCTACCACATGCAATATTATTGTAGCGTGGGACTTCCGAAGGATGGCAACAGCTTTTATCAGATCTTCTAGGCCGCATTGTTCGCGCAGGCGTCCAATAAATAGCACACCCTGCTCGTCACCCCGTTTGGGAGTGTCGCCAGCATCTACTGAGAATTTTATTGTGTTATCTGCTACTTCCAGTTTTTCAGGGGCGCAATTAGCCGAGATTAAAGAGTCCCTAGAGATTGCCGTGTAACAAATATATTTATATGATAAACGCACTGCTGAGCGGTACAGGAAAGCAAGAAGAGGAGGGGTGTGTTTTTTAGAGTAAAGACCTTGTCCATGTGAAAAGACTTTGATTTTCATCTTGCGACAAAGAAATAGTAGTCGCCAATAAGTTATATCTCGCATATTTGCGCAGGTTAAAACTATGTCTGGCTTGTACGTGCGTATTGCATCTAGTATTCCGGATTGGATTAAAAGTCGACCTCTCATGATGGATTTCTGTGGGCAGTTGATTGTTTTTAAGTGTTGTTGCTCTGGAGAGTGGAATCCGCTGTTGTTGGTTGGCGTTCCAAAAAGCATGGTTAGTTCGTACTTGCCGGAAAGCTTTGAAACAAGATCTTTGCGGTAGCTTGTTAATATGGGTTGAATATAGAATAACTTAGTCATGGTGGGAAACCCTTTTTCTTGTTCGTGCAGACAGTGCGAAAATCACTACATAGGCTGTGAATGGGTAAGGGTTCATGTTTATGAAGCGATCATTAAAGATCATTAATATTAATAGTGGGGCGAATGCTATAAGGATATGATTGTCAGTGCTTTTGACTCTCCATATGCAGTAGCCTAAATATATAAACATGAATATTGCAATCATACCCATGTTGGATATCCCTGCAAGAAAGTAGTTGTGTGGGGTTAACATTCCTGTTTTGTCAAATGCAGCGAACCCTCCCCCGAGAAAAGGGTTTTCATAGAATAGATTAAGAGCCTGATTCCAGCGATCTTCTCGTCCAACAAATCCGGTGCCAACACCTCTGCTCTCATCGGACATCAGAAATATATTCTCTGTGCTTGTCAATATGATGTCGCTACTACTCAAAATTAAGGCTGCAGAGCCAGCAAAAATCAGCATCGCTAGCATGGGTTTGTAACGTCCGGCACTTTTGAACTTTCGCCACAAATAAAGCCCCAGCACCGCTATTGCTACCAGCAGAGCCGCGCGAGCTTGCATCATAAATATGCCGGCCGTAAGAAGTGCCCACGCTAACCAAAATAACAATCCTCGAAAAGAGACGATGGTTGCAATTAGAAACATTGCAAATGATTCTCCGCCTAAGTTCGGGTGACTGCCATTGAAAAACATTAGTCGACCATAGTGGTCAGGAATTAAGTTGAAAAGTGCCAGAATTAAGTAGAGCGCTGCAGTTGTAGTGCCTAGAAGTGCCATAAAATATAAGTATGGCTGAATATCAGTGCGCCTTAGCAATGATGCGCTAATTGCTAAGGATAAAATAAACCCTGCAACATTAAATGCTTCATCAAAATATCCACCCTCTAAGTACTCTGTATATATTAATGAAATTGAGATCAGCGTGATGAAAGGTGCTATTTGTAAAAAGCCTGACTTGCTTGCGCCGTAGCGAACGATTAATAGAGCTTTTCCAAATAGAATCGCAGCATACCAAATTGGTACTGGTATGGCCAAAAGGTAAGAAAGGCATACAGATGCATCTAGTAAACCAAGCAAGCTTGCTTTGGTGTTTTGCTCTAGGCGTCCCGCCGTTGCTGCCAGAGCACGCCTAAATACTTTCATTTTTAGTTCCTTTAAGGGACTTTGTATAAATTTTGAGTAGCAAGCAAAGCATTAGTGTTTCAGGTATTAGCATCATTATTGCGGCTCCGATCATCGGCGTCGTTAAAGACGAGTTAAGCCACCATAAAGTTAGTGCTATAATTGAAAGTGTCATGTAGTACCAGGAGATGCTGCTGTGGCCATTTTTTGCGAAAATAAGTGTTGATGGTACATACCAAATAACGTTAACAACTGCATGTAGTGCGAGCAAAATAAGGAATGAAGCAGGTAAAATTACATTTCCGTGAGACCAAATTTCTAATGCCTTTGGGCCTACTAATCCTACCCCTAAAAGTCCGGTCAGGACTAGTAAACTGGCTACGATAGTGCCTTTTTTAACAACACTCCGTGCAGCTAGTACTTTTCCTTGTCCCATCAGTCTAGATATTTCAGGGCGCATTGCACTGTTGAATACGACACCTACTTGCATGAGCAAACGAACCATTGTTCTTGCCATTGAAAAAGATGCTACTGCAATCCCACCAGAAAGTGCATTTAGCAACTGCACACTTCCTTGCAGTGTAATTACTTGAGCTAGAGGCATTGCCATAAACGACACTGCTGGCCAGAAAACAATACGAAACTCCTTCCGGCTAGCGTACCGCATCGTCATTGCGCCACTCGTGGAGTGACGCAGTGCAATCGCATAGCAAGTAATTAGCGTTACAAATGACGTCAACATCAGGCATATAGCTAACGTAGTTGGGCTAGCTCCTAGGTATAGAGTTACAGCTGTAACGATTATTTCCGCGACCCTTCTGTTAGCCATCCATACGGCTGCTAGAGCGGTACGATCCATTGCTTTCATCCAGGCGCTAACGGGGCCCGCCAAAAAATTTCCCGCAAGATAAAATGACATGTAAATAAATATAACGCTAGCTGCACTGGGGTCGATGTCCGACAAGTTCAGCCATTTAGTCCAAGGTATACTGGTTGCTAATATAGTTCCCAGAGTAGCGACTGTAATTGAAGTGACAACGCTGAATGCCATAGCAGTATCGAGTATGCGTCTGATAGCTGTTATATCTTTGGAGCCTGAAGCCAACGAAGCGCGTGTAGCTGAGGCTTGGGCGACGCCTAGCTCCATGAGCGCCAGAAACATGGGAATGCTGGTGAGTACCAACCATTCACCATATAGTCTGACCCCCCAAGCCGCCAGAAAAAAAGGTACTACTACAATCTGTGCAACTATGGTCGCCCCCTGTGAATAGCCGTACCCAGACAGATTACGAAAAATTTTATTACGCAATGAGCTCATGAAATTTCTCCGTTCAGACAGGCATTCTATCCGGCCACGGAAAAAGGCTTCCTAGCTGAGAATCCAAGCCATTTGGCTCGAATCGTACGCGGCCCCCTGCTGGCGTCAGAGTAATCTCTCCAAAATATAAACTACCCTCGTGAACGTAGAAGTCCACTCGTGAATATCCAAGGCTACCAGTCAACTTAATAGCAACTTCTAGCATCTCATTAAGGCAAGCTGGACGTGGAGAGTCGTCTTTCTGCTGTGCTGTGCTATATCCTGCACGACAAAATGGGGCTTTTGTCCAATCGCTAAGGTATATTGCTTGGCTCAATGTTGCGCTGCGACCTTTTATTAACTGTATGAAACAGTAGGGTGCGCGGCCATCCTGTGGGTTAAATACATGAACTTTATAGTCGTCAGGAGAACCTCCTTTTTGTAACAATGCTTTTTCTGCCAGTAGCCTTCGAGGGATATTTTTATAGTGCCTCTCTCGGGAGTCGTCACCATAATTTTCTTCCAGCCACATATTAGCTTGATCGCAAACTGACTCCGGTGACAATGTAGATTTGTCCGTCACCACAAGTACTTGACCTGCGCCATGATTGGCTTTCAAAACAAAACTCTCAGGTAGCTTCTGAAAGTCTTCAGGAGTTATCCGTTCGTAAACACCATAGCAGGGTATCAAGTACTGTTCTCCGACGGTATTTCTCACGTACTCCCTCACTTCTACTTTATCTGCCAACATGCTGAAGGCAGGCAACGGGTTCTGGATCCGGGCGAAAAGTTTTTCCGAAAAGCTAGTGGGCTGAGAAAAGTTTCCAAATCGTTTGTAGTTTTTGACGTAAACCAACTGAAAGTAGAGCCAGTCGGGTAATAAGTTTTTCATTTGGGTTCCATTCAAACCATTGCTCGGCGCGGCAGGCGCCTTACGGAGTGTTAGAAGACCTTGTAATATTGCAAACAAAGCTTCTTGCTGGGCTAAAGGGGCTAAAGGGGCTAAAGAGAAAATTCCTTTATCGACCAATTCCTTTATATACAAACCCTTTTGATGTAATGCGTTTAGGCTCAAACAGATTGCGGCCGTCAAATATCAGAGCGTGTTTAAGTTGCTTCTTGATAAGTTCGAAGTCTGGTGCTTTAAACGCTTGCCACTCGGTAACGATCACCAGCGCATCTGCTCCTTTGAGGGCAGCTTCTTTGGTGCCGCACAAATTGAGTTCATCTCGGTCTCCATAAATGCGCTGCGCTTCTTCCATGGCCTCAGGATCAAAGGCTTGGACTTCGGCACCAGCATTCCATAGGGCTTCCATTAGCACTCGGCTTGGAGCCTCACGCATGTCATCGGTATTGGGTTTAAAACTAAGCCCCCAAATTGCAAATGTTTTGCCACTCAAGTCGCCATTAAAATGCGTTAAGATCTTTTTAAACAGTACGGATTTCTGTTCATCATTCCGACTTTCCACAGCTTTGAGAACTTTGGCATCAAAATCGATGCTGTCTGCAGTGCGGATAAGTGCCTGCACATCTTTCGGGAAGCATGATCCGCCGTAGCCGACACCGGCATACAGAAACTGGTAGCCGATACGTGGATCGGAGCCAATGCCCTGGCGAACCATTTCAATATCGGCGCCGAGCATTTCTGCCAGGTTAGCCATTTCGTTCATAAAGCTGATTTTTGTAGCCAGCATGCAGTTAGCTGCATATTTGGTCAACTCGGCGCTGCGCACGTCCATCACGATGATTTTCTCGTGATTACGGTTGAAAGGGGCGTATAGCTCACGCATTACATCTTCTGCGGTTTTGCTATTGGTACCAATGACGATACGGTCCGGGCGCATGCAGTCAGCCACAGCGGAACCTTCCTTGAGAAACTCAGGGTTGGATACCACATCAAAGCCCAGGTCTTCGCGCTGACGTGCCGCCAGAACTTGCGCAATTTTGGCGCTTACCTTGTCGGCGGTACCCACAGGGACAGTGGATTTATCGATGATAATTTGATGGCCTTCCATATGCTGGGCAATGGTTTCGGCAACGGCCAGTACATATTTAAGATCAGCTGAACCGTCTTCGTCAGGTGGTGTGCCCACAGCGATAAATTGCACTTCGCCATGTTTTACGCCTGCAGCTGCGTCGGTGGTGAAATTCAGGCGGCCAGCGGCATGATTTTCTTTTACCAGTGCTTCCAAACCAGGTTCGTAGATAGGGATATGGCCCTGCTTCAGGCGTTCGACCTTGTTAGCATCAATATCAATACAGACTACGTCGTGGCCGACCTCGGCGAGGACGGCGCCTTGCACCAGGCCAACGTAACCTATGCCAAAAACTGTAACTTTCATGTCGATTCCCTTTGAGCGTATAACGGGTAGAAAGAGATAAGAGGTTTGATTCTGTGCTTACAGTTTAAGTAAGCATAGGTATCTACACATCATGACGAGCAAGCGTTCTTTCTCGGCTTAATAAATTTTAAAATAAGCTAGTGCAAGAACACTCATAATCTAGGTCGCTTTCTAAGGACTTAAAAGAGTGCGTAGTATTTGAGATGTATATACCTATGCTCAGTGTGAAGTGGATACTGATTTAACCAGGCTTCACTCGGCTGTGTTATGAATCAGACACGCTACCGCCACAGGATTATTCGCCAGTCCCTGAAGGCGGTATGTTTCGTCGGTATGGGTTGTTACTTAGAGCTTGCGGCATTAAAAGAGCGCCCTAAAGTAACCGGGCGCTCTGAGTTGTATGAAAATGCTTGTGTTAAACGCTGTCAGACTTGTATTCGTAGTTGTAATAGCCGTATGCACCATAGCCGTATTTGGCCGATGCTCGCTTTTCAACACCGTTGAAGATGGCACCTTTAAGGTCAATCCCATTTTGGGCAAAGCGGCGCATAGTCAATTCAACTTCACGGGCCGGGTTAAGTTCAAAGCGGGTCACAATCAAATTGGTGCCAGACTGACGGCCTACAATGGCTGCATCAGTTACTGCCAGGAATGGCGGTGTATCGAGAATAACCTGGTCGTATTTGGCACTTACTTGCTCAAGGAACTCGGTAAAGTTCTTGTGCATCAGCAACTCTGATGGGTTTGGTGGAATTTGACCACGACCGATCACATCAAGGTTTTCGACTTCCGTTTTATGAATGGCGGTGTTCAGATCGCAACGCTTTGCCAATATATCGGACAAACCGTTTTCAACCGGAATGCCAAACATTTTATGGATATAGCCTTTGCGCATATCCACGTCTACCAGTAGTACACGCTGCCCGGATTGAGCAATCACTGCGGCCAGGTTGGCAGAAACAAACGACTTACCGACTTTTGGACTTGGGCCGGAAATCATCAGTCGGTTATTGTCCGCCTCCAGCATTGCGAAGTGCAGGCTGGTACGCAGGCTGCGCAAGCCTTCAATTGCCAGATCTGTTGGGTGGCTACTTGCCAGCAGCGGGGTAGCACGAGTACCACGACCACCAGGGCTCTTTTCATCTTCCACTTTTTGCAGCGAGCTAAATGGAATCGAGGCGTAGACCGGTAGGCCGAGTTTTTCGATATCGTCCGGGTTTTGCACGCCGCGATTCAGTGCTTTGCGAAACAGTACATAACCAATGGCAAGGAATGCGCCGAGTAACGTGGCGATTAGTACGATCAGGGCTTTTTTTGGTTTGACTGGGAAGCGCAGGTCTACATCGGCAGTATCGATCAGGCGTACGTTGCCCACTGCACCTGCGCGCATTACGTCCAGTTCCTGGGACTTGTTCAGCAGTTGGGTGTAGATCTCGGTGCTGACTTTCAAATCGCGGGTCAGGCTCAGCAATTCTTGCTGGGTGCTGGGCAGGCCTTCAACTTGTTTGGCCAGGCGGTTTTGTTTGGCGGTCAACTCGGCCAACTGGCCCATCAGTGCGCGGTAGGCGGGATGCTGCGGAGTGAACTTGCGGTCCATCTCGGCTTGTTGCAGTTTGAGGGCTGAGATGCTGGTGTCCAGGGCAACGATTTGGTCGAGAATGGCCTTGGCTTCCAAGCTGATATCAATCGACTTGCTGCGGATCTGAAATGCATTCAGTGCGTTTTCAGCTTTTTCCAGATCTTTACGCACCTGCGGCAGTTGATCTTTCAAAAAGCCCAGGCTTTGTGCTGCTTCAGCTGATGTACGTTCAATATTTTGCTGCACATACAGACGTGCGATTTCATTCAAAGTCTTGATGGCTGCTGCAGGATCAGTATCTTCCAGCGCCATGCCGATCATGCCCGACTCTTTGCCGCGCTCCGAGATATCCAGTGATGTCTGATAACCCAAGATGGTTGAAAGGCGGGGTTGGCGAACGACGTTAAAAGTCGTTCCTGGATTAGCCTGCAATTTTTCTACTAGCAGTTTGAAGCCATTTTCGTCGATAGCTTTACCAACCTGGCCTTTGACCAGTAGATTGTCGTCGTCATCTAGCAGGGTGAAGGTGCCTGGCTCACCGCTGACCAAGGTCAGTTGCTTGCCCAACAGTTCTGCAGGTAACACCAGCTCGGAGATCTTCAGTTCCTCACCACCCCAGGCATAACTGTTCATGCCTAATAGTGGGCTGGCGACAGGGGTTTGCGCATCAGGTTTGAAGCGGCGCGCCATAAACGCACCGATCAGTGGAAAACGGTTTGGCTCAACAACTATATCCAATTGAAGGTTATCGACCGCGGCGCCGATATTTTTACGTGATTTGATCAGCTCAATTTCTGTAGCCGACGGTGATTCCTTACCCAGCATGCTGCTGATATCAGAAAACCCCAGTGGATCATTCTTCTTGGCTTCAACCTGGATCAGCGCATTCGCCTGGTACACCGGCGTAGCCAGCAGGGCGTAGGCAACCCCCGCAACCATAAACGCCCCGGTCACACCTGCGATCAACCATTTATGATCGAGCAGGGTGCCCAGCAGACCCATCAGGTCAATGTCGTCATTATCGTCTTCTTGGTCGTGGGACTTTGTCACGGGTGCTTGCTGCATAAGTCGATTCTTTTTCTTCACAGATAATTCGAAAAATAGCTCAGCGTTTAATCCGCTGGGCCCATGCATTTACGGCGGCATCGATCAGCGCATACGCGTGCACAAAGGCAGGCTTGCCTTGACGGTATGGGTCGGGGATTTCGCGGTTGTCTTGCCATTTGCCCAGCAGGAATACTTTGCCTCGTGCTTCGGGGGCAATGCTCAGCACGCCGTCAATGTGGTTTTTCTCCATCACGAGGATGAGGTCAGACTCGTTGATCAGCGCAGAGTTCAATTGGCGGCCGCTGTGGTCGCTCAGGACGTGTCCGTGTTCCTCAAGAATTGAGCGCGCGGTTGCTTCGATGGGTTTGTTTTTGAGTGCGCCAAGACCTGCGGAGCTCACGACGATGTCGGAGGGTGCAAGGGCGACCCGCAGGAGATGTTCTGCGGTGGGGCTGCGACAAATATTGCCGACGCAGACGATCATGATTCGTTTAAACAAGGCAGCTTCCTTTGTGCCAAACATGCTCAGCCGGCGAGAGCACTTAACTATCGTCACGTCCGCTATTTCCATTCTCGGAAATGGGCTGTGTCCGCCAATAAGGGCTATGCGCACATCATGTTTGATGGGTCAATGGCCTGTGGGAGGCAACAGTTGCCCCTCTTTTAATGCTGATAAAAGGGCGGTATGAACTTGTAGATGCGAAAATATTAACTGCGAAGGGTTGGCAATATCAACCTTTATATACCGCGCGGGCCAGCAGACGCTATATATAGGCGTTTTCAATCTTTATTGACGGACAATAAATAACATTTCATCTGTTTATTCCTGACTAAAAATAACATTTTCGAGCTGGGAAATGTCATGCAGGCAGCCCAATGGTATTGCGCTGTGTTGTATTTCCCCTTGGTTTTCAGTGTGTTCGGTGGGTTTCTGACTGCCTGGGGGCCTAACACAGCGGCTAATTTTTTGAAACCTTCGTTTCTGTGGTGACAGGGGCGTGCAGGGCGGGGTAGACGGGTTGACGGCTTTGGGCTGACGCCGTTCGGCAGTCTGCTGTGCTGCCAGTCATCAACTTGTGCGAGGCATGGCAGTTAGAAGTTAAACGCTCATTTGAATGGCCTAAGTTAGGGGTGATATCAATTTGGCACCACTGTTCCGCTCTTGAAGAATATCTGCAGCGATAAGCGGTAATTGACGGGTAACTGTTCGGTCATATGGATATGCCCTCGAGCGCACGTTAATAACTCACTGTACTTATTCAATGCATTAAGTTTGGGCGTTCGTACTTAGTATCGATAGGTGATATGGGGGCGTTATTCGGTTGTTGTGTGTCATTTGGGTGTTCGAGCCGCCTTGTCAGCGCTCTGGGTTGTGGGGGTGTTCTTCAGCGCTGTCATGCCCGCTGAGCGGCTATGGCCCATCCGTCGAAATGTCGGCCTGAGCAATTGACCGGATTCGCTCTACGCAGTTAACTGTATATTCATACAGCTTAATAAGGGCGCGTGTCATGGGCTTCACTGTTTTGGGTCCTCTTGCTGAAGGTGGCATTCGCCTGCCGATGTACTCGTTCAGAATTCCTGCCGGTTTTCCGTCACCGGCGACCGATCATATGGAGAAGAAAATCTCGATGGACGAGATGCTGAACGTGCGGGCTGCGCATGTGTATCTGGTAACGATCGATGGCGACAGCATGCAGGGTGTCGGGATTTTCCCCGGGGATGTGGCAGTGGTCGACCGCTCGATCGAGCCTGCCCACGGGCATGTGGTGGTGGCGCTGCTCAATAATGATCCGCTCTGTAAGCGCCTGTGCCTGCGGGGCAAGAAGGTCATCCTGGGTTCGGAGAACCCCAGATACCCGGACCGCCATGTTATGGAAGGTGATGACCTTTCGATTTGGGGTGTGATCACTTATACCGTGCGCAGCCATGAGCATTAAGGTTGATCCGGTTTTCGCCCTGATCGATTGCAACAGCTTTTATGCCAGTTGTGAGCGAGTGTTTCGCCCGGATCTGGCGAAAGTACCCATTGTGGTGCTGAGCAATAACGATGGCTGTGTCATCGCCCGCAGTTATGACGCCAAACCCCATATCAAGATGGGCGAGCCGTACTTTCAGATCAGGCACCGCCTGGAGCAGTTGGGCATTGTGGCGTTTTCGTCCAACTATGCGTTGTACGGCGATATGAGCGAGCGGGTGATGAGCCTGATCGAGTCGCAGGTGCCGGCGGTGGAGGTCTATAGCATCGATGAGTGTTTTGCGGACCTGACCGGCATTGCCGATGTCAACGCCCTGGGCTGCCAGTTGCGCAGCCGGATCCTGCAGTGCACCGGGATTCCGGTAGGGGTCGGGATTGCACATACCAAAACCCTGGCCAAGCTGGCCAATCACACGGCCAAGCGGCTGCAGGCGCAAACCGGAGGGGTGGTCAACCTGTGCACCGAACACCAGCGGCACTGGGTGTTGCGCAATACGGCGGTGAGCAACGTGTGGGGGGTAGGGCGGCGCATGACGGCTCACCTGGAGGGCATGGGCATTCGCACGGCCATGGACCTGGCCAGCGCAGAGCCGTGGATGCTGCGCAAGAAGTTCAGCGTGGTGATCGAGAAAACTGCCCGGGAGCTTGCTGGTACTCCGTGTCTGGAACTGGATGAGCCTGATCCGCCGAAGCAGGAAATATGTTGCAGCCGCATGTTTGGCCAGCGTCTGACGACGGTGGCGCCAATTAAAGAGGCGGTGGCGACTTATATGATGCGGGCCTCGGAAAAGCTCCGCGCGCAGAACTCTTATTGCACTAAGGTGCGGGTAAGTATTCGCACGGGCATGTTCAACCCTGACGAAGCCAAATACGCCAGGGGGGTGGTGGTGACGCTGCCATACCCGACCGATGATGTACGGCTGCTCACAAAGGCAGCGGTTGATGCGGTGGACAGCGTGTTTCAGCCGGGTTTCAGGTACAGCAAGGCTGAAGTGATGTTGCTGGACCTGCGTCAACCGGGGGAGTTTTCCGATGATTTGTTTGCAATTAATCAGCCGGTGCAGGCGACGAAGGTGATGTCGGTGCTGGATGAGATTAACCAGCGCTGGGGGCGGGGCACGCTACGGGCTGCCAGCGTGCCGGTGAATCCTGCATGGGGCATGCGTCGGGAGCTGATGAGTCAGGGTTATACCTCTCGGCTGGATCAGCTTTGGCGGGTGTCATAAGAGCAGCACGAGTGAGTGGGCAGGTGTGCCTTCCTCCCTGTATGCCTGCCGGATCGCGGTGCTGCCATCACGGGCAAGCCCGGCTCCCACAAAGGTTGGTGCGGGTTCCCGGTATCTGTGGGAGCCCCACTCGACGCTCGATTGCCAGTGATGCAGGCACCCGGTATGCCTGCCGGATCGCGGTGCTGCCATCGCGGGCAAGCACGACTCCCACTAAGGTTGGTGCGGTTCCTGGGTCTCTGTGGCTGCAAGGTATGTGAAGTTAGGTAAATGTTGGATGCGGGCGATGCCGGCCTTGGTATAAGGCGGCGTTGTTTTCTGTTGATGTGAGAGTGCAGTAATGAAGTTGAAGTCTGTAGTTAAAGCCGTCCTTGTAGCGGTTGTGGTGTCGTCCTTGTCGGGCTGCTGGATGTTTACGCCGCCAGGCGGTGGCCATGGCGGGGGGCATGGTGGTGGTGGTGGTGGTGGTGGTGGTGGTGGCCAATATGGCGGTGGCGGTCCCGGCGGTCCGCGCTAGTTGCTGTCTTCGGTAGCACCTAGAGGTAGTTGACGAAGGCCAGGCAGGTTATATACAGCCCAAGGCCAAAGGTCAGGTGGGTGACCAGGTTTCTTTGTCGTGCCACCCACGGTCTGGCGGTGTTGGCCGCTGCCAGGCCCATGCCCCATGCGGGTTGCATGATCAGCCAGGGTGCAGCCACGCTGAGGATGCCTGTGATCAGTGCGGGCAGCAGGGTCGGATGTTCGAGCCAGGCGCTGCCCGCAAAGGCCACGAGTAACCCGGCGAAAATAATGCCCGTCAGGTAATGCAAGGCCCAGCCGAGCAGGCGTTCACAGGGAACAGGGGCTGCGCCGGCAATCGCCGCGTGTCTGTATTGCCCCTGCAGCATATGTCCCAGCCAGCGGCCTACGAGTCTGTAGTCCAGCGATGGCACGTTAAATACCTGCTTCTTGATCACGGCCACAAGGTCCATGAACAGGGTCGCGCCTATGCCCACTCCAGTTGCGTTAATAAAGATTTCGACCATGGTCATTTCAAATACCCCTTGCTGGACGTGGCTTGTGATTGCTTGAATCAACAAGTGTGCAAGTTCAAGTCGACTTGAGGTCAAGCATGAAAGAGCTGGTCATTGGTGAAGTGGCAAGGCGTTCGGGTGTTCCGGCATCGACGTTGCGCTACTACGAAGAAAAAGGGCTTATCCGCTCTATAGGGCGGCGCGGCCAAAGCCGGGTGTTTGCCCCTGATGTGCTGGATAAACTGTCACTGATTGCCCTGGCCCAGGGGCTGACTTTTTCATTGGAAGACATTGCGCTTATGGTCGGCGCGGATGGCAGGCCTGCGCTTGATCGCGTGCAATTACTGGACAAGGCTGATGAGCTGGAGCAGGTAATTGCGCGGCTCAGTGCTGCCCGTGATGAGCTGCGACGTGCTGCGGTGTGTCCTGCGGAGCGGCACGTGGAATGTCCGAGTTTTCAGTTGCTGCTCAAGGCGGCGGCACGGGGCAGCGGGCCCCTAAGCTGATGGTGTAGCACCTGCCCGTGGCTGTGTTAGAGCGGCTGCGCTGCTTTGACGAAACGCCCGTGGTGCAATGCCGATAACGGTGCTTTACTCCATTTCTAGCACGCAGATTCGCAGGTTGTTGACGGAGTTCGAACCAATGGGCAGGCAGCCTGCAGACGTTAGCCCCGCACCGCTGCGGCCCCGCCTCGAAAAGACTATTGAATTGCGTTGACAAAAAACCTGCTCAAGACCGGCAGGCTTCAGGGCGCCGTCTTCAGCAGCGTCTGTTTTTGCAGTGCGGCGCCCGAAGAAAAGGCGTGATTCAGACTTTAATGTCGCCACCGGACACGCTCCGCCATCAGGTGGCCCCGGTTTGCCTAAACAACTGCATTTCTTGAGGGCTATACATGTCCGCCATGCCCGCCACGTTGCTGATCGTTGACAACGATGTACATGTTCGAAAGCTGCTTGAAGTTCTGTTGCGAGGTCAGGGGTATCAAACCCTGACGGCCGGGTCCGGTAAAGAGGCGCTGGCCATGGTGATGCAGCACGCGCCGGATCTGATCCTGCTCGATATCCAGATGCCGGACATGGATGGCTACGAAGTCGCCCGCCACTTCAAAGGCAATTCTGCCACCGCCAATATTCCGATCATCATGCTTTCTGCGCAAAGTGATCAAAAAGCCCGCATCGCGGGCCTGGAAGCCGGGGTCGAGGACTTTCTCGGTAAGCCGATAGTCAGTACTGAACTGTGGTTGCGGGTGCGCAATTTGTTGCGGCTCACGGCATTTGGCGACTATCAGGCCGACCACAGCCTGATGCTCGAAGAGCGGCTGGAGAAGTGCAGCACCGACCTGGAGCAGGCGCGCACGCAGAGCGACTCCGATAAGCACCTGCTGCATATGACCCACTACGACAGCTTGACCGGCCTGCCCAATCGCCAGCTTTTTTACACCACATTGCACATGGGCCTGACCCAGGCAGAGGTCAGGGGCTGGCAACTGGCGGTGTTTATTGTCGATCTCAACGACTTCAAGCGTGTCAATGACACCTGGGGCCAGGAGCAGGGGCACCGGATGTTGACCGAACTCGGCCAGCGTCTGGGCAGCTGCCTGAACGTCAGTGACACCCTGGGCCGCATGGGGGGTGAAGAGTTCGGGTTGATCCTGATGTTGCGCGAAGGTCAGTCCAATGCTCAGCAGATGGTTGACCGGATACGTGAAGTGCTGCACGAGCCTTTCAGCATTCTCGACCAGGAGGTGCCGATGACGGCCAGTATCGGGATTGCCCTGTACCCCGATGATGGCTCGGATGCGCACCGCCTGATCAAGCAGGCCAATACCGCGATGCACCGTGCCAAACAGGTCGGCCGCGATACCTACCGTTTTTACACCGCGCAAATGAATGTGGATGTTCTGGCGCGCCAGGAGCTGGAAGCCGCGCTGGGCGAGGCGGTGAGCAAGCAGGCATTCGAGGTGTTCTATCAACCGAAGATTGGCCTCGCCGATGGCCAGATCTGCGGGGTCGAGGCTTTATTGCGTTGGCCGCGCCCCGGGCTCGCCGCAATTTCCCCGGGCGTGTTCGTCCCCGTTCTTGAGAGCCTGGGGCTTATTTCCCGGGTAGGGCAGTGGGTCCTCGACACTGTTTGCCGGCAGATTGCCCTGTGGAAGAGTTCGGGCCTGGGGCCGGTGCAGGTGGCTGTGAATGTGTCGGCGCAACAGCTCATCGACGGCGATTTGGTCCATGACATCCGGCGCGCCCTTGAAGACCATCACGTAGAAGCCAAATGGCTGGAGGTCGAGCTGACCGAAAGCTCGCTGATGGTCAACACGCCGCATACCATCGCCAGCCTGCTAAAGCTCAGGGATACCGGGGTAAAGATCTCGATTGATGACTTTGGTACTGGCTATTCGAGCCTCGCGTATTTGAGCCGTTTCCCCATCGACAAGCTGAAAATCGACATCGCGTTCATTCGCGAGGTCACCAACAATCCTCAGGACGCGGCCATCGCCCGGACCATCATTGAACTGGCGCACAGCCTTGATCTGCAGGTCATTGCCGAAGGTGTGGAAACCCGCGAGCAGCTGGCTTTCTTGACCGACAACGGTTGCGACCAGGTGCAAGGCTTTCTGTTTTGCCGACCCTTGCCGGCAAACGAACTGGAGCCGCTGTTGCGCCAGCCGCGCAGTTTTATTTGACCCCCACCAGCACCCTGAACTGCTAATCGCTGGCGCCACCTGCGCCAGCGATTAGCCAAGGTCAGGGGTAACTCACCACCTGGACCCAGTTCGCGCCTTTGCCCGAAGGCGCAGTGGCGTGGCGGGTGAGGGTGCCATCTTTGGGGTTAATGGCATACACCCCGACCTGCGGGCTTTTCTCCCCGCTCACCAGCAACCATTGCCCCGAGGGATCGACTGCAATACCCCGTGGTTGTTGCTCGACTTTAATGTTCTGCACAAAGCCGGGCAGCCCCGTCTTGCTGTCGATGGCAAACACGCTGACCGTGCTGCCCGTGCGCTCGGAGGTATACAGGTAGCGTCCGTCCGGGGTCAGCTTGATATCCGCGGCCCAGATCAGATTGGGCGCCAGTGGCGGTGGTGTCGGCTGGCCGGGCTTGATCATGGGCCGGGCGACCCCGCGTACCAGGCCAGAGTCCGCCGGTATCGCGCCGACGTCCGCGAGCCCGGTCAGGCGTCCGGTCTTCGGGTCGATGGCAAAGGTGGTGACACTGCCCGCCATTTCGTTAAGCAAATAGAGGAAACGATTGTCTGGCGAAATCACCGGGTGACGTGGACCGCTGCCTTCAGGCAGCTTGACCTGACCCAGGGCCGTGAGCTTGCCGCTGGCGGCGTCGAACTTGAATTCCAGCAGGTGATCGGCACCCAGATTGGCGGCGTATACGAAGCGGTTAGTGCCATCGACAATAATCGAATGCGCGTTGGGCCCGGTCTTGATCACTTGCTGCACGTCATCGCTGACAACGCCGTCGTTATCGATCTTATTAACGCTGACCAGGTCCTCACCGTACGAGGCACCCAACAGGTAGTGACCGTTCTTGTCGGTCGAGATATAGGCCAGGCTGTCGGCCACGGTCGAGTTTTTCAGGTGCTTGAGGGCGCCGCTCTCAGGGTCGATAGCGAAGGTGGCCAAGGCATAAGGTTTGCCGCGAATGGAGGCATAGAGCTTGCTGTGATCGGGGCTCAGGGCCAGCGGCATGACGCCCGGACCGGCTTCGGTGGTGGCCAGGGGTTGCAGTTGGCCTTGTGCAGTCAACGTATAACTGCTGAGGGTGCCGTCGATAGCATTGGATACGTAGACATAGCTACTGGCCCAGCTCAGCGGAGTCAGGCTCATAAGAACGGCGCCGGCCAGGGTTTTCAGGGGTATAGCTCGAAGCATCGCAAGGTTTCCTTATTGTTATATGTTGTCGTACCTCTTTGCTGGATTGTTAGGTGGCTACCGTTGCTCTGTCAATCTGTTTGTAGCGTGCTGCCAATGCTCGCACCGGTGCATCAAACATCGCGTGTTGCCCTTGGCCTACACGCCCCAGCCGTCCCGCGCCGCCCGGCGTATGCCTTCCAGCAACATCGCGAATGCAGGGTTGTCATTGTTTTCGCGCCAGATCAGATGCAGTTCGCTCTGCACCCCTTCGCCCAGGTCGATATCGCGAAACACCACGTTCTTGAACGCCACGCTGGAGGCGCAACGCGGTACCAGGGCCAGGCCCATCGCAGCGTTGACCAGCGCCAGAATGGTCAGCGACGAGCCCAGCCACTGCACGTACTGCGGGGTCACGCGGGCAGAGCGCAGGGTGCCGGTCAAAAGCTCGTTGAAGGGCGGGTAGGCGGCATGGGAGTACATCAGGAAGGGTTGCGCATCGAGGTCTTTGACACTCACGGTTTCGGCGCTGGCCAGTCGATGGTTGCCGGGCACGGCCAGCACGAACGGCTCGCGCACCAGGCATTCAGTGGCGTAGCCGGGCTCCAGCAAGGGTGCGCGGGCGATCCCCAGGTCGATGCGCCAGGCGCGTAACGCTTCATGCTGCTGATAGGTGTTCATCTCTGTCAGATCGATTTTGACCTGGGGCTGCTTGAGCCGGGCTTCGGCGATGACCTTGGGCAAAAATTCATACACCGCGCTGCCGACGAAACTGATGTTGACCGAGCCAATATCACCCTCAGCGAAGCGCCGCGCGGTTATCGCGGCTTGCTGGGCGCGCTCCAGCAGGTTCTGGGCTTCGATGAAGAAGGCACGGCCGGCAGCGGTCAGGGCGACGCTGCGAGTGGTGCGGGTGAATAACTCGACCCCCAGGTGATGCTCCAGCAGTTGAATCTGCCGGCTGAGGGGCGGCTGGGTCATGTTTAGCCGCTCGGCGGCGCGGCGGAAATTGAGTTCGGTCGCCACCGTGGTGAAGCACCGCAATTGGGTCAGTTCGAACATTGATCTAATTCCGGTATCAATCCAGTGCCAAGTTAGATTAGACCGGGAACAATCTCCGCGTCCATGATCGCCCCGTCCCTAAAAAAACAATGATCGGGAGTCTCCCCTTGAATACCCCCCAGAGTCTGCCAGACCCGGCGGTGCTTGCCCGCGCCGCGGCCAAGGTGAAGCGTCATGTTCTGCCCCTGTTTGTGGTGATGTTCATCGTCAACTACATCGACCGGGTCAATATCGGTTTTGTCCGCAGCCACCTGGAAACAGACCTTGGCATTGGCGCTGCCGCCTATGGCCTGGGTGCCGGGCTGTTCTTTATTGGTTACGCGATCTTCGAAGTGCCTTCCAACCTGCTGTTGCAACGCTACGGCGCCCGCGCCTGGCTGACACGCATCATGTTTACCTGGGGCGCAGCGGCGATGGCGATGGCTTTTGTATGCGGCGAAACCAGCTTCTATGTATTGCGCTTTATTCTCGGCGCCGCTGAAGCGGGGTTCTTTCCCGGGATCATTTACTACTTCACCCAATGGCTACCGTCGACCGAGCGCGGCAAGGCGATGGCGATCTTTCTCAGCGGCTCGGCCATCGCTTCGGTGATCTCGGGGCCGGTGTCCGGGGCACTGCTCAATGTCAGCGGCATGAGCCTGCATGGCTGGCAGTGGATGTTCCTGATTGAAGGCTTTGCTTCGATCGTGCTCTGCGCTTTCGTCTGGTTCTGGCTGCAGTCGCACCCGCGCCAGGCGAGGTGGCTGAGCGACGAAGAGAAGGCCGCACTGTTGGGCGCCATTGCGCTGGAGCAGCAGGCCCGTGAAAGCGTGCAGAGGGTCAAACCCTCAATGTTTAAATTGTTGGCGGACAAACAAATCGCCCTGTTTTGTTTCATCTACTTCTCTATTGCCCTGACCATTTATGGCGCTACGTTCTGGCTGCCGAGCATGATCAAAAAGATGGGCAGCTTCGGCGACTTTCAGGTCGGGCTGTTCAACTCGATTCCATGGCTGATTTCCATCGTGGCGATGTATGGCTTCGCCGCCCTGGCCAGCAAATGGAAGCACCAGCAAGCCTGGGTGGCGCTGACCCTGGTGATCGCGGCGCTGGGCATGTTTATGTCCACCATCGGCGGGCCGGTGTTTGCCTTCGTTGCCATTTGTTTTGCTGCCATCGGCTTCAAGGCCGCCTCGGCATTGTTCTGGCCGATTCCGCAGGGCTACCTCGATGCGCGTATCGCCGCTGCGGTGATTGCCCTGATCAACTCCATCGGCAACCTGGGCGGGTTTGTGGCGCCCACCGCGTTCGGTTTTCTGGAGCAGACCACCGGCTCCATCGAAGGCGGCCTGTACGGGTTGGCGGCCACTTCACTGGTGGCTGCGGCGGTGATCTTTTTTGTCCGTATGCCTGCGCCTGATCAGACGCAGGCCAGCCAGCCCGATGCCTTTACGCCGCCCCGGCGCAACGCTTTGAAAACCGATCCAGCAGGAGCCGCTTCTTGAAAATCCAACGTGTCACTGTCACCCCCATCGCCTTCCGGGACCCGCCGTTGCTCAATGCCAGCGGAATTCACGAGCCCTATGCCCTGCGTTCGATCATCGAAATCGAGAGCGACAATGGCTACATTGGCCTGGGCGAGAGCTACGGCGATGCCCCGGCGCTGGCCATCCAGCAGCAACTGCAGGAGCAACTGACCGGTCTCGATCCGTTCAACCTCAATCACTTGCGCGCCATTGTGCAGGCCACTGTTGCAGCCAATAAACCGCGAAGCATGGCCGGCGCGGAACTGGCGCCCGGTTCCCATGCCAGCAAAGCGGTGAGCAATGCCTATTCAGCCTTCGAGGTGGCGTTTCTCGACCTGCAGGCGCAGTACCTGAAGGTGCCTCTGGTAGACCTGCTCGGCGGCGCGGTGCGCGATGAAATTCCCTTCAGTGCCTACCTGTTTTTCAAGTACGCCGAGCATATTGATTCGCCCTACAAGGCCGACGCGTGGGGCGAGGCACTGAACGAAGAGCAGATCGTCGCCCAGGCCCGGCGCATGATTGATGCCTATGGCTTCAAAAGCATCAAGCTCAAGGCCGGGACATTGCCTCCCGAGCATGAGGTGGCGTGCATCAAGGCGCTGAAAAAAGCCTTCCCCGGCTACCCGTTGCGTATCGATCCCAATGGCAACTGGTCGCTGCAAACGGCGATTCGCATGGCTGAACTGCTGGGTGACGATCTGCAGTATTACGAAGACCCGACCCCGGGTCTGGAGGGCATGGCTGAACTGCACCGGCGTACCGGCTTGCCCCTGGCGACCAATATGGTGGTCACCGACTTCGATGAGTTTCGCCGCAGCGTGGCCCTCAACAGCACACAGATTGTGCTGGCTGACCACCATTACTGGGGCGGGCTGCGCGATACCCAGGCGCTGGCCAAAATGTGCCAGACCTTTGGCCTGGGTGTGTCCATGCACTCCAACTCGCACTTGGGTATCAGCCTGATGGCCATGGCCCATGTCGCGGCCTCGGTGCCGAACCTGGACTATGCCTGCGACACGCATTACCCCTGGCAGGAGGCGGACGAGGAGGTGATCAAGGGCGGCAAAGTGCCGATTGTCGATGGTTGCGTGAAGATCACACGCGCGCCGGGTCTGGGGCTGGAGCTGGACTACGGGCAATTGGCCAAATTGCATGACCAGTACCTCAATTGCGGCATTCGCCAGCGCGATGACGTTAAGCAAATGCAGCGGTACAAGCCTGACTGGAAGGCGGTAAAACCGCGCTTTTGATCGCGCAATGGTCTACACCCCAGTGCCGGATACGCAGCTCTACCGCCCTCTGTAGGAGCGAGCTTTTCAACATCGCAACCAAGAGCTCGCGAGCAAGCTCGCTCCTACAGGAGGGGGGCGTTCCAGAAAATGTGGAAGCTGGCTTGCCAGCGATGTGCGTGATGACATCGCGAGCAAGCTCGCTCCTACAGGAGGGGGCGTTCCAGAAAATGTGGGAGCTGGCTTGCCAGCGATGTGCGTGATGACATCGCGAGCAAGCTCGCTCCTACAGGAGGAGGGCGTTCCAGAAAATGTGGGAGCTGGCTTGCCAGCGATGTGCATGATGCCATCGCGAGCAAGCTCGCTCCTACAGGAGGGGGCGTTCCAGAAAATGTGGGAGCTGGCTTGCCAGCGATGTGCGTGATGACATCGCGAGCAAGCTGGCTCCTGCGGGTCAGCTCCGGCGTTTACGGCGTACTCGCCATACCACCAGCAGGATCAAGACGATGACGCCTGCAGCCATCGCGCCCCGGGCCAGGGTGGCCAGGTGCGAGACGGGGCCGCCTGCGCGGGTTTGCTTGACCTGGGTCGCGCTGACGTTGACCTGCGGGTTGCCGTATTGTCCGGTCAGCCAGGTCGCCAGTGTCGCTACCTGCTGGTCACTCAAGGTCTTTTCGAAACCTTGCATGCGGATGTCCTGACCATCCGCACCCCGTTTCACCCCTTCCAGAATCACCATCACCAGGTTGGCCGGATTGCTGCGTCCGACCGCGGTGTTGTGCAACAACGAGGGCAGGCCGCCTTCGAAGCTGCCCTGGCCCTGGCCCTGGGCCTGGTGGCAGGAACTGCAATAGGCATCGTAGATCTGGGCTCCGGTCATTTTGTCGCCATCAGCCGGCAACGCTACGCCACGGATGCTGTTCAGCTCATCAGTCGCTTGCCCCAGGGCATACACCGGTTTGCTGTCAGCCGGGTTGTGCTGTGCGGGCAGCGCCTTGAGGTAAACGGCAATGGCCTTGAGGTCGCTGTCGCTCAGGTGTTGCAGGCTGTGATCCACCGCTTCGGCCATCGGCCCGGCAGCTTGTGCCTTGCCCCGGGCTTCGCCGGTTTTCAGGTACGCCACCAGCTCAGAATTGTCCCAGCCACCGATACCGCTGTTGAGGTCGGAGGTGATGTTGGGCGCGTGCCAGGTTCCCACATCGCCGCCCGCCAGTTCTTTGGAGGCCACTTCGGCCATCAGCAGATTGCGCGGGGTGTGGCAGGTGCTGCAGTGGGTCAGGCCCTGGACCAGATAGGCACCACGGTTCCACTCGGGACCGCGGCCGGTATCGGCAACGAAGGTGCTGTTGTCGAGAAACAACAGGTTCCACGCGGCCATGGACAGGCGAATGTTGAACGGAAACGGCAGGTCGGTGGCTTTGGTCGGTGTCTCCACCGGCTCCACTACGTTCATGAAGTAGGCGTACATATCCTTGATGTCTTCATCGCTGACTTTGGCGTAAGCGGTGTAAGGCATGGCGGGATAAAGATGCTGGCCATCGGCACGCACGCCCTTGCGCAGGGCATCGCTGAACTGCTCCAGGCTGTAGTTGCCGATACCGGCGGTTTTCGACGGGGTGATGTTGGTGGCGATGATGTCGCCGATCGGCGTAGGCAGCGCCAGGCCCCCGGCAAACGGCTTGCCACCGGGCACGCTGTGGCAGGCAACGCAGTCACCGGCAGTGGACAGGTACTGGCCACGCTTGATCTGTGCGTCATCGGCTGCATTGACGTTGAGTGCCAGCAGCATCAGCGCGGTTAGGGAAGTAAGACTCCAGTTCATGGCTTAGCCCCGTCCCTGTTCAGTGGCAATAATCCGGTTTGGCAAGATGTGTTGCGCGGTGCGCAAAGTCAGTGCCGCAGCGGTCAGGGTTGAGTTCATCGTGGCCGAAGTCGGCATCACACCGGTGCTGCAAATGAACAGGTTGTCGTGGTCGTGGGTACGGCCATAGCTGTCGCACACCGAGGTCTTCGGGTCGTTGCCCATGCTCATGGTGCCGGTGATGTGCTGGTTGTTGGCAAAGCTGCCTTCGGCGCTGTAGCGCAGATTGGTGGCGCCCATCATTTCGGCAATCCGTGCGAAGTCTTGGTGGGACCGCGCCGCACCCTTGCGGGTGTATTCGTCGATGGCGTAGTTGACCTTGGGTTTGGGCAGCCCCAGCTTGTCTTTCTGATCGCTCAGGCTGATACGGTTCTCAGGGTTGGGCAGGACTTCCAGCACGTCCTTGAGGCTCATTTCGAAGGCGGCGCGGTGGCGCAACTGCTTCTCGAATTCGGCACCGTAGACCCCGGCCGTGATCAGCGCGTCAGTGGCGCCGTTGACCCGGGAGATATTGGTGAAGTCCAGGCGATACGGAGCATGCTCGGAGCGGAACTCACCATCGCGCATGGTGTTGATCGAACTCGGGCTTTGCGGGCCGCGGCCCAGCCACAGTTCTTCATCGGCATCGAAGGTCAGCGAGGTGCTCGGGTGGTCCATCAGGTTGCGGCCCACCATGCCGGAGCTGTTGGCCAGGCCGTTGGGGTACTTGTCGCTGGCAGACATCAGCAGCAGTTTCGGGCTTTCGATGCCGTTGGCGGCAAGGATGAACGTCTTGCCGGTAACCCGGTGCGATTGTTTGTCCGCGTCGAAGTAGTGCACGGCCACGATATGGCCTTGGTCATCATGTTCGATGCGATAAACCACGGCGTTGACGTGCAGTCGGGCGCCTGCGTCCACTGCGGTCTGAATCGCGATGCCGCCATGGTATTGCGCGTCAATCGGGCAAATCGGCTGGCAGCTGTTGTTGCCACAGCAGGCCGGGCGACCGTCATAGACGCGGCTGTTACGGGCGGTGGTGTTACCCACTACCGGGAACGCCGGGGCCAGGCGTTCGCGGATGCGGCGCATGGCGTAGGGCTCGGTCACGGGTTCCATCGGGAACGGCTGGCTGCGGGGTGAACCGGTGTTTTCAGCGCCTGACACGCCCCAGATCTCTTCCGCCTGTTGATAGAAAGGGTCGAGTTCTGCATAGGTCATGGGCCAGTCGACGCCCAGGTTGTACAGGGTCTTGATCCGCATGTCGCCGGGCACCAGGCGCCATGCCTGCGCGGCCCAGTGCCAGGTGGTGCCGCCGACGCCGCGGATGTATTCGGCCGGATACGGGTAAGGGCCGCCCTGAACCAGATAGCCGTTGTCGGTCGGCTTGTAGATCGGGTGCGGAGCGATGTCGCTGCAGGTATAGGGCGACATCCAGTCACTTTTACGTGTCGAATTGCGGAATGCGGCAACCACCCGCCCGCGATCGATAGGGCCGCCTGCTTCAAGAATCAGCACCGAGGCGCCTTGTTTGAGCAGGTGAGTGGCGGCCATGGCGCCGCAGATGCCCGAGCCGATGATGACGATGTCCGCGGACAGTTGATCAGACATTGTTCACCTCTTTTTTCAATTCGACTGTCGGGTTGCGAGCCCAGCTTCCATAAGTGCCATAGGCATACGTAGGGGGCTTGAGCACATCAGCGACGATCTGCGCATTCAAGGCGTGTTCGTATGCCAGGCAACGGGCCTGGGCGCCGCTGCCGACTACGCCCATGAACCAGGCCATGGCAACTTTGCGCGGCACGCTGGCCAGGGACGATTTCTCGTCATCCAGGGTCTGTTGCAGTTGCATGGGGTCAATCTGGCGCTCATTGATCAGCACCAGCAGCTCTTTGGCTGCCTGCGCAAAACCGGGGTCTTGTTCAACCAATGCTTTGAACAGCATGCCGGCCAGCACCGGGTCGAGGCTTTGACGCCCGGCGATGATCGCTGACAGCGCCACAAAGGCACCTTGTTCTGGTGTGTCGACCGTTTCGGCCAAGGCGAAGGGAATCAGGGACGCGGTATAAGCAGTCAAGAGTCCTTGCAGCAGCACGCGCCGCGTAGGCTTTTTCAGATCATTCAGGCAATTCATGGTTCTTCCTGTCGTTGCAGGTTTTAGTTATGGGGGTGCAGCATTTGCGCAATCAACGATGTGATTGCGCGGGGAGGGCACTGGCGGTGGTTAGTCGCCAGAGAGGGGAGCGCAACAATAACAAATGTTTAGCTAACTATCTTTAATTGTTTCAGTGCCATGGCCGCTGTTACATAAGCGCCAGAATGCGCTGGCCCAGTGCTTCGGCGCTGGCTTGTGACTGGATGTTGGCAAACCCCAGCAGAAGAGCCGATTGAGGTGTGTGTTGCTGGCTCCATTCACTCAGTGCTTCGGCGAACAGACCGTGCTGGCGCATGCGTTGCACCAGTGCGGTGTCCGATTGCGAGGCCTTGAGATGCATGATCAGGTGCATGCCGCCGGGGTTGGCATCGATGCTGACATGCTCGCCCAGTACGTTGTTCAGCCCGCGCACCGTCAGTGCTCGACGTTCGCCATACAGTTTGCGCATGCGCTGGATATGCCGGGCAAAGTGACCTTGCGCCATAAAGGAGGCGACGATGGCCTGGGTCAGTTGCGGGCAACCACCGCGAAAAATCTGGCTGATACTTTCAAAGCGCCCGATTTGCGCCTCGGGCACCACCAGATAAGCCAGGCGTATCCCCGGAAACAGCACCTTGCTGAAGGTGCCGCTGTAAATCACCCGCCCATCGCGGTCCAGACTCTTGAGTGCCGGCAGCGGACGGCTGATGTAGCGGTACTCGCCGTCGTAATCGTCTTCGACAATCCAGGCCTGTTGCCGGCTGGCCCAGGCCAGTAGTTGCTGGCGGCGCGGCAGTGTCAGCGATACACACAGAGGGCTCTGGTGGGCGGGGGTGACCACGGCTGCACGGAACCGGTCGTCCATGGTCCGGGGCAAACATATGCCGTCCTGATCCACGGCAGTGGCGACTGCCTCTATACCCAAGTGCCCGAGCAACTGGCGGGTAGGCGGATAACCGGGGTCTTCCACCAGCACCCGGTCGCCCGGTTCGAGCAATGCATGGGCGATCAGCGACAGGCTGTCCCGATACCCCGTGGTGATGAACACCTGGGACGGGGCACAGCTAATCCCGCGGGCAACCTGTAAATAGCTGGCAATGGCGATGCGTAACGCTTCCAGGCCCTGGTCCGGGGGCAGGGCCATGTCCTCGACGGTGGCGCTGCGCACGCAACGTGCGCCGATTTGGGCCCAGGTTTTACGGGGGAAAACGTCCAGCGCCGGCAGGCCCATTTGAAAGGG
Organism: Pseudomonas sp. TWR2-1-1; assembly: GCF_049897045.1. Taxonomy (NCBI): domain Bacteria; kingdom Pseudomonadati; phylum Pseudomonadota; class Gammaproteobacteria; order Pseudomonadales; family Pseudomonadaceae; genus Pseudomonas; species Pseudomonas sp. TWR2-1-1. The sequence continues at coordinate 246,218 of NZ_JAFCVM010000003.1, forward strand.
CAAGATCTGCGGTTGCTGGCGCAGGGCCGGGCTGGCTGTGCCAGGGGCGGTTATCGGTTCAGGGTTACTGCTGATCCCTTGCGCCACCACCGTTCCTGCCTGGCCCCGCGCGTGCAGATAGCCTTCGGAGCTCAGCAATGAATACGCGCAATCCACAGTGCCTCTGGCCAGTCCCAGTTCTTTGGCCAGAGCCCTTGCAGCGGGCACACGCTCACCGGGTTTGAGCGAGCCGTTGGCTATGGCCGCACGAAAGCGTGCGTAGAGCTGGCGGTAAATGGGTTCACTGGAGGTCGGGTCCAGCGGGGAAATACGCGGCACAGTGGTTTTCATGGTCTGCCTGAAGGAATCATGGCCTATAGAAGAAGGCAATTCATGGCTCTTTTTGATAGAGCCATGAGCCGGCACTATGGTCTCACCTAATGTGCCACTGCAAGGACAGTCATGAACCCGCGTATCGATTACTCCAAGGCTTCACCCGAGGGCAACAAGGCATTTGCCAATGTCTACGCCTGTGTGCAAAACAGCGGTCTGCCAAAAGCGTTGATCGACCTGGTGTATCTGCGGGTATCGCAAATAAATGGCTGTGCCTACTGCATCGATCTTCACTCGCGGGATTTGCTCAAGCACGGCATGGCCGTTGAAAAGCTGGTGTTGGTACCGGTGTGGGAAGAAGGGGGTGAGTTGTTCAGCCGGCGTGAGCGGGTTGCGTTGAGATGGGCACAAAGCGTGACCCGGGTAGAGCAGAGCGGGGTAAGTGATGCTGACTATGAACAGGCGGCGGCTGAATTCAGCAACAAGGAACTGGCGGACCTGACCTATGCCATCGGCCTGATGAACGCCTACAACCGCTTCGGCGTGGCCTTTCGCATGACCCCGGCAGCGGCCCGGGGGTAATCGGGCCTGTAACATTCAACACATAACCCTGTAGGAGCGAGCTTGCTCGCGAGCTTTTTCAATGCCGCGACCAAGAGCTCGCGAGCAAGCTCGCTCCTACAGACAAGCTCGCTCCTACAGTAGGGGGCGGTCAGGCGTTGCTCAGAACTTCCAGCTGACCGAGGCCGTCAGGTTGCGCGGGTCGCCGTAGTTGCTCTGCCCATAGCGCACGCTTTGCAGGTACTTCTGGTTGGTGAGGTTGTCCAGGTTCAGCTGGGTGCTCCAGTGCGGGTCGATGTCGTAGCTGGCCATCAAACCCACCAGTGCATAGGCCGCCTGGTTTGCCGCCGCCGCGTCGTCGTTCTCGATCTTGCTTTGCCATTTCAGGCTGCCACCCACCTTGACCTTCGGCGCCATCGGCAGTTTGTAGGTCATGGAGGAGGTCAGGGCATTGCGCGGGATGAATTTGCGCCCGCGGTCATTGTCGGCATCGGTGATGTACACGTAGGTGTAGCCGCCGCTGATTTGCAGGCCCGGCGCCAGTTCGCCGGATGCCTCAAGCTCGATCCCGTTGCTCTTGTAGGACATGCCGTCGTACAGGTAACCGCCCAGCGCCGGATTGAGGCCGGCATAGGTGGCGACGTTGTCCTGTTTGGTGTGGAACACCGCCGCGCTGACATCCAGTTTGTTGTCCAGCAAATGGCCCTTGATGCCTGCTTCGTAACTCTTGCCTTCCAACGGGTCGATCACTTTGCCCTGGGTGTTGAGGTAGTACTGGGGATTGAATATCTCGGTGTAGCTGGCATACAGCGAGTATTGCGGGGTCAGGTCGTAGACCACGCCCGCATACGGCGTGACCTTGCCGTGGATGCTCACATCCCGGGCCGAGTCGTAGTTCTCGCCGTCGCTGTCGGCGCTGAGCATGCGTGCCCCGGTGATCAGGTGCAGATCGTCGGTCAGGCTAAAGCGTGCACCGGCGTAGACACTTTTCTGGCGGTCGGTGTAGTTGGAAGTATCAGCGGCGTTGGCGATGTTGTAGGTGGGCTTGGGGATGACCCCGTTGAGGGCATCTTGCAGCGAGACGTCGGTGTAGTACGACGATGTGCCATACAGCGAAGTCTCCTGGGTGCGCGAGCGAGCCACGTTGGCGCCGAAGGTCAGTTGGTGTTCACGACCGCCAAGGGTGAAAGGGCCGCTGAAGGAGATGTCGCCATCCAGTTCCCGGGTCTTGTCCTTGTAGTTGGAGGCAAGGCCGGTGAAACCGGTGGCCGAGCCGCTGTTGCCGTACACGTAGAACATGTTGGTGTCTTCGCGGTGCTCCATGGCGGTCAGGGTCAGCGTCGACTTCCAGTCATTGGCGAAACTGTGTTGCCACTCGGCAAAGGCGCGAGTGGTGTGCACGTCCCAGTACACCCACGGCTGGGCGATGCTGGAGCGGGTGCTGCTGTAATGCAGCGCCTTGCCACTGGCATCGGTCAGCGGCAGCGCGCCCCAGCTGGCGCCGTTGGCATTGGTCTTCTGGTCTTCGATGCCCAGAGTCAGGGTGTCGTTGTCAGTCAGGTCGAAGGCCAGCAGGCCGCTGAAAATATTCTTCTCCCGCGAGTAGCGGTCCAGGTAGGAATTGCCCACCTCGTTGGCGTAAATCACCCGTCCGCGCACATTCCCCGAGTCGGTCAGAGGCCCGGAGACATCGAGGTCGACGCGGCGTTTGTCCCAGGAACCGGCACTGACACTGACCTTGGCTTCGGTGTCATAGGTGGGGCGTTTGCGCACAAAGTTGACCGTGGCCGAGGGGTTGCCGCTGCCGGTCATCAGGCCGTTGGCACCGTGCAAAATGTCCACTTGCTCATAAGGCGCCGTGTCGATATCGCCCACCAGCAACCCGCCGTTCAATGGCATCCCCATGCCGTCGTACTGGAAGTTGGTGATGTCGAAACCGCGGGCTGTGAAGTAAGTGCGATCGGTCTCGATCTTCTGCACGTTGACCCCCGGTGTACTGTCCAGCACGTCGCGGATACTGTTGAGTTTGAAGTCATCCAGTTGCTCGCGCTTGATGCTGGTCACGCCTTGTGGCGTTTGCCCTGCGGTCAGGTTCAGCCGCGTGGTGCTGGCATTCGGCCTGGCCTGATAACCCTGCGGCGCGTCTTCACTGTCGCCAGTGATGCTGGTGGAAGGCAGGTCCAGGGTGTCGGCAACGGCACTGTTGAGAACGCCCAGGGCGATCAGCGTGAGGGCTGACGTGGGCAGGGTGAACATTTTGCGCATGATCTGCGAATACTCCGGGCAAGGAACTGCGTAAACGAGAATTGGTTACAAATTTTCACATTTGCGTAAATAACAATCAATGCCATTTACCAATCTTTACGATTCGCGTTTGCTGGAGGGGGTGATCATGCTGCGGTCTAACCAGCTGTAGGAGCGAGCTTGCCTCGCGAGCTCTTGGCGATTTTATGCGCCGCGTGCAAAGAGCTCGCGAGGCAAGCTCGCTCCTACAGGTACAGGTACAGGTACAGGTACAGATTCAGATTTCAGGTTGTTATTGGTCGATCAGGATTTTCGGGTTGGAGTTGCCCCATACGGTGTACAGGTCGGCAAGCAGCGCACCGTTGATGTCTTCGACTTCTGCCTGGCTGATTTGCGCCTTGCCCTGCTGGCCGAACAGCACCACTTCATCACCGCTTTTCACATCCGGGGCATCGGTGACGTCAACCATCAGTGTGTTCATCGACACTTTGCCCACCACTGGCACGCGGTGGCCGTTGATCAGCACGATGCCTTTGTTGGTGAACGCACGGCGGTAGCCGTCGGAGTAGCCAACCGTGATGTTGGCCAGTTTCGAGTCACGGCCCAGGGTGTAGGTGCGGTCATAACCGACGGTATTGCCCTTGGGGTAGCTGTTGACCGAGGCCACGTGGGACTTGAACTGCATCACGCGCTTGTAATCGGTGTGCGATGGCACGGTGTCACCGAACAGCGCGCCGCCCGGGCGGACCATGTCCAGGTGCGACTCGGGCACTTCCAGGGTGGCGAACGAGTTGGCGGCATGCAGGGTGATTTTGCTGCGATCGAGCCCGGCAACATTCATCAGCCACTCTGCCTGCTGATTGAAGGCCTTGAGCCCGGCGCGTACGTCGTCGGCATCCTCGACCGCGAAGTGGGTCATGATCGCCCGTATTTCCAGGTTCGGCACTTTGGTGATGGCGACCGCGTCACGGCGACCTTCTGCGGTGGTCATCTCAACGCCGTTACGGCTCATGCCGCTGGAGTTCAGCCCCAGGTGTACCACCAGCGGGCGGCCGTGCTGCTCGGCAATCAGGCTGGCCTTGACCGCGAAATCGAGGTTGCCCACCAGTTCTTCCATGTTGTAGGGCAGTGCCGCTTCCAGCTCGCTGAGGGCGGCGGTGCGTACGCGGATCAACTGGCCCTTGAAGCCGCTTTCACGCACCACACGGGCCTCTTCGTTGCTGGCGACCCCGACACAGGGAACGCCCATGGCAATCACTGACGGCATCAGCAGCCCGATACCGTGACCGTAGGCATCAGCCTTGAGTACGGCGCAGATTTTCGACTTGCCATCCAGGGTGGTTTGCAGCACCCGGATATTGTTTTCAAAGGCCGCCTTGTTGATTTCGACCCAGGCATTGCTGTCCTGGGTGTTGACCTGCGCGACACCATTGGTCATCGACAGGGGCGGGGCGGCGAAGGCCGGGTTTTGCAGCAGAGCCATGCCTAAAGAGAGGGCGAGCAGGGTGCGAGTGAAGGGCATTATCGGAGTTTCCATACATTATTTTTAGGGAGGGGCGGTAGGGCGGGCCGATACTAGAATTGACGCCGGGTAAAGTCACTCCCCTGGCCGCGGATCTGTCTCATTGTGTCGTGATGCCGATGATCTGTGGCCGATCCCCAAAGCTTGGCTATGCTCGAAAGTTTGCGGGGGGACGCGTGCGATGATTACTGATCCGGAAATGTGTTTACGGTTGTTGTTGGCGGCCTTGCTGGGCTGTCTGATCGGGCTTCAACGCGAGCATCTGTTTTGGTCCGCAGGGCTTCGCACCCACATGCTGGTGTGTACCGGGGCCTGCCTGTTCATGATGGTTTCGGCCTTTGGTTTCGAGCAGGCGCTGACCATGCCCGGTACCCGACTGGACCCTTCGCGGATCGCGGCGCAGGTGGTGACCGGCATCGGCTTTTTGGGGGCGGGCTCAATTTTGCAGCGGGGTGCCGTGATCAGGGGCCTGAACACGGCGGCCAGTTTGTGGGCAGTGGCCGCCATTGGCCTGTCGGTGGGCGGCGGGCTGTATACGCTGTCGGTGGCGGCCGCAGTCTTGATCCTGGTGATTCTGGCGATCCTTGGGCCGCTAGAGCGAAAGTACCGCGATTACCTGAAGGTGCACGTGGTCAGGCTGGTGGCTCCGACCGGTACCCTGACAATGAACCGGCTCAAGGAGGTATTGGGTGCCCGGGCCGATAACATCAAGCATCTGGTGACCGAGCGGGGGTCGGTCCACGACACGGAATTCGTCACCATCGAGTTCAGGAATACGTCCCGGCTGGAATACAACGCCATCGTCAACGACATCCTCGGCATACCGCAGGTTACTGAAGAGCAGGCTGTTCAGTAACTTGCGGTCTGGCAGCGGTCACGACTTGCTGTTGGCTCGCCCCGGGTAATTGAGCACGAACTGCACGTGCGCCTTTACACCGGTGGCCAGGGTTGCGTCATCGGCGGTGAAGTAGGGGCTGTGATTGTTGGGGGCCGAGGCCATGTCCTGGTCTGCGGGAGTGGCCCCCAGAAACACGAACAGCCCCGGGACTTTTTGCGCGTAATACGAGAAGTCTTCGCTGGGCGACAGCGATGCAGGCAGGCGCTCAACCTTGCCCGGCGCTGCCAGTTCCAGCGCCGGCACCATGGCCTCGGTCAGGCTCGGATTGTTGACGGTCACCGGGGTATGGTTGGTCACCTGCAGATCGGCCCGGGTCTCATAGGCACTGGCAATGCCCTGAACCAGCGGCGGCATTTTTTTCAGGATAGTGTCGCGGATCGCCGGGCTGTTGCTGCGGATGGTCCCGGTGAGTTCGACTGTCTGCGGGATGATGTTGCTGGCCGAGCCGCCGTTGATGGTGCCGACACTGACCACGGCCATGCCCTGGCTCAGGTCCGCACGACGACTCACCAAGGTCTGCAGTCCGCCAATGATGGCGCCGCTGGCAACAATCGGATCAACCCCGCTCCACGGTGCCGAGCCATGGGTTTGCTGACCGTCCACGGTGATGCGGAACTGATCGCTGCTGTTAAGTACCGTTCCGGCTTTGTAATACAGGTGCCCGGTCGGGTAGCCCGCCATCACGTGAACCCCGAACACGGCTTCAACCTTGGGCGAGTCCAGGGCACCGTCACGGATCATGGCCTGGGCTCCGATCAGCGTATCGGTTTGCGAGTCGTCCACATCGGCGGCGCCTTCTTCGGCCGGCTGGAACAGGAACACCACCGTACCGGCCACTTGGTCCCGATGCTCGGCCAGTACCCTGGCTGCGCCCAACAGCATGGCGGTATGGGTGTCATGCCCACAGGCATGCATGACCGGCACGGTTTTACCCAGGCGTACGCCAGTGGCTTTACTGGCATAGGGCAGGTCGTTCAGTTCCTTGACGGGCAGCGCGTCCATATCGGCACGCAGCGCAACCACCGGGCCGGGGAGGCCGCCCTTGAGCACGCCGACCACACCTGTCTTGCCGACCTGGGTACGCACTTCGAGACCCAGCGCCTTGAGTCGATCGGCCACCAGCGCTGCGGTTTTAACCTCCATATTGCCCAGCTCGGGGTTCTGGTGAATGGTATGGCGCAGGTCAATCACCTCCTGGTTGACTGAGGCTACAGCCGGGTCAACCCAGCTCAGGTCGGCGGCCTGGGTCGTGGTCACGGTCATTGCGCTGAGCAACGCAAGGTATAAGAGGCCAGGTCGTAGGGGCATGGGCATGACGGTTCACTTCTTGTTGTTTTGGATCCGGGCAGGGTATGTGGTTGCCTTGACGGGTTCAAAGGCCGGCAGCCGAAAAGTGTTCGATTACCGGGCATTGGCGGTGGTGCCTCCATCGCTGCCATCGCGAGGCTCGCTCCTGCCGGGAGGGGCAGCGATGTTGCTCAGGTGTCCTTGAAAACGGCCATCAGCAAGGGGTCATTCAAGTACGCCACATTGAGCCGGGTCCAGGGGTTGATCCGCGACTGCTCGGGGGAAAAGATGTGCCCCGGGGCAATCATGAAACCCTTGGGCAGCAGTTGGCGAGTCAGCTCCCGGGCATCGTCAATGTGCTTGAACCTGGCCCACAGGTAGAGGCTCTGCTCAGGGCGGCAAAACACTTGGGCACCAATCTCGTCGAGCATCTGCAGTCCGGCCGTCGTCGCGGCCTTTAGCCGTTCCTGAAGGCGGATCAGATGCCGCAGGAAATGCCCCTCCATCAAAATCACATCCACCGTGCGCTCACAGAACTCCGATGAGCTGGTGTGCAACAGCATCTTCAGATCACCCAGTTCGTCAATCAGCTCCTTGCTGCCGGCGATGAAGCCGACCCTGAGTGCGGCCGAGACCGATTTGGAAAAGCTGCCCACATACAGTGAGTGCCGGAGCTGATCCAGTGCCGAAACCTTGATGGCCGAAGCCGGCTTGAAGTCGGCCAGTGCATCGTCATCCACCAGAATAAAATTGTGCGCCTGTGCCAGTTGCACCAGGCGATGGGCAACGCCTGGCGAGATATCGGAACCGGTAGGGTTGTGGCCCACCGATTGAATGAAGAACAGCTTTGGCTTGTACAGGCGCAGATGCTGCTCCAGCACCTGGATGTCCGGCCCGTCGGGTAAACGCGGTACTGGCAGCATGCGCGCACCTTGCAGTTGCAGCTTGCCGAACAGGGGGTAGTAGCCGGGGTCTTCCACCAGCACCGTATCGCCCGGGGCAACAAAGCGCCGCACGATCAGGTCCAGTGCATGGTTGGCCCCATGGGTGGTGACGATTTGCCGGGGCGTGGCGCTAATCGAATAGCTCGCCAGCTTCTGTACCAGGTGCTGGCGCAGGCCGGCGTTCCCCAGGCGGTTGCCATAGCGAAACAGGGTGCTGACGCCGGTGCGCATGATCTGCCGGGTGAATTTGTCCAGCCGCATGTCCATCAGCCAGTCCACTGGCGGGAAGCCTTCACCAAGCGGCGAGTGGCCGGGCTCGCGGACAAATTGCTGGCGCATCAGCCATACCGTGTCCATAGCCCGGGCGTAGGGCAAAGGGTCATCGGATTCTTGAGTGGCAGGGGCGCCAGGGCGCACGAAGAAACCGAGCCCGTGACGGGCCTCGACCAGACCTTGGGACGCCAGTGATTCGTAGGCGTTGATCACCGTATTTTTTGAATGGCCGAACAGGCGCATGCATTCACGCAGCGACGGCAAACGATCGCCTGCGCGGTAAGTGCCATTGCCGATTTGCTCGACCAGCGAAGCCGCCAGCTGCTGGGCGAGTGTGAGGCGCGTCATGGTCTGGAGTCCCGAAAATCAGAGGAGGGTACAGCTTGGGTACTGTTTGTCCGAACTGTACCTTTTACCCGGGGCCAAGGCGAATTAGGGTGCAAGTCAAATAATAAAGATCACAGGATTTATTCATGAGCATTGATTCGCGCCTTCCTATGTTCCGCAGCATGACGCCAGCCGCGCGTCTGGGGCACTTGCAAGAGGTGCTCAAGCTGAGCGCCGACGACGTTGCCCTGCTCAGCGATGCGGGCGCACTGAACCTTGAAGTCGCCGACGGGATGATCGAAAACGTCATTGGCACCTTCGAGCTGCCTTACGCCGTTGCCAGCAATTTCCAGATCAATGGCCGGGACGTGATCGTGCCGATGGTGGTTGAAGAACCCTCGGTGGTGGCTGCCGCTTCCTTCATGGCCAAACTGGCACGTGAGGCCGGGGGCTTTCAGACCTCAAGTTCGCTGCCGCTGATGCGTGCCCAGGTGCAGATTGTCGAGGTGTCGGACCCGTACAACGCCCGCCTGAGCCTGATGCGGCGCAAGGACGAAATCATCGAGCTGGCCAACCGCAAGGATCAGTTGCTGAACAGGCTCGGTGGCGGTTGCCGTGATATTGAGGTGCATACCTTTGCCCAAAGCCCGCGCGGGCCGATGCTGGTAGCCCACCTGATTGTCGATGTGCGCGATGCGATGGGTGCCAACACCGTGAATACCATGGCCGAAGCTGTCGCGCCGTTGATGGAAGAAATCACCGGCGGCAAGGTGCGCCTGCGGATTCTGTCCAACCTCGCCGACTTGCGTCTGGCGCGGGCCCAGATCCGCGTGGCCCCGCAGTTGCTGACCACCGCTTCGTTCAAGGGCGAGGACGTGATTGAAGGCATTCTGGATGCTTACAATTTTGCGGTGGTTGACCCTTACCGCGCCGCCACCCATAACAAAGGCATCATGAACGGGATCGACCCGCTGATCGTTGCCACGGGCAATGACTGGCGAGCGGTCGAGGCGGGCGCCCACGCCTATGCCTGCCGCAATGGTCATTACGGCTCCCTGACCACCTGGGAAAAAGACGCGGCGGGCAATCTGGTCGGCACCCTGGAAATGCCCATGCCCGTGGGCCTGGTGGGCGGCGCAACGAAAACCCATCCGCTGGCCCAGCTGTCGTTGCGCATCCTTGGCGTGAAAACCGCCCAGGAGCTGGCAGAAATTGCCGTGGCCGTGGGCCTGGCGCAAAACCTCGGCGCGTTGCGGGCGCTGTCTACCGAAGGCATACAACGTGGACATATGGCCTTGCACGCCCGCAACATCGCCCTGTCTGCGGGAGCCCGTGGCGAAGAGGTGAGCTGGCTGGTCGCACAAATGGTCGAAGCCGGTGATGTACGTGCCGACCATGCGGCAACGTTGCTCAAACAAAAGCGCGGGCTGTAAGACTGCCCCGCCAACCCTGTAGGAGCGAGCTTGCTCGCGAGCTCTTCGTCGCCGGGTTGAAAAAGCTCGCGAGCAAGCTCGCTCCTACAGACAAGCTCGCTCCTGCAGGGGTAGGCGCCATCTCTTCACCGCCATAACAATAAAAGTGGGAGAACCCTTTGAAACCCGAACTGTACGAAGTATGGGGCGACACGGTTGACGCCCGTCATCTGGTGTACGCCATCGCCATTGGCGCCGTGGTCAGCCTCAGCGCATTTTTCGTCGCCCAGCATGTTCTGCTGATGTGGGTGGAGTCGGCGCAGATGGCGCGGGCCTACGCGATGCTGGTGGGCATCCTCGGCTGTCTGGCTGGCGGGGCCATCAGTGCCACCCTGTTTAAACCCAAACGCCATGTGGTCGAGCATCAGGCTGACCCGGCATGGCGCGCGCAAGTACTGGTGGAATTGCAAAACGAATTCGGCGACCTCGGGCGGCTCGCTGACTTGCCGCCAGAAACCGTGGCCGAGCTTCGGGAAATGGACCTCTACGATCTGTTCGCCAACTATGAAAAAGACCTGGCAGCCGCCCCGGTTGCGGACGCGGCCAGTGGCCTGAGTGTCAGTGGGAGCCGGTCATGATCGCGCCCTTGCTGGACCAGATTCTGATCGCGCTGGGCATGGGTATTTTGGGCGCGGTGATTTTTGCCGGTATCGGGCTGATTTCCGGCAGCGATGAAACCACCACCCTGGCGCCCCTGACCCTGCTGGTGGTGTTGCTCGGGGTTCCGGCGCCTGGCGTGCTGACCTTTTTTCTCGCCGGGGCGGTGGCCAAACACATGACCCACGCCGTGCCCACTGCACTGCTGGGCATCCCCGGCGATACCCTGGCCACGCCGCTGATGCGCGAAGCCAACCTGCTGCGCAAACTCGGGGTGCCGCACATCGCCTTGCGCAAGATGATCTCGGGCGCGGTGATCGCCGCCTTGATCGCAGTGCCGATGGCCGTATTGTTCGCGGTGATGCTGGCGCCGTTCGGCGACACCATCAAGCGCACCGCACCGTGGATTTTCCTGGCGGCGGCAGTTGCCATTGCCTGGTTTTCCAAGGGCCGGCTGGCGGCCGTACTGGCCTTGATTCCCTTTGTGCTGATCATCCTCGGTCTGCAGACCCTCACCGGGCAGTACGGGGTCAAACTCAGTGTCAGTTACTTCCTGGGCATCGCCATCGGCCCGTTGATTGCAGCCCTGTTCGCCTTGCTCGCACCTGACGAGCGCAGCCACATGCGCCGCAGCGAAGTGCGCACGTTCTCCCTGTCGCCGGATGTCAAAAGCGGCGGCGGCTACTTCCCCAACCCGCTGAAGGTGCTTGACCGCCAGCAAAGCCGCTGGACCGCCATCACCGCGGTCATCTCCAGCGCCACCTTTGTCTTCAGCCCGGTGGCCATGACCGTGATCATGGGCGAACTGGTGGGCTCAAGAATCAAGCATGTCTATCACCGCCTGACCACCGTGATTACTGCGCGCAACGGGGTGACGGAATCGACCTACATCGCCGAAGCACTGATTCCGCTGATTGCCTTCGGGCTGCCCCTTAGCCCCGTGGCAGCGGGTCCGGCAGCACCGCTGTTCAATGCACCGCCACGCTTTACCGTGGACTCGGCCACCGGTGAGGTACACAACCTGCACACGCTGCTCAGCACCTGGGAGTTTTTCGGCTACGGCATGCTGGCGGTGATCGTCGCCATTCTGATCGCCTATCCGTTCACCATGAACTACGCCTACCGGGCGGCTTCCTGGGTCACGCGCACGATCAGCCACGAAGCGGTCATCGCCACCTTTGTCGGTCTGATCCTGGTGATCGGCATTTGGGAAGGCGGCTTGCTGGGGCTGCTGGTGATCGTCACCGTGGGGCTGCTGGGCGGGTTTCTCTCGCGTTTTCTGGGCTTCAACATCGGTGTGCAGTTCATGGGTTACTACACCGCCGTACTGACCGTGCCGGCGCTGGTGGCCTTGCTGGGAGCCTGATCTGCCCAGCGCCGGTGCTGCTGTGTACACTCCACCGCTTCGGTCATGTTTAAGGAGATCCCGGTGGATCTACGCCAGCTGGAAGCGTTTGCCGCGGTAATGTCGGCGGGCAGCGTCACGGGGGCCGGGCAAATGCTCGGGCGTTCACAACCCACCGTGACCCGCCTGATTCAGGAGCTGGAGCAGGAGCTGGGGTTTGCCCTGTTCGAGCGCAGCGGGCCCAAGGTCACGCCGACGCAAAAGGCCTTCATGCTCTCGGCCGAGGTGGACAGTGCCTTGCAAGGAGTGCGTCACGTGCAGCAGCGGGCGCTGAACATTGCCCGGGACGAGAACCGCAGCTTGCGTCTGGTGGCCACTCCGGCGCTGGCGTCCGGGTTGCTGCCACCGGCGCTGGCGCTGTTACCGGTGGGCCTGCAACCCCAACAGTTGCAATTGCACAGCCTCACGGCCGAAGCGGCGGTACAGGCGGTACTGGCGAAAACCGTGGACCTGGGCGTGGTCAGTCTGCCGGTCGAGCACCGTGGCCTGGACCTGCACTGGATTGGCGAGGCGGCCTGCGTGGCTGTGCTGGCGGATGATTCACCGCTGGCGGCGCAGCCGGTACTGAGCATGCAGACCTTGGCGCAGCAGACCCTGATCAGTATTTCCAACCCCTTTCGCTTTCGTCGTCGGATCAATCGCGCCTTCGAAGCGGCGGGTGTTGAACCGCAGCACATTCTGGATACCAACACCTCCCTGACCGCCATGCAGATGGCCCGGGTCGGTCTGGGCGTGGCCCTGGTGGACCCATTCACCGCCTTTGGTGTGCCGTTGAGCGGTGTGGTTGTACGCCCGATTGAAAGCAACATCCCGTTTTTCTTCGGTTTGATCTCGGCCTTTGCCAGCCCGCTGTCGGAAGTGGCCCAGGCGTTGATCGAGACCTTGAAAGTGTCCTCCCGGGACCTGCTGCCGGGCATGACCGTACACCCTGCAAGCCGTCACGATGCGCTGATGCAAAGCATCTACGCGGGCTGAAAGGCGCGAGCCTTTTCATCGCGGCCCCGCAGAGCTCGCGAGGCAAGCTCGCTCCTACAGTTCTCCATAGGGAAAACCCCGGCCCTCAGGCACCTCAACCCCCTGTAGGAGCGAGCTTGCTCGCGAGCCTTTTCATCGCGGCCCCGCAAAGCTCCATAGGGAAAAACCCGGCCCCTCAGACACGTCAATCCCCTGTAGGAGCGAGCTTGCTCGCGAGCTTTTTCATCGCGGCCCCGCAGAGCTCCACAGGGCAAACCCCCAGCCCCTCAGACACGTCAATCCCCTGTAGGAGCGAGCTTGCCTCGCGAGCTTTTTCATCAAGACACCGAAGAGCTCGTTCCTGCAGGGTAGGCGGCATATTCTTTTTGGAAATATCCATATCCTGATCTGGCAGTTGATGGAATAAACAGCGCCCCTTAGTATTCATTTACCACATTCAGTGCGCTTAAGAATCACGAAAACGAATTGAAGGCTACCAACATAGACCTTCACGCTTCGCGGACATCCAGCCGACCTCGGCAAATCGCCGCACGACCTGCTTCAACCTTTTTGGCGATTTATCGGGGGAGTTTGCTTATGCAATCCGGCGCATCATCGGCTTCAGTTTTTTCACCGGCAGCCATCGCGCTGACCGGTCTGTGGATGGTCAGCGCGCCTGCGCTGGCGCAAGAGGATGAGGACAAGGCCCGCAGCAAGGCCGAGCCTGTGATGCAAACCGTGGTCTCGGTGGGTAACCGCGGCACTCAGCGCACGGTGGCGCAAAGCGCGGTGCCTATCGATGTGATCAGCGGCCAGGAATTGCTCAAGCAGGGCGCCAGTACCAGCCTGCGTGATGCACTGGCTCAGTTGCTGCCTTCGTTCAACGTGGCCAAGGTCACCGGCGGTGCCTACAGCAATGTCGCCCGGGCGGCAGGTCTGCGCGGTCTGGGCGGCGGTTATGTGCTGGTGCTGGTGAACGGCAAACGCCGTCACGGCGGTTCCGTCGCCTCCGAAAACTCGGTGCTGTCCGAAGGCTGGAACCCGGCCGATCTGGACCTGATTCCCATCAGCGCCATTGACCGGGTCGAGGTGCTGCGCGACGGCGCTGCGGCGCAATACGGCTCGGACGCGATTGCCGGGGTGATCAATATCATCCTCAAGTCCAACAGCAGCGGCGGCAGTGCCAGCACCATGGCCGGGCGCCGTTCGCATTACGCCAGCGGCGTCGGCTCCAACGGCGAAACCTATCAGCAGACTTTCGACATCGGCATGCCATTGCCCAATGACGGGTTCTTCAACTTTGCCCTGGATGCCAAGAAGCAGGACAGCACCAAGCGTTCGGGGGTGGCCACCGGTGATTTCTACTACCCGGTCAACGGCCAGCCTGACCCGCGTGAAGCCAGTATCGAGAAGCGCAGCTACGGCGGTGGCTTGCCAGAGATCGAGCAGATCAACGTCTCGTACAACGCCGAACTGCCGCTCAACGATGCCATCGCCCTGTACTCGTTCAGCACTGTGGGCCAGCAGAACGCGCTGGTGTCCATTGCCTATCGTCGACCCAACGGCAATACCATCATCAACGAGCTGTACCCGGACGGTGTCGCCCCGGATTTCACCTTTGACAGCTTTGACTACCAGAGCGTGTTCGGTGCCCGTGGCGATGATCTGGCCGGCTGGGGCTGGGACCTCAGTACTTCCTACGGCGTCAACCGCCAGAAGCAGAGCAGCAAAAACAACCTCAACCCGTCCCTGGGCACCGCCAGCCCGACCCGTTTCGATTTGCAGACCAACCAGTTCACCCAGTGGACCACCAACCTGGATCTCAACCGCAAGTTCGACATCGGTACGCGCAACCCGCTGAATTTTGCCACCGGGCTCGAGTACCGCTTCGAGCAGTACCGCACCGAGTCCGGCGACGCTGCTTCCTATGCCAACGGCGGTTATCGCTACCCGGCCGGACACCCGCGTGCCGGTCAGTTGTCGGCCATTGGCGCCCTGGGCAACTACCTGCTGTTACCCGAGGATGAGGTCAATCTGCGGCGCAGCAACTCGGCGGCCTATGTCGATCTGGGGCTGGATGTGACCGATAAATGGTTTGTCGGCGCCGCCGGGCGTTTTGAGCACTACACCGACAGCTCGGGCAACACCTGGACCGGCAAGCTCTCGACCCGCTATGCCTTCACGCCGCAACTGGCTGCTCGGGGGGCCCTGAGCACCGGCTTCGTTGCGCCTTCGATGGTGCAGCAGGGCTATGCCAAAACCGGCCTTGGCCGTCGCACCGTGGGCAATCAGACCCAGGACATCATGATCAAGCGGGTGCAGCCGAACTCGGCCATTGGCCGGGCGCTGGGCGCCGAAGACCTGGAGCCGGTGAAGTCGCAAAGCGTTTCTGCCGGACTGACCTGGACCCCGGTCCAGGACCTCAATATTGCCCTGGACGCCTATCTGATTGACCTGCAGGACCGTATCGCGCTGATCAGCCCGCTGTCGGGTTCGGCGGTGGACAAGATCCTCGCCGCCAACGGGTTTTCCCATGTGCAGCAGGTGCAGTACTACGCCAACGCCTTCGACACCCGGAGCAAAGGCCTGGACCTGGTTGCCGACTACACCCAGCACCTGGACCGCTTCGGGCGCTTGCGCTGGAACCTGGGCGCCAACTGGAACAAGGCCACCATCACTGACCTCAAGGCCAACCCGGCACAGCTGCAAAGTCTCGGTCTGTCGCGCTTTGAAGCCACCGAGCTGGGCGGTGTGACCGACCTGATCCCCAAGAGCAAATACATCGTCGGGGTGAACTGGCAAGTCAACGACTGGGACATCGGCCTGCGCAGTACCCGCTACGGCAAGGTCAAGCGTCTTGGCAGCGGCACCACCGGTATCGATGAAACCTTCAGCGCCAAATGGATCACCGATGTCGACGTGAGCTATGCCCTGACCGACAACGTTTCGGTGTCTCTGGGCGCCGACAACGTGTTCAACGTCTACCCGGACAAGCACACCGTGAATGATGTCTCCGGCGGCTCCTACTACTCGTCCATCTCGCCGTTCGGCTCTTACGGAGCGTTCTACTACAGCCGCCTGAACATCGATTTTTAAGCCCATGGGCCATGCGCCCGCTCACCTGATTGAGAAACCGACAATGCCCCACACCCCTGCACCCATCGGTCTGACTGCCCTCGAAGCGCGCCTGCGCGAGGATTTGCAGTGGCTCGATTTACCCGCCCGGCCCTGGGTCAAACCGCGCCACCTGGAAGACCGGCCACTGCTTGAAGTGGCGGTGATCGGCGGCGGTATGGCCGGGCTGGCGGTGGCTGCCGAGCTGGGGCATCTGGGTATCAGGGCGGTGGTGTTCGATCAGTCTGAAGAGGGCTTTGAAGGGCCGTGGGCAACCACGGCGCGGATGCAGACCCTGCGCTCGCCCAAGCAATTGAGCGGCCCGGCGCTGGGCTTGCCGGCCCTGACCTTCCGCGCCTGGTTCGAGGCGCAGTTCGGGCTGGCGCAGTGGGAGGCGCTGGACAAGATTCCACGTCTGCAATGGGCGCAATACTTGCGCTGGTACCGCCAGGTACTGGCGCTGGATGTGCGCAATCGCCACCGCGTTACCCGGGTCCAGCCCCGGGCGGACGGTTGCGTGGAGTTGCAGATCGACAACATCGGGCAGGTACAGACGGTATGTGCCCGGCACGTGATTCTGGCCACCGGGCGAGACGGTCTGGGCGGGCCCTGGGTACCCGAAGTGGCGCTGCAATTGCCGCGCGAGTACTGGGCGCATTCGGCCGATGGCCTGCAGGATCACTGGTTTGTCGGCAAGCGGGTTGCGGTGATCGGCGGTGGCGCGTCGGCCATGGATGCGGCGGGCACTGCGCTGGAAGCCGGTGCGCGTTCGGTGGACCTGCTGGTGCGGCGCACCGATTTGCCACGGGTCAACAAGGGCAAAGGGGCCGGTAACCCGGGCATGACCCATGGTTACTGGCGCTTGCCGGATGACTGGAAGTGGAGCATCCGCCACTACCTGAACTTGCAGCAGGTACCGCCGCCCCATGGCAGCACCCTGCGTGTTTCGCGGCATGCCAACGCCCGTTTTCTGCTGGGCAGCCCGGTTGAATCAGTCGCGGTGCAAGCCGATGGCAGCCTGTTGTTGCAGACCCCGACGGCACGTTTGCAGTACGACTTTCTGGTGTTTGCCACCGGCTTTCGCAGCAACTGGGAACTGCGGCCGGAGTTCGCCCCGATTGCTTCGCACATCAAGCTTTGGGGTGATCGCTACACCGCCCCCGAGGGCCGGCACGACCAGGAGCTGTCGCAACTGCCGGACCTGGGCCCGTTGTTCGAGTTCCAGCAACGCACGCCCGGCGCCTGCCCGGGGCTGGATCGGGTGCACTGTTTCAGCTACCCGGCAGCCCTGACTTACGGCGGTGTTTCCGGCGATATTCCGGCCATCAGCGAAGGTGCCAAACGCATGGCTCAGGGCCTGGCCGGGCAGTTGTTCAACGACGATGTGGCGCTGCATTTTGAGGCCATGCAGGCCTATGACGAACCGGAGCTGCAGGGCGATGAATGGCAGCCGGGCCGCTTGCGGGCCGAGGAGCTGCGTACATGAGTGGCTGGCTATTGCGACGCCTGGGGCAAGCCTTGCTGGTGATGCTGCTGATGACCCTGATCGTGTTCGTCGGCCTCAATGCCATCGGTAACCCGGTGGACATCCTGGTGGGCGAAGACCTGAACCAGGCCGAGCGCCTGCAGGCGATCGCCCGCCTGGGGCTGGATCAACCGTTATGGCAGCAATACCTGAACTTCCTCAATGGCGTGCTGCACGGCCATCTGGGCAAAAGTTATGTCTACCACGAAGACGCCTTGCAACTGATTTTGCAACGCCTGCCTGCGACTCTGGAACTGGCATTCAGTGCCTTGTTGATGGCGATCCTGATCGGCGTACCGCTGGGGCTGTACGCCGGGCTTTACCCGGACACGGCTGCGGCACGGCTAATGATGGCGGGGAGCATTATCGGCTTTTCGCTGCCGGCTTTTTGGGTGGCACTGATGCTGATCCTGCTGTTCTCGGTGCATCTGGGCTGGCTGCCGGCCAGCGGCCGTGGCGAAACCCGCGAGTGGCTGGGCATTCAGTGGTCGTGGCTGACCCTTAACGGCTGGCAGCATTTGTTGCTGCCAGCGCTGAATCTGGCGCTGTTCAAGATCTCTCTGGTGCTGCGCCTGACCCGTGCCGGGGTGCGCGAAATCCTGCCCCAGGACTTCGTCAAGTTTGCCCGGGCCAAAGGCCTGTCGCCGACGCGGGTGATCCTCATGCACGTGCTGCGCAATACCCTGATCCCGCTGGTGACGGTACTTGGCCTGGAGTTGGGCTCGACCATTGCCTACGCGGTGGTGACCGAGAGCATTTTTGCCTGGCCCGGCGCCGGCAAGTTGATTCTGGACAGCATCAACAACCTCGACCGGCCGGTGGTGGTGGCTTACCTGATGGTCGTGGTGGTGATTTTCGTGACCCTCAATCTGCTGGTCGATGTGCTGTATCGCCTGCTTGATCCGCGTGTTCGTCTGGAAGGTGTGCAATGACCGTGCTGATCAAACCCCCTGCGCAATTGCAGGTGCAATCGCTGTGGCAACGCGGCGCGGTGGATTTTCTGCGTTCGCCGCTGGCCGTCACCGGCCTGCTGGTGCTGCTGGCGATTGTGTTGGCCGCGTTGCTGGCGCCGTGGATCACCCCGCAAAACCCCTATGACCTGATGCAACTGGACGTCATGGATGCACGTCTGGCGCCGGGTGCCATCAGCCAGGAAGGCGCTTACACCTACTGGCTGGGCACGGACGGGCAGGGCCGCGACCTGTACTCGGCGATTATTTATGGCTTGCGCATCAGCTTGCTGGTGGGCGTGGGCTCTGCGTTGATCGCGGCCGTGGTCGGTACTTTGCTGGGGCTGATCTCGGCCTATGCCGGGGGCTGGGTCGATGCGCTGATCATGCGGGTGGTGGACCTGTTGCTGTCGTTCCCGGGGATCCTGATGGCGCTGATGATTCTGGCCTGGCTGGGCAAGGGGGTGAGCAACGTGATGCTGACCCTGGTGCTGCTGGAGTGGGCCTACTACGCCCGTACGGCGCGCGCCCAGGCGCTGGTCGAAAGCCGTCGCGAGTATGTCGAGGCGGCGCGGGGGCAGGGCATCAGCCGCTGGCGGATTGTGGTCGGGCACATTTTGCCCAACTGCCTGCCACCGCTGATTGTGATCGGAGCATTGCAGATCGCCCGCGCCATTACCCTGGAAGCGACCCTGTCGTTCCTCGGCCTCGGGGTGCCAATCACCGAGCCGTCGCTGGGCCTGCTGATCGCCAACGGCTTTCAGTTCATGCTCGGCGACGAGTACTGGATCAGCGTGTTTCCGGGGCTGGCGCTGCTGCTGACCATCGTTTCGATCAACCTGGTGGGCGACCGCCTGCGTGATGTACTCAACCCGAGGTTGCAGCGATGAACGCACTACAGACTGCTGTGCTGCCCGCGACCCTTGAGGTGCGCGGCCTGTCGACTTCTTTCCATACCCGCGACGGCATCCTGCCGGCGGTGCGCGAAGTCTCGCTGCGCTTGCAGCCGGGGCGGATTCTCGGGCTGGTGGGGGAGTCGGGGTCGGGCAAGTCGGTCACCGGGTTTTCGATCATGGGGCTGGTGGATGCACCGGGGCGGATCAGCGCCGGGGAGATCCTGTTCCAGGGCCGCGATCTGACCCGGTTGTCAGCCAGAGAGCTGCGGCATTTGCAGGGCAATCGCATCGCGATGATTTTTCAGGACCCGATGATGACCCTCAATCCGGTGTTGCGCATCGACACCCAGATGATCGAGGCGGTACAGGCGCACAACCCGATGAACCGGCGCCAGGCCCGCCAGCATGCCAGCGACACCTTGGCCGCGATGGGCATTGCCAGCCCCGAAGAACGCCTGCGTGCCTACCCGCATCAACTGTCCGGGGGCATGCGCCAGCGGGTAGCCATTGCCATAGCCTTGCTGCATCGCCCGGACCTGATCATTGCCGATGAACCGACCACGGCCCTGGATGTGACGATTCAGGCGCAGATCCTCGGCGAAGTGCAAAAGCTGGTACGCGAGCAGGGCACCGCGCTGATCTGGATCACCCATGACTTGTCGGTGGTGGCAGGCCTGGCCGATGAGGTGGCGGTGATGTACGCCGGGCGCATCGTCGAGCAGGGCAGTGTCGACGCGGTGCTTGACCGTCCACTGCACCCCTACACCCAGGGCCTGATCGACAGCCTGCCCAGTCGCAACCAGCGCGGTCAGCGGCTGCGGCAAATTCCGGGCATGGCCCCGGATCTGCTGTCGATGCCTGCCGGCTGTGCCTTTGCCGAGCGTTGCAGCCGGGCCAGCAGTGCCTGCGCGGTGCAGCCGCCCGCGGTTGAAATTGAACCCGGTCGCAGCCTGCGCTGCTTCCATCCCGCCGTTGTTCAGCCTGGAGTTGCCCATGGCCAATGAATCCGTGCCGCTGATTGAGTTGCGCCAGGTCAGCAAACAGTTTGGCCAGGCCCCCGGCGGCCTGCTGCAACGCCTCGGCCTGCGCCAGCCGCGACCGGTGACCCGGGCAGTGGAGGGCGTCGACCTGCGCATTGCCCGGGGTGAAGTGGTGGGGCTGGTGGGCGAGTCCGGCTGCGGTAAGTCAACGCTGGGGCGCATGGTTGCCGGCTTGCTGCCGGCCTCAAGCGGCAGCGTAAGTGTCGACGGGCAACCGATGGAGTCGCTCAGCAGCAGCGAGCGGCTCAAGGTTCAGATGGTGTTTCAGGACCCTTATGCCAGCCTCAATCCGCGGCTGCGGGTTGACCGTATTGTTGGCGAAGGTGCGCTGCGTCAGGGGCTGACCGACGCTGGCGGCTTCGATGATTACGTCAGTGCCCAGTTACGCCGTGCCGGTTTGAGCCCGCAGTTGCGCCAGCGTTATCCGCACCAGTTCAGCGGCGGCCAGCGCCAGCGCATCGGCATTGCCCGGGCGCTGGCCGTGCAGCCGCAGTTGCTGGTGTGCGATGAGTCGGTGGCGGCGCTGGACGTGTCGATTCAGGCGCAGATCCTCAATCTGTTCATGGACCTGCGCGAGCAACTGGGCCTGACGTATCTGTTTATCAGTCACGACCTGGGCGTGGTGGAACACCTCTGCGACCGGGTAGTGGTGATGTATCTGGGGCGGGTGGTGGAGTCGGCCACGGTGGACGAATTGTTTGCCCGCGCCAATCACCCCTACACCCAGGCGCTGCTGGCGCAGATCCCCCGTTTTGAACTGCGCCGCAGTCAGTACCAGGCCATTCGCGGGGAGATTCCCAGCCCGCTGAATCCGCTTTCCGGCTGTCATTTCCATCCGCGCTGCCCGCATGCCACAGCCCGCTGCCGCGAACAGGCGCCGGCGCTGCTGCAAGTGTCACCCGGCCATTTCAGTGCCTGCCATCTCAACTCTTGAACGGAACCGACCATGAAACCGCTGCTGCTTACGTTATTGACTGCTGCATTGCTGAGCGCTGCGGCCGGGGCCAGTGCCCAGTCCCTGCGCATTGCTTACGCCGACCCGGTGTCGTCTCTGGACCCGCAATTGAACAACCACGCCGGGGACCGCTCCCTGGCACTGCATGTCTGGGAGTCGCTGCTGGAGCGGCATGACAACCAGACCTTGCCCGGCCTGGCGACAAGCTGGAAGACCCTGGATGACACCACCTGGGAGTTTTACTTGCGCAAAGACGTCAAGTGGCAGGACGGCCAGCCCCTGACCGCCGATGATCTGGTGTTCTCTCTGGAGCGGGCGCGTAACGTGCCGGGCAGCGTGGCGCCGTATTCCAGTTCACTGCGCACCATCGCCTCGGTCAGTGCCCCGGACCCGTATACCTTGCGGGTCAAGACCACAGAGCCCAATACGTTGTTGCTGCAAAACATCGATTCGATCTACATCGTCAGTCGCCATGTGGGAGAACACTCCAGTACCGAGGATTACAACAGCGGCAAAGCCGTGATCGGTACCGGGCCCTATCGCCTGGTGTCCAATGCCCAGGGTGATCGCAGCCTGTTTGAGCGCAACCCTGATTACTGGGGCAAGCCGCCGGTGTGGGATCAGGTGGATTACCGCTATATCGCCAACCCGGCCAGCCGTACCGCAGCCTTGCTGGCGGGGGATGTGGACGTGATCGACAAGGTCTCGCCCGCGGATGTGAAAAAGCTCGGAGCCACTCCCGGCGTCAGCCTGTTTGCCTACCCGGGCCTGCGCGCATTGCTGATCCAGCCGAGCTTTCGTGAAGGCCCCAACGAGTTCATTCGCGACAACCAGGGCCGGCCACTGGCCGAAAACCCGTTGCGCGATGTGCGGGTGCGTCAGGCGCTGTCTCTGGCAATCAACCGCAAGGCGATTGTTGAACGCATCCTGCAGAACACCGTGACCGAGGCCAACCAATGGATGCCGGCCAATACTTTTGGCTACAACCCGCAGGTGAAAAATATTGCCAACGACCCGGCGCAGGCGAAAAAACTGCTGGCCGAGGCCGGGTACCCCGATGGCTTTCAATTGACCGTACACGTGCCCGGCGACCGCTACCCGCTGGCCCCGGAAACCCTGCAGGCGGTGGCGCAGTTCTGGGCCCGGATCGGGGTCAAGGTGGATCTGCAAGTGGTGCCATGGTCGGTGTATGCCAGCCGCGCCAACAAGAACGAGTACGCGGTTACGGTGATTGCCTGGGGCAATGGCACGGGTGAGGCCAGTTACGGGCTGACCAATGTGCTGGCCAGTGCGGATGCCGGCAAAGGCCTGGGCTCATCGAACTGGGGGCGTTACAGCAATCCGTTGGTGGACCAGGCGCTGGAGCAGGCTTCGTCAGAGTTCGACGATGGCAAGCGCGAGGCGATCCTGCGTCATTCGGTGACGCTGGTGACGGACGATGTGGGCGTGTTGCCGCTGTTCCATTACCAGAATATCTGGGCGGCGCGCAAAGGGTTGCGAGTCGATCCGCTGCTCAGCGACCGCACCACGGCGATGATGGTCAGCGAGGAAAAAAAGTAATGGCGACGCTGCACATTACCCCTGCCGATGGCCTGCTGGACGAGCCGCGGCAGATCGTGGTCGAGGGGCTGGCAGCGGGGCAGCAGGTGACCCTGAGCAGCCAGACCCGACGTGGCGGCGAGCACCTGTGGCGCAGTTCGGCGACGTTTGTCGCCGACGCCCGGGGCCGGGTTGATCTTGAACAGGATGCGCCGCTAGCGGGTGATTACAGCGGGGTTTCGGCCATGGGCCTGCTGTGGAGCCAGCGTGCCGGGCAAGGGCGCAGCACTGCGGTATTCAACGATTCAGTGGTGCAACCGTTGCTGACCGAGATACGCCTTGAAGGCAGCGACCAGATGCAGACCCTGATCCAGCGCCTGGCGGGCGAAGGTGTCAGCCGTCGCGAGATTCGAGAGAACGGCCTGGTGGGCACCCTGTTTGTGCCCGCAGGCCCTGGCCCGCACCCGGCGGTGATGGTGCTCAACGGCTCCGGCGGCGGGATCAACGAAGCCCGTGCTGCGCTCTATGCCTCGCGGGGTTACAGCGCACTGGCGCTGGGTTATTTCAAGGCGCCGGGGCTGTCGGATTACATCTCCAACACTCCGCTGGAATATTTCGAGCAAGGCCTGGCATGGATGCGCCGCGAACTGGCGCCGGCCGATGGCTTTATCGCCCTCAGTGGCCAGTCCCGGGGAGGCGAGCTGGTGCTGTTGCTGGGTAGCCTGTTTCCCCGCTCGGTGGCTGCGGTAATCGGCTACGTGCCCAGCGCGCTGGTGCATGGGGGCCAGGCAGCGGCGGACCCGGCGGTGGGGCGCGATGGCCCGGCCTGGTTGTACCGTGGCCAGCCGCTGGTGCATGTGTGGAACAACAATCGTCACGCCAGCTGGGCGGCCCGGGATGCCGGGTTGCGCAATGCGCTGTCGATCAGCACTGCGCTGCAAGACGCGCAAGCGGTGGAGCGGGCGCGCATTGCCGTGGAGCAGATTCGTGGCCCGGTACTGCTGCTGACGGCGGGGGATGATGCGGCCTGGCCGTCCAGCCGTTTCGGGCAGATGGTCTGTGAGCGTCTGCAGTCCTCGCGACACCCGTGGCCGGTGGCGCAACACGATTACCCGCTGGCCGGGCACAGCATTTTGTTGCCTTTCATACCTGCGACCTATAGCGACGACGGTGAGCCGGCAGCCAATGCCCGGGCCAATCAACAGTCGTGGCAAGCCGTCAGGGAATTTTTGCAGAACGCCGTGGCAGCACGCCGGGCGCAGACCAAGGAGTTGCAATGAACAGTCCTGCCATACCCGATCTGCTGGATCGGCTGTTACTCGACGCCGGGGGGCCGGTGCAACAATTGCGACAGGCACGGGCCAAGGTGGTGAGTGCCACCCAGGGCAGCTATGAGACGCTGTTCGACCCTGACCTGCCCGGCAACCTCAGCCCTGAAGAACGGCTGCTGGTGGCCTGGTACGCCTGCCTGCTGACCCCGCACGGGCCATTGGCGGCCCATTATCGCGAGCTGTTGCACCTGGAGCCCCGGGTATTGGCGGCGGTTGAAGAGGATGCGCTGCACACACTGGGGCAACCTCGGCTGGAGGCGATCCTGGGGTTTACCCGCACCTTGGTGCTGGACCCGGTTGCAGGTGATCGCGCAGCCCTTGAGCAACTGTTGGCGGCGGGGCTGGCACCGGTGGATGTGGTCACGCTGGGGCAGCTGATCGCCTTTATTTCCTATCAAGTGCGTCTGGCTGCAGGCCTGAGTGCGCTGCAGGCACTGGGGGCGGCGCAATGAGTGAATTTCTGGATATTCAAGGCTTCACCAGCCGCAGCCTGGGCTGGAAGGCCTGGCTGCCGACCCTCGATGTGGCGCAGGCCACGGCCGAGCAGCAAGCGGTACTGGAAGAGAGCCATCCCCAGGCCAAAGTCTCGGACTATTACCTGACCCTGATCCATCAGCCTGAAGTGCTGCGCCAGCGCTCGCTGGCGTTCAACGCGATCATGTATGCCCCGGGCGGCCTGTCCCGTGCCGAACGCGAACTGGCCAGTGCAGTGGTGTCGCGGATCAACCGGTGCGTGTACTGCGCCTCGGTGCATGCCCAGCGTTTCGAGCAGTTGGCCAAGCGCAATGATGCAATCGCCCAGGTCTTTGCCGACCCCCACAGTGCCGGCACCACCCCCCGGGAGCGGGCGATTGTGCAGTTCGCCATCGACCTGACCCTGAACCCGGGTCAACTGCGTCCCGAGTTATTGCAAGGCTTGCGCGAACAGGGGCTGGACGACGGCGAGATTCTTGACCTGATCCACGCCATTGCGATCTTCGCCTGGGCCAATCGCTTGATGCTCAACCTTGGGGAGCCGGTGGGGCTGTAAGGGTACAGAATCTGTAGGAGCGAGCTTGCTCGCGAGCTCTTTATTGCTGCTTTGAAATGCTCGCGAGCAAGCTCGCTCCTACAGGAAGGGGGTTGTCGGGGATTTATTGTAGGAGCTGGCTTGCCAGCGATGGCGGTGAACCAGAATGGGCATCGGTTCAGACACTCCGCCATCGCGAGACAAGCTCGCTCCTACACGGGGGCGGGGTTGTCGGGGGATTCTTTTCTCGTGCAAACATCGATTGTGGGAGCGAGCTTTTCAGCTCTTGCAGCTTTGCCATTTTCAGTGCACTTGAAAATCACATAGAGCGAGGCTTTATTCCGCCTAAGGTCATGCCAATAAGTTATTGCCTGACTCTTCTGCGCCTCGGCGCATGCCCAGCGTTTAGAATCAATTCGTTAGCGGGGATTAGCTAGCAAATCAAAGGCATGCGAATGATCGAAACGCGCAACGGAAATCTCGTCTCGGAACTCATGCAGGTAGACGTATGGCAGATCACTCGAAGCGAGTGGCTGGCCGCAGGGACTAAAGCTTGTGCTTATCCACTACGTAAATAGAGACAACCCCATTCTGCCTATCAAAAATATAAGCAGAATCAGGAAAAATATCCTGATAAAGCCACTTCCGTAACGGAGTGCCAAGAAAACCCCGGTAAGAGAACCTGCCATATTGCACAGAGCAACTATACCGCCGATAGTCCATAAGACGTTGCCAGACGGAACAAAAAACATAAGCGCTGCGCTAAACGTACCCAAATTAACCAGTTTTGCAGAGGCTGATGCGTTTAAAAAATCGAAGCCAAAAAATTTGACAAATATAAAAAGCAGAAGGCTACCGCTACCAGGGCCAAAGACACCATCATAGAAACCAATGAGGCCACCAAAAAATACTCCTAATATAATCTCCTTTGATCCGCAATGTTTATTAGAAGCCACCAAGCCTAATTTTTTTTCCGTGAACGTATAAATGGCCATGGCTATCAGAATGAAAAAAACAACAAACTCCATCAGTTTTTTTGGCACGATAGATACTGAGAAGGCACCAAGAAAAGCAAATAAAAATGCGGAAAGCATGGTGGGAAGCATTAACTTCCACAAGATTTTTATTCGCTTTACATAGCTGAATATCGAAGATAAGTTGCCCGCCAAAACAGCAAGTTTATTAGTCCCAAAAACAGTAGCTAGACTTTGCTGAGGGAGGGCATGTAAAAGTGCCGGCAGTTGTACAAGCCCGCCACCACCGACTGCAGCATCTATTAAGCCACCGCAAAAGGCAAAAAAACCTAGCGCGATCAAGGTTTGTTCAAGATCCATATAATGGATCCTTTTGTAACTTGAATTTCCAACAAAAAACCATGACATTTCTCTTGGTTTGAGCTCTACGTTTTTCGAAATACACCGATTGGCCTATGGCTGGTTTGAAGAAAGATAATCGGTATGTCCCTCTGGCTATAGAACCCTGGCGCTATGAGGTCAGGGCTTGGTGCATCGCCGCAAAAGCGTTTCCTACTCTTTCATTGTAATTGAGCATAATGCTTTTCAGTCGACCCAGCTTGAAAGTTATATTAAAAGATTTCAGAACAACCGAGTCTACTGTTGGTTTTTCAAAAAAAACTCGAAAGGCATTTTCACATTGGAACTGAGCTTCTTGCGTAATCGGGTGATTAAGCACCTCAAACATCGCATCCTGAAGCTCGGATATTTGCATGATATGCGCTAATACAGGCTGTCTCCGGTCATTTTCTAATATAACCCGGCCGGGGTTTTTTAAATTTCGTACATGCTTTGGTAGAGCCTCAATGAAAATCTCACCAAACTCTTGTATGGACTTGTACTCAAACGTGTCGTAACGAATTTGCGACGATGCTGAGCTCATGATTTGCCTTTCTCCATAAAGACCCGTCGGATTATCTAGTTGAAATGCACTGGATGAAATCAGAGTGTAAAAATTAAACGAGTTGAATGCTTGCAACAAGTGATTTATAGTGATCCCATCATTCACTTTTAGTGAGCAATGACATGGAGTTGTCTCAGTTAGCGATGTTCAAAACAGTGGCCGATCAAGGAAGCATTATCCGCGCCTCTGAACTGTTACACTGTGTTCCTTCAAACATCACAAACAGAATCAAGCATTTAGAAAGGGAACTCGGAGTCTCGTTATTTATAAGGAAAGGCCGGGGGCTTGTCATCAGCCCTTCCGGTCGGTTGTTTCTTGGCTACGTTAACAAGATCCTGTCTTTGTGTGAGGAGTCACAAAGAGCCCTCGATCCCGCCGCAGCGCCGTCGGGAAACTTGAAAATTGGCGCTATAGAGTCATCCGCCACAGGCAGGTTGCCCAAGCTTTTATCAAAGTTTCATCAGCGCTATCCTTCTGTACAAATGCAGTTTAGTACGGGGGAATGGTCGCAATTATCAAACGATGTGGTCAGCCATGAACTGGATGGAGCAATTATCGCTGTCAGGCCTGAGCACCCGGATCTTGAAATTATTGAGATTTACAAGGAGGAGTTGGTATTGGTCGCCTCTGCGGCTGCTGGGCGGATACATGAGCCGCAGGATTTGAGTGGCACTGATATATTCATGTGGCCTGAAGGATGCCCTTACAGGAAGACGTTGGTAGGTTGGCTGGAGAGGCATGAAGTATCAATCCCCATAACAAGCATAGCCAGTTATGGCACAATCCTGGGTTGCGTAAGTGCCGGAGCAGGCGTGTCGTTAGTTCCGAAAGGTTTGTTTGAGCAGTTCGGGCGGATCGGAAGTATAAGTGAATATATGTTCGAAGATTTACTGCCTGTGCAAAATTATTTCATATCGAACAAAAACGTTGAGTTTCATCGTGCAAAAGATAAGTTTTCCGAGCTGCTGAAAGAAGAATTTAAACACCTGTAATGCTGTTTATAAAAAATGGCTTTTTGACTATGTTTCGGTAATGGTAGTGGCGTTGCAATCGCCCTGACCCTGGCTCAACTGCTCCCCGAGTTATTGCAGGGCTTGCGCGAACAGGGGCTGGACGACGGCGAGATTCTTGACCTGATCCACGCCATTGCGATCTTCGCCTGGGCCAATCGCTTGATGCTCAACCTTGGGGAGCCGGTGGGGCTGTAAGGGTACAGAATCTGTAGGAGCGAGCTTGCTCGCGAGCTCTTTATTGCTGCTTTGAAAAACTCGCGAGCAAGCTCGCTCCTACAGGGAGAGGGTTGTCGGGGATTTATTGTAGGAGCTGACTTGCCAGCGATGGCGGTGATCCAGAATGGGCATCGGTTCAGACACTCCGCCATCGCGAGACAAGCTCGCTCCTACACGGGGGTGGGGTTGTCGGGGGATTCTTTTCTCGTGCAAACATCGATTGTGGGAGCGAGCTTGCCTCGCGAGCTTTTCTGCTCCTGCAGCTTTGCCAATTTCAATGCACTTTAAAATCGTAAACCCTGAGACTTTTTTACACCTAAGGTAATGCGAATAAGTTATTGGCTGACTCTTTTTAAGATCGTTTAGCTTTAAGTCATCGCCGGTCAAACATCGGTAAAACGTCTTTTAGCTGATTCATAGGGGAGTGAGCCATGCCGCATACACGGGACATTACCGCCTTGCCGATTCTGGATCTGTCTTTGCTGGACGGGACCGCGATCCAGCGTCAGGGGTTTCTTGACGATCTGCGCCATGCCGCCCGGGATGTGGGTTTTTTCTATTTGACCGGGCACGGTATTGATAGCGAATTGTTGCAGCAGGTACAGGCCGGTGCCAGGCAGTTCTTTGCCCTGCCGGACAGCGAAAAAGCCGCGGTCGGCATGATTAATTCACCGCACTTTCGCGGTTACAACCGTGCCGCTTCCGAGATCACCCGGGGCCAGCCCGATCTGCGCGAACAGTTCGATCTGGGCGCCGAAAGAGCGGTGTTGCCCATCGATGACAACAGCCCCTGGTGGGCGCGCCTGCAAGGCCCCAATCAATGGCCGGCGGCACTGCCTGAATTGAAACCCTTGCTGCTTGACTGGCAACAAGCCATGACTGGCATGTCTCTGCGGCTGTTGCGGGCTTTCGCTGAGGCGTTGTCGCTGCCCCAGGAGGCTTTCGATCGGCTGTACGGCGACCAGCCCAATGAGCACATCAAGTTGATGCGTTATCCGGGGCAGGCGCCGCAGCAGAGTAATCAGGGGGTGGGCGCGCACAAGGATTCGGGCTTTCTGAGCTTTCTGTTGCAAGACCGCCAGGCGGGTCTGCAAGTCGAGATTGAAGAGGGGCGCTGGATCGATGCGCTGCCGCTGGAGAACACGCTGGTGGTGAACATCGGTGAACTGCTGGAACTGGCCACCAACGGTTATCTGCGCGCCACGGTGCACCGGGTGCTGTCACCGCAGGCGGGTAATGAGCGGCTGTCGATTGCGTTTTTCCTCGGCGCGCAGCTGGATGCCGTGGTGCCGCTGTACCCCTTGCCGACGGCATTGCTGCGTGAAGCGCGGGGCCCGGCCAGCGATCCGGATAACCCGTTGTTTCGTGATGTGGGCTGGAACTATCTCAAAGGCCGCCTGCGCTCGCACCCTGATGTTGCCCGGCGTTATTACGCCGATGCATTGATTCCCGACGCCCTGAGCGCTTGATAAAAGGACTGCCCCATGTTCAAAAAAACAGGCTTGACCCTGGCCGTGCTCGGCGCGTTGCTGACTTCTTTCAGTGCCCTGGCCCAGGAGCCATTAAGAGTGGCGGCGGACCCGGTGCCCCACGCGCAGATTCTGGCGTTTGTGCAAAAGATCGACCCGCAGTTGAATATCAAGGTGATCGAGATCCCCAATGGCGTGAACTCCAATGAGCTGCTGGCCCATGGTGATGTGGACGCCAATTACTTCCAGCATCTGCCGTATCTGAAAACTCAGGAGCAGGCGCTCGGGCAAAAATTTGTGGTGGCGGCCACTGTGCATATCGAGCCACTGGGGATTTATTCCCATCGTCACAAGACCTTCGCCGAAGTGCCGCAAAAAGCTACGGTCGCAGTGCCTAACAACGTCACCAACCTCAGTCGCTCGCTGTACCTGTTGCAGGACAACGGGCTGATCAAGCTCAAGCCCGGCTTCAATGACCCGGCCACCGATCAGGCAACCCCGAAGGACATTGCCGAAAACCCCAAACAACTGAAGATCCTCGAAATCGAATCACCGCAGATTCCCCGCGCTCTGGATGACGTGGACCTGGCGGTGATTAACGGCAACTACGCGCTGGAAGCAGGCCTGGTGCCGGCCAAGGATGCGCTGGGGCTGGAGAAGTCAGAGGGTAATCCGTACGCCAATATTCTGGTGACCCTCCCCAAGCTGCAGGATGACCCTCGCATCAGGCAACTGGCCAAAGACCTGACTTCCCCTGAGGTGGCCAAGTACATCACCGACAATTTCTCGGGTTCGGTGCTCCCGGTGACGGTCGCGGACAGCAAGCCATGATCGTCGTCGAGCAGTTGAGCAAAATCTACGGCCCGGGCCAGCCTCCGGCGCTGGACAAGGTGTCGCTGAGCATTGCCGATGGCGCTATTTTCGGGATTCTCGGACGCAGCGGGGCGGGCAAGTCGACGTTGCTGCGTTGTCTCAATCTGCTCGAACGACCCACCAGTGGGCGCATTCTGCTGGACGGTGCGGACCTCACAGCCCTGCCTGACAGTGAATTGCGCCGTCAGCGTCAGCGCATCGGGATGATTTTCCAGGGCTTCAACCTGCTGCACTCGCGCAATGTCTTCGACAACGTCGCCGTGCCCCTGGAAATTGCCCGGGTAAGCAAAGCACAGCGCCATAGCCGGGTCCGCGAGCTGCTGGATCTGGTGGGCCTGAGCGACAAGGCGCAGGCATTTCCGTCCCAGCTGTCCGGCGGGCAGAAACAGCGGGTGGGCATTGCCCGGGCTTTGGCAGCGCGTCCGGCTTATATCCTGTCGGACGAGGCCACCAGCGCCCTGGACCCGGAAACCACGGATTCGATTCTGCAATTGCTGCGCAATATCAATCGTCAACTGGGGGTGACCATCGTGTTGATTACCCACGAACTGGAGGTGGTCAAGGCCATTTGCGACAGCGCGGTGTCCCTGGCCGCCGGGCGCATTGTGGAGAGTGGCAGCCTGGTGCAGTTGCAGGCTGATCCGTCGTCAAAACTGGGGCGGTTGCTGGCGCCCGGTCTGCAAATGGTGAGGGCAGGATGAAAACGGACTGGCATGAAATTCTCCAACTGTTACTCAACGCCACCGGCGAAACCTTGTACATGGTGCTGCTGGCAGCAATCTTCACCGTACTGATCGGCCTGCCGGTCGGGGTGTTGCTGTTTATCAGCCGCCGCGACGGACTTTTCCCGTTGCCGCGAATCAACCGGGTGCTGGGGGCGGTGATCAACCTCGGGCGCTCACTGCCCTTTGTGGTGATGCTGATTGCCCTGATTCCGCTGACCCGGCTGCTGGTGGGTACCACTTTGGGCAGTACCGCCGCGGTAGTGCCGATCACCATTGGTGCCTTTCCTTTTTTTGCCCGGATTGTCGAGAACGCGCTGGACGAAGTAGACAAGGGCCGGATCGAAGCGATCCTGGCCATGGGCGGCCATATTGGTCATGTGATCTTCAAGGTGCTGCTCCCCGAAGCACTGCCGGCCTTGTTGGCGGGGCTGACATTGACGCTGGTGATGCTGATCGGGTTTTCATCCATGGCCGGGGTCATTGGCGGTGGCGGGCTGGGTGACCTGGCGATCCGTTATGGCTATCAGCGCTTCAATAATCAGGTGATGGTGGCCACGGTGGTGATGCTGGTGATTCTGGTGCAGAGCGTACAAAGCCTGGGCGACGGGCTGGTGCGTTCACTGGCCCATCGGCGCTGACGGGTTATTTGTTCTTTGCCAGGCTCGCGATGTGATGCAGGATCACGTCCAGCCGTACCTCTGAAGTCATGACTTTTGAGGGTTTGCGTTTTGGCCCGCTGGGCCGCGCATTACCAAGCAAGGAAGAAGGAAGCCGTTTTGATCATTAACCTGCGCGCTAAAAAAAATAATGTCTATGTGATTGGTTTATCGGCTTTGGCCCTCTGGATCGGGGGTTGCAGCAGTGAGAAGCCGGGCCTTGGGAAAACCTCCGAATTACCGCCCGCACCCGAGATCGCCTCGGGTTATCGAGCCGATATGGTGCCCGTGCATGCCACGCGCCACATGGCTGCGGCGGCTAACCCGCTGGCAACCGCTGCAGGCCAGCAGATGCTGCGCAAAGGCGGGTCTGCGATTGATGCCGCCATTGCCATGCAGGCCGTCCTGACGCTGGTAGAGCCGCAGGCAAGCGGCATCGGTGGCGGTGCTTTCATCATGTACTGGGACGGACACAAGGTGCAGGCCTTTGATGGTCGGGAAACAGCACCGGCAGGGGCCGACAAACGCATGTTCCTGGATGCAGCCGGCAAGCCGGTTGCCTTTACCGATGCTCAGATAGGCGGGCTTTCGGTGGGGGTGCCCGGTGTGCTCAGGGCGCTGCAAATGGCCCATGAACAACACGGCAAACTGCCGTGGAATGAACTGTTTGAACCCGCCATTCGGTTGTCCAGTGAAGGTTTTCCGGTGTCTGCACGACTGCACTCGCAGATCGTGGCAGACAAATTCATTGCACAGTCGCCGGCCCTGGCCATATACCTGCTCACAGAGCAGGGCCAGCCCTTGCCGGTTGGCACAGTGCTGAAGAACCCGGAGCTGGCCCAAACCCTTCAGGCCATTGCCGACCGGGGCGTGGAGGCGTTCTACCAGGGCGCCATCGCGCAGGCGATGGTTGAGCAGGTCAATTCCCATCCCAATCCGGGTTCGTTGTCTTTGGCCGATATCAACGGTTACCGGGCCAAAGAGCGTCACCCGGTGTGTGGTGATTACAAGCAGTGGCGCGTGTGTGGCATGCCGCCGCCTTCTTCAGGGGGCGTCGCGGTACTCCAGACATTGGGGATTCTGGATGCCTTGCAACGCAAATCTGCCGCGCTGGATCTGGCCACCATGCCTCCTGTTGGCCTGCAGCCCTCGGCCACTGCGGTGCACCTGATGGCTGAAGCAGAGCGCCTGGCCTATGCCGACCGGGCGCTGTATCTGGCGGACAGCGACTTCGTCCCGGTGAATGTGAAAGGCCTGACCGATAAGAAATATCTGCAGAGCCGGGCGACCCTGATCGGGGAAAAAAGCATGGGCCGTGCGGATGCCGGAACGCCACCGGGGATCAACCTGGCCCTGGCACCTGATCGATCCCCGCTGCGGATTTCGACCTCGCAGATTGCCGCCGTCGATGATCAGGGGGGCGCGATCTCGATGACCACTTCGGTTGAGTCGGCATTTGGTTCACATGTGATGAGCAATGGTTTCATTCTCAACAACCAGCTAACCGACTTTTCCTTCATCCCGGATGAGAACGGTCAGCCGGTTGCCAACCGTATCGAGCCGGGCAAACGGCCCCGTTCTTCCATGGCCCCGACCCTGGTATTTGATCGCAAGAGTGGCGAGCTGGTTGCCACTGTCGGCTCACCTGGGGGCTCGCAGATCATTGAATACGTAAACAAGGCGGTGGTAGGGCTGCTGGACTGGAAACTCAACCCGCAGGACGCCATCGGCCTTCCCAATTTCGGCAGTCGCAATGTCGCGACAGAGGTCGAAGCCGGACGTGTCAGCCCGGCACTGGTGCAGGCGTTGAAAGACCGCGGGCACGAGGTGTCCGCGATCGAGATGACCAGTGGAACCCAGATTATTATTCGGGATAAAACCGGCTGGGCCGCCGGTGCCGATCCTCGGCGTGAAGGTACTGCATTGGGCGATTGAGGCTGGGCTGTATTCACCGCGCCATCGCACAAACCTGTTGCAGGAGCGGGCTTGCTCGCTCCTGCAGAGGCGGGGGGGTAGCTGCACTTGCCGGCGGTGTACTGGACTGTTGAGCGCAGCAACAAAGCCTGACCATTGGCTATCGGTGCAGGCGTATCTTTTGCCACGTGCGGTCGTTCATAAAAGTCCCGGTATCGCCTCGCATCGAAAACAGTGTTGCTCTATACAAAGAAGACACTCTGGAACACTGCAGACCGCGTAACTTGTGATAAGCCCAGCTCCAGCCACGTCTCGATACTTTTTTCATGAGTATGCCTTTGGGGTCGAGCGTGTATTGAACAGATCATTTATTGAACTGTAGGCGTCATTGTTGAGTGGTGGGCTGGCGGCGGGTGTCATGAGATCATCCATTAATAGATTTATCCATTTTCTTTATAACTAAAAAGTTGCAATGAACACAATCGAGACGGCTTTAAGTGCCTGATAGGCAAGTTTGCAGGCTTGATGGTTTTGTCCATGTGTATGAAAAGGGTCTTTGGGGTGTGACTAAGTTTAGGTGTTGGCTGTTTTTAACTTTTTAGTTGTAGAAGTCGGTTCTTTCCAGTGTGAGTTTCTCGGCACGGGAAATAACCAGTAGTTGATGATAGTGCCAAAGTGGGTGGCATGTAACAGGCATTGACGCTTTTATTTGTGTTTTTCTTGCGAGTTGACGGGTGTCTGGCGCCATAGAACCGGCTTGTCGATATTCGGCAATCCGGCGTTAGCCTTATATAGCGCGGGGAATTCTCCTTTGAGCGGTTTGGCGTTGACAGAATACCGGCGCCATTAGGCTGACTTTTAGCCGTTTTAAACTTGGAATTTGTTTTATATGGCTTTTCTTTTGCTTTTTTTTTTTATAAATTAGCGTTCTTGACGCCTTGCATTGCCTGGACTAGTGATTCTTCAAGAGGATGGCTGAATCGTTTCCTGCGGGCCTGACTACCCGTTAGCCATGAAAAACAGTTGGTCAGCAGTGTGTCTCGCCCTGTGCCATCTCCTCTGGCGCCCAAGAACTTTCGGTGTCGACTGTGTTTTATGTTCAGGGGCGGGAATCGGTGGCGGCGGGTGTGTTGGTTTAATTATGTTCCGGTGCCCGTCACTCTATCGGCCAATGTTATTAAAGTTTGTCGTCTCGGGTTTTAAGTTGCTCCTCGCTTTAAAAGATTGTTCACACGTCACACATGGAAGGGCGTAGAAAGTATGGAACGCGGACATTGTGTACAAGTTATTGCCGTCACAAGCGGTAAGGGTGGCGTCGGCAAGACAGTTGTTGCTATCAATCTTTCATTGGCGTTGGCGGAACTCGGGAAACGGGTTGTATTGCTGGAAGCTGATCTTGGGTTATCAAATATAGCTGTTCTGCTGGGGCTGACCCCGCAGTACACACTGGCTGATCTGATTGAGGGTCGCTGTGAATTATCCGATGTACTGATACGCGGGCCCGGCGGGGTCATTATTGCCCATGCGGCATCGGGTATACCAAACCTGGCTTATTTGTCGCCGGCTCAGTATGCCGGCTTGATCAATGTATTCAGAGACATAGCGGATACACTCGATGTCTTGGTGATTGATACAGCGTCGGGGATCGGTGAGTCGGTCGTCAGTTTTGTTCGGGCGGCCCAGGAAGTGTTGCTGGTGGTGTGTGACGAACCGGCCTCAATCATCGATGCCTATGCGCTGATCAAACTGCTTAATCGTGATTACGGTATCAGCCGTTTTCGGGTGCTGGCCAGCATGCTGCACAACCCTCTGGATGGCCAACGGCTGTACGCCAAGTTGATCAAGCTTACGGATAACTTTCTGAATGTCACTTTGCAGTATGCGGGGGCGATTCCTTACGATCAGGATATGCGCACGGCGGCACTTCAACAACGCGCAGTCTACCGAAGTTTTCCTCGCTCCAAGAGCGCAAAAGCATTCAGGACCCTCGCAAAAAATATTGGCACCTGGCCAATGCCGAGTAGTCCCAGAGGGCATATAGAGTTTTTTATCGAGGGATTGATTAATAACTCGAGAAGATGAAGTTGCTCTTGGGCAGGCGAGGGGTCTACAGGGGGGCTGTCAAACCGCCCCGGGTCGTCTGCACAGCGAGTGTCGGCAACAAGGTTGCACAATCGCCTTCATTAATAACCCATGATTTTTCCCAGTACTTATTCAGAGAGTATCCGCCCATGTCCAAAATCGCCCAATACCGAGAACTCGAGCGTCTGATCGCCGAACAGCAGCACGTCCTGGAAACCCTCAAAAATGACAAGTCCTTCCAGGCCGAGTCCGAGTTCGAAGACAAACTGCGCTCGCTTATGAGTGAGTACGATGTAGGCCTGCCTCAGATCGTCGCTCTGCTCGGGCCGCACGTGTCTGCCGGCACTGCCCAGAAAGTGGCCGGTCGCAAGGGGCAGCGGGCTCCCAGGGCTCTTAAGCGCTATCTGAACCCGCACACCAACGAAGTCGTCGAGACCAAGGGCAGCAATCACAAGACGCTTAAAGCCTGGAGACAGGAACACGGGTCGGCGCAGGTTCAGAGCTGGGTGATGGCGTAAGCCCTTGAAGCTATCGAGGTAAAGGGAGTTGCGGCTTCACTGACCTCGTTAGCACTCTTGACCCTACAGGGCGCTGGATCGGTAAAATCCCCTGACCCGATGCCGTTACATTCAGCAGGCACCAGGCTTACTGGGTGATTCACCGCCATCGCTGGCAAGCCAGCTCCCACCCATATATGGTCAACTTTGCCACAGCAGTGCCTGCCTCCTGGATATCCCTTGTCGCGCGAGATCAAATGTTATGAGCCGCTATGCAACGCTGCTGCTTATGGTTTGCTTCACAGCTAAAGCTCAAGCCGCAACAATCGACTTGTCGCCACGGTGTGACTTTGACCGAGTTAGCCTTGTTTTGCTGGACCATGATGCGGCTGACCCCAACCTGATTGCACTAGATGTCGAGCTTGCCCCTGCGGCCCGCAAGCGCATGTTTGAAATCACGCGTGACTCCATTCAGGGAAACCTGAAGGTGACCATAAATGGTCTGCAGGTCGCTGATGTGAGGGTGATTAACGCAATAGAGACCCCAAGCATACGTTTCAGTCTGGGGAGGGAGGTCTCTGAGAAAGTGGTATCGATTTTTCTTTCATCGCCAGCCGTTGATAAATGCAGCACTGAGAAAATCAGTGGCCTCCTGTAATTACGCAGCAGTGATCATGATTTACTACTTTGGGTGATAACCCCCTCGCCGATCACCTTGCTCGTAAAGCTCGGCCCATAGCAGCATCTGCGTAGAGGCAGGCTGCGAAGTGGCCAGTAATAAGATGATGTTGGTGAGTCTCGGGTTTTGAAAGTGTCACGCACGGAAGTTCCAGACCACCTCTACAATGCGTCCGGCCACCAGCACATAGGCTAGAAAAAGTACTATTTGCAGCGCCGTGTGATAGCGAAGTTTTGCCAACTTGCGCAGGCCATCGCAGACATTGAGCAGGGTCAGTAGTGCGGAGATGGCAATGATGCCCCAGCCCGCCAGGTTGCTCGCGGTCAGGTCGAAAAATACCTGACGTCCGTTTTTCAGCGCGTTGGTCCCGGCCGCAAACAATAACGCGCAGACGAGCAGGTTTTTGATGTTGTCGAATATCTTTGTGCTGATGTCGTTGTCGAGCAGGCACAGAAATCTTTGCCAAAATTTGTGCATTGGTCTCTCACTCATGTTGAGTTGAAGGGATAAAGCCGTTTATTAAGCCAGTCGCTGCATCGTGCCATGCAGCGAGTCAAGGGGGACCCCGATCAGCCCCCCAATCGTCCTTTAGCGTTCGGTCTTTTTTACCCATCCGCTGGCGCCTCAAAAACAGTCTAGAGTCATTTGAGTGCCTGGCAGGACTCACTCTCGGTGTTTGTGATGCTTGGCAATTAACACCCTATAGATATTTCCGGATTCGGCGTTCAGGTAAGCGGGCAACCAATGGACGTGAATTTCACAAGCCCGACCCTCGCGTTCTAGCACTGCTAACCAACTTTACGGGCTTGTGCGATATGACCGCTTCTTGTGCCTTGAAAATTTGTGAACATTGCGACTCGGTCTACACACCCGTGGTTCTGAAGCGCGGTGAGGTGGCCCGCTGTGTGCGTTGTGCTTGCATCCTCGATCGCTCGAGGCGTTTGAACATTCAACAACACTTGGCTTTAACCATCGCCGCCGCGGTGATGTTCGTCTTTGCCAATGTATTTCCGGTCATCACCATCAGCTTTCAGGGTCTGAATAATCAGGCCGAGCTGTGGCAGTCGGTGAGCGCCCTGGCGCAAGGGCCTATCAGTGTGATCGCGATAGTGGCGGGTATTACGATCATTGTCGCGCCACTGCTGCAGATCGTGTTGCTGTGCTGGGTGTTGTTTTATGCGCTCAGGCGCCGCGCCGCGCCGGGCTTCAAGATATGCATGCGTACTCTGGAGCAATTGCGGCCATGGAGCATGCTCGAAGTGTGTCTGCTAGGCGTTCTGGTGACGGTGGTCAAACTGGCGGGCATGCTGGATGTGCACCCCGGCCTCGGGCTCTGGGCACTGGGCATGCTGACGGTGCTGATCATTCTGATTTCCGGCAAGGATATTCGTCGTTTGTGGGATGACCTGGAAGAGTCGCCGCAATGATGTCTCCTCCCTATGCTTCAGAGCTGAACCTGACGCTCTGTCATACCTGCGACCGAGCCTGTGCGGTGAGCGACCGGCGCTGTCCGCGTTGTGACTCTGTGTTGCATGGGCGAAAACCCAATAGTTTTAGCCGCACCTGGGCTTTTTTGATTGCCAGCCTGGTGTTCTATATCCCGGCCAATCTATTGCCGGTGATGTACACCGATGCCTTTGGCAATGGCAGTGAAAACACCATCATGAGCGGGGTCTGGGAGTTTTGGCAGAGCGGATCATGGGATCTTGCGCTGCTGATTTTTATTGCCAGCGTCGCAGTGCCGTGTGTGAAGTTTCTGGTATTGGGCACTTTATTGATTACCTGTCAGCGCCGCAGTGCGGTGGCTCGGCGCGAACGGGCGAAGTTGTACCGGCTGGTTGAAGTGATTGGCTACTGGTCGATGCTCGACGTGCTGGTGGTGGCGCTGATTGTCGCGTTAGTACAGTTCAAGTCCCTGAGCAGCATTGAGCCGCGCATGGGCATCCTGTTTTTCGGTGGTGTGGTGGTACTGACCATGCTGGCGGCCATGAGTTTTGATCCCCGACTGATCTGGGATGCAGAGGCTAAAGATGACTGAAACCCCTGGATGCGATGATGCAAAAGCCCCTGGCTCGCCTGAAGTAAAACGCAGGCGCTTGAACATTTCACTGGTCTGGCTGGTGCCTATCGTGGCCGTGCTGGTCGGTGTGTCGATGGTGATACACAACGTGCGCACAGCGGGGCCGAAGATTAACGTCAGCTTTTCCACAGCAGAAGGGCTGGAGGCCAACAAGACACTGGTCAAATACAAGAACGTGGTCATCGGCAAGGTGGCGTCAATTGCCCTGAACGAGGATCGCGATCAGGTGGATGTCACGCTGCAGCTGGATGCCTCGGCCAAGCCGTTTACAGCGCAGGATTCACGCTTTTGGGTGGTGCGTCCGCGTATCGGTGCCAATGGTGTCTCCGGGGTCGACACGTTGTTGTCGGGCGCCTTTATCGGGGCCGATGCCGGATCTTCGCCGACCCTGAAAAGCGACTTTATTGGTCTTGAGTCCCCGCCGGCTGTGACCTATCGCGACAAGGGCACTCAATTTACCTTGCACACCGAAGAGTTGGGTTCACTCGATATAGGCTCCAGCGTCTACTACCGCAGAATACCGGTTGGCCAGGTGATGTCCTACGCGCTGGCTGAGGACGGTAAAAGTGTCGATATCCAGATTTTCGTCAATGCCCCCAATGATCAGTTTGTCACCCGTGACACGCGGTTCTGGAATGCGAGCGGGGTGGAGGTCAACCTTACGGCGAACGGGTTGAAGGTCAATACACAGTCCTTGTCTTCAATCCTGGCGGGCGGCATAGCATTCGTCGAGCCGCGCTACAGTCCAAACCCGCAGCGCGCCAAAGAGCGGGCCGAGTTCACGCTGTTCGCTGACCAGGAAACAGCCCTGGCACCGCCTGACGGTGCCTCTTTTTATATTCAGATGCGTTTCGATCAGTCGTTGCGCGGGTTGTCAGTGAATGCCCCGGTAGAGTTTCTGGGGCTAAATCTTGGGCGCGTGGTGTCGATTGATCTGGATTACGACCCGGTGACCAAGACTTTTCCGACCATCATTGGCGCTGTGATTTATCCGCAAAGATTGGGGCGTGCTCACGAGCAGCTCAACCGCGATGGTGACGAAAACGACAAGCTGCGCCCGCAACGTGTACTGGGCACAATGATCGAGAGAGGGCTCAGGGCCCAGGCGCGCAGCGGAAATTTACTGACCGGCCAGCTGTATATCGCAATGGATTTTGTCCAGGGTGCCAAGCCGGTGAAGTTTGATATCACTGCACGGCCTTCGCAAATTCCCACAGTGCCGGGCAGCCTCGACAAGCTTCAGGTTCAGCTTGAATCAATCGTCGACAAAATCAGCAAACTGCCTCTGGATCAGATCGCCGGCAACCTCAATGGCAGCCTGGTGGCGTTGCAGGGCACGCTCAAGCAAGTCAACGGGCAGGTGCTACCGCAACTGCAGGACACTCTGGTGCAAACCAAGCGCACTTTGACCGAAGCCGGCAACAGCGTTGCCGAGGATTCACCTCAGCGCCAACAGTTCGGTGCGGCCATGGATGAGGTTCAACGTACCGCCCGTTCGGTCAGAACCCTTACAGACTTTTTGAGTCGCCATCCTGAAGCGCTGATTCGTGGCCGTGCCAAAGATCAGCCGCTCATGACCTCGCCCACTTCCCGTGAGAATAATCCGCAATGAGTGCTCAGACCCGGTTGTGCCTCGGCCTTTTGGCGACTTTGACCCTGACCGCCTGCAGCTCGGCGCCGACTCACTTCTACACCTTGATGTCTCCCGCAGACGCCCGTGAGGGACAGCGCCCTGTCACACCCCCGGGGTTTCAACTGGACGTGGGCGTGGTGCGCGTGCCGGTTCAGGTTGATCAGCCGCAACTGGTAGTGCGTGAGGCAGGGGGAGGGCTGGCGATTCTGGAAACCGAGCGCTGGAGTTCGCCGCTGGCGGATGAATTCCATGACACCTTGGTCGACCGTCTTGAGAGTGAACTGGGAGTGCGTGATCTGGCTGGTCTGCCCAAGTCGGCTTCAGTGCCTGTACTGGGGGTGCAAACTGAAGTCAGGCGTTTTGATTCGTGGCCTGGTCAATACGCATTGATTGATGTGGTCTGGAGCTTGTCCCTGCGCCAGAACGGCCAGCCCCCTCGCACCCTGACCTGCAGCAGTACCCTGCGTCAGCCTGCGGGCCAGTCGGTGCAGCAAGTGGTTCTGGCGCACCGCGAAACCATCGCAGCGCTGGCAGCAACTATTGCCAGCACGGCACGGCGCTGGTCGCAGAGCCCCAGTGTTCAATGTCCGCAGTGAGGGCGTGCTGCAGCGGGTACCTTTTAAAGGTTTTGCAGTGCTTTGGGCAGGATGCTGCGGTGGGGGATTGTGGCGCGAGCTTTATGCCTGGCAGGCATGACTTTCAGGCCCTTGCGGCGGCGAATGTACCGCTTTGTCATGCCGGCAGTGGAGTGCACAAGTTGATTGCTGGCATCCCTTGTGCACCCTGTTGATGCCTCTGTCCGTTGCCGCTTTCGCGCGCAGGTCGCGCATCCTGGCCGCGTCAAATCGTCCTCCAAACATCCTCGCAGTCACCGGCTGTCCGTGGTCCATATGGAGCATTAGTCCACGATGCAGATCCAGCGGTGATTGTGCCGATAGGGCGCGCGGGTGAAGTGGACATCTGAAACCAGATGCAGGCCACGCTTTTGTAGCGCTTCGGTCAGTTGTACGAGTGTCTCTGCCTGGATAGTCATTGCTGTTACCTCGTCAGATTTACTGCGTTCATAATTCTTGACCGGGCAAGCAGCGGGCTAATTCAATTTTTCTACAACCTTGATTGATGCGTGGTCACATCGGGGTGTGATCTGCCCTGACTTTCTCCGGCATGCCGGCTGCCCGGGGGACACTTTCGGCCTGCGTTTCAGATCACACTCCGATGCGACCTCCCGTGAGGGATCGGGCAGTTAGCGACAGGCTGTCGTTGGCGCTGGTTGTTCAGTGAAAATCTATATATTTAATTGAAGCTCGGTCGTGTAAAACCGCACTGTTTTCTGCGGATTTATTTGCAGTCGCTTCCCTGGTTGCCATCCCGCTGCCCACTCGTTTGGGTGCAGCAGTACGGGTGGCGTGATGACCCGATGCTGGTGCGAGCCTGGAAAGCCGGCGCAGATGCCTACCCTGATTCAAGCCAGCGGCCAGTTCAGGTATGGGGAAGGATCCGGGGACCACCCAACGTACAGGTCCGTCACGAGCGGCTGGCTGATCCGGGTAACAACCAGCCGGGTGACGGCTCCAGGTTTCGCGGCCGTGGCCTGATAGCAATCATGCCTCTGCCTGCCGGGTCTTATGGACCCCGCTGTGGGCATCTACTGCCTCAAGAACCCAGCAAGCGGGCTGGTCGTCAATGCAGTGCTGTCATTGATGCACGGGGGCTCAGGCGCATATTCCCATTTTGCTCAAGAGGACGCATTCAGCCAGGTCAATGCGCCAACCAGCATCGTTTCCAATCCGGTCTCCAGAGTTGGATGTATTTGCGGACTAAACTTCGATGAATGGTTAGAGGGAATCAGAT
This sequence comes from Pseudomonas sp. TWR2-1-1, assembly GCF_049897045.1. NCBI lineage: Bacteria > Pseudomonadati > Pseudomonadota > Gammaproteobacteria > Pseudomonadales > Pseudomonadaceae > Pseudomonas > Pseudomonas sp. TWR2-1-1. Next base: position 288,978 of record NZ_JAFCVM010000003.1, read on the forward strand.
TGATGTTTGCGTCTGATAAGGCCTGCTGCCATATCGACTTTTCGGTGCTTCCCACGAACCAGAAAACGTAAGGAACCTGCCACTCTCGCCCGAAAATACTGAAGTCTTCGCTTGCCGATGCCGGCGCGGTTTCATATGAGCGACTGGCGAAGTGATCATCAAAAGCCTGGGCCAGTTTGGCGGTGGCGACGGCGTCGTTTTCAGTGACTGGATAGCTGTCTATGGTGGTGAATTCCGGCGGATGGTCAGCGTTGGAGGCTTGGCATTCCGCGCTGCAAATTCTGTGTACCGAGTCGAGCATCCTGCGGCGCACATTTTCATCATAGGTACGCATGTTCAGTTTGATGACCGCGTCATCCGGAATGATATTTTCCTTGGTTCCGGCCTGCAGCGCGCCAATGGTCAGAACCCCGCTTTCCAGAGGCGATAATTCACGGGAGACAATAGTTTGCAGGCGCATGACAGTTGATGCGGCCATGATCACTGGATCAATTGAATTTTGTGGCATGGAGCCGTGGGCACCGCGGCCATACAGTTTGATATGCAGGCTGTCTCCAGCCGCCAGAATAGCCCCGGCACGATGTCCCACCGTACCCGCTTCACCCACCATGACGTGTTGTCCCAAAATGATATCCGGCTTGGGGAAGCGCTCAATCATTCCGTCGTCGATCATTGCCTTTGCTCCCTTCCCGGTCTCTTCGCCCGGCTGAAAGACCAGCATCAAGGTACCGCTCCATAAGTCACGATGATCCGCCATCAGTTGTGCGGTGCCCATCAGCCACGTCACGTGCAGGTCGTGACCACACATATGGGATACGTCCACCGTTTCCCCGTCAGCATTTTTTCCTTTCTTTTGACTGGCATAAGGCAGGCCAGTCTTTTCGGCCATTGGCAAGGCGTCCATGTCGGCCCGTAGCATGACTGTGGGACCTTCACCGTTTTTCAAAAGGCCGACGACGCCGGTTACACCAATCTGTTCATGGACGTCATACCCCAGCTTCTTGATAAACGAGGCCGCTATGGCCGCCGTGCGGGTTTCCTGCATCGAAAGTTCAGGATGGGCATGGAGGTCTTTGTATATTGCCTCCAGGGCTGGCAGTACCTTGCGAATATCGCCGGACATTTTTGACATGCTTTCTTTACGAGCCAAAGTTTCCATCTACCCCTCCAATCAAGCTACTGGTTATAAGACGTGAAGTTTTCCTGACTAAAAATCGTTGTGTGACGTTCTGGCCGACGTTGTATCGGGCACAGCATCGGCTCACGAATTTTTTTTGATCGCGGGCAGGTTCCATTGGTATTTCAATGACAGCATTCGTATCAGGGTACATAGGGCAATTGCAGCCCAGGGCGCCACGTGACGATCAATTACCTGCAACTCGCCGAGTAGCTGGATCAGCGCTCCCAACAGCGCCGCCGAGGCGTAGATCTCCTTGGTCAATACCACGGGTACACGACCGAGCAGTACGTCCCTGATAATGCCGCCGCCCACTGCGCTAATCACACCCAATAGGAGGGCCAGTTCTATGTTCGGTACGAGGGCATAGACTTTGTGAACGCCGAATGCAGCAAAAAAACCCAACCCTACGGCGTCGAAGAACAACGTGGGTTGAGCCAGCCTGAGTAATAGACGCTGGAAAAAGGCGGCCAAGGCGACCGCCAGTGCAACGACGCCCAGGTACTCGAGGTTGATGAGACCGGCGGGGGGCAGGGCGCCAATACACAAATCACGAATAACCCCGCCGCCGCAAGCTGTGACAAAGGCGGTGACCAAAACCCCAAAAATATCCAGTTTTCGGTCAATGGCCGCCACGGCGCCACTCAGGGCAAAGACGAACGTACCCATGAGATCAATGACAAAAAACATCTCGTATTCCATCGTTGCTACCTGAGAGAAGAGACTCATGCGGGATGGGCTTTGTATGGGGTATAGCCCGAAATGCTCGTGCCGTCATCGCGTATTTGGGGGTGAGTTCTACAGATCCTGGATGACAGGATTACAGCAAAAAAACCGCAGAATTCGCTGGGCAGTAGTGCAAACCCGCCCCCGGACGCAATCGACTCAGAAAGTGGCTTTTACTTGCAGTCCTACTGCCAGCGCGTTATCGATGTCCTCTCCCGAAAACGCTGCCGGCTCACTGATGTATTGCCCATCCGGGCGCAGGGTCAACCAGTGCGGGTTGGTGTTGGCCAGCGCTGGCAGCGCGACGCTAGAGGTCATGCCCAACAGCAGGCAAGCGGTCAGACGGTGAGCAGAGATACGACTTGCAGATGACAGGCTCAAGAATCTTACATTAGTTAGCTAGCTAAGCAACAAGATAAAAACTGCTCGGCTTTACGCTTTCCCAGTGATGATCATCCTTGTGCGTCACTTTGTTGCAGGCCTTTATGTGCCTCAACTGTTTCTTGGAGGATTTGTGTTCGGTCGGCAGGACGCCGAGGACGGGTGAAAAGCGTGCGTGACTTTTGCGTGCCTCTCTAGCGCATTTATAGGTACTTATGGCTAATCAATAATGGCCATGATCAAAGGGCTGTCATGTTCATTCGGGAATGGGGTACCAGGGGGCGTACGTTGGCAAGATGCCAGGAGGAGGGGCGAAAATCGAGAATTGCGGAACGGTTTGAATTTTTGCGGAGCAAAAACAAAGGGCCTGCACGAAGAATCTCATGCAAGCCCTTGATTTGTTTGGTGCCCGAAGCCGGAATCGAACCGGCACGTCCTTTCGAACGGGGGATTTTAAGTCCCATGCGTCTACCAATTTCGCCATTCGGGCGGTAGCGCTGTAAAGCGGGTCAGGAAGGAAGGTGCTTCAGGAACAAAGTACTCAAGAGCCTGCGTGACAGGTGGACGAATATATAGAGACTGCACCGATGAGGCAAGTTGGTTAGTGCCTGTGGCGTGAGTTTTTTTGTTTTTGGCCTGGTTAAAACACTCGAAAAATCATAGAGCTATGAAACTAGCGGGCCGGTCAGGGGGCAATATTGCTCATCTATTGCCGCCAAGGCACGGTCACTAAGGGGGGACTGCATTGCGCTGTTGCTGGCAGGTACTTATTCGAGTCGCTTTGCCTGCGCACTGGTCTAGGCTGCTTGCACGATTGAATCAGAAGTGGGTGTGATGAATACAAGTGTGATTTATGCATTGGCCGCGGCGGCACTGTTCGGGGCCAGTACTCCGCTGGCAAAGCTGCTGGGCACAGAAATCCCGCCAGTACTGCTGGCCGGGTTGTTGTATCTGGGCAGCGGCATAGGGCTGGTGTTGCTGCGTTTTATCCGCGATCGGGGCTGGAAAAAGTCCGGGCTTAGTGTCAGTGAGTGGCCGTGGCTGGGCGGGGCGATTGTGTTCGGCGGGATTCTTGGCCCGGTTGCCCTGATGCTGGGGTTGACCCTGACCAGTGGTGCTACAGCGTCGTTGATGCTCAATCTGGAGCCGGTGCTGACAGCCGTGCTGGCATGGGTAGTGTTCAAGGAAAATGCAGACCGCAGGATTGTCGTGGGCATGCTGGCAATTATTGCCGGGGGCATTGTTTTGTCGTGGCCGTCCGGGCAGGTATCCAGCGTCGAGCAATCTTGGGTCGGGCCCCTGGCCGTGGCGTTTGCCTGTTTGTGCTGGGCGGTGGACAACAACCTTACGCGCAAGGTTTCGGCTTCTGATGCGCTGTTCATTGCCGGCACCAAAGGTTTGTTTGCAGGGCTGGTCAACTGCGCGATAGGACTGACCCTGGGCGCCAGTATTCCGCCTCTGGCGGCGCTGAGCCCTACCTTGCTTATCGGCTTTCTAGGCTACGGGGTCAGCCTGGTGCTTTTTGTGCTGGCGTTGCGCGGGTTGGGTGCGGCGCGGACGGGGGCGTACTTTTCCACTGCTCCATTTCTGGGGGCGGCCATTTCGATTGTGCTGCTGGACGAGTCAGTCTCGATGCTGTTCTGGGTGGCCGCGGCATTCATGATGTTCGGCGTCTGGCTGCACCTCACCGAGCAGCATGAACACATGCATGAACACCAGCCGCTGCAGCACACCCATCGCCACATTCATGATGAGCACCATCAGCATGAGCATGCCGAAGAGGTAGCGCCCGGTTCTGCACACAGCCATGCGCACCTGCATTATCCGGTTCGCCACAACCATCCGCATTTTCCGGATATTCATCACCGGCATCGGCACTGACTGGCTGCGTGTTAAATTGCGCAGGCAGGATGCACGCATACTCTCTTTGAATGGAGCTACAGATCGCCCATGTTCGAACACATCGATTTTAACTACTTGCTGGCGACCTATGGCTATCTGGCCATCTTTATCGGCTGTTTGCTGGAGGGTGAGACCATCCTGATTCTGGGGGGCATGGCCGCCCATCAACATGTGCTCAAGCTGTTGCCGGTGATTGGCTACGCGAGTCTGGCGGGGATGCTGGGAGACCAGTTGCTGTTCTGGGTCGGTCGTTATTTTGGTGCTCGCCTGTTGCCCCGTCTGCACAAACATCAGGCCGCCATCGGACGGGTGACGCAGTTGATCAATCAGCACCCCACGGCGTCGATTTTCTCCGTGCGTTTTCTGTATGGCATGCGTCTGGTAGGGCCTATGGTCATTGGGGCGAGCAAGGTTTCACCGCTCAAGTTCTTCTGCGTCAATCTGGCCGGCGCGCTGGTATGGGCAACTCTGTTTGCCAGCGGTGGCTACTGGGCCGGTGAGTTTCTGCAGCGCTTTTTGGGCGACCTCAAACCGTATCGTTTGCCGATTGTGCTGGCGGTGATCGTATTGATGGTGGCGGTGGCACTGGCTCGCCATTTGCGCGCTAAAAACCGGGTGAGCGCCAAATAGGTTTACCTGTTGAGGCGGGCAGGCTGTGGCGCAGCTTTGTTCTGGGCCATAGAGGTGGGTGCGGTTGCAAAAAATACACGTGAAAGGCAAAGTCCGGGAACCCGGTTGCGTGATCAAGCCCTTGGCCTACGCTTTGAATGACAAGCTCAACGCCACGGGTTTCAAGGCATTGGCAACTCGCTCACGAACCCGGTCCGCTAATAAAAGGAGTTCTGGATGTTTATCCGTTTATTGATCCTTACCGGCTTGCTGGTGACCGGCCTGGCGCAGGCTGTTGAAGTTCCAAGCCCCCTTGAACAGGATCGCGGCAAATTTCGCCCCTTGATCATCGTTGCCCGCACTGAAGTCGATCCAACCCTGACAACACTCAAGCAAGCGCTGGCAGATCCGGCCAATCAGAAGGGCTTCAATGAGCGCAACATGGTGCTGTATACGATTGTCGGCATCACCGGCAAGCGTGATGGCAAAGACCTTGAACCCCAGAGCACGATGTCGCTGATTCGCGGGCTCAAGCCCGGGATGATTATCGACAAGGCCAAGGTGATTTTGATTGGCAAGGATGGCGAGAAGAAGCTCGAAACCGAGGGTGATGCCGACCTCACTGAGTTGTTCAAAACGGTTGACGCCTTGCCTGTGGCCGAAAACCAGACTCAGGCCCAGGCTGAGGTGGTGCCCCCCGAGAAAACCGCGCCGGCAGGCAAGGCCGGCAAGTCTGTAAAATCGGCCAAGGCTCCTGCTCAGCTGGATGATTGAGGCCTGTTAAATCGCGGCCAAAAAAAGGCCCGCTGGGGGGGGCGGGCCAAATGGGATTCACTAAAGGAGTGGATCCAATCTATGTCAGGCCATGTGAAAGTGGCGTGAAAACCATGTAGTCAAAACGCAATTCATTCTCAATTTATGACGATTTGTGCTCAGAGTTGCATCCCCTGACATTCAGCCAGAACGCAGTTTGATCACTGCCCCTCAGATCCCGCGTCATTGAGCCACTCCTGGCTCAGGGTGGGCGTGTCTCCTAAATATTCCAGCAACCAGTTCATGGCCGGGGAATGATTGTTCTGTACCCAGGCGATGCATGACGGGCTGGACGGGAAGGGCTGTTGCAAGTGCAGCGCGAGCAATTGGCCCTGCTCAATCAGGGGCTGTGCCAGATGCGCGGGCACCATGCCTACGCACAAGCCATCCGTCAGGCAGGCCAGCCCTGTGGTCCAGTCAGGCACCATCATCCGGCGCTGGTTATCCAGGGTCCAGGTATCGCGTTTAGGCAGGCTGCGCGAGGTGTCGTCCATGCACAGTGAAGGGTAGGGCCGCAGCTGTTCATCACCGAGCAAACCCTCAACTCTCGCCAACGGATGATGCGGGCTGACCACGCACAGCCAGTGCAGAAAGCCCATGTCGCGGAAGGCAAAACTGCCTGCTACCGGAACGGCCCTGGTGGCACCGATGACCAGGTCGGTGCGGCCATCGACCAGTGCATCCCACACGCCGTTGTACACCTCGTACTGAACAATCAGCTCCACATCGGGAAAGTGCCGGTAGAAGTCGATCACCATTTGCCGGCATCGCGGGTGTTTGACGATTGAATCCACGTTCACTCGCAACTGGCCGCTCCAGCCATTGGCGACCTGTTGGCACAGGCGCCGGGTGCCGAGCATTTTTTTCATTACATCGCGTGCTTCCTTGACGAACATTTGCCCGGCGGGGGTCAGCTCGACATCTCGGTGGCGGCGTATAAACAACGGCACGGCCAGCCATTGCTCGAGCTGGCGCACGGTATAGCTGACAGCCGAAGGCACGCGGTGCAACTCCTGTGCAGCACCACTGAAGCTACCGTGTCGGGCGACGGCATCGATTACGTCCAGCGAGTATTCAGACCACATGGGTTTGCCTTCAAAATATTTGATGCCTATAGGCAATTATTATCGCTTCACAAGCAAATGTGCAGCTGGATAATGCACGCCAGTCAACAAATTGTTTGATGGCAAGTTTTGGAAGCCCATGAAAAACTCTTTTGGTTTTACCTGTTACCTCGCGGGGCTCAGCATGCTGGGCTATCTGGCCATGGATATGTACTTGCCGGCCTTTGGCACGTTGCGCAGCGAGCTGGGCCTTTCGGCCGGATCTGTCGGCGCCAGCCTGAGCATATTTCTGGCCGGCTTTGCCTTTGGTCAGTTGCTGTGGGGGCCGCTCTCTGATCGCTTGGGACGCAAGCCGGTGCTGCTGGCCGGCTTGTCAATGTTTGCACTGGGTTGCCTGGGGATGTTGTGGGTCGATAACAGCGTGTTGCTCTTGAGCCTGCGGTTTATCCAGGCGATCGGCATCTGCGCGGCGGCGGTTACATGGCAAGCCCTGGTGATTGATCGCTACCCGGCCGATAAAGCCAATCGGGTGTTTGCCAGCATCATGCCGTTAATGGCCTTGTCGCCAGCATTGGCCCCGTTGCTGGGGGCTGTGGTGCTGAACCATCTGGGCTGGCAGGCGATTTTCAGCGTCCTGCTCGGATTGGCCCTGCTGCTGATCGTGCCGACCCTGTTGCTCAAGGAAAAAGTGCGCACAACAACCAGGGCGGCAACCAGCACCGTGAGCTACTGGCAGTTGCTGCGTACGCCGGGTTTCAGCGGCAACGTGATGATCTTTGCCGCGTGCTCGGCCAGTTTCTTCGCCTGGTTGACGGCTTCACCCTTCATCCTTGGCGATATGGGCTACAGCCCGAGTGATATCGGGTTGAGCTACGCGTTTCCGACCCTGGCTTTCATGATCGGTGGTTACAGCTGCCGCAGTGCCTTGCAGCGCATTAAGGGCCACACGCTTTTGCCGTGGCTGCTATTGGCTTATTGCATCAGCATGGTGGGCCTGTATTGCGTTGCGACGCTGACCGTGCCGACGCTGACGACGTTGCTGATCCCGTTTTGTTTGATGGCGCTGGTTAACGGCGCAAGCTATCCGATCGTGGTTGCCCATGCACTGATGCCGTTTTCGGAGAATTCGGGCAAGGCCGCCGCCTTGCAAAACACCCTGCAGCTGGGCCTGTGTTTCCTGGGCAGCCTGCTGGTCTCGGGTTTTATCACTGAACCACTGCAGATCACTGTTGAGGTGATGCTGGCCACTGCTCCCCTGGCAGTGCTGGGGTATCTGATCCAGCGCCGCAAATCGCCTGCGCGGGCCTGTGTCACAGGCTGAACTTTGTCATTGGCAGCGCTATCCAAAAGTGTCCCAGACATTGCGGAGCGCTGCAGATGGTCCAAATAATTACGCCAAACAATCCGGAGCAGGTACAAAGCGACCGCGATGCCAAAATGTTTGGTTCGCCCAAGGACCGGCTGGACTTTTACCGGCGTGAAATCCAGTACGAGACCAGCATCCTGTCCCACCGCACGGATGCTTATCTGGCGGCACAGTCATTTCTGGTGATCGCCTTTGCCTCCTGCATGGCTAACCTGAACCCGGAATGGGGCAAGTTTTTTACCCTCACTGTGCCGCCGATGCTGGCGGTGCTGGGGATACTGATTTCACTCAATGCGTGGCCCGGCATTCGGGCAGCCTACGACATCATCGATCACTGGCACTTCAAGCAAAGTGAACTGCTCAGCAGCCAGCCCGTCATGGGTATGGCATACGATGAGTCGCCGCTGTTTTGCGAGATGGAGTCCACCCACAAGGGCTACAAAAAATCCTTGATGTTTTCTGTGCGTTCGCCCTGGCTGTTTTCCTGTTTCTGGCTGGTATTGGGCGCGTTTTCGCTTTATATCCAGATCGACAACCCCTTAACCTGAGGACGCCTGTTTGAGCCGCCGCAGGAACCAGACGGGCAATAAAAAGGCCGGCACCCTTTAAGGGGCCGGCCTTGTTTACCATCAGGCCACATCCACCAACACGATTTCGCTGTCTTCAATTGCCGTGACCCGCAACAGGGTCTCATCGACGATGGCCACGCCATCCCGGGCACCTGCACGCAAACCATTGACTTCTACTACGCCGGTGGCCGGTACCAGATAGGCCCTGCGACCGCTTTCGAGCTGATATTCAGCTGTTTCGCCAGCCTTCAGATTAGCCGCCACCAGGCGTGCATCGGCCCGGATGCGCAGGCTTTCGTGGTCGCCTTGCTTGCCACTGGCCAGGGTGACAAAGCCTTCGCGCTGGCCTTTGGGGAAGGGCCTGGCGCCCCAGGTCGGTGCATCACCTTCCTGATTGGGAATGATCCAGATCTGGAAGATTTTGGTCGGGGTCGACTCCATGTTGTATTCGCTGTGGGCAATCCCGGTGCCCGCACTCATGACTTGCACGTCACCGGCTTCAGTGCGGCCTTTGTTGCCCAGGTTGTCTTCATGGCTGATTGCACCTTCGCGAACATAGGTGATGATTTCCATGTCGCGATGGGCATGTTTCGGAAAACCGGTGCCGGGGGCGATCACGTCGTCGTTCCACACCCGCAGGTTGCCCCAGTTCATCCGGGTCGGGTCGTAGTATTCGGCGAACGAAAAGTGGTGGTGAGCGTCCAACCAGCCATGGTTTGCGCCGCCCAGGGTGTTGAAGGGTCTGAGTTCAAGCATGATTCTTCTCCTGTTCAGGTCGCCCGTGTGCTGTGAACGGTTACCCGGTTGATGATGGGATGATTTTCCTTCAAGAACATATCGATAAAAAGCGGAAAAAATGCTTTAAAACAATCAACTAATTAGATGCTTTTTCAGGGCGATACATGGCTCTTTACCTTCAAAACATCCTCTAAAGAGCTGATGCTCCTAGATATCTGGGCGCAATGCAGCGACCATAGCCCATCCGCCCGGACAGCCTCACACCCTGGAGTCAGCGTGCCGCAACACATTCCCGATCTGCCTGAAGAACTTGCCCCCCTGACCCGATTGCCTTTGCTCAAGCGTCTGGCCGCCAGACTGTTTGGCAGCGGCCTGACCCATTTGCGCGCACAACATGCGGCCTCCTGGTTACAGGGCCAGGCGGACGGGTTTCGCAGCGGTCACAGCGCCGGGGTGGATTACGGCTTTCAAGAAGGCCGCGCCGAAGGGCTGGAAGAGGGCCGGCAGGTATTGATCATCAGTGATACTCGCCCGCAGGTACTGCGTGCGCCCGGCATTGATGACAATCTGTTCGATGACTGGCGCCTGCCCCTGACTGGCGAGCTTAAAAAACAGATCAAGGCCGATGTTGCAGCGCTCCTGCCCGAGCAGGCTCAGCCCAGTGCTGCACAGTGGAAGATGATTTTCAGTGACACGCCGTCGACGTCGGTGGTGGCCGGTGCCGGTGCCGGCAAGTCGACATCGCTGGTTCTGCGCATTCTGCTGCTCAGCCACTATTTGGGTTTTGAACTGAGCTCAATGACGGTGGTGACGTTCACCCGTGAGTCGCGCAAGGACTTCATCAGCAAGCTGCAATCCATTTTCGCCTTGTGGGGCCGCACCTTGAGCCTCAAGGAGGCGCGGGATGTGGTTCGCACCTTCCACTCGCGGATTTTGCCCATGGTCCGCAGCTTGCCCGGCTACAGCCAGTTGCAGGCCTTTGAGACCCTGAGTACACGCAGTCTGCTCAATGACGATGACAGCGACAGCAACCCCTTTGACCTGCGCATTAATGATGCCCAGCGCCAACAACTGAATGCCTGCTATCACGGGCTTTACACCCGCGATGAGCGTTTTCGCGACACCTTGGCACCGCTGTGCAGGCATGCCCTGCAGCTCAAGGAGCTGGAGCGCGATCATCCCGATGTACAAAAACGCATGGCAGTGACTGAGCTGGCCGCCAAGCGTGACGAAGAACTGTGCGACACCCTCGAAGATCTGTGGTTTGCCGCAGGTGCCTGGCCCATCCAGGGCATTGAACCGAGCCGTGAAACCGTACAAATCAATGGCTCGCAGTTCCACTGCCACGGGTACGTGCCGCAACTGGACGCCTGGGTCGTTCTGGGCTTTGATCCGCGCGAAAACCCGCAAATCTGCAGGCCGGGGGCCAAGTTGAGCGTGCGCGCGGAATGGGCTGTTAAGCGCACACTGTTTCGAGCTTTTTGCAGTAAGCCTTTGATTTGGTTGGAAAGCTATGATGCTGCAAAGCGTGTTATTGCTTCGCTGGCGGGCGACGCGAGTGCCGGGCCGGGCTTTGATTACAAGCTCAAGGGCGAGTTGAGTTCGGCGCCGTTGCTGGACTGTTTTGTCGCTGCTGCCAGCTTTATCGAGAACCTGGGGCTCGATGTTGGCGCTGCTGTGGGGGATATGCGATTTGCCAAAGATGATCCGGACCGTTATTTCTTCGAGGCCCTGAGCCTGTACTGGCGCGCGCTGGAAGATCACTTGCTGGCGCAATCGCCCCCGGTGATGACCTATAACCGCATGTTTTCGCTGTTCGGCGAGAACACGCCGCAAAACTTCAAATTATTGAGCCATGAGCAACTGCGGCCGTTGTCGCATTTGATGATTGATGAATTCCAGGACGTCTCGCCGCAAATCGTTTCCTGGTTGCGTGCCAGCTTGCGTGAAATCCGCAGCCGCGGCCCGGCGATGCATGTCGGGCGGGGCGCCCAGCGTTCGTCGTTACTGTGTGTGGGGGATGACTGGCAGTCGATCTATGGCTGGCGCGGCAGTTCGCCCAAGTACTTCATGGAGTTCAACAAGGAATTCCCGTCGCCCGCTACCACGCGGGTGATGCTCAGCGACAACTTCCGCAGCCATCAGCACATCATCGATGCTGCCGAGCATATCGTGCGTGCGGCGCCATCTATTGCCGGGAAACGGGCCAAAGCCAGCGGCGAACCGAAGACGCCAGTGCCGGTGAATGTGTTGAGTCGCGATGATCAGGGGCTGGCTGCGCGCTTGACCGAGCATTACAACGCCGGCGATAGCATCTTGATGTTGTATCGAAAAAGCAGCGATAAACTATTGATTGAAAAGGATATTCAGTCTGTAGTTAATGTGGATTCTAGATTGTCGCCAGAAGATCGCCGGCTCAAGCAACTGACTTATCACAGTTCCAAGGGCTTGCAGGCCGACGCGGTATTCCTGCTGGGTGACTGTCAGCACCTGACGTCTTCGCCGTATAAAAACCAGGTTTACCGAATGGCGGGCCTGGGCAAGGACAGCGACCCGGACCCTTACGACACCGCGCAGAAAGATGAAATCCTGCGTCTGGCCTATGTCGGTATTACCCGTGCCGTCACGCATTGCTATTGGTACCTGGAAAGTCCCGACGCCCAGGGCCCCAACATCCCCAAGGCCTCGGACCGCATCCCTCGGGGCAAGGCGTTTTTTGAGGATCAGCGCAAGGTATCTGAGCACGCCGGTTAGACTATTCCGGGTCGATGCCATCGCGGGCAAGCCCGCTCCCACAGGGGCAGGCGCCGGTCAGACTTTTTGTAGGCGCTGGCTTGCCAGCGATTCAGGCAGCGCGGTCAGGGGTGTGGACCGGGTCGATGCCATCGCGGGCAAGCCCGCTCCCACAGG
>NZ_JAFCVM010000003.1:301239-716513 GCF_049897045.1 Pseudomonas sp. TWR2-1-1
GCTCCCACAGGGGCAGGCGCCGGTCAGACTTTTTGTAGGCGCTGGCTTGCCAGCGATTCAGGCAGCGCGGTCAGGGGTGTGGACCGGGTCGATGCCATCGCGGGCAAGCCCGCTCCCACAGGGGCAGGCGCCGGTCAGATTTTTTGTAGGCGCTGGCTTGCCAGCGATTCAGGCAGCGCGGTCAGGGGTGTGGACCGGGTCGATGCCATCGCGGGCAAGCCCGCTCCCACAGGGGCAGGCGCCGGTCAGACTCTTTGTAGGCGCTGGCTTGCCAGCGATTCAGGCAGTGTGGTCAGGGGTGTGGACCTGGGCGATGCCATCGCGGGCAAGCCCGCTCCCACAGGGGCAGGCGCCGGTAAGACATTTTGTGGGAGCTGGCTTGCCAGCGATTCAGGCAGTGTGGTCAGGCATGTGGACCGGTTCGATGCCATTGCGGGCAAGCCCGCTCCCGCAGGGGCAGGCGCCGGTCAGACTTTTTGTAGGAGCTGGCTTGCCAGCGATTCAGGCGGCGTGGTCAGGGGTGTGGACCGGTTCGATGCCATTGCGGGCAAGCCCGCTCCCACAGGGGCAGGCGCCGGTCAGACTTTTTGTGGGTTCGGGTGATCAGGCTTGTGCCCGCCAGGCCACCGGCGGTACGAAACTTTCGAGTTCGTCTTCCACCGCCTGGATGATGTGGCTCACCTGACTGGGGGTCATGGTGGCTGCGCAGGGGATGCCGGCGATGGCGATGAAGGTTTCGCCACTGGCGCGGTCAAACAAGCGCGCGACCATGCTTCCCGGCGCATCCATGGTCGCCTCGAAGCCCATTGGATGAAAATGCCAGCGCATCAGCTGGCAGGCGTTGGGGAAGGTAACCTTGTGTATGTTGCTTGTCTGGTTCATGGAGCACTTCCTTTTGCTCTGGACTGGAACGGCCGGAGGGCATCCTGCGGCCAGGTGTTTTTGCGAGTGTTTCGTGTTTAAACCTATCACCCATATCCCATGCTGCTAAGCAATTTGTTACATACCGATAGACTGTTTAGTCGTGTTTTGATGCAAATCATGCACTGAAGCGTTTTTTCACACCGCTGGTCCCTCACGCCTGGCCATTGATGCCGGCGCGCAAACTCGGCACTCTTTGTTTTTTGCCTTCGAGCGTTCCATGTCAGACCCCGTTGACGGCCCCGAACAGACCCGCGCTACCGGCCAGACTGTGATGCGCTACCACTTGTGCTGGAAGCATCGTGACCTGGACGGGGTGATGGCGCTTTATCACCCGGATGTGTGTTATCACGATTTTTTCCAGAATCGGGTCATGGCCCTCGCCGAACTGCGCGAGTACGTGCAGCAGTCCATGCCAAGAGAGGCGGATGAAGCACTGGAACATAGCGACCGCATTCGTCTGGATGGCGATACCGCGTTCATTCAATACCGCATGACCCTGCGCGGCAGTCAGGGGCTGGTGTCGTTCCGTGCCAGTGAAGCGATCACGGTGCGCGACGGCCTGATCTGGCGGGTCAATGAGTACGCATCGCTGGTCCACGAAACAGCCGTGAACCCTGCGCTACAGCCTTCATTAAGGCCGGCGGTGAGCCGTCTCGGGCTCTCTGCACGGCAATTGAGTTTTATGGCCCGTGACCTGCAAAGCTACTTCGAACGCCAGCAACCCTATCTCGACCCCCACCTCGACCTGCAACAAGTGGCAAAAGCCTGTGGCTATACGCGCAACCAGATGTCGTACTTGCTCAATCAGGTGCTCGGGCAAAGCTTTTATCGATATGTGAATCAGGCCCGGCTGCGGCATGTGCTGGCCGCCATGGATGCTGCGGTTACGCCGGTTAAAGTCGATGAAGTGGCGTTCGCGGCCGGCTTCAATTCGATCTCGGCGTTCTACAGCTGTTTTCGCCAGCACACTGGCCAGTCACCCAAGGCTTACGCCAGGCAAATTTCTTTGCGGGTACGCGCGCAAGACTTTCCCTGACGCCAGAAGGTAGTGTCGACCGATTCTTTGAAGCAGTGTGGAGTCGGTGATGCCAGCATGGCGCTCAATCAGTTTATGGATGGACCAGCTTGGAGACGAGCTTGCTCCGCGGCCGACGCTCGAGCACGACCTGGATGTCGATGTGGCCATCATCGGCGCCGGCTATACGGGGCTGTGGACTGCGTACTACCTCAAGCGCCATGCGCCTGAACTGAGCATTGCCATTGTTGAAGCGCAAACACCCGGCTTTGGCGCGTCCGGTCGCAATGGTGGCTGGCTGATGGGTAACTTGCTCGGTGAGGACCGGATGCTTGCGGGTCTTTCACCCGGGCAGCGTCGAGAGTCCTTCGATTTGCTGCATGGCATCCCCGATGAAGTGAAGAACGTCATTGATCGTGAAGGCATCGACTGCGATTACCGCAAAGGTGGCGCTTTGTATTGCGCGGCCCGTTACCCCGAGCAAGAAGCCAGTTTGCGCAGCTACCTGGCCAGCCTCTACGCCGAAGGTTTGAACGAATCCGACTATCACTGGCTGAGCCCGGATGAACTGGCGCAACAGATCCGTGTTGCCAGGCCTTATGGCGGCATTTTTACGCCGCATGTTGCGACCATTCACCCGGCCAGACTGGTACGCGGCCTGGCCCGCGCCGTTGAGCGCATGGGCGTGCGGATCTTCGAACAAAGCCCGGTCACGCAATGGCAGCCGGGCCAGGTGTCCACCGCCAGGGCCCGGGTGCGCAGCCGTTGGGTGGTGCCTGCGGTCGAAGGCTACGCCAATACCCTGCCAGCCCTGGGGCGCTATCAATTGCCGGTGCAGAGCCTGCTGGTCGCCACTGAGCCTTTGTCGCAATCGGTGTGGGACGAGATCGGGCTCTCCCGGGGGCAGGCTTTCAGCGAGAGCAGCCGCCAGGTCACTTATGGCCAGCGCACAGTCGATGACCGGCTGGTGTTCGGCGCGCGCGGGGGCTATCAGTTCGGCGGGCGCCTGCGAGAGAACTTCGACCTCAGCGAGAGCGAAATAGAACTGCGCCGTTACCTGTTTGGTGAACTGTTCCCGCAGCTTGAAAACGTACGTATCAGCCATGCCTGGGGCGGCAATCTGGGGATGTCGCGGCGGTTTCACCCGCACATGCTCTGTGACCGCCGGCAAGGGATTGCACTGTCCGGCGGATATGGCGGCGAAGGGGTAGGCGCCAGCCATCTGGGGGGACGCACCCTGGCTGACCTGATTTTGCAGCGCGACACCCTTGAGGTTAAACAGCCCTGGGTGTTGACCGAAGGCGGGCTGGGCGCACTCCGGGCCTGGGAACCGGAACCCTGCCGCTGGCTGGGTTACAACGCGATTATCCGCAGCTTCGTCCATGAAGACAAAACCCTGGCCAATCCCCACAGCCCGCCCTGGCGGCGCAAGCTTGCCACGCGGGTGGCCGGGTTTATGGAAGGTTTCATGCAGTAACTCAACCCTTCAACAGGGCTTTGATCAGGAAGCATCCGATGCGTATCACTCAATTCAAAAACACCGCCCGGGTACCGTTGCAAGAGTCCTTCCCGGTGGCCATGCCCGTGGATGCGCCGGACGAAAAGGCCGCTTACAGCTTTATGAACTACTTGCTGCGCCCGGACGTGATGGCCGGCATCAGCAACTACGTGCATTACGCCAATGGCAATGAGCAGGCCGATGCCCTGGTCAGCCCTGAGATCAAGGCTGACACCAAGGTCTATCCAACGGCGGCGATGATGGACAAGCTGTTTGCCCTTCAGGCCATGCCGCTGAATATCGACCGTATCCGTACGCGGCTATGGACCAAAATCAAGGCCGGTGACTGATCAGCGCAGCGCCTGCGGGTTGACCAGATTGGCCGGGCGCTCGCCCGCCAGTGCCGCCAGCAGGTTGTCGACGGCACAGCGGGCCATGGCTTCGCGGGTTTCAACGGTGGCCGAGCCGATGTGCGGGGTGGCCACCACGTTATCCAGTTGCAGGAGTGGCGAGGTCAGCTCCAGCGGTTCGCGCTCGAACACATCCAGCCCGGCCGCGCGAATCTGGCCCTGTTGCAAGGCGTGAATCAGCGCTGCTTCGTCCACCACCTTGCCCCGGGAGATATTGATAAAGATGCTCTCGGGGCGCATCAGGGCAAATTGTTCGGCGCCAATCAAGCCTTCGGTTTGCGCGGTCAGGGGCAAGGTCAGGCAGATAAAGTCGGCTTGTTGCAACAGTTCATCGAGGCTGCGGTACTGCGCATTGAAGCGCTCCTCAACCGCCGGTTTTGGCGAGTTGCTGTGGTAAATCACTGGCATACCGAAGCCAAAGTGGCCGCGCTGGGCCAGGGCTTCGCCGATACGGCCCATGCCGATGATGCCCAGGGTCTTGCCATGCACATCGGTGCCGAAATGTTCGGGGCCGACGTTTTTTTTCCATTGCCCGTTGCGTACCAGATTAGCCAGCTCCACCACGCGTCGGGCGCTGGCCAGAATCAGGGCGAAACCGGTGTCGGCGGTGGTTTCGGTAAGCACGTCCGGCGTATTGGTGAGCAGGACTTTGCGCTCGGTCAGGTAGTTGATGTCGTAGTTATCGACCCCCACCGAAACGCTGGCCACGGCCTCCAGTGCGGGGGCCAGGTCCAGCAGTTGCGCATCCAGCTTGAGGCTGGCGCCCAACAACCCCTGGGCCAGGGGCAGGGCGGCCCGCAGTTGATCCAGGCCCTGGGCATCAAGGCGCTTGATCAGCGTGACGTTGGCCTGCTCTTCAAGGCGTTGCATCAGGGGCGCGGACAGTTCTTTGTACAGCACGACATTCTTTTTCAAGGTAATCACCGGCGTTGAATTCAAGAGTGGGCCATACGCTGCGTAGCCAATTGCTTGGGCGCAGGCGTGTCATTGACCGTAGGTTTGAGCATCAGGGTCAGCAGCACGGAAATCATCAGCGCGCCGCTCATCAGCAGGAATGAGGCGCCCGGTGAACCGGTCTCGCTGTTCAGGTAGCCGACCAGGTACGAGCCGGCAAATGAGCCCAGCGCCCCCATGCTGTTAATCAGCGCCATGGCGCCACCTGCCACGTTGGACGGCAGAATTTCCGGGATGATGGCGAAAAACGGACCATAGGGTGCGTACATGCAGGCGCCGGCAATCACCAACAGGGTGTAGGACCACCAGAAATGCTCTGCGCCCAGGGTGTAGGAGCCGTAAAAGGCGATGGAGGCGATCAGCAGTGGCGGCCAGACGAAGCGTTTACGCTTTTGCAGTTTGTCCGAACCCCACGACACGGCGAGCATCGCAATCACGGCGGCCAGATAAGGCAGGGCCGAGAGCCAGCCGGCCTCGATCATGTCCATCTTCGCACCGTGCTTGAGAATCGACGGCAACCACAGGACAAAGCCGTAAACCCCGATGCTCCAGCAGAAGAATTGCAGCGACAGCAGGATCACTTTCGGAGAGCGGAAGGCTGCGGCGTAATTTTTTACCGGCTTCATCCCCACCTGTTCGGCATCCAGTGCGCTTTGCAGGTCCTGTTTCTCCTGGCTGTTGAGCCACTTGGCTTCGCTTGGACGGTCATCGGCCAGACGCCACCAGATAAATGCCCAGAGAACGGCTGGCAGGCCTTCGACGATAAACATCCAGCGCCAGCTGTAATGCTGCACCAGATAGCCTGACACCACCGACATCCAGAGCATGGTCACCGGGTTGCCGAGAATCAGAAAGGTATTGGCTCGCGAGCGTTCGGCACGGGTGAACCAATGGCACAGGTACACCAGCATGGCGGGCATCACGGCGGCTTCTACCACCCCGAGCATGAACCGGATGGCAATCAGGCTGTAGGCGTTGGACACCACGCCGGTCAGCGTCGCCAGGCCGCCCCAGAGGATCAGACTGACAAATATCAGTTTTTTAACGCTGTTTTTCTGCGCGTAAATCGCCCCGGGTACCTGGAAGAAGAAATACCCGAGGAAGAACAGGGCCCCGAGCAGCGACGACAGCCCCGGAGTGATGTTGAGGTCTTCGGCCATGCCGGAGGCCGCGGCGAACCCGTAGTTCGCGCGGTCCAGATAGGCCAGGCTGTAGGTGATAAATACAATCGGCATGATGTACCACCAACGGCGGGCGGCAAGTTTTAGCGTGTTCATAGCGGTGCTCCTGAGCTTGTTTTTTTTGTCGCAGCAGGTAACGGGTACAACAGGGTTTCAGTGTTTAAGCGCTAGCGGTCAGCGCGCTGTGTTGATTCAGTTCGGCGCGGGTCGGCAGGCCTTCCATGTCGCCACGGCTTTGCACGGCACGGCTGCCAATCCAGTTGCCACGCTGCACGGCTTCGATAAAGCCGAGGTTTTCCAGCAGGGCACTGATGACTCCCACGGCAAAGCCATCACCGGCGCCGACGGTGTCGATCACCTGGGTGACCGCTACGGCGGGTACAAATTGTTCAAGCTCGGCGGTGCGCAAGTAGGCGCCTTTGGCCCCAAGCTTGATGACGACAGCTTCAGCCCCTTGATCGAGATAGAACGCCGCGATGTCGCCCGGATCGTTGTAGCCGGTCAGCAGCCGGCCCTCGCTCAGCCCCGGCAGTACCCAGTCGGCGTGGGAGGCGAGGGCGTTGATGTCACGGATCATTTGCTGTTCGCTGGCCCACAGCGATGGCCGCAGGTTGGGATCGAACGACACGCTGTTGCCGGCTGTGCGCATGGACTTCATCAGCTCGAAAGACAATTCATTGCAGCTGGCCGAAAGGGCAGGCGGGATGCCGGTGGCGTGCAAATGGCGGGCGCTGAGCAATGGTGCGGTGATGGCATCGAGGCCCAGATGACTGGCGGCTGAACCACGACGGAAATACTCCACCTGCGGATCACTGCCGTCATCTACCCGTGACTTGAGTTGAAAACCGGTCGGATGCTGCGGGTCGATGGCCACGTGCTGGCAGTCCAGGCCTTCGGCTTGCAAGGTATTGCGTACGAAACGTCCGAGGGAATCGTCACCTACACGGCTTAGCCACTTCACATTGAAACCCAGGCGTGCCAGACCGATGGCCACGTTGCTGTCGGCCCCGGCAATGCGTTTGTGAAACAGTTCGACCTGAGCCAGATCGCCGGTGTGTTCGGCCACCCACATGGCCATGGTTTCGCCAAATGACAGCACATCAACCTTAGACATGGCTCAGCTCCTGTTGCTGTTGATTCAGTTTGGCCAGCACCGCCACATGTTCGTTGGTCAGCCAGCCGAGGTCGCTGCCCTGCAGTGGATATTCGATGGCCCGGGTCAGCCCGTGGGGCATGTGAGTCATCAGTTGCTGCCACATTTGCAGGTCAGTGTCGGTTGGCGGTATGGCAATCAACTTGCCATCCGGGCGCCGGGCCACGCCTTTGCAATGCAGGTAGGTGACGTACCGGCCCAGCAGGCGCGCAGCAGTGCCCGCTGACTGGTCCTGCCACTGCCAGTTACCAATGTCGAAGGTCATGCTGATCGGTGCCTGCTGTTGCTCGACCTTGTCGAAGAAACGCTGCATCGGCTCGATGCGCCCGCCCTGGGAGGTCTGGTCGTTTTCTACCAGTAACTGCACGGGCTGCTGGTTGAGGCAGGCGGCCAGGTTTGGCAGATCGCAGTGTTCGGTGAAATAACCCAGTGAAACCTTCAGCCATTTCGCACCGAATGCATGGGCCCGTTGCAGGGTGGCGATCAATTGTGGATTGGGTCGCGACTGCCCGGCTTCCCACAGCTCCATCGGGGAAGAGAACACGCATTCCAGACCATGCTGTTGCACGGCCTGGCTGAAGGCGGCCGGGTCTTCACCGGTCAACAGCTCCTCGCGCAGTTCGATGCGTGTTGCTCCGGCGTTGGCCAGTAACTCGATGAAGCTGTGTTGTCCGCGTTGGCGAACCAGGTCGGCGCCGTAGCTCGACAGGCTGATGGATACGGGGAATGTGGTCATGGTGATTAATCTCTGAAACCGGTTTCATTTTATTGTTGGGGAAAGTGCCGCAGATCGGATCAAACAACCAGCGGCCAAAGAACGTCAGGTAGCAGGCCGTTGAGTGGAACCGCGCACGATTAACCGGGCGGCGAAATCCAGGTGCCGGGCGGGAGCCTTGTCGCCCTTCAGGCGTTTGAGCAGGCAGTCAAAGGCACTGGCGCCAATCTGTTGGGTGGGCTGGGCGAGGGCAGTGATGCCGCTGCCGACCAGGGGGAACCATTCCAGATCATCCAGGGCTATCAGGCCGACATCCTCAAACAAATGGCAATTGAGCTCGCGCAAGACGTGGGTACAGGCCAGCGCAGCAACGCCGTTGGCGCAGAACAGTGCCTTGGGGCCGTTACCGGGTGTCTGCAGGAAGGACTGGATGTCGGCGCGCAGTTGCGTGCCGGTTTGCACCACTGTGCCGTGCAGGGCCGGGTGTGTGCTCAGCTGCGAGGTAAAACTGTGAATGCGCTCGACCCGTGAACTGGTGCCATCGACAGGCTCGCTGACCAGCAATAGATCGCGGTAACCCTGCTGTTCAAGGTGTTCTAGGGCCATGCGTACGGCATGCGGGTTATCAAGGCCGACCAGATCGGTGTGCAGTTGCTCGACCTTGCGGTCGATCAGAACGATGGGCATTTCCTGATGCAGCTCTTGCAGGGCATCAGGATCGTGGCCCAGGGTGTTAAGAATCAGGCCTTCGATATTGTAGGAGCGCAGAGCGGCGAGGTGCTGGCGCTCTTGTTCATTGTTGCGGTCGGTGTTGCACACCACCAGGTTGTAACCGTGCTGCCGGCAGGCGGTTTCTACGCCGTGCATCACTGCAATCGAGTAGGGGTTGCGGATATCAGCCACCAGCATGCCGATCAGCCGGGTACGGCCGCGCTTGAGGCCGCGGGCCATTTGATTGGGCCGATAGCCCAGCTCGTTGATTGCCTGCTCGATGCGCTGGCTGATGGCATCGGATAGCAGGGCGCGGTCTTCGCCGATAAAGCGCGACACGCTGGCCTTGGATACACCGGCAAGTCGGGCAACATCAAGCATGGTCACGCGGGTGCGCTGGGCGGCAGAAAAGCTGTTCACGGCCTGAAACCTTTTATTTGAGTTATCGCAGGCGATTTCGCGTTAGGGCGCTGAAACCGGTTTCAGGAAAACTCAAATCACCGGTTCGAGTCAAGTGCCGTTTGTAATTTCAGTGCTCCGGGGGAGGGGGGTAGGAGCGAGCTTGCCTCGCGATACGGCGACGCACGGTACCTGGAGGATCGCGCAGGTGAGTGTGGGGTGCCTGCTGTAGGAGCGAGCTTGCTCGCGAGCTTTTCAACGCAGCAATGAAGAGCTCGCGAGCAAGCTCGCTCCTACAGAGGGCGGCCTAATTTTAGTTAATTAAAAACGATATATAAAGACGAGTGGGCGACACGTTTATTTAAACAAAAAAGGTGTGACCGCTCAGTCATATTGCAAAAGGCCATTATCCGTAAAATCGGTGTTGTTATTGCTGAGTTTAATATGATGACTTTAATGGTTAACGGTTGAAAAAAAGAGTGACCGGCGCCTTCAATGTTTGCTGTTGTTTATGCGGATTTAAGAGTTTGACGCCAAAATAATGCTGGACTAAATATTTAGCTTTGTGGCAGTTTCGGCCGGCCATAAACGGCGAGTGACAGGACGATCTCGCCATGGGGTCGTCGTGGTCTGTCAAAATTTTCTACTGTTAAACAAGGAAGTGTTTACATGTCGAAACTTAAAGAGAAAGCAGTGCTGTCTGTCGGCCAGAACCTGGCTGCAACCAGCAGCAGTTCCGCTTTTACCCAGATTGATAATTTCAGTCACTTTTATGATCGCGGCGATCATCTGGTCAATGGCAAGCCTTCGTTGACCACCGATCAGGTGGCGGATCAACTGACGCGTTCGGGTGCCAGCTGGCATGACCTTAACGGCGACGGTGTGATCAACCTCACCTACACCTTCCTCACAGCGGCGCCCGTGGGCTATGCCACCCGTGGTCTGGGCACCTTCAGCCAGTTCTCGTCGCTGCAAAAGGAGCAGGCCAAGTTGTCCCTGGAGTCCTGGGCCGACGTGGCCAAAGTGACCTTCACAGAAGGGCCGGCGGCCCGTGGCGATGACGGTCATATGACCTTTGCCAATTTCAGTGCCAGCAATGGCGGCGCGGCCTTTGCCTACCTGCCAAACAGCGCCCGCAAAGGTGAGTCGTGGTATCTGATCAACAAGGACTATGCGGTCAACAAGACCCCGGGCGAGGGCAACTACGGCCGTCAGACCCTGACCCATGAAATCGGGCACACCCTGGGCCTGTCGCACCCGGGTGACTACAACGCGGGTAATGGCAACCCCACCTATCGCGATGCGGTCTATGGCGAAGACACCCGTGCCTACAGCGTGATGAGCTACTGGAGTGAAAGCAACACCGGTCAACACTTCACCAACAGCGGTGAAGGTGCTTACGCATCAGCTCCGCAACTCGATGATATTGCGGCCATCCAGAAGCTTTACGGCGCCAATATGCAAACCCGTGCCGAGGATACCGTTTACGGTTTCAACTCCACGGCAGACCGTGATTTCTACAGCGCCACCTCGGCCAGTTCCAAGGTGATTTTCTCGGTGTGGGACGGCGGCGGCAATGACACCCTGGACTTCTCGGGCTTCAACCAGAACCAGAAGATCAACCTGACAGCCGGGTCGTTTTCCGATGTAGGAGGCATGACCGGTAACGTTTCGATTGCCCAGGGCGTAACCATCGAAAACGCGATCGGCGGCGCGGGCAACGACCTGTTGATCGGCAACAGCGCCGATAACGTGCTCAAGGGCGGTGCTGGTAATGACATCATCTACGGCGCCGGTGGTGCTGATACGTTGTGGGGCGGGACAGGAGCCGATGTGTTTGTGTTCGGTGCGGTGTCAGATTCCGCGCCGCAGGCAGCCGATACCATCATGGACTTCCAGTCCGGCATCGACAAAATAGACGTTTCGGCCATCAGCAGTCTTGCCGGCCTGAACTTTGTCGATGCCTTCACCGGCCATGCCGGGGAGGCGATCGTCAGCTACGACCAGGCCAGCAATATGGGGCACTTTGCCGTCGACTTCAGCGGTCACGCTGTGGCCGATTTCCTGGTGAACACCGTGGGCCAAATGGCAACTTACGACATCGTCGCTTAAGTCTGCTGCTGGACGGGCAGCGCGCAAGCGCTGCCTTTTGCCTGGAGTCGCAGCGCTATGAACAAAACGCGTAGAGCATTCGGATTTTTCAGTGCGATGGGCTGTGTTGCCGCATTGCTGACCTTCACCATAGAGAACGCCATGGCCAATTCCTTATTGTTACTGAGCCCCGCGCAACTGGCAGGTGGCTGGACGTTTTACCCTCAGGAAGACACCACCCGCAGCTGCCGGGTTGAGCTGGTTGCCGACAAAACCTTCAGCCCTGAAGTGAAATGCCTTGAGGCCTGGCTCGGGGAGGCGCCCGTGAGCTGGTCGCCGACTCCGGACGGGATGTTTCTGATGGGCAAGGACGGCACGGACCTTGTGCATATGAACCGTATTGAGCCCGGTCTTTATGAAGCGCGACTGGGGGGTGACAAAGTCCTGGTGATGGAACGGCTGCATAAATAGTCATGAAATAAAAGTTTACTTGAAACCGTAAAGTGCTACGCGGACATATCAGTTGCCTGATTAATCTGCGTATCAGCTTGCGTGTTTGCGTAACCCTGATTTATTCATCAAGGAAGATGCATGAAGCGGCTGAAAAACACGCCTGTCGCGCCGTTAATAAATGCGCTGGGTGATTATAAAAGTATTTTGATCAGCGTCGGCTGTTTCACCGCCTTGATCAATATATTGATGCTGGTGCCATCCATTTACATGCTGCAAGTGTATGACCGGGTTTTGTCGTCGCAAAACACCACGACGCTGGCCATGTTGTCATTAATGGTTGTCGGTTTTTTCATCTTTATCGGGATGCTTGAAACGGTCCGCAGTTTTATTGTTATCCGCATTGGCAGCCAACTGGAACGCCGTTTCAACCAGCAGGTGTACCGGGCGGCATTCGAGCGCAACCTGTTCAGCGGTCAGGCCCATGCCGGACAGGCGTTAGGGGATCTGACCCTGATCCGTCAATTTGTCACCGGCCCCGCGCTGTTCGCGTTCTTCGATGCGCCGTGGTTTCCGATTTATCTGTGTGTGATCTATGCGTTCAACATCTGGCTTGGTGTGCTGGCCACGGCCGGTGCCGTGCTGTTGATCGGCCTGGCCTGCGTCAACGAACTCATGACCCGCCAATCCCTGGCTCAAGCCAGTGTCTACTCGCAACAGTCCAGCCAATTGGCCAGCAGCCACCTGCACAACGCCGAGACCATTCAGGCCATGGGCATGCTCAGTGTGCTGCGCAAGCGCTGGTTCAACCTGCATTCGCGGTTTTTGGCCGAGCAGAACAAGGCCAGCGACACCGGCGCCGTGATCGGCTCGGTCAGCAAAACCTTGCGTTTATGCCTGCAATCGCTGGTGCTTGGCCTTGGCGCCTTGCTGGTGATTCAGGGGCAGATGAGCGCTGGCATGATGATCGCCGGTTCCATCTTGATGGGGCGGGTCTTGAGCCCTATCGATCAGTTGATCGGTGTGTGGAAGCAATGGAGTTCAGCCAGGCTGGCCTACCAGCGCCTGGACAGCTTGCTTGGCGAACATCCGGCAGTGCAAGACAGCATGGCATTGCCTGCGCCCAAGGGGCTGGTGAGCTTCGAGCAGGTCAGTGCCGCGCCGCCGGGCAAGCGGCTGGCGACCTTGCACCAGGTCAGTTTCAGCCTCAACCCCGGCGAGGTACTGGGCGTGCTGGGCGCTTCGGGCTCCGGCAAGTCGACGCTGGCCCGTGTGCTGGTGGGGGTATGGCCGACATTGGCCGGCACCGTACGACTGGACGGTGCCGATATCCACCAGTGGAATCGCGACCAGCTCGGGCCCCATCTCGGCTACTTGCCCCAGGACATCGAGCTGTTCAGCGGCAGCATTGCCGAGAACATCGCCCGTTTCCGCGAGGCCGATCCGCAGCAAGTGGTTGAAGCGGCACGTCAGGCCGGGGTTCACGAGATGATTCTGCGTCTGCCTCAAGGTTACGACACGGTACTGGGGGATGAAGGCAGTGGTTTGTCCGGCGGCCAGAAACAGCGCGTGGCGCTGGCCCGGGCCTTGTATGGCAGCCCCTGCCTGGTGGTGCTGGACGAGCCCAACTCCAATCTCGATACGGTCGGCGATGCCGCACTGAGCAGTGCCATTGCCCAACTCAAGGCGCACGGCTGCACGGTGGTGCTGGTTACCCATCGTTCATCATCACTGGCCCAGACCGACAAATTGCTGGTCCTCAATGAGGGCCGGACCCAGGCGTTCGGGCCGACTGCCGAGGTGCTCAAGGCACTGTCCGGCGCCCAGAAACCCACCAGCATTAACCGCCAGAGTGCAGGCGCATGAGCAAGGACGCTCCGATCATGAGTGATAACCGTCAGCCAGCACGGGGTGCAGGCTTTTACGTACGTGTGGGCTGGGTACTGACCATCGTCGGTGCGGGCAGCTTCTTTTTGTGGGCCAGCCTCGCGCCGCTGGATGAGGGCATACCCGTGCAAGGCACGGTGGTGGTGTCGGGCAAGCGCAAAGCCGTGCAGTCATTGGGGGCAGGGGTGGTCAACCAGATCCTGGTCCGTGAAGGGCAAGCGGTGCAGCAGGGGCAGGTGTTGTTCCGGCTGGACCCCACCCAGGTGGAGGCTGATGTGCAGTCGCTGCGTGCGCAATACCGCATGGCCCTGGCCAGCATGGCCCGCTGGCAAAGCGAGCGTGACAACTTGCAGCGGGTGAGCTTCGCCCCCGAGTTGAGTAGCGACCCCGACCCGCGGCTGGCCTTGGTGCTTGAGGGGCAACAACAGTTGTTCAGCAGCCGCCGTGAGGCGTTTGCCCGGGAGCAGGCCGGGCTCAAGGCCAGCATTGAAGGCGCTACACAGCAGCTGTCGGGCATGCGCCGGGCACGGGGAGATCAATTGGCCCAGGCCGACTCTTTGCGTCAGCAGTTAAGCAATCTGCGACCGCTGGCTGAAAACGGCTACATCCCGCGCAACCGCTTGATGGAATACGAACGCCAGCTGTCGCAGATTCAGCAGGATCTGGCGCAGAACACGGGTGAAAGCGGGCGCATCGAGCAGGGCATTCTGGAGTCGCGTCTCAAGCTGGCACAGCACATTGATGAATATCAGAAAGAGGTTCGCAGCCAGTTGGCCGATGCCCGGCTCAAAAGCCTGACCCTGGAACAGCAACTGGCGTCGGCCAGTTTTGATCTGCAACACACTGACATCAGTGCACCGGCAGAGGGCATCGCAGTCAACCTGGGGGTGCACACCGAGGGCGCGGTGGTGCGCGCAGGGGAAACCCTGCTGGAGCTTGTGCCCCAGGACGCCAGGCTCGAGGTGGAAGGGCGGCTGCCGGTCAATCTGGTGGACCGGGTGGGCAGCGCGCTGACGGTGGACATTTTGTTTACGGCCTTCAATCAGAGCAGTACGCCGCGGGTATCGGGCGAAGTGAGTCTGGTGTCAGCCGACCAGATGCTCGATGAGAAAACCGGCATGCCGTACTACGTGCTGCGCAGTACGGTCAGTGAGCAGGCGCTGGAAAAACTCAACGGGCTGGTGATCAAGCCCGGGATGCCGGCCGAGATGTTTGTGCGTACCGGCGAACGCTCGCTGCTCAACTACCTGTTTAAACCGCTGTTGGATCGCGCAGGTTCTGCGTTGACTGAGCGCTAGGATGCTGCGACCTATGAAAACCGTTTTTAAATCGGGCCTGGTGGCTGCGCTGTGGTTAGGCCTGTGTGCCAGTGCACAGGCGATGGGGCCGTTTCAGGTGTACGAAGAGGCACTGCGCAATGATCCGACCTTTCTCGGGGCCATGAAGGAGCGCGACGCGGGGCTGGAAAGCCGCATCATTGGCCGCGCCGGCCTGCTACCCAAGTTGTCGTATAGCTACAACAAGGGGCGTAACAACTCCCAGGCCACCTATTTGAACGACCGTGGCAACAGTCATGAAGACCGTAATTACAACAGCTATGGCTCGACCTTTATGGTGCAGCAGCCGCTGATCGACTACGAGGCGTATGCCAATTACCGCAAAGGCGTGGCTCAGGCACTGTTTGCCGATGAGACTTTTCGCAGCAAGAGTCAGGAGTTGCTGGTGCGTGTGTTGACTCACTACACCCAGGCTCTGTTCGCTCAGGATCAGATCGATATCGCCCGGGCCAAGAAAAAAGCCTACGAACAGCAGTTCCGGCAGAACGAGCATCTGTTTCGTCAGGGCGAGGGCACTCGCACCGACATCCTGGAAGCCGAGTCGCGCTACGAATTGGCTACCGCCGAAGAGATCCAGGCCATCGATGAGCAAGATGCCGCCTTGCGCGAGCTGGGGGCGTTGACGGGAAATGCGTCGGTGAGCATTGAGCAGTTGCAACCGTTGGCTGCGGACTTCAACTCGTTACCGCTGGAACCGGCCAACTTTTCCACCTGGCATGCCATGGCCCTGGCCAATAACCCGGAACTGGCGTCGCAACGCGAGGCACTGGAGGTGGCGCGCTATGAGGTCGAGCGCAACCGCGCTGGCCATCTGCCCAAGCTCAATGCCTATGCCAGCGTGCGCAAGATGGAGTCCGACAGCGGCAACACCTACAACCAGCGCTATGACACCAACACCATCGGCATTGAAGTCAGCCTGGCGCTGTACGCCGGGGGCGGGGTGTCGGCTTCGGTGCGTCAGGCGGGGAGCAATCTGGCCCGGGTCGAATACGAACTCGAAGGTAAAACCCGGGAAACCCTGATCGAGCTGAGGCGCCAGTTCAACGCCTGTCTGTCGGGGGTGAACAAGTTGCGTGCCTATCAAAAAGCCCTGATCTCGGCGCAAGCGCTGGTGGTCTCGACCCGGCAAAGCATTTTGGGGGGCGAACGGGTCAATCTCGATGCCTTGAACGCCGAGCAACAGCTTTACACCACGCGCCGCGATCTGGCGCGAACCCGCTACGACTATTTGTTGGCGTGGACCCGGTTGCACTTTTACGCCGGCACCCTGGGTGAGCAGGATCTGGCACGGGTCGATGAGGCCTTTGTGCGCCCGTTTCATTAACGAGGAGAGTAAAACCATGGCGGTTTTTGACTACAAGGAAGTAGGGTCAAACGTTTCTGCGGCACTGTTTAAAGATGCTTTGGCCATCACGCTTTATAGCTACCACAACCTGGATAACGGCTTTGCCGTTGGCTACCAGAAAAATGGCATGGGCACCGGTTTGCCCGCCACTCTGGTCAAGGCCGTGCTTGGAGGCGTCGACTCTCAGGGGGTGGTGCCGGGCATCCCGTGGAACCCGGACTCGGAAAAACTGGCCCGGGAAGCGGTGGAAAAAGCCGGCTGGAGCCCCATCAGCGCGCAGCAGCTGGGTTATGCAGGCAAGGTCGATCAGCGCGGAACATTTTTCGGCGAAAAACCGGGCTATGAGAGCGCCCAAGTAGAGATCCTCGGCAAATACAACCCGGATGGCCAACTGACCGCCATCGGCATCGGCTTTCGTGGCACCAGCGGGCCACGGGAGTCCTTGATCACTGACTCCATCGGCGATGCCATCAGTGATTTGCTGGCCGCCATCGGGCCTGCCGATTACGCCAAAAATTACACCGGCAATGCCTTTGATGTGCTGTTGGGCAAAGTCGCGGCGTTTGCCGCCGGCCAGGGCCTGGCAGGCAAGGATGTGCTGGTCAGCGGCCATAGTCTGGGCGGGCTCGCCGTCAATAGTCTGGCTGACTTGAGCGGTGATCACTGGTCAGGGTTTTATCGTGACGCCCGCTACATCGCGTTTGCATCGCCGACGCAAAGTGAAACCACCGCCAATGTGCTGAATATCGGCTATGAGAACGATCCGGTGTTCCGGGCCCTCAACGGCTCGGACTTCAGCCTGTCGTCCTTGGGTGTGCATGACGCCCATCAACCGTCTGCCACCAACAATATTGTGAGCTTCAACGATCACTACGCCTCCACGGCGTGGAACCTGATGCCCTTTTCGATTGCCAATGTCTCGACCTGGGTCACCCACCTGCCCAGCGGCTACGAAAGCGGGATGAACCGGATTGTTGATTCGGCCTTCTATGACCTGACGCACAAGGACTCGACCATCGTGGTGGCCAACTTGTCGAACCCGGCGCGGGAAAATACCTGGGTCCAGGACTTGAATCGCAACGCAGAAAAACATACCGGCAGCACCTTGATCATCGGCAGTGACGGTAACGACTTGATCCAGGGCGGGCGCGGCAATGACTTCCTTGAAGGTCGCGACGGCAATGACACTTTTCGCGACAGCGGTGGCTACAACATCATCCTGGGGGGCAAGGGGGTCAATACGCTGGACCTGCAGCAGTCCCTGAACCGGGTGGATGTCGTCAATGACGGGCAGGGCACTTTGTATCTGCGCGACAGCCATGGCGGCATCACCATGGCCCGGGATATCAGCCTGTTGGTCAGTGATGAGCCGGGCTGGCTGGGGCTGAGCAAGTCGGTCAGTCATCGGGTTGCCGATGACGGTCTGTGGGCCGGCACCAGCCGCATTGACTACACCCATTCGGTGAACGCCGGGCCGGGCGACAGCACCCTCAAGGCCGGTGAGCAGGGTCACTGGCTGCTCGGCCAGGGCGGTAACGATCATTTGATCGGGTCGGCGGGTAATGATGTGTTTATCGGGGGCGCCGGTAATGACCTGCTGGAGTCGGTGGGTGGCACCAATACCTTTATCTTCAGCGGACATTTCGGCCATGACACAGTGCTGGGCTACCAGCCCGCCGACAGCCTGGTTTTCCTGGGTGTGGAGGGCGGTCACGAGGCCGATTACCGGGCCCATGCCACTGCATCAGGGCAAGACACCGTGCTGAGCTTTGGCAGTGACTCGGTCACCCTGGTCGGGGTGGGACTGGCCTCGCTGGCGGGGGCCGACATCGTAATTGCTTAGGGCTTTACCTATAGAAACAGGCTCAGCCAGGCTGACATCAACAGCAACAGGGCCATGCAGCGGTTGAAGCGTTGCATGGCCCTTGCGGTTTTGAGCAACCTGGCCGAGCCCGCCCCCAGCAGCGCCCACATCCCCAGGCAAGGCAATGACACCAGGAAAAACACCAGGGCCAGTACCTGAGCCCGGCTTTGTTGTTCGGCGCCCTGACCGGCAAATACGCTGACCACGGCCAGCGCCATCATCCAGCTCTTGGGGTTGACCCATTGCAGGCTGGCGGCGCCCCACAGGCCCAGTCGCGGTTGCTGGCTGTTGGCTTGCAGTGGGGCGGTGACCGGTGCACTGAATATTTTCCAGGCCAGGCAGGTCAGCCATGCGATGCCTGCCCATTGCAGCGTGTGCTTGAACAGTGGCATGGCGCTGATGGACTGGCCCAAGCTGCTTGCGACCACGAGTACCAGGGTGGCGGCACTGGCGCTGGCGCCGAAGATGATCGGCAATGCCGCTTTGATGCCGAAGCGGGTGCTGTTGCTGAGCACCAGTAGGTTGGTGGGGCCGGGTGTGATGGATGCGACGAAGGCAAAGAGTAGAAACGGCAGCAAGGATGAGAACGGCATACACAGGATTCCGCAGGATGATGGACATGGCCCCATCATCGGCAACGGTGCGTCAGGCGTCTGGAACGTTTGAGCAGCGTTTTCGGTACAGCGCCGGAGTGAGCCCGTAGGCGCGGACAAACCAGCGGCCCAAATGGCTCTGGTCGGCAAAACCCAGGGTCATGGCCACCTCGGCGCATGGCTCGCCCCGCGCTAGCAGGCGTCGGGCGCTGGCCAGACGCAGCTGCACCAGATAGGCGTGGGGCGCCAGGCCATAGGCGGCCTTGAAGGCCCGATTGAGCCGGAAGCGGTCAACTCCGGTGACGCTGGCCAGATCATCAACCCCGACGTTGTGATGCATGCGCTCATG
Organism: Pseudomonas sp. TWR2-1-1; assembly: GCF_049897045.1. Lineage (NCBI taxonomy): Bacteria > Pseudomonadati > Pseudomonadota > Gammaproteobacteria > Pseudomonadales > Pseudomonadaceae > Pseudomonas > Pseudomonas sp. TWR2-1-1. Next base: position 320,116 of record NZ_JAFCVM010000003.1, read on the forward strand.
CAGGTATTCCCGTGCCAGCCGGGCGACGCCAGGCAGCCGTGGATCGTGCGGGTATTGCTTGCGCCAGTGCAGTTGCGTGGTGAGGGCCTGGAGCAGGGTGTCCAGTGCATGCTGGCGGACGATGCGCAGCTCGGGCTGATGCATGACCTCGAACGCACGTGCCGTGGCCATGGCCAGTCGCGGGTCAGTGGACAGGGTGCTGGCGAAGCTCAGGCAGGTGCTGGCGGGGGCCTCTTCAAACACGGCACTGAGTTCACGTTCGAGCCAGTGTGGATCGAGATAGAGCATGCGGTAAGTAAAGCCGTCGTCTGTCGGAGCATCGCCGTCATGGATCTCGCCCGGCTCCAGCAAAAACACGCTGCCGGGAGTGCTGCGGTGCTGAACGCGTCGGCAATTGAACTGCTGAACCCCTTGCTCGGTGACCCCCACCAGATAGCTGTCGTGCCAGTGCGGGTCATAGGCATGGCCCTGAAAATGGGCACGCAAGGTTTCGATGCCGGTTTCATCGTCCTGAGCCAGATCGATCCAGTTGTGAGCAGTCATGGTGGGTACCCGTACCAATACAGCCCGAGTTTTATCACGTGTGGGGCAGGGCGGGTCTAGAAGGTTTGTGCGCAGACGGGCGAGCCCCGAAAATGTGGCAGCCATTACCCGGGGCTCGTCAGCGACTACGTTCACACCTTGAATTGGCGCAACAACCCATTGAGCTGCACGCTCAGTTCTCTGAGGTGAACGCTGGCCAGGCTCGATTGCTCGGCCGCCTGTGCAGTGCTCTGCGACAGCCCGGCCGCCAGGGTCACGTTGTGGTTGATGTCTTCGACGACGTGCGCCTGTTGCAGGGTCGCGCTGGCAATGGACGCATTGAGGTCATTGAGCTTGCTCAGGGCCTGGCCAATATTGGTCAGGCTGAGCCCGGCCCCGGTGGCCTGTTCGATGGTCTGCGCCGAGGCGCGACTGCTGCTGGCGATGACATTGACTGCCGCTTCGGAGTGTTTGTGCAGGCTTTCAATCATGGTCTGGATCTCAGCCGTTGATTTTTGCGTGCGCTGGGCCAGCAATCGGACCTCGTCCGCCACCACCGCAAATCCACGGCCCTGTTCCCCGGCGCGGGCGGCTTCAATCGCGGCGTTCAGCGCCAGCAGGTTGGTCTGTTCGGCAATCGAGCGGATTACTTCAAGCACACTGCCGATCTCGCTGCTTTGCGTGGCCAATGCCTGTATCACTTCGACCGCCTGATTGATGGTGCCGGACAGCTGCCCGATCTGTTGCAGGCTGCTATCGATGTTCTGCTGGCCAAGCCCGGCCTGCGTCTGGGCACCCCGCATTTCGCCGGCGGCGTGTTCGGCGTTTTTCGCCACCTCTTGTACGGCGTAGGTGACTTCGTTGATGGCAGTCGCCACCTGGTCCATTTGCAGGGCTTGTTGCTGGCTGCGTTGCTGGGCGTTCGTGGCGTCGCTGCCCATTTCAGTGGATGACTTCTCCAGTGCCGTGGCGGTTGCCTGCAGGTGACTGATGACGTTGCGCAGCTTGGCGGTAAAGGCATTGAAGTGCTGTGCCAGTAGCGTGACTTCATCCCGGCCGTGGGTGTCCAGGCTACGGGTCAGGTCGCTTTCACCGCTGGCGATATTGGCCATGGCCTGTACCGCATCCTGCAGCGGGCGCACGATACTGCGGGCAATAAGGGTCACCAGTGCGGCCATGATCAGTGCGATAGCAAGCCCGGCCGAGCCGGCTTTCAAGGCCTGGGTGCGGAATTCGGCCTGCATGTCATCGATATAGACGCCGGAGCCGATCACCCAGCCCCATGGCTCGAACAGTTGCACATAGGACGTTTTTTGCACTGGCGCTTCGGCCCCCGGCTTTGGCCAGCGATAGTTGAGCATGCCCGCGCCTTTGGCTTTGGCGAGGGCGGCCATCTCATTGAAAATCGCAAAACCGTCAGGGTCCTTGATGGTCGACAGATCTTTGCCATCCAGTTTGGGATTGGTGGGATGCATGATCATGAAAGGGCGCAGGTCATTGATCCAGAAATAGTCGTCATGGTCGTAGCGCAACTGGCTGATGGCGCTCAGGGCCTGCTGCTGGGCGGCTTCACGGCTCAGGCTGCCGGCGGTTTCGAGGCCGTGGTAGTAGTTCAGGACACCGCTGGCTGCTTGCACCACATGCCGGGTTTTCTCGGCTTTGCCTTCATACAGATCGTCATGTATCTGCTTTAGCATCAATAAACCCAACGCCAGCAGCATGGCCACGGCCACGATCAAAATCAGCCACAAGCGTCTGCTGATGGACAACCCGCGTAAGGTATTCATGAATGGTTACTCCTGTTTATTCTTGTTTTTTCATCGTTGGACGATATCCGGGCAGGCGCTTTGATGCGCAAGTCACGGGTTCACCCTGGATGTCTTAGCAGCGAAAGTGGGACGTGTCTGATAGGATCTCGGCCGGAATTCGCAAAGCTGAATGTTTATTGATTTCCGACAGTTATTTCACATCACCTTGGTGAAAATGACACACCTGTAACCCACCTCCGCGGCAGCGGTTGCAAACACATCTCAATTTTTGACTAATCCGCCCTGCATGACGCAGGGCTTTATGGGGGAACGATGGATCTTTGGACTGCCGCACAGGCGTTGATACTTGGTGTAGTAGAAGGCCTTACGGAATTCTTGCCGATCTCAAGTACCGGCCACCAAATCATTGTGGCGGACTTGCTGAACTTCGGCGGCGAGCGCGCCATGGCGTTCAACATCATTATTCAGCTGGGTGCGATCCTGGCCGTGGTCTGGGAGTTTCGCCGCAAGATCATCGACGTTGTCGTCGGCTTGCCGACTCAGCCCCAGGCTCGCCGTTTTACCGTCAACCTGATCATTGCGGTGATGCCGGCAGTGGTGCTGGGGGTGATTTTCGCCGACGTGATTCACGAGTACCTGTTCAACCCTATTACTGTTGCCACGGCATTGGTGATCGGTGGTGTGATCATGCTGTGGGCCGAGCGCCGCCAGCATGTGATCCGCGCTGAAACCGTGGACGACATGACCTGGAAAGACGCGGTAAAAATCGGTTTCGCACAATGCCTGGCCATGATCCCCGGGACTTCGCGTTCAGGCTCAACCATTATTGGTGGCCTGTTGTTCGGCTTGTCGCGCAAGGCGGCTACCGAGTTCTCGTTCTTCCTGGCGATGCCGACCATGGTCGGCGCTGCGGTGTACTCGGGTTACAAATACCGTCACTTGTTCCAGCCGGACGATTTGCCGGTGTTCGCGATTGGTTTTGTGACTTCGTTCATCTTCGCCATGATCGCGGTTCGCGCCTTGCTCAAGTTCATTTCGAACCATAGTTATGCCGCGTTCGCGTGGTACCGGATTGCATTCGGTTTGCTGATTCTGGCGACCTGGCAGTTTGGCTGGATCAACTGGTCGGCTGCCGCTGCGTGAGAAAAACGCTAAAAAATCGCCCTGAGCCTGAGAAAAACAGCGCCCCGATTCGTGGTCTGAAGGTCAAGCTGCTGGTGTTTGCACTGCTGTGCGCGCTGCCTCTGGGCGGTTCGGTGAGCCTGTTGCTCACCGGCATCAGCCGCGTACCGTTATTGATCTATGCAGTGGCAAGCGCTCTGGCGTTTGGCCTGTACTGGTACGACAAGCAACAGGCCAAAAGCGGTCAGTGGCGTACTCCGGAGAAGGTCTTGCACGGGGTCGAACTACTGGGCGGCTGGCCCGGCGCACTGGTGGCGCAACAGATGTTTCGCCACAAAACCCGCAAGTTGTCCTATCAGCTGTGGTTCTGGCTGATCGTGGCTGCACATCAGGCGGTGTGGATTGATGTGCTGTTCCTGAAGGTCACTTTTCTGGACCTGTAAGCCATCAGAGGAGCAAGCCGATCTGCCGTATTTTCGGCAGCTTGCCGACCACCAGTTGGTGGGAACGGCGCAGCAGGTCTTGTAACTCTTGTGCGCCCATCGGGTAGGGGGCCTGCATATTGATCCAGTACGCCCGCGCCAGATACGGCGACGGGCGTATTCCCGGGCGATCGACGTAGCCCAGGAACAACTCTTTCTCGACCTTGAACGACAGGCCGTTGCTGTTGAGGTTGAACAGGGCAAACATCTTGCTCTGGTCGATGTAGAACACTTCGACCCCGCCCCATTTCACATCCTCTTTCACTCCGGGCAAGCTGCGGCAGAATTCGGCTACCTGTTGTTTGGTCATTGCTGCGTTCATAGCAGTTTGTCTCCACAGCGGTTGAATGATTCGGCCAGGTGTTCGATCCAGGCCCGTACGGCCGGCATCACCCCGCGTCGATGCGGGTACACGGCATGCAGCCAGCCCCCGGGCAGTGACCACTTGGGCAGCAGCTGTACCAGCTGGCCACTTTGCAGTTCCTGTTCGCAATACATCATGGGCAGCACGGTAAAGCCCAGGCCGGACAGTGCACAGGCTTTGCGTACTACAAAATCATCTATGCCAAGCCGTGCTTCCAGTACCAGGTCGCAGGCTTTGCTCTGTTCATCGAGCATGCGCAGATGCACCATGCGGTCCGCTTCAAGTGCGCCCAGCAGCGGTACGTGTTTCAGGTCGTCAGGGCTGTTGATCGGCCACTGGCGCGCAAACGCCGGGCTGGCAACCATTGCCGTTTGCGCCTGGCGTAAGCGGCGCGTGACCAGCAGCGGGTCTTCATCCCCCAGTTCACGCACACGCAAGGCCACGTCAATGCCTTCGGTGATCAAGTCGACGCGCCGGTTGAGCAGGATTACTTCCAGCTGTACGTGGGGGTAGGCACTCAGAAAGGAGCTGATGACCTCGGGCATGAATTCATGGGCCAGCCCGACCGGGCAGGACACGCGCAAGCGCCCTCGCGGCTCGCTGGACATGCTGGCGACAGCCTCATCGGCCATCTCGGCCTGCAGCAACATGGCCTGGCAATGGCTCAAGTATCGTTCGCCGACGGCGGTCAGCTTCAACTGGCGCGTGGTGCGCTGCAGCAGGCGGGCCCCGAGACGTTCTTCGAGTTCGGCGACACGTCGCGACAGGCGAGATTTCGGGATGCCGAGCAAGCGGCCGGCGGCGGCGAAGCCACCGGCTTCGACAACCTTGGCGAAGTAATACAGGTCGTTAAGATCTTGCATGGCTAGGCTCACTGTCCTGTAGATGGGACAAACTATCGCACAAAGGCTGACTTATCGTCGATTGCTTTCATTGGTAGCATCTACCTCACTTGATCGCCCAGTGGCGGTCCTCACTTGGAGATCACCATGAAACTTTTGCATATCGATTCGAGCATTTTGGGCGACAACTCGGCTTCGCGTCAGTTGAGCCGTGAAGTGGTTAAAGCCTGGCAGGCAGCAGAGCCAGGCGTTGAAGTGAGCTATCGGGACCTGGCCAGTGAAGCCATTGATCATTTCTCGGCAGCAACACTGGTGGCCGCCGGTACACCGGCCGAATTGCGCGATGCTGCGCAAAAACACGAAGCCGAATTGAGCGCTGCCACCCTGGCACAATTTCTGGAAGCGGACGCAGTGGTCATTGCCGCGCCGATGTACAACTTCACCATTCCAACTCAACTCAAGGCCTGGATCGACCGTATCGCGGTAGCCGGCCAGACGTTTCGTTACACCGAAGCCGGTCCGCAGGGCCTGTGCGGCAACAAGAAAGTCATCATTGTTTCGACTTCCGGCGGCATGCACGCCGGGCAAGCGACTGGCGCAGCCCACGAAGACTATCTGAAGGTAATGCTGGGTTTCCTGGGGATCACCGATATTGAATTTGTGCGTGCCCATGGCCTTGCATATGGTGATGAAGTACGCAGCAAAGCCATGAACGATGCCCAGGCCCAAATTAAGCAGGATCTGTTCAGCGCGGCGTAAGTTATCTAAATCGATACACCTACTAAACTCTGTATTCTGGGGCGTTTGAGTTGGCCAGAGTACGGAGTTTTTTGCGTCTGGCCTTATCGATGTGGCTTGGGTTATGCAAAGCGGTCAGTTCTTGGCAGCGCTGGCTATAACCGGGCGCCATTCAAGGTGAGCCTCCATGATGCGTCTATGGGCAGTACTGATTTTTTTGTTGGCAGCTTGCCCCATCCTGGTGCGGGCCGAGCCTGTCAATCACTGGAGTGTGGGTTTTCATCGCCTGAGTTTCCTCGACCCGCTGGATGAGCAGCCGATGGGTGCCATTGCCTTTTATCCGTCCAGTGATGCCGAGGGGATAAGCAAAATCGGCGGTTATGAGATCGAGGCGACCGAAGAGGCAAAAATCGCCATAGGGCATTACCCGCTGTTGCTGTTGTCCCATGGCAACACGGGGACGCCGCTGGCCTTGCACGATCTGGCTACATCGCTGGCGCGCAAGGGGTTTGTGGTGGTGGCGGTATTGCACCCCGGAGACAACTACAAGGACCACAGCCGTTTGGGCACCTTGAGTAATCTTTACGGCCGGCCCATGCAGATTTCGGCGGCAATCAGCGCGACGCTGGCCGATCCTGAACTCTCGGTGTATGTGCATGATGATGAAGTGGGGGTCATCGGCTATTCGGCAGGCGGTGAAACAGCCTTGATTCTGGCCGGTGCCCAGCCCGATCTGGACCGTCTGCGACGTTACTGCCAGGAACGACCGGATGATCATGATGCGTGCACCACGAAGGGCGAGTTGATCGCGGACCGCGATGATCTGGAGCCCGTCGCCGATCCACGGGTGCGTGCATTGTTATTGATGGCACCGTTGAGCCTGATGTTCGGCCGTGAAACCCTGGCGGATGTCCATGTGCCCGTACTGCTCTACAGCGGCCAGGACGACAAACTGGTGTACCCCGATAAAAATGCGGATGCATTGGCGCGCAAGCTGCCGGTAGAACCTGAGTTCAAAGTTATTCCCGGTGCCGGGCATTTCGTGTTTATGGCGCCGTGTACTGATGCACAAAAAGCGGTAATGCCCGGGTTGTGCACGGACCCGCAAGGGGTTGACCGTGAGGACATCCATCGCGATCTGATTTACGAAGCGGGCCGGTTTTTCAGCAAGACCCTGGAGTCTTCGCCGGTGACAAGAACCGCCTCGACAGCTCAGTAACTGTGTCTGACTTTGCGCCGGGATAATCCTAGCGTCAGCATCAAGCCAAGAACACTCAGTACGGCGGCACTGAAAAAGATCCAGGGGTAGCCCATGTTCAAGGCAATGGCCCCCATGATTGGCCCGGCAATGGCCAGGGCCAGATCGAAAAATACGGCATAAGCGCTTAACCCCGCGCCCCGGTTGGACAGCGGGACCTGCTTGACCGCCTCAACCCCAAGGGCCGGGTACACCAGTGACAGACCAAAGCCCGTCAGGCCCGCACCCGCCATGGCGTATCCGGTTGAGGGGGCCAGCCACAGCAACACAAGCCCCACCGTTTCGATAGTCATGCAGGCGATCGCCACGCTGTAGCCGCCGAAACGATTGATGCTGTTGGTGAATAGCAGACGCGCAAGGATAAAGCACACGCCGAACACCGACAGGCAATAGGCTGCACCGAGCCAGCCGCGGTCGATATAAAACAGGGTAATAAAGGTGGTGAGCGTGCCGTAGCCAATGGAGGCCAGTGTCAGGCCGAGGCCATAGGGGGCAATCAGGCCGAACACTGACCAAAAGGGCATGCGTACGCCACGAACCACCGCAATTGAAGGTTTGTTGCGTATCAGCAGCAGCGCCAGCAACGCCAGAAGCAACAAGGCGGCGCCCAGGCTAAGGAAACCCAGTTTTTCGATCATCACCACGCCCAGCGGCGCGCCAATGGCGATAGCGCCGTAGGATGCGATGCCGTTCCAGCCAATGGCCCGGGCGGTGTGTTCGGAGCCGACCCGGGTAATGCTCCACATAATGGTGCCGACACCTATCAGCCCCTGGGCGATCCCCAGGAAGATCCGCCCGATGATCAAGATCCCCAAGCTTAACAATGGCCACTCCTGAAGCATGACTGCCAGGAATGTAAGGGCGCCGCTGATGGAGATTCCAGTCAAGCCTAGAACAATGGCCGGCTTGGTTCCGAGGCTATCGACCAGCCGCCCTGCGCCAGGACGGCTGAGCAGGGTTGCCAGGTATTGCGACGCGATCGTCAGGCCAGCGACGACCGCGCTGAAGCCCAGTTGGTCATGCACATAGCCCGGCAATACGGCAATCGGCAAACCGATGCAGATGAAAGCAACGAAGGTATAAAACACGATGGACAGTATTTGCAGCGTGACCGACAGCGAGCTCGCAGAGGAGGGGTGTTGCGCAGGCATAAGCAGAGTGTCCGGCTTTCAGTCGTAGATCGGCATAATGGCTCGGCTCCGGGACAAAGGAAAGCAGGCTAACGATATTGTTGACCGGTCAGAAACGAAAAACCCCGTCACCAGGACGGGGTTTTCGTTACGACGCTTTACTTAGCGAGGCGCGGTGTCCGATATATCAGAACACAACGCCCTGGCTGCGCAGGTAGTCATCGTAAGTACCGCTGAAGTCGATCACGCCGCTTGGGCTCAGCTCGATAATACGAGTGGCCAGCGAGGATACGAACTCACGGTCATGGCTGACGAAGACCAGAGTGCCGGGGTAGTTCTCGAGCGCCAGGTTCAGTGCTTCGATGGATTCCATGTCCAAGTGGTTGGTCGGTTCGTCCATGATCAGCACGTTCGGCTTTTGCAGGATCAGCTTGCCGAACAGCATGCGACCTTGCTCACCACCGGAGATGACTTTCACCGACTTGAGGATGTCATCGTTGGAGAACAGCATGCGGCCCAGAGTGCCACGTACCATTTGCTCGCCCTGGGTCCACTGGCCCATCCAGTCGAACAGGGTGTAGTCATCTTCGAAGTCGTGAGCGTGATCCTGGGCGTAGTAGCCCAGCTCAGCGGCTTCAGTCCACTTGACCGTACCCGCGTCCGGTGTCAGTTCATTGACCAGGGTGCGCAACAGTGTGGTTTTGCCGATACCGTTCGGGCCAATGATCGCTACGCGCTCGCCGGCTTCAATGGTAAAGCTGAAGTCCTTGAACAGGGTCTTGCCGTCAAAACCCTTGGCCATGTGCTCGACGATGACCGCCTGGCGATGCAGCTTCTTGTTCTGTTCGAAACGAATGAACGGGCTGACACGGCTCGAAGGCTTGACCTCGGCCAGGGTGATCTTGTCGATCTGCTTGGCACGGGAGCTGGCTTGCTTGGATTTCGAGGCGTTGGCCGAGAAGCGGCTGACGAACGATTGCAGCTCGTTGATCTGGGCTTTTTTCTTGGCGTTTTCCGACAGCAGTTGCTCGCGCGACTGGGTCGCAACGGTCATGTACTCGTCATAGTTGCCCGGGAACAGGCGCAGCTCGCCGTAGTCAAGGTCAGCCATGTGCGTACAGACACTGTTCAGGAAGTGCCGGTCGTGGGAGATGATGATCATCAGGCTGTTGCGCTGGGTCAGAATGTTTTCCAGCCAGCGGATAGTGTTGATGTCCAGGTGGTTGGTCGGTTCGTCGAGCAGCAGAACTTCAGGATCGGAAAACAGCGCCTGAGCCAGCAATACGCGCAATTTCCAGCCTGGCGATACTTCGCTCATCGGGCCGTTGTGTTGCTCGATACCGATACCCAGACCCAGCAGCAATTCGCCGGCACGGGATTCAGCGGTGTAGCCGTCCATTTCGGCGAACTCGGTTTCGAGTTCGGCCACGGCCATACCGTCTTCTTCGGTCATTTCCGGCAGCGAATAGATGCGGTCGCGCTCAGCCTTGACCTTCCACAGCTCTTCGTGGCCCATGATCACGGTATCGATCACGGTAAATTCTTCGTAGGCGAACTGGTCCTGACGCAATTTACCCAGACGTACGTTCGGCTCCAGCATGACCTGACCGCCGGACGACTCAAGGTCTCCGCCGAGGATTTTCATGAAGGTGGACTTGCCGCAACCGTTGGCACCGATCAAACCATAACGGTTACCGGCGCTGAATTTTACGGATACGTTCTCGAATAGCGGCTTTGCGCCGAACTGCATCGTGATGTTAGCTGTGGAGATCAATTACTTTACCTATCAATGGGTTGCGGGCCGCGCATTTGGCGCTTTGGCCATTCCTGGGGCATTTTGGAGCTTATCCATCTCTCCCCAGTCGCCGCTTGGTTCAACCAGCGGGCATAAGTCGAGAGCAGCATCTGGACGCTGTGTCCAAGCTGTTGGGCAATAAAGGCGGGATTCATGCCAGACATTGTGCGTATTGTCGCATAAGTATGACGGCAGTTGTACGGCGGGCGATAACGGGTCTTCAGCTTCTCTAGCGCCGGACACCATTGTGCGTGCAGTTAAGAGGTCTGGCGGACAAATCTGCAGGATTCTTGCCGGTGAGTTCTTCGTCCAAAGCGTCATCAGCAATTGTGCTGCGTCTGACCATGGCGTAACGCCTGATACCCGGTGAAGACATGCAGAACACCCGGGCTGGCCGCAGTGCCTGAGCCGTATCTCGCGGGCATGTAGATTGTGCTGCCTGACCTGCTAGAGGCGAGTCATGATCAGGGGGCTGGAGTTGAGCGTTACGCGTAACGTGCTTTGTAAATTTGGGCTGCGCCCTGTGAGGTTTTTTCATAAGGGCAGTGTATGTCGATCACCCGCAAATAATTACTCAGCGCAACCGATTTGCAGAAAGTGAAGAGGGAAAGACTCTGGATTTAGTCGCTCATGTCATTTTTCTAACTGAATAAATAGGGTTTACCAATCTGGGTTTATAGTTGAACGGTGGAGGCTCAAGTTCAGAAAAACAAACGGTGCGGTTACGCCCATGTGCTTTGGCTTGATAAAGCGCAGTATCTGCCTGTGCGAGCAACTGCTCGAGAAAGGTTTCGGTTTCTTTTTCATTTAGCGCCCGGCTTGAAATACCAATACTTACAGTGATGTGTTGGCCGGCCACCTGAACCCGTGAAATATGATCATGCACTCGTTTGGCCGTAAGTTTCGCACCTTCTTTGTCTGAGTTGGGTAACCACACCGCAAACTCCTCGCCGCCATGGCGAATGACGGTGTCTTGAGTGCGAACGCTGTCTAATAGCTGTTGAGCCAACTTACGCAGAGTCTTGTCGCCCTCTGCATGTCCGAAGCGGTCGTTGACCTGTTTAAAAAAATCAATGTCTATAAGCAGCAAGCTCCCTGTTGACTCACCGCTTGCGCAGTGCACCCACTGTTCGATATTTAGCGAAAGTGCACGCCGGTTTCCCAAACTTGTTAACGGATCAGTAAGGCTCAGATGTGCGAACTGGTCTGCTTCTGTTCTTGCCTCTGTCGCATATTGGGAGAGTTGAGCATTGGCATGCTTTAGCTCAGTGTTCACTTCGGCCAGTTTGATTGCTGTCTCTTGAGCATCATGCCGTGCTTTTAACAGTACGGCCTCGAAGCGTTGCCGTTCTTTGGCCACGAAAAAAAGCCAGATCACTATACGTTTGCCCTCGACGTCACTTATCCGCGCGTTAGTCATCACCGGTATCAGTTGCCCGTCGGCGGCCAATAGTTGCATGTAGAGCTCATTAAACTCTCCATTTTTTAGCAGCAAAGGCCAGGCATGGGTCTGAAGAAATATACGGCAGGCGGGAGGAAAGTAGTGGTCCATGTTGTCGCCGTCTTCAGGCTTCACCAGCCGTTTGAAGTCTTGATTGGTGTGCTGCACGTGACCATTACAGGTTGTGATCAGTACGGGGCAGGGCAAGCGTTCAAGGTAGAACACAACGGTTGCTCCTTGACAGGTATTGATAAACGTTCGCGGCCACTAGTTGTGGGTGGCTCATGTGAGCGCAATGTCCCGTGACGTCCATAATCTCCAGGCGACTGTTATTCAGATGACTCTTCAGGTACTCCCCGACATGCAAAGGCACCAGAGCATCTCTGCGATGCTGCAGAATGAGGCTCGGTATTGTGCAACGGCCCAGGTCTTCACGAATGTCGGAGAAGAACGTTGCCTGGGCAAAGCGCCGCGCCATGACCGGGTCAGTTGAACAGAAACTGCCAGTCAGTTGAGAAGTGAGTGGCTGGTCAGAATCTGAACCCGCAACTAGAGGCGCGAAGTAATGCGCCCAGCCAATGTAGTTTTGATCCATTAGTTCCAGCAATGCTTCGAGATCCTCTCGCTCAAAGCCACCACTGTAATTGGGTGGATCATTCAAAAAACAAGGCGAGGGGCCTACCAGAATCATGTGTGAAAAAAGCTCAGGGCGTTGTATTGAAGCCAGGATGCCGATGCTGCAGCTTACTGAATGCCCGACGAAGGTTACGTTATTCGAGAGTTCGAGGGCATCGTAAACTTCGATCAAGTCCTGCGCATATCCCAGGAGTGACCCGTACCGGTCAGGATCAAATGCATGTACATCTGATTTACCGCTACCGACATAGTCGAACACTATTTGCCGGTGACTGGAGGAAAACTCGGGTGTCAGGAGTTGCCACATGTCTTGATTGCAGCCAAACCCATGTGCATACAGCAAGACAGGTGCATGCGGACTCGCGTGCAGTAATTGTTGAACGTTATTGCGCTGGATGACATCCACTTCTACTACACCTCCTGTGAAGAGCTCCGGCGATCAGATATCCAAATTCAGCCACTAAGTCGCGTCGAAACAGGGCGCGAGTATAGCGTTCGTGGCAATTGAAATGGCAGGCACATGGCCAGTATTTGTGGTTTCTAATTGGCAAGCGCCTGCCGGGCTCATCCTGGATGGCCCTGTGGCCCATGAAGGCTATGTTCATGGGAACAGACCAGTGACTACTGCAATCCGTTCCAATTCATAATGGCGTGGTGAGCGAAAACGGAATGCGCAGTTCTTCGACAGGACCTGTATCCCGGCCGCACATTTCGTCGTGCACGCATTGCTGCACCATCACGCAAGGAAAGGCCGGCACGCTCTGCAGCAATTCACGCAGGTGGGAGATCGAACGCAGGTGCATCGGCTTGGCTGCATTATCAAGCAAGGTGAACTGGCCGTGATCCAGACGGATCCGTGCCAGATAAAAACCACCTTCGAGTGACAGCAGCTCCAGCTCGCGTATTTCAGTGTTGGCCGCATGTTCGATGAGGGTATGCAGGTTCATGCTTCACTCCTTGCCTACCAGGGCAGGCGTTCTCCATCGTAGGCAAAGAAATGGCCGCTGTCGGCCGGCGTCAACTGGTCAATCAAGGTCAGTAATTGGGCCGCGGCAATGTCTGCCGGGCGGGCGTTGGTGGCTCCGCGAAAAGGTTGCGACAACCCCGACACAACCGTGCCCGGGTGCAGGCTGAGCAAGCGGCTTTGCGGGCGGGTACGCGCCAGTTCGATGGCGGCGGTCTTGATCAGCATGTTCAGCGCAGCCTTGGAGGCGCGATAGGCGTACCAGCCGCCCAGACGGTTGTCGCCAATGCTCCCGACCTTCGCCGAAAGCATCGCCATCGCTCCCCGAGGTTCGAGCAGCGGCAGAAAGTGGCGTAACACCAATGCCGGCCCCAACGTGTTCACTTGAAACACGGCCTGCAGCGCCTCCGGCTCGATCGCGCTGAAGCTTTTTTCCGGCTTGATCCGGTCGCGATGGAGCAGGCCGGCAGCGTGTACGATCAGTTGATAGGGCGCTTCGGCTGCCAGTTCGGTGGCGGCGTTGGCAATCGTTTCGGGTCGCTCAAGGTCCAGCTCGGGAACGGTATGGCGCCCCAGCGCGCGAACCCCGGCACAGCGCGGATCCTGTTTGAGCAGTTCGCAAAAGGCCGTGCCGAGGGCTCCACTGGCGCCGATCACCAGCGCGCGATAACCGTCGCCGAGCGAGGCCATGGTCAATGTGTGGCTCATTGGTTTGCTCCGACGGCCTGGCGACGGAAGAACAAGGTCACCTGGCCGACCTCTACCCCGAACTTGGACATGCGGGTGCGGTTGATCAGCGTGTCCTCGTCCATCAAGTACATCCAGTCGTCCATGCTCATTTCGTAGCTCGAGTCGCCGACCGGCAGGTTCAGGCGATAACGCCAGTGCAACGTGTTTCCAGCGACTTGGCCCTTGGCGACACCCACCACATCATCCGCGCGACCGCTCCAGCGCCCCTGGCCCTCTGGCGTGAGGGTCCAGACGCGGCGTTGGCGGGTGCCGTCGCTGTACAGGAAGCGCTCGTCGAGAATCAGGTTGTTGCCCTCGCGACGGCTGACGATGTTGACCTCGAAACGCTTGGCAACCTCACCGCTGCGCTTCTGAAACATCCCCCAGGCTTTGACGGGCTGGCTGAAAAAACGCTCCAGGTTCAATGCCGGTTGCTGATCCGCATAACGGGCGACATCCACACTGGAGCAGCTCGCGACGCTGAGTACCAGTGCCACTAACAGCACAAATCGGGTCATTGCCTTACTCCCTGGACTACACCGGTGATGAGGGTCAAGTCTTGAACCATGGGGTTGTACGGTTGGCAGCCCTCTGTACAGGTTTATCGTCGTCCGATGAGCTGCAGGAATTCCTGCCGCGTCGTCGAACTATCGCGGAAGGCGCCCAGCATCACAGAGGAGGTCATGACCGAATTCTGCTTCTCTACCCCGCGCATCATCATGCACATGTGCCTGGCTTCAATGACCACCGCCACACCGGCGGCATCGGTGATCTGCTGGATGGCTTCGGCAATCTGGCGGGTGAGGTTTTCCTGGATCTGCAGGCGACGCGCGAACATGTCAACCACTCGCGCGACCTTTGATAACCCCAGTACCCTGCCGGTAGGGATGTACGCCACATGCGCCTTGCCGATAAAGGGCAGCATGTGGTGCTCGCACAAGGAATAAAGCTCGATGTCGCGCACGATCACCATTTCATCGCTCTGTGACTCGAACAAGGCACCGTTGGTGACGTCTTCCAAGCTCAACGTGTAGCCATTGCACAGGTACTGCATCGCTTTGGCGGCACGCTTGGGCGTGTCTAACAGCCCCTCGCGCTCGGGGTTTTCACCGACGCCGACGAGAATTTCACGGTAATGGCTGGCTAATAGTGGGTTCATTCAAGTTTCTCGCGGCGGTGATAAGCGTGAGTGCCAATCCATAGCCAAAGAGTTGTACGAGGCTAAGTGCTTTGTATAGGTATTGTTCAAGATAGGCTGAAAAAAATCACCTGACAATGAATCGGCAATTTTTTTGTGCAGATGCGAAAACCTCACCTTTCAACCCCGCTGCCGCAGAGCTTGCATCAACTGTTCAACAACGATGGTTTCGACGGCACCTTCACTGGCGCCGGCCGCAAATACAGCGCTACACGCCGATGCATCGCCGTCGCAAACGCGGTAGACAGCAATGACACTGCCGGGCCCGCAACCTGTGTGCCCGCAGAGGGAATATCCGCCGTCAATCGACCCCTGCATCACACCCAGACCATAGCCCGGGGTGATCCATGGGCGCCCGGGAATCGGGCCGCCCAATCTTCGTGCTGTTTGCATTTCCAGGAGCAAGCCCGGGCAGAGCAGGTCTGTGCAGAGGAGTCGATCCAGAAATAGCGCTGCTTGAGATATCGGGCCGATCAACAGACCGTGATAAACCCAGGCGGGGTCATAATTTGAGGAGCTTGCAGAATGGGTCGTTTGTAAGTCTGCTCGCGTTTTGGCAAAGCGAACGTTCGACAGGCCCAGAGGGCAAAGTGCCCGTTGAATCACCGCGTCATCAAGCGTCAGATCAGTTAGCCGTTCAATCAGCCTGGCGATGAACCAGTAGCCCACATTGGAGTAACGCCAACCGGTTCCGGGACTGTATCGAAGTTGAGCACCGTCAAGACGTTGCATCATTTCATTGGCCGGCCAGGCGGGCTCATTGTTCGAAACGGCGGCGTGATACTGCGCAAGCTCGCCGTAATCAGCCAGACCGGCCTCATGGCGCAGTAGCTGGCGTAGCGTGAAGGGCTGATCAAGCACCGGGTCGTCCAACCTGATCAGCCCGTCCCGTACCAACGACAGGGCTGTTGCAGCCAGTACTGTTTTGGTAAAACTCCACCAGGGGACCATCGGCTCTAATCGGTCAGGGGTTTGTAGCAGACCATTTGACACGAGTGAGCTGAGCATTGGCTTCCCTGGCATGTTGAGCGAATCGACAGTTCGACAAGATATCTCATCCACTGTGTGAAATCGTCTGCAGGTGAGCCAGACCCTCGCCGGTACGCCAAGGATAGGTGAACTGCCCAGGTTGTCGGGATGCACTTTTCCAGCTGCTAGAGTGTCCTACCCACAAGCGGCATGATCCCTCCCGCTCGAGCCTTGGAGTCAGTATGCGCTATCTGGATTTCAGTTCCTGGGAGGGCATTCTCTCAACGCTATTGGGGTTAGTCCTGATAACCGTAATCGGTGTCGGTATCCGACTGCTCGCAATGCATACGATCCAGCAACGGCGGGAGCGGGAAAACCGCCAAATCAACGAACGGTTGCGCACGCTCATCGCGGCTTACAAAACCCTGGGTGGTTCATTCACCGGGAACCTTGAAGTCGATCCCACACATCTGCGGGATTTGCGTCGCAGGGCAGATACTGCCGCCGCCAGCCTGGATCCGGCCGCCGACAGCGAGACGTTGCAATCTGTTGTCGGACAAGGCAATGGCGACCGCTCAAGGCGGGTACGCGATGCCGTCGAAGCGGCGCTTTCCGACATTATTTTGCTGGGCACCGAGGAGCAGGTTCGCCTGGCCGCGGTTGCTGCCACTGAGCTTGTGGCTGGCCGCCCCATTCATACAGCCGAACTGGTTACTTCCCTGCGTGACTTCATTCGTGTGGTGCTTAATCTTGACCCTATTCCCGCAGCGCTTTCGATTCCAAGGCAAGGGCCGGTTCGTCCGTCATCTTCGGGTGGCGGCAAAGGCGACAAGGGCGATTCAAAGGGCGGCGCTAAAGGTGGTGGTGGTGGTGGTGGTGCAGGCGGCGACGGTGGCGCAATGGGCACTGCGTCGCAGCTTGAGCCCCGGCAAGACCCGCATCGTTGAAAGCGGGTTGAATCCGGGGCTCGGCGTATTGCATTTTGTGTTCTGCCAGGCCTGAGCGGACATTAATCAGGTGCACCTCAAAGCTGTTACACGCTGATATTTATCAGTATAAAAGCCTGCTGTTTTGGAGTTTTTGACTATTCAAGCGAAAAGGATCCGTCCATGTCCGGCCGTACCGTTTTTTCCCGTCTGCTTGGTGCTTGCGCCCTCAGCCTTGCCATTGGTAATGCCCACGCCAGCCCGTCTGCACCGGCACCTGAATCTCTAAACCTGTTGCTCGCAACCATGAATGAGCGACTGAACATCGCGGACCAGGTCGCCCTCAGCAAATGGGACAGTGGCAAGCCGATCCAGGACAGTGCTCGCGAAGCACAAGTCATCGGCAATGCCCGAATGCTGGCCAAAGCCCGTCAGCTTGACCCGGATGCCGTGGCCGAACTGCTCGCTGCCCAGATCGAGGGCAACAAACTGGTGCAATACGGACTGTTGGCTCAATGGCAGGCCGCCGGCAAAGCTCCGGACGTCCCGCGCTCCGATCTCTCAACGCAGATCCGGGCGCAGCTGGATGAACTGCAAACACGTCTGTTGCAGCAGTACGCGGCTTTTGCCCCGTATCGCAACGACCCGGGCTGTTCACGCTGGGTGGACCAGGCACGCTCAGCCTTGGCCAAGGATCCATTACACAAGCTGGCATTGATCCGTGTGACCGGGGAACTGTGCTCCGGGGGCAAGCCCCGTTAGGACAGGCTGCGTGGCCGGCCCCATGGGTAGCGCCTGGCGCACTGAGGCTTGAGGCCAGACGTAGGGATCAGGGATTTGCCCATTCGCCGAGCGCTCCCGGAAAGCGCGGAAGACTCTCGCTCGGCGCGCAGCGGTTCGAGATTGATAACCGCATCCGGCGATGCAGGCCGCATAAAAAAGCCCGCTCAATCGTAGAGCGGGCCAGTTATGCCTGGGGGCGGCTACGTAAATACGGGGCGCCCGGGTCAATCAGTACTCAGGCGTGCATACATATCGAAGTTGCCTGGTTTTGTGCGCACGATCCTGAATGACCTCAACCTGCCTTCGAACTGAAATCCGCTATTTCTTAGAACCTTGGCCGAGCCAAGGTTGGTTTCAAGCACTGTGCCTTGCACCCGAATGAAGCCGTACTCTAAAAAAGCCCATTGTGTAAATGCCGAGCAAACTGCACTGGCAATGCCTTTGCCCCAAAATTCAGGCGCCAGGTCATAAGCCACTTCCGCACTTTTATTGGCTTCTGATATCGAGTGCAATCCGATGGTTCCAATCATGTTGTCATTGACCCCGTCAATGATTGCCAGCCGTCTTATCGAGGTAAAAAGCGTTGAGTCTATTGCGTCGAACATGGGCAGCAGATCGCGCTCTGAGCTCAAGTTCCAGCTGGTGTGTTGAACCACATGCTGCTTTGAAAGGTACGCGTACCATTGCGGTATATCTGTGCGCTCCAGCTGGCGAAGAGAAATACCCGGATAATCGACTTCTGGTGCTTTTGTAATTCTCATGTGTGCCGGGCCCTGTGCTTGAACACATAATCGCTTCAGTGGGTGAAAGCTAATATCTACAGGATGCGCAGCAATACGGCCACTGCGTCCATGCGGGTGCTTAGGCCTGGACAACACCCGGCGCCTTGGCGGCACCCTCAAAGCCCTTATAAAAATAACTTCAGTATCCAGGTGGGAAGTCATGAATAAAACGTATATGGGATGTCTGATCCTGCTCTCGCTGTCAGTTACCCAGGCCGCGGTCGCCAGAAGCTGGCAGGACATCAAGCAAAGTGCAGAGCTGCGGGTAGGCGTGCCCGGGGATTATGCGCCGCTGGCTTTTCACGACAAGCAAGGCGAACTGGTCGGCTTTGATATTGATATGGCGCGATCATTGGCCAATGAACAGCAACTCAACGTCAGATTCGTGTTGAGTAGCTGGCCAACACTGTCTGCTGACCTGGCAGCAGACAAGTTCGATATCGCAATGGGCGGGATAACTGAGACGCCGGCCAGAAAAAGCCAGTTCGGGCTCTCTGCACCGGTGGTCAAGAATGGCAAGATCGCCATGACCCAATGCGTCAAAACCAGGCAGTTTGAATCATTGGAAGCGATTGATCGCGAGGGCGTGCGGGTCACTGTCAACCCGGGGGGCACTAACCAGGAGTATGTCGATAAGCACATCAGGCAAGCGCAGATTGTCCGTGCTCAGGATAATATTGCCAGCCTGCAGGGGATTCGCAGCGCCAGTGCCGACGTCATGTTCACCGACTTGATTGAAGGCGACTATTACCAGAGCCAAGAGCCGGGTGTTTTCTGTGTGTCGACCCCCAACATCTTGCCCGGAACAGCAAGCGACAAAGTTTATATGATGGACAAGGAGAACCGGTATTTGCTGGAAGCGGTCAATACTTTGTTGTCCGGGGAATCAAAAAGCCGGCTCGCCAGACAATGGAAAATGTCGGAGTAAGCAGTGTGATGCAGGGCAGGCTCAGCAACCTGTCCGCCACATTGTGCAGGTTGCAGATGCCCGCGCAGTGAGCGCTGGCGAAGAGCCCGGCAGCAGTAAAATACCGGGCGAGCCAGCGTGAACCTCTTGAGTGTGTCGCACTCAAAATAACACTGGGTCAGGCTTCGTCTGGCCGGAGGTACTCACATGAAACGAACAACTGTCTGGATCTTTGCATTAACAGCAGCATTGCTACTGGGAGGGTGCTGGCCTTATTGGCACGATGGGCATGATCGTGGACGCGACCATGAAGATCGTGGGCGCGATCACGCAGGCCAGGAATATCACCGTTACTAGCATTGCATTCGCAGCATCATTCCCCTTGCCCTGCCTCTAAGAGGCAGAGTCGGTTTACCACAGAGCCACACCCGCTGCGGCCTGATGCAGGAGAGCATCAGGCCGCATTTTGTGTGAGCCGTAGAAAAATCATTGGCTGACAACCCGGTCACGTTTGAACGCTCTGCAGCCTTCGGATAAATCTGCCGATGTCCGCCTTTCGGGATCTGAGGGCGTGAAGATTATGCTTGTCGCTAGAGGTCGGCTATATAGCGTGCGCCGTGCCATGATGCGCGAGCTCTAGAAAATCTTAAGCGCAAGGAATGTGCTGCAGCCCCGGGCGAACTTTTGTGCTTCGGCGCAAAGCCAGTAAGTGTGTTATCTGCCGATGGGGCGCACCGATTGAAAACTCTACCCGACGCAGACACCGGCTCCTCGCCGCAAACCAATCGCCTAAAGGATTTGCTGGCCGGATTATCCATCGCCGGTTTGCTGCTTCCCGAGGCGGTGGCCTATTCCAGCATTGGCGCGTTGCCTCCCCAGGCGGGTGTCATTGCCTTGTTTGCCGGTTTGGTGTGCTACGGCCTGCTTGGCACCAGTCGTTATGCCATCGTGTCTGCGACATCATCGTCTGCGGCGGTACTGGCAGCCGCTACGGCCAGTCTGGCCGGTGGAGATTCAGCCCTGAGGCTGTCACTGGCGATGGGGCTGGTACTCACCAGTGCAGTGTTTTTCCTGTTGGCCGGGCTATTCAAACTGGGTGGCGTCACCTCTTTTATTGCCAGACCAGTGCTGCGTGGTTTTGCTTTCGGTCTGGCGCTGACGATTATTCTCAAGCAACTGGCCAGCGTGGCCGGGGTGCATCTTGCGGATAACAACCTGATCCGTTTTTTACCCCAGTTACTGGACCAACTGCCCCGGTGGAACTGGCCCGCAATTGCCGTGGCGGGTTGTTCGTTGCTGTTGTTGTGGCTCTGCGCGCGGGTTCGGTCATTGCCGGGCGGGCTGTTGGTGGTGATCTTCGGAATTGGCGCCGGGCAGTGGCTGGATTTGCAGGCCCACGGAGTGGCCTTGATCGGTGTGATCGACCTGCAACTGGAACTGGGCCATTTGCCGCGCTTGCCGTTCGCTGACTGGCTGCGCCTGGGGGAGTTGGCGTTTGCCATGGTCATGATTTTGTACGCAGAGTCGTATGGCTCCATCAGTTCGTTTGCCCTCAAGCATACTGACCATGTGTCCTCCAACCGTGATCTGCTGGCCTTGGGGGCGGCTAATCTGGTGTCCGGGCTGTTGCACGGGATGCCGGTCGGTGCGGGCTATTCGGCGACGTCAGCCAATGAAGCAGCCGGTGCCAGCTCGCGCCTGGCCGGGCTGTTTGCGGCTCTTGTGGTGCTGATTATTGTGCTCACCGTGTTGCCCTTCGTGGCATTGACCCCGGAGCCGGTACTGGCGGCCATTGTCATCTATGCCCTGGGCCGCAGTTTGAGCCTGCAGCCTTTGGCCCGCTACTTCATCTGGAAACGTGACCGGTTACTGGTGGTTGCTGCCGTCACGGCGGTGGTAATACTGGGTGTGCTGGACGGTTTGCTGGTGGCTGTGGCGATCAGTGTGGTGCTGATGCTGCGTCAAATGTCATCTGCGGATACGCAGGTGCTTGGGCGCATGGGGGATGGCCATGACTTTGTCGATCGCCTGCACCATCCCGATGCCCGGGAGATACCGGGCCTGCTGATCATACGACCCGGCCAGGCGCTGTTTTTTGCCAATGCCGAGCGAATTCTCAGGGCCGCTTCAGGCTTGATGCGCAGGGCGACGGTTCCGATACAGACGGTGGTGCTCAGCCTGGAAGAATCACCGGACCTGGATGGCACCAGTATCGAAGCCCTGGCCGGGTTTTTTACTCAGGTGCGGGCTGAGGGCAGGAGGCTGGTGCTGGCCCGTGTGCGGCATGAGGCGCGTGAAGTGTTGCAAGCGTTGCCAGAGGCAGTGTACCCCTATGTGCTGTTAACCGGCTTGAGTGTCGACGACGCGGTGCAACTGGCGCTGCAGGGCGCAGGGGAGCAACGAAACAGCCACAACTAGCGCTATTCAGTTACCCTCGCAGCCACGTGTACGCCTACACGTCGCTCAAGGAAGGTAAAAGGCATTATGGATAGCGGGCATTTTGTACAAGTCATAGCCGTAACCAGCGGTAAGGGGGGCGTTGGCAAGACGGCTGTGGCAGTGAATCTTTCGTTGGCCCTGGCGGAACTCGGCAGGCGGGTAGTGCTGCTTGATGCTGATCTGGGGTTGTCAAATATAGGTGTACTGCTGGGCGTGACCCCGCGGTACACGCTTGCCGATCTGCTGGAAGGTCGCTGCGAGCTGGCCGATGTGATGATGCCAGTGCCCGGTGGGGTTCATATTGTCCCCGCTGCATCGGGTGTCCAGAGCCTGGCACACTTGTCGCCTGCGCAGTACGCAGGCTTGATCCAGGTCTTCAGTGACATCGCTGACACGCTCGATGTGCTGGTGATTGATACCGCGTCGGGGGTGGGCGAATCGGTAGTCAGTTTCGTTCGCGCTGCGCAGCAAGTCTTGTTGGTGGTCTGTGACGAGCCGGCGTCCATTACCGATGCTTACGCCCTGATCAAACTGCTTAATCGTGATTACGGAATAACCCGGTTCCGGATTCTGGCCAACATGCAGCACACCCCAATGGACGGCCAAAGGCTGTTCGCCAAGTTGATCAAGATCACCGACAACTTTCTGGACGTCACGCTGCAGTTTGTGGGCGCGATCCCGTACGACCAGGACATGCGCAAGGCGGTGCTTCAACAGCGAGCCGTGTACCGCAGTTATCCGCGCTCCAAGAGTGCAAAAGCATTCAGGGCCATTGCGCAAAATATCGACACCTGGCCCATGCAGGGCAGCCCGCGCGGGCATATCGAGTTCTTCGTCGAGGGGCTTGTTCAAAATTCGCTAAGGTAATCTCAGCTGGCATCCAGCGCTGCCGGTGGCTGGATGCCCGGCGCTCTACTAGCCTGAAAACGAGCAGCAGGGCGTTGCGCAGTCATGGGCAGCAATGTTTTGCAAGGCGCCCTGGAGTGTAAATAAAACGACAGAAGGTCATCGAATGTTCTCAACATTTGCAGTGCAGAGACTGAGTACCGGCTCGATCTACAAACTGTTTTTTATCGGGCTGGTCACGTCACTCGGGACGGTCGGCCTTGTACTCGGGGTATTGGCCTTTTTCGGTTTCGATACGGTCAGCTGGAATGGACAACAGGTGCATGGGTTTTCGGCGATTCTGGCTGGGATTTTCCTCGGCCTGTTTCTGGCGCTGTTTTTTGGCGTCATTCTGGGCAGCGCTTGCGTAGTGGGTCTTTGGCTGTATTCGAAGTTCCGGCCTCTTTCGTTGACCGGGAAAAACCTCAACCCGTCTTGCAAAGATGTCGCGTCTGCTGCCAGCCCGCCCAACCTTGGATAGTTGTCATTGCCGCCCACCAGTCTGATCAAGGCGCGGCAAAAAACTCTGTCTTCGGCCAGCGCTGTTCCAGGTGGGCAGTCAAGTAATCGAGAAACGCCTTCACCTTGGGGGTCATGGCACTGCGATCCTGGACACAGGCATAGATGTCCAGCGGCTCGGTACTGGACTCTTTTGGCGCATGGCTGTTTTCCAGCAGGGTGACCAGTTGTCCGGACTGGATAAAAGGCGCGGCCACAAATTCTGCCAGTCGGGCAATACCGGCACCATGGGCGGCCATTCGGGCGAGGGCGTCAATATCGTCACTCATGGCGGTCACATTGAGTGGCGCATAGTAATGTTGCCCGTCGCGGATAAAACCCCAGCGCAGGAAGCGCCCATCCAGTGGGTAGCGAAAGCCCAGGCAGGCGTGTTGTTGGAGTTGGTCCGGGGAGTCAGGCCAGCCCGCCCGCTCCAGATAGGAGGGGGCGGCGCAGACGAGGAAGGGGACGGAGACGATCTTGCGCGCGACAATTCCATCTTCCAGTTGCGGCTTGATCCTCAGGCTCAGATCAATCCCTGTTTGAATATGATTGATTTTGCTATCGGTGGTGCATAGTTCGAGTGTCAGGCGCGGGTAGCGTGCGGCAAAGCCTGCAACCAGCGGTGCCAGCACATGGCGCCCGAACGCAGAGGTGGAGGCAATGCACAATCGGCCTTGAAGTTCGGCATCAGGTTCGCTGATGGCAGAGTGGGCCGATTCCAGATCCGCAATGATGTGCTGCACTTTGGCGTAGTAGAGCGCTCCGCTTTCGGTGAGCGCCATGCTGCGCGTGGTGCGTAGCAGAAGGCGGGTGCCCAGGTGTTCCTCGAGGCGATTGAGCGTCTGGCTCACGGCTGCGGCACTGAGCCCCAGGTGTTTCGCCGCTCCCACGATGGAGCCGGTTTCAACCACTTTGATAAAGCTGGCAATGGCCGCGAGTAGATTCATGGCTGATCCTGAAGAAAGGCGATTCGTAAGTTTTCCTTTGTAAAGTAAGCAGAGAGAGCCGTCTAGTTGCTTACTTTTGTTCTTGATAGGGTGTGTCTCTCTCTGGAACTCGAGATTACAAAGGTTGGACATGAACTCAAATACTTCTTCAGGTACCCGTTTTTTCAGTCGGTTAAGGCTCTCTGCACGCATGACCCCCTATGTCTTTGCGTTCTACATGTCGGCCATCATGGCGTTTTTGATGTCGCTGGTGATCACGGCAGCCAACTCGGGAATTGATGCGAATTACCTTAGCAATGCCCTGAGTGCCTATCGCCTGGCAATGCCTGTGGCCTTTCTGTGCATTCTTGTGGTTCGTCCTGTTGTGGTCAGGCTAGTGTCTGTCACTGTCCTGCCGCACCCCTAGGGTCTGCAGATCTTTGGGCTCGCACACAAACAGTGCGTGCGGGTCCAGAACCGGGCAAAAAAGTAACAAGTAACACCCATCAAGGCATGCCCGTGCCCATCGCAACTGTCATAGATCCCTTATAAACCGGCGTTTTCAGTCACTGCGCAGAGTCTGGCACAGGCTTTGCTTTGTCTGATATTCATCTGATATATCAGATGAATATCAGGAGTGAAAATGCCTAAATCCATTGATGTTTCCAGCCATCTCCAGTCCGCGCCGCCGCTGATCAAAAGCGCCGCCCAACTGCGAGAGCTCGCGTATGCGCAAATAAAGCAGCGGATCATCAGCTGCGAGTTTCGTCCTGGGGACGCCATCAACGAGGCACAACTGGCTGCACTGCTGGGGCTTGGCCGAACGCCGATCCACCAGGCGCTGCACCGCCTTGAGGTGGAAGGCATGGTCACGATCATGCCGCGCAAAGGGGTGATGGTGACCGCGCTGTCGCTCAATGATGTGCTGGATATGATCGAAGTCCGTGTTTCCAACGAACAGCTGTGCATCAAGCTGGCCGTGGAACGTGCCCACGACACTGACATTAAAGCGATGCGCGACATTCTTGAGCGCACCCCACAGCTGCTGGCCAACCACGACGTGACCGGGCTCATGTCGCTGGACCTGCAATTCCATATGTCGATTTCAGCCGCCGCGCACAATCGCGTCCTGGCTGAACTGTTGCGCAACCTTCACGAAAAACAGGCGCGTTTCTGGTACCTGACGCTGTCGGAAAACCACCACAGCCAGCGCATTTACGACGAGCACATGCACATTCTCGAGGCGGTGGAGCAGCGTGACGGCGATGCCGCTGTCGCTGCGATCCATCACCACATCGACGATTTCCGTCGCGCCATCATGCGCACCCTTTAACCATCGATCCGGAGCACTCTCTCATGACTCAATTGACTTTTAACGTCGTCGGCCAAGGTGAGCACCACGCCAGCATCAAGCATTTGATCATTGCCGGCTGGGCAGGGCGTAACAGTGAAGCTGTGGAGCACCACATTGCAGAACTGGAAGCGCTGGGTGTGCGCCGCCCTACGCAGATCCCGTGTTTCTACCGGGTATCGGCCAGCCTGCTGAACACCGGGGAGTGCATCCAGGTGCCGGGCAAGGACTCTTCCGGCGAGACCGAGTTTGTGTTGATTCCAAGCGAACAAGGGCTGCTGATCGGTCTGGGCTCGGATCACACGGATCGCAAGGTTGAAAGCTATGACGTCACGGTGTCCAAACAGATGTGCGACAAGCCGATTGCGCAGCAAGTGTGGCGCTATAGCGAAGTTCAGGAACATTGGGACCAACTGGTGATGCGTACCTGGCGTGTTCGTGATGGCGAACGGGCGCTTTATCAGCAAGGTCCGGTAACCAATTTGCTGGCGCCGCAAACCTTGCTGGGCAAACTCAACAGTGCTGCGTCGTTGCCTGCCGACACCGCGATGTTCTGCGGCACGCAATCGGTGATTGGCGAGCTGGGTTATGGCGAAGCCTTTGAAATGGAACTGTTCGATCCCGTACTGAACCGCAGCCTGCGTCACCAGTACGGTGTCGAGTCGCTGCCTGTGGCGGAGTGAACAGACAATGAAAGATATTGCACAGCTCGCCCGGGACCTGGCTGATGGTCGCACCACCAGCGAGGCTCTGGTTACACAGGCATTGGTCCGCATCGAGGAACACCGCGCGGCGGGCGGGGTTGCCTATATAAGCGTCGATGCTCAAGGCGCCTTGCTGGCAGCCCGTGCCAGCGATCTGGCGCGGGCCTCGGGCTATGTGCCGTCGCCCCTGGCCGGGCTGCCGGTCTCGATCAAGGACCTGTTTGATGTGGCCGGGCAGGTCACCGCCAGCGGTTCCAGTTTGCTGGCCGATGCACCGCAGGCCAGCGACGATGCAGTGGTCGTGCAGCGGCTCCGAGCGGCGGGGGCGATTCTGCTGGGCCGTACCAACATGAGTGAGTTTGCGTTTTCCGGCCTGGGGTTGAACCCTCACTACGGTACGCCGCTGACCCCTTGCGCAACCCAGCGCATCGCCGGGGGTTCCAGCTCCGGCGCCGCGGTCAGCGTGGCGCTCGACATGGCAGTCGCAGGGTTGGGGACCGATACCGGTGGCTCGATCAGGATTCCGGCAGCGTTCTGCAACCTGACCGGGTTCAAACCCAGTGCTTCACGGGTACCGCAAACCGGTACTTTCCCCTTGGCTCCTAGCCTGGACTCCATTGGTGCTCTGACGCGCAGTGTCGCCGATAGCATCCTGCTGGACCGGGTTCTATCGGGCGAGCAACTGGATACCCGCAAACCGCCTTTGGCTGGGTTGCGTCTGGCGGTGACCCGCGATTTTGTCCTCGATCAGCTGGATGCGTGCGTGGCAGGTGCTTTCGAGCGCAGCCTGGGCCTGCTCGCCGCGGCGGGTGCCAGCATCCGCTGGTTTGACTTCCCCGAGCTGCACGAGTTGCCCCGGATCAATGCCGCTGGCGGGCTGACGGCCGCCGAAGCCTGGCAGGGGCATCGCCACTGGCTGGAAGGCGACGATGCGCACAAATATGACGCGCGGGTAGCCCAGCGAATTCGTCGTGGTGCGGCCATTGGGGCTGCTGACTATCTGGACACACAAGCCGAACGCCAGCGCCTGATTAGCGTTGCCCGCGAGCGTCTGGGCGATGCAGATGCCTGGCTGATGCCCAGTGTTGCTGTGGTACCGCCAACGCTGGCGGACCTTGCCGATGACGAAAGCTTCTTCGCCACCAATGGCCTCGTGCTACGCAATACCAGCGTGATTAATTTTCTCGACGGTTGCGCCTTGAGTTTGCCGTGCCAGCTCGCCGAAGAGTTGCCTGTGGGGCTATCTATCGCGGGGCTGCACGGGCAAGACGCGCGCGTCCTGCAAGTGTCCCGTGCGGTAGAGGCATTGTTGCGAGGAAACGCCTGATGCGTTGCCTTTAACTAGAGGGCAGGCGCTGCCTGCCTGATTTTTCCTTACTGCTTTCATCCCTGAACGCCACGGCGAACCACCGTGCGCCGGCGCTCGCCTGAAAATCGGCTGGCGGGGTTCACAGCGCAACGTATTGACGAGATGACTTATGAACCGAAGCAACCCAAGTACAACAATGGATTCAGAGCTCGACTTCGACCCCGTAGCGGCCGAAGTCAGTGCCGTCTATCGAAAGATCGCCTGGCGCCTGTTGCCGTTTTTAGTATTTCTTTTCGTACTGGCCTGGATTGACCGGGTGAATGTCGGCTTCGCCAAACTGTCCATGTTGCAGGACTTGGGTTTCAGCGAAGCGGTCTATGGTTTGGGAGCGGGAATATTCTTTATCGGTTACTTCTTTTTCGAAGTGCCAAGCAATTTGCTTCTGGAAAAAATCGGTGCCCGTCGCACCCTGGCGCGCATCACCATCATGTGGGGCCTGACTTCCATCGCCATGGCCTATGTTGAAAGCGCCTGGTCATTTTATGTATTGCGGTTTCTGCTCGGGGCCTTTGAGGCGGGTTTCTTTCCGGGTGTGGTGCTGTATCTCACTTACTGGTTTCCAGCGGCTCAGCGCGCCAAGATCAACGGCATGTTCATGACCTCTTTCGCGATTGCCGGCGTAGTCGGCGGGCCACTGGCCGGTTTCATCATGAGTCGCATGGTGGGGGTCGGCAGTCTGGCCAACTGGCAATGGCTGTTTATCCTTGAAGGTATTCCCTCGGTGATCGCCGGGTTTCTGGTGTTGCGCTATCTGCCGGAGAAACCGGCCAATGCCAAATGGCTGACCGCGGTACAGCGCAAAATGGTTTCCGACACTATTGCCCGTGAAGACAGTGCGCCGGGTAAACACAGCGACCTGCGCACATTGTTGCGTTACCCCAAGTTGTGGCTGTGTGCATTGGTGTACTTCTGCCTGGTGAGCGGCAACGCCACCATCGCGTTCTGGACCCCCTCGGTGATCAAATCCCTGGGCGTGGATGACACCATGCACATCGGGCTGCTGTCCTCTATCCCTTTTATCCTCGGGACCGTGGCGATGCTGTGGAACGGATTTCATTCTGACAAGAGCGCTGAGCGCCGGGTGCATTGCGCCATGGCAGCCATCCTCGCGGGGCTGGGATTAATCTGCACCGGC
Source organism: Pseudomonas sp. TWR2-1-1 (assembly GCF_049897045.1). Lineage (NCBI taxonomy): Bacteria > Pseudomonadati > Pseudomonadota > Gammaproteobacteria > Pseudomonadales > Pseudomonadaceae > Pseudomonas > Pseudomonas sp. TWR2-1-1. Next base: position 348,783 of record NZ_JAFCVM010000003.1, read on the forward strand.
CTGTTTATCGGTAACGCAGTCCTGGCACTCATCGCCTTGACCGTTGCGGCCATGGGCATTCTTGCGGCCTTCCCGGTGTTCTGGTCAATTCCGGGTGCATTTCTGGCAGGCACTGCGGCAGCAGGGGGCATTGCCCTGATCAACTGCATCGGCAATCTGGCGGGCTTCGTGGCGCCTTATATGATCGGCTGGCTTAAAACCCAGACCGGTAGCCTGGCGGCCGGTCTATATATGGTGGCCGGTTTTGAAATACTGGCGGGGGTATTACTGTTGCTGTTTTTCAAAGGTATAAAAGTCAGTAAAGTTTAACGTTATTTAATGGCAACGCTGGCCATGGAGCATGGCGGTGAATAATTAAAAACGGCCACCGAGTATTAAACCCCTGGTGCCACTGCAGATACTTTTATTTATCGAAGTCGCGGCGCGCCTGAATAATATTATCCGGGCGAGGCACCAATGTTCAGTTAATGGGGCAAGGTGGGTGCCTGATACCGGCGGTGCTCCGATACTGCTAGGCTGCCGGGGTTCAGGCACGGCATGGAGCCGTTTCAAGGAGTGAATATGCAGATCAAGAACACGTGTCACTTTGCACTCATCAGTATCGTTTTCGCCGCCGCTACGCTGACGGGCTGCGCCCATAGTCCACCGTTCAGCGGCCAGTCGGTCACTGACCCCGTTCTGCGCAAGGATGTGCTGGTTAATGTGCAGGGCCTGTTCTCGGCCATGACCAACTGCAGGTCCATCAGCAATGTGGACACCACGATTGCCAGTATTGAGCAATCGCCCACCGGGTCGATCAGCAAAGCGGTTGAAACCTGGCAGGTTTCCGGCTGTGGCACCCGCAAGACTTACAAGGTTGAACTCAAATCCGACGCCAGAGGCGAAACCGACTTTTCGGTGTCATCCAAAGGCTAGGGGCGATAGGCCGGCCGCTGTAACAGTGGACTTTATGACCTGCGGCAAGAGCGTATAGACGAAAGGCTGCTTAACTGCATCGAACGACTTTGGGGTTGGCGCTTGAGTGACATCAGCGCCAACGCTGCTGTTTTTTGATCTGACTAAGGAAAGCCACCATGAAAGCGCTCACCTATCAGGGACCTGGTGCCAAAGCCTGGTCTGACATCGCCAAGCCGGTCATCGACAAGCCCACCGACGCCATTGTCCGTATTTTGCACACCACTATCTGTGGCACCGATTTGCACATCCTCAAGGGCGACGTACCCGAGGTCACCAAAGGCACGGTGCTGGGCCACGAAGGGGTAGGGGTGGTCGAGGCGGTGGGCCCGGCGATTCGCAACTTCAAGCCCGGTGATCATGTCCTGATTTCATGCATTACCTCCTGCGGCAGCTGCCCTAACTGCCGACGCCAGATGTACTCCCATTGCGCTGACGGCGGCTGGATTCTGGGCCATACGATTGACGGCACCCAGGCCGAATATGTGCGTATTCCCCATGCCGATAACAGTCTGTACCCGGTACCCGCCGGCGCGGATGAAGAAGCGCTGGTGATGCTCAGTGACATTTTGCCAACCGGCTTCGAGATCGGCGTACTCGCCGGCAAGGTCAAGCCCGGTGACAGTGTGGTGATAGTCGGGGCGGGCCCTGTGGGTATGGCCGCCTTGCTGACGGCGCAGTTTTACTCGCCCGCCTTGCTGATCATGGTCGATGGCGATACCAACCGTCTGGAAGTCGCGCAGCGTTTTGGCGCTACCCATGTGATTGATATCAACACGCAGAATGCAGTTGAACGCATCTTCGAGCTGACCCAGGGGGTCGGGGTGGATGTGGCGATTGAAGCGGTGGGCATTCCAGCGTCCTTCGATACCTGTCAGTCGGTCGTGGCCCCTGGAGGAAGCATTGCCAACGTGGGGGTGCATGGCAAAAGTGTCGAGTTGCATCTGGAAAAGCTCTGGATCCAGAACGTCACCATTTCGACCGGGCTGGTCAATACCAACACCACGCCCATGCTCATGAAGACCGTGCAGTCCGGGAAGGTTGATGCCAGCAAGCTGATTACCCACCGGTTCGCACTCAACGACATTCTTCAGGCGTATGAGGTGTTCGGCAATGCGGCAAAGGAGAAGGCGATGAAGGTCATTCTTTCTCAATAAACGGCCCGGCATACCCAATGCAGCAGGCATCCTGACCGAGTGTCGGGATCCTGCGAAACTTGGGGCTTAGTTAATAAAGGTGCTGAACGGATAATGTGATTTCTGTTCGGGTTTAGTGTGTCTTTTAAATAAAAACTCATAGTGTTTCAGGCGCTGAAAGAATAAATAAGTTGTAGTGATTTTTTGACAGCTAATGCATTCACTACTATGTTCTTGGCGGCAGGAAGAAATACATCGACTCTTTTTGATAATAGGGAAATATTCATATGAAGAAGCACATTCTGCTGTTGAGCGCTGTCAGTCTTGTAGCACTGTCGGGCTTGGCACAAGCTGATGCCAAGCAGCCTGTTGCGAAATGGACGTGCGCGGATTTTCTGGCAGTTGATGAAAGCTATCAACCCACTGCTATCGGTCTGGGTGAAGCAGTGAACAAGAAAGGCCAGGTTGAGGATGCAGTACTGGACGTGGACGGCATTGCCAAAATCACCCCGCTGGTAATCACTGCCTGCAAGGAAACGCCGACCGAATCCTTCGTGCAAAAAATCAAGTCCGAGTGGGCCAAAGTCAAAAAAGACGTGTAATGCACTAGCCTGTACTTCACGAGAGTACAGGCTAATCCCCCCCTCCCGGCCCTGACCCGTGCGCCGCAAAAAAACCTCATCTGTCCTTGTGAATTTCTCGCCCCGTCTACCCTCTACATCAAGAACAGACCTGCCTTGGCGGTCTGAAGGCCGTAGTAGACTACGTCCGCTTTATGTCTATTTGTCAGAGGGAACCCTATGTTAATCAGGTCATTGGCTGAGCTTGATCGCATTCGTGACGAATGCAAGTCCATGGTCACCAAGCGCTCGGCCGTGTCGGCGGGTGCTGCTGCCATTCCGATCCCGGGCCTGGATATCGGCACCGATGTGGCGCTGCTGGTGGAAATGTTGCCGGCCATCAACAGCAAGTTCGGATTGACCCCGCAGCAAATCGAGAGGCTGGACTCGCGGTCCAGGCGCCTGATTGTGGTTGCGGTTTCCGGCATTGGCAGTGAAGTCATCGGTAAATTCATCAGTCGAACGCTGGTCATGTCGCTGGTACGCAAGATGGGCACCAAGGTGGCGACCAAGTCGGTGATTCGCTTTGTCCCTTTTGTGGGGCAGGCGGTCGCAGCAACAATCAGCTTTGGCGTGATGAAAATGGTCGGCAACGGTCATATCGAAGACTGTTATCAGGTCTGTCGTCAGGCGCTTTTAGAGGAGGCGCGGGAGTCAGTGGTCATAGAGATCGGCCCTGAAGATTGAACCTGTCAGTGAGCGGCCCCTCAAAGGATCAATGGGATGAACAAACCACGGGGGCGATGATGAACATGATCCGGTCCAGCTATTTATGCCTGCTCTTGGGATCTGTACTTGCCACCCAGGCGCTGGCCGATACCTCTTCCCAAGCCGGGTGGGTGGCTCAAAATACCCTGAGCCCCAATTCTGCTCCCGCAGACAATACAATCCGGCGCATCAACCCCAACAGCCGACAGGGCACGATCCCCGCCACCCCGGCGACAAGAGGCCCGTCGACAGCTCCGGTGGTGCGCCAGCCGTCTATCGAAAACGGGCAAATCGGTAATGGTTACCCGCGCAGCCAGACACCGCCGCCGACCATCAAGCCAACTGCTCCATCGCTACAGCCGCGAGACAATCGTTAATCGACCAAGGAAGAGCCGATGTTGAGAAAAACTCTGGCCACGTTATGCGCCACCTCGTTACTCAGTGTGGCTTTCACGGCCCATGCCGATGCGCCGCGCACCTTTGCCTCCGAGACTGGAACAATTACTGCTACGCCTGTTGTGGAAGGCCTTCAACACCCCTGGGCGCTGGCTTTTCTGCCGGACCAGCAAGGTATCCTGATCACCGAGCGCCCCGGTAACCTGCGTGTCGTAAGCCCGGCCGGCAAACTCTCTGCGCCTCTTTCCGGTGTTCCCCAGGTATGGGCCAAAGGGCAGGGCGGCCTGCTGGATGTAGTGCTGTCCCCCAGCTTTGCCGAGGATCGTCTGGTGTACGTGTCCTATGCCGAAGGCGGTGGTGAAGACGGTAAAGCGGGAACCACTGTTGGTCGGGGCCGGTTATCCGATGATTTGACCCGGCTGAGCAACTTTGAGGTGATCTTTGGCCAGGAACCCAAACTCTCCACTGGCAACCACTTCGGTTCACGCCTGGTTTTCGATCGTGACGGCTACCTGTTTATTGCCCTTGGCGAAAATAATCAGCGGCCTACTTCCCAGGATCTCGACAAGCTGCAAGGCAAAGTTGTGCGGATCTACCCTGACGGACGAGTCCCCGCCGACAATCCGTTTGTGGGCCAGGACGGGGTACGCCCGGAAATCTGGTCATATGGGCACCGCAATCAGCAGGGGGCGACCTTGAACCCCTGGACCGGGACGCTTTGGAGCCATGAGCACGGGCCCAAAGGAGGCGACGAAATCAACCTGATCGAGCGTGGCAAGAACTATGGCTGGCCGCTGGCGACCCATGGCATCGATTACTCATCGCAACCCATCTCTGAAGCCCGGGGCAAAACGGCAGAAGGGACAACAGGGCCTCACCATGTGTGGGAGAAGTCTCCCGGCATCAGCGGGATGGCGTTCTACGATGCGCAGCGCTTCAAACCCTGGCAGCACAACCTGTTTATCGGTGCGCTGGCCGATAAAGACCTGATTCGGCTACAGCTTGATGGCGACAAGGTGGTGCATGAAGAGCGCCTGCTGGGCGGTCTGAACGCGCGAATCCGTGACGTGCGCCAGGGCCCGGATGGTTATTTGTATGTATTGACCGATGAAAGCAAAGGCGCGTTGTATCGCATCGGCTTGCAATAGCCACCAGAGCCCGTAGTCGCTGACAAGGAACGAAGGCTGCGATCGAGCCCGCAGGGGGCGCGCCGTTAAAGATGCCTTATCGCAGCCTTCGCTCCTTGTCAGCGACTACGGGTTATTCATGGGTGTTTATTCGCTGACAGCCTGTTTGATCTGCTTGGATGCCGACCAGATCCGGTAGCGCACTTCGATGTCCTTGGGCACATAGACCACAATGGGTAACTTGCTGTTGTAGCGCAGCATGAAGCCATCACCGACCACCGGTACGAACTCAGGATGTGCCTTGCCCTCGGGGCAGGCCATCATTGTGCTCATGGGGCCGCTGACCTTGTTCAGGCGATACATCGGATAGCCCCAGCCCTTGAGGGTTTTTTCTTCCAGCTTGCCGCCCAGACGCTGCTGATTGCAGTCAACCTGCAGGGTCTTGCCCGCAATGATCTGGACTTTGTAATCGTCTTCGTTTTTTTGCTTGGGCAGGTGAATGACTTGTCGGCTGTAGCCCGCTTCGGCTTTTGGCCAGGGTGCCAGGCCCTCCGGTTTGGCTGCGTTGGCGACGCCGCACAGCGTACTCAGCGAAAGTACCAGGGCCGCGCTGATCACGAGTGGTTTCATGCTGCTTCCTTATTTCAGAACATTAAAAATGTGGATCAAGTGAATCTATGGGCTGTATCAGACAACTAAAAGGCTATTTAAGTGCAAAACTGATGCGCTTGCAGGGATAGATTGCTTCGCGCCAATGTCGAACTGCCAGTAAACTGCTTTTTTTCCTCCGAATCATTTATTTCCCGAGGTTTTGCATGACTCTCAGTCCTCTTGCGGGCAAACCGGCTCCAGCTCAATTGCTGGTCGATATTCCGCGACTGGTGACCGCTTATTACACCGGTCAACCTGATGCAGCGATCGCCACCCAGCGTGTCGCCTTTGGTACTTCCGGTCACCGCGGCAGTTCGTTTGAGCTGAGTTTCAATGAGTGGCATGTATTGGCCATCAGCCAGGCCATTTGCCTATACCGGCAGATGAAAGGCATCAACGGTCCGCTGTTTGTCGGCATCGACACCCATGCATTATCGACGCCTGCAGGTGCCAGTGCGCTCGAAGTGTTTGCCGCTAATGGCGTCGAAACCATGATCGCCGCAGGTGACGAATACACCCCGACCCCGGCCATCTCCCACGCAATCATTTGCTACAACCGTGGCCGCACTTCGGGCCTGGCCGATGGCGTAGTCATTACTCCCTCGCACAACCCGCCTGAAAGTGGCGGTTTCAAGTACAACCCGCCTAACGGCGGCCCGGCCGATACCGATGTCACCAAGTGGATCGAGGCCAAGGCCAATGAGTTGCTGGCAGCCAGGCTGGCAGGTGTCAAACGCATCAGCTACGAGCAAGCCCTGAAGGCCGGTACCACCCATCGTCACGACTACCTGAACACCTATGTCGCCGATCTCAAGAACGTGATCGACATGGATACCCTGCGCGGCGCCAATCTGCGCCTGGGCGTGGATCCATTGGGGGGCGCGGGTGTGAACTACTGGTCGGCAATCGGCGAGCATTACGGCCTGAATCTGGAAGTGGTGAATACCTCGGTAGATCCGACCTTCCGCTTCATGTGTGTGGACTGGGACGGGCGCATCCGCATGGACCCGTCCTCCAGCTACGCGATGCAGGGCCTGATTGGCCTTAAGGAGCGTTTCGACGTGGCCTTTGCCTGCGACCCGGACCACGACCGTCACGGGATTGTTACCCCTTCAGGCGGTCTTTTGGCCCCCAACAACTACCTGGCGGTGTCCATCGACTATCTGTTCCAGAATCGCCCGCAATGGCGTGCAGATGCAGCCGTCGGCAAGACTGTCGTCAGCAGCGGCCTGATTGATCGGGTTGCGGCCCGTCTGGGGCGCCGCCTGTACGAAGTGCCGGTGGGGTTCAAGTGGTTTGCTGATGGCCTGTTTGATGGCTCGCTGGGCTTTGGTGGTGAGGAAAGCGCCGGGGCCTCGTTCCTGCGTCTGGACGGCAGTGTCTGGTCGACCGACAAGGATGGCCTGATTCCTTCGCTGCTGGCCGCAGAAATGACGGCCCGTACCGGTCGTGACCCTTCGCAGCTGTACCAGAAAATGACCGAAGATCTGGGCCTGCCGTTCTCGACCCGGGTCGATGCCAAGGCCACGCCGCAGCAGAAGGCCCTGCTTGGCAAGTTGTCGCCGGAGCAAGTCAAATCCACAAGTCTGGCAGGCGAAGCCATTACCCAAATTCTCAGTCATGCGCCGGGTAACGACCAGCCGATTGGCGGGCTTAAGGTGATGACCGAAAACGGCTGGTTTGCGGCACGTCCTTCGGGCACCGAAGACATCTACAAAATCTACGCCGAGAGCTTTATCGGTGACGAACATCTGAACCGTCTGGTAGAGGAAGCTCAGGTGTTGGTGGATACCGCGATCGCCTGATAGCGGAGTCAATAAAAAGCCTGGCCCCCGCAAGAGGGCCAGGCTTTTTTGTAGCCGTTTGATTAACTATGCCGCGGTTTGCAGTTTCACCACTTGCTGCATCTGATCGTTGCAGTTTCTGGCGGCCTTGAGCATCGCGTCGAAAGGGCCGCTCATGATGTCGTCATGGCTCAACCAGCGTTGTTTTTGTGTCAGGCGGTACTGGTAACGGTATTGGCCCTCGACCTGTTTGCCGTTCAGGTCCATGTCGAACCAGGGCGAGCGAACGGTGCAGCTCTTAATGTTCTGTGCAACCTTTAGCCCTGACAGGGTGATCTCGTAGTCCATGGTTTCAGGATCTTCAAGATACAAGTCGGCCTTTTGCCCGGTGCGGCGGTAATTGGCCAGATCATCCCAGCGTTCAGTCATGAAGGCGGGTTGGTACACGCTCTGGCCCGAAAGCGTCTTCAATGGGCGCAGATCTGTGAGTTCGGCCTTGACCTGATACTTGTGCGGTACCACAAAACCGGTTGCCGGGCGTGTGATTGTGCAGTCGGTCTGCTCCTTGCTGAAGCGGTCGCAAAGGTCCTGGTCGGTACCTGAAACACCCGACTGGGTATCGGCCACACTCAATCTCATCAGGCGCATCTGGCTCATTTCGATGTCGGCGCTGGTGCGTGCGGTGCCATCAGGGTTGAAGTGTTCCTGTTTTCGCACCAGGGTGCTGACAACAGGTTGTTCTTGCGGGATATGCTCCTGGCGCACCGTGCCTTGTGGATCAATCACCAGCGCCCAGCGATCTTGAATATCCGGCATGGAGCGCCCCGGCGAGAACACCGGGTTGGTCGGGTCAAGCCACCAGATTTTACCGTTGACCCGGGCACGCACGATGGCGTGGTTGGGCGAAGAGGTGCCTGGCAACAGCAGCCCGAGGCTCATGTTGCCACGGCTGACCCAAGTGGTCTGCGCGTCGATGCCGCTTGCATTGAGCATGGCGGTGAGCAGTACCGCCAGGTCTTTGCAGTCGCCATAGCCACGGTCTTCGATTTCAGCGAGGGTAAAAGGAACGTAGCCCCGATCACTGGCTCGCCAGTCGCCCAGATAACGATAGTTGTCGTGGATATGCTGCATCAGGCCCGAGACCCGCTGCTCCGGTGGCAAACCTTTGAGGCCGGCCACTGCCCTGGCACTGATGGCTGGTAGTCTGGCTCCGGTAATTTCGGTGTAGCGCCGGGCAAAATCGCCGAAGTAATCCTGCAGGCGGGTCGAACTGCCCAGTTCAACCCTTGGCAGGTTGCGACTGTAGGCGTTGCCGGCTTCGTTGACGTAATTCACGAAGCGCGGTGCCTTTTGCTCAATGACCAGGCTTTTGTTGTCGGCCGACGGCGTAAAGCTGAAGTCATCCATTAGTTCGCTGCGCCACACGATTGGTTTTTCGGCGCTGAAACTGCTTTTAAAACGGTCCATACGCACCGCATTGGGTGGGAGCACCCACACATAGTGGAACTCATGATTCAGCGGCTTGGCCGCTGTGTGTTCGCGCAGGGTATAGCTCACCATTGTGCCGATTCGCAGGTTGGGGAAGGCGATCGAGGTTTGCTTTAAGCGTAAAAATCCCTGGTCCGGGTTCGGTGCCATCCGGGTGTCGATTTGTGTGTCAGCCAGTGGCACCGGTTTGGCGCCCGGTTGGGTCGATTCGGCCTTGATGACTTCCAGGCGGTCAGACTCCGGGAAGCTGAAGTCGATACGCGAAAGCATTTCGCGACCGTTATTGGTGAGGATGGTGTAGCGATAGGTCGAGGTGCAGTCGTAACTGGTGTCCGCGTTGAAGTGGCAGGATCTGTCCGATTCACCGGCCAGGGCGGCTTCGGATACGGGTTGAAAGGCCGCTAAAGCGGGCAGGGTGAAAATCCCCAGGGTGGTGCAAATCAAGGATTTGCTGAAAGAAAAGCGGTGCATGGGCGCCTCAAATTAGTCCTTTAAAAAGCACCCGGCCACGCATTTGTTGGTTTATTGAAGTCGAGGCAGGGTGCATGCGAAGTAGATAATGATAATCGATAGCATCCACAATTTCCATATGCACAGCAGTCCTGCACCTCTGTAATGCGCGTAATAGAGCGGTTTATACGGCCTCTGCAGTTTGGCTGGCCTGGCAGACATCGACCCACTGGGCATTGACCAGTTCGGCCATTCGGTCTGGGCTGATACGCACGGCGGTGTGGGTAGCGCCGGCTGCAGGCATCACTTCAGTGAACGCTTTAAGGGATATGTCGCAATACACCGCCAGATCGGTCGCCAGCCCGAACGGGCAAACGCCACCCACCGGGTGACTGGTCAGGGCCACGACAGTATCGGCATCAAGCATCTTGGCTTTGCTGCCCAGGGCATTCTTGATTTTTTTGTTATCGATACGCGCATCGCCACGTGCAACCAGCAGCACATTGCGTTCACCGACACGAAAGGCCAGGGTCTTGGCGATTTGGCCAGGCTCAACGCCATGGGCCTCGGCAGCCAGGGCTACGGTGGCGGTGCTGGTGGCCAGTTCAATGATGTGCAGGTCGGGGGCTTTGGCGAGGAAAAATGCGCGGACAGATTCAAGACTCATCAGGCTTAGCTCTCTGGGTAAATGCCTGAATCTAGAGAAGCCGGTGACGCACTGTCAATGCGCCACCGGTGATGCGGTGTCAGATGTCCAGCACGATCTTGCCAAAATGCTGGTTGGTCTCCTGATACTTGAATGCTTCAACAATATCGCTCAGCGGGAAATGACGATCGATGACCGGTTGCATGCCGCTGGCATTGATCGCCCGAACCATGTCTTGCTGCTGGCTACGGCTGCCCACCAGCACGCCTTGCAGGCGCACTTGCTTGATCAGCGCAGGGACAAAATTCATCTCACCGCTGACGCCGCTCAAAATACCGATAATCGAGATATGCCCGGCCACGCGAATGGCGATCATCGACTGTTCGAGGGTTGCCGGGCCGCCGACTTCGATGATGTGATCAACCCCGCGGCCACCGGTCAGCGCACGGGCTGTCTGGCCCCAGTCAGGGTCTTTGCGGTAGTTGATGACATGATCTGCGCCCAGCGCTTTGAGGCGTTCTAGTTTTTCATCGCTGGAAGAGGTTGCGATCACGGTGGCGCCAGCCATTTTGGCAAATTGCAGGGCAAAGATCGAAACCCCGCCGGTGCCTTGTACCAACACCGTGTCCCCGGGTTTGAGCGAGTCATCGGCCATCAGGGCGCGCCATGCGGTCAGGCCCGCCGTGGTCAGGGTCGAGGCTTGTGCATGGCTGTAGCCGGCCGGTGCGAGGGTGAATGCATTAACGCTGGCAGTCACTTGCTCACGGGCATAACCGTCGATGCCATCACCGGGCACGGTGACAAAGCCTTCAACCTGCGGGGTGCCGCCGATCCACTCAGGGAAGAAGGTGCTGACTACCGAATCACCAACTTTGAACTCGCTGACATCTTTGCCGACGGCAATGACTTCACCCGCGCCATCGGCCATGGGGATACGCTTTTCACTCGGCCCCCACATACCGCTGACCACAGCAAAATCATGATAATTCAGAGAGTTGGCGTGCAAACGTACAGTGATTTCTCCACTGGCAGGGGCGCGTGCTTCGCTGCTTCCGACGACCACATTGTGATAACCGCCGCCGGGTTGAACGAAGATAGTTTTAATACTCACGGGATATCCTCAAGTTAACATTACGTAAAATAACGAAATGATTGGGTAAAATTACAGCTCGATTTTCAGCCTAGACGCAAAGTCGTCAATCGCCTGCTCATTGCGCCGGTAATACGTCCACTTGCCGATGCGGGTGGTCAGGACGAAGCCTGCACGCTGCAGGATCGCCAGGTGCGCCGAAGCAGTAGAGGCAGAAAGTCCGGCTTTGTACTGCAAATGGGTCACGCACACACCGATTGCAGGATCGCCATGATCCTGGGGCGGGAAATTACTGAGCGGGTCTTTGAGCCACTCCATCATTTGCATGCGAGTGTCATTGCCCAGGGCTTTGAGCTGTTCAAGAATCATGGTCGGCGATGTTACGCTTTTTTACGAAATGTTCAACCGAACCCTATGTGCCAAGGTTACCGCCACTTCATGCGACAACAGGCCGCAGGTCGGCCGGATGTTTTGCAATTGCAGGGTCAATCCTGTATTTGTTGCGCCATTGAGCCTTGGCCAAGGCTCGTCTGTTTTACGAACTTGCCCCTCAGGAACCATGATGCCTAACCAGTTCCCCGCTGTCCGTCCCCGCCGTCTGCGCCGCTCCCAAACCCTGCGAGACATGTTTCAGGAAACCGAATTCAGCCTGAAGGACCTGGTGCTGCCCATTTTCGTTGAAGAAGAAATCGACGACTTTGTGCCGATCACCAGCATGCCGGGTGTGATGCGTATTCCCGAGTCGAAGCTGGCCGGTGAAATCGAACGCTATGCCCGCGCAGGGATCACGTCAGTGATGGCGTTTGGCGTGTCGCACCACCTGGATGCCACGGGCAGCGACTCATGGCGCGAAGATGGTCTGGTGTCGCGTATGGCCCGTATCTGCAAGGATACGGCGCCAGAAATGATCGTGATGAGTGACACCTGCTTCTGCGAGTACACCTCCCACGGCCACTGCGGTGTGATGCACGACCATGGCGTGGACAATGACGCGACCCTGATCAATCTGGGCAAGCAGGCGGTTGCTGCGGCTGCTGCAGGCGCAGACTTCATCTCGCCTTCCGCCGCCATGGACGGTCAGGTCCAGGCCATCCGCAGTGCTCTGGATGCGGCCGGGTTCATTGATACTTCGATCATGGCGTACTCCACCAAGTTTGCTTCGGCACTCTACGGTCCTTTCCGCGAGGCGGGAGGCAGCGCGTTGAAGGGCGATCGCAAGTCATACCAGATGAACCCGATGAACCGCCGCGAAGCGATTCGCGAGTCGCTGCTGGACGAGCAAGAGGGCGCAGACGTGTTGATGGTCAAGCCGGCCGGTGCGTATCTGGACATCATTCGTGACGTTCGCGAAGCCTCGCGCCTGCCTCTGGCTGCGTATCAGGTCAGCGGCGAGTACGCGATGATCAAGTTCGGCGCCCTGGCCGGAGCCATCGACGAAGCGCGCGTAGTCCGTGAAAGCCTGGGCTCGATCAAACGTGCCGGTGCGGACATGATTTTGACCTACTTTGCGATGGACCTGGCATTACAGGGCATCTAGGCCTTACGCGACAAGTTACGCGGCTCACTACCTAGCGTTGACTTGTCGCTGTATGCGACTCCCCGAAAAAAGGAATTCAGGCATGGCGGGCGCTCGACTGGAACGTATTCTGATTACCAATGACGACGGGATTGACGCCCCGGGTCTTGAGGCACTTGAAGCGGTGGCCAGGGAACTGGCCGATGAAGTCTGGGTGGTAGCGCCGGACCACGATCAGAGCGGTATTTCAACGGCCATCAGCATCCATCACCCGTTGCGCGTGACTGCCCGCGGCGAGCGGCGTTTTTCTGTGTCCGGCACACCCGCCGATTGTGTTGCGATGGCCTTGCAGCAGTTGATGGCCAGCCCCCCGCAATTGTTGCTGTCCGGCATCAACAAAGGCGCCAACCTGGGGGTCGAAACGCTGTATTCGGGCACGGTGGGGGCCGCGATGACCGGCCTGTTGATGGGCATTCCTTCCATCGCTCTGAGCCAGTATTTCACCCGGCGCGATGCTGTGCGCTGGGACACTGCCCGCACTCTGGCACCCGGAGTGATTCGCCAGTTGCTTGGCAAGGGCTGGGAGCAATCGGCGTGTCTGAACATCAATTTTCCGGACGTTCCGGCCGGGCAGGCCGGGCCGGTACAGATCACTCGCCAGGGCCAGGGGCGCATGGACGGCGTTAACGTCAACGAGCGCACCGACTTTCGCGAGGCCAGCTATTACTGGCTCAATATCACCCGTCACCAGCGGCCTGAAGCGGCTGACACCGAAACCGAGGTTGTTACACAGGGCGGTATATCGGTGACGCCGTTGCAGTTCGATCGCAGCGCACTGGCTTTACGCGAGCAACTGCAGCAAGCCATTGGATCGTTGTGAACCTGTGGCTATGCCCAATGCTCCGGGTCATCAACGATGGCCTGGTGTTTATCAAGCACCTTGGGGATTTCCTGCTTGAGAAATTCAACCCAGGTTTTGACCTTGGCATCCAGAAAGCGGCGTGAGGGGTAAAGCGCGTAGATGCTTTTTTCATGCAGCCGATACTGAGGCAGCAGGCGTACCAAAGCGCCGCGCTGATAAGAGCCGACCGCCACGTAATCCGGTAGCAGACAGACGCCCAGTCCTGCTTCGGCGGCTTGCGCCATGGCCTCGGCCACGTTGACCTGAAACACGCTGCCGGGGCGAATCGACTGTTCACCCTGGCCATCGCGAAAGGTCCAGCTATCGGTGAACAGGGGGTCAACCAGATGCAGGCAGCGGTGCTGGTTCAGGTCTTCGGGGGTTTTTGGCGTGCCGTGACTTTCAAGGTAGGAGGGCGCTGCGCTGATGACGCTGAAGATGCTCCCCAGTTGCTGGCCAATCATTTCCGAGTCGGGCAGGTTGGCCGATAGCGTGATCACCACGTCATGGCCTTCTTCCAGCAGGTCAGGCTGACGCTGGGACAGTGTCAAGTCAACGTCGACCTGCGGGTATAGCTCGGCATAACGGGCCGCCAGAGGTGCCAGCAGCTGGATGCCAATCCCTGTGGTGGACTGCACGCGTAAATGTCCGCGCGGGATCAGGTGAGCGCCTCCGGCCTCGGCATTGGCATCTTCGATCTCACCCAGAATCAATCGGCAGCGCTCCAGATAACGGGCGCCTACTTCAGTCAGTGCCAGCCGCCGAGTGCTGCGCTGCAGCAGCCTGGCCTGCAATGAAGATTCAAGCTCAGACAGCAGTCGCGAGGTTTGCGCGGTGGAATAGCCCAACGCCTGCGCCGCGGCGGTGAAGCTACCGGTCTCGACCACGCGGACAAACACCCGCATCGCCTGATAAATATCCATGCTGATTATTACCTCACACGTAATCGTGCTTTTTTGTGGCGGCAATAATTACACAGACCGCCGAAATATTCCGCCATCAAGTCATCCAGGCAAGACACGCACGCAGGGAGGAATGGATCAGCGACTGGGCCCACTTAGAGCATGATATTAAGGCGTAGGAAAATTCTGAAAGTTAGCGAGATTTTTCTACCAGAAGTGTGAGGCAGTAATTCAATCGAAAAAAAAGCAAAGGCGTTTTTTCGATTAAACTTGATTTCATTCAGGTATGTGATTGATTCTTAACCGGACGGATCTTTTCTCGTAAGTAACGGTCTTATGATACGCAAAGATTACCTAGCGTAGTTAGGCGTGAATAGTCAAGAGGTGAACTCGCCAGGGAGTTCAATTTACAAGGCGTATATTTTGAAAAAAACTGAGCATCAGCAGACCGGTAGTTCAAGCACAGAGATCGACCTGCTTGATCTGTTTCACTCCTTCTGGCAGCAGAAAGCCTTGATCGCAGGAACTGTGGTGGTAGCCGGTGCTATTGCTGTTGGTTACGTTCTGCTTGCACAACCCGTCTATCAAGCCAGCACTGTATTGCGCCCGGCAGCGATTAATGAGCTGGATGCACTTAACCGCTCCGAGGTCTACAAACTCCCTCCCCAGGAGGCCTTGCTTAAAGTCGGCTCGGCGCTTGACTCATACGAGACGCGTCTCAGTTACTTCCGTGACCATCAGGATTTGTTCAAGCCTCTGGAGAAGAAAGGTATTTCTCTGGAGCAAAGTTTCGAGCTTTTTAATCGGGACGCGATCAACCTGGTTCTGCCTGATCCCAAGAGAGCGGATTCATTAAGCCCGTTTATCAAACTTGAGCTGACATACCCCGACACCATCAACGGGGTCGAAATTCTCAACGGTTTTGTTGAATACGCGATTGATAGCCAGCGTGAGCAAATCGGTGCCGACCTTAAGGTCATCATCAATAACCGGTTGCGAGAACTGGATGAAAAGATCACCGCTGCGCGTTCGGCCTATCGTTCTGACAAGCAGGCAAAGATTGCCGGTTTAACGGAAACGGATACGGTACAGGTCGCCAAGTTGAAGGATGAGTTGCAGGCATTGCGCCAGCAGCTCAAAACCGAGCGCGAGTCACGTATTGCTCAGCTTAATGAAGCCATATCGATTGCGACCTCGTTGGGCATTACCAACCCCACCACGCCTTCTGCCATGGCGGATGCGGCTGCGGGTTCTTCCTCTCGGCTCATGCGTACCGAAATCACTTCGCAAACCCTTCCGCTCTACTTTATGGGGACCAAGGCGCTGCAAGCCGAACGCGCAGCATTGCTCAAGCGCACCTCTGACGATTTTACCGACAAGCGAGTTTCGGACATTGGCCGGGAGCTGAATTTGCTTGAGGTCAACCGCCAGGTTGAAATGCTCGGCAAGCGCATGAATGAAGACCTGTTCCTGAAAAACATTGAACCCTTGCGCGCAGAAGTGGCACGTCTGGGTAATTTGAAAACCGACATGAGTCATCTGGGGCTGGTCAGTATTGATCGCAAGGCGCAAACCCCGATGTACCCGATCAAACCCAAGAAAGTGCTGATAGTCGGGTTCGCCCTGGTGTTGGGGCTGCTGTTAGGGCTTGGTCTTGCAACCGCGCGCTATTTCACCACACGACGTCAAAAAGCCCTCTGAGCTCAGGCCAGTACTGCCACCGATTTAACCTGTATCCACAGCGTTTGCCCTGGATGCAGGTTTAACTGGTCACGGGAGTAGCGGGTGATGCGAGCCAGCATTGCGCTGCCATCGACATCCAGCCGGACCAGCACATGGGCCTGATTTTCAGCCCCGGTTTCGCTGATCACCGTGGCCTGCAGGCTGTTGAGAATACTGCTGTGCCCGCTGCGCTCCAGGGTCAGGCTGATGTCCCGAGCCTGCACCTTGATCCGTAACGTATGGCCGATGGCCAGTGGCGCATGGGCAACTCTCAGATGCTGAGTGCTGCGCGGCAGTTGCAGGGTGAGTAACTGGTAGTGCGCGTCGTAATCGGCAACCTTGCCTTCGATCACCACTCCGGCATCGTCATCCCGGGCAAGGGGCAGATCAAGCCTGGCCAGGGTTTCGCCGATCGGGCCGCTGGCAAGCGCCTTGCCCTCACTGAGCAGCACAATATGGTCAGCCAGGCGCGCGACTTCGTCCTGGGAGTGGCTTACATACAGCACCGGGATATCCAGCTCTGCGTGCAGGCGCTCCAGATACGGCAGGATTTCACGCTTGCGCTGGCTGTCCAGCGCTGCCAGTGGTTCGTCCATCAGCAATAGCCTGGGGCTGGTCAGTAGTGCTCGGGCAATACCGACCCGCTGGCGTTCGCCGCCGGACAAATGACCGGGCGCACGCTCAAGCAGGTGAGTGATGCCCAGCAACTCGGTGGCATGGGTCAGATCGACCCGGCGCTCCTGTCGCGCAATGCGTCGCAGGCCGAATTCCAGGTTGGCCCGTACAGTCAGGTGCGGGAACAGGCTGGCTTCCTGAAATATGTAACCCAGTGCGCGTTTATGGACCGGGACAAACAGCTTGTTCTGGCTGTCCTGCCAGACCTCATCATTGATCTGCACAAATGCCTGGCTGGCACGCTCCAGCCCGGCGATGCAGCGCAAGCAAGTGGTTTTCCCCGAGCCGGAATGTCCATACAGCGCGGTCACGCCTTTACCGGGCAATTGCACATCCAGGTCCAGGGAAAAACCGGCGTAATCGAGTTGCAGTCGAACGCTTATCTGCGAAGCCATGTTCAACTCCAGCTGTATCGGGGGTTGCGGCTCGAGTACAACGCCAGTAACACCAGGAACGAAAACACCAGCATTGCGCCGGCCAGCCAGTGCGCCTGTGCATACTCCAGTGCTTCAACGTGATCATAGATCTGCACGGAAACCACGCGTGTTTTTTCGGGAATGTTGCCGCCAATCATCAACACCACCCCAAATTCTCCGACCGTGTGGGCAAAGCCCAGGATCGCGGCGGTGATAAAACCCGGTCGTGCGAGCGGCAAGACCACGGTAAAAAAGGTATCCCATGGACTGGCACGCAAGGTAGCCGCTACCTCCAGTGGCCTGGGGCCGATGGCAGTAAATGCGTTTTGCAGGGGTTGCACCACAAACGGCATGGAATAGATGACTGAGCCGATCACCAGGCCGGCGAAGCTGAAGGTCAATGTACCGAGGCCGATCGCTTGAGTGAACTGGCCCACGTAACCATGGGGCCCCATCGCCAGCAGTAAATAGAAACCGATCACGGTGGGGGGCAATACCAGGGGCAGGGCAACGATTGCCCCGATCGGCCCGCGTAACCGCGATCGGGTATGGGCCAGCCATAGCGCGATGGGAGTGCCGACCAACAGCAATATGAGCGTGGTCAGTGACGCCAGTTTCAGGGTCAGCCAGATGGCGGCGAAGTCAGAACTCGAGAGTGTCATTTACAATTGATAACCGTAGGATTTGATAATGGCAGCCGCTTTTGGTCCCTTGAGGTAGTCAGCCAGGGCCTTGGCGGCGGGGTTGTTCACCCCCTTCTTGAGAATCACCGCGTCCTGCTTGATCGGATCATGCATGGCCTCGGGGATGATCCATGCGGAGCCGCTGCTGACCTTGCCGTCTTTGTAGATTTGCGACAGGGCGACAAAACCCAGTTCGGCATTACCGGTGGAGACAAACTGATAAGCCTGGGTGATGTTCTGGCCTTCAACAATCTTGTCTCTGACCTTGTCGCTAAGGCCCATTTTAGCCAGCACTTGCGTGGCTGCCAGGCCGTAAGGTGCGGCTTTCGGGTTGGCAATGGACAAGTGCTTGAAGGTGTTTTCTTCCAGTACCTTGCCGGCGTCATCGACATAACCGTCTTTGGCCGACCACAGGGCCAGAGTGCCAATGGCATAGGTGAAGCGCGAGCCCGGAACGATTTCGCCTTCTTTCTCGAGTTTCTCGGGGGTGCTGTCATCGGCAGCCAGAAAAACTTCAAAAGGCGCGCCATTTTTGATCTGCGTATAAAACTGTCCGGTGGCGCCATATGCGGCAATCAACTTGTGCCCGGTGTCTTTTTCAAAATCGCTGGCAATCGCCTGAATCGGCGCTGTGAAGTTGGCTGCCACGGCAACTTGTACTTCATCGGCTTGAGCGCCGCTGACGGCGAAACACCCGATCAGTGCAGCGAGCGCGGTGGGGGCAAAGGATCGAACGCGAACATTCATGAAGAAACTCCGTGGGAGGCGAGGGTAGCCCGTCTTTATTGAGTTGTATCGGGCGGTAGGAAGATAAACGGTATATAAAAAAAGATATAGCGTTTTGCTGGCTTGCGCCGTATCTCCTGACTCAGCCTGCCTTGCGCAGGGTGATATTTATTCGCTGCTCACCCAATACCGGATGATGTCCTGGCTGGATTGGCAGCACCCCGTGGTAGCGCAAGCGATCCACGCCTCCCCAGACCACAATGTCGCCATGGAATAAAGAAATACGTTGTGTCGGGTCGCTACGCTCAAAGCCGCCAAACTGAAAAACAGCCGGCAACCCTAACGAGATCGAGACGATGGGCGCTTCAAAGGAGCGCTCATTTTTGTCCTGATGCAGGGCCATTCTGGCGCCCGGGCTGTAGGTGTTGATCAGGCAGGCATCGGGTACAAAATGGTCGAAGCCTGCGGCGCCGGCGGCTGCTTGGGCCAGCGCCAGAAAGGCAGCAGGCATGGCAGGCCAGGGCTGATTGCGCAACGGGTCGACAGGGCTGTAGCGGTAACCGTTGCGGTCGCTGGTCCAGCCCAGTTCGCCACAACTGCTCAAGCGTGCCGACATGGTGAATCCGCCGGGCGTTTGCATGGCTCGAAACGGCGACTGGGTCAAGACTCCGGCCAGGGCCTGCATGAGTGAATCGGCCCATGGCAAGGCAAACCCGCGAAGCACAAAACCCTGCACGCCAATGGTTTCGAGTCGCGAAGGCTGCTGCAAGTCCTCTTCAGCAAACAGGTCAAGAGTCATGCTTAAAGCGGCTTGCTCGCTTTGACATCGGTGATCTTGTCGTCTGAACCGGCATGAATGATTTCAAGGGCTGCGCGGGCTTCTTCATCAGAGCCGGTCGGGAGCTGTGCAAACTCAAAGCGACGCTCGCCGTTGAGTTTGTATTTGATGACGTATTTAGTGGTGCTGCGAATAGTGTCCACAATATTTCCTGTCTTGAAGGCCGGGGGTGTCAGGCTTAGCGGAGTTTGGAGCTGGAGCGGCGCACGATCTTGATCGTAGGCTGGAAGCTAGGCTTGCGGGTCACGCTGATTGCCCGGCTGGTCACGGTATCAATGGTGATGTTCCAGAAGCCGGTGCTGGGTGCAGTGATTCTGGCCGGGAAATCCTTGAACGCGCCACCGTGGTAGGAGTGACGGCCGCCATTTTTGAAACTGCGAAAGTGTGCGTCGCTCATCAGGCGGATATTGCAGGGTTGGGAGCACTCGATGACGACAATGTCGTCTTCGTTCAGGTGCTCGCGCTGGTGAATAAACTTCATGGGGGCTCCAAAAGGGGGGCTTTAGCTGAAAAATCAGCACGATAGCATGTGCTTTAGTCCAAACAGGAAGCTAAAGGCGCTTATTATGCCGCGATGCAGGCAAGTCTGACGTAAAACGCGGATAATTCGCCACAATTGAATATTTATTCCCTGTGACCGGGGAGAAAACTTATAGATCTGCTGTCGTAGGGTCTTTAACGGAGGAATTGTATGAAGCGGGGTGTTTTGCTGGCAATGCTGGTTTTGGGTGGCTGTGCAACAGTCACGGATATAGAGCAGACGCTGCCCACAATGAGTGTGATTTCAGGCAAGAAGCCTGATGCGTACGCTCAGTGCCTGGTGCAACAGCTGTCCAGCACTCGGAGGGCGCCACAAATTGAGCCGCACAAAGAGGGTTTACGCATCATCGTTCCGCAAAAGCTGACGTCGAATCCGACAGCGGTGATTGATATTGAGGAGCGTTCTGGCGGCAGCAGCATCAAGGTCTATGAAAGCATGTCCAACGTACCTGTACGTCCAGGAGATATTCGCAAGGCCGCCACACATTGTATTTCCGGTTGATCGATCGAGATTCGATCCCGTCGCACCCTCTAAAAACCTGACGACTGCAGCAAGCGGTGTCAGGTTTTTTTATGCCTGGTGCTTCACATGCCCCGGCGTTCGAGTTCCCTTGAACGGGACTGCCACCTATGCTCCAGCGGCAGCTCTTCAGGCGGGCAATGCACTCTCATCCCTGATGTCTGCCTGCATGAGGCTATTACTTGCACATCACCACAATGTTTCGGCTGTTGAAATTGCCCACATCAACACCCAGGGTTTTATCGCTTTCCGGCACAACGGGTGAGCCATCGGTTCCTACAATGCTGTAACCCGTCCCGGCGCAGGAAGCGTCAGCCTTTTCGTAGCACTTGGCCCACGACATGGCCTCGCCAGAACAGTCTATGCTCAGACCTTGTTTGCCATTAACCAAATAGGTACTGGAAGCAGTGGCGCAGCCACCAAGAGCCAAAAGTGCAAGAAGTGTCAGGGGCTTATTCATCAGGGTAGTCTTCGAGAAATAAAGAATCAGGATTTACTGTTGCGCCGGCGGGCGGCAGGTGTCGGCTGGTCCTGCAGTACAGAGGCAACCTCTATGGCTGCTTGTTCTGACTCGAACGGGCCGGCCACTTTTTCTTCGGAAGAGTCGCTAATCCACCATTCATTTGGGCTGACATTTTTTATCAGATAACCGTTGATACTGTTTGTGGCGGACATGATGCGCTGGCCTTGTTGGCAGGGGAGTGGGCGCAATAATAACGCCAATTCAGTGCTTATAGTTCGGGTTATGGCTGCTTTATCCAGACAACTCACAAAATCTCGGGGCATAGTCGCAGGTTGCGCCGGGCAGTTGCGGATATGAAAAATAAGCAATAAGTGAACTAACTTGCGCAAATTTTCTCTATGTTGGCATCAGTTTGCTCTCGGGAGGCATTGTAACGTCGATGCCGCCTGATTAGACTGCGCCAAAATTCGAACGTACAGCCCTTTTAAGGACTCATATGATCAAGAAATGCTTGTTCCCAGCAGCCGGTTACGGCACTCGCTTTTTGCCAGCGACCAAAGCCATGCCTAAAGAAATGCTGCCGGTGGTGAACAAGCCACTGATCCAGTACGGGGTTGAAGAAGCACTGGACGCTGGCTTGACCGAAATTTCCATCGTGACAGGACGTGGCAAACGCGCACTGGAAGACCACTTCGATATCAGCTACGAGCTGGAAAACCAGATCAAGGGCACCGATAAAGAGAAGTACCTGGTTGGTATCCGTCGCCTGCTGAGCGAATGTTCGTTCTCTTACACCCGTCAAACCGAAATGAAAGGCCTGGGTCATGCAATTCTGACCGGCCGCCCGTTGATCGGCGACGAACCCTTTGCCGTAGTTCTGGCGGACGACTTGTGCGTCAACCTGGAAGGCGACGGCGTTCTGACGCAAATGGTCAAGCTGTACAACCAGTACCGCTGCACCATCATTGCGATTCAGGAAGTTGATCCACAGGAAACCAACAAGTACGGCGTGATCGCTGGCGAAATGATCGGCGATGATCTGTACCGCGTGCGCAACATGGTTGAAAAACCGGCACCGGAAGATGCACCTTCGAACCTGGCCATTATCGGCCGTTACATCCTGACGCCGGATATCTTCGACCTGATCAAACAGACCGAGCCGGGTAAAGGTGGCGAAATCCAGATCACCGACGCCTTGATGAAACAGGCACAAAACGGTTGCGTAATCGCCTACAAGTTCAAAGGTCAGCGCTTTGACTGCGGTGGTGCTGAAGGCTACATCGAAGCCACCAACTTCTGCTTCGAGAACTTCTACAAAACTGGCAAGGCTTACTAATAGCCCCAGTCTGTAAAGTTTCAAGATAAAGCCACCTGCGGGTGGCTTTTTCGTTTTTTCACATTCGGCTACACCGGTGCTGGTCAATCGCGTTTAACTGATTATGCTGATGGCCTGCCCAGGAGATAGAAATGGCCTACGAATTTGATTTGTTTGTAATTGGTGCGGGATCCGGCGGTGTGCGTGCGGCCCGTTTTGCTGCAGGTTTCGGCGCGAAAGTTGCGGTCGCCGAAAGCCGCTATTTGGGCGGGACGTGCGTTAACGTCGGCTGTGTACCCAAAAAATTGCTGGTCTACGGTGCACATTTTGCCGACGACTTCGAACAGGCCTCAGGGTTTGGCTGGAGTCTGGGGGAAGCGAACTTTGACTGGCCAACCCTGATCGCCAACAAGGACCGTGAAATTCATCGTCTCAATGGCATCTACCGCAACTTGCTGGTCAACAGTGGCGTCACCTTGATGGAAGGTCACGCCAAACTGACCGGTGCCAACGAAGTGGAGGTCAATGGCCAGCGCTACACGGCCAAACACATATTGATCGCTACCGGCGGCTGGCCGCAGATTCCTGAGATCCCGGGCCACGAACACGCGATCAGCTCCAACGAGGCGTTCTTTCTTAAAGAGCTGCCAAAGCGCGTGCTGGTGGTAGGGGGTGGTTACATTGCGGTGGAGTTCGCCGGGATTTTCCACGGGCTTGGCGCCGAGACTTCATTGTTGTATCGCGGTGAGATGTTCTTGCGCGGCTTCGACGGGGCGGTGCGCAAGCACCTGCACGAAGAGTTGCTCAAGCGCGGGATGGACGTGCAATTCAACGCCGATATTGCGCGTATCGACAAGCAGGCCGATGGCAGCTTGAAAGCCACCCTCAAGGATGGGCGCGAGCTGATCACCGATTGCGTGTTCTACGCCACCGGACGTCGTCCGATGCTGGATAACCTGGGGCTGGAGAACACCGCGGTCAAACTCGACACACGCGGCTTCGTTGAGGTCGACGACCTTTATCAAAGCGCCGAACCGTCGATTCTGGCGATTGGCGACGTGATTGGCCGGGTACAACTGACGCCGGTTGCGCTGGCTGAAGGCATGGCCGTTGCCCGTCGCCTGTTCAAGCCTGAGCAGTACCGTGCGGTGGACTACAAGATGATCCCGACGGCGGTATTCAGCTTGCCGAATATCGGCACAGTGGGACTGAGCGAAGAGCAAGCCATCGAAGAAGGGCATAAGGTACAAATCTTCGAGAGCAGCTTCCGGCCGATGAAACTGACCCTCACCGAGTGTCAGGAGCGCACGTTGATGAAGCTTGTGGTAGATGCCGATACTGACAAAGTGCTGGGCTGTCACATGGTCGGACCTGAGGCCGGGGAAATTGTGCAGGGGCTGGCGATTGCCTTGAAAGCGGGAGCGACCAAGCAGCATTTCGACGAAACCATCGGTGTGCACCCGACGGCTGCCGAAGAGTTCGTGACCATGCGTACACCGGTCAAGGGTTAACAGCCGGGTTCAACTCCCAACCTGCAGGAGCGAGCTTGCTCGCGATGATATCGACCCGGTGCTCCAGAATGATCGGGGCCAAAGCATCGCCGGCAAGCCGGCTCCCACAAGGCCAGCATGCCCACCACGACCCCTGTGGGAGCGAGCTTGCTCGCGATGATGTCGACCCGGTGATCCAGAACGACCGGGCGCACAGCATCGCCGGCAAGCCGGCTCCCACAAGGCCAGCATGCCCACCACGCCCCCTGTGGGAGCGAGCTTGCTCGCGATGATATCGACCCGGTACTCCAGAATGACCGGGGCCACAGCATTGCCGGCAAGCCGGCTCCCACAGGATCAGGGCAAAGCCTGCTACGGCTACCTGAAGTCCGCGTACGGAATCAACGGTTGTACCGGCATCGGCAGGTTGCCTTGCCAGGTATCAAACGTATACCGCAGGTAGAGCATCGCCCGGCTTGGCGCGTAGCCTTCACTGTGTTGATAGAGCAAGCCACCGCCCAGCACCAGATTGTCCGTCAGCCTGCGTTCTACCAGCCCTTGCAGGCGAATGCCGATGCCATTGCTGTTGCCCCCCGACGTCTGCCCCAGCCCTTCCGACAGCTCGTAGCCAGCCTGATCGACCGCGTGCAGAATCTTGTCGTTCAGCCCGCTCAGAGGGTAGAGGTCGTTGGACTTGGTTTGTGCGTACGACCAACCCACCGAGCTTTCCAGGGATACCGACCAATTTGGCGTACGAAAGGCGTAGTTGAGTGGTACGCCAATGGAGAAGTATTGCTGGGGACTGTAATACCCGCCCTGGCCCAGGGTGTATTCGCTCAGGTCTTTGTCGTAGCTCCAGTACATTACGGTCAGGCCGGTGCGCATGCGTTCATCGGCGCGCTCGACCAGGCGATAGTAGTAGCCCGCCATGGCGGTGTTCTTGTGGTTGTCCTCGACATTTTTGCCCACCAGCCAGTGCTGCCCAAGACTCGCCCAAACACCGTCCACACCGCCTTCGTCGTGGCTCAGGCTCAGGGTCACGCCGTTGGAGGTCACACCCCCCCAGGTAACGCCCGTATTCGGGTCGGTTGCACCGGAATACGACAGGATCGAGTTGCTCAAAGGCCGACGCGATCCGGTCAGAGTCCAGCCCACTGAGCCGATCTTGCTGCTGTATGCCACGCCGCCCAGCCAGTTAGGCACTTTGAACGTATCTGGCGTGCGGCCGATATCAACGTTCCACGTCTCGTTCTTCCAGCCGGCCGCCATCATCGTGCCGTTGGCCGATTGCGAGCGGTCCTCACAGCCCGAGAAGTCCGGCCCGGTCGTACCCTTGCGTCTTACGGCAACCCCGCAGGTGCCGTAATTCTCACGCACGAGACCGTCCGGATCGGCTTTGAAAGCCCCTGCATCCATGTTGATTTGCTCGGCCCGCATAAAGCCGGTGCCATCGGCGACCGGCAAATCCAGTTGCAGGATGGTGGTCCGGGTATCGGTGTCAGAGGTGCCCTGCGAGGCGTTATCCGAGCGCCAGCCATAATCGGTGTACAGATGCAGCGTCGGGTTTTGCCGCTGGTACAGTTCATCCACATCACTGCGCAGGCTGCGCGCCAGCCATTGGTCATCGTCTTTTTCACGACTGGCCATGGTCATGGCGCGATCGTCCCGCGGGCTGGCCTGTTCTGGTGCCAGCAGCCCGGCCCCGGCCATGCTTTTGGCGTAGTAGTCCAGGGCTTGCTGAGGTTCGGTAGCGGAGATCAAGCGTGCCGCATCGCGGTACATCAGCGGGTCGGCCTGGGGCGTCTTGAGCAGTTCGGCATACATGGCTCTGGCCTTGTCGGGTTCCCCCACGTCGGTCCAGGCATTGGCCACCCGCCGTTGTTGCGCCGGGGTCAGAACCACGCCCGGAGCCGGCTTGAACTGTGCCAACAGCTGGCGTGCCGCTGGCAGTTGCTTGCTGGCAATCAGGGTTTCGATTTGCCCCAACCGGGCGTTGGTGTTGTCAGGCTCTTTTGTCAGCACCTGAGCGTACAGGGTTTGCGCCCTGGCAAAGTCACCGCGCTCCTGGGCCCATCTGGCAACGGTCATCAAGTCATCGCTGTCGGGGTTTTGCATCAGCAAGGCAACTGCCTGGGGCTCTTGTCCGGCCGCACGCAGGCTGTCGGCCCGGGCGACCAGCACGTTGCGTTGCAAGCGTGCATCGAGTTCGCGCATGGCATCAGTCCATTGCGCCCTGGGCAACTGTTCCAGAGTGCTCAGGGCACTGGCATCCCGGTCGGTACTCGAGAGGTAAAGCGCATACGCGTACAGCGCCTCCGGATTTTTGCCCTGGCGTTGCATGAGCTGTTTGAAGCTGTCGTCGGCTGCGCCCGGTTGATTGATTTCGCGCTGGGCATTGGCCAGGCGATAGGTCAGCCAGGGCTCGTCGGGGGTCAAACTGCGAATCTTGCTCAGCAGTGCAACCACCTGTGGCCAGTCCTTGTGCGCGCTGGCGGCATCGGCCTGACGGTTGAGCTCGTCCAGCTCCATGCTTTGGCGCAACCCGGCATATTCCTTTTGACTGGCAGGGGGCAGGCTATTGAGGAAGGCTTTGGCCTTGTCCGGTGATTGCGCGGTGTACAGGCGCACCAGACCGCGCACGGCGCCACCATTGCCCGGCTCCAGCCGGCGGGCCTGCAACAGCAAGGCTTCAGCCTGGATATCGTCGTGCTCACCGCGGGCAACGCCTGCAAGCCCTATCAGCGGGTCGGCGTCCCCGGGTTTGGCTTTGCGTGCTTGCTGGTAGGCATTGCGTGCCACGGCAAAATTGTTTTGCTCCAGCGCCTTGTCGCCCTGGCTGAGCAGCATCCGATAGCGGCTGGCATCCATCAGGTCTTGCCATTTACTGATATTGGAAGTGTCTTGATCCTTGGTCCGGGCGGTGGCGAAATTGGCGCTGGACTCTTGGTAGCGGCCTTGACGAAACAGGGCCATGCCCAGTGCTCCGTAAAGGGTCGGGTCATCGGGGTATTGCTTGAGCGCACGGCGCAACAGACCTTCAGCCGCCACAGGGTTGCGCGACTGATCAATCATCTGCTTGCCCTGGGCGCCGGCCAGCCATGCCGGATCACCGAGCAAGTGCTGTTGGGTCTGCAGATTTTTGTTGGCTTCGCCAAGCAGTGGCGAGGTCGGGTAGCGGCCCACAAAAGCCTGCCAGGCCTGGGCAGTGGAGCGATCAACAGGCAGGGTGTTGAGGTACTGGTATTCGCGTTCGGCCGCTGCGTTGCTGGCCAGCGGGTCTGTTGACAGCTGATGCAGCACCACCAGCGCTTCGGGGGCCCGTTTCTCCCTGAACAGCAAATCAGCCAGGGTCTGGCGCAAGCCGACGTTACCCGGGTACTGGCTGTCCAGCGCCCGCAGTTGCTCGATCACCTTGGGCCGCTGGCCGACGATGTTGCTGCGAATGCGCAGGTATTCAAGAGATGTGTTGAAATCCGGAGGGTCATTGCCGAACAGTTGCTCGAAAATCGCGGCGGCTTCGTCCGGTCTGCCTGCGGCGGCAAACAGGCGGGCCTGCTGCAGGGCCTTCTGGCTTTGCGGGTCTTGCAGTTTCATCAGGCTTTGGGCCTGGCGCAGTGCTGCAGAATCGGGAGCGACGGCTTGTAATTGCGCGAGGCGCTGGTTTGCCAGCCCCGGATTTTTGTCCAGCAACGCCTGGCGGATCGAGGCGACGAGCGCCTGCGGATTGTTCGGAGCGATCAGGCTCAGGCGCGCCAGTGAGTCGCGTACCAGATCTTCGCGGTACAAGGCTTCACCGATACGTACTTGCTCCAGCAACCACTGCTGCTGGTCCTGCACGTTGACCGGTTGGGCCATGGCCACTGTGGACAAGCCGCCGAGCAAAAATGCCAATGTCGTTAATTTTTGCATGTGTTCGCCCACGCTGGACTGAGCCGACCATCCTTGTCAAAGCGATAGCGTTGTTGATCCCAGCCCTGGCCGAACAGCAGCAACGACTGGTTGTAATAAGCATCCGCCGCGGGCGGTTCCTGTTGCACGCGTGCCTGCTGGACCGCCAGCGCCGGGGAGTCGGCGCTGGCGAGCAGCGGCAGCAGGGCGCCAGAGAAGCCCACAGGGCCGGTACCGGTGTAGGTGCCGGTTAGGGCATCTACGCTCTCTGGCGGATAACCCAGGGTTTGGGTCAGATTGACCATGGGTGCAAAGTGCTGTTGCAGGGTTTGGCGATTGGCCGCGTCCTGAGCCAGCATGCCGACCCACAGGTAGACGCGGATCGCATCGTAGTCACCCGCGCTGCCCTCCTTGGTGTCCGCAGCCCAGCCGCCATCGGTTTTCCACAGCAGCCAGTCCGGGGCAAAACCTTTGGGCGAACCTTCGAGCAGCAGGCGTTGCTGATTGCTCGCAAGCTCGGCCCACACCGGTGAGATTTGTGCAAAGCGGGCCAGCAGTTGCGGCGGCATATAACTGGGGTTCAGGCGCCAGCCCTGAGCACTGTCAAACCCGGCATCTCCGGGCAACAGCATCACGCCCAGCCGGGGCAACTTGCGCAGGCTTTGTGCGGCGCTGCGCCAGAGCATGTTTTGCCCTTGCGCGACATAAGCCGGCCACTGCCACAGCCTGCCGGCTTCCAGCAGGCTGTAGGCGATCCACAGGTCAGCATCACTCGCGTTGTTGCTATCGAGTATTTGCCAGTTACCGGCCTTGGAGCGCCCCCACTGCCAGGCGGGCAGGTGCATATCAAGATCACCCCCGGCCAGATTGTTGCGCGTCCAGGCCAGTATCTTCGCAAAGCTGTTCGGGTCATTACCGACCAGGGCAAAAAACAGCCCGTAGCTTTGCCCTTCCGAGGTGGTAATCATCTGCGCCGACGAGCGATCGATAATGCGCCCGTCGGGACTCATCATGGCCTTCTTGTAACTGTCCCAGGCGGGCCAGTTACAGGCTGCAGCGCTCGCTACCTGGGGCAAAGACCCCAGGGTCACGGACAGTGCAAGTGCTGCAACACGTCGCATGGCTTTAGTCATCCTTGTGCAGACGACGGTTGGCCGCCCAGCTCAGGGCACGCCACAGCAAGAAAGCGGTGAGCAGTACGCTGATGACCGCCAGGACCGCCAGCAACACCGGATGCTCCGACAGTTGATACCACAGCAGCAGGAACCACGGCAGGTTGCCTACGTAGTACTGGTCACCCACCAGCTGGCTATAGACCCCACTGCTGCGAATCAGGGCAACAGAGCCTGACACGGCATCCATTTTGCCGCTATCGCTAATGGCTTCACGCAGCAGGTTGTAGTCGGCGTCGTCATTACCCAGCAACGCGACGATGCTGCGCTGGTTATGGTGAGGTGACTGCATGCCCAAAATGGCGGCAATCGGCGCCTGGGCCGTGACCTCGGTGCGGTTTGCCGGCGTGCTGCGCTCATTAGTCGAAGGGCCGCGGCGATTATTGGCATCAAGCGCCGTGTTGCCGTAAGGCTGTACCAGCATGTCGCGCTGGCGTTGCAGCAGAAGACTCAGGTCGGGGTTATCGCGCATGTCCGGAGCCATTTGCCCCAGTAATAGCAAGTCTGCGTCTTCTTTGGAGGCTGCCTGCCAGTCATTCGTCAGGCGTAAACCAAAGGCCGGATAGCCGGAGCGGGCAGAAATCCCGGCTACGGCTTCCAGCAGTGTGCTGATTTGGGTCGGCGAGGTTGTGTCCGGAACCACCACGATCGACTCCGACATGTCGGCCATGCGGCTGAACGGGAAGCCGCTGCGGGCGAAGGCCTTGAGGTCAGGCATGCTGATGTAGTGGTGATAACCGGACAGATCGATGGTTGAGTCTTCATCGATGATGGCCTGGGTATTGGCCGGCAGGATGGTCTGGCAACGATCACGCTGGGCGCTGCCCACGGTACTGGCGAAGTTGAAGTCGAAGCGCAGGCGGTTGCGGTCACCGATTTTAAGCGACGGTACAACCAACTTGTCGTTGGCATTGGCCGTGTCGTTGGACAGCACCGCCAGGCGCAGTTCTTCAAGGCTGCTGGTGTCTTTGCGCAGCAACGGCAAACTGGTGATGAACTGTTCGTTGAGGCTGATGTTCAGGCGCGAATCATCGTTGGCCGAAGGTGCGGTGTAACGGTATTGGGTGCGCAGCGGAATGCCCTGGTTGCGCCACACAAACAGATCGGGCGGCAGGTTCACATCCAGGGTGATCGGGCGCGGTTGCAGCCCGCTGACTTGTAGCTGCTGAGGGTAGGTAATCAGCTCGGCAAAGCGCACCGGGCGGTCCGTACGCATCCAGGCCGGGGCATCGTAGGGTTTGCGTGGCTGCAGTTCTTCGACCTTGTCGATGGTCACGCGCGATCCACGCAGCAGGTTGCCGCCCAGGGCGAGCGCCTTGGCTGCGACGGCCAGGTCTTCTTCGTTTCGACCCATGACCAGCAGGATTTTGCTGTAAGGCGCATCCGGGTGGTCGATCAATTCGACCACAGGGGCCGTCACGGCCGGGAATTTTTCCAGGTCGCTCATGAACGCAGGGCGGTGGTCATTAGTGGCGAACACTACCGAGGGTTGCGTGGCTTCCTTGTTCTGCACGCTTGGCAGGGCATCGTAGAGCACCGGGAAACTCGCCCCGCGCCAGTTGGACTGGCTACCGAAATACGACGCCAGGATAGCGGCGGCTTTTTGTTCGCCCAGGGTCGGGTTGGCAGCGAACACAAACGGCAGTTCGAGTTTGCCGCTGTTGCGCGGATCAAAGAACGGCAGCGGGAAAAACGCCAGGTCGTTGGTCAGGCTCAGCGCCTGCTCTTGCAGAGTGATACTGCTGGAGCGGCTGATATTGACCCACAGGGTATTGTTGGCCGGGTCTTCGCAGATATCGGTGTAGTGGCCGACAAACTCCAGGCGGACCCGGTTGAAGTCCGAAATCAGTCGCGGATCTAGGGCCATCTTCTGAGTGGTTTTGCGCCCCAGCTGATCTTTATCAATGGGCAATACCCCCATCAGCACGTCATTGAGGTACACCCGAATATGCGAAATGGTCGGGATCAGCGATGGCGAAGGCGTGTATTCCAGTTGCAGGCTTGCATCGCTGGCTATCCGGTCGCGGCGCAGGGTGAACTCCACTTGCTCCGAGCTGTTGATGCCCAGCAGCAGAGTGTCGGTGGCACGTCCCAGTTGCTCAAACGTGCGGGTCACCGGCCAGCTTGGCAGTGGCTGGCTGGGGTCCACCACGGGCGGCTTGGGCATTGGCGCAGGCGAGCTGCCCGGTAATGGCAGCGGTGCTGACATCAGCTGTGAAGCAAAGGTCATTAGCGCAAGGCTTGTGAAAAAAGCTTTTTTGGAAAATCGACTCATGATCTGCTCACCGGCCGGGAGATAAGAGGGGTGGACGCTTTGGGCATGCGCGGCAAAAAGCTGCCCAGCCACTGAAGAACTCGCATGAACGGACGCGCAATCGTGCGCACCCAGGCAGGCAGGTATTGGTAAAGGCGGTAATAGCCTTTGGCGCCCAGAGCGAGAATCTCTCTGAGGCTCTGGATCGGCTTGTCGGCTTCGAATCCGCTGTTGTGATCGAGCCAGGCATCGGCCCGGCCGAAGGTGCACTGCACGAACTCGATTTTTTGTTCAGGCGCCAACCGGGCGAAACTCAAGCCCATGAACATGTCGTTGGAGCGCGTCAGGCTGCCGGGGAATACAAACTCGCGTTTGCCGCGCTGCAGAATCAGCGACACCTGGGTGCCGACCGGCAATGGCAGGGGTTGACTGAGTTGCAGCCCGACCCCGCCGTCGGAGTAGTCCACCAGTTCGCAGGGGTAGCTGTGCCCGTCGCTCAGTTTGATCGCCCCCGGCAAGCGGGTCTGTACGCGGTGAGTGTGGCGCACCTGGCGTACTTCTGCGGCCACCGCCACGGCAGCACCGATGATCAGCAGGTTGTAAATCACCCACAGCACACTGACGAAAATAGTGAAGATTTCGTCCTTGGGTCCGTAGAACAGGCGCCATACGGCAAAGCCCAGGCCGACCACGTTGAGCAGCGACAGCACCAGATACGGTTTGGCGGTCTGCCAGTCGAACTGGTTCTCCTCCATCATGCCGCCCTTGGCGGTGACGTTGAACTTGCCGCGGGACGGGCTGAACAGGGCGACGGTAGTAGGCCGCGCGATGTACCAGGCCAGCACGGTCTCGTACACCTCGCCCCAGAATGTCTGGCGATAGGCGCCTTGCATCCGCGAGTTGGTCAGGCTGGCATGGATCATGTGTGGCAATACGTAGAGCAGAATCATCAGCGCCGGGGCGTAAATGATGTAGGCGTGCAGCAATAGAAAGGCCAGCGGCGCCGTGAGGAACACGATCCGCGGTAGCCCAACCAGAAAGTGCATCATGGCGTTGGTGTAGCAAATACGCTGGAAGATCGTCAGGCCTTTACCGAACAGCGGGTTGTCCGTGCGGAAAATCTGCACCATGCCACGTGCCCAGCGGATCCGCTGGCCGATGTGCGCCGACAGGCTTTCTGTGGCCAGGCCCGCCGCTTGCGGGATACTCAAATAGGCCGAGTTCCAGCCGTTGCGATGCAGGCGCAGAGCGGTGTGTGCATCTTCGGTCACGGTTTCGACCGCGAACCCACCGATCGAGTCGATCGCGCTACGCCGGACAATGGCGCAAGAGCCGCAGAAAAACGCGGCGTTCCACATATCGTTACCGTCCTGGATCAAGCCGTAAAACAGCTCGCCTTCGTTGGGGCGGTTGCGGAATGTGCCGAGGTTACGCTCGAACGGGTCCGGCGACAGAAAGTGGTGCGGTGTCTGCACCAGCGCCAGCTTGGGGTCATGCAGGAACCAGCCCACGGTCAATTGCAGGAAGGAGCGGGCGGGCATGTGGTCGCAGTCAAAAATCGCCACCAGTTCACCGTCAATCTGAGTCAGGGCATGGTTCAGGTTGCCGGCCTTGGCGTGGCGGTTGTCGGTTCGGGCGATGTAGTTGATGCCCACTTCTTCGGCGAACGATTTGAAGCTCGGGCGGTTGCCGTCATCGAGCAAATGAATACGCAGTTTGTCCTTGGGCCAGTCGATGCCCAGTGCCGCATACACGGTGCCGCGGGTAACCGAGAGCTCTTCGTTGTAAGTGGGGATCAACAGGTCGACCGTGGGCCATTGGCTGGTATCGCGCGGCAATTGCGCCGGTTTACGATTGAGCGGCCAAGAGGTCTGGACGTAACCCAGGATCAGCACCAGCCAGGAATAAGTTTCTGCCAGCAGCAGAATAAGACCGCACACCAGGTCCAGCGAATCGTTCCAGTTCAGGGTCGAGGTGTAGCGCCACCACAGGTAACGGCACGAAATGATGACTGACAGGGCAATCATCAACAGGGTAGGGAAGCGCCCCGGGATACGCCGCACGAGCATGGCAATGCCCCACAGCAATACAACGAACACCAGTTGTGCCAGATAACCGAAGGGTTCGGTTACGCAGATCACAATCAGCACAGTCGCCAGCAAGCCAATGGCTATGTAAAGGGCCTTGCGCAGGGGCCAGCCCATGGTGTTCCACCAGCGTGAGCTTTTATTCACTTGCGGGCTGATTGTCGTGGGTAACCGCTCAAACGCATTGGACAGCAGGTTCCATGGCTGCTGCACAATGCGCAGCAGAGATTGCAGCACAGAGCCTATACCCTTGCTCAGACTGTTCTGGCGCAGGCTGCGGTTATGCTCGCCGGGACGAACCAGCAGCAACCACAGGCTCTGGATCGCATAACGCAGCGGGTCGCCAATGGTCGCAGGCTTGTCGGCCAGGTGCGGGTACAAACGCCGACGTTGCTCACGCAACGCTTTCCAGCCTGGCGATTCGAGGCGCAGGAAGATCCAGCCGAGTGCTTGAATCATGGCCATGACAAAGGCCGTGATACGGGTGCAGTTCTGTTCGCGGCGCAATCGGGCGTAAGGAAACCAGTGCTCGATCATTCAAGCCTCCGGCCGCGCAACAGGCACCAACTGGCCAGGCTGAGAATATCCTGGGATATCAGGCTGCCCGGCGCATAACGGCCTGCCGGTTCGCGCCGGGCCAGAGCCTCGCCTACGGCCTCATCGGAATGCAGGCTGATGGGCAGCAGGAAGCGCGCATAACGATGTTGCCAGATCAGCACCAGGTCTCGTTGTAACTGACTGGCTGCGTCGTATCGGTTGACCAGAAAGATGGGGCTGTTGTCTAGCTGCGGCTGCAACAGCACATGGCAACCGGCATCGGCATTGAGCACTGTGATCACCACCTCGCAGTGCGGGTTTGCGCTATGCCCCGGCAAGCGTTGGGGCAGATCGAACAGTATCCAGTCGAATGCTTCGGCCAAAGACGCCTGACGCTGCCTCCAGAGCTCGGGGCTTTGCAGCAGCAAGGCATCGAGTTGCGCGCTTTCGCCAGCGTCCAGTTGACCATAGGGCAGTACACATAAGCCGGGTTCGATGGCCCATGCCTGTTCGTGCCAGGGTTGCTGGTCCAGAGTTGCACGAGCCCAGCCCTCGCGATGGCCCAGGTTCAGGTTGAAGTGCAACCCGAGGGTGTTTTCCGGGCACATGTCGACCACCAGGACTTTCTGCCCCAACTGATGCAACGCATAACCCAGGGCCGCCAGGGTCGAACTGGTACCGACTCCGCCGCGCACGCCACGCAGGCTCACACAGATCATGGACGTTGCTCCGTGGACTTGCTCAGGTCCAGAGGTTGCGCTCTTTGCTGTTCTTCCACATGTGCCAGCAGCGGCCACCGTTCAAAGGCTTGCAGCAGCTCCATTTGTGCCGAGACGTCGACATAATTGAGCGACGGCAAGTCGATCATTGATTTAAGACGGGTGATGTCATCAGCCCGCTCTTTGCGCGAAAGGATATCGGCGCTTATTTGAGCTTCTG
Source organism: Pseudomonas sp. TWR2-1-1 (assembly GCF_049897045.1). Taxonomy (NCBI): domain Bacteria; kingdom Pseudomonadati; phylum Pseudomonadota; class Gammaproteobacteria; order Pseudomonadales; family Pseudomonadaceae; genus Pseudomonas; species Pseudomonas sp. TWR2-1-1. Next base: position 383,417 of record NZ_JAFCVM010000003.1, read on the forward strand.
TGGGTAGGGTAGCCATCCACCGTTCTCCTTGATTCGCACATAAGGCTTGCCGTTGTAGTCGAGTACGACAGTTCCTGAGTTTTCCGATACTTTCGCGGTCTGAGGCAGGTCGGTCAGCAATTTTGACCAGTCCACTGTCTGGCCAGTGCTCAATTCAGGGTCTGCGTACAGGCGGGCAATGATTTCGGCAACCGCCAGATAGCTGCTTGGCTCCGTGACATGGACCGGCACGGTTTGCCCGTTGTCGCCCATATTGATCAGCTTGATGCCGACCGGAACGTGGGTGATGGAGTCACTCGGGATTTCACGCATGCCGGAGATCTGCATCCGGTCGCCATGCAGCGCGGCACCGTGCTCGGGCACGATGGCTACAACCACCCGCCGTCCACTTTTCTGCAGTTCTTTGAGGAACGAGTTCAAGTCGTCCAGCAAGACCTGGGCCCGGCTGCTGTAGTCGGCAGGTTGGGTGCCGCCATCGGACTGCACCTGACGGTTACCGTCGTGCAGGGTGGTGGTGTTATAGAACAGCGCCATATTGGGCTGGTTCTCGCTCAGGCGGTGTTGCCACCACTTGCTCAACACATCACGGTCGCGCCAGATCGGCGAACCATCAAAGCCGACATAGGTACGTGGCAAACCCGCCGGAATAACCCCGAGCGCAGGCGCTGGCAACTCACCTTGCTCGCGGACTTCCTGAAGAAAGCCGTCGAACTCGCCGGTGTGGTTGAGCATCAATTCGTCCGAGAAACCCAGTTTGCGCAAGTCATCAAACAACAGGCACTGATCGGCGGGCGGCTTGTACAGCTGAGCGTGGGATGTCTGGCCGCAACTGGCGCGTAACAAGCGGATTGCTGCCGGGCCACTGTAAGCGGTGGCTGAGTTGAAGTTGTCGAAAATCACATCCATCTGGCTGAACAACGAATTGTCACGCAAGCCCACGGCATCCAGATCGTCCCAGGCCATGGAGCAAATATTGATCACCAGCAGGTCAAACGGCGGCGGTTTGACCGCAGGTTCCTTGAACTCGACCTTGCGGGTTGATTCTGCAAGATAGAACTTGTCCAGATAGCCATTAAGCGTCGCATCGTCGGGTTCACCGCCGCTGCTCGGGGCAGTGCTCTGGCCGGGTTGGGTGTTGGCCATTGGCTGATCTGCGGCAGGTGGCATCAGCAATTGCAGGGTGCCCATGCCTACCCAGGCAAAACCAAGGAGGGTCAGGGTCGTCAGGCGTAGCCACTGGTTGAGAAATAGATAACCGACAACCAACAGCAGCAGCAGGGCGCAGACTTGCCAGTCGATAAAACGACCCAGCAATTCAACGATGTAGTCGAAAGAAAAATCCAGCACCCCGGGTTGCGCCAGCAGGCGGGCGAACGGAGGGAACCAGGTGTCCTGATACAACAGCGCAACAGCCACGGGAATTGCAATCAGGGTTCGGGCGCGGCGCAGCATTGGGTGGCCGATAGGGATCAGCAACACCAAGGCGAAGATCAGATTAGGCAATACCTGGAAGTTCAGGTGACCGGTCCAGGTCAGCAGGAATTTGCCCAGGAAATAAACGTTCCAGGCCCCCAGCCCCCGCCAGGTGCCGGCAATTTTTTGCGCCGGGGTGGCAGGCTTATACAGACTCATCGGGCGCTCTCAAAGAAGGACTGGCGGGCGCACGACGTCGAACGCCGCGCGATTTCAGATAACGGGGTGACAGGTACTGTTCAAAATGACTTTTCAAGAAGGCACGGATGCGCTGCGCGAACAGTGTCAGCAGCACGGTCACCACGCAGGTCAGGACAATGACATCAATCAGCTCAAGGAACGTCATGGTTGTAACTCACGAATAGGCAAAATGGTGCGTTGCGCAGTTAACGGCATACGGCTACCGGCCGCAGGTGTCGCCATTACGGTGTTTTCAAACGGAATGTTCAGATGTGCAGGTATTGATTCGGCCTGCAGGAACGCTTCCCGAGGTAAATCGTCGATCCCGGCCAGCACCTGACGCTGGAGAAACAGATCGCGCCATGGCAGCCGGCAAATATTCCCCAACGCCGGGTCCAGTCCGTCGGCGCGGCAGGCAAACAGAAACAAGTACAGGTCGCCACCCAGCAAACATGCAAAATCCCCGAAGCGGCGCAGGCACATCTGGTTCAGGAACAGTTCGTCATCCAGCCCGGGAACCGGCTGGAACCTGACCAGTTGATGGGTCACTTCACCTGAGTTGTCGTTATAGATCTGCTCGATGGCCTCAAAGAATTTTCGTGGGCTCACCAGGCCGCGAATGTCTGGCGGCCGCTGGCGCTCAAGCAAGGTCGCAAAGTCACTGTTCTGGCTGTACTGCCAGCGCTGGCCCTGAACGCTTTCGATCATGCTCAAGAAACGCGAGAGCAGCGTGCCGTCCGGAACAATCAGGTTGGCCCCGCAGGCCAGCAGCAAGCGTTCGTCGCGGTAACGAACGGCAGGTTCCATTTCGCGCACAACGATCTTCAGGTCCGGGCCGCATTGTTCGCGCAAATCGTGCAGCTGTTGGGCCAGGTCTAGCAATTGATGGCTGTTGTCGATCCCGACGATAACCGTGGCCTGCCTGGCAGTCCGGGCTTCGTTGAGCAATGCCTCACGGGTTTCAAACAAATACCAGTGTTTGGACAGTGATGAGTGCCTTCGAGTACGGCGCGTTCGGCGAGGTATAGGTGCTGGTCGTCAGCGACCCGTGGCTGCAAATCGATAGCGGTGTCCGGGATCAGCGTCAGGGCATTGCCCTGTATCGCGAGTTTGAACTCCTGGCCTGCCGTGACCCCCATGTCATTGTGCCAAAAGTGCAGCTGGTAACGGATCACACCGTTATAGCGGTACAGGCGCCCCAGACCGGACAAAGTCTCGTTGAGTTCTACCAGCTCAGCTTGCAGAAGCGCGGCTTCGCCGTGGGTGATCACCAACAAGGTTGCATTTCGTGCCTGCAACCACTGGTGCAGGCGCTGACACCAGTGCTTCAAATGTTTTGCAGTGGTGGTTTCTGCCCAGCAACTTGCAGGCAGCACTAAAGTGACCTGGCTGTTGGCGGCGATACCTACGCGGCCCATGTCCCGGGTCAACGTGGCGAGCCCTTGCTCGGCTTTGGACTGGGGGATTTCAAACAGCCGCAGTTTGTCCGGGCCCAGATCGGCAGCCATCTCATTGGTGATGCTTTGTACATCGCCTGCACAACAAATCAGGGTCGCAGGTACGAGTTCGGGTATCGCTTCAAGAAATTGTCGGGCCAACAGCCTTGCATCAGCCGGTTGATCCACGGTCACCCAATACACGCCACCTGCACGCACTACAATTTGTTGATCAAGCAATCCACGGATAGCCAAACTGATTTGAACCAAGCGTAACGTCCCCCCAAGGATATCGGGCTTCAATATGTTCCATGTTATGGAGGTATTGTCCCGTTTCTGCAAAGCGATCGAGTGTTGCCCTGCAGTGGTGATTTCTTATTGGTGTCGATTAAATGCGGATCGACATTTTAAAAAGCTGTGCCCGGCCAGATTTTTTCCGTTTTCTGTGTTTGTTCTACAAATCCTTCTGGAGAGTAGTACTACAGCGCGCAATGCGTAGGATTTTGAGCATCCTATCACCGGAAAATCGCCTTAGCCTATGATTTCAGACAACTTTCGTCAAAAAAATACCGCCATAAATACATGCGTCATTTAATTGGCGCTATGTGTTGTCGTATTTAAAACAGTTGTTTTTTGGCCCTGGCTTAAAGTTGTATCGGTTAAAAATCATAAAGCTGTAGGGTGAGGATTAAACCTAAGTGCACGGCTGGCTTTCTCGGTGGTCTGTTGCGTGCTATTGCTTAGGTGAGGTTGTTGGTTTGAATCTTTTGAGTGGGCTCGCTTTCAGAGTCCGCAACCGTCACCGAAACGTCTAAGAGGTGCAGATATGCCAGTCAAACACGATTTGTTGCAAGACTTGGGGCTCACTAAAGAGGCTGTCAGCAAGTGCCGTAGCGAAAACGCTCATCTCAACCAGTTGTTTATCCAATACAACGAGAAGGATGCCGAGGTCGTTGAAGCCGAGGCCCAGGAGGCCATTGGCGTATCGGATGAAGTATTGAAGAAACTCAAGGAGCAAAGGCTCCTGATCAAAGATAAAATCGCGAAGCTACTGAACGTTTAAGTCACCGCAACCTGCAGGAATCGGATATGTCCAAAATTATCAAAATTGTTGCCACCCTTCGTGCCAAGCCAGGTCATGGCTCAACGGTTGAGCAGGCGCTGAGTGCATGTGTGGCCGGATCACGGGCTGAAGCCGGTTGCCTTTTCTATGACCTGCATGTGGATCGCTCCAACCCCGAGTGCTTTGTATTCATCGAAGGCTGGAAGGACATGGCAGCCATTGAGCACCACAAAACCACGCCGCATTACCTGGCGATGGGCAAGGCGGTTGCTGATCTGATCGAGCATCGTGAAGTATTACTGCTCGACGAGCTGAGTATCTGAGTCGCGGCTCAATACAGCTGTACCCTGCGGCGGCCCTGAACAGGCCGCCGTTTTTATGCCTGGCTGGAAGCGTGTAGTGCCCGTCTGCGTCTATAAGGCCTTGGCCATGTCTCGCAGCAGGTACTTCTGGACTTTACCGGTCGAGGTCTTGGGCAGCAGGGTAAACACTACGGTGCGCGGCACCTTGAATCCGGCCAGGTGCTCGCGGCAGAAGGCAATGATTTCAACCTCAAGCACCTGTTGGTGATCTGCCTTCAGGGTGATAAAGGCACAGGGCGTTTCGCCCCACTTTTCATCCGGGCGGGCGACCACTGCCGCTTCCATCACCCCCGGGTGTCGATAGAGCACGCCTTCAACCTCAATGGTCGAGATGTTCTCGCCACCCGAGATGATGATGTCTTTGAGCCGGTCACGAATCTCCACGTAGCCATCCGGGTGGCACACGGCCAAATCCCCGGTATGGAACCAGCCACCCTCAAAGGCCTCGGCTGTGGCGCTCGGGTTCTTCAGGTAACCCTTCATCACCGTGTTGCCACGCATGAATATCTCACCCATGGTCTCGCCGTCACGCGGGGTCGGCACCAGGGTTTTCGGGTCGGCGACCATTACCCCTTCCAGGGTCGGATAACGAACGCCCTGACGGGATTTAATTTGCGCACGCTCGGCCAGCGGCTGCGCATCCCACTTGTCGTGCCAGGCGCAAATGGTCACCGGGCCATAGACTTCGGTCAGGCCGTAGACGTGGGTGACCTTGATGCCCATTTCTTCCACCGCACCAATCACTCTGGCCGGTGGCGCCGCGCCCGCCACCATCGCATTGACCGGGTGGTCGATAGCAGTCCTGGTCGATTGCGGCAGGTTGACCAGCGCATTGAGCACAATGGGCGCGCTGCACATATGCGTGACCTGATGCTCATTGATCAGGCTCAGGATTGTCTGCGGGTCAACCCGGCGCAGGAACACATGCACCCCGGCCAGGGCCGTGATGATCCACGGGTAGCACCAGCCGTTGCAGTGGAACATCGGCAGCGTCCACAGGTACACCGGGTGATTACCGATGGCCCACACCATCTGATTGCCCAGTGAGTTGAGATACGCGCCGCGGTGGTGATAGACCACGCCTTTGGGGTTGCCCGTGGTACCGGAGGTGTAGTTGAGGGTAATTGCCTGCCATTCATCTGCCGGCCATTGCCAGTCGTACTCGGGGTCGCCCTCGGCCAGTAGTGCTTCGTAATCCAGTGCACTGACAGGCTGGCCTGCGCCGTATTCGGGATCATCGAGGTCGATAATCAGCGGCGGGTGGTCAAGCATGGCAATGGCTGCGTGAATCACGTCATGGAATTCACGGTCGGCAATCAATACCTTCGCCTCGCCGTGGGCCAGCATGAAGGCAATGGCTTCGGCGTCGAGGCGTACATTCAGGGCATTGAGCACGGCGCCGATCATGGGTACCGCAAAATGGACTTCGAGCATGGCCGGGATATTGGGCAGCATGACCGCTACGGTATCGCCTGTTCCAATCCCGCGCCCTGCCAGGGCACTCGCCAGACGTCGGCAGCGCTGGTAAGTCTGCAGCCAGGTGCGCCGGATCGAGCCGTGAATCACAGCGGGGTAGTCGGGATAGACACTGGCGGTGCGTTCGATGAAGCTCAGCGGCGACAGGGCTATATGATTGACAGCACGGGGCTCAAGGCCCTGCTCAAAAATCGACATGAGGTTCATTCCGGTGGCTGATTGTTAGCTCTAGGCTGCCCGTTCGCTTTCAGTGAACGGGGCAGTTTTATGTCCGGCCTGACTTATAGCTCACTCTGTGTTTGATAGGGAAGCCGTCGCCCCGCACGGTGTGAGGCCGCAGCACGGGCTAATCCAGCAGCGCTTCAACGGCGGCCATCACTTTGGGGTTGTCGGTGTGGGCCACGTTAAAGCGCATGCAGTGGCGCAGTACGGGGTCGAAACCGAACAGGATGCCCGGCGCAAGCACCAGGTCTTGTGCCAGGCCTTGCCGGGCCAGGGTTTCGGCGTCCAGGGCGGCCGGCAGCGTGGCCCAGATATACAGGCCCCCGGTGTAGGGCGCGCTCAAGGTAAACCCAAGGGTCTGCAGCCAGCGGGCCACTCGCGCGCCACTGGCCAGCAGGCCTTGGGTCACGCGTTTGCGGTGTTTGTGGTAGGTGCCGTCATTGAGCATTGAACAGAGGATCTGTTCGAACATTTCCGAGGTAATACCGCCACACATCAGTTTCAAATGGGTCAGGTTGGCGGCCACTTGCGGCGAAGTCACCACATAGCTCACCCGCAGATTGGCACTCAGGGTTTTGGAAAAGCCGCTGAGGTAGGTCACCTGTTCGACGCCGGCCAAAGCTGCGAGCCGTGGGGGCGGGTCGGGGTGCCAGTCGCCGTAAAGGTCGTCTTCAATGATGTGGCAGTCATAACGCTTGGCCAGCTCCAGCAAACCATAGGCCTGGGCCGCAGAATAGGAATGGCCGGTAGGGTTGTGCAGCAGGCCGGTGGTCAGATACAGGCTCGGCCGGTGCTGCTCAAACAATTCTTGCAGGGCGCTGAGGTCAAGCCCCTGGGGAGTGCGCTCAAGGGTCATGACCCTCGCCCCGTGCAAGGCCAGATTGGCGTGGAAATTGAAGTAACAGGGCATGTCCAGCAGCACTGTATCGCCGGGACGCACCCGCAAGCGCAGCAGCATGTCCAGCGCCTGGACAGTATTGGCAGTGGTGATGATCTGCTCGACGGCGACGTCCTGGCCTTGCCCCAGCAGCTTTTGCTGTAATGCCAGGCGCAGGGGTAAATAGCCCGCCGGATCGCCATACCCGGTAAGGCGCAGGTCTGGCGAACGGCTTAGCTGGCGCAAGTGATTGCGCATGGCGCTGGGCTCCAGCCAGCTTTCAGGCAAATGGCCGCTGCCCGGACGCATGGCACCACTGGCACCGGTCAATGAACGGCGCAAGACGCTGGTCAGATCTTGCGGTAACAGATCAAGCGCGGCTGCTCGCTGCGCAACAGGCCCTCTGGTAGCGACAAAGTAGCCAAGGCCTTGGCTGGACGTGATCCGGTCTTGTCCGCGCAAGCGATCAAGGGCCTCAATCAGGGTGAACTTGCTCACGCCCCATGCCTCGGTCATTTCCCTGGCTGAGGGCAGCTTGGCCCCCGGGCTTAACCGGCCTTGATCAATGGCCTGGTTAAGGGCTTCGACAATCTGCTGGACCTTGGACGTGCCAGTCTGGAACTCAATCGTGGGGATGGGCATCAATCACCTCGTACTTTACCGGTCATGCTACCAGTAAAGTACGGTCAAGTTGGCCCCGGGTTGATCTGCCCCTGCAAGCGCGCGCTACCTAAACTGTGGCACCGCTCGCAGGTGTTCGAGCATTGGTTCGGGGATGTAATAAACGTAATGGCCACACAATTGACGCTCGCTTCCTTCCTCTACTTTCTGCTGTTCTGCGCCACCATGACCTTTAGCCCCGGCCCCATGACGTTACTGTTGATGGGGTTCGGCATGCAGGAGGGCCTAAAGCGTTCAATGCCGGTGCAGCTCGGCGCCAGCGCCGCATACCTGGTGTCGATTCTGGTATTTGCCGTCGGGTTTGCCGAGCTGATGAAGGGCAATCCGCTGCTCAGTCGCGGGATTCAATTTATCGGCGTGGCTTATTTGCTGTATCTGGCGTATCGGCAATGGAACAGCCGCGCACTGTTGCTGGATCGTCCGGGCACTGTCCTGGACAGCAGCTTCAGGGGGCGGTTCGGCAAGGGGCTGCTTACCGGGTTTTCCAACCCCAAAACCATTGTCATGTTCAGTGCGGTGTTTCCGCAGTTTGCCGGGCAGGGCAGTGAAACCCGGGCTATGGATCTGGCCGTGCTGGGGCTGGCGTTTCTGCTGTTGCAGTTCACCAGCGGCTGTCTGTATTGCTACTTCGGCCAGCGTGTTCGGCGGGTGCTGCAAAGCCCGTCGCGACAGGTGCTGTTGCAACGGGCGACAGCCCTCATGTTGTTGGCCGTGGCAATGCTGCTGGCGCGAGGGTTTTAGAGGCTGGCGCGCTGCGCTGAAGCGGCTTAGCTGTCGAGCGTAAGCACATGAATGCCGGCCGCCCTGGCCTGGAGTATCAACTCCCGGGTGTCATCACCACCGGGCAGTGCAATCACCACATCCGGGCGGCTGTCCTTGAGCATGAATTGATTGCGCTGGCGTTCGGCCTGTTTACCGTGTTTTTTCCAGTTCGGCGGGTAGCGCACGACATCAATTTCATGCTCCCGGGCCCAGTCTTCGAGGACGTTGCCCAGAAACTGGCTGGCGCCGTGAATCAGCACCTGCACGCACTTGATTTCCCGGTACGCGTCCAGTACTCGCTCACACATCAGGGTGTCGGCGTAATGGCGTCCCGCGCAGATCAGGAGGCGCATTTGCCAGTGTCCCTGGATTCATGGGCGGCGAAGCCGTTGTGTTCAGCACAGCGTTCCAGCACCGGGTAGCCCAGCGCCGCAATATGGTGATGAACCCGCCGGTAGTCGCGCAGTACACGTTGGAAAATATCCCCGGACTCGGCCCAGGCGGTTTTGTCGTTCTGCAATTTTCGAAAGTGCTCGCGGCTGGCGCTGGCCTCAAGCTTGCGCACGGTTTCCTTGTGGCTGACCAAGGTGTTGGCCGCCAGCAGGTCTTCTCCCATAAACGCGCTGATCGCCAGGTTCAGGCTGTCCAGCAAGGCCCGGTGCATGGCCTGGATATGCCGCAGTTCAAAGCCGGAAAATTGCTCGCCACGCCGGGTTCGGCGAATAGCCAGTTGTGCCAGGTTGTTGAGGATATCGCCGGCATGCTCAAGATTGATCACGAACATCAGTATTTCCTGGGCACGATCAGCGTCGGCATCGCTCAAGCCGTCGTGGCCAATATCGGCCAGATAGGCGCGAATGGCAGCGCTTAACAGGTCCACAGAGTGATCCAGTTGCCGGACCCTGGCGAAAGCGCTTTGATCAGGCTTCTCGAACAGTTGCAGTACCTGGTTGAGCATCAGCGTGGCCATGTCCGCCAGGCGCAAGGCTTCTCGTACGGCGTTGGACAGCCCGATGTTGGCGACTTCCAGCCCGGCCTCATCGAGATACTTGGGCATGCCGGGATCGGCCGGGGCCTCTTGCTCGGGGAATAGCTGGCTCAGCAGGCGGGCCAAAGGCCCGGTCAGGCCGATAAACAGCACTGCCAGCATCAGGCTGAACGCGGTATGCAGGTACACCACGCTGTGTGCCAGGCCGATATCGGCCCGGGCCAGTTGCCCGGAAATCAATGGCAGGCACGGCAGCAATACCAGCGCGCCGAACAAACGAATCAGCAAGTTGCCCACCGGCAAGCGCCGGGCCACGCTGGAGCCGGCGCTCATCACGGAGGGCAAGGCACCGCCAATGTTGGCTCCGAGCATCAAGGCCAGTGCGGTCACCGGGGTCATCATGCCGGCACCTGCCATAGAGGCAATCAGTAACACCACCGCCACGCTGGAGTGGCAGATCCAGGTCAGCAGGACCGCGGCGAGCACCGCAATGATCAGGTCACCTTCAAGGCTTTGCATGACTGCGCGAAACACCTGGGTGGCTTCCATGTGGTCGAGGCTGGCGCTGAGCAGACCCAGGGCCAGGAGCATCAGCCCCAGTCCGATCAGCGCGCAGCCGATGCTTTCAAAGCGTGAGTCATCGCGCAGGCGAAACACGACAACGCCCACCAGCAGCATCACCGGCATGGCCAGTGAAGTGTCGAAGCTCAGCAACTGCACCACCAGGGTCGAGCCGATATTGGCCCCCAGCATCACAGCCAGGGCTGGCGCCAGGCTCAGGGTGCCGGCTGCGGTAAATGAGGTGGCCATCAGGCTGACTGCCGTACTGCTCTGCAGCACGCCAGTAATACCGATTCCGGAAATCAGCGCCATCCAGCGATTATTCAGGTTGCGCCCCATCCAGTTGCGCAATTGGGTACCGAACCCGCGCAGCAGCGCTGTTGAAATCATATGGGTGCCCCACAGCAATAGTGCAATGGCCCCCGCGAGGTTGAGTAACAGAGTGGTTCCCGACATAAGGAATCTCCACAGACAAACATTCATTGTTCTGTGGGCGCCAGGCCGGCGCCCACAGTTTCAGATCAGAACCACTGCTTGAAACGGCGGATGTAGAGCGTCTTCATCAGTTGCGCAACGCAGCAGTAGCTGAACAGGGTGGCCACCAGCCAAGGGAAGTACGACAGGGGCAGCGGCTCAAGGCCCACCATCGTGCCCAGCGGCGAGAACGGCACGTAGATGCCCAGCACAATGACAATCAGGGTCATCATGATCACCGGCCACGCGGCAGTGCTCTGGATGAACGGGATCTTGCGGGTGCGCAACATGTGTACGACCAGGGTTTGCGACAGCAGCCCCTCAATGAACCAGCCGGACTGGAACAGGGTCTGCATCTCTACACTGTTGGCCGAGAACACGTACCACATCAGGGCAAAGGTGGTGATGTCAAAGATCGACGAGGTCGGCCCGATCCAGATCATGAAGCGGCCGATGTTTTTGGCGTCCCACTTGCGCGGCTTTTGCAGGTATTCCTTGTCCATCTTGTCCCACGGCAACGCGAGCTGGGAGATGTCGTACATCAGGTTTTGCAGCAACAGGTGGATCGACAGCATCGGCAGGAAGGGGATGAAGGCGCTGGCCACCAGTACCGAGAACACGTTGCCGAAATTGGAGCTGGCGGTCATGTTCAGGTACTTCATGATATTGCCGAAGGTTTCGCGGCCCTTGAGCACACCTTCTTCCAGCACCATCAGGCTCTTTTCCAGGAGGATGATGTCGGCCGACTCTTTGGCGATATCGGTACCGGTGTCCACTGAGATACCGACGTCCGCATCACGCAGGGCCGGGGCATCGTTAATCCCGTCGCCGAGAAAGCCCACAGTGTGTCCATTGGCTTGCAGCGCCTTGAGCACCCGGGATTTCTGCAGCGGGGTGAGCTTGGCAAATACCGTGCGCTGTTCGACTTCCAAGTGCAGGGCGGCGTCGTCCATAGCCTCAATTTCAGGCCCCAGCAACGGCGTACCCGGGTCCAGCCCGACCTGGCGGCAGACCTTGGCGGTGACTGTGGCGTTGTCGCCCGTCAGGACTTTTACCGCAACCCCGATGTCCTGCAGGGCGGCAATCGCCGGGCCAGCGGTTTCCTTGGGTGGATCAAGGAAGGTAAGCATGCCCCGGATCACCAGATCCCGCTCGTCGCCGGTGGTGTATTGCTTTTGTGACTGCGCCTTGGGTATTTCGCGGGTGGCTACCACCAGCACGCGGAAACCATCCTCGTTGTACTCGGTGGCCAGGGCCAGCAACTGCTGGCGGCGTGCCGGGTCAAGCGCAACGCAGGTGTCGCCTTCCATCACATGGGTGCTGATGGCGAGCATTTCCTCCACGGCGCCCTTGCACACCAGCAGATGGTCGCCACGGTTGTCCTTGACCACAATCGACAGGCGTCGGCGGATAAAGTCGAAAGGCAGTTCGTCGACCTTGCTGTAGGCCAATGGCACCTTGAACTTGTGGTCCTGTTCCGAGAACCGCACCACCGCCTGATCCATCAGGTTGCGTACGCCGCTCTGGTGATGGCTATTGAGCCAGGCCAGCGCGAGGACCGATTCGTCGCGCTGGCCGGTGCAGTCGACATGATGCTCGAGGATGATGTGATCCTGGGTCAGGGTGCCGGTCTTGTCGGTGCACAGTACATCCATCGACCCCAGGTTCTGGATGGCATTCAGGCGCTTGACCACTACTTTGCGCCTGGCCATGGCGGTAGCGCCCTTGGCCAGGTTGGCACTGACAATCATTGGCAGCATTTCAGGAGTCAGGCCTACCGCCACGGCCAGGGCAAACATGAAGGCATCAGCCCAATCACCTTTGGAGAACCCGTTGAGGAAAAACACAATGGGCACCATGACCAGCATGAAGCGGATCAGCAGCCAGCTGACACTGTTGACCCCCCGGTCGAATGCCGTTTGTGAGCGCGAGCCGACGATGGCCTTGGCCAGAGAGCCAAAGTAGGTGCGCGGCCCGGTGGCCACGACTACGGCACGGGCTGTACCGCTGACCACGTTGGTGCCCATGAAGCAGATGTTGGGCAGGTCCAGCAGGTTGCTTTGATCGGCCGCCATGCCGGAAGCGGACTTTTGCGTCACATCACCCAGGGTGTCGTATTTCTCCACGGGCAAGGCTTCACCCGTGAGTACGGCCTGGCTGATAAACAGGTCCCGGGATTCAATCAGGCGAATATCCGCGGGGATCATGTCCCCGGCGGACAGTTGCACGATATCGCCGGCGACCAGTTCACGCATCGGGATCTCAAGCACCCGGGGCAGGGCTGCGGCTTTTTCACGGCGCAGTACGGTCGCTGTAGTGCGGACCATCGCCTTGAGGGCTTCGGCGGACTTGGCCGAGCGATGTTCCTGCCAGAACCGCAGCAAGCTGCTCAGGCCCACCATCAGACCGATGATGATGACTTTGGTCAGGTCGCTTTCTTCGCCGTCGCGCTCAGGGATCCAGTAGTCGGTGAAAAAGCTGATCACGGCCAGGGTCAGCAGCACATAGATAAAGGGGTTATGCAGTGCGAGCATGAACTGCACGATGGCGTGGGGCGGCTTGTCGTGAGCCACTTCGTTGTATCCCTCGCGCTGCAAACGGTGCGAGGCTTCGCCCTCAGTCAGGCCGTCGGTGCTTGAGCGGACATTGGCCAGGGTTGCCGAGAGTCCGTTTTGTGCTTCACGTGCGGCCCGCATGGACAATTTTGCACTGTCGCTGGCGCTATTTTTATCTTGTGTCTTTGGGCTTTTCAGTGCGCTCATGGGAGGGAACTCCTGTCACCTGTTTTCGACCGGACACAGCGGCAGCTTGCCTGTATGAAAGGCGAGCAACAGTTGGCCGGCGCGCAAACTTTGCGATCGGTTTAAATAAGTTTTTAAGTGCGGTTTTATTGTTCGCTACAGCGGCGCCATTAATTAGCGCGCAAAGAGAAACCTCTGGCTTCGTTCATAAAGAACTCCAGTTTTTAACGATAGGGATATAGCCGAAAGTTAATCGATGGCAGAACTTTCAGTAGAGGAAAGTTCTGCGCTCAATTACCCGATGTTTATTCGGCGCGAGCGGTTGCGTAGAGACTCAACAACCGGCTGGCGCGGCTTGAAAAGCCTCGACTCTGAGGGTCTTGGGTTTCGGTGGTGCTCCAGCGCTGCTCCAGTTGACCTGTGGCAGGGCTGACGCGCCAGTGCACCTGGCGGTGCGCAGGTTTTACGTCGGCAACGGGGGTAGAGAAGGGTGCGCGCCCAGCAAAAGCTGGCTCGCGGGACAGCTTGACGCGCATGCTGGAGCTGAAGGCACGAACGCCGGGTAGAACAAAAGTTTTAAAGGTCATAACACACCTCGCGACCGGACTGATGCCGGGGAGGCCGTTACGTTGGAGCGTCAAGCTCTAGCGCAATTGACCCCGCCGTGCAGGCGAGTCCTGTCAATGTCTTGGTTTATTGCCCGGAGCGCCGCATTCACGGTGACCGGACAGCGTCTAGATACTGTGTCCATTGGCTTCTTTTGTGAGGTTTAAAAAAGACCGAAGTATTCGGCCTGCGCAATCTACTCATGGAGCCTGTGTATGTCAAGGTTAAACAGTCTCAAGTTACAGTGGTACAGGCGGCGTTCAGAGAGCGCGAAGTGCGAATGAAGTTATTAAAACTGTCGAATGGTTAAATATGACAATAATAAGACAGGGTGACTCTGGAGTGGGTCACCCTGCGGTGCAGTTTAATCCTGCACATTGCGCCAGGCCTCTAGAGCATCGGCTTGCCACCCGTTACACCGATGCGTGAACCCGAAATAAAGCTGGACTCATCCGAAGCCAGCATCACGTAGACAGGCGCCACTTCCACTGGCTGCCCCGGACGTCCCAAAGGGGTCTGGCCGCCAAAGTCCCTGACTTCGTCATCGGGCATGGTCGAAACGATCAAGGGTGTCCAGATGGGCCCAGGCGCCACGCAATTCACTCGAATGCCTTTGGGCCCGAGCATTTGTGCCAGGCCGCCAGTGAAGTTGGCGATTGCACCTTTGGTGGTGGCATAGGCCAGAAGGGTAGGCTTGGGCATGTCCGAGTTGATCGAGCTGGTATTGATAATCGAACTGCCCCGCTGCAGGTGCGGCAAGGCGGCCTTGCAGATGCGGAAAATCGCGGTGATGTTCAGGTCGAAAGTTTTTACCCATTCTTCATCGCTGATGTCTTCAAGCTCGAAGTGAGTCATTTGAAAGGCGGCGTTATTGACCAGCACATCAATCCGGCCAAACTGCCCGACTGTTTCAGCAACAATATTTTCGCAGTGCTGCTTTTGGGTCAGGTCCCCCGGCAAGAGCAGGCATCGGCTCCCGGCCGCTTCTACCCAGCGCGCTGTTTCCTGGGCGTCTTCATGCTCATCCAGATATGAAATAGCCACATCGGCACCTTCGCGGGCAAAGGCAATGGCGACCGCACGACCGATACCGCTATCGGCTCCGGTGATCAGTGCCACTTTGTTGGTGAGACGGCCGGATCCGGTGTAGCTCTGCTCGCCGCAATCGGGATAAGGCTCCATTTTGCGCTGTGAACCGGGTACCGATTGCGCTTGGGGAGCGAATGGGGGCGTTGGGTAGTGCTTCATGGCGTGGCTCCTGATTAACGTCAGTGGATGCCTAAGCTGTGAAGCCCCGGTGCGGCAAAAAGTTTAAAAAATTTGAGGTAATGACGCCTTGCGCTGTTTCTCGGCTTCATCACGCAAACGCTATAACTGCACGGACAATCTATAGGTTTGGGTTATATTACGAGCTGTTTCAGCCCCGTATCGAGATTGGTTTTGTCCACTATTGACCCCGCAGCAACGCAGGTATCAGCCGTAGAGCTCACTCAGGTTCAAGCGCCAGTCGCGCTTTATCTTGAGCGTCTTGCGCCATCGAGCCGTCAGACCATGCGTTATGTATTGCAGGACGCGGCAGATCGACTTGGGGTTGAGGATGTCGCCATCGATGAGTTCCCGTGGCATCAACTGCAACCGGGGCATATCACGGCTCTGGTGGCAGCATTGCGCGCAGACGGCTATGCACCCAACACGTCCTCGCTGTACGTCAATGCCATTCGCGGAGTGATGAACCAGGCCTGGCAGCAAAGCCTGATCACCCAGGATCATTTGCTGAAGATACGTGCAGTAAAGGCGGGCGGCGGTTCACGCCTGACCAAGGGGCGTAATTTGCGCCGTACCCTGATTCGCGAGTTGATGGATGTGTGTGCGGCAGATCCGAGGCCACAGGGCCTCAGGGATGCGGCGATCATTGCGATTTTGTATGGCTCGGGGATGCGCAAGTCCGAGTCGGTGAACATGGACTTGTGGCAGGTCAATGTTCAGGAGCGCAGCTTGCGGGTATTGGGTAAAGGCAACAAGGAACTGATCAAGTTCGCCCCGGCCTGGGCCTTTGAAAAGCTGGAAGAGTGGCTGGCGTTTAGACGGGCCAACCTGCCGGACGGTGCCGATGACGACGACTTCCTGTTCAACCGGATTCGGCGCGGGAACCACATCACCCGCGAACGGATCACTAAGCATGCGATTTACTACATCGCCAAGCAGCGGGGCAAGCAGGTCGGGGTCGACATCATGCCCCATGACTTTCGCCGTTCATTCATTACCCGTGTGATCGAGGAGTACGACGTTTCCATTGCGCAAAAACTCGCCCACCACGCCAACATTGCAACCACCGTCAGCTATGACGTGCGCGACGACAATGAGCGGCGCAATGTGACCGACCGCTTTATGTTGTAACGGGCATTGTTGCGGTCTGCAGCCCTGAAAAAAGAATGAACCCTCGCGGCATCGCCCGACCTAAAGCTTTACAACCTGGGAGGTGATGCATGCAAATCGAGCAAATCTGGGTCGTACTGGCCATTATCCTGCTGCTGTTTGAGTTCTGGACCATCAGCCGCGTGCTTAAAAGCGCAGCCCCTGCAAGCAGCCGGCTGATGTGGATCGCGATCATTATCTTCGTGCCATTGTTTGGCATGCTGGCGTGGCTGGTTGCCGGGTCCAAAAAACACAGAAGGGACCCGTCTTCGGTCTCGAGGTGAGTCGCAGGATCTTTATGAACGTATGCAACCTGTAGGAGCGAGCTTGCTCGCGAGCTATTTGTATTTAAAAGCTCGCGAGCAAGCTCGCTCCTACAGAGGCTTTGTGCCCCGAAGATATGGGCCAGGCACGGACGTGTGGACTCAGGTATTGGTCTTCAACTTGGTCCACAGGCGCGTGCTGAGGCGCGCAATTTTGGCCGGCAGGTCCTCAACCGTGAACAGCGTATCTACCACCTCTTTTGACGGATAGATGGCCGGGTCCTGCTTCACGTCAGGCGTGAGGTAATCGTGCGCTGCAAGGTTGGGGTTGGCGTAGTGGATGCTGTTGCTGATGTGGGCGATCACCTGAGGCGTCAGCAGGTAGTTCATGTAGGTGTAAGCGTTCTTTTCATGGGGTGCGCTTTTGGGCATGACCACCATGTCCAGCCACAGCGTTGAGCCTTCCTTGGGGATCGAGTAAGCGATGTTGATCCCGTTACCGGCTTCTTTGGCGCTGGCCGCGGCCTGAACCACATCACCGTTAAAGCCAATCACTGCACAGATATTGCCGTTGGCCAGATCGCTGATGTACTTCGATGCGTGAAAGTACTGAACATAAGGTCGGATTTTCAGCAGGGCCTGCTCGGCTTTCTTGTAATCCTCAGGTTCATGGCTGTGGTGTGGCAGGCCCAAATAGTTAAGGGTGATCGGCAGTACCTGGGTCGGATTGTCGATGATCGCGACACCGCACTGGCTCAGTTTCTTGATGTTGTTTTCATCAAAAAACAGGCTCCATGACTGAGTGACATCGGTGGTGCCGAAGATCTGCTTGATCTTGTCCACGTTGTAGCCGATGCCTGCGGTACCCCACATGTAGGGGAAGCCGTACTGATTGCCGGGATCGTTCACCTCAAGCTTTTTCATCAGCACCGGGTCGAGGTTTTTCCAGTTGGGCAACTGGCTGCGATCGAGCTTTTGGATGGCCCCTGCCTTGATCAGCCGCGACAGGAAATGGTTCGACGGGCTGACCACGTCATAACCGGTGTTGCCGGTCATCAACTTGGACTCCAGCACTTCATTGCTGTCATGGATATCGTAAGTCGGCTTGATCCCCGTTTCTTTGGTGAACGTGACCAGGGTGTCATCGGCGATATAGCCGTTCCAGTTGGAGATGTTGACACTCTCTTCTGCATGACTGGTAGCCGAAAACGCCGCAAGCAGGACCGCCAGGGAAACCGTATTGATGTGCATGTTCAATCACCTTTTCGAGGAGCTTTTGTTTTTTTTGCCGCGGTGGGTTCAGATTTCGGTTTTGGCCCTGACCGCTTCGATGCGCATACGAAGTACCGCGCCGATGTCAAAGAATGGGCGCGGTGGCAGCCAGCCCGGTCGGGCCCGGTCCATCACTGACTGCAACAGGGGAGAGTTGGCGCCGCAAGCCATCTCGGCCAGCAAACGGCCCCACAGGGTGCCGCGTGCCACCCCGGAACCATTGCACCCGGCCACGGCATACACGCCGTCCTGGACCTTGGCAAAGTAAGGCTGGCCGCTGCGTGTAGCGCTCAAGTGGCCGGTCCAGGTGTAGTGGATATCGTGCTCGCTCAGCCCCGGGAAGCGGCGTTGCAAACCCAAGGCATGGTGTTTGCGTCGCTGCAGCAGATCGCTGTCCGACAAATCTTTGGTGCGGTATTCAGCGGTGTTGCGGATCATCACCCGGCGATCCGGGGTCAGCCTTACGGTCGCGCCAAGCGGGCGGGTAGACAGGACGCCCCAGGGCTCGACACTGCCGATGGCGGCATATTCCTGATCAGTCAGCGGGCGTGTCAGGCTCGCGCTGAGCTCCATGGGGAAGGTCGCGCTGTTGTCGATCCCAGCGCGAGGAATGAAGGCATTCAGGCACACCAGAACCTGTTTCGCTTCGATGCTGCCCTGCGTGCCATTGGCACGAATGCCGCCACCTTTCACTTGCTCCAGACCGGTGATCTCGGTGTTCTCAAAGACCGTGACATTGGCGGGCAGTGCATCCAGCAGGCCTTTGACATACTTCGCCGGCTGCAGCAGGGCGTTGCCATTGCCGCACCAGATGGCCGCCCGGTAGTGCCGGGTACCGAGCGTGCGGGCGAGTTGCTCGCCTTCCAGAAACTGCGCCGAGGCGCCCACCGCAGTCAGGGTTTTGAGCTTGGCTTCGACATGGTTCAGTTTGGCCGGATCATTGACCGCGAAGTAGTAGCCCGAGTCGCGGTATTCGCACTCAATGCCATGACGGCTAATGCGCTTGCGCACTTCTTCACCGGCGGCGCGACCAATTGCCGAGTCGACTTCAAAACCCGCGAAGCCGCTATGCCCGATCAGTTCGTCATCTCCAGGGTTTTCGTGAGTCACCGCGTAGCCGGAATTGCGTGCAGAGGCGCCCTGGGCGGCGCGCTGGCGGTCAACAATGACAATCCTTGCTTCAGGGTGCATTTCAGCCAGTGAGTGTGCGGCACTCAGCCCGGTGATGCCGGCGCCAATAATCAACCAGTCAGCCTTTTCCGAGGCCTTGAGGTGATCGCGGCCCGGGGAAGTTCCAGCCAGGGCAATCCAGCCACATTGATTTTTCACGCTTCACCTCATTTGACGGTTGCGGCGCCTCAGGTCAATGCATGCGCTAATGGCATGGTTGTTAGCAGCGGGCGCCCTCTATAGCTGGAATTTATGACGAACACGGTGATATAACCAACGTTATAAATTCATTGATCGATTCTGAAAACGCATGGATACAATTAGCCACGTACCTTCTTTACAGGGCCTGCAGGCGTTGGTTGCGGTCGCTGATTCGGGCAGTTTCACGCTCGCGGCGCAGGCACTGTGTCTGACCCAAAGTGCGGTCAGTCGAAAGATCCAGCAACTGGAAGGCCACTTCGGTGTACCGCTGTTTGCCAGAAACAGCCGCAACGTACGCTTGACCGCTGAAGGCGAGCAGGTGCTGGGCAGCGCGCGCACTATCCTTGAGCAATTGCGTGCGCTGCAAGACCGGCTCTCACCTCAAAAGCGTCCGTTCCGCATCCGAATGCACGTCTCGCTCGCCGTGCGCTGGTTGTTGCCCAAGCTCAGTGATTTCTACTTGCAACACCCGGACGTTGCCCTGTCGATCGAAACCGTTGCCACCGAGATAGTGGAGCCGGCCAGCGACAGCGATGCCTTTATCCTTTATCTGCCAGAGCCCTCCAGCGACCCAGCCTGCCTGGTCCTGTTCGATGAAGCGCTGGTACCGGTTTGTGCCCCGGGGGTGGGGCCGTTGACGTCAGTGGAAGACCTTGGCCGTTTTACATTGCTGCACCGTTCCGCCGACAAACAGGCATGGATCTACTGGTTATCAGCCAATGGCGGCAAGCCTCTGGAGACCTATCGTCACATCCCGTTCAACCTTGATGAGCTGGCACTTGATGCTGCGGCCCGCGGGCTGGGGGTTGCAGTGACGGACATGACCCTGGCCGAAGAATCGATCCAGCGCGGGGTGCTGGTCATCCCGTTTGGCGAGGCGTTGAAAACCGGCGGTAATTACTCCTTGTGCCCGCAACCACTGGCTGCGGCACACCCGGCATGTTCGCGGGTCATGCAATGGTTTGCAGAGCAGGCACAACGAGCTATGGCGTCAGGTGCTTGAGCATGATGACGGTGCGTTCGGCGCCGTGGAATTCGTCGCGTACTTTTTGAAAACCAAGGAGGGCGTAAAAACCCTCGGCGGTGATCGAAGAGGGCACCCTTAACTCTTTCAGGCCGTGAGTGGCGGCAACGGACTCGATCCTGGCCATGAGCAGCCTGCCAATTCCCTTGCCCTGCTGCTGCGGTGCGACGAACACACTGCGAATCACCTGCTGGTCCAGGCTTGCAGTGCCGACCACAACCTGATCATGGATTGCCACATAGACTTGACGCTGGCTCATTAACGCCAAAACCTGCGGCGCAGCAAAGTTTTGCGCCACCTGCGCGATGACTTCGGGCGGGTAGTCCAGGGCATTTGACTCGCGAAGTGCCGCGATAATCACCTTGCTGATGGCAGCGGCATCTTCGGCGCGGGCAGCTCGTACCAGGACGTTCATAAGTGGTGTATCCGTTGTGAACCCATTGACGAACTACTCTAGACCTTGCTGGCCAAGTAGGCCGTACCTGATTACTCAGTTAAATTTTGTAATAAGTCTGTTAGTCAGAAACACTGATTGCGCTGTAGGATTGCGTCCCCAATTTGCCAAAGGTTTATATGAACACCCTTATGGAGCCTCCCAGTTGCTGCGTTCTGGCAGCGACCCGTTTTTTTTCAGCCTCTGTTGCTGAGTGTTTGCCCCATCTCTCCAGTGTTTCCAGCCTGACCGGCATAGCCCGTGTCTTGCGTCTGTCTGCCTGCCCGATAATCCCTGTGGCCCCTGTCCGCCAGGTGATTGACGTGCGCGCAGCTTTCCCGTTATCCCCGACCCTTCAAGAGCGCGAGTAAGCATTATGGAATGGATTGCTGATCCTACGGCCTGGCTAGGCCTGCTGACCTTGATTGTGCTGGAGTTGGTGCTGGGCATCGACAACCTGGTGTTCATTGCCATCCTGGCGGACAAACTGCCCCCCGAGCAGCGCGACCGTGCCCGGGTTATCGGTCTGACCCTGGCGCTATTAATGCGACTGGGCCTGCTGGCAAGTATCTCGTGGATGGTGACGCTGACCGAGCCTCTGTTCGAGGTGTTTGAAAAATCCTTTTCGGGCCGCGACCTGATCATGCTGTTTGGTGGTCTGTTCCTGCTGTTCAAGGCCACCATGGAACTGCACGAACGGCTTGAGGGGCATGTGGCAGAACGCGCATCCAACGCGGTCTATGCCATGTTCTGGCCAATCGTTGCGCAAATTGTGGTGTTGGACGCGGTGTTCTCGCTGGATGCGGTGATTACTGCAGTGGGCATGGTCGAGCATTTGTCCGTGATGATGATCGCGGTGGTGATCTCCATTGGCCTGATGATCATTGCCAGCAAGCCGCTGACCCGTTTCGTCAACAGTCACCCCACCGTGATCATGCTGTGCCTGGGCTTTTTGATGATGATCGGTTTCAGCCTTACCGCTGAAGGCCTTGGCTTCCACATTCCAAAAGGCTACCTGTACGCCGCCATCGGTTTCTCGATTTTGATCGAGGTGTTCAACCAGATTGCCCGTGCACGACGCAAACGCAGCCTGCAAGGTCTGCGTCCGATGCGTGAGCGGACCGCCCATGCCGTGATGCGATTGCTGGGTGGGCGCACGTTGAGTGCTGATGAAGTCGGCGAGGAAATCGCTGACATGCTCGAAGGCGGTGCCAGTGAAGAGGTGTTCCATCGTCGCGAACGCATCATGATCAGTGGCGTTCTGCAACTGGCCGAGCGGCCGATTCGTACAGTCATGACCCCGCGCACCGAGATTGACTACATCGATCTCACGGACTCAGCCGAGAGTATTCGCACGAAGCTGATGCACTCGTCGTACTCCCGAATGCCGGTGATCAGGGCAGGGCGTATTGATGAACCGTTGGGCTTTGTGCACAAGAAAGAGCTGTTGAAAGAGTTGCTGGCCGGGCATCAGCCTGACCTTGAGGCCATGGCCCGCAATACCATCAACTTGCTGGACAGTTTTTCGATCCTCAATGCACTGGAACAGATGCGCAAAGAGTCCACCCACATCGCTTTTGTGATCAACGAGTTCGGTGACTTCATGGGGCTTCTGACCATGACCGATATTCTGGAGTCGATTGCGGGTGAGTTACCGGACGCCAGCGAAATCGAAGGCCCGAACATTGTGGCCCAGGAGGACGGTTATCTGGTCAGCGGTGCCTTGAATCTGAGTCAGATAGCTTTGCACACCGGTTTCCCTGCCCGGGCTACGGATGACTATCAGACACTGGCCGGAATGGTCATGAGCCTGCTGGATCGTCTGCCGGTGATTGGCGACAGCCTGACGTGGGAAGGGTGGAACCTGACAGTAGTAGAAGTTGAAGATCGACGGGTGAAAAGAGTGCTGCTTAGCAAGGCTTAATCTGTAGGAGCGAGCTTGCTCGCGAGCTCCTCGCTGCTGCGAAAGGCTCGCGAGCAAGCTCGCTCCTACAGGGCTTTTTTACTCTTTGTCAGGCAGCGCGTAGGCGATTACGTAGTCACCGCGGTCGGCTGACTGGCGAGCACCGCTGGCGGTGATCACGACGTACTGCTTGCCGGTTCTCGGCGAGACGAAAGTCATCGGGCCACCCTGGCTGCCGACTGGCAAGCGGGCTTTCCAGGCTTCTTCACCATTGGCCGAATTGAACGCACGCAGGTAATAGTCCTGAGTGCCGGCGATGAAAATCAGACCGCCTTGGGTGGACAGCGTACCGCCCAGGGTCGGCATGCCAATTGGCAGTGGCAGGTGCATCTTGACACCCAGCGGACCGGTGTCCTGAACCGTACCGACCGGTACTTGCCAGGCTATTTTCTGGGTCTTCATGTCGATGGCAGTCAGGGTGCCGAAAGGCGGAGCCTGGCACGGGATACCGGCTATGGACAGGAAGCGGTTCTTGTTCACGGCATACGGCGTGCCTTTGAGCGGTACTGCGCCCATGCCGGTGTTCAGTGCTTCACCGCCGGCGTTGGCAACCGCTTCTTTTGGCTGGGGCACCATCTGGATCCACAGCCCCAGACGCATGTCGTTGACGAAGATAAAGCCGTGCACCGGGTCAGTCGACAGACCACCCCAGTTCATGCCGCCCAGTGATCCCGGAAAGCTCAGCGATACATCGGTGCCGGGTGCGGTAAACAGGCCGTCGTAGCGCATTTTCTTGAACGAGATACGGCACAGCATCTGATCGAACGGGGTTGCGCCCCACATGTCCGACTCAGTCAGTTTTTGCGCGCCAATCTGTGGCATGCCCACCGATTTTGGCTGGGTCAGCGAATAAGGTTCGTTCGGAATGTTGGAAGCCTTGACCGGCACTTCTTCAACTTTGGTCAGCGGCTGGCCAGTATGGCGGTCCAGGACAAAAATCTGCCCGGCCTTGGTGCCGATCACCAGCGCCGGGACCTTGCTGCCGTCAGGCTTGGCAAAGTCGATCAGGCTTGGCTGCATTGGCAGGTCAAAGTCCCACAGGTCGTTGTGAACGGTCTGGTAGACCCACTTTTCATCGCCAGTAGTAGCGTTCAGAGCCAGCACCGAAGCGCCGTACTTGTGATTCAGTGCCGTACGCTCCACACCATAGATATCGGTGGACGAGCTGCCCATTGGCAAGAAGATGGTGTTCATCAGCGGGTCATAAGACATGGGCGCCCAGCTGTTGGGCGTGCTGCGAACGTAGGTCTGACCGTCTGCCGGAGCTTGTTTGTCTTGCGGGTTGCCGGGGTCGAACGCCCAGCGCATGGCGCCGGTTACCACGTCAAAACCACGGATCACACCGCCAGGCATGTCGGTCTGCACGTTATCGGCTACCCGGCCGCCAACCACGACTGTGGTGCCCGCCATCAATGGCGCCGACGACAGCTGATAAAAGGAGTCGGGCACATTGCCCAGGCCGGCTTTGAGATCAACCTGGCCATTGGTACCGAAGTCTTGGCAGAGCTTGCCGGTGTCAGCATCCACAGCAATCAGGCGCGCATCGATGGTGTTGGTCAGCAGACGACGCTGGCAGGCAGCGCCGGGGGCAACGGTCACGGGCATGGCAGGGGTGCTGCCATCAGTTGGCAGGGCAACCGGGGCGCTGGCATCAAAGTAAGCCAGGCCACGGCAACGCTGCCAGACAGCCGACTTGGCATTGATGTTGTTCTTCCACAGCTCTTTGCCGGTGTCAGCATCCAGAGCGATGAGGTTGTTGTGCGGGGTGCAGATAAACACCTTGTCGCCCACTTGCAGCGGGGTCATCTGGTCTTCTGCGCCATTGCCGTCGCTGATCGCAACGTCGCCAGTGTGGTAAGTCCAGGCAGGCACCAGCTTGGAAACGTTGCTGCGGTTGATCTGATCCAGTGCGGCAAAGCGGCTGCCACCTTCGTCATTCCCGTAGTGTGCCCAGTCTTTCTGCGCGTTGGCCGGATCGACCTTGGTCAGGCCCGGTCCGTCACCGGTTGGGGACACCGAGGCGTGTGGCAGGAACATCCCCCAGAAACCGCCAGCGATGGCCACTGCCAGTACCGCGCCCAGTGCATAACCACCGTTACCGCCAAGGCCGTTGGCTTTGCGCAGTGAAGGATAAGCCAGCGCCACCACCAGGCTCAGCACGGCCAGGGCAAACAGTCGCGAAACCAGTGGCCAGAACACCCATCCTGCATCCAGCAGAGCCCAGACGATCGACGCAACCATCACGGCGGCGAACAGCCATGCACCCCAAAGGCGTTGTTTGAACATTAATACCGACGCGGCAATCATTCCGAGACCGGCCAGCAGGAAGTACAGGCTGCCGCCAAGGGTAGCGAGATAGCCGCCGCCAGCTACAAAAAACAATCCGAAAACCAGCACGCCAAGTGCTGCGACCCAAACGGGCCAGCGGCTTGCGGGAGCCGAAGGTTGAGAGTTAATCATGGTGCATGACCCTACTGATGCATGAACGTGTGTGGGGGAGGGCAAACAGCCTATATAGGTATAGCTGTTTGCGTTACAGAGTGGCGGGGAAGCCTTTGCAGCGCCAAGTGCCTGAAGGACCCGGGCGAGGCAACCGGCAGAAGCCATAAAAATCTATGTACTAAACGGTTAGTTCTGCAACTTTAACAAAAAAGTACGCCCTGCGACAAATTGTCAGTTTGCCAATGGTCGAGATACAGGCTGGGCAAGGGCTGGCAAGCGCGTTGAAGGGCCATTGAGATGGGGATACGGGCGAAGGTGTTTGATCCGGATTCATGGCTGCTTTGCGTGGCGCAGTGTTCTTCGGTCAGTCTCTGATGTGCGCAAAGGTTAGATGTGACTGTTTGCGAAGCGGGGGGTTGAATGACGGATAGGACTCATTAAGGGGATTATTATAACTATACTAAATAGTTCTTTAGTTTAGTTATAATTAAATAGCATATAAATACAGGCGAGGGCGTTCCTTAATTCTTGCCGGTTACTATCTTGAAATTCAGGATGATTGTTGCCGTAATCAGGTCATATTTGCAGTGCCGAGTATGAATAATGCTTTAAGCGTACATAACCAGATCACAGCGTTTCAGGGGTGTCCATGTCACTCACAGCCGCTATAGCGCAGTGTGTCGCTATCGCTCTGGACATCCCGGCCTGCATAGATCAGCACCCTTCAAAATCATGGCTTTGGCTGCGTCCAGGGGTGCCCAGTTCCTGATCTTTCCCGAGTGGTCGCTACCAGCTATGGCTGGAAGCAGCCGTGCATCTGGCCATGAGTCCCGAAGATCCACGGCTGACATGTTTGCAAGAATCAGCCCATGGCACCGGGATGAAAACCATCGCAGATGCGCCACTGAGGCTGGCTGCCAGCGCGGGTTTAATGATTGGTGGATTGGCTTTCAATGCTGATGGTTATCAGTGTTGGAAATGACGGCGAACGTTTAACTATTGAGTCCCGGAAAATAGCTTTGACAATCTGTGCTGACGAAATGCAATCCAGCCATAGAATTTCAGAGACGGGATATACAGCGCTAAGCCGGGAACTTCAGATTACGCGGCGACACATCAGATGATGGTGTTGCTTGCGAACCATGGCGGCAAATCGGGTGGATGGAAATGCGCTGGATGCAGCGCGAACTGGTCCAACAGTTGCGGACTGATTGTTGCCGCTGATGGCCAAGGTCAGTGCCTGGTGATTGCACAACAAAATGCATACGAGCACTGGAATGGAAAATCCATCAATGCGGCTATTGAAATCTGACCTCCACTGACCCTGAATCCCTAATACGTAGATTCGCATAATGTATATTATGTTAAACCAGATGCCATGTTAGAAATGTTCATGAGGTTCATAAGGTACTGATTCGACAAACTCGCTTCTGACGTCCAATCTCTCAACGGGCCATGTACTTTGTGTTCATGGTGAGTCATTGAATGAGGTGGCTGCCAATGAAGCTGATTCAGTGTCGTTTCTCGTCAGGTCAGCGCGTGCCACTGCTTGTGCAGGATGGTCTGGCGGCGCCATTGCCCAAGCTAGTGCCATTCATCTACGTCCAGCTCAAGCTCAGACATCGTGCATACAACACTGCCTCAGCGCACCTGCGTGCGATCCAGGCTTTCTACACCTATGCTAAAAGCCGGGAGCTGGATATCGATGAGGCCATCCTGGCCTGCCACTTTGAAGCGATTCTGGCATTACTGGACGGTTACGCCATCTGGCTCCAAAGCGGCCGTCAGGCCGATAATCTGGTCGCCCGAATCGGCATAGCTAAAATGCTTTTGGTTGCATATCCCGTGCTAGCATCCAATCTGATGCACAGTTCGAAGGCCATAACGATGAATCAACACTCCCAGTCGGCAAGTAGTCTCGCTGAAATTATGGACGGTAAGCAGAAACGCCCCGATGCGTTAATGCTTGCTGTTAGCCTCGCCTCACCGTTCGAACTTGAAGGGCCTGCCCAGCGCCTAAAAGAGGCGCTGCAAAAGCCAGACATTGAACACCACCGTCAACGCATTCCCCCTCCAGCGTTTGCCCGATAATCTATGCTGAGTGCCTCCTGGACGGCCTTTGCCCGTCTGGTTGCTTATCTATGAGCGAGGAAGGCGTCAGCATCGCTCTGGACGGTCCGCCTTGTCTGGGCAAAAAACCGGAACAGGCCCTGCAACAGCTGCACGACCTGCTAGGTCAATTGGGTGCCACGCAGTACTACGCCACGACCATCAAACTGGATGCGCCGCAGGCGTACTTCACCCCTAACTTGCAACTCAAAACCTTGTATATAGGATCAACGCATATGATCCCTAATAATAACTGTTAACACCATTTAGGCGATCGAATAGATCATAGAGCCTCTATGACTTCAACTGGGGATAACACCTTGGTCCGCACCCCTAGAAACTCATAAGCAGCTTTGCATTTCTCGCGAGACTTTTCATCTTCTATCACGTACAAATCAAAGTAAGACGCATAAACCGCATGGCTAATATCGTGCATCTCCGAACGGTATTTTTTTACGGGATCTGGATAATACCTTTCCCGAATCAAACATTTTATAACTGACTCTATCATTGCTTGAACGGCGTCATGATTACTTTTCAAAAGTTCGATACAATCCTTGGGGTCGAAAACATCAACAAATGGTGACTGCTTTAAAACTCCTGTCACTCTTTCTGCATAAGCACGACCATTATGAAATATCCCAGAATACTCAGAGAGGATGCTTCGCTTTACAGTGTCTTGTTGTAAGATTTGTTGGGGGTTGTAACGATTTACGGTACCAGGCACCCGACCATTCGCTTCTTGATTAGCGTTAGTTGAAAATGATTTTTGCCCACTTTCGGCAATGTTATTAAGTAATTCATAATCCTTCGTAACTCTTTTGTAGCACTGCCTAGGATTTTCTTTATATATAAAGACGCCAAACCTACCTTCAGAGTGTATTTCACGTAAACCTTTTCGAGAGTTTGGAAGTATTTCGAAATTTTTCGTAAGTTGAGATAGTGCCCTCATCTCTTCCATAACAATCTTTTCAGGAAGAGCACTCCTTTGCACAGGAACGGCTAACTCTTCAATATGAGCAGGGCTGTATACCGGTTGACGACCAGTGTCCAATAGTCTTTTAATTGCAGCGGTAGCTGTGGGTTTTTTTTCAACCATTCGACTATCAATCCGTGATCGCAGTAAATAAAATTCATCTATTCCCCCTCCAAAAAAATCATTAGCTATCCAAGGTACGATTAAGTCTCTCGAAACCAAAATCAAAAAAAGAGTCGCAAGATAGATCTATTCATTGAGAGCTCAAGAAATTTCAGAGCGATGTGACACGATTACATACGCAAATCTAAATTTCCTTGAATCTAGCTCGAAACCGTATGTTTCTAATCATCTATCTGTATTCATGCCGCTATTTGTCTTCACTTAGCTTAATCGGCCACATTCAGAATAATAGCACAATGCTATCACGCAGCGTCGCCACGTAATACTCTTTTTCCGCGTTACGCGAAAAACCTCTATAAAGCTCCAGAAGCATAAGAGAACTACCATTTACGATGCGCTTCGGGACAATTCCGGTTTCTGCGGTTCGACTGGGCGACCACTCTCCTGCGCAGACGTGGTCGACTACAATTGTTGAATGATAGTATTTCTATTGACTGAATATTATAGCGCTCTTCTTGAAGCTTGCGGCGCGTCGCTGTTTAGTTACTATCAAATTTATCCAAAGATTTATTTTTTTCGACAAAGGCCGCGTACGCAAGCCAGACCTCCCTCCCTGTGAATACGTTCCTTTTCCAGAATTTTAGATCAATCAAGACTTTAGAACTAAAGAACCAATACTTTAGCTGCCCTAATTTCCCTGCCGTGTACGCATAGCGGTTGGCAGCATCCATAGTCGCCTCCTGTTTGACTGTATGAATGAATTCTAAATTGTAGATTTCGCCCCACTTTTCGACGTCACCTTGCGCCCGCCCTATCAAAGGTAACAGATTATCCATCGGGGTAAATTTCTGACCTGTTATGGGAAGTGATGGAAGCGGCGCCCCATCAGCCCTCTCAGCGTGAAGTATTCTTACTTGGTAATTATTATAAGGCCGGCGAACACTACGACCATCATCTGCCCACTTCAAATCTCGAAGAGGAATGCTCGGTAGCGCGGTTTGAACCATGACGTCGCCTACATCATACAGAGTTACAACATCCTGATACCGCGTAGTATTAGCGAACGCTGTTACACACAACACAATTTTGTTGAATTCGGCACCATCATACGAGGATACTCTTAACGCAGGGCTTGTAAGCTTTCGTCTTAAGAAATAGGTTTGCCAAATCACATCGCAATTAATCCCGCATGAGAATTTCTCAGGTTTTTCTACCTTTAGCATTCGATAGATGTGGTGCTCGGTTGAAGCCTTATACGCCTCTTCAAAAAGAATTCTCTCGGCGAGCTCAAGTGCAGGCTTAAAGACCCGAACCACTACGGACTTGACAGCACCTGATAAAATAGAAACTACTTCCATGACACAGCCTGCCTAATAATAAAATAAAAGCTATCGTATCAGCGATACTAATCTACAGTGCAATCAAAAGAGAAAGCGAATAACCTCTAACGTCACCTTATCGCAATGCAGCACGCTCCATAAGGGCTAAGCGATTGCATAAAACGTCATGCATCAGATCCGTCATAGTTCCGCGTAGACCGGCTGATAAATCAGAAGCTACTCTTACGTCCACTTCATTTTCAAGCTCATTCTGAAAGCGACTGAATACACGACCAAGAGAACCTGCGGCGTCGATAAGCACATCATCTATAGTGTTTTCTAGTTTCGTCGCAATGCACTCCATACTGTGTCGGCATCGTTCCATCATGTTAGTTACAAATTCGAGCTCTTTGGCATTCATGT
The DNA here is from genome assembly GCF_049897045.1 of Pseudomonas sp. TWR2-1-1. NCBI lineage: Bacteria > Pseudomonadati > Pseudomonadota > Gammaproteobacteria > Pseudomonadales > Pseudomonadaceae > Pseudomonas > Pseudomonas sp. TWR2-1-1. Next base: position 413,452 of record NZ_JAFCVM010000003.1, read on the forward strand.
CACGTCCTGATTCTGCGCAAGCTGCCGACATAGCACTGATGGCATCCAGTGCATCATCATAGAGTCTCAAATCATCATCAACTATCGGAGGGTACGGTAAGCTATCTTTCCAATTGTCAGCGAACGTAGCATCAGGAAATAACGAAAGTATGAAGGTCATGCCCATAGGAGATAAGCATCCATTGATTACCGCTCCATAGCTAATCGTTGCGTGGTGCGGCAGTGCAGCTGCCATTGCGGAGAAAGACTCTTCCGTGGTTAACCAATCAAGAAGCGCCTCTACCTTCAAGAGAACAGCAAACTCAGCATCAGGCCATTGAGCTCCACTGCTTTTAGGCTGTCTACGCGAATACACTTCGACGTCAAACCCTTTGTCCGCCATAGCGAGCCGCATCTGTTCTCGGCGAGCGGATGTCAATGAATCAGCCCTTTGAAACGCATCTTCCGCAGCGCGACGTAGAACTGAGTGGCGACGACTCATCGTACGGAAGCGGCTTGCAGAAACAAGGCGCTGATCCGGATTCATAGCAGCGTCGGCAAGTACCGCGCGTATCTGCCGAAGCGTCTCGGCTATTTGAACCAACATTTCTAGGGGAGGCTCGCTGGTCATGCGCCATAACTCTGGGCGAAGTAATAACTCCGCATCGCGCACTAAGCTAGCTGTCCGGGCAGCCATAAGGTTCGGCTTTTCCGAAACTCCGTCAGTGAGTTCGGTCATCAGTCGCTGCAAACCGGTAACAAAGTCATGAAGTTTGTCACTATCACTCGACTTACCTGGTGATAGAGGTCCAGCGATTGATTCACTAACACTCGGAGGTTGAATGAACGTTGTTAGCCAGTCTCGAATCTGCAGAAACATTTTCCACTTCGCTCCCGGGGTTTCCATCCGACAGTAGAAATCCCCCGCCTCCCTCAGCTTGACTCCAAGTTCATTGATAGCAACAGCTAACTCCGTTGTGCGCTGGGTCTCGGTGGGCGCAGCTACCAATCGGTTGATCGCTCGAATTTGAGCCTGGTTCCAGGCAATTCGTTTCGGGGCTATGACTGCATGGCGAGGCATCCGTTTGGTGTTATGAGAGTGCGCACCATACCCTACGGGATGGCCGTCGCAGAAAATCGCGTCTGAAATAAGGAGCTCGGCATCAGGCACCACAGCGCTCATGGCCGTGCATAAACGTACGACCTCCTCATTCAGATCTGACTGAACCTCAGAATGAACGAAACGAACGTACCCAGTCACACTGAGCTTGCCATCAAACTCCCCGATTTCAGGGCAAGTTACCCAAGGTGTCTCACTGTACAAGCGATTTATTAGAGCGGACGTGCCTCCGCACATCTCAATTACAGCTCGTGCAGCATCTAAATCTACTTCTCTTAAAGTGATTAGAAGAGCTAGAAGCTCTTCCAAGGAGGTATTAGTCAAGTCTCCACTTGGAATGCACTTGATAGACGGCGGTGATTTGCAACCGACAATTGGTAATAAAGTCGCTGCCAGCTCGGCTGCCTCGCTAACACTTAATTGGGCAGGCCAAGCGCTTGCTGCCATTTTGATCAAAGTATTACGAAGATCTACGACATCGACTTTCGAGAAGGAGTCATGCGCTATCTTCGGTTTGGCGAACAACGGTTCGTCGCCGAAATCCACGCTCGCGAGAGTGAACATAAAAGTGAACCCGCTTAAGCGGTCATCAATATCTACTGAACGAGAAATTTCCAACCATTTTTCTGCAACTCGATCCGCGGTTGCGAGTCCGAGGCCATGAAGAACTGGCGTCCAGCACCGCCCGTCTTCTGTCTTTAGCCGAGCGACGAGCCCCTCCAAAATGGCTTTTTCCTCTTCAGGCCATCGTCGCAGCACCCGAACGATGAACGCCGCGAAAGTATCGCTCGCAAGGGTTTCAGCTGCCGCTGTGACTGCCCGACTTCTAGCTTCACCGAGAAGCTCACGGATGGCTACGTCAAGATATGTCGAGCGGATCTCGTGCAGCCCCATGAGTGCCCCATCAGGCCTGGCACGCACCGCATGCTCATCGACCAGTCGCTGAAGCAACTTTGCAAAGCGAGGCTCATCCATTCCAGAAAGTATTCGAAGCCGAACTGGGTCTACAGCTGCCCCTTGAGCAGCAGCGAAGGAGATGGTCCTTAGAATCATCAGCTCATCGCCCCGGTCTTCAGCAAGACGACGACGCACCTGCTCACGAATCGTCTCCTCTAGCCGCTCCCCGGCAGTTAGTAAGTGGGTGTACTCGAGAAGCAAACCGTTACTTAGCTCAAATGGCTCTTGCCAGTGACTGAAAACCACTGAGCCGGACGTTTGCAGAGCTTTCCATATTCCGAATGCCAGACTCTCATCCAGCTTGGGCCGGATCGTCGGAGTACGAGCCGCGGATGACAAAAGAAAGATGTCCTCCTCTCTCACCGTTCCAATGGCAAGCAGACCTGCCTGAGCCTCTACCTCCCGAACGAGCGAGTCCCAACCCGACGTCTCCTGCCGGCCCACATCGTCAACAACGAAGCCTACGGGGCGCGCAGGACTCGCTTCTAATAGTTTGGCGAGCTGAATGAGTTTTGCTACGTCGGAAACCTGCAACTCCCGAATGCGGTACCAACGCACTGCATGCCGCGTATGGTGAGCGGACAACCAGGCAAGAGCTGATTTTCCCGCACCAGAAGGTCCCGCGATCAAAGCAAATCGCTTTGCCTCAAGGCCGGTTAAAATGTCTGCCATCAACTCCGGTCTAGCGAATACTAGACCAGCACCAACGTGCCCCGGAACTACGTTGACACCTCGATAGAAGGCACCAGATGGCATCGGTTCGCTGAAGTTTGCAATCTCAGCTAGGCCAGCAGTCAAAGCAACGTAGCCGATAGGATCAATAATCCCTTGAACTCCATCGATACGCATCTGTACATCGCTGCGACCCAACGTATCTGGCTTGTCGCTCGATGCTAAGTAGTTGGAATCAGATGCTTTCCCAGCCTGTTCGCGAAGTTGTTGGAGAACCAGCCGCACACCCGCAGGCGTTAGTGATGTACTGGAGAGAGCAGTGCAGCCACGATCTAGCGGGTCGGGCTCAATCACCAAGTGGGTGCGCGCTAGTAAAGCCTCGACGATACCACTCTCGGGTTGCCCTAATGCCTCTGCCAAAAGCTTTTCGAATTTCGTCAGAACTTGGCCACTTTCCGCAAGCGTTACGATCCAACCTGTAGGTTGAATACCCTCAAGCGGTCGTTCTAGCACCAGTGCTAGTCTCACCCGATTGGATTCACGCCAGTCGAGCGGGAGATCCTTAGCGCTTTTGGCAAGGTGTTTTGCCGTCTCAGATTGGGAGAAGACACCCTGAGGATCATGCCTGGCCTTGAGCTGGGCTCTAAACTCAAGCTCAGGTCCGTGCAAGGTAAGGTCGTCGACACCTTCCGGAATGAGCCGCGTCCAAGAGGCTTCGCCACTCCACGCCAATGAGGCAAGCCAAGCAGTTACTGCGTCTTGATACCGAAAACCTCGACCAGCCCGTGCACCTGATCGAGTCATACTCCAAAGCTCAGGGTCAATTAGCAACTGCCGAGTTAACCCAGGAAATTCCATTTTTTGGCGTCTCTTTCAATTTTGCTGCTGAGCTTAATTGAGTTTGCTTCAAAGGTGAAAAACAGATCTCCGGCTTGATTGGATCGCTCAATGTGTAACAAATTATTTGCAACAGGGTGCGGACTAAGACGAGCAACATCGATTTTTCATTCGAGGCGACGAATTAAACTCACAGGCCTAAGAAAAGCGGGTGTCAAAGGTATGAACTGAAACGCAACACACAGCGAAACGACCTGCTCTGTTAAATCGCGTAATAAGACAGATAGGTTCATAAGCTGTTCATTGCCACTAGTTCGCGGTCGCGCTTCCATAAAAGACCGTTTCCCATGAAATCAGCTCCTTGCTCTCCCATCCTCACACTTTTCTGACCAGCATCAGTGAGCATCAATACGTGGGGCGACTATAGTTCGGCTCAGCGAACGGTCGTTGTCCGCGCATTACTGGAAAAGCTATCAAGAACACAATTGCTTTCAATCACCTTGCAAGCAAATGAAACCACTGCTTGATTCAAAGGAGACAACCTATGACTTTGCCCGATGATGCTGTCGAAGACTCACGCCCCGCAGGCGCCAACGTAAAGATGCGGCGCATTGACGTGCACGCTCACTACCTGCCCGATCGTTATCGCAAGGAAGCTATTGAAGCTGGACACTCGAAGCCTGACGGTATGCCTGCGCTACCTGACTGGAGCGTGTCGAAGGCGCTGGATACAATGGATCGTTGCGGCATTGCCACAGCAATGTTGTCAATCTCATCACCCGGCGTGCATTTTGGCGATGATGCTAAAGCACGTTCGCTGTGCAGAGCCGTCAACGAAGAAGGCGCGCAGGTGGTACGCGATCATCCAGCCAGATTCGGATTGTTCGCCTCGCTGCCGTTACCGGATATCGACGGTGCGCTGCGTGAGCTCGAATACGCCATGGACGTTCTGAACGCAGACGGTATCGTCATCGAGAGCAATCTGCATGGTATATATCCAGGTGACGAACGCCTCGATCCGATCTTCGCCGAACTCAACCGTCGCAAAGCGGTGCTGTTTATCCATCCGACTTCGCCGAACTGCCCCTGCTGTCATAGCCTGACCATGGGTTATCCCGCGCCGATGATCGAATTCATGTTCGAGACCAGCCGAGCGGTCACCAATATGATTCTCAAAGGCACACTGGATAAATTTCCCAACATCCGCCTGATCATCCCGCACGCCGGCGCCACAATGCCGCTGTTGATCGACCGAATCATTGAAGCCTCGCCGGTGATCGGTTTGCCAGAGCCGCTGGATTCCGAGCATGTGTTCGGGCTGCTGCGCAAGCTGCATTTCGACCTGGCAGGTTTCCCTGTACCGCGTCAGTTGGAATTGCTGTTGCAAATCGCCGATCCGGCCAGGTTGCTTTACGGCAGCGATTGGCCCTTTACGCCGGAAGCAGCCGTGTTGAAACTCGCCGAAACACTCGACAACACACCGCTGCTCAAGCCTGCCCTGCGGCAAAGAATCCTGCATGACAATGCGCTCGCACTGTTTCCACGATTGTCCTGACAGAAACTCAGTGGCTGCTTAGCGTTGCCTACCTAAACTGAGAAATGGAGTGATGCGCCCGCTTTACGCCATGAGACCTGCATACGCTCATCGACACATGACTCCTAGGAGGAAGGATGGACGCCCGCAGGGCCGAGATACGGCGAGACATGGGCGCTCGGTTCACGACAACCTGACCGCACACAGCGGCTCCCCTACTTTCTCATGATGTGAGCGACTTCAATATGCCCTCTTCATCGGCAACCATGGAGTCATGCGTATACTGCGCATCTTCTCAATTGCTTAAGCTTTCCAATGAAAAAACTGCTTTGCGTAGTAGCGCTGACCCTCTCAGTAATCACCCCCGCCTTCTCAAGCCCTCCATCGTCCTTTTCCGAAGCTAAGGTCATCGCAAAACAGAAAATCTACCTCGACCAGGCGAACAGCTCCATGGGCGAGCTGTATTGTGGCTGCAAATGGACATGGGTAGGTAAGTCGGGTGGCCGGATTGATGCTGAGTCCTGCGGCTATCAAACCAGGAAACAACAGAGCCGCGCGCAACGGACTGAATGGGAACACATAGTGCCGGCCTGGACATTCGGTAACCAACGTCAATGTTGGCAGAAGGGAGGTCGAGAGCATTGCGTCGATGATGATCCGGTATTCCGAGCCATGGAAGCTGATCTGTTCAACCTATACCCATCAGTTGGTGAGGTGAATGGCGACCGCAGCAATTTCAATTACGGGATGGCTTCCGGGGTAGCGCCGCAGTATGGGCAATGCAAGACGCGTGTCGATTTCACTCAACGCGCCGCGGAGCCGCGTGACGAGGTCAAAGGGCTGGTCGCGAGGACAACCTTTTATATGTTCGACAGATACAAACTGAGCATGTCACGTCAGCAACAACAGTTACTGATGGCTTGGGACAAGCAGTACCCGGTTTCGTCTTGGGAGAAAGAGCGCGATCGACGCATTGCAGCAATCATGGGGCACTCCAATCCATTTGTAACTGGCGAGCGTCGATGGTTGCAAGGGTATAAGGCGGTCGGTGATGGGGTAGTTAGCGCCATTCCTGTTAATCCTCCGCCAGTAGCAACCCTGCCAAACTTGGCAAGCGCGACCGGACTCGGCCCGATCATTGGCAACCGAAAGAGTCAGGTCTATCACCTCTCTATGGGGTGCCCTAGTTATAGTCAGGTGTCCGAAAAGAATCAGGTTTCCTTCACGTCAGAATCTGAAGCGCAGGCGGCGGGATATCGCAAGGCCGGCAACTGTAAATGAAACCCTGTCTGCCCTGCCCCGACCAAAGCTTCATTGCAGCCTTCTTCAGCCAATGGCTGTGCGCTCAAAATCTCGTCAGCTCGTCGTTTCCAGAGCGCCTCGTAGTCGTAGGACGATGTCGTTGCCTAAGGTGAGCTTACCTCTGGTATCAAAATCCCTTATACGGGACAGGTTTGCTGACAGCAGAAAAACACTGACGTTACCCCTCAAACGGGCTAACAATTACCTGTGCAATACTATTTATGTGTATAGGTTTTGTTGCTCGATTTCGAAATCACTGGACTCTGTTGATGAACATGACCCGCCGGCTACTCCTCGTCCTGGGTGACCAGCTATCTTTCAATCTCGCCTCATTGCATGGACTGGATCCCCAAAGCGATACGGTGCTGTTGGCCGAGGTGATGGAGGAAGCCAGCCATGTCCCTCACCATCCGCAAAAAATCACCCTGATTTTTAGCGCAATGCGCCATTTCGCAGAGGCTCTGCAGCAGCGTGGAATTCGTGTGCAATACGTCAGGCTCGATGATCCAGAAAATACTGGATCGTTGCCGAGCGAGTTACGGCGTTGGCAGGCACTCATGCAACCAGATGAAATACACATCACAGAGTGCGGAGACTGGCGCCTGGAGCAGTCACTCAAGGACTGTGGCCTAGCGATCCAGTGGCATTGCGATAGTCGTTTTCTCTGCACACGCACAGAGTTCTCCAGCTGGGCGAAAGGCAAGAAGCAGCTGCGCATGGAGTTCTTTTACCGTGAGATGCGTCGCAAGAGCCGATTACTACTTAATGGTGACGGCAGCCCCGTAGGAGGCGCTTGGAACTTTGATGCGGAAAATCGCAAAGCCCTGCCCAAGGGCGTGAGGCCCCCGGCCCCCGCCCGATTTACGCCAGACGCCATAACCCAGGATGTCCTTGCGTTGGTTGCCAAACACTTCACCAGCCACTATGGCGCCCTCGACACATTCGACTACCCGGTGACCCACTCAGACGCCCGGGCCCTGTGGGAATACTTCCTCGACTGGGGCCTTGCGGCGTTCGGTGACTACCAAGACGCAATGGCCAGCGAAGAGCCTTTTCTGTTTCATGCAAGGATCAGCGCCGCGCTCAATATTGGCCTCCTGGACCTTCGTCAGCTTTGCAGCGATGTGGAGTCAGCCTACTGGTCTGGCAGCGTTGCACTGAACGCGGCCGAAGGCTTCATTCGTCAACTGATCGGCTGGCGAGAATACGTCCGAGGCGTCTACTGGCTGAAGATGCCTGAATATGCCGACGGAAATGAATTCAGCAACACAAGGTCGCTTCCAGAGTTCTACTGGACAGGCGAAACGAAGATGAACTGCATGCGCCAGGCCATCAACCAAAGCCTTAAGCACGCCTACGCCCATCACATCCAACGGCTAATGGTTACCGGCAATTTCGCTCTGCTCGCAGGTATCGCACCGAGTCTAATATGTGAGTGGTACCTGGCCATCTACATGGACGCGTTCGACTGGGTGGAGTTGCCCAACACACTTGGTATGGTCATGCATGCAGACGGCGGCTACATGGGGTCCAAGCCTTACTGTGCGAGCGGCCAGTACATCAAACGCATGTCCGATTATTGTCGTGGCTGCGCGTACAAGGTGAGCGAAAGCACCACAGATGACGCCTGCCCTTTCAACGCTCTGTATTGGCACTTCCTGATACGTCACAGCGAGCGCCTGCGCAGCAATCACCGTATGGGCATGCTGTATAAAAACCTCGACCGAATGCCTGAATCAAAGCAGCAAGCGCTCTGGCAACGTGGTCAATTGTTGCTCGCTAAATTAGATAACGGTGAGTCATTTTGAAAAAGAGTGAACTCCCGGTCAAAACTTGCATGACCTGCGGCCTTCCCTTCCTATGGAGGAAGAAATGGGCGCGCAGCTGGGAGGAAGTCCGTTATTGTTCCGAGCGCTGCCGGCGTAGCAAACCTGCCAAGTGCTGAGCCAGAAAAGGGCTATTTACTTAGTCCGGGCTCGCGATTGGCTTCCTGCAGATAAAGTGGAGAGAACGGCTAATGTACAAGAAAGTGAATTGGCCGCTGACGCTGTATTTTGACGGTGAATGCCCTCTGTGTGCGCGCGAAATCAAGTTCCTGCAAGGGCGGGCCGCAAAGGAACGACTGCTGTTTGTGGACATCAGCAGCGGTGCATTCGACGCCGGGGCACTCGGGTTGACGTTCGAGCAGATGCAGTTCTCGCTGCACGCCCGTTTCGCTGATGGGCGCTGGTTAACCGGCCTGGATGCCACCCTGTGGAGCTGGCGTGCCGCCGGCCTGGGTTTCTGGGCTACGCCATTGACGTGGAGGGTGTTGCGCCCGCCGCTTGAATTCGGTTATCGCCTTTTCTGCCGCTTACGTCCCCATTTGGCGTGGTTACCTCACCCAGAGGGTGCCCGTCGCTGTTTCGATAACCGTTGTGAGGTCCCCGCAGTCCACGTTGAAAAGCTGACAGTGGAAACCGGATCCCCTGCCCCGTTCCTGAAATCGGGCGACACAGCAGTGCTCTTCGACGGCACCTGCAAGCTCTGCAACGGCTGGGCGCGATTCATTATCCACTATGACCATGCTTGTCGAATTCAGCTCGCTGCGGTTCAGTCGCCGGAAGGCCAAGAGCTGTTGAAGTGGAGCGGGCTACCTCTGGACGAGTTCAACACCATTGTTCTTATCTCAAACAATAAGGTGTCCATACGTTCTGAGGCGATGTTCGAGATTTTGAGTCGCCTGGATGCACCCTGGCGCTGGCTGAAAGCTGCTCGAGTCGTCCCGGCAGGAATGCGAGACTGGATGTACAACAAAATTGCCCTGAATCGTTACCGGCTTTTCGGACGATATGACTCCGTCCAGCTTCCGAGCGCCGATCATGACCGCCGCTTTTTGAAAGCAAATCGGTAAACATGGGCTCTGAATACTCCACCAGGCTCAGGTCGTCACACCTCTTTTTTATTGAGATCCTGATCCGTTTGAATATCGAAAACAGGGCAAGTCTCTGCGTCAGGAAAAATTCGCAAGTGGCAGTCGGGACGTATCAGGTCTGGCAAAGAGGTATCCCTGCATAAGATCAACCCCTAAACCGAGCAGTGCATCACGCTCCTCAGAAGTCTCAATGCCTTCGGCCACAATCGTTATATCCAAACGTTTTGCGAGTAACACGATGCCTTCAACAATTGCCGTTCTAACCGGATCTCTATCGATATTTCTGGTAAGTGCCATATCAATTTTCAGTACGTGCGGTTGAAACATTGCCAATAAATTCAGCCCTGAGTAACCCGAGCCGAAATCGTCGATAGAGGTAGTAAACCCTTGGCGCTCATACTCTTCGAAAATCCTCTTTAGATGCATAGGGTCATCGACACGCTCACCTTCGGTCACTTCAAACATTAGTTTCTCTGGAGGAAAGCCAAATAGCCTGGCCGCCTCTAGAGTGGCTCGAATGCAGGTCTCGGCTCGATACACAGCATTTGGCAAAAAATTGATGCTGAGCTTGCAGTCTGCAATGGTCAGTAGACCTAATTGCGTCGCTCTCTCGATGGCCTTGACTCGGCATGCTTGATCAAAGCGGTATCGGTTTTCATCATTGACCTGATCCAGAATGCTTGCCGCCGACTCCCCGTTCACTCCGCGTACAAGGGCTTCGTAGGCAAAGGTAGTGTGCGTTCTTACGTTAACGATTGGCTGGAACGCCATTATGAAATCGAACCCCAGCCCATCCAGATTTCGGCACTCTGCGCAGCCGACTGATACGAACGTTGAGCGTGCGATATTACGGGGCATGGCGGATCCTCCAGTTTTCAAGCAAGCGTAAAACTACAATCTTCGAGATTTCAGTGTGTTATCGGCACGGTTCCAGGTTTGCTGAAGGCACATGTTTATACCGTGCAAGGCAGTACTCAAACGCACCGCGCCCTATGTTTGCTCGCCAAAAGGCGTTTGAACGTACGCGCAAAGATGAATAGCGAGTCAGCTCCATCTGGTGCCTTGCAAGGCACTATAGATCTCGGAAACCACCTGCATCGTTGCGTCTTCGATCGCGCCTTCATTACGGCATAAAACCCAGCCGTGATCTGCAACCGCTTGCTCGAACGCCCGGCTACATGCGTCATGTTCTGCCAGGCTATGGATCACCGTACTGCCCAACCCGCGCGTGCGTGCCGCTGCCCTTGCCCATGAAACCTCAGGATCCGTAACCACCCCAACATGCAGGTCTGGCACTCGCACGTTTCGGTCAAGGTTCCACTGTAAAATCTCTGCAAACGGTACCAGCCGGCGAAACGCGGCATCAGACGGGTACCAGCGGTCGATCAGGATGATGCTGTCCGGTGGCTGTTTAGTCAGCACGTGCCGGGAGATCCAGCTTCGGCTATCCGCAAGGCGCTCACAAATCCGCAACTCCAGATCCCGGCCAGGATCTCTGGCGAACTGGTTAACCAGAGTCATTGTTTCGCCCCTGAAGGGATCGCTTTTTTTCTCGCAAAGCCGGATTACTTTTTTGTTGCCAGCCCTCAGTACTTTGGTAACGGCCTCCAACAATGTGGTCTTGCCGGTACCCTTGGGCCCATCCAGAGAAATAAACAACGGACAACTCACTCTTCAAATTCAGGGGTATAGCCGTTTACGAACGACTGCTCGGGTATCGTCGATGAACGGCAATCGTTTACACACGGCAGGCCATGTACCGACCACGCCCGGCTTTTTTGGCTTGGTACAAAACCCGATCAGCCGCTAAAAGAAGCTCATCCGAAGAGCTGTCCCCGCCGCCGAGGGCAATCCCGATCGAAACGCCCACCACACAAACTTCTCCTGCAATAAAAAAAGGAGCACTTAGTGCGTCAATGCATTTGGCCGCTATTGTGTGTGCGGTATCTTCTGCGTTATCGCCAAGCTCAGTTGCCACCACGATAAATTCATCGCCACCGATCCGCGCCAATGTATCGCTTTGCCGAATGATGCTGGAAAAACGCTTCGTGACCTGGCGCAAAACCTCGTCGCCGGCTTCATGCCCCAAGGTGTCATTTATATATTTAAAGCCGTCCAGATCCATGAATAACAACGCCACAACCGTGTGTTGTCTTTTTGCCAGCGCCAACACTTGTCGCAGCCGTGCAGCAAGATAGGCTCTATTGGGTAAGCCTGTGAGCGGGTCATGAAGAGCAATTCTTTTTAGTTCGGCCTGATTCTCATCCAGTTTGAGCAGCAAGCGATTGAATGCCGCAATCAAATGTCCAATTTCATCATTGTAAACAACAGGTATTGGCGCCAGCGGTATTTCATCCCGTGCCATGCGGTCAGCCTGGGCGACGGCATGAAACAGATGACGAAAGACAATATACAGCCCGGCCGATGACAGGATCGCGAATAAGAAAATTGCCGCCACTGCACCCTTAATCAAAAAGATCTGAACCCGACCTACTAATGAAAACGCTTCTTTGCTTGGTAAACTGGCGACAACAAACCAGCCCGTACTCGGTACAGATGCCATGGCCGATACGACTTCAACGCCTTCTGAGTTAATCGTCAGCCCCGCACCACGAAAGCCCGCGATGGCTCTGTCATACAGGGCGTTGATACCCGGGGCGGGTGTTGATTTAAGTGTCAGGCCAAGCGCTGAAAACGTGACCAGTACTTTATCTTTCGGTAAGACTATTTTTACCCAGCCCACGGGATTATCGACGTTTTTTTTAAGCAACAATTCCATAAAACCAGGCGCAGCCAGCGCGGTAAAGCCGACTAAAACAGCCTGCACTTTACCGGCCTCGTCAAGAATCGGTACCGATATGGGTAACGTCGGTTCCTGGGGGACACCACTCATTTCGGGACGCCCGACAAGCGAATGTCCCGCACGCCCTGCCTGAAAATAATCACGATCAGAATAATCAGCAATTGCCTGTCCCTGGTGGACGGGATAACCCGCGAGCAACTGCCCGTTCGGGCGGATGATGAATAATCCTGCAGAAAACAAGACCTGGTACTCGTAATGCTCTTTGAGCCAAGCATGCAACTTCGAAGGCTGGGCGATGAGATCAATGGGCAACGAAACGCCAAGATGCTGAATTAACGTCTGACGCTGGGTGATTTTTCTATCAACATCATGAGCGACATAAGTGGCAAGCGCTAACTGTTGCTTTTCCACAATTGCGCTCAATTCTTCATGCAGAAACTTGGTCAGCGCATACTCGCGCACGACAGCACCCAATATGACAATACACAACGCCACTAAAAGCAGTCGTGTGACAATGCTATTCAATATTTTTGAAGGTTTTAACGGCAAATAATATTTTTTAGGCATTTTGCCAGTGTAGCCGGGTGAACTGCGCCAGGAGACGTTTCGGGCGCATGCCTGGCGCCTTTATTTTCAGGTGCTGGCTGGCGTATCCATGTGTGGACAAGGCCGTATTCGAGGTTTCGTCGTCTTTCGCTTGCTGGTACATGAAAAGCCCCCTTCAAATGACCAGGACTGTACACCAGACAGATTCGTGTTGATTCGCATGCTAAGTCTTGGGTGGCGTGATTGCCACTGCCCGATTCAAAGACGCGTGGGGTAACTCCACCTGTGCGATGAGTCCACCGCCAATACGGTTTCGTAACAGTAGCTCTCCGCCGTGCTGGCGCGCCATTGCCCGGGCCGAGGACAGACCAAGCCCTACCCCACCGGAGTCTCGATTGCGCGAGGGCTCAAGCCGGAAGAACGGAACGAACACGTTCTCCAACTCAGAATCAGGAATCCCCGGTCCCTCATCGCTCACCTCGATGCAGATCGAACACTTGCCATTGATCAATTCGATGCGTGGATGGCGGGCATACTTCACTGCGTTTTCCAGTAAGTTGGTGGTCATTCGCTTGATGCCCACCGGTCGGCCGAAGTACACCAGGTGGGGAGGCCCTGAAAAATCGACGGCGATTCCCTGATCGCTGTAGTCATCGATCACCGTCTGCAGCAGTTCGCTGAGGTCAAATGTTGTGGCTTGCTCGCGCAGACTTTCGTCGCGAAAAAAGCCCAGGGCGCAGTTGATCATCGATTGCATTTCATCGGTGTCGCGGATCAGTTTTCGTTGCTGGTCAATATCTTCAATGAACTCACACCGCAACCGTATGCGGGTCAAGGGCGCACGCAAGTCGTGGGAGATTGACGCCAGCATGAGCGTGCGTTCGGCAATGAACTGCTGGATCTTGGCCTGCATGGTGTTGTAGGCAATGATCGCCTGGCGTATTTCACGGGGGCCTTCGATTTCAATGGCGGGGGCATTAAGGTCGGTACCGAAGCGTTGCACGGCACTGGTAAATCGTTGCAGCGGATCGGCCAGTTGGCGAGTGGCAAACCGGGCGACCAGCCAGGCTGCAACCAGCCCCAGGGCAACAACAACGGCAAAACGCAATGCCGCGCTCATCCCCCAACTCCGTTGCGACGGGGTAAATGACAACCAGCTACCGTCGTTCAGTTGCATCAACAAGACATAACGCGCTTGCGAGCTTTCGGCAGGCCAATTGGCGGGCTGGAAGACCTCTATCTTGTGTTCGGCCTCGCCCAGCAATTGATGCAGAACCGGCGATTTGTCCAGGTCGATCGAGGTCCCGTTAGTTGGCAGTTCGAAACTGCTCCGGTGTTCGCTCCAGAGCACCCCGAGGGCTGGATTGCTCGCCGCAGCAGACAACTGCTCACGCAGTTGTGGCGGGGCCGCCTGGATGATGCGCGTGGTCGCCGCGATCTGATCCAGCAAGCCGATTTGATCGACTGGCGGTTTGGCCCAGACCCCGGCCACCTGTACAAACAGGGCGTAGAGCACTAGCGAGGCGAGCATCGCCGCGACAATGGTCAAGGCTATCCGGCGTCTGAGCGTGTCAACGTGCGCAATCAGCCCTCTCACGTGCGCGTCACCTTTGCATTGAACAGGTATCCGCCATTACGCACGGTACGAATCAGGTCCGGACGCTTGCTGTCAGGCTCTATTTTTCGTCTCAGGCGGCTCACCTGCACGTCAATGCTGCGGTCAAAGGCTTCGTGATTGCTCCCGCGCGTCAGGTCGATCAATTGTTCGCGCGAGAGGATGCGTTCAGGGTGTTCAAGAAAGACCACCAGTAAATCGAACTCACCGCCCGAGAGAGGAATCATCACATCGGCTGACGAGCGCAGCTCGCGGCGCGTAACGTCCAGGTGCCAGCCTGCAAAGCTGATAACCAGTCGTGTGTCTTCGTTACGCGCTCTTACCGGATCACTGGCGCGACGTAGAACTGCCCGCAGGCGGGCCAGTAACTCGCGAGGATCAAAAGGCTTGGTCAGGTAATCATCGGCACCCAGTTCCAGGCCAACAATACGGTCACTCAACTCGCCCATGGCGGTCAGCATCACAATCGGAATACCGGTGTTAAGGCGTAATTTCTGGCAGAGGCTGAGCCCGCCCTCACCGGGAAGCATCAGATCGAGAATGATGAGATCCGGCCGCTGGCGCCCGATTGCCGCCCACATGGCTTCGCCGTGGGTGGCCAGTTCCACTTCATAAGCATGCAAAAGAAAGAACTTCTCCAGCAGTAATAGGATTTCCACATCGTCGTCGACGATCAGTAACCTGCTCACATTCAGCGATCCATAGGTGAAAAAGGAGGGTATCTAAAACCATTCCTGCGCCAGGGTCATATATTTCAATCGAGAAACATTGCGGCTGAGCCCGCATAAACCAGACATCTCCCGGCAAAACCCCTCAGGCACACTGCGCGCAATTCATTCCAGGATGCCCTCGATGCCGACCTTGAGCAGTAAGGCCCACAGCGCCAACGCTTTGATTCTGAGCCAGCGCACCCGCAAAGTCTGGCGCACCGACCCGGTGCTTTTCCAGGAGTCTCGCCTGGCGCTGTCCAGCGACCAGAAATGTCTCCTCCTGATCCGCTATATCGAGACCTATAGCCCGCAATGCAGCCAGTGGGTGGAGTACTCCCACTCAGTATCTGTCGCCGAGCTTACCCAATGGGTCATGGCTCATGGCGAACTGCATATAAAGGGTTGCGAAAGCGACACAGACGCTTGAGCAACACCACCCATCAAAACATTCGTCTCAGGAACACCGATCAAATGCCTAGACGCATCTCGCTGCCGCTACTGGTAACCCTGTGCCTGTCACTCACCGCATGCGCGGGCAAAACCCTCTCTCCAGGGGAATATTCGGGTTTTTTTACAGGACTACAGTCAGCTGACAGAAAAAAAGCTCCCCGACGGACAACGCGTACTGTCCTGGGTAAACCCGCAGATCACGCATTACACCCGCGTGTATATCGAACCGAGCCAGTTCTATTTACCCCTGCTGCCGAGCGAGCGACGCTCAGAAGCAATGCTGACCGAGGTAAGCCACTACTACGATGCCGCGCTCAAACAGGAGCTGGGCAAGGTCATGACCGTTGTCGCGACTCCGGGCCCGGGCACACTGATCGTCAGGCCTGCCATCACCTCCGTGTCGGCCACAACCCAGGGCTTGCGGTTTTATGAATGGCTACCCGTGACCTTGCTTGCCGCCGGCGTGAGTACAGCGATCGGCATCCGTGACCAGGACACGCAAATCACTACTGAAGTCGCGGTTGTGGATGCCTGCAATCAGGCTGTTGTGGCGCAGGTGATCCGCAAAAGCGCCGGCCTGACCCTGAAAAATGACAAGCAGGCCATGACAGTCGATGATTTCAAACCGGTACTCGACGATTGGGCCTTAGCTATGCGTCAGGCCTATTTATCCGCAGGCAATCAAGCCCACGCCCACGACTTTGCCTCATCGCCTGTAAACCCCTGCGTGTACTGATGAACAGCCAGCAAGATAGCCCCAAGCCGCTCGCGATACTGTCCAATAAAGATTCCCTCTATTGGCGGTTCCCACACTCTTCAATTAACGTTAATTCACCTGATTAACCTCACAACTGCTGTACTCCCCGCGCCCGTTTAAAAGGCCGGCCAGAAGCACCGGCGCTCATTGCTCGACCAAGAAACTATCCTGCTGATTCATCAGAGGGAATATGAAAGTGCAGCCTCGCCAGCGTGCAGCGGGCCCGCAGCCGTTGGCGCATCTCTGCGGTCTTTTACGACACCTCATGGCTGCGCTGAGTCTGCTGTGTATTGCCCTGGCCGGCTGTACGGTAGGCCCCGACTTCGTCCCCCCCGATCTGGCCGCCAATGCCGGATACTCACGGGACAAGCTGACAACCACTGCCCGGGCCGACATCGATGCCGGCGGCGGCCCACAGCGGCTGATCGACGGGATGGATATTCCCGGGCAATGGTGGACGCTGTTTCGTTCCCCGGCACTCAACGCGCTGGTCGAAGAGGCCTTGCACGCCAACCCGGATGTCAGCGCAGCACAGGCAGCGTTGCGCCAGGCCAATGAACTGGTGTTTGCCGACCAGGCGTCACTGTTCCCCTCGGTCAACGGCAACCTGTCGAAAACCCGGGAGAAAGTATCCGGGGCGACGACGGGTGCTGCGTCTTCCCCCATCCTCACGGTGAGTTCGGCGTCGCTGAGTGTGTCCTATGCCCCGGACGTGTTCGGCGGTACTCGCCGGCAAATCGAGTCTTCCACGGCACAAGCCGAGTACGAACGCTTTCAGCTGGAGGCGACGTACCTCACATTGACCTCCAATGTGGTCAATACCGCGGTGAGCCTGGCGTCGGTGCGCGATCAGATTGGCGCCACCGAGCAAATCATCCGGCTGCAGAGCGACCAGCTGGACCTGCTGAACGCTCAGCGGCGGCTGGGCGCCATCGCCGATACGGATGTACTGACCCAGCAAACTGCGCTGGCACAAACCCGTGCCACGTTGCCGCCCCTGCAAAAGCAGCTGGCTCAGACCCGCAATCAGTTGATGGCTTATCTGGGCCGGTTTCCCAATCAGGATCGGGACGAGCGCTTCGACCTCGCCTCCCTGCACCTGCCGCATGAACTGCCGGTCAGCCTGCCCTCGGCCATCGTCGGTCAGCGGCCGGATGTGCGCTCGGCCCAGGCTCAACTGCATGAGGCCAGCGCCAACATTGGCGTGGCCGTGGCCAATCAATTGCCGCAGTTCAGCATTACCGGCTCTTTGGGCTCCACAGTGGCCAGCGGCACCCGGCTGTTTTCGGCGGGCAGCGGGGTCTGGAGTCTGGCCGGGTCTATCGCGCAACCGATATTCGATGCCGGTGCACTCGAACATCGCAAACGTGCAGCCGTGGCTGCCTATGACCAATCAGCGGCGGTTTATCGGGGCACCGTGCTGACCGCGTTCCAGGATGTGGCCAACGCGCTGCGGGCTCTGGAGGCCGATGCCGAGGCGCTCAACCAGCAGGTTGCCGCTGAGCGCTCGGCACAAGCCAGCCTGGACTTGGTGCAGGCTCAGTTCCGGCTCGGGGCGGTGGCATACATCAACCTGCTGACGGCCCAGCAGACCTACCAGAACACCGTGCTGGCACGGGTCAAGGCTCAGGCTGCCCGCTACAGCGATACCACGGCCCTGTTCCAGGCACTGGGCGGTGGCTGGTGGAACCGCAGCGACGTAGACCCCGCCACGGCGGGCAAGCCTGATCGCTTCGGCCTGCCGTCGTGGCAAGAAATCATGCCGACGCACAAAAAGCCTGCGCCCGGCGACACGACGCGGTTCAACTGAATTGCATCATTGAAACAGTGAGAACACCCATGGCTGACGTCAAGACTGCCTCACCCCTGCCATCAGAGCCTGGCGCCCCGCGCAAACGTCGGCTGTGGCGGCCGATGCTCATCATGATCGCGGTGGTGCTGGTGATTGTCGCGATCATCGCCGGGGTCAAATTCGTGCAGATTTCGGCACTGATCGCCCAGTCTAAAGCCCCCTTGCCCGCCTCCGTGGTGACGGCCATGCATGTGCCCTACGCTGAGTGGCAACCCGGCGTCACAGCCGTGGGGTCGATCAAGGCGGTCAGAGGGGTTGATGTGACCACGGAAGTGGGCGGCATCGTCCGCAGCATCGGTTTCAAGCCCGGGCAACAGGTGGCAGACCAGGCGTTGCTGGTGCAGTTGAATGCCGACTCGGACATCGCCCAGTTGCACTCGCTTGAAGCCACGGCGGACCTGGCGGTGATCGTCCTCAAACGCGATAAGGCGCAACTGGCGGTCAACGCCGTGTCGCAAGCACAGGTGGACACAGACAGCGCCGACCTGAAGGCCAAGCTTGCCGCCGCCGAGCAGCAGCGGGCGTTGGTGGCGAAAAAATCCATTCGCGCCCCTTTTGCCGGGCGTATCGGGATTACCGCCGTCAACCCGGGTCAATACCTGAACCCCGGTGACAAAATCGCTACGCTGCAAACTTTCGATCCCATTTACATCGACTTCACCGTTCCGCAGACCCAGCTGGAGCAAATCGCCATTGGCCAGAAAGTCGCGGTGACAGCCGACGGGCTTGCCGATCAGACCTTTTCCGGCCGGGTCAGCACCATCGACACCCAGTTTGACCCGACGACGCGCAACGTCACCGTGGAGGCCACCGTTGCCAACCCTCAACAAAGCCTGGTGCCGGGGATGTTTGCCCGGGCCATCGTTGACTCCGGCAAACCGCAGCGCTACCTCACCGTTGCGCAGTCGTCCGTCACCTACAACCCCTACGGCACCACGGTGTTCATCGCCACATCGAGCAAGAACGACAAGGGTGAAGAGGTACTGACCGCGCAGCAAAGTTTCATCAAGACCGGGCCGACCCGCGGTGATCAGGTGGCCATCCTCGAGGGCGTCAAGGAAGGCGATCTGTTGATCACCAGTGGCCAGATGAAGCTCAAAAACGGTTCGCCGGTGCAGATCGACAACAGCGCCGCGCCGCTGAACGACCCTGCTCCGACTCCCCAAGAACACTAGGTGTCCCATGAAATTTACCGATACCTTTATTCAGCGACCGGTGTGGGCCGTGGTCGTGTCGCTGTTCATCCTGATCCTGGGGCTGCGCTCGATCTTCGAACTGCCGGTGAACCAGTGGCCACGCACCGAGAATACGGTGGTCACCATCACCACCGCTTACTACGGTGCCGATGCCTCCACGGTCGCCGGCTTTATTACCCAGCCGTTAGAGTCGGCGATCGCCCAGGCCCAGGGCATCGACTACCTCTCCTCGTCGAGCATTACCGGTGTCTCGACCATTACCGCAACGCTGCGCCTGAACTACGACGCCAGCAAGGCGCTGACCGAGATCAATACCCAGGTCAACTCGGTCAAGAACCAGCTACCGGCCCAGGCACAGGAACCGGTGCTGTCGGTGGCCGTCGGGCAGACCACGGACGCCATGTACCTGGGCTTCTACAGCGACACACTGCCCACCAATAACATCACCGATTACCTGGTGCGGGTGGTCAAGCCCAAGCTCGATTCGATCCAGGGCGTACAAACCGCAGAAATCCTGGGCGGCCGCCAGTTCGCCCTGCGTGCCTGGCTCGACCCGGACAAACTGGCGGCGCATAACGTCACCGCACAGGACGTGTCCACCGCCCTGGCAAACAACAATTACCTGTCTGCCGTCGGTTCGACCCGAGGGCAAACGGTGACAGTCGATCTGACTGCCGGGACCGATTTGCACACGGTGGACGAATTCAAGCAGTTGGTGATCAAGCAAAAAGGCGATGCTCTGGTGCACCTGGAAGATGTGGCGCTCGTAACCCTGGGCGCAGAAAGCTACGACAGCAGCGTGGCGTTTTCCGGCAAGCGCTCGGTGTTCATCGGCATCAAGGCGGCGCCCACAGCCAACATCCTGACGGTGGCCAGCAGCGTGCGCAGCGCGTTCCCCGAGCTGCAAGGGCAATTGCCCGCAGGCGTGCGCGGCAACATCGTTTATGACTCAACCGAGTTCATCAATACCTCGATTGTTGAGGTGGTGAAGACCCTGGCCGAAGCCATGATCATTGTCTCGGTGGTGATCTACCTGTTTCTCGGCTCGTTCCGGGCGGTGATTGTGCCGTTGGTGGCCATCCCGCTGTCGCTGGTGGGGACGTTCTTCGTCATGTACCTGCTGGGTTACTCCATCAACCTGCTGACCCTGCTCGCCCTGGTACTGGCGATTGGTCTGGTGGTCGATGACGCAATCATCGTGGTGGAAAACGTCGACCGGCATATCAAGGAAGAAGGTCAAGGCGTGCTGCAAGCCGCGCTGATCGCGGCCCGGGAACTGGGTGGCCCGATTGTCGCGATGACCGTGGTGCTGATTGCCGCGTACGTACCCATCGGCCTGCGCAGCGGCCTCACGGGTGCCCTGTTCAAGGAGTTCTGTTTCTCGCTGGCGGGGGCAGTCACGGTGTCGGCCGTGGTGGCGTTGACGCTGTCGCCGATGATGACCTCGCGGCTGTTCAAGTCCGGGCAGCAAGAGGGTCGCTTTGCACGTCGCCTCGATCAGTATTTCGACTGGCTGCGGGGGCGTTACCGCCGGGTACTGGCTGGTGGCCTGAACATCTGGCCGGTGCTGGTGGCGTTTGGTTTCATTCTGTTCGTGCTGGTTGCTGCCAGTGGCATGACCGCCAAAAGTGAGCTCTCGCCCACCGAGGACCAGGGGCTGGTCTTCATGCTGATCAAAGGCCCGCCTACGGCCTCGCCCCAGCAGATGGAGCGCTTTGCCGACCAGGCCTTCCAGATTGCCAGCAAAGAGCCGGAATACGCGCAAATGTTCCAGCTGACCGGGCTGCCCGCACTCAACCAGGGCCTGGGCGGGGTGCTGCTCAAGTCCTGGGGCGACAGGACGCGTTCCCAGGCCGACGTGATCAAAGACCTGCAGCACAAGTGGAACCAGGTGCAGGGGGCAACCATTGCCGCCTTCCCGCTGCCATCGTTGCCGGGCGCCCAGGGCTTGCCGGTGCAATTTGTGATCACCACCACCGACTCGGTGGAAAACCTCAATGAAGTCGCACAAGCGGTGATGACCGAGGCGCAGAAGCAACAGCTGTTCTGGTTCGCCGACATGGATTTGAAACTGGACAAGCCGCAAGCCAGGCTGGTAGTGGACCGGGAAAAAATTGCCGCACTGGGCATGACCCAGGCCGACGTCGGTGCTGCACTTTCAGCCGCACTGGGCGGCAATTACGTGAACTACTTCTCGACTGCCGGGCGCTCGTACAAAGTCATTCCCCAGGTGTTGCAGGTCAACCGGCTCAACCCGGAGCAAATACTCGATTACTACATTCGTACGCCTTCCGGGTCCATGATCCCGGCGCGCACGGTGGCGCATATCGAGACCTCAACCGAGCCGGAATCCATTAACCACTTCCAGCAACTCAACTCGGCGACCCTGTCCGGCGTCAGTGGCGTGGCCCAGGGTGAACTGCTGGCCAAACTGAACACGATTCTGAGTAACGTTGCCCCCTCGGGTTACACCTCTGACTTCTCGGGCGAGTCGCGTCAGTTCATCCAGGAGTCCGGCGGCTTCTTCGGCTTGCTGATGTTCTCGATTCTCATCGTCTACCTGGCCCTGGCCTTTCAGTTCGAGAGCTTCCGCGACCCGGTGGTGATCCTGTTTTCGGTACCCCCTGCCCTGTTCGGCGCGCTGGCATTCATCACCATGGGCTTTGCCTCGATCAACGTGTACACCCAGGTGGGCCTGGTGACGCTGCTGGGGTTGATCACCAAACACGGGATTCTGATCGTGCAGTTTGCCAACCAGTTGCAGCGCGCAGGGCACAGCAAACGCGAGGCGATTGAAGAGGCGGCGGCCGTTCGACTGCGGCCTATCCTGATGACCACCGCGGCCATGGTGCTGGGCGTGGTGCCTCTGGTCTGGGCCAGCGGCGCCGGGGCTGCGGGGCGGCATGACATGGGGCTGGTGATCTTCGCCGGGTTGTCGATCGGCACCCTGCTCACACTGTTCATGGTGCCGGCGATGTACATGTTCATTGGCGCCACGCACCAACAGGACGTGGTACGGCCGCAAGCGCTGCAATAGAAAGATCCTCTGGCGCGAGGCGTGTGGAACTCCTGTGGGAGCTGGCTTGCCTGCGATGGCCGCACCGCGTTTACAGGATACTCCGCGGTGCTTGCATCGCGAGCAAGCTCGCTCCTACAGGGGGGGATGGCCGTGGATCAGTTGCCTAACCCCGGTCGAATCGAAACGACGCGCCATATGCACTGGCCGGCAAGTGACTGGCGCCGTCTGCCCGCAGTCGCGAACGCAAGGTGCCGCGCTGGGGCTCGGTGCGATACAGGCCACGCTTTTGCAATTCGGGAATCACCAGTTCGACAAAGTCTTCAAGGCTGCCGGGGCTGATCAGCGGGTTGAGCATGTAACCCGTGGTCCCGGAAATCCGGGCGTGCTCTTCAATCCGCTCGGCGACCTGTTGCGGGGTGCCCACCAGAATCAAGTCGCTGCCGCGGGTGACGTTGGCAAAACGCTGTTTAACGTCACCCGCGGTTAACGGTTTGCCGCTGCCATCCGCTCGCATCACATAGGACGTCATGCCTTCGGTGTGGGTGGACAGGGCATCACCGTCGGCGTAGCGGCTAATGTCGATACCGGTATCACCGGCGTAACTGACCAGTTGTGCCTGCAAGTGGTAATTGCTTTGCAGCTGGTCATATTTGCGCTGAGCTTCGATTTCTGTTTTGGCCGTGACAATGCGCAGCACGGTCAGTGACTTCACGTCTTCGGCCGGACGACCGAGCGCCCGGGCCTGGGCCCAGATCTCTTCCAGCCCCTGACGGATCTCATGGGGGTTGGACTTGGCGATGAAGATCAGCTCGGCATGCTTGGCCGCGAAGGCCCTGCCCCGCCCTGACCAGCCGGCCTGGATCAGCAGGGGCGTACGCTGCGGCGATGGCGAGGTTAAATGCGGCCCGGCCACCCGATAGTGTTCGCCGGCATGGTTGATCGGGCGCACGCGATCACCCCGGGCATACAGCTGGCGCGCCTTATCGGCCACCACAGCATCATCGGCCCAACTGCCCTCCCAAAGCTTGTAGGCCACGTCCATGAACTCTTCAGCACGCTCATAGCGGTCATCGTGTTTGATCATCTGCTCCAGACCGAAATTGCGCGCGGCACTGGACAGGTAAGAGGTGACGATGTTCCAGCCGATACGGCCGTTGGTCATGTGGTCCAGGGTGCTGAAGCGCCGGGCATGGGTAAAGGGATGCTCGTAACTGGTGGTCACCGTGACCCCGAAAGCCAGGTTTTCGGTGACGGCAGCCAGTGCCGGAATGATCATCAACGGATCATTGGCCGGTGCTTCCACCGCCCATTTCATGGCGGCGTCGGCATTGCCGGCAAACACATCGTAGAAACCCAGAACATCGCCGAAAAACAGCATGTCCAGGTGTGCCTGATCGGCAATCCGTGCCAGTTTCGACCAATAGCCCAGAGAGTTGATGCTCAGTCGCTCGTCAGCCGGGTGCGTCCACAGGCTCGGCGCCCCACCACAGCCGACGCTCGCTTGCTCGTAAAGGGCAAACAACAGAGGTTTTGGATCGGACATCATGATTCTCGAAAAAATGAATTAAAGGCGCTGATTCAGCGCTGGTTTTTGAACCCTTTGCCGTAATGACGCTCGAGACGGTGCTGGACCAGTTCGAGGCCGATCGACATCAGCCAATAGATCACGGCTGCGGTGGTGAGCATTTCGATATAGCGATAGGACGAGCGCCCATAGGACTGCGCCAGGAACATCACTTCCCAGACCCCCATCACCGAAATCAGCGATGAGTCCTTGAGCATGGAAATGAACTGGCTGGTTGTCGGCGGGATGATCGTGCGCATGGCCTGGGGCAGGATGATGTGCACGAATGTCGCGCTCGGCGATAGCCCCAGCGCCATGGCCGCTTCGCGCTGGCCGGGCGCTACGGCCATGATGCCGGCGCGAAAAATCTCGCTCAGGTAGGCGCCGTAATTCAGCGACAGCGCAATGATGCCGGCACTGATGGCACCTGGAACAATGCCTATCTGCGGCAGACCCAGATAGATCAACAGGATCTGGATCAGCAGCGGAGTGCCACGAAAGAACGAGGCGTAAAAACTCGCAATGCCAAAGGCCACGGCGCTGCGTGACAGACGTGCGAGCGCGGTCACAAACCCCAGCAGCAGCGACAGCCAGATCGAACAGAAACACAGAAACAAGGTGAGCGCTGCGCCTTGCAAAAAGCCGTTGGGCCCCAGATGCAGCCCCACCAGGTTGGGCAATTTATCAACGATGATCGAGAACTTCAGGTCGAAGCTCATGAAGAACATGACGCACAAACCGAGCAAAGCCGCCCAGGTCAGGTAGAGCCGCGTTCGAAAGCTAAACACCTGGCTCAGGCGACGCGTTCCGGTTTCGGGTGTGACACGCGTCTTGGCGGGATGTGGGTTGTGGGCTGTCATTGGCTGATATCGGCACCGATCCACTTCTGCGAAATCTTGCTCAGTGTGCCGTCGGCCTTGAGTTGATCAATGACCTCAGTGACCCTGGCACTCCACTGCGGGTCGCCCTTTTCAATCGCTACCACGTTGGGTTCGGCATACAGCGTGTTGCCGGCAATCTTGAAGCGCGGGTCCTGGGCTATGCGTTCACGGGCGGTGATCAGGTTGGTGACCATTGCATCCAGACGCACGCCGCTGCCCAGCGCCAGGTCCTGAAACGCTACCGTTTCATTGTCGTAAGGCGCCACCTGGACGTTGTCGAACGGGTATTTCAAAGGTGCCCCTTCAATCACCAGATCCTTGTTCAAGTAGGCTTCATAGGTGGACGCGCTGATGACCCCGACTTTCTTCCCGGACAAGTCCTTGCCTGAAGCGATAGCCGTATCTTTGGCATTGACCACGATCACTGCGGGCGACTGGTAATACTCGACCGGAAAATCGAACACTTGCGCGCGGGCTTCACTCGGGGTCATTGAACAGACGCAGATGTCATAGCGCCCGCTCCAGCGGCCGGCGGCGATCACATCCCAGGAAGGTGTTTCCAGCTTGAGTTTTACCCCCAGGCGCTGCGCCACTGCTTTGGCGACATCAACGTCAAAGCCGTCCAGCTGGTTCTGTTCGTTGAGAAAGGAGAACGGCGGATAGCTCTCCATCAGAACGCCTGTCATCTGCCCTTTTTCAGTCACGCGATCCAGGGTCTGGCCCGCAAAAGCGGTTGCACAGCTAGCGAGTAATGCGAGGCTCAAGGGTAAGAGCGCCATTGTTTTCAAAGACCAATACTCCAATCTGTTCAGAATTATCTGAATAGATTAAAACGCACTATAAAATCCGTTTGTACGTGTTTTATGGAATAAGGGACTCGTTTCAAGCTATATGCAATGTGGGGTCAAAGTAGACTTTTTCGGGCCTGGCCGTACAGCCATGCCCTTGCTCAAATACTGCGGTCAGTCTCTTCAGCCTCGGGCCTCCCCCCCCTCCAATTGCCCGGCAAGAAAGTGCAAGCGTCACAATCGCCCGTACCGCAGGCTCCTTGTTTAGCGAGTGCCTATGTATAAATAATCATAAGATCAAGCATGTATTTCTAAACGCTTTACAGGTACTTTCGGCGCTGATGAAAATCGCCTACCTATTTGGAATAAGTTAGAATTTCACTGCGGAAACATTTTATCATGCTTGATAACTTGTTCGTTTTTCTTACAGAAAAGTAATATTGCCCCCGACAAATAATTGTCCTGTATTGGCAGCATCTTTCTTGCTGTCAGGCATTTATTTAATATTTGGAAAAGATTATGAACGGCCACAATCTGACTTTTAAGAATGATCCGATATGGTTTATTGCTCAGCGAGCGATTAACAATGTGTCGTGGTTCATGAAAGATCAGGCAAGCAACATAAATCAACAACGAAACCGGATCCTCAACAGCACCAAATCCGGTGCATTTGACCTACAGGGGGAAGGACAGGACAGACAAGTCACGCTGGCACCGACCGGTAACCCGCCGCACAGTGATCCACTGATTACCGCTTACTGGTGCCCCTTCGTGCAAGGCAATGTACTGCCTGGCTTTGTCGATATACCCATGCATAATCCCGAGCATCACTATGTATTTACCGCCGCAATGAATGGCTGTGCACTGGTCACTACCTCTTCGCCGCTTGGCAGCAATATGCTCAGGGTTTACCACCACCAACATCCAGACAGTGCCCATATCAATAACCTTATAAAGGCCCAAGGGCAGACTGTTATTTCGAGTATTAGTGCCAGTGACTATTGCCATAATGATCAGAAGATCCCAGCCCCTAATGCGTTTAACTTTCTATTTTATAAAGAGGGCAAGTGGAAATATGCCGTGCAACCGCAAACCTTCAATATGCTGACCCATGACGTGGCCTTGAACCCAGGCATGCCAGCCAAGGTTGTGAATGTTTGAATATCGGGCTAGACCGATACACTGATTTTTAATCGGGGTACGTACAGCACCAAAAAACGTCTGCCAGCGTTCTGGACGTGCCTGTCGCACGAACTTTTTTGAGTGGGGTTCATGCGACAGGTCTCGCCGGAACACTCTCTGATATCCGCAGTGCTCGGCATGAACCTGTTGGCGGGTAGCACCAGATCATCATACGGCGGCCTGAGCATTGCCTTTCGCTCCCTTGCCAGTGATTACCTGCGCATGATCAAAGCCACCGGCATCAGCCCGGATCTGCTTCACCGGGTTGCCGCAACCAGCATGGCAAGCAGACCGCCCGCACCACAAAGGCACTCTGTAGGAGCGAGCTTGCTCGCGAGCTTTTGCGCGTGGCAACCAAGAGCTCGCGAGCAAGCTCGCTCCTACAGTTTGATGATTAGCGTGCCTTCCAGTCCCGCAACCATTGCAGGCCCGTCGAGGTGTCGCCTTTGGGGCGGTATTCGCAGCCCACCCAGCCGTCGTAACCCAGATGGTCCATCAGTTCGAACAGGTAGGGATAGTTGACTTCCCCCTGGTCCGGCTCATGCCGATCCGGCACGCCGGCAATCTGTATATGGCCGATGCGGTCAAAGTCGCGGCGAAATGTGGTGGCCAGATCCCCCTCAACGATCTGGCAGTGATAACAGTCAAACTGCACTTTCAGGTTAGTGGCGCCAACCTCTTTGCAGATGGCCTGCGCCTGGTCCTGACGGTTGAGGAAAAAACCGGGCATGTCCCGGGTATTGATCGGTTCCAGCAACACCGTGATCCCGGCCTTGCCCGCCTGGTCTGCGGCGTAGGCAAGGTTTTGCAGATATACACCGTGGTGACGGAGGCGGTCACTTTCCGCTGCCAGTAAACCGGCCATGACATGGACACGCGTGTTGCCGAGCACCGCGGCGTATTCCAGGGCGCGGTCGAAGCCTGAGCGAAATTCATCTTCACGCCCTGGCAAGGTCGCAATCCCCCGCTCCCCGGCTGCCCAGTCTCCCGGCGGCGCGTTGAACAGGGCCTGGACCAGGCCGTTGTCGCTCAATCGCTGCTTGAGTTCGGTGGCGCTGTAGTCGTAGGGAAACAGAAATTCCACCGCTTCAAACCCGTCGGCCGCCGCCGCCGCGAATCGATCAAGAAATTCATGTTGCGGGTAAAGCATGCTGAGGTTGGCAGCAAAGCGTGGCATGTTAACTCCTTGGGAAACGGGTCAGACAAAAGGCCAGGTCAACAGCGTGATGCAAAAACCGGGGGTTGCGAGCAAAGTGATCTGCCACGTTCAGTCCCGCAAGCTTGGTGAAGACTTAAACGTCATAATCCTCGGTTTTCTTGCGTGATAGTCTTGTCGGACTATGAACAGGGGCATTGATCGTATTTTGACAATGGCCAGAACCAGGAAAGAACATGTCCAAAATTTCTCACTCAGATCTTCGTCGCAATTTTCGTGAACTGCTTGCCACGCCAATGTGCGTCGAAACGGCTTCTGTTTTCGACCCCATGTCCGCCCGCATCGCTGCCGATCTCGGTTTTGAGGTCGGCATTCTGGGCGGCTCGGTAGCGTCGCTGCAGGTACTGGCAGCACCCGATTTTGCGTTGATCACGCTGAGTGAGTTCGTTGAACAGGCAACCCGGATCGGCCGTGTCGCCCAGTTGCCGTTCATCGCGGATGCTGACCATGGCTATGGCAATGCCCTGAATGTGATGCGCACCGTCGAAGAACTTGAGCGTGCCGGGGTTGCGGCGCTGACCATTGAAGACACCCTGCTGCCCGCTCAATTTGCGCGAAAATCCACCGATCTGATTTCCGTTGAGGAAGGCATTGGCAAGGTCAAGGCTGCCCTTGAAGCCCGTGTTGATCCCGGCCTCTCAATCATTGCCCGGACCAATGCCGGGGTGTTGCCAACCCAGGCCATCATCGAGCGCACCCTGGCTTACGAAAAAGCCGGCGCCGATGGTATCTGCATCGTCGGTATCAAGGATTTCGAGCACCTGGAGCAGATCTCTGAAAAGCTCAGCGTGCCATTGATGCTGGTGACCTACGGCAACCCGCAACTCAGTGACAGCCAGCGTCTGGCAAGTCTGGGCGTACGTGTGGTGGTTGCTGGCCACGCAGCCTACTTTGCCGCGATCAAGGCCACTTACGACAGCCTGCGGGCCCAGCGCAAGCTGACCCAAAGCACTTCCAACCTCAGCGCCACCGAGTTGACCCACACCTACACACTGCCTGAAGAGTACGTGGCCTGGGCCAAAGAGTTCATGGACGTTAAAGAATGATCGCGGCACATTCGCAGCCAGACTGATGCAGTATCCGCAATCGACGCGCCGGTCAGTCCTGAGTGAACCGTGGCATTGCCACCTCAGCCGGATCGACGCCGCACATGGCGGCCAGGGTCTGCACCACCAGGATGTGATCGTCACGCTGCGGCAGCCCGGAAACCGTGACCACACCGATACAGCCCATCCCCGTGACCTTCAGCGGGAAGCTGCCGCCGTGGCTGGCATAATCGCGGGTCGGCAGCCCCATCAATACGTCTCGCGCCACACCCTCTGCCTCGGCTGACAAACCGGCACCGTACGAACTGCGGTCCATCATTTCGACGATGTTGCGCTTGCGTCGTGCCCAGTCGGCATTTTCGGCGGCGGTACCCGGCATGGCATAGAAAAATACGGTTTCGCGGCCAAGCCGGATTTCGATGGCCGTGGCAACACCTGCCTGCTCGCAGGCTGATTTCAAACGCTGCCCCAGTTCCCACGCCGTGCTCTTGTCGAAGGTTGCGAACTGCAGAACCTGCTCCTGGTACGCGATACGTTGAAGGTCTTGTTGGTGTCTGGTGTTCATCTGCCGATCGCCTTTTGAGAGTGACTGATCAAGGTGGCCCATGATCATACGTGACCAGCCCCGGGATTTAGAACAGGTCATTACCCCGCTGCATTGCGGCCCTGTAGCCGCTGACGAGTAATACGAGGCTGCGTCAGGCAAACCGTGCACGCAGCATTACGATCGCTTCGCAATCGGACGTAGCCTTCGGCAACTGCTACGTAAAGGGGGTTAACGAGCAGTGCACCCTGGGTCAACAATCAGTGCACCGGGCGCCAAGCCAGTCGCGGTGTGGTGCGCGTAGTTTTGTGCCGTGGGTTAGACGTTCGTCCTGACCTCCACCTGAATAACAACAAGATTTCTGGTGACCCATGAGCACAGTAGATCCGATCACCCTGGCAGTCGTGCGTGGCGCGCTCGAAACCGCGCAGCGCGAAATGACCATAACCCTCGAAAAAACCGGGCGCTCAAGCGTTTTCAATCTGGCTCACGATTATTCCAATGCGCTCTTTGACCACCTTCCGGAAATGATCCTGCAAGGCCAGGACATCCCTATTCATCTCGGTTCGCTGATTCCGGCGATGAAGTGCGTGGCCGGATTCTTCGGTGATGACATCCAGGAAGGCGATGTGATCTACCACAATGACCCGGCCTATAAAGGCAGCCATATTCTTGACTGCTGTATGTACAAACCGGTGTTCTACCAGGGCGAACTGGTGTTCTGGGCCGTCTGCAAAGGCCACCTGACCGATATCGGCGGCCCGGTACCCGCCGGCTATAACCCCGACGCCAAGGAGATTTACGCCGAAGGTTTGCGTATCCCTCCGGTCAAGCTCTGGTCCCAGGGCAAGCGCCGCGAGGATGTGATCAATCTGCTGCTGACCAACATGCGGGCCCGCGCCTATCAGGAAGGCGATCTGAACGCTCAATACGGCGCCTGCAACGTCGGTGAGCGGCACTTGCTCGAACTGCTGGAGCGCTATGGCGTGGAACAGGTACGCGCGTGCATCGCCGAGTTGAAAGACATGGCTGACCGGCACATGCGTGCCCTGCTGCGTGAGGTGCCCGACGGTTTTTACAGCGGCACTGCGGTGCTTGAAGACTCGGGGCACGGGCTGGGCGAACTGGCGATCACCGCTCAGGTGGAGATTCGCGGTGACGAGGCGCACATTTTGATCGAGAGCCCGCCGCAAGTGCCCTACTTCATCAACTCCTACGCCGGCAACTCGGTGTCCGGGGTGTATCTGGGGCTGATGATGTTTGCCCAGGTACCACCGCCGTACAACGAGGGGCTGTACCGCTGCGTATCCGTCGACCTCGGCCCGCCGGGCACCTTGTGCAACGCCAAAGAACCCGCTCCGCACGTCAACAGCACCACCACGCCGATGGAGACCCTGGCCGATGCCGTGCGCCAGGCACTGGAGCAGGCAGCGCCGGATCGCGTCACGGCCTCGTGGGGCCACGCCAGCGGTATCAATATCGCCGGGCATGACCCGCGCAATGGCAACGACGAGTACGTAACCATGGTGCTCGCATCAATCATCTCCGGGGCCGGGGCGAACAAGGCCATGGACGGCTGGCCGGCCTGCGGTCCGCTGTGTTGCTTCGGGGCGCTGATGTCTGGCGATATCGAACTGCTGGAGCACTCCTACCCGATCCTCATCCACCGCTACAGCCTGATGACCGACAGCGGTGGCGCCGGTGAGTTTCGCGGTGGCTCGGGGACCCGCATTGAAATCGAACCGCTCAATCACGCGATGACCGTGGTCGGCTTTGGTGAGGGCCGGCAACTGCCAACGTCGGGGGCGGCAGGCGCGAACAACGTGATGCTCGAGCCCAAGCTCGGGCGGTTGATTCACCGCCACAGCGACGGGGAAGAAGAGCACTTCATCTACAACGCGCAACTCACGGCCCGGCCCGGCGAACGGGTGATCAACGTGAACCCCGGTGGTGGTGGTTATGGCAACCCTTTGCGCCGCCCCGTGGCCAGTGTGTTGAACGACGTGCGCAATGGCCTGGTGTCCCGTGAAGGCGCCCGCCTGGAATATGGCGTGGTGATTGACAGCGACGGCCAGGTCGATGACGCCGCGACCGACGCCTTGCGTACCGCGCATTGATCGCCCCTGCCCCTTTGAGCAACCTGGAATCCCTGATCATGACCAAACAACAATATCGTCTGGGCATCGACGCCGGCGGCACCTTCACCGATTTCATCCTGGCGGATCACAACGGCAACGTGCAGTTGTTCAAGGCACCGTCGACCCCGCAGGACGGCACCCTGGCCATCCGCAACGGCCTGGCACAAATGGCCGATGCCCTGGGTCGCACCCCTGCGCAGATCATTGGCGACTGCGACCTGTGCATCAACGGCACCACCGTGGCCCTCAACGCACTGATCGAGAAAACCGGGGTCAAGGTCGGCCTGCTGTGTACCGAGGGCCATGAAGACAGCCTGGAAATCCGCCTCGGTCACAAGGAAGACGGGCATCGCTACGATGCCAGTTACCCGCCAGCCTATATGCTGGTACCGCGCCATCTGCGGCGGCCGATCGGTGGGCGGATCATCAGTGACGGCAGCGAATACGCCGCCCTGGACGAACGGGCGATTGCCGAAGCGATCGAGTATTTCCGTGAACAGGAGGTCAAGTCGGTGGCCATTTCGTTCGTCTGGTCGGTGCGTAATCCGGGCCACGAGCAGCGCGCTGCCGAGATGGTGCGGGCGGCCCTGCCGGGGGTGTTCGTTTGCACCGGCAATGAAGTGTTCCCGCAAATCCGTGAGTACACCCGTACCTCAACCACCGTGGTCAACGCCTACCTGAGCCCGGTGATGGGCCGTTACATCGAAAAGATCGACGCCTTGTTCGAAGAACTCGGGGCGCAGCAACCCACCCGCTACTTTCAATCCAACGGCGGGCTGGCACCCGGGGTGGTGATGCGCGAGCGTGCGGTGAATGCCATTAACTCCGGTCCGGCGTCCGCACCACAAGCCGGGTTGTGCGTGGCCCAACCTTTCGGTATCGACAATGTGATCACCGTGGACATGGGCGGCACCTCATTCGATATCACCCTGAGCAAAGCCGGGCGTACCAACTTCAGCAAAGACACCGACTTTCTGCGCTATCGCATCGGTGTGCCGATGATTCAGGTGGAAACCCTGGGTGCCGGGGGCGGGTCGATTGCCTTCCTCGATGACTTCGGCATGCTCCAGGTCGGCCCGCGCAGTGCCGGGGCCAACCCCGGGCCGGTGTGCTATGGCAAGGGCGGTACCGAGCCTACCGTCACCGACGCCAACCTGGCCCTCGGTTACCTGGCCGACGGCGCACTGCTGGGCGGCAGCATCCGCCTGAACCGCACATCAGCCATCGAGGCGATCCGGCGTAAAATCGCCGAGCCCTTGAACATCAGCGTTGAGCGCGCCGCAATTGGCATCATCACCCTGGTTAACCTGAACATGGTCAGCGGTATCCGTCGGGTATCGATCGAGCGCGGCTATGACCCGCGGGACTTCGCCCTGATTGGTGCGGGCGGTGCTGCGGGCATGCATGTCATGCGCCTGGCCGAAGAAATCGGCAGCCAGGTGGTGCTGATCCCCAAAGTGGCTTCCGGGCTGTGTGCCTACGGACAGATCCTTTCGGATATCCGTTACGACCAGTTGACGACCCTGCCCATGCGCCTGGACGATGAGCTGGTCGACCTGACATTGCTCAACCAGACCTTGGGTGACCTGCGCGAACGTGGCATGCATAACTTGCGCGACGACGGTTACGGCGCCGGCAATAACGTCGAATGCCTGTACAACCTGGAGATCCGTTACCTGGGGCAGATTCACGAATGCAGCGTTGAACTGAGCCACGGGCAACTGGATCAGGCGGGGCTGGTGGCCTTGCGCGAGGCGTTCCATACCCGCCACAAGGCTCTGTTTTCCTACAGCGAGCCTGAAAGCCCGGTGGAGTTGGTGAATCTCGAATGCTCGGTGATTGCACGTCTGCAACGCCCGCCCATGCCGGAACTGGCGCAACCTGCCGAGGCTGTCGCGGCGCAAGCCTGCGGTTATCGGCCGATGCTGTTCAGCGTTCAGTCAGACTGGCAACAAACCCCGGTCTACAACGGTGAGCAGCTACAGTGCGGACAAACCGTGCAGGGCCCTTGCGTGATAGAGGAGTCGACCACCAACATCGTCGTGCCTCCTGGCTGGCAGGCAGTGTTAGCCCCGTCTGCCACCTACCGGCTGACACCTTGTGATTGACCGTCCGTAAGCATTGGCAAATGATGGCGAACCAGCGGTGTCGACGCTTCTACGGGTCGGCACCGTCCTCATAATAAAAATCATACGAGGGCAGCCATGGCGCACAAACTATCCACCCGTTCCTGGCCCGACAGTCAACGCCAGCCGCTATGGGCGGACGCGATCGCCAGTGCCTATTTTCCGCTTTCGCTGGAGTTTTCACCCAGCTCAACGTTCAGCGGCAGCCTGCAAATCTGGGAAACCGCCAGCACCGCGCTGACCCTCTCGCGCTTGCGCTCCAGCCAGCTTGGCTATTCGCGCAGCAAGTCCCAGGTCAGTGAAGACCAGGAAGCCTGCTACCTGGTCACCGTACCGCGCCGTAGCGAAGTGCACTTCGAGCAGGACGGCCGTGCACTGCATTGCCGCCCCGGCGGGTTCATTTTCGAGCGTGGCGATGCGCCCTACCGTTTTCACTATGCCTGCGATAACGATCTGTGGGTGTTCAAACTCCCCGAACGCGCACTGCATGGCCAGTTGCGCGGCGCCGAGCGCTATACGCGTTTGTGCTTTGATGCCAAGCGTGGCCTGGGGCGTATCTTTGTCGATCAACTGGCCATGTGTGCCGCACGCTTCGATGAGTGTGAGGAAGCCGTGCGCCACATGCTGCTGGAACAAGCGCTTGCCACGTTATTGATGGCCCTGCGTGATGACGAACGGGTGCTCAGCAGCGAAAGCTCGAATCTGGCGGCCATGCATTTGCAACGCATCGAGCACTACGTCGAACAGCAACTGGGCAATCCCGACCTGGCGCCGCCGATGATCGCCAGTGCCTGCGGACTGTCGGTGCGCTATGTGCACAAGCTGTTCAGCAGTACGCCCTACAGTCTCGGGGAGTGGATTCGCCTGCAGCGTCTTGAGGCGGTCAACAGAGGCCTGAATGACCCCGGTTGCCGGCTGTCGATCGGTGAGCTGGCCATGCGCTGGGGCTTCAGTGACCAGGCGCAATTCACCCGCAGCTTCCGGCAACACTACGGTTGCACGGCCAGCTCGGTGCGTACTACAAACACGGATCGCCCCTGTAGTCGCTGACGAGTGAAACGAGGCTGCGAGGGGGTTACCGGGGGCCGCCAGGCAAGGTCCTGCGGACCTTATCGCAGCCTCGTGCCTCGTCAGCGACTACGAAACGTTTTCGTGAGTTTATCGCTCCAATAAATAAGGCTTTATTCCGTTTGATACAGCCTGCTTATAAATAACGAAGTTCAATAGTTTGACTGGCCTCTATGTTCAGAGTTGAACTCATATCCAGTGTATTGACGGGGGCGATCGTCGGGGTCAGAACAAGTTCGCCGCCATAAGTTTGAAAGGCCGCGGGGATGTTCGGTCCACCCACAACACCATAACCAATCATTCCGGTCTTGAGGATCTGGCCGGTTATTGAGAAATCCCAGCCAATGCCATCGGTACTGGTCAGGGATTTGGCCGATGAGCTGACACCGCCACTTACCGGTATGGTCGGGCCATGGGTGATGCGCAAGTTACCAATAGGGGTTCCAGCTGCATCCTGGCCCAGGCTGAATGTCGCTGCACTGGGCTGGTAGGCCCCTTCAGCCTCATGGTTATCAGTCCAGGAAGTGGCAATGATCGCCGGCCTCAGACAGGTGATATTAAAAGGAACACGTACCGCCGCAAGTCGGGTGGCGGCGTCAGGGTCGGGATTAAGGTCAGCAGCCGATATCGTACGAAGATTGACCGCTGCGCCGCCATTGAGTGTCACTTCACAACCGCCCGGCAAGATTCTGCCGGTCGCTCTCAGGTCGGCAGTTGTCGCGGCAACTGCACTGAACGAAACAGCAAGTAAAGAAGCGAAGAGTAACGTTTTTTTAAGATGCATAATTATATTGCCCGTACCATTGTCACGCCCTGCAAGAGCGCATTTATTTAAATTTCAACATTTGAAAGTTTCATCGAACAAAAAAACAAAGTGCCACTTTTGATCAGGCCGCCTGCCACCAGTTACAGATAAATAATTTCAACAGTGGCACTGCCGTCCAGCTGGATCACCCGCGTACGGTCCAGGCTGTCGAGCGGCGCGATGCGGGTGGTCAACGACAACTGCCCGGAGTAGCTGGCGAATGCCCCGACCAGAGCGGTACCGGGCGCGGCAAATGCCAGCACGAAGCGGTGATCGACGATGCCATCGAGATTGGCTATCCAGTAATCACTCCCCAGTGGCCTGGAGATGGCGGCTACGGTGTGCCCGTCAGCGACCGTAGCATCACCATAGAACAGCTCCATGCTGCCAATCGGCGCTCCCCGGGCATCCTTGCCCATGCTGAAGTAATGGGTGCCGTGGGGGTGGCTGCCATAGGCCTGGTGGTTATCGGTCCATTGCAAGGCGATGGGCACCGCGTACCCGCAATTGATCTGCCAGCCGATGGTCCTGGGCGGTAGCAGCGTTTCACGGCTGCTGTCGGGGTTGAGGTCGCCATGTTGCAAGGTGCCATAGTCCACCTTGCCACCGTTATCCAGGCGGATGTCACAGGCCGCGGGGTGAGTCGTGGCGCTGATGCTCAGGTCAACGCTGGCGGCGCCCAGGGCATTGCCGGCGAGCAGCATCAGGCAGCCCAGGGTCAAGCTTTTCGAGGGATGCATAGAGTCACGTGCTCCAGAATTTTTATGATTGAAAGGCACACCACTTGCGTGGCTCATGACCCGTTGACGTCGATGCGCAATTGCCCCTCGTGAACTTTGGCATCCCGTGAGCGCATATCGCTGAGCGGCAGTTGCGGAACGATTTCAAGGCTGAGCACCAGGGCCTTGCCGCGCGCCGGGCGACCAGCTTCAACGGGCACGATGACGTCACCCGGCGCGGCAGCAAGGCTCTCGACCCCGGCACCCGTAGCGCCAAGGTCACCTGGTTTGGCCAGGCCAACGGGCCGACCATCCAGTTGCGCCCTGCTCAGGCGAATGCTGACCTGCCCTTGATCGCTGAATTTCATCTGGTTGGCATGTAACGCACCGTGCAGAGTCAACTCGATGGCCGAATCGTCCCGGCAACTGGCGTTCAGGCGGATCTCGCGGCTGTCCAGCCGGTGATTGCCCTGTAGCGCTACGGCACCCGAAGGATGCTGTTGCACGCCGTAATCGAGATGGGTGTTGCTCAGCGTGATCTCGCATTCGCTGGCCAGCAACAGCGGGCTGCACACCAGTACGGGGGCCATCAGCAATGTGCGGATGATGTCGTAAAAGGTCATTTACCGGGTGCTCCCGTTGACTGCCATCAGGCTTTCGGCATCTGCGGCACAGTTGGCATTAAGGGTCTCGAAATAGCTTTCCAGGTCCTGTTCATCGGGCACCTCGAAGCTCAATTGGCAGTACTGATCGTCGCTGTGTTGAATGCGCAGCGGCCCTGCATGTTCCAGATTGTTCAGGTAGACCTGGCCGTCATCGATGACACTGGTGATGAACCCGCCATTGGCATCCAGCACACTGGCACCCTTGGCCGGAACCCCGCCGTTGCTGTCAGTGATGTGCAACAGCACGCGGCGGCTCTTGAGCACTTCGAAATCCATCTGATGCACCGAGCCACGGCTCGCAGAGAGCATTTGGTGGCCGTTTTGAATATCGATGTTGCGCGGCAAACCCTTGGTTTCCACTTGCACCCCGGTCGAGCGATAGGGGTTCAGACTGGCCACCACCGCGCGCCCGGCACTATCGGTCCACACCGGACCACTCGGGGTCTGGAGCTTGATTCCCGGCACATCGCCTACCGAGGCAATCGCAAAGCTGTCCTGTACCTGATACGGCGACAGCGTCAGGCCTTGGCCGTGTAACACCATCGCGCCGCTGGCCCGGGCGTTGAAGCTGTTGCTGGTGTCACTGCGCGAAGCCCCGAATGACGTCTGGGCGTAGGGGGTCAGCAGGCTGGCGTTGGCGGACAACTGCTGGCTGGCGTCTTCCACTTCTCGTTCAACCGCCACGTTGTAATTGAGCCGTTCAAAGCTGCTGTCATTGAAACTGGCGCCGTAACGGGTGCGATCCGAGCGCTTATTGGCGTAGGTCCGGGTACTGCGCCCGCCCCCCAAGGGCACGCTGAGTGACAGGTACATGGCGGTTTGCGGCTGGTCTTTGCGCGTGCGCCGGGGCTGGGAGTTGCGATTGAGATTGCGGCTGGTCTTTTCAACACTGGCATTGAGGTTGAAGTGTGTGAACGACTTGCTCCAGCTGGCGCTGAGGTAGTCGGTGGCATGCCCGGCAAACGACCGGGATGTCGAATAGTTGCTATTGAAACTGCCCAGCAGCGGGTCGGACCAGGTTGCCGAAACGCCGTACTGCTCCCGGCTCAGGCCACCGGGGTCGTAATCGGTATGGCGGTTGGTGGTATCCAGCAGGTCACGGTAGTCACGGTTCTGGTGGGTGGTGTTGACACTGAGGCTGATTTTTTCGCTGACCCGGGTACTCAGGCTGGCACTGGCCTGGGTGCCCGTCCCCTTGACCCGGGGAGCCCGGGAAACAACGCTGCGCAGGGTCAGTGCCGTGGCCGGGCTGAGCACCGAGTCCAGTTCCAGCGCAGCGGCCTGATAGTCGTTGTCGGCCAGCATGGCACCGGCTGAGATCTTGTTGCTGGCACCCAGCAGCCAGCCATCGCTGGCGGTGGCGATCAATGGTTTGACCCCTTGGTAACTGTCGAAGGTGCGCAATTTGCCGACGGAGAACGACGCGCCCGGCGTCGACAGGCTGGTGCGTACCAAAGACGCCGCCGCCACCGTGAAGCGCTGTTCCTGGCCATCGGCTTCAATGACCCGGACCTCAAGATCGGTATTGCTGTTGAGCGGCCGGATGTCCGACAGGCTGAAGGGGCCTGCGGGCACCACGGTGTTGTAGATCAATGCACCGGCCTGACGCACTTCGACCCGGGCCTGGGTTTGCGCGATACCGTTAACCGTCGCCCCGCCCTGGCTGCTGCCTTGCAGGGCGGCTTCAGGCACCAGTTGCAAGCCGGTGATCGGTACGCCCGAGAGTACCGAGTCGCTGATATTAATCTCGCCGACCTGCAGGGTCCGGGCCTGGTCGACAAAGGTGGTCTGGCCGTAGGTGTACAGGGTCTGGAAGTCATTGCCGTTGTCATTGGCGGTAAATGACTGGCGACTGCGCACGATCCAGTCGCCGAGATTGAAACCGATCTCGGTGTTGGCCGAATGATAATTGCTCGAGTAACTGCCCGATTTCGAGGTGTAGGTCTGCAACTCGTAATTGATCAGCCCCCCGCTGCCTCCGCCCTGATAGACCCCCCGATCCTCGGCCACCGGGCGCAAGGCATCCTGGCTCACCACCAGCCGCACTTGCTGACTGTTGGGCAGCAACTCGACTTCGGTTTGCGGGTAGGCGCCAGCAAAGTCGTAGCAAATCGCCTGAATTTCGGGGCTTTGCCCGGGATTCTTCTGCCACTGCGCCTTAGGGATTTGCAGCGCGCCCTGATCCAGTAATGCACGGTTGAAGCACAACTGGCCCTGATCATCGAACCGGGCTTCGACCTGGCCCCTGGCATTACCGTTGACCCACAAGTCGACCCGTCGATTACCGGAACCGAAGCGCGGTGCGGCCGCGAAATACTGCGCCACCCCGGGGTCGATGCCCCGGTGTTTGAGCATCTGTATATCGAATTGCGCCAGGCTGTCAGCGGGCTGACCCGTGGAGGCCGTTGCCGTCTGGGCTAAGACCTCGCCACTCAGGGAAAATAACAAACTAGACAGCAGGCTCGAACAGCTCAGGTTGCTAAACAGCGCGGTACAACCACGCGCTGCCCATGGCTTAAGAATCATCCGGGGCATCCTAAATCGACAGTGATAAGAGGGACGATCAGTTCAGCGGTGCGCTAAACGCGTTAACGGCAAAGCCGTAGAGGCTTGCGGGGGTGAACTGCACCGACTCCACCGAGGCCGGTGTGTTGTCGGGAAGTTTCACTGACAGGGATTGCCCGGCCAGGATGTAATTGTTTGGCAACTCGGCCGCCGTCTTGCCCGGAAGCAGGGTCAGTTGCTTGGTCAAACGCACCACGTAAGGGCTGTCGTTGCTCACGTTCAGGGTGTTGCCGGTACGCGTCCATTTGAGCAGCACCCAGGGATCGTTTTTCAACGCCAGGCCCTCGGGATGAATGATCACTGGCAAGTTCTGCCGCACGTTCATGGTGACGGTGGATTTACCGTCGTTGTTTTTTTGCGGGATACCGTCGAAGGTCACCCGTTTCAGACGCTGGGTCGTGATGGGCGTACGCGCCTGAACAATGAAGCGCACCAGCTGCTTTTGTCCGGGCTCGACGCGCATGATGGGTGGCGTAACCACCAGCAGGGTTTCCTTGTCTTCAGTAATGTTGGCCAGAGAGGTATATAACAATGCGGCACTGGGATGAGTATTGGTGATATTGATACTGCCTTCGCCATCCGCCACTTTTACCAGAACAATAGTGGTATCCGGCGTCATGCCGGAGGCGTGTACCGACTGGAATACAAACGCCATTAACAGCAAAACAGCGCCCCGCAAAACCTTTGAGTACTGCTTGTATGTGCAAAGCATAATCAAGACCTTTATTTAACTTGCGATGCCCGACATTATTTATGTCGCGCGCACTACTGCGCCGCCCCAATAGTCATAGGGTGAGGCAGTGACAAACATACGCAGGCGTGATGATATCTGTATAAAAGCAAATACAGCGCCGGATATCCCCGGCACTGTATTAAAGGCGCACTTACAAGTAAGTAAGTTCCATGGTTGCGTTGGCATCAATTGTCAGCGCAGTGTTCAGGTCCAGTGTATTGACCGGAGCGATCTGGGGTTTGAGAACAAAATTGCCGCTATAGGTGGTGTAAGCCGCCGGAGTGGTTTCACCCACTGGAGCAAAGGAGTTCACCCAGGTTTTGCTGGCCTGGCCATAAACTGCGTCACTCCAGTCAACGCCATTGAGGCTCATGATTACATTCGCATGGGTCTCTGCACCATTGCCCGTTACGGCTACGCTTGCGCCACCGCCATGCTGGAACCACAAGTGACCAATGGGTGCGTCAGCAGCATCTTTACCCAGGCTGAAGTGGTTATGACTGCCGGGTAGCGGGTGTGTACCGGCGCCTTCATTATTGTCAACCCAGCTGGTGCTGAGAGCTACCGGGCCGGTGCAGGTAACGTTATAAGCAACAGTCCTGTTACGCAGCGGGGTGGGTTGGTCATGATCCGGGTTGAGATCTGCAACATTGATATCGCCCAAATCCAGAGGTGCACCATTTCCGATAGTCACATCGCAGCCGGCAGGAACGATCTTGCCGGTGACCAGCAAGTCGGCCGTGGTGGCAGCCATAGCACTGCCCGAAACAGCCAGCAGACAGGTCACGAGCAAGGTTTTTTTCAAAGACATACAGTAACTTCCATATAAGTGCTCCGCTCCGGGAGCTTGATTGGTTGAGTGCAGCGGCGGCGATCTTACTCAATCATTTTGTTAAATTAAACAGGCGTTACGTCCAGCCTATTAATCCGTTCAAGATAGATTAATAATCGACGTTGCAACAAATAAGAGCATTCTTATTTATTGTGATGAGCTCCTAAATACCACCCGTCATCAAGTCGCAAGCCGACAGTATTCGCCATGTCCAATTCATTGAGCTTGCGGCCAAAATATTGAACTGCTTAAGTTCGGTTAGGGCCGCAATATAAAACCAGTGCCGCAAGGTGTTTAGGAATGTGTTACTGCAACTAGGAGTGTTTTAAAAGTACAACTAAATATTACGCCGAAGGTATCAGGGGACGCGCCGACCTCATTCACAAAACCGCTCGCCAAGCTGCTCGCCGATCAAGCTGTCAAACATCGCCTGGGCTGCCGCCGACAATTCATGGCCGGGTTTGGTCAGTATGCCCATTGCCCGTTCGACCACCGGTTCATGCAAGGTGATGCAGCGGGCACCGAGTTCGCGCATCTGTTCGGCACACAGCGCCGGAACTGCGCTGACCCCCAGCCCGCTGGCTACCATGCGCCCCACCGTAGCCAGCTGATGGCTTTCAAACTCCACCGGCAATTTCATCTGCCGCGCCTGTAGATGTTCTTCGAGCATCACCCGTACCGCCGAGGGGCGCTGCAAGGTGATAAAGGGCTGCTCAAGCAGGGTTTGCCAGTCGATCAGCAAGCGCCCGGCCCACTCCGAGTCACTGGGCACTACCGCGACAAACCGGTCCATATACAGCGGGGTAAAGGTCAGCGATGACCCCGGGCCCGGTTCGAAAGCCACCCCCAGTTCCACTTGGCGGTCACGGACCATCTCCAGCACTTGTTCGTTGATCACGTCGTTGACCGTGACGTTGACCTTGGGGTGACGGGTGCGAAAATTCTTGAGGATGCGCGGCAGCAAATTGCCGGAGAACGAGGGGATTGCCGCCAGGGTCACGCGCCCGCGCTGCAGGGTGAAACGTTGGCGCATCTCGTCCTCGGCGTTGTCCCACTCTGCAATCAGGCGCCTGGCCAGCGGCAATAGCGATTCGCCCTCGGGGGTCAGCGCCACATTGCGCGTGGTGCGGCTGAACAGCCGTCCGCCGAGCCCCTCCTCCAGCGCCTTGATCGTCAGACTCAACGCCGACTGCGACAGGTGCAGCCTTTCGCAGGCCACCGCAAAGCTCAGGCCCTGGGCTACAGCGAGGAAGGCACGCATCTGTTTCACGGTCATGGGTGGGTCCTTTTGATTGATTGTTTTACTTTACCAATTAATCGACCTTAAAAATCAATTTAACAAATCAATCCCCCGGAGTAACACTCGCTGCCATTGGCACAATCAACAATAAAAGAGGTGCATATGGCAGGTTTCGACAAGCGTGTGGCGTCCTACGAGGAAGCCCTGGCCGGTCTCGAGGACGGCATGACCGTGATTGCCGGCGGCTTCGGTCTGTGCGGAATCCCGGAAAATCTGATCAGCGAGATCAAGCGCAAAGGTACCCGTGACCTGACCGTGGTTTCGAATAACTGCGGGGTCGACGGTTTCGGCCTCGGGGTGCTGCTGGAAGATCGCCAGGTGCGCAAAGTGATTGCCTCCTACGTGGGCGAGAACGCACTGTTTGAGCGGCAATTGCTGAGTGGCGAAATCGAAGTCGAGCTGACCCCCCAGGGCACCCTTGCCGAGAAAATGCGCGCAGGTGGTGCCGGGATCCCAGCCTTCTTCACCGCTACTGGAGTCGGCACCCCAGTGGCCGACGGCAAGGAAATCCGTGAATTCAAGGGCCGGCCCTACCTGATGGAAGAGTCGATCACCGGCGACTTCGCCATAGTCAAAGGGTGGAAGGCTGACCATTTTGGCAACGTGATCTACCGCCACACGGCGCAAAACTTCAATCCGCTGGCCGCCACCGCGGGCAAGATCACCGTGGTCGAGGTTGAAGAAATCGTCGAGCCCGGCGAGCTGGACCCGACCCAGATCCATACCCCTGGCATCTACGTCGACCGGATCATTTGCGGCACGTTCGAGAAACGCATCGAACAGCTCACCGAGCGCTCCTGATCCCTGCCCCCAGCCTTAAGCTCTGGATCACAGAGCACGGAGAACAACAATGGCTCTTACCCGCGAACAAATGGCTCAGCGCGTCGCCCGCGAAATGCAAGACGGCTTCTACGTGAACCTGGGCATCGGCATTCCCACCCTGGTTGCCAACTACATCCCCGAAGGCATGGAAGTGATGCTGCAATCGGAAAACGGCCTGCTGGGCATGGGCGCATTCCCGCAAAAAGGCCAAGCCGACGCCGACATGATCAATGCCGGCAAGCAAACCGTTACCGCCCGCACCGG
The DNA here is from genome assembly GCF_049897045.1 of Pseudomonas sp. TWR2-1-1. NCBI lineage: Bacteria > Pseudomonadati > Pseudomonadota > Gammaproteobacteria > Pseudomonadales > Pseudomonadaceae > Pseudomonas > Pseudomonas sp. TWR2-1-1. The sequence continues at coordinate 456,973 of NZ_JAFCVM010000003.1, forward strand.
GGCATCGATCTTCTCCTCGGCTGAATCCTTCGCGATGATTCGCGGCGGCCACATCGACCTGACCGTGCTCGGCGCTTTCGAAGTCGACGTGCAGGGCAACATCGCCTCCTGGATGATCCCCGGCAAAATGGTCAAGGGCATGGGCGGCGCGATGGACCTGGTGGCGGGTGCGGACAATATCATCGTCACCATGACCCATGCGTCCAAGGACGGAGAGTCGAAACTGCTGTCGCGTTGCAGCCTGCCGCTGACCGGCGCCGGGTGCATCAAGCGGGTACTGACTGACCTTGCCTACCTGGAAATCGATAACGGCGCGTTCATCCTCAAGGAGCGTGCTCCCGGGGTCAGCGTCGAGGAAATCGTGCGCAAGACCGCTGGCAAATTGATCGTCCCCGAGCATGTGCCGCAAATGCAGTTCGCCTGATTCGTGCAAAAACTGTAGGAGCGAGCTTGTCTCGCGAGCCTCTTCGCTGAAAGGCTCGCGAGCAAGCTCGCTCCTACAGGGATCTTTACGTTAACGTAAGGGCATCTGGCAGACACTTTTTAAGGACGCATAGGGTATGACTCAGCACACTTGTTCCCTGCAAGACACTGCTGCGCCGGATGGCGTGTGTTACGGCTGCGGCAGCAGTAACCCCCACGGGCTGCACATCAAGAGTTTCTGGCATGAGGACGGCGTGCATGTGATTGCCGAGTACTTGCCGGATGCCAAATATTGCGGCTGGCCCGATCTGGTTTATGGCGGTTTGATTGCGATGCTGGTGGACTGCCATTCGAACTGGACGGCGATGGCCTGTCACTATCGTGCAGAACAGCGTGAGGTCGACAGCCTGCCGCGCATCAATTGCGTCACGGGCAATTTGGGGATCAAGTTCATCAAACCGACCCCGATGGGCGTGCCCCTGACCCTGCGGGCAAAAGTCGAAGGTGAAGTGGGGCGTAAAAGCCGGGTTATCTGCGAGGTGTTTGCGGGCGATGAGCTGACGGCTGTCGGTGACTCGGTGTTTGTGCGCGCAGACACCGGGCAATTGGCTTCTCGGGCACAAGGCCGGGGGTAAAAAACCCGGTAAAACCGTTCCCCGGCGATGCTATCGCTGTCAAACCGCTCCCATCCCTGTAGGAGCGAGCTTGTCTCGCGAGCTTCTTCGTTGAAAAGCTCGCTCCTACAGGGTGAGGGGTTACTTGGACAGTTTCCTGATCATTGCCACGCTCAGGTACAGCCGCGGCGCTACGCTATTCAGTTCGATGTATTCATCTTCGGCATGCAGCCCTGCCCCCACGACCCCCATGGTTTCCAGGACCGCCGGCTTGGCACTGCCCGGCACATAGGCATATCCCGCATCCGTCCCGAAACGCATGGCGATGGGCTCAACCTTCAGGCCGATATCGCCATACAACGCTTGGGCCGTCTTGGCCAGGGATTCGGAGCCGTCATTTTTGGCCAGCGGCGGTCTGCCCTTGTGGAGGGTGATCACGGTTTCGGTCTCAGGGATCAGTTTGTTCTGGGCAATGCGTTTGGCGTCAGCCAGTACCCGGTCGCTCTCGGTCACGTCCGAGTAACGCATGTCGGCTTGGGCGGTCGCCAGATCGGGGATGATGTTGGCCTTCTCGCCAGCCTTGGCCATGGTCCAGTTCACCGTGGTGCCTTTGGCCGGGTCACCCAGGTCTTTGAGTTGCACGATCTGATGCGCCAGTTCAGTCAGGGCATTGCGACCATTTTCCGGGGCGGAGCCCGCATGGGAGGACTTGCCCTTGACCTCCAGGCCGAGCTGGTTGATGCCATTGGTGGCCACGGTCACCGCGTCCTTGTCAGGCGGCTCGTAGGAGAAGACGTAGTCATGCTTGCGCGCCAGGTCGGCAATGATTTTTTTCGACCCGGCCGACCCCATCTCTTCGTCCGGGTTAAACAGCACGGTCAGGGTGCCGTAGTCCTTGAACTGTTGGTCCTGTAGCAGCTTGACCGCATGCAGGATCATCGCCACGCCGCCTTTGGCATCGGCAACACCCGGGCCATAGGCGCGCTCACCCTCGGTGCGAAATGGCCTTTTGGCCACAGTTCCGGGTCCGAATACGGTGTCGTAGTGCACCATCAGCAGGAAGTCCTTATCACCGGTGCCCTTGAAGGTGCCGACGATATTGTCCCCGGCCGAAGGGGTTGCCGGGCGGGTCTCGACGCTAGCGCCAAGGTCCTGCAAGCGCTTGACCAACAGCGCACTGACCTGGTCCAGGCCCGGCTTGGTGCCGGTTCCGGTATCCACCGAGACCAGGGTTTTCAGGGTGTCCAGGTAAGCGGGTTGTTCGGCCCGGGCCTGGGCCAGCAACGCTTGAGGGGTAATGTCGGCGGCGTTGACGGTCGCGCTGACAACCAGCGCCAGAACGGTGGCTGCGGTGAAGGGAAAGCGGGACAACTGCATAGGTGAGACCTCGATCCGTGACGGGTAATTATTGTTAGGGGTTCATTTGTAACCCATGTAGCACTGCAGATGTCAGGTTCCGGCCGTTTAAACATCTCGCCGGCCAATGCCATTGGAGACGCGCAAGATATCGGCCATCACGGCGAGAGCTATTTCAGCCGGGGTCTTGCTCCCCAGACGCAGGCCGATCGGCGCATGAATGCGGGCCAGTGCCCGGGCATCAAGGCCGCCAATGCGCGCCAGGCGCTCGATCCGCTTGTCACTGGTGCGCTGCGAGCCCATGGCGCCAATGTAAAAGGCTTCGGTTCTTACCGCCTCCATCAGTGTCAGGTCATCCAGCCGGGGATCATGGGTCAGGGCCACCACCGCAGTAGCCGCGTGACAGCCACCCTCCTCGATGAAGACCGAGGGCAAGCGCGGGTGGACATGCACGCCCGGCAGTGCAAAGCCTTCAAGCACTTGGGGGCGTGGATCACAGACCACCACTTCGTAACCCAACGCCAGGGCAAAACTGGCGCAAAACTCGGCCACCGGGGACAGGCCGGCCAGTAGAAGACGCACCACGGGCCCCACCCGGATCAATATTTCATGCGCTGCCACTTGCACCCGCGGGCCATTCACCGTGCCCGGTAAAACACGTCGGGACAGGCCGCCCGGCGTAACGCCCCGGGTCGTTACACACTGCCCGGTCAATGCCTGTCTGAGTATTTCCAGATGCTCAAGTGTCTGTGGTTCGGGCGCCAGGTATTCGATCAATACTTCCAGCACGCCGCCGCACGGTAACTCAAGGGTGGGCGCCAGGCCTCCGTCGCCATAACGCACCACCTGATTGACCGGGGCAAACTGCCCGGTGCACAGGCGCTCCATGAAGTCTTCTTCGACGCAGCCTCCTGACAGCGACCCGCGATGTTCACCACTGGCCATGGCCACCAGCATCGCCCCCGGTCCTCGCGGGGCGGAACCGAAGGTTGAGAGTACGGTGCACAGCCACACCGGTTGGCCCGCGGTCACCCAGTGCTGAGCCTGCTGGATGACCTGCAAGTCAAGGGAGTCCATGCATCAACTTTTCCTTGGTGATCGGCAGCCCGCGGATGCGTTTGCCGGTCGCGTGGTACACCGCGTTGGCGATGGCGGCGGCGAGCCCGGTGATACCGATTTCACCAATGCCGCGGGCACCGAACTCGCTCAGGTTGAGGTCCGGGTAATCCAGCAGCGTGATATCGATCACGGGTTGATCGGCGTGCACCGGGACCACGTATTCGGCCAGGTTGTTATTGACCGGCAGCCCGCTGAGCGGATCAAACTCGCCCGCTTCGAACAGCGTCATGCCGATGCCCATCACAATCGCCCCCTCAACCTGATTGCTGGCCGCCAGCGGGTTGACCACCTTGCCCACATCAATGGCGCTGACCACCCTCGCCACCCGCAATCTGGAGATGCCGGGGTCCCAGCGGACTTCGACGAAATGGGCGCCAAAGGAGCGGTATGACCAGGTGCCGGTCTTCGCTGCGCCACTCTTGAAGGCGCCCTCGGCATGTGACAGGCGCTGCGTGTTCAGTACCTCGCAGAACGATACCCGCTGCTTGCCGCTGACCAGTTGCCCCGCCTCCACCTTGAGGGTTTCAGGTTTTTTACCGGCGAACTGACCGGCGCTCAACACCGCATACTCGCGCAGTTTGTCCAACGCCTGGCGCGTCGCGCCCGCGATGGCCGGCATCACACTTGAGGTGGCCCATGAACCACCGGACATGGCGCCCGGCGGGTACGCCGAGCTGCCCAGCTGAACCTCAATGCGATCCAGCGCCAACCCGGTCAACTGGCTGACGGTTTGCGCAACGATGGTATAGGTGCCGGTGCCAATATCCTGCAGGCCGCACTGGGCCAGCGCCGTGCCGTCGGCACGCAGGATCACCCGCGCATCGGTTGGCACCTGGGACGCCTCCCAGTTACAGGCACCCATGCCATAGCCAATGATTTCGTCGCCGTCACGCATCGATCCAATGGCAGGGTTGCGCTGCTGCCAGCCAATTTTTTGCGCGGCGACTTCGATGGCTTCTTGCAAGTGGTTGCTGGACCACGGCAGGCCGACGCTTTCGTCCATGGACGCCATGTTCAGCAGGCGAAAATCCATGGGGTCGATCCCTGCCGCCTCGGCCATTTCATCAATCGCCGATTCCAGGGCAAACAGCCCCGGCGCCGCACCGGGGGCACGCATGGAGGTGGGCGTGCCACGGTTGACCGGCACATTTTTGTGGCTGACCAGTACATTCGGGCAGGAATACAGGCTTTTGCTTACAGAACCGCAAGGCTCGGTGTAGGCGTCGGTGGTGGAGGTGCTGTTGTGCGATTCGTGGCGCAGCGATACCAGTTTGCCGCTGCTGTCGGTGGCCAGCCGCATGCGCTGCGAAGTCTCTGCCCGGTGCCCCGAAGTGGTGAACATCTGCTGGCGTGGCAGCATTAGCTGGACCGGCCGGCCGCTGACTTTCGCCGCGGCGCAGGCGGCGATGGAATGCGGCCATGGCCAGAGTTTGCTGCCGAATCCAGAGCCAATAAACGGCGCCCGCACTTCAACCCGGTCCGGCGGCAAATCGAACACGTTGGCCAGCACATTGCGGTGATTGACCACGCCCTGAGTGCTTTCATACACAAACAGGCGGCCATCCTCCCACCATGCGGTGGTGGCGTGCATCTCCATCGGGTTGTGGTTTTCCACGGGGGTGGTGTAGGTCACGTCAATGGATCTGGCAGCCGAGGCATACGCCGCTTGCGGGTCGCCCCGGGTATGGCCTGCCCCGCCATCCTTGCCCTGATGGGTGGCCATGGCTTCGGCCAGGCTCCTGACCGGTTCGCCAACCTCGTACTCGACAGTGACCCTATAGGCTGCGGCTCTGGCCTGCTCAAAACTCTCGGCCAGCACCAGCGCCACAAACTGGCCCGGATAAGACACCCGGTCATCTTCAAAGGGTGTACGAAACTCATCGACCTTGCTGGCACTGAGGATCTGCGCCATGTCCATGGCCGCCGCAGGCGTACGATAGAGCTTGGGGCAGTTGCCATGATGCAGCACGCTGATCACCCCCGGCATCGCGGCCGCCTGCCGGTCATCGATGTTGCAAATACGGCCGTGGGCAATGGTGCTGTAGACCCCATAGGCATACAGCATGCCTGGCTGGGGGTGCTCGGCTGCGTAGCGTGCCGCGCCGCTGACCTTGAGCCGGCCATCAATCCTGCGTTGAGCAATACCGATAATTGGCTGGTTCATAGTGACTCCTGGGTGGTGAGGTCACGAAGATTGCGCACAATCACCTGTTGCCCGAGCGGGATCTTGAACCCGTTATGTTCATAAGGCCGCGCGTCTTGCATGGCCAGCGCGGCGACCCGGGCAAAGGTATCCGCTGACACCTTTTGCCCGGTCAGACTGTTTTCGGCCTCAACCGCACGCCAGGGTTTGGTGCCTACGCCGCCCAGGGCAATCCGGGCCTGAGTGATCAGCTGTCCTTGCTGCACAACGATGATGGCGCTGGAGGCCAGGGCAAACTGGTAGGAGCTGCGGTCGCGCAGTTTCAGATATGAGGAGCGGCTGCCGGGCAGCGGTGCGTCCAGCGTCACATGGGTAATCAGTTCGTGCTCAGCCATGGCGTGCTCAAGCCACGGGGTTTCGCCGGGCAATAAATGAAACTCGCCGAAATCGACATCCCGGGTACTGCCATCGCGACTTTGCAAGGTGACTTGCGCGCCAATGGCGGTCATGGCCACACACATGTCCGAAGGGTGGGTTGCGATGCAGTGATCACTGGTGCCCAGCACGGCATGCACACTGCGATTCAGACCGCTGATGGCAGCACAACCGGAGCCGGGTTCGCGCTTGTTACAAGCCGAGACGCCATCGCGAAAGTAGTTGCAGCGCACCCGCTGCATTACATTGCCGCCGGTGCTGGCTTTGTTGCGTAACTGCGTGGACGCGCCGGCGAGAATGGCCTGGGCCAGCACCGGGTAACGCTCACGCACCAATGGATGGCACGCCAGTTCGGTGTTGCTGACCAGGGTGCCGATACGCAAGCGACCGTCCGGTAATGCCTCGACTTGCTTGAGCGCCAGCTGCTTGAGGTCGACCAGATGATCAGCCGGCATCACATCCAGCTTCACCAGGTCCAGCAGCGTGGTGCCACCGGCCAGATAAAAACTGTGGGGTTGAGTAGACGCATGCTCGATGGCTTGGTCAGGAGAACCGGGACGTACATAGTCAAAGGTGCGCATCAGACGTCCCTGCCTATTTTGGTCCGCGCCGACTGCACGGCCGCCAGAATATTTTTGTAGGCGCCGCAGCGGCAGATATTGCCGCTCATGGCCTCCCTCACGCTGGCGTCATCGGCCGCAATATTCGGGTCATTGAGAAGGGCGACGGCACTCATGATCTGCCCCGGGGTGCAGTAACCGCACTGAAACGCGTCATGCTCCCAGAAGGCTTCCTGCACCGGGTGCAGCCGGTCCCCTTCGGCCAGGCCTTCGATGGTGGTAATGCTGTCGCCCTCATGCTGCACCGCCAGCGACAGGCAAGAATTGATCGCTTCACCATTGACCAGCACGGTACAGGCACCGCACTGGCCATGATCACAGCCTTTTTTGGTTCCATACAGGTGCAAGCGGTCGCGCAGCACGTCCAGCAAAATCGCGTTGGCCGGTGCCACGAGGGTATGTGATTGACCGTTGACCTGCAGGATGACGGGTTGCTCGCCGCGTGGTGCAAGTGCGTTCGGGTTTGTCATCAGGATCACCTTGAGCGTGGGGGGCTGCGCATGCAGAACCTATTTGGTCAGGACCTTGGCGTCCTTGCTGCGTATCTCCTTGATCACCGAGTTGACCCGGTTGACCAGGACGTAATGCCTGCTGATTTCAACCCATTGCTCGGTATCGGTGGGTTGCGGCAGCCCCTTGGCTTTCCAGTTTTTTATCGCGGCCGTGTCGCGGGTGTATTGATCCGGTGCCTTGTCGCCTTTGCCATAGCAACTGCTCAGGTCCATGGACTCGGCCAGGATCTGGCCCGGTTTGCAGTCACTGGCCTTGTCATCGTCAGCCTGTGCTGCGAAAGGCACTGCACACAAAAGACCGGCCAATATTGATGCAGAAATAATGCTGCGCATGTTCACCTCGTTGTGGTTACCGGCCAGACACCGGTTTGGGGTATAGAAACGGTGGACCCGTGCAGCACGGCTAACGTTCCCTTTACCTGAATCAGGCTTTCCCTGGCGTTTGCTTTGCCGGTCGCGGTTTGAGGGTGCGACCACTGATTACGGATTCCGGCCGCTGGGTGAGCACATCAAAATCGGACTCCGCTCTGGCGGCATCGTCCTGGTGCTTGATCAAAAACCAGAGTTGCTTCTTGCCCTCTTGCTGTGAACGCACCAGGCTCCAGACGCCTTGCAGCTTGTGGCCCTCGAGTTCGAACTGCAGCCTGCCTTTTTTGAACGACTGGACCGGGTCGCCAACGGGCTTCCACACCCCGCGATCCCAGACAATCACATCCCCTGCCCCATAGTGGCCTTCAGGGATATGACCTTCGAACGAGGCGTAATCCAGTGGATGGTCCTCCACTTGCACCGCCAGACGCTTGACCTGAGGGTCCAGGCTTGGTCCTTTAGGCACCGCCCAGCTCTTGAGCGTGCCTTCTAGTTCAAGGCGAAAATCGTAGTGCAGGTGGCTTGCATCATGCTTCTGGATACAGAACCCATGGCGTTGCGAAGCCTTTTCAGCTGCGCCGCCAGGTTGCGGCGTGGCTGAAAAAACGGGTTTTTTTTGGTTTTCATCCCGCGTGTCGTTCATGACGGATCCTCTTTGTTCGCTGCCAAAATCCTGGTCCGTGATTGCCCCTGATTCCTACGCCTGGATCACGATTGCTGCGCAACCGGACGTAGCCTTCGGCAACTGCTACGCATATCAGGTTCGTCCTGGAGCAGGAGTTCCTTCTATTTCTCGACCGGGGCGGCTTCGAGCATCTTTTCGAGGAACATCGCCAGGCCGACTTCTTCTGCCTTGAGACCCTTGCGCACCCTGGGCCGGGGCAATTGGGCCAGGTCTCCCGCTACAAACCCTTCAAGTACGGCCGGGTGGATGTAGCACTTGCGGCAGACGGCCGGTGTGTTACCCAAATGCCTGGCCACGCTTTTGACCATGTCCACTACATGCCGTCTGGCCTCGGCCTGGGGTTGCCATTGCAGTTCGCGCAACACCGATAACGCCATGGCGCTACCGGCCCAGGTGCGGTAGTCCTTGGCCGTGAAGTCAGCGCCGGTGAGGCTGTGCAGGCAGGCATTGATGTCGGAAGAACTGACAGTGTGGCGCTCGCCATTTTCGTCTAGGTACTGAAACAGGTTTTGCCCCGGAAGCTCCAGGCAGCGCTTGATGATCCGCGCCACACGCCGGTCCCTGACTGAAATGTTGTGCTCTACCCCGCTTTTGCCGCGGAAGCGGAACTTGATGGTGCTGCCGCTGACCTCGACATGCCGGCTGCGCAGTGTGGTCAGGCCATAGGATCGGTTGTCCCTGGCGTACTGGCTGTTGCCGACCCGGATCAGCGTCGCATCGAGCAAGGTAATCACCGTGGCCATGACCTTGTCGCGGCTGAAACCGGGGGCCGCCAGCAGGCTGTCCAGCTGCCGGCGCAGCTTGGGCAAGGCCAGGCCAAAATCCCGCAGCCGGGAATATTTATCGGCGTCGCGCACTTCCCGCCAGCGGGCGTGATAGCGGTATTGCTTGCGGTTGCGGGCATCGCGCCCGGTGGCTTGCAAATGGCCGCGCGGGTCAGCGCAGATCCAGACCTCTGTATAGGCCGGAGGAACGGCCAGGGCATTGATCCGTTCAATTTCCACGGGATCGGTAATGCGCTGCCCGGCCGAGTCAAAGTAGGCGAACTTGCCGCGCAGTTTCTTGCGCGTGATACCTAGCTGCGTGTCATCGACATAGTGCAGATCAGGGGGCAACACGTCGGACATGGCGCTCATCCTGTTCAGGAATTAATGGACCCTTAACACCATGGACCACAGCGGCTGGCGGACGTGCCGAGGATTTTGCCGGAGGTTTTTCTACGGTTGCGGCTGACGCACCCGGCCTTACAGGATCTCGTTCAACAGGTTGAACACCGTCAACTTCACCGCGCTGTTCAAGTCCACCCACGCCAGGCCGGTGGTTGCACGATAGCTGCCCAGGTCCAGCGGCCGGGAGATGACATTGGCGGGTAAGGCACGTCCGGCATTGGCCGGGAGCAGGCCAATGCCGAGCCCGGCAGAGACCAGTGCCAGCATGGTGGTGAACTCCCCCAGTTCCGAGGCCAGTTGCAGCTGTACGCCCTGGCTGTTGAGCGATTGCATCAGTTCATCGTAGAAACCCGGTGCGTAGCGCCTGGCCAGAATAAACACCGGCACTTGGGCAAGTGCGCTGGCAGGTACCGAGTCATAGGCGGCCAACGGGTGCTCGCCCGGCAGCGCAAGGATGAAGGTCTCCTGCAGCACTTCGCGGGTTTGAATGCCGGGGATGACGGCAGGCAAGCGCATCAGCCCGAAATCCAGCTGGCCGTTTTTCAGTGCAGTGGCCTGGTCCGGCCCCGGCATGTCCTTGAGTTCCAGCTCAACCCGCGGCAACCGCGTGTGCAATGCCCGCACCAGGGCGGGCAAAAGGTGCGGTAACACTGAGGACACAAAACCAAAGCGCACCCGGCCGATCTCGCCGCGCCCCGAAGCTCTGGCCACATCCGCGGCATGGGCGGCTTGATGCAGGGTGGCCCGGGCTTCAGGCAGAAATACCGCCCCCACTTGCGTGAGCATCACCGAGTGCCGGTTGCGCTCGAACAGGCGTACGCCCAGCTCTTCTTCGAGGAGTTTTATTTGCGTGCTCAGGGCCGGTTGCACGATGGACAGCCGTTGTGCAGCGCGGCCGAAATGAAGCTCTTCGGCCAGGGTCACAAATGATTTCAGATGTTTGATTTCCAACGATTTGCTCCGCTTTGCCAGCCTCTGAATGTGGTGATCAAAGTATTTGATCACCACATCAACAATTACGATTGGACGCTGTTCGCGGCCTGGGGTGAAGTACCGTCCGGGCCTACGAACATAATAAACGGCCCGGGAGAACAGCATGTCATTCAATATCACGAGCTTCCAGCTCAATGGGCGCAGGGCTTTGATCACCGGTTCCGGAAAAGGCATTGGCCTTGAGCTGGCCAGGGGCCTGGGCGCCGCCGGTGCAACGGTGGTGATCAATGATCGCAATATCGACAAAGCCAGCCGGGTGGCCAGCCAATTACGCGACGAAGGTATCAGCGCAGAGTTCGCGGTGTTCGACGTCACCGATCGCGAACAGCTATTTGCCGCCATCAACACCTTTGAGGCCGAGACCGGGGCCATCGATATCCTGATCAACAACGCCGGGATCCAGCGCCGCGCGCCCCTTGAGGAGTACGACGCCAATGACTGGCATGACCTGATGCGGGTCAATCTGGATGGTGTGTTCCATGTGTCCCAGGCGGTTGCCCGGCACATGATTGCCCGTGGCCGCGGCAAGATCATCAACATCTGTTCAGTACAAAGCGAACTGGCCCGGCCAACTATCGCGCCTTATGCCGCGTCCAAGGGCGCGGTGAAAATGCTCACCAAAGGCATGTGTGCCGAATGGGCGCGCCACGGGATTCAGGCCAATGGCCTGGCACCGGGGTACTTTGCCACCGAGATGAACCGCGCCCTGGTGGATAACCAAGAGTTCAGCGAGTGGCTGTGCAAACGCACACCCGCAGGACGTTGGGGCCAGGTCGAGGAGTTGTGCGGCGCGGCGGTATTTCTGGCCTCCCCTGCCTCGGACTTTATTAACGGTCAAACCCTGTTTGTGGATGGCGGCCTGACCAGCGTTGTATGAACCCGCAGCTGAAAAAAACAATAACAGGGGACACCCATGAGCACCTTTGAACAAGCGCCACTGGCGCGCGATGCCATCACCCAGGGCAAGGGTTTTGCACCCAGGCGCTGGCTGTATCTGATTCCGCTGATTTTCATCACCTATAGCCTCGCTTACCTGGACCGGGCCAACTACGGCTTTGCCAGTGCTGCCGGGATCGAGCAGGACCTGGGCATCACCAAGGGCATGTCATCGCTGATCGGCGCCCTGTTCTTCCTCGGGTACTTTTTCTTCCAGGTACCCGGAGCGATCTACGCGCAGAAATACAGTGTGCGCAAACTGGTGTTCTGGAGCCTGATCCTGTGGGGGTTGTGCGCCATGGCCACGGGGCTGGTTACCAATATCCCGATGCTGATGATCATTCGGGTATCGCTGGGCATTGTCGAAGCGGCCGTGATGCCGGCGATGCTGATTTTTATCAGCAACTGGTTTACCCGCAAGGAGCGTTCCCGGGCCAATACCTTTCTGGTACTGGGCAACCCGGTGACCGTGCTGTGGATGTCGGTGGTGTCCGGGTACCTGATCCAGGCCTGGGGCTGGCGCGAGATGTTTGTGATCGAGGGCGCGCCTGCCGTGCTGTGGGCGTTTGTCTGGTGGCGCATGGCCCGGGACAAGCCCGAGCAGGTCAGCTGGCTGACCCGGGACGAAAAGACCCAACTGGCCGCGACCCTTGCAGATGAACAAAAAGGCTTGCAACAGGTGCGTAATTACCGTCAGGCCTTTACCAGCCCGATCGTGATTCAGCTCTGCTGTGTACACGCGCTTTGGAGTATCGGTGTGTACGGCTTCATCATGTGGCTGCCGACCATTATCAAACAGGCTGCGGCAGCCGACATTGTGACGGTGGGCTGGCTGAGCGCAGTGCCTTACGTGGCCGCCGTTGCAACCATGCTGGCCGTGTCTTGGGCCTCGGACAAAACCCAGCAACGCAAACACTTTATCTGGCCGCTACTGGCGCTGGGGGCCCTGGCGTTTTTCTGCTCCTACCTGCTGGGCTCTTCGCACTTCTGGCTGTCGTTTGTTTTGCTGTGCATTGCCGGTGCGGCGCTTTACGCCCCTTACGGGCCGTTCTTTGCACTGATCCCGGAACTGCTGCCGGCCAACGTGTTCGGCGGCGCCATCGGCCTGATCAATGCCTGCGGGGCGCTGGGTGCCTTTGTCGGTTCATGGATCGTGGGCTATCTGATCGGTCTGACCGGCAACCCGGGTGGCGCTTATATCTTCATGACGGCCGGGGTTCTGTCTTCTGCATTGCTGATGGCATGGATCAAAGTACGGCGTTAAGTCTGTAGAGGCTGCCCTGTAGGAGCGAGCTTGCCTCGCGAGCTTTTCCTCGCCGCGCTGAAGAGCTCGCGAGGCAAGCTCGCTCCTACACAGGCAGGCTCGCTCCTGCATAGGTTCGTCGGGGATGACATCCCAGCTAGAAACGTTATAAGGTAACGACAACTTATACATTCATTGTCTGTGACCCCCCTTCATGCCAACCGTACCCCAAGCCCCACCCTCAGCTCAGCGCCTGCCGTCCATTGATGCCCTTCGGGGTCTGGTTATCCTGTTTATGCTGCTGGACCACGTGCGCGAGACTTTCTTCCTGCACCGTCAAGTGGCTGACCCCATGAGCATCGACAGCACCGAGCCGCTGCTGTTTCTCAGCCGTACCCTCGCTCACCTGTGTGCCCCGGTGTTTGTGTTGCTTACCGGACTGTCGGCGTATCTGTACGGCGAAAAATATCAGGGCAAGCGTGACGTCTCGGCATTCCTGTTCAAGCGCGGCCTGTTTCTGGTGGTGCTGGAGTTAACCCTGGTGAATTTCGCCTGGACCTTCCAGCTCCCGCCGTCGGTCATCTATCTGCAGGTGATCTGGGCCATCGGGTTAAGCATGATCGCCCTGGCCGCGCTGGTGTGGCTGCCACGGCCGGTCCTGTTATTGCTCGCCATTGGCATCATCGCCGGGCATAACCTGCTCGACACGCTGCACTTTGCTGCAGGCTCGGCGCTGCATGTGCCTTGGGCGATTTTGCATGACCGGGGCTGGATCGAGTTTTCCGACAGCCTGCGCCTGCGCACTTCCTACCCGGTATTGCCGTGGATCGGCGTGATTGCCCTGGGCTACTGCATCGGGCCCTGGTTCGCCCGTTGTGCTTCGGCGGCCGTGCGTCAGCGTTATCTGTTGCTCGCGGGTGCTGGCGCGCTGCTGGGGTTTGTCGCGCTGCGTTTGCTTAACGGTTACGGCGAGGCGCAGTGGGTGGCGCATGACCATCCGGTGCAGACGCTGATGAGTTTTTTCAACATCACCAAATACCCGCCTTCGCTGCTGTTCCTGACCCTGACCCTGGGTGTCGGCCTGTTGCTGTTACTGGCCTTTGAGCGGGTCCGACAGGGCAAATGGATCGCCGTGCTGGCCGTGTTTGGCGCCGCGCCGATGTTCTTCTATCTGCTGCACTTGTATGTGCTCAAAGTGCTGTATCTGCTGAGCGTGGCGCTGTTTGGTCTGAATCAGGGCAGCTACTTCGGGTTCGAGGGTATGGGGCCGGTGTGGCTGACGGCGGTTTTGCTGGCAGCTGCGCTTTACCTGCCAGTGCGCTGGTTTGCCGGGCTTAAAGCCCGGCGCAGAGATATTTCCTGGTTGAAATATCTCTGATACGAGCAGCGATTTCTGGCGGTTCAACTAACATGCGCCCGTCAATCCCCTTTACTCCGTTACAGGTTCCGTAATGACAGCTGTCCATACTCGCTCGGCGATCCTTCTGGCTCTCGCAAGCCCCCTGGCCCTGGCCGACTCCGCGCAATCACAGTCCGCCGGCTTGATCGGTGACAGCACCTGGAGCCTGGTCAACCGCACGGTTTACGACAGCCGCGAGTATCGCCACGGCGCCCGCAACAGCGGAGCTCGCAATGCCTATAAACCGCGCGCGGAACGCAATGGCTATGCCGAGGAATGGGCCTACGGGTTGATGGGCACGTTGCAATCAGGTTTTACCCAGGGCCTGATCGGGGTCGGGGTGGATGCCCACGCCTACCTTGGCGTCAAACTGGACAGTGGTGGTGGCCGCGCTGGCAAGGCGCGCCTGCTGGGTCTGGATAACGACGGCTACCCCAAGGACAACTTCGGCCGTGGCGGTGCGGCGATAAAACTGCGCATGTCGGACACCGTGCTGTCCTGGGGCGAACAACGGGTCAAAACCCCGGTGTTCAGCTCATCCGACAGCCGCCTGCTGCCGGAAACCGCCACTGGAGTGTTTTTGACCAGCAATGAATTCAATGCCCTGAAGATGGTCGGCGGGCATTTCACCGGGAGCACCGACCGTAACGCCAGCAGTCACGACCAAGGCTTTGTGGTCAATTACTCCAACGGCCCCAAAGGTGATGCCTTCGACCTGGCCGGGGTGGTCTATACGCCGAGTAAAAATCTCAGTGCCAGCCTTTACAGCTCGCGCTACGAGGACACCTGGAACCAGCAGTATCTGGGCGCCCTGTACAGCCAGGCGATTGATGAGAACCGCTCGCTGACGTTCAACTTCAACCTGTATCGCACTACCGATGAAGGCAAGGCGCTGTCAGGCAATATCGACAACACCACCTGGAGCCTGATGAGCACCTACGCTCAGGGCCCCCACAGTTTCAGCCTGGGTTATCAGAAGGTGCATGGCGATACGCCGTTCGACTATGTAACGCGGGGAGCGATTTTTCTCACCAATGCCGTACAGCTGTCTGACTTCAACGCGCCAAACGAACAATCGTGGCAGGCCCGTTACGACCTGGGGATGACGCCGTGGGGCATGCCCGGCCTGGTGTTCAGCGCTGCGTATGTGCGGGGCAGCCAGATCGACGGCAGTCATGTTGACCCCCGTGGCGGCTATGCGTATCTGGGGTATGGCAAGGGCGGGAAACACTGGGAGCGGGACCTGGAAGCACGCTATGTGATTCAGAGCGGTACCGCGAAGGGCACCATCCTGTCACTGCGTCATAACGTGCATCGGGGCAATACAGCCCAGGCCGAACTGGATACCGATCAGATCCGGCTGGCCGTTGAATACCCGCTGACCGGACGTTTTTAACGGCCGGGCGACTGACTCCTGTAGGAGCGAGCTTTTCAACGCAGCATTTAAGAGCTCGCGAGCAAGCTCGCTCCTACGGGGGGATCAGTGATGCATGGCGCCGTGGTCATGCATGTTCATCTGCATGCTGTTCAGGGCGCGGGCCTTGGCCGTGACTTCAATGGCTTCTTTGACCCCTTTGCTGTCTTCGACGATCAGGGTCAGCGGTACGGTGTCACCCTCTTTGATCTGCCCCGTCAGGTCCATCAGCATCACGTGGTAGCCCTCTGGATCAATGGCGACGGTCTTGCCGGCCGGCAATGCCACCGAGGGTACTGCGTGCATGCTCATGACGTCATTTTTCATCGTCGACTCATGGATCTGCACCGTTTTGGCAACCGGGGATTTGACTTCGACCAGCTTGCTGTCGGAACTGGCGGTGATGTGCATGAAGGCACCGCTCGAAGGCTGGCCGGCAACAGTCGCGCGGACCCAGGCATCATCGACCACGGTTTGCGCCGAAACATGCAGGCTCATGCCCAGCAGGGACAGCAACAGATACTTGACGGGTTTCATAGGAATGGCTCATTCAAAGGTGCGTTAAATCAGCAGACTGACATGACGGTGAGCAGGTCTTCGGTGCACTGCTTGGCCGACAGCGAAGGTGACAGGCCCATGCGCAGCACGCCACGGGAATCGAAGACGAAACTGGTGGCGGTGTGCGACAGGGTATAGGAGTCGCCGGTAGGGATTTTCTCGTAAAAAACCTTGAATTCCTTGGCCGTGGCCGCTGTTTCTTCCAGGGTGCCGGACAGCGCGATAAACGTCGGATCGAAGGCTTTTACATAGGCATCGAGCATGGCGGGCTTGTCACGTTCGGGATCGAGGGTGATAAACACCACCTGCAACCGGTCACCGTCGGGGCCCATCATTTTCTTGGCCTGGGCAGCACGGGCCAGCGCAGTCGGGCATACGGCCGGGCACTGGGTAAAGCCGAAGAAAATCATCGGCATCATGCCGCGGAAACTGCCCAGCATCATTTCGTTGCCATCGACGTCCCGCAGCTTGAACTTGCGCCCCAGGATTTCATTGCTCAGGTCTTTTGCGTACTTGTATGACAAACCGCTGCCCATGTCGCAGCCGGCAAGCAAACCGAGACCGAGCACGCCAAGTCCTGCAACCACATGGCGGCGAGTCAGTAATTCATTCATGTATGAGGTTCCTTTAAGCGGCTTTTATTACCAATAAAAGCCTTCACCCGGCGCAGTACGCGGCAGGTGTGTGCGTTGCCCGGGCATTAGGCTCAAGTACGCACGATTGCTGTGGGGTAGACGCGTTTCATGGGCGCCAAATTTAACACTCTCACCTGCGGCCCGCACGGCCGGACTGCCCCGCGGTAGTGCACATGGTCGCTCGCAGCCAGCCAAACCGGGCGATAACGGGGCGACCTGCGACATATCGCCTCAGGTCAGTTTTTTCGGCCCGCAACAGGCTGAATGCCCTGCCCGCCTGGCGAGTCGCGATAAAGAGCAGAGGTCAAGCCTGCCGGGGCTGTCAGTGCACACGAATACGTATCAACTTGTAAGCAAGATCATGATCGGGAACACAAATCCCGGCATATTTTTCACATCTACTTCACCTCGCCGCCACCTGTCGCCCTCTAATGTGCCCGCCATAAATCACGCCCATCAGGGGTTCGCAGGTGCAAGCATGGTAGCTGTCGTTGCTCAACATCCCTCATCCGGTCATCTTCAGCGCTGGGCCGTGCCTGCGCTGCTGCTGGCCTTTTTCCTGTTTTATCTGCTGCCATTAATGACCCACGGGTTATGGACGCCTGACGAAACCCGCTATGCCCAGGTCAGCCAGGGCATGCTCCACAGCGGCAATTGGGTCGCGCCGCATTTTATGGGCCTGCGCTACTTCGAAAAGCCGGTTGCCGGCTACTGGATGATCGCCGTCGGGCAAGCAGTGTTCGGCGAAAACCTGTTTGGCGTGCGGATCGCCTCTGCGCTGGCGAGCGGCCTGAGTGTCTGGCTGGTATGGCTGATGGCCCGGCGACTGTGGAATGACCCGCGCAAAACCTTTGCCAGCGCCCTGCTCTACATGAGTTTCGGCCTGGTTGCCGGTCAGGCCGGTTATGCCGATCTGGACCCGCAATTCACCTTTTGGGTCAACCTCAGCCTCGTGGCGTTATGGTTCGCCCTGGACAGCCACAGCCGCCGTGGGCGCTTGTGTGCCTGGGCCATGCTGGGCATTGCCTGTGGCATGGGCTTTATGACCAAAGGCTTTCTGGCCTTGCTGTTACCGGTTTTGATAGGCATACCCTATGCCCTGTGGCAGCGGCGGTTTAAGGATTTATTGATCTACGGCCCACTGGCGATTTTGCTCGCGGTGGCACTGTGCTTGCCCTGGGCATTGGCAATACAGCATCAGGAACCGGATTTCTGGCAGTTTTTTTTCTGGAACGAACACGTTCGCCGCTTCAGCGCCATCAATGCCCAGCATACGCAGCCCTGGTGGTTCTATCTGCCGCTGCTGTTCGCTGCCTGCCTGCCATGGGCCGCTTTGCTGCCCTCAGCCCTGATCGATGCCTGGAAGCACAAACACCGGCCCGCCTTTGGATTTTTGTTGCTATGGCTGCTGCTGCCTCTGGGTGTGCTCAGTGTGAGCAAGGGCAAATTGCCAACTTACATCCTGCCTTGCCTGCTGCCACTGGCGCTGTTGATGGGCCATGGGCTGATCTCGTGGCTGAACCAGGGCCGCGGGCGGCTGATCCGGATCAACGGCCTGCTCAACGTGCTGCTGGGCGTGGCAGGACTGGGGGGACTGATTTATTTGCAGGCCTACCGCCCGGTTTATGACAGCAGCGAAATGTTCAGCCTGTCACTGGGTTTTATCGTGCTCACTGGCTGGATCCTGGCCAATGCCTTGCAAGCCCTGCGGCCGTTGAAGCTATGGGCCGCTGCGGCGCTGGGCATCGGGCTGCTGGTGGCCTTGTTACCGGCAGCGATGCCGAATGACATCATCAACAGCAAAATGCCGGACCAGTTCATTGCCGAACATCTGCAAGAGCTGGCCGGGGCCGACACCTTGCTCAGTAATGATCTGGGCGCTGCTTCAGCCCTGGCCTGGCGTCTGGGCCGACCCGAGGTAAACCTCTACAACACCACCGGCGAGCTTAAATACGGGCTGGATTATCCTGATTCAGCAGCGCGTCAGGTTGATATCGATAGCATCGCCGGCTGGATGAAAACGGCGCGCCAGCGCGGTTCTGTCGGTGTGGTGATGCGCATCCATTCGGCACTTGAAGTGCACGAAGTCGAACTGCTGCCCCTGGGTGGCAAACGCTACGAGCGCGGCAACCTGGCGATTTACATCTTCCCTAAGGATAAGCCTGAATAATGATGGCGATTAATCGTTGGAGCCCGGAGCGCCGGGCCTTGCTGATGTTGTTGGCGGGCTCGGCATTGATTCTGTTGCTGGGGTTGGGCTCGCGGGAGCTTTGGGGGCCAGAAACCCGCTGGGCCAACATCGCCCTGCAGATGCTGCAGAGCGGTGATTATCTGGACCCGTACCTCAAAGGCTCGCCTTACTACGACAAGCCTTTGCCATCGTACTGGCTGATTACCGCGACTGCAGGACTGATGGGGGGGCTGAATCACTGGTCACTGCGTCTGTCTTCGGTTATTGCGGCGTGGCTGAGTATCTGGCTGGTCTATCTGATCGGCGAGCGCCTGTTTCGCAAAGGTACCGGCCTGATAGCGGGCTGGATGCTGGCCACGACCTTTTACTTTGTGTTTTGGGCACGGGTGGCGACGGCCGACATTTTAACCGTGTGCGGCCTGCTGGCCGCCGTCTGGTGGTATTGGCGCGGCCCGCAGGACACCCGTTTCAGCCGCTATTGCGTGTTTTTCCTGTTGCTGGCCCTGACGTCCCTGCTCAAAGGCTTGATCGGTTTTATCTTGCCTGGCCTGGTGCTGCTCCCCCATCTATTGAGCGAGCAGCGCTGGAAGCGTCATCTCAATCTGCGGCTGGTCATGGCCCTGATCGTTGCGTCAACTGTTTACATGCTGCCCTTTGTTCTGTCGCACTTGTATGGCGCCCAGACCTATGGCGAAAGCGGCCTGAGCCTGGTGCTGCGGGAAAACGTGGTGCGCTTCTTTCAGCCCTTCGACCATATGGGGCCAATTTACACCTACCTGCTGTATCTCCCGGCGTACACCCTGCCCTGGGCGCCGTTCTGGATGATCGGCCTGTGGGTTGCCATTCGCCGCTGGCGTCACATCGAACCCAATACCCGTTGGCTGGTATGGGGGCTGGGGCTGTTGTTTGTATTCTTCACCGCCAGCGGCAGCCGGCGCAGTTACTACGTGTTGCCGCTCGTACCGTTTGCCCAGCTGTTGGCGGCCTGGTGGGTGAGCGAACGTATCGCCCAACGCAAGAGCACGGGCCGGCGCTGGAACATCGGTTTTGGGCTCGGCGCCCTGGTCGTGTTGCTGGTGCTCGGGGTGTTTTACCCCTGGTCCAATGGCGGCGGCGGTGTCATTCAGTTCGGCCAGGACGTCAAGGCCCGTGCCAGTGAACAGGCGCCCTGGGATGAGTGGCGGATGGTGATGATCGATGTCGACAACAAACTGCCCATGTATGTACAGAATCAGGGCCAGCCGTTCTATTTTGTCGACTCGGGCCAGGACTTCCCCAGGGAAGGCGACAGCGCGGGGTTGATGGCATGGCTGGATAAAACCAGCGGCGAGCATTTCAATCCACAGCGCACGTTGATTTTTGCTCAGTACCGCAATGGAGACGCCCTGCCCCTGGGGTATCTGAGCGTCGATCATCAGACGGTTACCAGTCAGCCTGCCAACGGCGAGCGTTTGCTGCATCGACGGGAAGAAGGCAGCGTGGCGTACATTCCGGGTACCCCTTGATCAGTGCTGGCGGGCAGGCCTGCCCGCCAGCAATCAGAGAATCCTGTACAGCAACCGTTCGATCCGTACCCGGCTGACCCGGCGCAGAAATTTGGCCACGGCTGGCGGGTAATCAGGCAGTGTTTCAAGGTTCTTGAAGCTGTCTATGCGCCGGGTGTTGGCAAAAATCGCCGCCAGTTCCTTGCTGCGCGGCTCCAGCAGTTCGCGGCGCGGATCATCGATCAACAAGCCGTTTTCCAGATCCAGACGGAACGCACGCGGGTTCAGATTGTTGCCGGTCAGCAAGGTGTAGCGGTCATCGACCCACATGCCCTTGAGGTGGAAGGTGTTGTCGGCGTCGCGCCACAGGTGCAGGTTCAACAAACCGCTATCGATCATGCGCTGATGGCTTTTGGCAAACCGGCGCAAGCTTAGCTCGTACAGGTAAGGCAATGCCGCGATGACCTTGAACGGCTCGCTCGGCGGGATATAGAAGTCGTTGGCGGTCTTGTCTCCGACCACGATATCGATCTTTACCCCGCGCTCCAGGGCCCGGTTGATTTCGCGGGTCACGGGTAGCGGCAAGTTGAAATACGGTGTGCAAATAGTCAGTTGTTGCTGACTGTTGGCAATCAGTTCGCAAATCACCCGGCTCAGCGCGTTGTTCTTGCCGACCCCCAGCAGCGGGCTGACCGACAGGCCGAAGTGCCCGGTGGTCCCGGCGCTGGTGTCGTAGGCGGCTTTTTTCAGCTGGCTGCGTAAATCGCCAATGGCACTGCGCAAGCTGCGTGTAGAAGGCAATGCCGGCAGATCGAGGCGATGCACGGCCTTGGCCTGGATCAGGTCCTGCTCGATAAAGCGCTGCATGGAATCTGCCAGCGGCTTGTTGTACAGCAGGTGGTAGCGGTCGAAACGGTACTTGTCGAATTTGTGCAAGTAGACGTTGTTCAGGCTGGCACCGCTGTAAATCACGCAATCGTCAACGATAAAACCCTTGAGGTGCAGGACCCCGAACAGTTCCCGGGTTTGTACCGGCACGCCGTAAATCGGTACGTGGCTGCTGTGGGCCGCGGTTTGCGCCTGATACCAGGCGGCATTGCCGGGCTGTTTGCCGGCACCGATCAGCCCCCGCTGGGCGCGCAGCCAATCCACCAGGACCACGATTTCAAGCTCGGGACGGGCGGCTTTGGCTGCGTGCAGGGCGTCGAGGATTTCCTGTCCGGCTTCGTCCTGTTGCAGGTACAAAGCCACCAGCGTGATGCGCTGTCGGGCACCCGCGATCTGCTCCAGCAGGCAGCGACGAAAATCAGCTGCGCCGGGCAATATCCTGAAAGCATCGGCGGACAGGGGGAAGCTGCGTAGTTTAGGCAGCAAGGAGCGTTTGAAGAGCGACGGCATAGGGCTCGCTAAGGGTCGAATGCGAAGAGCCACAAAGCTTACACGATCGGGCTTCGAAGCCATACCGGCCATAGCAAACCGCCAGGCTGCCCGTAGTCGCTGACGAAGCACGAAGGCTGCGAGAAGGTCCCCAGGACCTTGTTTGACGGTGTCACAGAAAACCCGTGGCGGTATCACATCCAAACAGCTCGCAGCCTCGTGCCTCGTCAGCGACTACGGTTCAATCGATACGGGGAGCCGGTTAATACGGGCGCGGTTTCAGGCTCAACAAGCGGGCTATGTCCCGCGCGCGGTCGGTGAGCAAGTGCGCTGCCCCGGTACAGGCGTCTTCCAGGCTCATCGGGCCACTGGTAATGGCAAATGCGGCATTGACCCCGTGCTCGTACATGGTCTGGTAGCCCTCGCCGAGGGTGCCGGCCAGTACAATCACCGGTACATCCTGGGCCCGGGCGATGCGCGCGACACCAAACGGGGTTTTGCCGCGTAAGGTTTGCGCATCGAAACGACCTTCACCGGTTATCACCAGATCCGCACCTTTCACGGCCTCGGCCAGGCCCACCAGTTCGGCCACCACTTCGACACCGGCGCGAAACTGTGCAGCGAAAAATGCCTTGGCCGCAAACCCCAGCCCGCCTGCGGCACCCGAGCCTGGCTCATGGCGAACATCTGCGGGCAAAACCCTGGCGCAGTGATCGGCAAAATGCCCCAGCGCTTTGTCCAGTAACTGGACCTGCTCGGGAGATGCGCCTTTTTGCGGGCCGAAAACGGCGGATGCGCCGTGTTCGCCGCACAGGGGGTTATTGACGTCTGCGGCAATCTCGAAGCGCACCTGCGCCAGGCGCGGATCGAGTCCTGCCAGCTCAACCCGTGCCACCCTGGCCAGGGCCAGCCCGCCACGGGCCAGAGGCTGGTCCTGGTCGTCGAACAGGCCCAGGCCCAATGCCTGCAGCGCACCGGCGCCGGCATCATTGGTGGCGCTGCCGCCAATGGCGAGGATGATGCGCCGGGCTCCTGCATCGAGTGCCGCTCCGATCAATTGCCCTGTGCCGAAGGTGCTGCTGATGCACGCGTCGCGATGGGCCGTGGCAACCAGCTGCAAGCCGCTGGCTTCAGCCATTTCAATGATTGCCGTATGGCTGTCCGGCAGCCAGCCCCAATGGGCATCGACCACTGCGCCCAGCGGGCCTTGAACCTGGTTGCGGCGCAACTGGCCATTGCCTGCGGCCACGATCGCTTCCACCGTGCCCTCGCCGCCATCCGCCATCGGGCACTTGACCAACTGAGCGTGCGGCAATACCTCAGCCAGACCGGCCGCAATGGCATCGGCGACTTTTTCGGCACTCAGGCTGTCTTTGAACGAGTCGGGGGCAATCACGATTTTCATGGGGCGCATCTCCAGTTCTTATGGCATCCATGCTGCCAGCAACTGACGCCAAACACGCCAGTCTGGTGCACAAGCATTCCCGGCCTTTGTTGTTCATTTTGACAAGTAAGTGTCTACAGGCTCTGGGGCAACAGTTGCACGCCCAGATACAGGGCCAGCATGCCATTGAGGCTCAGCGGGTCGACACCGCTCAGTTCGGCGATGCGCTCCATGCGATAGCGCAAGCTGTTGCGGTGAATGCCCAGGGCATCGGCGCAGGCCTGGCTCTGGCCATCGTGATCACACCAACTGCGCAAGGTGGCAATCAGTTGGCCGTTGCTGTCTTTGGCCACCACTTTGTGCAGCGGGCCAAGCAACTCCTCAAGGGCATCATCGTTGCGGTGACGCCACAGCATGACTGGCAAGCGATAGCGATTGAGGCTTAGCAGTCGCGTCTGCGGTAATACATCGCGACCGTAAGCCAGCAAGTCAGCGACCCGCCGGTAGCAACGGCGCAGGCCATTTAGCGCATCGGCCTGCCCTCCCGCGGCAATACGCAGAATGTTCCAGCCCTGGGCGTCGAGCTTTTCCAGCAGGCGCAAATCATCCAGTGCCGCGGTTGCCGGGCGACACCACAGCAATGAACCGGTGGCAGGGGTCACGCACCAGCTGTCCGGGAAGCGCGACTGCAGCCAGGCGCTCAAGGCCTCGGCACTTTGCCCGTTGCCGAGTTCAAACAGATACGGGATCCGCGACAACTGTGGCTTTAGCCCCAGTTGCCGGGCTTCGTCGACCAAACGCGCAGAGTCGCCAGCGTCACTGAGCAGCAAAGCCACCAGGTCATCACAGCGCTGGCGCCGCCACTGTTGTTCCGCTTGCTGAAAGCGCTGAGCCACCAGCATCTCTGCGGTCATGCGCACCAGCTCGGCATAGGTACGCAATAATTGCGGCTCGCCAGTGAGGCCCAGTACCCCGATCAGGCGCTGGTCGAGCAGCAGCGGCAAGTTGATCCCCGGCTGCACGCCCTTGAGGCACTTGGCGGTTTGCTCGTCGATCTCCACCACCCGTCCATTGGCCAGCACCAACTGCGCCCCTTCGTGCCGCGTATTGATACGCTCAGGCTCGCCACTGCCCAGGATCAGGCCCTGGCTGTCCATGACATTTACGTTGTACGGCAAGATGGCCATCGCACGATCCACGATGTCCTGCGCCAAATCATGATCCAGTTCAAACATAGGGTGGCAATCCTTGAAGGCATTTGTTCGCGGGCACAGATGGCTCGGAGAAATCCTGTGCAGGAGCACAAAGACAGCGGCGTTGGGGTGGCCGAGACTCAACGCGCGATCAACGTTAACCTCCGATCGTGAAAAATCATAATAAAGAGAGACATAAGATGTCACAGAGCGCCCCCGCATCGCTGATCAGCGATGACGATAAAAACGCCATTTACAAGCGTATCACCCTGCGTTTGATTCCCTTTATCTTTATTTGCTATCTGTTTAACTACCTGGACCGGGTAAACGTTGGCTTCGCCAAACTACAGATGCTCGATGCGCTGAAATTCAGCGAGACGGTATACGGCCTTGGCGCCGGGATTTTCTTCATCGGCTACGTGCTGTGCGGCGTGCCGAGCAACCTGGCCCTCACCCGCTTTGGTCCGCGACGCTGGATCGCCGTGATGATGATCGGTTGGGGCCTGCTCTCGACCTGCCTGATGTTTGTGACCACCCCGACCGGGTTCTATACCCTGCGCTTTTTCACCGGTGCGGCTGAAGCCGGCTTCTTTCCGGGTGTGGTGCTGTATCTGTCGCAATGGTTCCCGACCTTTCGCCGTGGCCGGATCATGGCGTTGTTCATGTGTGCCATTCCTGTCTCCGGCCTGATTGGCGGTCCTTTTTCCGGCTGGATTCTCAGTCACTTTGCGGCAGGCCAGGGTGGCCTTGCCGGCTGGCAGTGGATGTTCCTGCTGCAAGGGGTGCCGACCGTTGCGCTGGGCGGGCTGGCGATTTTCCTGCTGAGCGACAGTTTTGCCAACGCCAAATGGCTCGGGGCCAAAGAACGTGCGGTGCTGGAAGCTGACCACGCCCTGGATGCACTGAACAAGCCTGCAACCACCTCCGATTCATTGCTTGCGGTGTTTAAAAACCCGGCCATCTGGGCGTTTGGCCTGATTTATTTCTGCATCCAGAGCGGCGTGTACGCGATCAACTTCTGGCTGCCGTCGATTATCAAAAACATGGGCTTCAGCGATACCCTGGTGATCGGCTGGATCAGCGCAATCCCCTACTTGCTGGCGGCCGTGTTCATGTTGCTGGTGGGACGCTCTGCGGACTTGCACAAAGAGCGCCGCTGGCATCTGGTGGTGCCGATGTTGATGGGTGCATTGGGGCTGGTGATTGCAGTGAATTTTGCCGCCCAGCCGGTCATTGCCATTGTGGGCCTGACTCTCGCCACCATGGGCGCCCTGACCGGTTTGCCGATGTTCTGGCCGGTGCCGACCGCCATGCTCAGCGCCGGTGCCGCCGCGGGTGGTCTGGCTCTGATCAACTCGATGGGGCAAATGGCCGGCTTCCTCAGCCCTTATCTGGTGGGTTTTGTTAAAGACGCTACGGGGTCAACCGATATTGCCCTGTATGTGTTGGCCGCCGTGATTGTGGGCGGCAGCCTGTTGGCGCTGCGCATGACGCGCGGGATGACCCACGCTTAAACCGTTTGGCCTCCTGCGCCTGGTATTTGGCATTTTGCATTTGTAGGAGCGAGCTTGCTTGCGAGCCTTAAAAGCTCGCGAGCAAGCTCGCTCCTACAAGGGGTAATGTGAAGTCATGTTGCAAGCAATTTGCCCTTCGGCCCGCTGAGCCTCAAGCTACGCATCTCCTAATAATCAGAATATGCGTTTCAACGAGGCTGTTGTGTCCAAAGGTATTGTCTTATCGGTTCTGGCATCGAGCCTGTTCGGTGTCATGTATTACTTCACATCCCTGCTCTGGCCCTTGAGCGGCGCCGAAATTTTCGGCTGGCGAATGCTTCTTACCCTGCCCTGCATGACCCTGTTCATGTGCTTCTCCGGTGACTGGCGGCTGGTCCCGGTGATTGTCTCGCGGCTGCGTCGCCAACCCCGGCTGTGGGCGGTACTGGTCGCGTCCAGCGCGCTGGTGGGGGTGCAACTGTGGCTGTTTTTGTGGGCGCCGCTCAATGGTCACAGCCTTGACGTCTCACTGGGGTATTTCCTGTTGCCCCTGACCATGCTTCTTACAGGGCGTGTGGTCTATGGCGAGCAGCTCTCGCATTTACAAAAAATCGCTGCGGTTCTGGCCACGCTCGGGGTCGCCAACGAGGTGTACCGGGTTGGCGGATTTTCCTGGACCACCCTGGTGGTTGCTATCGGCTACCCCTTGTATTTTGTACTTCGCAAACGCGCAGCGACTGACAACCTTGGCGGCCTGTGGGTCGACATGCTGTTGTTGCTGCCGATTGCCTGGTGGTTTGTACAAAGCGGTGAGCAAGGGTTTGATGTGGTGAACCAGCGTCAGGCGCTGTACGTGCTGATTCCGCTGCTGGGGGGGATCAGCGCTCTGGCATTGATCAGTTACATTCTGGCCAGTCGGATGCTGGCATTCAGCCTGTTCGGCTTGCTCAGCTATGTGGAGCCGGTATTGCTGGTGATTGTTGCGCTGCTGCTGGGGGAAAGCATCAGTGCCGGTCAATGGCTGACCTATCTGCCTATCTGGCTGGCAGTACTGGTGCTGATGTTTGAAGGTTTTAAACATCTGGTACGCCATCGTCGTTCGGTGTGAGGTCTGGGCGGGGGTGCTGAGAAAGAGCTCGCAGCCTCGTGCCTCGTCAGCGACTACCTGCCTTGTGCTTGCTCAGCGGCAGTTTCTGGGGGGGCGGGCATTTATATCGACCGCTTATCTTTTTTTTCAAAAACACGAACGCTCGTTTAAAACGACTTTGGCCCAGTAATTGCTTGGTGTTTAATCTCTTGAGTGCTTCTAACAAGAATCAGTCCCAAGTATCTGGTTTAAAAGACATTTGCCAATGACACCCAACAGCCTCAATCTACATGCCCACTCAAACGAGTAACGTTGTAGATTCATTGAGGTTGTTGTGTCTAAAGGCATTGTTTTATCGATTTTGGCTTCCTGCTTGTTCGGCGTCCTGTACTACTTCACTTCCCTTCTTTGGCCCCTGGATGGCCAGGAAATCTTCGGCTGGCGAATACTCATATCGCTGCCATTCATGACACTCTTTATCTGTCTGTCCGGCGACTGGAAATGGGTCCCCATCATTTTCAAGCGCTTAAGCGATAAACCTCTACTGATTCCTTGCGTATTGCTCACCAGTTTCCTGGTCGGCCTGCAGCTGTGGATGTTCATGTGGGGTCCGCTCAACGGGCACGGGCTGGATGTGTCACTGGGATATTTCCTGCTGCCCTTGACGATGATTCTCACCGGTCGCATCGTCTACGGCGAACACCTGTCACATCTGCAAAAAATCGCTACGGCCCTGGCCGTAATCGGCGTTGCCAACGAGCTGTACCGCACTGGCGGTTTCTCCTGGACGACACTGGTGGTCGCCATCGGCTACCCGATGTACTTCGTACTGCGCAAGAAAATCGGTATCGATAACCTCGGCGGTCTGTGGCTGGACATGCTGTTGATGGTCCCGGTTGCGCTTTGGTTTGTGATGGCCGGCGCGCACGTTGATCTAGGCGCCCAGCGCCAGGCCTTGTATGCACTCGTACCGCTGATGGGCATCATCAGTGCTGCCGCAGGCTTTGCTTACATCTTGGCCAGTCGCCTGTTGCCCTTCAGCCTGTTTGGCCTGCTCAGCTATGTCGAGCCGGTGTTGCTGGTTGCGGTCGCCCTGTTGCTCGGTGACAGCCTTGAAGACGGTCAATGGCTGACCTATGGTCCGATCTGGCTTGCGGTCGTGGTGCTGATCATCGAAGGCCTCAAGCATGTGAGCCGCCAGCGCCGCTCTATCTGAGCCGCGCCGCACCGCCCCGCTTCAAGTGGGTAACCACAATTTGAAGCGGGCACCGCCCAAGGGTGATTGCTCCACGCTCAAACTGCCGCCCTGGGCTTCCAGGGCGCGTCGACTGATTGCCAGACCCAGTCCAAAGCCTCCCGTTGCACGATCCCGACTGCGATCCAGACGATAGAACGGTTCAAAAATCCGTTCGCGCTCGGGCTCCGGTATGCCGATGCCATCGTCGTCTACCCACAACTCGCAACCCAGCGCACTCACGTTGACCCCCACTTGTATCCGTCGCTCGCAATAACGCATGGCATTGCGCAACAGGTTCTGCAGGGCACGGGCCGTCAGGCGCGGGTCAAGGGCAAAGCGCTGCTGAGCCCCGTGCAAGCGCACATCGAGCACGATGTCGGGGGTTTCCAGCTCTTCATCGAAACTGCCGAGGATGCTGTCGATGAACTCGTCCAGCGAGACTTCTACCCGCTCCGGAGCCAGCCTTGGATTCTGCAGGCGACTGAAGGACAGCAGTTCCAGCACCAGTTCATCCAGCTCCCGAATATGCCCGACCAGTAATTGCAGGCGTTCGCGACTGGCCTCGGGCAAGTCGTCGCACAGCACCAGGGCCAAACCGAAATCCAGTCGCGTCAGGGGGGTGCGCAACTCGTGTGAAACTGCATTGAGCAGGTCGCGCTGTTGATTGAGCAGGGTTTCGACGTCCTGAGCCATGGTGTCGAACACCGTGGCCAGGGCATAAATGTTTGAGCGCGGTGAAATCTGCGTGCGCTCGCTCAGTTGCCCTTGGCCAATGCGCTCAGCTGTGTGTTTGAGGCGTTCCAGGTCGCGCCAGTGCGGGCGCATCCAGAGCAGCAAAGCGCCGAGCAAGGCCGCACCGATCAAGACGTTGATGCTCCAGTACAACAGATTCATTTCGAGCGGATCGGGGGGCATGACCCACTCAATGGCCTGCTCGCGGTTCAACGGCGAGACCACCAGCGTCCGCCAGCCCCAGTCGCCAATGCGCAGCACACCCTGCCCTTGCTGCAACTGGTGTTGCTCCTGAGGCGTGAACTTGGGGTCGTTGACGGGCAGCAGGTTGACCCGCATGGGTTTGAACTGGGCGTCGAGATCCCGGGCAAGGTCCGGCCATTGTTCGGCGGGCAGTTGTTGAAACTGTTTGACCAGCAGGGTCTGCATGCCCCGCGACATGTCGGCGTTGTAATTGACGAAACGCTCATGGAACAGCGTCACCACCAGTTCAGGAACGGCATAGATGGCAGCAGCAAAGGTGACCATCGTCACCAGATACAAACGAAGCAGGAGCTTGAACATGGGTTCAGCATTCCCATTCGGAGCGGCTGAACAAGTAGCCCTTGCCCCATACGGTCTTGATCTTGCGCGCTTCGCCGGCGCAATCGTCGAACTTGCGCCGCAACTTGGAAATGGCTACATCCACCGAGCGGTCGGTGCCATTGAATTCGATACCGCGCAAACGCTGGAGGATTTGATCGCGACTCAACACTTCACCGGCATGACGGGCCAGCACCACCAGCAGGTTGTATTCACCGCTGGACAGTTCAACGACTTGCTCGCGCCATGTAACGGTGCGCTCCGACAGGTCGATGCACAGG
Organism: Pseudomonas sp. TWR2-1-1; assembly: GCF_049897045.1. Taxonomy (NCBI): domain Bacteria; kingdom Pseudomonadati; phylum Pseudomonadota; class Gammaproteobacteria; order Pseudomonadales; family Pseudomonadaceae; genus Pseudomonas; species Pseudomonas sp. TWR2-1-1. The sequence goes on from NZ_JAFCVM010000003.1 coordinate 486,637, forward strand.
TTGCCGATAAGGATCCGGTCACTGGCCACGTGGGGCTCGGTCAGGCTGCTGCGCCGCAACAAAGTGCGAACCCGGGCCAGCAGCACACGGGGATCGCAAGGTTTTGTCACATAATCATCGGCACCCATCTCTAGCCCCAGAACCTGATCGTGGCTATCGTCGCGCGCTGTCAACATCAGGATCGGCAGGCTCGCCGAGTCGGCTCGCAATAAACGGCAGACTTGCAGGCCATCAAGCCCGGGCAACATCAAGTCAAGAATAACCAGGTCCGGCGGGTTGCTTCTTGCGCGCTCACGGACCTGATCACCTCGTGCAATCACGCTGACCTGGTAGCCGTTGCGTTCCAGATAGCTGGCAATCAGCTCCGAAAGGGCAGCGTCGTCTTCAACCAGCAAAATAGTGGGCATAATAAATGCTTACAACCAGGGGGAAACCCGAAGGATATACAACCTCACATGGATAGGAGCATTACCTTCACACTTTTTCACACACCACCTACACAGCTTCACAACGCCCTTTGCGTGCTGCCCTTAGCATGCCAGAGCATTTACAGAAATATCCCGCATATATAAGAAGGCACGATCGTTGAAAAAGCTCTTCGCCCCGCTCTGCCTCTCGGCACTGGCCCTGGCCCTCAGTGCCTGTGATAAAAGCCCGGCAGCCGAGACCAAGGCCCCTTTGGCCAAAGTACGCACCGAAGTCATTGCCACTGTGCCCCTGTCGATCAATAACGAACTCAGTGGCCGGGTGGTCGCCCCGCGCGTGGCGCAAGTCAGTGCCAGGGTCGCGGGCGTGGTGTTGAAACGGGTGTATACCGAAGGCACTGAAGTCAAACAGGGGGACGTGTTGTTCCTGATTGACCCGGCCCCGTTCAAGGCCGATCTGGACAGCGCGCAGGCAGCACTGCGCAAATCCAGGGCACTTTCGATGCAGGCAAAACTTCAGGATCAGCGCTACACCGAGCTGGTTGAAAGCAACGCCATCAGTCGTCAGGACTATGACAATGCCCGCGCCCTGGCTTTGCAGGCCGATGCCGATGTCGCCGCCAATCAGGCCGCCGTGCGGCGCGCCGAGCTGAACCTGGGTTACGCCACGGTTACCGCGCCCATCTCCGGGCGCATCGGTCGGGCGCTGGTGACCGAAGGCGCTTTGGTCGGTCAGGGTGAAGTCACGGCAATGGCCCGTATTCAGCAATTGAACCCGATCCATGTCGATCTGACGCAGTCCACCCGCGACCTCGACAATCTGCGTGAGTCATTCCGTGCCGGCGAGCTGCAACAGGTGGGCAAAAACCAGGCCCGGGCCACGCTGATTCGTGACAACGGCAGCCTTTATCCGCTGCCCGGCAAGCTGCTGTTCACTGACGTGAGTGTTGATCCAAGTACCGGCCAGATCATTCTGCGCAGCGAGTTCCCTAATCCGGACTACGACTTGTTGCCCGGCAGCTTTGTGCGCGTACGTCTGGAGCAGGCGGTCAATAAAGAAGCCATCAGCGTGCCGCAGCGGGCGATCTTGCGTGACGGCGCCGGGGTTGCCCAGGTGTTGTTGCTCGATGGTGAAAACCGCGTCAGGCAGCAGCCCGTGCAACTGGGCAGCGTTCAAAACGATCGCTGGATCGTCAATGCCGGCCTCAAGCCTGGCGACCGCATTGTGATTGAAGGTTTGCAGCACGCCCGAGCGGGTGATCAAGTGCAGATCGACGATCCGAAACTCCCTCTCGCACACTCGACGGATCAGTGAGCATGCCGCAGTTCTTTATCGACCGCCCGGTCTTTGCCTGGGTCGTTGCGTTGTTTATCGTGCTGGCGGGGGCTTTGGCCATACCGCAGTTGCCGGTTGCCAAATACCCGGTGGTAGCCCCGCCGCAGGTGGAAGTGTATGCGGTGTACCCCGGTGCATCGGCACAAACCCTGGACGAAAGTGTCGTCAGCCTGATCGAGCAAGAGCTCAACGGCACTGACGGGCTGCTGTATTTCGAATCCCAGAGCAGTCTTGGCAGCGCCAGTATTACCGCCACCTTCAAGCCCGGGACCGATCCGGAGATGGCACAGGTCAATGTGCAGAACCGTCTCAAGACGGTCGAGTCGCGCCTGCCCCAGGCCGTGATTCAGCAAGGGTTGCAGGTCGAGAAAATCTCCTCGGGCTTTCTGATGCTGGTGACTTTGACGGCAGACAAGGACAGCAACCTCGACGAAGTAGCGCTCAGCGATTACCTGGCGCGCAACGTCATGAACGAAATCAAACGCGTCGAGGGTGTCGGCAAGGCCCAGCTCTACGGCGCCGAGCGGGCGATGCGGATCTGGATCAACCCGCAAAAGCTGATCGGTTTCAATCTCACTACCGCCGACGTTAACGAGGCCATTGCCAGCCAGAATGCCCAGGTTGCCGCAGGCAGCATCGGCGATTTGCCGGGCAGCCCGACCCAGGAGATCACCGCGACGGTGCTGGTCAAAGGTCAGTTATCGACCCCGCAAGAATTTGCTGACATTGTCCTGCGCGCCAATCCGGACGGTTCTACGGTGCGGATCGGCGATGTGGCACGGGTCGAAATCGGTAGCCAGGAGTATCAGTACGGCACCCGCCTCAACGGCAAGTCGGCCAGTGCTTTCAGTGTGAAGCTGGCACCCGAGGCGAACGCCTTGAGTACAGGCAACCTGATCCGCGCCAAGATGGACGAGTTGAGCCGCTACTTCCCGACGGGCGTTGAATACTCCATCCCGTATGACACAACACCCTTTGTAAAAGTCTCGATTACCAAAGTGATCTACACCCTGGTTGAGGCCATGGTCCTGGTGTTTGCGGTGATGTATCTGTTTTTGCAGAACATGCGCTACACCCTGATTCCGACCCTGGTGGTGCCGGTGGCCTTGATGGGCACCTTTGCCACCATGCTGGTGATGGGGTTCTCGATCAACGTACTGACCATGTTCGGCATGGTACTGGCCATCGGGATCCTGGTGGACGATGCGATTGTAGTGGTCGAAAACGTCGAACGGATCATGGTCAGTGAGGGCCTTTCGCCACGCGATGCAACCCGCAAGGCCATGACCCAGATCAGTGGCGCCATTATCGGCATCACCCTGGTGCTGGTAGCGGTGTTTATTCCGATGGCCTTTATGCCGGGTTCGGTGGGCATCATTTACCAGCAGTTCTCGGTGTCGATGGCCACATCGATTCTGTTCTCGGCATTTTTGGCCCTGTCACTGACCCCGGCACTGTGCGCAACCCTGCTCAAGCCGATCGCCAAAGGCGAGCACCATGCCAAGGGCGGTTTTTTTGGCTGGTTCAACCGCAAGTTCGAGCACCTCTCAGACGGCTATGAGCACTGGGTAGTCCATCTGATCAAGCGCAGTGGCCGCTATCTATTGCTGTACGGCGCATTGCTGGTAGTGCTGGTGGTGTTTTTCGCACGCCTGCCCTCCTCTTTTTTACCGGTTGAGGACCAGGGCTACATCATCACTGATATCCAGCTGCCGCCAGGTGCCAGCCAGAACCGCACGATCAAGGTGGCCGAGCAGATCGAGGCGCACAACGCCAGCGAGCCCGGCATAGGCAATACCACGATGATTCTGGGTTTCAGTTTTTCCGGTAACGGGCAGAACGCGGCATTGGCCTTTACCACCCTCAAGGACTGGTCTGAACGCGGCGCCAAGGACACGGCTTCTGCCATCGCCGGGCGTGCCAATGCTGTCTTTGGCGAGCTAAAGGATGCGATAGCCTTCGCCATCCTGCCGCCGCCAGTCAGTGGCCTGGGCACCTCCAGCGGTTTTGAATTTCGCCTGCAGGACCGTGGCAGCGTCGGTTATGACGCGCTGATGCAAGCCCGCACCGAGTTGCTGGAGCTGGCTGAAAAGAGCCCGGTACTGGCCAACGTGCGCGAAAGTGCACTGGCTGAAAGCCCGCAAGTGCAACTTGAGGTCGACCGTAAACGGGCCAATGCCCTGGGGGTTTCATTCGCCGACATTGGTAACGTGCTGTCGACCGCCGTGGGTTCGGCCTACGTCAATGACTTCCCGAACCAGGGGCGCATGCAGCGGGTTGTGGTACAGGCAGAGGGTGATCAGCGCAGCCAGGTTGAGGACTTGCTGAAAATCAATGTGCGCAACAACCTCGGCAAAATGGTTCCGCTCTCGGCCTTTGTCGAGGCCCGCTGGATCCAGGGCCCTGCGCAACTGACGCGATACAACGGCTACCCGGCCATCAGTATCTCTGGCGAGTCTGCCCCCGGGCGCAGTACTGGCGAGGCGATGATCGAAATTCAGCGCCTGGTTGATCAGCTGCCTGCCGGGCTTGGGCTTGAGTGGACTGGCTTGTCCCTGCAAGAGCAATTGTCCGGTGCTCAGGCACCCATTTTGCTGAGCCTGTCGCTGCTGTTCGTGTTTTTGTGCCTGGCGGCACTGTACGAAAGCTGGTCGATCCCGACGGCAGTATTGCTGGTCGTGCCTTTGGGCGTACTCGGGGCCGTACTCGCGGTGACGTTGCGCGGCATGCCCAATGACGTGTTCTTCAAGGTTGGCCTGATCACTATCATCGGCCTGTCCGCGAAAAATGCCATTCTGATTATCGAGTTTGCCAAAACCCTCTATGACGAAGGGCACGACCTGGTGGACGCTACGGTGCAGGCCGCACGCCTGCGTCTGCGCCCGATTGTGATGACGTCACTGGCATTCATTCTTGGGGTGGTGCCTCTGGCGATTGCTACCGGGGCCAGTTCGGCCAGTCAGCAGGCCATCGGTACAGGGGTGATTGGCGGCATGATTGTCGCCACTCTGGCCGTGGTGTTTGTGCCGGTGTTCTTTGTGGTGGTGATGAAACTGGTGCGAAGCAAGCCGCGCCAGCTTTAAGCAAGTACCGCCCGTGGTAAGGTGCAGCATCACTCTGTAACAGGGATTGTACTGTCGATGCCGCACCTTGCCCGCACTCATCCTCGCCTGACCGTTGCCACCTTGCTTGGGGTAGCGGTTGGCATCTTTGCTCCCGCTGCAACGCTGACAACCAAGTTCCTGTTGGGCTGGAATGCCGGGGTCTGGCTGTATCTGGCGCTGACCCTGTGGCTGGTGATTCGCTCTAAAGCCTGCGACGTGAAACGTACGGCTGAAATCGAAGATGAAAATGCCAGCATGGTGTTGTTCACCGTATGCTTCGCCGCAATCGCCAGTCTGGCCGCCATAACCCTTGAACTCTCAGGCAACAGCAAGCTCAGTCAAACCGAGCAACTGATGCATTACGGTTTTACCGGGCTGACGGTGGTGGGCTCGTGGTTGATGATCGGGGTGATTTTCAGCCTGCACTATGCGCGACTGTTTTATAACAACGAGGGGCCGGAACCTGCTTTGCGCTTTCCGGAGGGGGAACTTAATCCCGACTACTGGGATTTTATGTATTTCTCTTTCACCCTTAGTGTGGCGGTACAAACTTCGGATGTTTGCATCGCTACCCGCGAGATGCGCAAGGCGGTGCTGGGGCATTCGCTGTTAGGGTTTTTATTCAATACTGCGGTGCTGGGCTTCTCGATCAATATTGCGGCCGGATTGTTTTAAATTGCCGCAACAGATGCTGGAACAACTGCGGGAGCCGGTTTGCCGGCTCCCGCAAGTTCCATTCAGGTTTAATCAGCGGTCAATACACCACGGCGCACTTGATCGCGTTCGATGGATTCAAACAACGCCTTGAAGTTGCCTTCGCCGAACCCGTCATCCCCCTTGCGCTGGATAAACTCGAAGAACACCGGGCCCATCAGGGTTTGCGAGAAGATTTGCAGCAGCAGGCGCTTGTCACCCGGCTCGGAAGAACCATCCAGCAGAATGCCCCGCGACTGCAGCTGATCCACCGGTTCGCCGTGATCAGGCAGACGGCCTTCGAGCATTTCATAGTAGGTGTCGGGCGGCGCGGTCATGAAGCGCATGCCTATGCCCTTCAGTGCATCCCAGGTCTTGATCAGGTCATCACACAGGAAGGCCACATGCTGGATGCCTTCCCCGTTGAACTGCATCAGGAACTCTTCGATCTGCCCTGCGCCTTTGGAGGACTCTTCGTTCAGCGGAATGCGGATCATGCCATCGGGAGCGGTCATCGCCTTGGAGGTCAGGCCGGTGTATTCACCCTTGATGTCGAAGTAGCGAATTTCACGGAAGTTGAACAGCTTCTCGTAGAAGTTGGCCCAATACGCCATGCGGCCGCGATAGACGTTATGGGTAAGGTGGTCGATGATTTTCAGACCGGCGCCCACCGGGTGGCGGTCAACACCTTCAATGAACACGAAGTCGATGTCGTAGATCGAGCTGCCTTCGCCGTAACGATCAATCAAATACAGCGGAGCGCCGCCGATACCCTTGATCGCAGGCAGGTTCAGTTCCATGGGGCCGGTCGGGATTTCGATCGGCTGTGCACCCAGCTCCAGCGCCCGGGAGTACGCCTGTTGCGCATTACGCACGCGAAAGGCCATGCCGCAGACCGAAGGCCCATGCTCTGCTGCGAAATAAGAAGCTACGCTGTGGGGCTCATTGTTGAGGATCAGATTGATTTCGCCCTGACGATACAGGTGCACATCTTTGGAGCGGTGGCTGGCCACCTTGGTGAAGCCCATGATTTGAAAAATGGGTTCGAGGGTGTTGGGTACCGGGGACGCGAATTCGATGAATTCAAAGCCCATCAGGCCCATTGGGTTTTCGTATAGATCGGCCATTTTGGCGCCTCATCATGGTCATTTTTAGAATTAACAGAAGGTTATTTGCTAAGAATGCTGAGGCAGGCAGGAGGCGCACAGGAGATCCCGCGTACACTGCGCGCCAGGAAATCACCGTAGATCAATTGGAACCCGAATATCTTCATTTCGACCCATCTCTTACGCGGAGGGGCTTCTGCTGGCAGAAGTCATTATTCTTGTATGCGTAAGCCGATTCTACATGGCGTAATCCGGTTTGTCCTACGTCATATTAAATAGCCGTGGGCAATGCTAGGCTTCGCCCCACATCAACCCTCCTGAGCGCAGGATATGGAATGCCACTAACGCTGAAGTCGACCCGCAAATGGACTGATCGCTATGCGTTGGTCATGCTCAGTGGATTACTGCCAGTGGTATTGGGCCTGTTTATTATTTTCTGGCAGGCCAATCGGTCACTGCAGTTTGAAGCGACCCAAACTGCAGCAGAAGCTGTTCGACAATTTGATTTGATGCTCGACAATGCTGCACTGGCAGCGGATGTGGTGTTGCCACTGGCTGGCCAGGATTGCGTTCAGGTAGAACTGCCGTTGCGAGAACAGGTCACACGTCGCCCTTTCGTACGCTCCGTTAACCTGATGTGGAATAACCAGATTTATTGCAGTTCTTTATTTGGCCCCTTCAAGGAGGGCGTAGACCCTGCAGACTATGCCAGCGGTGAACTCCGATTGATGGCCGGCAACCCGGTAACTCCCAATGAGCCGCTACTGGTCTACAGGCGCGCCAAAGGCCAGGCCGGAGTGCTCGTCAGCCTGTATGGCTCTCATCTGGTCAATGTGCTGGGCTTGATCAATCAATACACGCAATTGTTGATACAAGTAGGGGGTAATTCCATCGACAAGTATGGACAGGTGCGCAATACACCGCCTGTACCTTATCCCGTGGCACAAGTAACAGTTTCTTCCAGTCAATACCCCTACCAAGTGGTTGCCGGATTCCGGGCCGGAACGGTATGGCGTTTTATTCGGGCGCAATACCCCGGATTAATGGGGTTGTTTGTTTTTCTGGGGGTAGTTTCGGCGCTCACTGTGCGCTGGCTTAAAAAACGCTCATCATCGCCGACCCACGAACTGCAGCGGGGGCTGGACGCAGCGGAGTTTATTCCTTACTTCCAGGCGGTCGTGCGCAGCGATACCAAACAATGGGCAGGTGCTGAGGTGCTGATGCGCTGGCAGCACCCAAGAGAAGGACTGGTACGCCCTGACCTGTTTATCCCGTTCGCCGAGCACTCGGGCCTGATTGTGCCGATGACGCGTTCCTTGATGCAGCAAACCGCCCGCTTGCTCGCACCCCACGCCAGCAGCATGGAACCCGGCTTCCACTTGGGTTTCAATATCACCGCTCGTCATTGTCAAACCCTTGAACTAATAGATGACTGCCGTGAGTTTCTAAGCGCTTTCCCTGCTGGCCGGATTGCGCTTGTGCTGGAGCTCACCGAACGTGAGTTGATTGTGCCAAGTGCAATAACCCATGAGTTGTTCGCTGCGCTTCACGGTCTGGGCGTGATGATAGCCCTTGATGACTTTGGTACCGGGCATTCAAGCTTGAGCTATTTGCATGAGTTCAACATCGACTACCTGAAAATCGACAAGAGTTTTGTTGCAATGATCGGGGTAGATGCACTGTCCAGGCACATTCTCGACAGCATTATTGAGCTCAGTGTAAAACTCGATCTGGGGATTGTTGCCGAGGGCATTGAAACAGAAGAGCAAAGCGAGTATCTGGCATCTAAAGGCGTCGTTTTTTTACAAGGTTATCTCTTTGCCCGCCCGTTGCCCGCGACGGACTTCATCAAGACTTTAGTGGCGCGCCACACCCCGCCACAATAAATAGTTGAGGGGTGTGCCCCGTTTCATGGGAGGCATACTCTTTTTTTAATTGGATGAGCTAGCGACTTGGCAACATGACAATTAACAACTACAATTTTTTCGATTGTTTAACGTTTTTAAATTAGTTTAAAAGGACATGGCCGTTCGGGGTGCTGACGTTTGAGGCCAGCCCTGTCCCTTGCACTTCAATCATCATAAATATGGCCGGTTCACGATTGCCGGACCTGTGAATGGAGTAATGACTTTGTCCAGACTCGCTGAATTCCGTGCTGCCGAGAAAGCACTTAAAGAGCAAATGGCTCAGCTCGAAGCATTGAAGAACAATGCCGGACTAAAAAAGGAAATCGAGTTCGAAAAAAAACTGCATGACTTGATGAAGTTCTATGGCAAGAACCTTCGAGATATCATTACCATCCTTGATCCCGGCCCGGCCGCCCCAAGAGCCGGCAGTGCGCCCAAACAGCGCAAGGCGCGAGTACTCAAGGTTTATCAGAACCCGCACACCGGCGAACTGATCGAAACCAAGGGCGGCAATCATCGCGGTTTGAAGGCGTGGAAAGAACAATACGGTGCCAGCACCGTGGATTCCTGGTTACGCCATTAAGGCTTGCTCACTTGAAAAGCCCTGCCTGTGCAGGGCTTTTTTATTGGTCGCTGTATCCATTCAAGGCACTGCACCTACCAGTGCTCGGGCCTTCTTTATAGCGGCAGCCAGAGCCAGCGGAGTTACTGTGCAGGCACTCAAGGGGCAAATGCTTCGGCGCAGACAGACAGCATGGAAATCACTGGTTCTTTCACAGATTTTTCACACGAATGGTCACAGGATGGAGGCTGCTAAAGGACTAGCGCCCCATGCCCGCTTCGGCGGGCTTCTTTTTGCCTGCGATTTGTCAAAACCCGCTGCGTTCATGGCTAAACATGCGCAAAACAGGTTTGGCGCATGGCGTCACATTCCGTATCATTCGCCCATCACGCTCACTGTAGCGACCGATCATCACGTATCACTTTCGGAGGGTTCATGAGCCTGCAAGACCTGAACAATATCCCTGGCGTAACTGGCGAGCCGGATAGCGCTACCCAGAATTTCGTATTCAACCACACCATGCTCCGCGTAAAAGACATTCAGAAGTCTCTGGATTTCTATACCCGGGTCCTGGGTTTTTCGCTGGTGGAAAAACGCGACTTCCCGGAGGCTGAATTCAGCCTGTACTTCCTGGCGCTGGTTGATAAGGCACAAATCCCGGCTGACGATGCGGCCCGCACTCTGTGGATGAAGTCGATCCCCGGCATCCTTGAGCTGACCCACAACCACGGCTCGGAAACCGACGACAGCGTTGTCTATCACAATGGCAACACTGACCCGCGTGGTTTTGGCCACATTTGCATATCGGTGCCTGACATCGTTGCCGCCTGCGAGCGCTTCGAGGCACTGGGTGTCGACTTCCAGAAGCGCCTGACTGATGGCCGCATGAAATCTCTGGCATTCATTAAAGACCCGGACGGCTACTGGGTAGAAATCATCCAACCGCAACCGATGTAAAAACCGACGCAAAAAAAAACCCATGATCGCTCATGGGTTTTTTTATTCGGGGCTGTTATTCGGAGCGGATCAGGTGATCGAACGCGCTCAGTGAAGCTTTGGCACCCTCGCCTACTGCAATCACGATCTGCTTGTAAGGCACGGTGGTCACGTCGCCGGCAGCAAAAATCCCGGGAATGGATGTTTCGCCGCGTGCATCAACCACGATCTCGCCACGAGGCGAAAGCTCGATGGTTCCTTTGAGCCAGTCAGTGTTTGGCAGCAAACCAATCTGCACAAAAATCCCTTCCAGTTCGACGTGGTGCAGCTCGTCTGTAGCGCGATCCTTGTAACGCAGGCCATTTACCTTCTGACCGTCACCTGTGACCTCGGTGGTCTGGGCATTGGTAATCACAGTCACGTTCGACAAGCTGTTGAGCTTGCGCTGCAACACCGCATCGGCCCGCAGCTTGGTATCGAACTCAAGCAGGGTCACGTGAGAGACGATACCCGCCAGGTCGATTGCCGCTTCAACGCCCGAGTTGCCACCGCCGATAACTGCAACGCGCTTGCCTTTGAACAGCGGGCCATCGCAGTGAGGGCAGTAAGCTACGCCACGGCTGCGGTATTCCTGCTCGCCAGGCACATTCATCTCTCTCCAGCGCGCACCGGTAGCCAGAATCACGGTCTTGGCTTTAAGCGAGGCGCCGCTGGCGAACTTCACTTCATGCAACTCGCCCGCCTTGCCCGGCAGCAGCTTGTCGGCACGCTGCAGGTTCATGATGTCGACGTCGTATTGCTTGACGTGCTCTTCAAGCGCGGTGGCCAGTTTTGGACCTTCCGTTTCCTGTACCGAGATGAAGTTCTCGATCGCCATGGTGTCCAGCACCTGGCCGCCAAAGCGTTCAGCCGCGACACCGGTACGAATGCCTTTACGTGCCGCATAAATGGCAGCGGCTGCGCCGGCAGGACCGCCGCCAATGACCAGCACATCAAATGCATCTTTGGCGCTGATTTTTTCGGCCTGACGCTCAATGGCGCCGGTGTCCAGCTTGCCGAGAATTTCTTCCAGCCCCATTCGGCCCTGGCCAAAGTTGACGCCGTTCAAGTAAACGCTGGGAACTGCCATCACCTGACGTTCGGTGACTTCGTCCTGGAACAGCGCACCGTCAATCGCCACGTGGCGAATGTTCGGGTTCAATACAGCCATCAGGTTCAGCGCCTGCACTACATCCGGGCAGTTCTGGCATGACAGCGAGAAATAAGTCTCGAAGTTGAACTCACCCTTGAGCGAGCGAATCTGTTCAATCACTTCGGCACTGGCTTTCGATGGGTGGCCGCCGACTTGCAGCAAGGCCAGCACCAGCGAAGTAAATTCGTGGCCCATCGGGATACCTGCAAAACGCAGGCTGATATCGCCGCCCGGGCGGTTCAACGAAAACGACGGCTTGCGCGCATCAGTACCGTTGTCCAGCAAAGTAATCATGCTGGAGAGGCTGGCGATTTCTTTTAATAAGTCATGCATTTCACGGGATTTCGCACCGTCGTCGAGGGAAGCAACGATCTCGATCGGCTGGGTAACCCGCTCCAGGTATGACTTCAACTGTGCTTTTAGATTGGCGTCCAACATACGGGCGATCTCCTTTAAGGTTTAAGACTGTGTAAAAAAAACGCCCGAGCGAATGTCGCCCGGGCGTTTTGAGGGCGATGCTGCGTGCAACTCAGGTGCGGGTCACCGCCCTTGGCTGGCTCACAGGCTTAGATCTTGCCGACCAGGTCAAGCGATGGAGCGAGGGTGGATTCACCTTCTTTCCATTTGGCAGGGCAAACTTCACCCGGGTGAGCAGCAACATACTGGGCTGCCTTGATTTTGCGCAGCAACTCGGAAGCGTCACGGCCAACACCGCCATCGTTCAGCTCGACGATTTTGATCTGACCTTCAGGGTTGATCACGAAAGTACCGCGGTCAGCCAGACCTGCTTCTTCGATCAGTACGTCGAAGTTGCGGGAGATGGTCAGCGTAGGGTCGCCGATCATGGTGTACTGGATTTTGCCGATGGCTGGCGAAGTGTTGTGCCAGGCAGCGTGAGCAAAGTGGGTATCAGTCGATACGCTGTAGATTTCCACGCCGAGTTTTTTGAACTCTTCGTAGTTGTCAGCCAGGTCTTCCAGTTCGGTTGGGCAAACGAAAGTGAAATCTGCAGGGTAGAAGAACACGACAGACCACTTGCCTTTCAGGTCAGCGTCCGACACTTCCACGAAGCTGCCGTTTTTGTATGCAGTAGCTTTGAACGGTTTTACATGGCTGTTGATGATAGGCATCGTTGTCTCTCCGTCAGGGTTGAAAAGTTGATGGGGTGAATCCTAACAACTCATTTCGTATCTGGCTCATTGGTAAAGCTGATGCTGACGATTGGTTTTAGCTATCAGGTGAGCCTATAGATAGCTAAAAACCAAATAGGGATCGGCGTGCGCCTTTTCAACCTCCGTCAGACACCTATTACTTTTTGCGCGGTAATGCTCATCCCCGTAAACGGGGTCGCTTCAACATAGCGCATGGCGGACTTTACGTCCTTCCAGCCGACGTAATTCATCAGCGACTTCAGATCCCAGCCACTTTGATGCGCCCATGTTGCAAAACCGCGACGTAGCGAGTGACTGGTGTATTGCTCTGCAGGTATGCCGGCACGCTCCAGCGCCTGGCGCAGCAATGGAATCACGCTATTGGCATGCAGCCCCTCCTCCCCCAGATTGCCCCAGCGATCAATTCCCCGAAACACCGGGCCCCGAACCAGTGCCGAGGCATTGAGCCACTCAATGTAGGCGCGCACCGGGCATAGCCTCAGCAATGCCGGAGTCTGAAAGGTCTTGCCCAGGTTATCGCGGTCACTCTTGCTGCGCGGCAGATACAGGGTAATGCCAGAGCCTGCAGCCGCTTGCACATGTTCGATCTGCAAGCGGCACAGCTCGTCGCTGCGAAATCCGCGCCAGAACCCCAGCAGTATCAAGGCCGCATCCCGACGCGCACGCAGCAGCCCGGGGTGATCGGCATTCGCTTGCGCAGCCTGCGCCTCGCTTTCCAGCCAATCGACCACTTTTTCCAGGTGTTGCAATTGCAGGGGCTCGGCCTGCTTTTCTTGAGCGGGGTGCAGCGCCCTGATGCCCTTGAACACTTTGCGCACTACCGGCGCCTTGGTCGGATCGGCAAAACCCTGGCTGTTATGCCACTGGGCAATGGCCGATAGGCGCAACTTGAGGGTGTTGATCGAGAGCTGGCCGGCGTGCGCCACCAGATAGCGGGCGACGCTGTCGCTGGTTGCAGGCAAGAACCCGCCCCAGGTGACTTCAAAGTGTTCGATGGCAGCCTGATAACTGCGGCGGGTGTTATCGCGGGTCGCGGCGTTGAGATAGCGATCCAGCTCGCTCATGGGCAGTTCTCTTGTCTGGCGTACTGAAAACGGGCCTTAAAAGCAGTTTTGAGGCTCTAGCACGGGATAATACCAGTATATCCCGCCTGTTAAATCTTAATTAAAGACAAAAATAATCTGGCAATATAGTATGTAATTACATGATACATACCACAGTACATAATCGTAGGAGAAGACCATGGCCCGTGGCGGCGTAAACAAGGCAGTGGTGCAAATTGCACGCACGGCAATCCTGGCCCGCGGTGAACACCCGAGCATTGATGCAGTACGTATCGAGATGGGGAATACCGGGTCGAAAACTACAATTCACCGGTACTTGAAAGAGCTGGACGAGGTCGATTCACGCCGCGGCGCGCCGCAAGAACAGATCGGTGACGAGTTGACGGAGCTGGTCGCCCGCCTCGCCCGGCGCCTGCAAGAGCAGGCCCAGGAACCGATCGATCGAGCCCGGGCGCACTACGAGCAACTCCAGGTCGCACTGCAGGAGCAGCTCAATGAAGCGCAGCAGGCCCAGGCTCAGCTGCAGCAGCAACTTGAAATCCAGAGCAATGCATTGAGCCAGGAAACGGTAAACCTGGAGTCCACACGCTCCATGCTGCAGACCGAGCAAACCCGCAATGCCGCACTCAACCAGGCGTGCAGCGACTTTGAGCTGCGCCTCAAGGACCGCGATGAGCAAATCCGCTCGCTGGAAGAAAAACACCTGCATGCCCGCGACGCCCTTGAGCACTATCGCAGCGCCGTCAAAGAGCAGCGCGAGCAGGAACAGCGCCGCCACGAAGGTCAGGTTCAGCAGATTCAGATGGAACTGCGCCAGGCACAACAAAGTGCACTGGTACGTCAGGATGAGATCACCCAGCTGCATCGAGACAACGAGCGCGTATTGAGCGAGAGCCGCGCATTGAACAAGGAACTGAATCAGTCCAGCGACCAGCAACACAAGCTGAGCAATCTCAATGCTCAGCTCAGCAGCCAGCTGGGCCAGCTGCAAAGCGAGCGCACCTTGCTTGAGGAGCGCTTGCGAGTGGCGACCCTCGAGAGCGATGAGCTGAAACAGATGCACGGCCAGCAGCAAGAGGCAAGCGCAGCACTAACACTGCGCGCACTAAAAGCCGAAGCGGCGCTTGAGAACCTGAAAGCACAGAAGGACGACACCCCCGAGCAAACAGCCGACGCCCCGTAGTCGCTGAGGAGGAACGAGGTTGCGATGAGGTCTGCAGGACCTTGCGTGACGCCCGATAGCCGTACACAGGCCTTCGCAGCGCCTCTCCTCGACAGCGATTACAGGACAAGTCTTCGTTCAGCTAACGTTCAGCAAATGCAATCGATTCTTGTTTGGCAATACGTATCAATATGTTACAAATTAGCACTCTGACTAATTTGCGATGCGGTGCTTGCCCATGCTGGTTCCATTTCTGATCATGCTGCGCGAAGGCATCGAGGCCGCTCTTATCGTCGGCATCATTGCCAGTTACCTCAAGCAAACCGGACGCGGACAATGGATGCCCGCCGTATGGATCGGTGTCTTCCTGGCTGCTGCTCTGTCACTGCTGGTCGGCGGCGGCCTGGAGCTGATGAGTGCAGAGTTTCCGCAAAAGCAGCAGGAACTCTTCGAAGGTATCGTCGGCCTGATCGCCGTCGGCATTCTCAGCTCGATGGTGTTCTGGATGCGCAAAGTGGCGCGTTCTATCAAACACTCCCTGCACACCTCCCTTGATCACGCCCTCACCGCCTCAAACCATCAAGTCATGGCACTGATTGCCATGGTGTTCTTTGCGGTTGCCCGTGAAGGGCTCGAAACCGTGTTCTTTTTGCTGGCGGTGTTTCAGCAGAGCGAAGGGCCGGCCGCGCCACTGGGCGCCCTGCTCGGCCTGATCCTCGCCATTTTTGTAGGCTTTGCGATTTACAGCGGCAGCTTGCGCCTGAATCTGAGCCTGTTCTTCCGCTGGACCGGCCTGTTCATTCTGGTGGTCGCCGCAGGGATTTTGGCCAACTCGGTACAGGCTCTGCACGAGGCCGGGCTGTGGAATCACCTGCAAGGCGTGGTGTTTGATATCAGCAGCGCACTGCCAATGGACGGACCGGCAGGCTCAGTACTGGCCGGCATGTTTGGCTATCAGGATGCGCCCACCGTGAGCGTGCTCGGCGCCTATGTGATTTACCTGCTGGTCACGCTGGCGATGTTCTTTCGACCTCCTGCGCCCCCAAAAAGCGTGTCTATTCCCTCAGTGACGAACCCATAAGGTCCTGCATGTCTACCCCTGCAAGCGGTACACCCCCAAGCGCCTTGCGCTGGGCGGTGGCCGGCTCGGTGATCGTGATGATCGCGGCCGGCGGGCTGTTTTATTACGCCTCGCAACTGGCTGCGGCCAAGCGCAAGGTTCACAGCAACGAAATCACTGTGACCATCCACCCCCGCAGTTGCGAGCCCAATGCACTGTCTGTGCCTGCAGGCTTCAATAGCTTTCGCATCGTCAATGCCTCTGAACGAGCTGTGGAATGGGAGATTCTGGATGGCGTTCTGGTGGTCGAAGAGCGTGAAAACATTGCCCCCGGCCTCAGCCAGGTAATCAATGCCACGCTGGCACCAGGCGATTACGCCATTACCTGCGGCTTGCTCAGCAATCCTCGCGGCACACTGCACGTCACGCCGACCGCAGAATCCGAAGCCAGCGCCAAGGCAAGACCGTCCATGGTGGCGTTTATCGGGCCATTATCTGAGTTTCGCGTCTATTTGAGCAGTCAAGGCAATGCGCTGATCAAAGCAGTGGATGCCTTGTCGCAAGCCATTGCCGCAGGTGATCTCGAACAGGCCCAGGCGCTTTATGTGCCTGCACGTGAGGCTTATCAACGGCTGGCCCCTGCCGCACAGCGTCTGGCCGAACTGGACAACACTATCAATGCCCGCGCCGACTACTTTGAAAAGCGCGAGCAGGACCCTGGCTTCATTGGGTTTCACCGCCTCGAATATGGTCTTTTTGACCAGCGCAGCACTCAGGGCCTGACTGTGTTTGCCCAGCAACTGCAAGCCAATGCCGTGCTGCTCAAGCAACAACTGCTTGCCCAGTCGCTGCCCCCCGAACAATTGATCAGTACTGTCGCCCGCACCTTGCACAATCTGGCCGATACCCGTGCCGCTAGCGGTGAAGAAGAGCGTTACAGCCATATCGATGCGAATGGGTTTGCCGCGAACCTGCAGACCACACGCAAGGTAGTCGACCTGCTGCGCCCTTTGCTGGCCAAGAACAGTGCCGGGCTCCTGGAACGTATCGATACCGCCAGCACCGCGCTCGAGTCCGAACTCAATGGTCTGAAAACACCTCAGGGCTACATCACTTACGACACGGTAAGCGCCCCCCAGCGTCAAGCAATCAGTAACAAGGCCAAGGCTGTGGCCGATGCACTCGATGGAATCGATCCCGCCCTCGGCCTTTCCGGCCTGTAAATGCAAACGAGATGCACATGAGCGACTCAGAAAACAGTCTTGACCCATTCAACCTTCAGCGCCGTCGCGTGCTGCTGGGCATGGGGGTCGCCGGAGCGGCCCTGGCAGGTGGCGCACTGAGCTGCCCGGCAATGGCTGCCAGTGGCGGAGCAAGCGCACAGGTTACTCAAGCACCGAGCAGCGATAAAACCCGGGACCATCACCAGTTTTACGGTCAGCACCAGAACGGCATTATTACCCCGCGTCCGGCCGCCGGCATGCTGGTGGCTTTTGATGTGCTGGCCAGCGACAGGCAAGACCTGGAGCGCCTGTTCCGCACCCTGAATGAACGCATTGCGTTCCTGATGAAAGGCGGCGCGGTGCCTCAGATTGACCCCAGGCTTCCGCCTCCGGACTCCGGAATTCTTGGTCCGGTGGTAACGCCGGACAACCTGACAGTAACGGTTTCGGTGGGCGACTCATTGTTCGATGAGCGCTTTGGGCTGGCCGGCGCCAAGCCTAAACGCCTGAGCCGCATGCAAGGTTTCCCCAACGACGCACTGGAACCTGCGCAATGCCACGGCGACTTGAGCCTGCAGTTTTGTGCCAACACCGCTGACACCAATATCCACGCCCTGCGTGACATCGTAAAAAACCTGCCAGACCTGTTGTTGGTGCGCTGGAAGCAAGAAGGTACCGTGCCGCCGCAAGCGCCGACCAAACCGGGGGAGCCCGCTCAAAGCGCGCGTAACTTTTTGGGCTTTCGCGATGGCTCCGCCAATCCGGATTCCAATGACAATAACCTGATGAACGACATCGTCTGGGTTCAGCCCGGAACTGACGAGCCAGATTGGGCGACCCACGGCAGCTATCAAGCGGTGCGCATCATCCGCAACTTCGTAGAGCGCTGGGACCGTACGCCACTGCAAGAACAACAAAGTATTTTCGGCCGCCACAAATCCAGCGGCGCGCCTATGGACGGCACCCATGAAACTGATACCCCGAATTACAGCAACGACCCCGACGGCAAAGTCACCAGGCTTGATGCACACATCCGCCTGGCCAACCCGCGCACGGCACAAACCCGCGACAGCCTGATCCTGCGTCGACCGTTCAACTACTCCAACGGGGTTAACAAAAACGGCCAGCTGGACATGGGGCTTCTGTTCATCTGTTACCAGCGCGATCTGGAAAAAGGCTTTATCGCCGTGCAAACCCGGCTCAATGGCGAGCCGCTGGAGGAATACCTCAAGCCGGTTGGCGGCGGTTACTTTTTCACCTTGCCGGGTGTGCGAGACGCTCAGGATTACGTTGGGCGATCCCTGCTCAATGCCGCAGCACCTTTAACCAACGCCTAACCCCCCTGACTCCAATCGGAAAAGTCCCATGAAGAAGACGCCGCTCGCACTCCTGCTCACGCTTGGCTTGCTCCACACTCCTCTCTCGGCACTGGCTGCGACTGCGCCACTGGACCTGGTGGGGCCGATCTCGGACTACAAGATTTACGTCACCGAGCAGCTGGATGAACTGGCCAGCAATACACAGCAATTCACCGACGCAGTGAAAAAAGGGGATTTGGCCACCGCCAAAAAACTTTATGCCCCGACCCGGGTGTACTACGAGTCAATTGAGCCGATTGCCGAGCTGTTCAGTGACCTTGATGCATCCATCGACTCCCGGGTCGACGATCATGAGCAGGGCGTTAAAGCCCCGGACTTCACAGGTTTTCATCGCATCGAATACAGCCTGTTTTCTGAAAACAGCACCCAGGGCCTTAACGACCTGGCAGACGGCCTGAACAAAGACGTCAAAGATCTGCAAAACCGCGTCGCCGGGCTGACCTTCCCGCCCGAGAAAGTAGTCGGTGGCGCAGCCGCACTGATGGAAGAAGTCGCCGCTACCAAGATATCCGGTGAAGAGGACCGCTACAGCCACACCGATCTCTACGACTTCCAGGGTAACGTTGACGGCGCGAAAAAAATCTTTGATCTGTTTCGCACCCAGATCGAACAGAGTGACAAGGCCTTTGCAACCAAAGTGGACAAGAACTTCGCGACGGTTAACAAAATCCTGGCCAAATACCGTACTAAAGACGGTGGTTTTGAAACCTACGACAAGGTCAAAGACAACGATCGCAAGGCTTTGATCGGCCCCGTCAATACCCTGGCCGAAGACTTGTCGACCCTGCGTGGCAAGCTCGGCCTGAACTAAAGCCTGTGTAACAGCGCCAGTCGATGTGATGGGCATCACATACCCGCAGGCTGGCGCAGTTTTGAACGTGTTTTTTGCACTCTTTACCGACCTGCATCACTGTTCAGTTTCGGTAATAAACGCTAAAACTATCGCTTGTTTTGAACCTGTTATCGTCGAAACGCAGGGTGTTTCTGCCCGGCAAATGCTTTCCTGAATAACACCTGTCTAGTGTTTAGAAAGCATGCCATGTTGATCGAACTTTCATAGGTTTTTCACAACTGTGCGTTTAACGTATGCCCCTTCTTCCGGGGGAAGCACCGAAGAGTCTGCAAGAAAATCATGTAGATAAGGTAGTCCGATGACTTTACCTTTATAAGTAATAGTCTTTACTCCACGTGCAAACAGGTCTTGGCTTGCCCGTGAGCAGGTCGACTTTTACACGAGTCATCTTGTGCCATTGAAACTGACTGGAACGAATAATTTGAAACCCTACCCTATCCAGTGTGTGTCGATCGTCATTCCGGTCTACAACGAAGAACAGAGTCTGCCCGAGCTATTGCGCCGCACTGAAGCCGCTTGCGCGCAGCTGACACAAGCTTATGAGATCGTTCTGGTCGATGACGGCAGCCGGGATCAATCGGCGCAAATCCTGCAAGATGCCGCCGAGCGCGAAGGCAGCCCGGTAGTTGCGGTGATCCTCAATCGTAACTATGGCCAACATGCTGCGATCATGGCCGGCTTCGAGCATTCCAAAGGCGATGTAGTCATTACGCTGGACGCCGACCTGCAAAACCCTCCTGAAGAAATTCCGCGCCTGGTCGCCCAGGCTGCACTGGGTTACGACGTGGTCGGCACAGTGCGTAACAATCGCCAGGACTCTGCTTGGCGCCGCTGGCCGTCACGGCTGATCAACATGGCAGTACAACGCTCCACCGGCGTTGCCATGAGCGATTACGGCTGCATGCTGCGCGCCTATCGCCGTTCCATCGTCGACGCCATGCTCGCCTGCCGCGAACGCAGCACGTTCATCCCGATTCTCGCCAACAGCTTTGCCCGCCACACCACTGAAGTGCTGGTCGAGCACGCAGAGCGCGAACACGGTGACTCCAAATACAGCCCCATGCGCCTGATCAACCTGATGTTCGACCTGATCACCTGCATGACCACTACCCCATTGCGCCTGTTAAGCATCATCGGTTTCAGCATGGCGGTCTTGGGCGTGCTCTTCGCCGTTGCGTTGATCATGCTGCGCCTGATCTTCGGCGCATCCTGGGCCGGACACGGCACTTTTGTGCTGTTTGCAGTTTTGTTCGTGTTTACCGGCGGCCAATTTATCGGCATGGGGCTTCTGGGTGAATACCTGGGCCGCATGTACAGCGATGTACGGGCCAGGCCGCGATTTTTCATTGAAAAAATTGTTCGTGCCGAACCTGTAACTTCCACCGTTTCAACTAGTACCCCGACTTCTTCTACTTCGACACAGGTTCAATCATGAGTTTGAAAGCCGTTGTTTTCGCCTATCACGATATTGGCTGCACAGGCATCGAAGCCTTGCTCAATGCAGGCTACGAAATTGCTGCTGTATTCACCCATGCCGATGACCCGAAAGAAAATAATTTCTATGGCTCGGTTGCCCAGCTGTGTGCCCGTAAAGGCATCCCTGTGCACGCACCGGAAGACGCCAACCATCCGCTGTGGATCGAGCGCATCCGCAAGCTGAATGCCGATTACATCTTCTCGTTCTACTACCGCAACCTGCTGGGCGAAGAATTGCTGGCCAGTGTCAGTAAAGGCGGGTTCAACCTGCACGGCTCATTGCTGCCACGCTACCGTGGTCGCGCTCCCGCGAACTGGGTACTGGTCAATGGCGAAACCGAGACAGGCGTAACCCTGCACCGCATGGTCAAACGTGCTGACGCGGGCAACATTCTGGCGCAACAGCGCATCAGCATCGAGCGCACTGATACCGCTCTGACCCTGCACGGCAAGTTGCGCGAAACTGCTGCCCAGCTACTGGCTGAAGCCCTGCCGCTGCTGCCGCAAGGCAAACTCCAGGAAACTGCACAAGACGAATCTAAAGCCACCTACTTCGGCCGTCGCACACCGGCTGATGGCTTGCTGCAGTGGACGCGTCCGGCAGAAGAACTGTTCAATCTGGTGCGCGCTGTTACTCAACCTTACCCGGGCGCCTTCTGCGCTGTGGGCGAGCACAAACTGATTGTCTGGGGCGCTGAAGTGGTTGCTGGCAACCAGGGCCACGCACCGGGCCAAGTGATCAGCTGCGATCCGCTGCGTATCGCCTGCGGTCAGGACTCGTTGGTAGTGACTGCCGGTCAGCGCAACGAAAATGGCCTCTACCTGAGCGGCCCGCAACTGGCCCGCGAACTGGGTCTGGTTGAAGGCTCGCGTCTGCGTGGTAGCGAATCCGGTCGCAAGGCCCGTCGCACCCGCGTCCTGATCCTGGGCGTTAACGGCTTTATCGGTAACCACTTGTCCGAGCGTCTGCTGCAGGACGATCAGTATGAAGTGTATGGCCTGGACATCGGCTCCGACGCTATTGAGCGTCTTCGCAGCCATCCGAACTTCCACTTTGTTGAAGGTGATATCAGCATCCACACCGAGTGGATCGAGTACCACATCAAGAAGTGCGACGTGGTCCTGCCGCTGGTGGCCATTGCCACCCCTATCGAATACACCCGTAATCCGTTGCGCGTGTTCGAACTGGACTTCGAGGAAAACCTCAAGCTGGTGCGCTACTGCGTCAAATACAACAAGCGTGTGATCTTCCCGTCCACGTCCGAAGTGTATGGCATGTGCCAGGACAAGAACTTCGACGAAGACACTTCCAACCTGGTTGTTGGCCCGATCAACAAACAGCGCTGGATCTACTCGGTTTCCAAGCAATTGCTGGACCGCGTGATTTGGGCCTATGGCCAGAAAGGCCTGAAATTCACCCTGTTCCGTCCATTCAACTGGATGGGGCCACGTCTCGATCGTCTGGACTCGGCACGTGTTGGCAGCTCGCGCGCCATCACTCAGCTGATCCTGCACCTGGTGGAAGGTACTCCGATTCGTCTGGTAGACGGCGGCGAACAAAAACGCTGCTTCACTGATGTTGCCGATGGTATCGAAGCTCTGGCCCGCATCATTGATAACAAAGGTGGCAAGTGCGACGGCCAGATCATCAACATTGGCAATCCGGAAAACGAAGCCAGTATTCGTGAGCTAGGCGAAGAATTGCTGCGTCAGTTCGAAGCGCACCCCCTGCGTGACAACTTCCCGCCGTTTGCCGGTTTCCGCGATGTTGAAAGCCAGTCGTTCTACGGCACCGGCTATCAGGACGTGAGCCACCGCAAACCAAGCGTTGAGAACGCCCGTCGCCTGATCGATTGGACCCCGACGACCGAACTGAGCGAAACCATCGGCAAGACCCTGGATTTCTTCCTGCGCGAAGCCATGGTTGAAATCGCGGAAAAACGCTGATGCAAGCTGGACTACGCATAGATGTCGACACCTACCGTGGAACCCGTGAGGGGGTTCCGCGGTTGCTCGAACTGCTCGATGAAGCTCAGATCAAGGCCACGTTTTTCTTCAGCGTGGGGCCTGACAACATGGGCCGCCATTTATGGCGGCTGATCAAGCCCCAGTTTTTCTGGAAGATGATGCGTTCCAAGGCCGCCAGCCTCTATGGCTGGGATATTTTGCTGGCCGGCACTGCCTGGCCAGGCAAACCGATCGGCAAGGATCTGGGGCATTTAATGCGCCAGACCCTTGCTGCGGGCCATGAAGTCGGCTTGCATGCATGGGATCACCATGGCTGGCAAGCCAACACAGGGCGCTGGAGCGATGCGCAACTGATCGAGCAAATCCGGCGTGGCGTCGACACCTTGAGCGACATCACCGGGCAGGCGGTTGAGTGTTCGGCGGCCGCCGGCTGGCGCGCAGATGAACGCGTAGTCCAGGCCAAAGAAACCTTTGGCTTTCGTTACAACAGTGATTGCCGCGGGCACAGTCTATTTCGGCCAAGGTTGGCCGACGGTAGCCTGGGCGCGCCGCAAATCCCTGTGGATCTACCCACTTTCGATGAGGTAGTCGGGCCCGAGCTGAATGCCGCCGACTTCAACTCATACATTCTTGATCGTTTCAGCCCGCAAAAGCTGAATGCGTACACCATCCATGCAGAAGTAGAAGGGATTCTAATGGCTAACGACTTTCGTCAATTGCTGGCGCAGGCCCGTGCTCGCGATATTAACTTCCACCCCTTGCGGGACTTGCTCCCCACTGATCTGAACAGCGTCCCGGCCGGACAATTGAGCCGTGGCCAGCTGGACGGACGTGAAGGCTGGCTGGGAGTGCAGAAGCCATGACTCAACGCTGGACAATACCGCTGCTGGTTCTGGCTTTTATCGCGTTTTATCTGTTGCCGCTGGGCACCCACGGTTTGTGGATTCCGGACGAAACACGCTACGCGCAAATCGGCCAGCAAATACTGGTCGACGGTAACTGGATCACCCCGCACTTCATGGATTTGCGCTACTTCGAGAAGCCGATTGCCGGCTACTGGATGATAGCCATCGGCCAGGCCATTTTTGGCGAAAACTTGTTTGGTGTGCGTATTGCGTCAGCAATCGCCACCGGCCTCAGCGTGTTTCTGGCCTATGCCGTAGCCCGACGCCTGTGGAATGACCCGCGCAAGAGCTTTGCCTGTGCCCTGGTCTACATGACGTTTGGCCTTATCGCTGGTCAGGCGGGCTACTCAAACCTCGATCCCCAGTTCACTCTGTGGGTCAACTTGAGCCTCGCTGCCTTGTGGTTTGCAGTTGACAGCAGCAGCCGGCGCGATCGCCTGATCAGCTGGGCAGTACTGGGTTTTGCCTGCGGCATGGGGTTTATGACCAAAGGCTTTCTGGCCTTGCTGCTGCCGGTGCTGATCGCCCTGCCCTACATGATCTGGCAAAAACGCTTTGTCGAGCTGGTCAAGTATGGACTGGTGGCCATGCTGGTCGCCGCCATCGTATCGCTGCCATGGGTGCTGGCGGTTCACGCCCAGGAGCCTGACTACTGGCGCTTCTTCTTTTGGCACGAACACATCCGCCGTTTTGCCGGCGACGATGCACAGCACGGGCGCCCGTGGTGGTTCTATCTGCCGCTGCTGGTAGTTTCAAGCTTGCCCTGGGCAGCCCTGTTGCCAGCCACCTTCAAGGACGCATGGCAAAACAAGCGCCATGCCAGTGTGGTTTTCGTGTTGCTGTGGATGCTGCTGCCACTGGGCTTGTTCAGTCTGAGCAAAGGTAAATTACCGACCTACATCATGCCGTGTATGTTGCCGCTGGCCCTGTTGCTGGGCCACGCGATGATTCAGCGTGTAGAGCAGGCCAAAACCGGCGCCTTGCGCCTTAACGGTCTGGTCAACTTGCTGGTTGGCGCCGTGGCGTTGGCAGCCCTGATCTATTTTCAGATCAAAAAACCGTTTTATGACAATGAGCCACAACATATGGCGCTGCTGGTTGGCGTGTTGCTGACCTGGATCGTCACCGGCCTGCTGACACTCTCCCGGCCACTGAAGATGTGGGCGGCGCCTGCCGTTGCAATGGGGGTTCTGGTACTTGCGTTGCCAGCCAGCATGCCCAGTAGCGTAGTGCACAACAAAATGCCCGATCAGTTCATTCTTGAGCATATTCAGGAGCTGTCCCAGGCCAAAACCTTGCTCAGCAACGATCTGGGTGCGGCTTCTGCCCTGTCCTGGCGCCTGCGCCGCCCCGATGTGACGCTTTACAACACTCAGGGCGAAGTCAAATACGGCCTGACCTATGACGATGCCAAAGGCAAAAGCATCCCTCTGGCCGACATTGCCCAGTGGATGACTGAAGCGCGCCGCCAAGGCCCGGTAGGTGTGGTGATGCGGGTCAAGAACAGCGATGAAAGCCATGAAATGGACATGCTGCCCAAAGATGGCCAGCGTTATGACGATGGCAACATGGTGATTCTGATCTTCCCGCAGAGTCCCCAATGACATTTGCACTTCTGTTACTGGCCTGCCTGCTGACCTGCGCAGGCCAGATTGCCCAGAAATACGCCGTTGAAAGCTGGCGCGGCCCCGAGTCGGGGTTCGCGCAAAAGCTGCGTTCGCCCTGGCTTTGGCTAGCGTTGTTGTGCCTGGGTTTCGGTTTGCTGGTATGGCTGCTGGTACTGCAACGGCTTGAAGTCGGGGTCGCCTACCCGATGCTCAGTCTCAATTTTGTCCTGATCACACTGGTAGCCCGATATTTGTTTAAAGAACACATCGATCGACGTCACTGGTTGGGTGTGGGGCTGGTGATTGCCGGCGTAGTCCTGTTGGGGCAGCACACATGAGCCTGCGCCGTGGATTTGCCTTTGCTAGTGCCAGCGTGTTGCTGGTCAGTACGGCCCAGCTGGGCATGCGCTGGAGCATGACCCGCCTGCCGGAACCGGCTCAATGGCTGAGCGCAATCAACCAGGGCGAGGTGTCATTGCCAGCGTTGGGCGTAGTGTCTGCTGCAATCATGGCCTACGCCCTGTCCATGCTGTGCTGGCTGCTGGCTCTGCGGGACTTGCCGCTGGGCCGCGCCTATTCGCTGTTAAGCATCAGTTACGCATTGGTGTACCTGCTGGCTGCCAGCCTGCCGGTATTCCATGAAAGCTTCACTCTTTCGAAAACCCTTGGTGTGACCTTGGTCATCCTGGGGGTGCTAACGATCAACTCTCGACGTACCCCAAGTTCCAGGAACTGCGCATGAAAATCAGTGTATTTGGTAGTGGTTATGTAGGCCTGGTGCAGGCGACGGTATTGGCGGAAGTCGGCCACGATGTGATCTGCATGGATATCGACCAGAATAAGGTCCAATTGCTGCAACAAGGTCATGTCAGCATTTTTGAACCGGGACTCTCCAGCCTGGTGCGAGAGAACCTCGAAAGTAAGCGCCTGCGCTTTACCAGCGATGAAAAGCTTGCTGTTGAACACGGTCAGGTCCTGTTTATCGCCGTTGGCACTCCGCCCAGCGAAGACGGTTCTGCAGACCTGAGCGCGGTGTTCTCCGTCGGTGACGCGGTCGCCCGCCATCGCACCGAGCCATTGATTCTGGTCGAAAAATCTACCGTTCCAGTAGGCACCGGGGATGCACTGACCGCGCACATCAATAAAGCCCTGGGCCAAACCGGCCGTTCGTTGACGTTCGATGTCGTGTCCAACCCTGAATTCCTCAAGGAAGGTTCGGCGGTAACCGACTGCCGCCGTCCGGATCGCATCATTATTGGCTGCGCCCGTGAAGAAGTGCGCGAAGTGATGCGCGATCTGTACGCCCCGTTCAACCGCAACCATGACCGAATTATTTTCATGGACCTGCGCAGCGCTGAGCTGACCAAGTACGCCGCCAACTGCATGCTTGCAACCAAGATCAGCTTTATCAACCAGATTGCCGAGCTGGCAGAACACCTGGGAGCCGACATCGAAGCGGTACGCCTTGGTATCGGTGCCGATACCCGTATTGGCTACCACTTTATTTACCCGGGCTGCGGCTATGGCGGTTCGTGCTTCCCCAAAGACATGCGAGCGTTGATCCACAGCGCCCAGCAAGTCAATTGCTCCAGCGACCTGTTGCAGGCGGTTGAAGCCATCAATGAACGCCAGAAGCACAAGCTGTTCGATCGCATCAATGCGTTCTTCAAAGGTGATCTGAAAGGTAAAACCTTTGCACTGTGGGGCCTGGCGTTTAAACCCAATACCGACGACATGCGCGACGCACCGAGCCGTGTACTGATGCAGGCACTGTGGGATGCAGGCGCTGACGTTCGCGCATTCGACCCTGAAGCCATGCAGGAAACCCAGCGCTTGTACGGTGACGAACCGCGCCTGAGCCTGATGGGGACTCCGGAATCGACGCTCAATGGGGCCGACGCGTTGATCGTGTGCACCGAGTGGCAGCAATTCAAGGCGCCGGACTTTGACCTGATCAAGGCACGCCTCAAAACCCCGGTGATCTTCGACGGACGCAACCTGTATGACGGCGAGCGTCTGGCCCGAACAGGTCTGCAGTACTACCCGATGGGCCGTGGCGAGTCCTGCAACTTGCCAGTATCCCAAGGTTCAACGGCCGTTTGATGGAATGACAGCGCCGCCATTGGCAACAATGGCGGCGCTTTTTTTTGTACTGTTTGAGGCAAGGAAACTCGAGATGCAGGCCAATTATTCTTCCAGCAGTGTACGCGTACTGCACAGGCAGTCCCTGATCCTGGGCGCACTGGCACTGATTTTGTTCATCGTGGGTGAACCTCAACTGGCTGCGATCGGTTTTGACTCGCGCTTTGTAATGTTTGCCAAGGAAATGCTGCGCCATGGCCCGGGCTTTTTCCCGACCACCTATGGCGAACCCTATGCTGATTACAGCGCAACCTCGACCCTGTTTACCTGGTTGCTGTCCTTGCCGTTTGGTGAGGTCACCAGTTTCACGGCGTGGCTGCCCACGGCCTTTGCCGGGGCGGTAATTGTCAGCCTGATGTATCGCCTGGTCGCGCCACAGTCCAGGACCTGGGCGCTGGTCAGCGTGGCGCTGTTGCTCCTGAGCATGACCTTTGTCACCGAAACCCGTGCCGTATCCCTGGATCAAATGCTTGCAGCCGTCAGCCTGGCAGCGTTTTACCTGGCCTATGCACACGATCATTTTTGCGCACCGCGCCGGCATTACTGGCTACTGCTTCTGCTGGTACTGGGGTTTGCCATACGCGGCCCGATTGGCCTGGTTATCCCCACCGGCATGCTCTGCAGTTACTACCTGCTCAGCGGTCAATGGCGCCGGCTGATCAGCGTTGGCCTGCAAGCGCTGGTACTGCTGGTTCTGTGCATAGGTACCCTGCTGTTGCTGGCCTGGATCAGCGGCGGCGAAGCTTTCGTCCACGAAGTGATCCGCATGCAAGTCACCGGCCGCATGGACGGGACAGAAGGTGCCAGCAGCACGCTGTATTACTTCACCAGTTCCATGGGCAACTACGCACTGGCATACCCGCTGGCAGTACTTGTGCTGGCAGCGACCCTGATTGCCGGGCGCAAGCAATCGGGCCCGGGCCTGCAGTTAGTCAAACATTGCGTGGGGGCGGGTTTGATCGTAATGATCGGCCTGTCGATCCCGCAGGCTAAAAAAGCCCGTTACTTGCTGCCCATGCTGCCAATGGCGGCAATCATTGCCGGCTACCCGTTTCAAGGGATGCGCGGCCGGGTCTATGCCGGTTTGCGTGGCCTTATCCAGGGGGTATTCCTGCTATTGCCCGGCTTGTTGATCGTCGGCCTGATCATTGCGCGCAAACGCTTTGACGAACAACTGCCGTCGCTGACTACGATTTTTATTGTCTTGAGTGTGCTGCAAGCAGCGGCCCTGGGCCTGCTGTTCAAGGCCCGGTGGCGAACCGGCGGGCTGGCTGCATGTGCCGTACTGGCACTGTGGGCGAGCTTCATCATGGTGTTCGAGCCGGTAGAGCGCGACCTCTATGACACCCGCAGCTTTACTGAAAACGCCATGCACATGATCGACCGCGAACCTGCCCCCTTGGTACTTCACGGCATGGGCAAAGATGCCAAGGCAATCAAATTCATGGTCAATCTGAATCGTGACTTGTTGCCACTGTTCACCCAGTCCGCAGTCGAACTGCAGGCGCTTCCCGCTCCGGTATGGATCGTCATGGACCGCAAGGATTATCAGGGGCTGCAAGGCACAGCCTTGGGCAATGTAGTGCCGGCGTTGAGTGGTCGCTTCGACAAGAATGACTACGTGCTGCTGCATATCCCTTGAACCTGTAGTCACTAACGAGGCACTAAGGCTGCGACAGGGTTTCGCTTATTAAAAAGCGCGAACCCTTCGGGTTCGATCGCAGCCTTCGGCCCTCGTCAGCGACTACGTGAATCCTGCTAGAGCTACCACCTGCCTGCAGGTACAATCCCCGCCCTTCTCTCTCCCCCAGGAATGCCAATGTCAGGGCTCGAACTGTTTGCCGCCGCGCTTGGTGTCATCTCCGTATGGTTAACAGTCAAACAAAACCCCTGGTGCTGGCCGATCGGCCTGGTCATGGTGCTGCTGTACAGCTGGATCTTCTTCGGGATGAAGCTGTATTCCGGCATGCTCCTGCAGGTCTTCTTTGCCGTGCTCCAAGTGTATGGCTGGTGGCAGTGGACCCGCGCCGGGACGCAGCACGAGGGCCGTGTCGTGACTCGATTAAGCACCCTGCAAGTACTCGGTGGCCTGGTCGCCGGTGCCGTGGGCAGTCTGGCCCTGGGTGCTGCAATGGCGAACTGGACTGACTCCAGTGTGCCTTGGCAAGACGCAGCGCTGACCGCTTTCAGCCTGGTCGCACAACTCTGGATGGCGCAAAAACGCCTGCAATGCTGGGCCCTGTGGTTTGTGATCGATGTGCTCTACATCGCGTTTTTTGCCTGGCAGGAGCTTTACCTGACAGCGGGCCTGTATGCACTGTTCACGGTCATTGCCATTCAAGGCTGGCGTGACTGGCGCCGCGATCCGGCGCTGCGCACATGAAGGTGGTGGTACTGGCCGGGCCGGAGTCGAGTGGTAAAAGCTGGCTGTCGGCACTCTTGCAACAGCGTTTTGGCGGCGTCCTGGTGGGCGAATACGTACGTTACTTTATCGAGCAAAACCCGCGTGACACCTGCCTGGCAGATATTCCGGTCATTGGCGCAGGTCAACTGCAATGGGAAGATCAAGCCCGTGCTCAACAGCCTGAACTGCTGATTCTGGACACCCATTTGTTGAGCAACATCCTGTGGAGCCAGACCCTGTTTGGCGACTGCCCGGCCTGGCTTGAACCTGAACTCCTGAGCCGGCACTACGACCTGCACTTGCTGCTGTCACCCGATGATGTGGAGTGGATACCCGACGGCCAGCGCTGCCAGCCTTCTCTGGCTGAACGTCAGGCGTTCTTCACAGCAAGCCGCCAGTGGCTGGAACAACACCGGCAACCTCTGCAAATCATTACCGGCGGCTGGCAAGCACGTCAGCAACAGGCTTGTTCCGCAGTTGAGCGATTACTGAAGTAAAAATAATTTAGGAAAAATCCTAGCAAAATCAGAGCTTTCCTAAATCAAACAGCATTTTGAAGCTTTACCTTGAGCCGCTCGTCAAATATTTGGCGAGAAAGGCATTACAACCTCAAGGTAAAACAATGAAATCAACATCCTTTGCCTCTGGCACCCTCAGTGCTATCTCGCTGGTTTTCGCGGCCAGCGCCTTTGCTCAAGCAGACATCCCCACCGCACCGTTGGCGAACAGCAGCAAATGTTCACCAAGCAACCCGACTGGCCCTGGCTGCCCGGGTTTTGGTGATATTGGTGGTGAATGCTGCCCGTTCAGCGATGAAAGCCTGAAAACCAAAGTAGTACCGCTGAAATCGGCGACCGAGCATTTGTTGAAAATCCAGGGCGTCTCGTTCGAGTGGAAAAATGGCGGTCGCAAGGACATCGGTGTTGTCGCCCAGGAAGTTGCCAAGGTTTACCCCGAGCTGACGCGCACCAAGGATGGTCTGATGCAGGTCGACTACGACAAGCTGGTGGCTCCGCTGATCGAATCGATCCGCGAGTTGAACCAGCGTATTCAAACCCTAGAAAAGGCCCAGGCCAAGTAAATACCTGGGTGCATGACCGTTGCCTCCCCCCCTTCTGGTCGGCGGTCTGCACCCTGACATGGCTTCCATGTATACGAAAGTTCATAAAGAGCGGCCTTGCGTCTGAATCAAATTAAAGATGCGCAGCACACGATATCGGCTTGTTCGGGCACCTGTTGATTGCCTGCCTGCTTTTTCCTCGATTAAAAATTCTCTAAGCCAAGGCAACTTACTCAGCAATCTCCAGTCTGTTAATCAGCAGGCATGAAGTTTTCACTGCGCGCTGGCAAAGTTAGCGCATTAAGCAGCCAATATGTCCATTCATGAAACAGTGACCCCGCCTGCAAGCCGCTGATTAACGATACTCTCTGATATTTCTAATAAGTGTAACGTTTTTGAAACAGCCCCCTCTTTTATCAAGTACAACGTCTACCGCCCCGTTATTTTCCGCAATATTCGCCCCGCGCCGTCTCAGGTTTGAAACAGCAACGCTTTGCGCGAATTAATAAAATGCTGTGACCGCTTGTTTTTAAACACTTAATTTAAAGTGGCACAAGTACTGCTCTTTCCTTCATAGCGCTGACTAGGGCCAGCGCCAATAAAGAAGGAACACGGTCATGGGGTATTTATATCGCGGCAAACATCTTCTGATCACAGCCTGCAGCCTGACTGTTCTGTTCGGTATCTGCAGCACTGCTCAAGCGGGTGGTGATGGCGTGATTGTACTGACCCGCGATGTTCAACCTTTTGCAGTCGGCAACCCGCCCATGCATCCGGACCCTAACCCCACAACTGTAAACGCCAATCCCGCAGTGCGTATCACCAGTGCTACGCGTGAGCTCAGTGATGGCGACTTTGCCAGTGTCAGCAGCGGTACTTCGATTGCCCGTTCAATCATTCCTAATGGCAACTCTCTACCAGGCCTGAATACAACCAATGGCCTGCCAGGTATGACCGGCGGTCATGGCGGCGGGAGCGGCGGCACGGTCAGCAACACCATCAGTCGCAGCATTGAACAGGGTATGAGCCCACTCACTGCACTGAGTCAGGGGAAATAACATCATGACTTTCGCCCTGCCCTTATTGGCCGTTGCGCTGCTCGCCAGTACCCAGGTACTTGCAGCATCCGATAACAACGCCGAGATCAACAATTCCGGCGTCAACTACCGCGGCAACATTACGGTCAACCAGGCTGCGGGCGACCAACAGCAGCAGGTCAACAGTCGGGCAATCGCTATTGGTACACAAGGCAGTGCTTCCACCCGGATCAGCCAGAAACTCGACACAGCGGCCGACCCTTCGCTCAATGCCAAGGCAGCGATTCAGGGCAACTCATTCAGCAATGGCAACGGCGTGATAGGTGTCAACCAATCTGCCGGAGCCAACAATCAAATGATCAATGCAGTGCGGATCGGCATTAGTGCCCAGCCACAAGGCATCGATGACAGCGCCTTGTCACAGCAAAACGTGGCGCTGTTACCAGGCTCGGGAACTGTAGCCCCCGTAAGCGGCAGCCGCCAGGTCGTTACCAGCGATCAGGCCTTCACCGGCAGCCGCGGGGTCGTGCAGTTAAACCAGAGTGCAGGGGTGGGGAACCGCATGGCTAACACCCTGAATATCCGGGTTGCTGACTGACCCGACTACCAAGCAGTGCAATTAGAAAGTCCCAACACTTAACTCACTAATAATGCACGGAGAATCACCATGAAACCTGTAATGGCTCTTAAACCGCTGGTCTTCGCTCTTGCCGCACTCATGGCTGTTGCTGCCCAGGCGGGCGGTGGCAATAACGGCGGCGGTGGTGGTGGCGGAAACGGTGGTAACAACGATCAGTTGCTGACCCAACTGCAATTGAGCGCAGGCGCTGCGGCTTCGGTTCAGGATGGCCAGACCAGTGCTCACAACAATGTGCTCAACCAGGGCACACGCAACAGCGCCAAGGTTGACGGTTCGATCAACAACTCCAGCGGCAACATGGGCGCTAACGTAGCCTCCGGTGACGGCAACCAACAAGATAATGCCGCTGCTCTGGCAACTGCCGACCAAAGCTTCATCTTTGGCAGCGCACTCGCCGTAACTTCGGCCGATCAAGGCAATTACGGCAATACGGTCAAGAACCACTCGACAATTAACACCGCGACCCTAAATAACTCCGCCAACAATGGCTCCGGTAATGTGGGGGTCAACGTAACGTCCGGTGATTTCAACCAACAGAAAAACAACCTGGCCATCGCAGTCTCCGGCGGTCGTGTCGCTGTAGCAGCCGCGGCGGCGGATCAAACCTCAACCAGCTTGAACGTCACCAACAAAGCTGACCGCACTTACGACACCAAAGACCTCACAAGCTCTATCAACCTCTATGGCA
Organism: Pseudomonas sp. TWR2-1-1; assembly: GCF_049897045.1. Taxonomy (NCBI): domain Bacteria; kingdom Pseudomonadati; phylum Pseudomonadota; class Gammaproteobacteria; order Pseudomonadales; family Pseudomonadaceae; genus Pseudomonas; species Pseudomonas sp. TWR2-1-1. The sequence continues at coordinate 519,738 of NZ_JAFCVM010000003.1, forward strand.
GCTATCAAGGCAATGGCCAAGGCACAGTGGGTGGCAACAGCGGTGGTGGTGGCGGCGGTGGCAACAACTACTCCAGCAACAATGGCAATGGCAATGGCAATGGCAACGGTAATGGCGGTGGCAACAACGGTACTCAACCGCTCAACTTCCATGAAGAAGGCAGCTTCTCCCTTAGTGGCGTAGCGACTTATCAAGTACTCACACCAAGCGGTTGGAAAAACCCGACTACCAACACTGCAAACATGACCAACTCAATGAACGGCTTCTCGGGTAACGGTGGTGCCAACGTGTCCTCGGGCTCAGGCAACCAACAAAGCAACTCACTGTCGATCGCAGCTGGCTGCCGCGCCTGCCTGTAGTCTGACCGTCACAAGGGCCTCGATTACGGGGCCCTTTTTCTTCATTCAAGGTGTGACCATCATGCGTACGCTTGCGCTCTGCTTGTTGTTCTGTATGGCCGGTGTCACTCAGGCCGCACAGATGCCAGTCGCCGCCATGCCTGGCGGCATTCTGGTTTACAAGCACGTACAAAGTATTCGTGAGCGGCGCTTTGCGAACATTGTGGAACAAAAAACCGATTTCAGTTGTGGTGCGGCGGCTCTGGCTACCGTGCTGCGTCAGGCCTATTGGCTGGACGTCAATGAAGATCAAATCATCAAAGGCATGCTGATCAACGCAGACCAGAACCTGGTTCGTACCCAGGGGTTTTCAATGCTCGACATGAAGCGTTATCTGGAAAGCATCGGCATGCGGGCGCGGGGTTACAGGATCCCGACCGAAAGCCTGGAAAGTGTCAGCATTCCCGTGGTTGTCCTACTGGATATACGGGGTTACAAGCACTTTGTCGTCATGCAGCGTGCACAAAAAGACTGGGTGTATATCGCCGATCCGGTACTTGGGCATAAACGATTCTCCCATGAAGACTTTGCCAAAGGCTGGAATGGCATCGTCTTTGCCATCATCGGCCCCGGTTATGACAAGACCAATACGCTGCTGAACCCCTCTGCTCCGCTGACAGTCAAGAACAAGCTCGACATGTTCAGCCCGGTCAAGGATGCAGAGCTGATGGATTTCGGATTTATCCAGAGCGATTTCTTTTAGGCGTGCCAATGATGACCGCGGAGCCCCTGGCTCCTGGAGCAGCACATGAACATTCCCTATTGGCTGATTGCCGCGTGTATTGCAGTCAGCCTGCCGGCCCAGGCAGCATCAACCTTCAAACCGGTCGAACTCAAAGACAATGAAATGGCTGATTTGCGTGGACGCTTTGTCATGCCGGGTCGAATCATCAGCTTTGGTATTGTAATGAGCAGCTCCTGGACCAGCCGCAATGGCGATTTGGTCGGCGCAAGCACCTCCATGCAAATACAAAGCAACACCGTTAAACCGCAGTTTTATGTATCGACCTACAGTTCGGCCGGCAACGGTGCACCCGTCACCCAAGGTTCAGGCACAGTAACAGGAGGCGCAGGGTTGACTTCTGGGCAAGGCGTGACTCAAAGCGTGCGCGCGGCGGGTGATAACAACAGCGCATATAATAATGTCGATATTAATATGAGTGAGGCGAATCAAGCGCCAGCGGTTAATCAGCAAGGCGTGGTATTAAGCGCCAATAATCCGGTGTCCATTTCCAGCGGCGCAGGTAATTTAACAGTTTCAGCGTCCGGTGGCGGCATTCAATTGGCGGTTCAGGCCAATAATAATCAAGGCAGTTCATTGCAGCAAATAGCTCAGGGCGGAGTGTTACAAAACACCACCTTATTGGGCGCAGGTAACATGGTTAACAATATGACCCAATTAAATGTGGTCTTACGCAACAACCTGCCAACTACGGGTGCATTGGACTGCAATCTTACTCAATTAAAAGGTCTACGCAACCTGGGTTATTGAACTAGTATCCAGCGCTTCATATAGATATAAAACTGGACGGTTTATTTCATGCACCGATTGATTACCATTCGCGCCGTTATCTGTATGAGCACTCTTTTTCCATCAGCCCTGCTTTATGCAGCCCCTGAGGATATAGAGCAATTAAAACAAGAACTGTTGGAATTGCGTCAGCGTTATGACCAACAGCAAAAAGCACTGGCAGTACTGGAACAGCGTGTACACCAAGTAGAAGAGCAACCGGCAACTCCTGTCCCCAGGCGTCTGGCGAAATCACCGGCCGACATGGTTACCAACAAGAATGTCGCCACAGCCAGTGGCGGCGCTGCAGGAGGTACAGGCAGCAGTTCTTACGGGGAGTCACTCAAAGATGACTCCGCCCCGGCCAAAAGTGTGGTCAACCTGTACGACGAGGCCAGTGGTTTTTTCGGCGGTGGCAAGTTCAGTTTCGAATCCGGACTCACCTACTCCCATTACGACACGCGCCAGTTGATTCTTAACGGCTTTCTGGCTCTTGACTCTATCTTTCTCGGCAACCTCAACCTGGATCGCATCAAGGCTGATACATGGACAATGGACCTGACCGGCCGCTACAACCTGGATAACCGCTGGCAGTTCGACGTAAACGTTCCTGTGATTTATCGCGAGTCGGCTTACCAGTCCGGAGGTGCCAATGGTGGCGATGCACAAGCCGCCTCGGAGCAAACTGTGACCCGCGACCCGACGATTGGGGACGTCAACTTTGGTGTGGCTTACAAGTTCCTCGACGAGTCGGAAAACACCCCGGATGCGGTCTTTACCATGCGTGTCAAAGCGCCTACAGGCAAAGATCCATTCGGCATCAAACTGATTCAGTCCGGGTCCAACACCAATATTTTCACCCCCGAAGACTTGCCCACCGGCAATGGTGTGTGGTCGATCAGCCCCGGCATCTCCCTGGTTAAAACCTTCGACCCTGCCGTGCTGTTCGGAACGCTGTCGTACACCCACAACTTGGAAGGCTCGTTTGATGACATCAGCTCAACAGTAGGTCTGACTCAGCCAGGCAAGGTCAAACTGGGCGACAGCTTCCAGCTGGGTGCCGGTGTGGCATTTGCCTTGAACGAGAAAATGAGTATGTCGTTCTCCGTCTCTGACCTGATCCAGAAAAAGAGCAAACTCAAACAGGATGGCGGCGACTGGCAAACCGTTACCACCAGCGATGCCAACGCAGGCTACTTCAACGTCGGTATGACCATTGCAGCAACCGACAAGCTGACGATAGTGCCCAATCTGTCCATAGGTCTGACAGAGGATGCACCTGACTTCACCTTCAGCCTGAAATTCCCGTACTACTTCTAGGCGCCCTGCGGGCCAGCCCGCAAAAAAAAGGCCCGCAGCGGATAAATGCTGCGGGCCTTTTCTTTTTAAACTGCCTTAACGGATTTGATGCTTGTGCAGTAACCGGTAGAACGTGGGACGCGAAACGCCCAGCACCTTGGCTGCAATGCTCAAGTTGTCACTGTGCCGGTGCAAGACGTCGCGCAATGCCTGACGTTCGGCACGGCTTATGTAGTCCTCCAGCGTGCCTGATACCTCTATGACCGGCAAACACGACTCCAGCCCTAGATCAGGCGCCCCGATCTGACGCCCTTCAGCCAATACCAGGCCACGTCGCACACGGTTGGCCAGCTCGCGAATATTGCCAGGCCAGGAATGAATGCTCATGGCAAACAATGCATCCTCACTGAAGGTTCGCGGGCGACGCCCGGTCTCCAGGCTATAAAGATGGGAAAAGTGATTGGCCAGCAATGCCAGATCACCCGGGCGATCCCGTAAAGGGGCGGTGACGACCTGTAATACGTTAAGCCTGTAGTACAGATCTTCACGAAACCTGCCGTCGACAATGGCTGCTTCCAGATCGACGTGGGTTGCTGCAAGTACCCGAACATCAACGGGGATCGGCTGGCTTCCCCCTACCCGTTCGATGTGTTTTTCCTGCAAAAAACGTAACAGGTTGGCTTGCAACTCCAATGGCAGGTCACCGATTTCATCCAGAAACAGGGTGCCTCCATTGGCCGTTTCGATACGCCCGATCTTGCGCTGATGCGCACCGGTAAAAGCGCCCTTCTCGTGGCCAAAGAGTTCTGACTGAATCAAGTGTTCAGGGATCGCGCCGCAATTGATTGCCACAAAGGGTTTACCGTTGCGCTGGGATTCACGATGCAAGGTACGGGCTACCAGTTCCTTTCCCGTGCCGCTCTCGCCACGGATCAATATGGGCGATTCGGTAGGCGCCAACTTTCCCAGCAATTTACGCAAGTCATGAATGACCCGGCTTTGGCCCAGCAATTCATGCCCGGTATTTTTAGCCGTGGTGGTGGCATGACCACGTAAACGGGCCATGCCGAATGCACGGCCAAGCGTGACCTGGACCCGGGAAACATCAAAGGGAAGTGTATGAAAGTCAAAAAACCACTCGCAAACAAAATCGCCCACGTTTCTGAGCTTCAAAACGTCTGCATTGAGTACGGCAATCCATTCGGTGCCGCTGCGACTGATCATGTCTTTGACGGCTTCAGGGTGCTCAAGATGAAAAGGCTGGAGCCTGAACAACCCGACATCACATGTGTGGTTGCTGACGGACTCCAGGCTGCAGCTATCGACCGCCCAACCAATGGTGCGCAAGCCCGGAAGTATCCTGTGACAATCATCACAGGGATCAACCACTAGAAGACGTCGCGGGGTGGACATCACAAGCATGACTGTTCCTTGGCGCCAAAAACAAAAATGGGGATTAGAACAGGCCGTAATTAAAGCTACGTGTAACGTAGGACAAAACCGAGACGGCTACTTGGATCAATTCTCTATAAGCCACATAGCCAAATACTCACATCAAGTCACGGATGCGCTCGTAGAGATAAAATCTCTGCAGGGGGGGGAAGTGAGGCGGTTAAAAATTGATGTGGATCAGGTTTGAAAAAAATACTTTAAAAAATCAAAAAAACGATGTGACCTGAGTCGGGGCTGAGGTCATCAGTACATGTAACCAACCGAACGGTACGCCCAGCCGACGGTTAATCACTTGATGGGCACACTAGAGAGACAACCCTATGAACGCCCCGCTCCGTTTCAACGAAGCCCTTTTGATTGCCGGCCACGCCTTTGAACCTTTTCAATGCGTTGCCTGGGCTGCACAAGACGGTCACGGCGAATTGAGCCTGACAGTCATTGACCGCACCAACACCCGCATCGGTCGCAAACAAATCCCGCGCAGCGCTTGCGCTGACGCCGCCCAACTCGCAAGCCTGCTGGCACAAGCCCGTGCCGAACTGAGCAGCGAAGGCTACACCTTGCAACCCTGGGTAATGCCGGCCTGATCCAAAACCTGTAGGAGCGAGCTTGCTCGCGAGCAACTCGCTCCTACAGTTGCTTCAAATCATCGATATGTGTGTATTCAAGCGCCAGATCAGCCGCCATCCGGCGTGACTTTCCAAGTCGAATCGGGCCGCGCTCAACATCAATCAACAGACCCGGACATTCAATGGCGGGTAGAGCCGGACCGTCTTTGAGACGACCGTCAGTGAGCAATAAAAAACGCTGCTGTTCTTCAGGAAACTGCTTGCGACGGGTTTTCAGCCACTTCGCGACTTGCGCCAAGGCCTCGAGCAAGGGCGTCCCCCCTCCCGCCCCCAGCGTGACCAACCACTGATTCAAGGCCGCAGATGCCTTGGAACCGCAAACTTGCCACTGCGCTGCGTTGCCACTGGCTGTCATCACTGCCACCCGCACCCGTTGCCGATACGCATCCTCAAACACCTGGGCCAATAAACCCTTGGCATCACCCAGCGCCTGGTGTCGACGTGTCGAAGCCGAGGCATCCACCACCACCAGCCACAGCTCTTGCACTGCACTGTATCGGCTCTTGTAGACCAGATCTTCAGGCTGCCGGGGCCGCCCGCCCAGCAAGGTCTGCACCCAGTCGACCTTACCGCTGACGGCACTGCGACTGGCGCCCTGGCTGCCCTGACTGAGTTGCCCTGCCCCCGGTTTGGCATCCGCCCCCGCACTGGATCGAGGGCGAATGCCTAAGGCTTTTTTGGCCAGCTCGGCACTTCGCGCCGCACACCCATGGCCTGAGGTTGCGCGGGCAGTTCACCCCATTGCCCCTGGCCCGAACTGGTCGGGGTACTGGCGGATTGAGGTTGTGCTTGCGACGGGTCCGGCGTCGGTGCCTTGCCGGCTTGCTCACGACGTCGATGACGCAAGGCAAACTCGGCCACCGCATCAATATCCTGCGCACTGATTGCTTCTGCCCCGCGCCAGGCGGCATGGGCCCGTGCTGCGCGCAGCCATACAAGATCAGCGCGCATGCCGTCGACGGCGGCCGCAAAGCAACGCTCGGTGATCACGGCCAGTGACTGATCGTCCAGCTCAATGCCGTGCAGTCGTTCGCGAGCCTGCTGGCAACGCTCACGCAACGCATCCTGTTCAGCGGCCCACTGCTCACAAAACCCTTGGGGATCGAGGTCGAACCTTAAGCGCCGCCGAATGATTTCGCCGCGCTCGGCAGGCTGCGGCTGACTGTTCATGGCGACATTAAGGCCAAAGCGGTCAAGCAATTGCGGGCGCAGCTCACCCTCTTCCGGATTCATGGTGCCGATCAGGACAAAACGCGCGGCGTGCCGATGGGAAATGCCGTCGCGCTCGACCACATTGGTGCCACTGGCAGCCACATCCAGCAGCACATCCACCAGATGATCGGCCAGCAGGTTCACCTCATCGACATACAGCACGCCACCATCGGCCCGGGCCAGGACGCCTGGCGAGAATTGCGCCTTGCCCTGCCCCAGCGCAGCGTCCAGGTCGAGAGTGCCCACCAGCCGCTCTTCGGTCGCGCCCAATGGCAAGGTGACGAACTGGCCGCTTGCCAGCAAATCGGCAAGGCCCCGGGCCAGGGTGGATTTGGCCATGCCTCGCGGGCCTTCGATCAGCACCCCGCCAATTTTCGGGTCGATAGCCGTCAAACACAGCGCAAGCTTCAATGAGTCCGCGCCGACCACCGCCGATAACGGGAAATGCGGGGTGTCAGTCATGTATCCAAATCCTTGCGTAAAGTCTGTAGGAGCGAGCTTGCTCGCGATGCAGGCGACAGGGTCGTGCCTGGAGCACTGCAATCGAGCCAAGCTCAATCTTCTTCGATATCCAGCAACAGGTTTTCCAGCGCCTCGCGGTATTCCCCGGGCGCCTCCCACAACCCGCGCTGCTGGGCTTCGAGCAGGCGCTCGGTCATATCGCGCAAGGCATGGGGGTTGTGCTGTTGAACAAATTCACGGGTATCGGGGTCGAGCAAATAGGCATCTGCCAGCAACGCGTACTGGTGGTCATCGATCAGATGCGTGGTTGCGTCAAAGGCAAACAGGTTATCCAGGGTCGCGGCCATTTCGAACGCGCCTTTGTAGCCATGACGCTTGACCCCGTCGATCCATTTTGGATTGGCGGCACGGGAGCGGATCACCCGGTTCAGCTCTTCCTTGAGGGTGCGGATTTTCGGCAGGTCCGGCTGACTGTGGTCGCCGTGATAACTGGCGGTCTTTTCACCGCTCAAAGTCTCTGCGGCTGCGAGCATGCCGCCCTGGAACTGGTAGTAGTCGTTGGAGTCGAGCAAATCGTGTTCACGGTTGTCCTGGTTTTGCACCACAGCCTGCACCTGGCTCAAGCGCCGGGCGAACTGGTCCCGGGCCTGTGTGCCTTCATCACCGGCACCATAGGCGTAACCCCCCCAGTTCAGGTACACCTGCGCCAGATCATCGCGGCTCTGCCACAAACGACCGTCAATGGCGTTTTGCACACCGGCTCCATAAGCCCCGGGCTTGGCGCCGAAGATCCGCCAGCCCGCTTGCCGCGCCGCCAGTTCAGGGGCCAGCCCTTGATGCTCCAGCTGTTGGCGTTCAGTGCGGACTCTGGCGGCCAGCGGGTTGAGATCATCCGGCTCGTCCAGTGCGGCCACGGCTTGCACAGCCGCATCGAACAGGCGAATCAGATTGGCAAAGGCATCGCGAAAGAACCCTGACACGCGCAAGGTCACGTCGACCCGCGGCCGGTCCAGCAGGCTGACCGGCAGAATTTCGAAATCATCCACCCGCTGACTGCCGGTGGCCCACACCGGGCGCACGCCCATCAGGGCCATGGCCTGGGCGATATCGTCACCGCCGGTACGCATGGTTGCGGTCCCCCAGACGGACAGCCCCAACTGGCGCAAGTGATCGCCGTGGTCCTGCAAGTGACGCTCAAGAATCAGGCTGGCCGACTGAAAACCAATCCGCCACGCTGTGGTGGTCGGCAGATTACGCACATCCACAGAAAAGAAATTGCGCCCGGTCGGCAACACATCAAGCCGCCCCCGGCTCGGTGCGCCGCTGGGCCCAGCCGGTACAAAACGGCCACTGAGGGCATCCAGCAACCCTTGCATCTCGGCCGGGCCGCAGGCATCCAGCCGCGGCGCCACCACTTCCAGCAAAGCCTGGAAAATATCGCGTACTTCCTGCCATTGCGCGGTTTCGGGCAATTGCACAGTGCCCGCCAATGTCTGCTCAATCAGCTGCGCTGCGTACAACTCAAGGCGCTCGCGGGTATCCCCCGCGGTTCGCCACAGAGCATCACTGACTGCCCGCAAAGCTGCTGGCTGGCGTGCCGTCCAGGGTTCGGCCAGCGCGCAGTCCAGCGGGTCAAATGCCAACTCAAAGGCTTTGGCCAGCGCCCGCAGCACACTGGATTGCGCCCCGCGCCCGTCGCCACGGGGGATGCGCAGCAAGGCCAGCAGCGTGTCGATACGCAAACGGCCAGCGGGCGACTCACCGAAGATATGCAAACCGTCGCGGATCTGTGACTCCTTGAGATCGCACAGATAGGTATCCAGGCGTGGCAACCAGATAGCCGCATCGGCATCGCTGTCGAGCTGTTCGTCCAGCTGCAACTCGCGGTCGATCCGGGTATCGCGTACCAGCTTGAGAATGTCGCGCTGTAATTCACGGGCCCGACGCGGGTCAAGCAGCTGCGCTTCGTAGTACTCGTCGGCCAGCAGTTCCAGGTCGCGCAACGGTCCATAGGTTTCAGCGCGGGTCAGCGGCGGCATCAAGTGATCGATGATCACCGCCTGGGTCCGGCGCTTGGCCTGGGCGCCTTCGCCCGGATCATTGACGATAAACGGGTAGACGTTGGGCATCGGGCCAAGAATTGCGTCTGGCCAGCATTGCTCCGACAGGCCCACGCCCTTGCCCGGCAACCACTCCAGGTTGCCATGCTTGCCCACATGCACCACCGCATGGGCGCCATAGGTGTTACGCAGCCAGAAGTAGAACGCCAGATAGCCGTGGGGCGGTACCAGATCGGGGTCGTGATACACCGCGCTGGCATCCACCTGATAGCCGCGGGCCGGTTGAATCCCGACAAACGTCAGGCCAAAACGCAGACCCGCGACCATCAGCCGCCCACTACGGAACATTGGATCGGTCTCTGGCATGCCCCAACGCTCAATCACTGCCTGGCGATTGGCCTCGGGCAAGCGATTGAACATCGTCCAGTACTCATCCAGTGCCAGGCTTTGCATGCAGGGGCGCAGGTCCAGACTGTCGAGGTCATTGCTGACCCCGCCGAGCAAGTCCTGAATCAGCGCAGTGCCGCTCTCGGGCAACCGGCAATCGAGCGGATAACCCCGGGCCTGCAAAGCCCGCAGGATATTCAGCGCGGCGGCCGGCGTATCCAGCCCCACGCCATTGCCGATGCGACCGTCGCGAGTCGGATAGTTGGCCAGAATCAGCGCTATGCGCTTTTGCGGGTTCGGCACCCGAGCCAGCTCGACCCAGCGCCGCGCCAGTTGCGCGACAAAGTCCATCCGTTCCGGTTGCGCCCGATAACACACCACGTCCGACTGGCTGCGCTCACTGCGCCAGGCCAGGTCTTTAAAACTGATCGGGCGACTGATAATCCGCCCGTCCAGTTCCGGCAAGGCAATGTGCATCGCCAGATCTCGCGGGCCAAGGCCCTGTTCGCTGTCGCGCCAGCCGGGCTCGTTGTCCTGGGCGCAAATGGCCTGAATGACCGGGATATTGCGCCGAAACGGTCGCAGGTGCGGCGCTTCGGGGCTCGACTGAGCAAAACCGGTGGTGTTGAGAATGACTGCGGCATCGACCTCATCCAGCCAGTCCTCAACGTTCGCCAGGCACCCCGGCTCCTTGAGGCTGGCCACGGCAATCGGCAAGGGATTGAGACCCGCAGCCTGCATACGCTGGCAAAACACATCGACGAACGCGGTATTGGCTGCCTGCAAGTGCGAGCGGTAGAACAGCAGCGCCGCTACCGGATAACCGGGTTGCCAGTCGGCCTGCCAGTCCTTGAGTTCAGGGCTGGCGTGCGCCGGGTGATAGATGGCGGTGCGGGGCAAGGTTCGCGGCGGCTCCCACGTGTAATCGCGGCCCAGCCACTGGGCGGCCAGGCAACGATAGAGCTGCAACGCGTTATGCAACCCGCCCTGGCGCAGAAAATGCCACAGACGCTCACCCTCACTGGCAGCCACTGTGCTCAGCGCGCTGAGTTCAGGGTCGGGGCGATCATCGCCCGGCACCAGAATCAGGGTGACGCCACGTTCGGCCAGTTGCATCAAGCGTTCAATGCCGTAGCGCCAGTAACCGATCCCGCCGTGCAATGACAGCAGGATCACTTTGGCATGTTGCAGCACTTGATCGAAATACAGGTCGACCGAGCCGTGGTTCTGTACCTGCATCGGGTTTGCCAGACGCAGGCCAGGATAATTTTCAGGCAACTGCTGCGCGGCTTGCGCCAGCAGTGCCAGGCTTGAATCACCGCTGCACAGGATCACCAGCTCGGCGGGGGTCTGGCCAAGGTCGGCAATGTTGTCGTCCGATACAAAGCCACCAGGCTGGGTCCTGAGCAAATGCATGGTTTAAGCGCTCAACGCTGTACGCAGAGTGGATTCGAGCAGTGCCGCGTCCAGATCCTGGCCAATCAGCACCAGCCGGGTGCTGCGAGTTTCATCGCGGCCCCAGGCACGGTCGAAGTGCTTGTCAAAACGTGTACCCACGCCCTGAATCAGCAAGCGCATCGGCTTGCCCGGGATAGCCGCAAAGCCTTTGACCCGCAGAATGCCGTGCTGGACCACCAGTTGAGTCAGGGCTTCCATCAATACGCGTTCATCGCCTTCAGGCAGCTCGATGGAAATCGAATCGAAGGCATCGTGGTCATGATCATCGTGGTCATCATCACCGTCGTGGTGGTGATCGTGGTGGCTGTGACGGCCATCAATATGATCCTCGGAGCCGGCACCCAGGCCCAGCAACACATCCAGAGGCAAGCGGCCGCTGCTGGCTTCGATGACTTTCACCGCAGGTGGCAACTCTTCAGCGACTTCGGCACGCACCCGGGCCAGATCTTCAGGGCTGATCAGGTCGGCCTTGTTGAGGATCACCAGATCGGCGCTGGCCAACTGGTCAGCAAACAGCTCGTGCAGAGGCGACTCGTGGTCCAGATTCGGGTCGAGTTTGCGCTGGGCGTCGACCTGATCCGGGAACGCAGCAAAGGTACCGGCAGCCACAGCCGGGCTGTCGACTACGGTAATCACTGCATCAACCGTGCAGGCGCTGCGGATTTCCGGCCACTGGAATGCTTGCACCAGAGGTTTTGGCAGGGCCAGGCCCGAGGTTTCAATCAGGATATGGTCGATATCGCCGCGACGGGCGACCAGTTCGCGCATCACCGGGAAGAATTCTTCCTGCACGGTGCAGCACAGGCAGCCATTGGCCAGTTCATAAACGCGGCCGTTGGCTTCTTCTTCGGTACACCCGATGGTGCACTGCTTGAGGATTTCGCCGTCGATACCCAGTTCGCCGAACTCATTGACGATTACCGCAATACGGCGGCCCTGAGCGTTATCCAGCATGTGCCGCAGCAGCGTGGTTTTGCCCGAACCGAGAAAGCCGGTAACGATCGTGACAGGGATTTTGGCCAGTGTTTTCATCGGATGCCCTTTGGCAAGCGGCGGGCATACGGGACGACGACCGCAGGCTGTGCGCGGTCAGTCTTCGCCACCGGATCACCCCGCCCGGTTGAAGTAAGAATCTGTCACGAGGCAGGTCTCCTGGCTTACGGCGGGGTGCCAGCCTGAGCTGACGCCGACCCTGCGCCTTCCCGCTTGTCCAGCAGTGGCATTGCAAGGTCATTGACCGTTTACAGTTGCGGGGGCAGCCGCGGCATACCGCGTTCCCTTCTTAGCTTCGCGTAGCGAAGAACCTCGAACGCGCAAGGCTACGCAGTGCTTTGTAACAGGTCAATGTCATCCTGTGGGCGCTGGCATGTCAGCGCTAGATTCAACCCGGCGTGCAGGACCAATCATGGCGACCTGATCGCAGGCAAGCCCGCTCCCGCACAGGATCAACGCAGTGCAGTGTTGTGTTCTAATTGCCGCCTTTTTTCAGCCTCAGACGGAACCGTCCATGTCGTCCCCTCGCCCAACCCACGTCCTGATCATTGGCTACGTGTGGCCCGAGCCTCGCTCTTCTGCGGCAGGCGGGCACATGATGCAGATCATCGAGAGTTTTTTGCAGCAAGGCTGGCAGATCACCTTCAGCAGCCCGGCCGGGGTTGGCGAGCACAAGGCCGACCTGGCGGTGCTGGGCATCAATGAAGTCGCGATAGAACTCAATAACAGCAGCTTCGACACCTTCATCAGTGAGCTGGCCCCGGACATCGTGCTGTTCGACCGCTTCATGATGGAGGAACAGTTCGGCTGGCGTGTCGAGAAACATTGCCCGAATGCCTTGCGCGTCCTGGAAACCTCCGATTTGCAAAGCCTGCGTGACGCCCGTCATCTGCAACTGAAGGCACGGCTCAAGCAAGACCCGGAGCAGGATGACTTCAGCAGTCTGTTCGCCCCGGCGCAGCGTGCCACCTTTGAGCACATGGCCGATGCCGATCTGGCCCAACGGGAAATCGCCGCGATCTATCGCAGCGACCTGAACCTGATGATTTCCGAGTACGAAATCGATCTGCTGGTGGAGCAGTTCCACGTTCCCGAGTCGCTGCTGCACTGGTGCCCGCTGATGGTTGACAGCGTCCCTGAGCAATGGGTGCCTTATGAGCAGCGCCAGCACTTTTTAAGCATCGGCAACTTCCGCCATGCTCCGAACTGGGATGCCGTGCTATGGATGAAGACCCATATCTGGCCCTTGATCCGCCAGCAACTGCCGGCTGCCCAGTTGCATGTTTACGGTGCTTACACACCGCCCAAGGCCACGGCACTGCATAACCCGGCCCAGGGTTTTCATGTACTCAACTGGGCCGAGGATGCCCTGGCCGTGATGAGCAGCGCACGCATCTGCCTGGCGCCTTTACGCTTTGGCGCCGGAATCAAAGGCAAGATCGCCGATGCCATGCTCTGCGGCACGCCCAACGTCACCACGCCGGTGGGTGCTGAAGGCATGCACGGCGACTTGCCGTGGGCCGGTGCCGTAGAACAGAGTGCCAGCGCCATTGCGCAGGCGGCCGTCGAGCTGTACCGCAACCCCCAGGCGTGGCAGCAAGCGCAACAGAACGGCCGGGCACTGGTGCAGGCGCGGTACCTGAAAAGCAGCCATGGCCCGGCACTGGTGCAACGCATCGAAGCCTGCCGCGCGGAGCTTGAACAGCACCGGCGCAACAACTTCACCGGAGCAATGTTGCGTCATCACCAGCACAAAAGTACCCAGTACATGTCGCAGTGGATCGAAGCAAAGAACCGCACACACTAACTGCCGCCCCGCCCCCTGTAGGAGCGAGCTTGCCTCGCGATGGCTGCAACCTGACTAACCCGGTCGCCTGCATCGCTGGCAAGCCAGCTCCCACAGATCACCCGGCCTCCACCTCGCCCCCCTGTAGGAGCGAGCTTGCTCGCGATGGCTGCAACCTGACTAACCCGCTCGCCTGCATCGCTGGCAAGCCAGCTCCCACAGATCACCCGGCCTCCACCCGCCCCCCTGTAGGAGCGAGCTTGCTCGCGATGGCATCAGTGCGGTTTCGCTGACCGGCGCAGCAAATACGTATCCATGATCCAGCCCTTGCGCAACCTGGCGGCTTCACGGGTGTGCCTGATCTGTTCGCAGACATCCGCCAGCTTGCCGGCAATCAGGATCTCGTCCGCAGTACCGATATAGGCGCCCCAGTAAATATCCAGGTCCTCATGGACAAACGCCTGGAACGCGCAATGGGCATCGAGCATCACCACTACATTGTCCAGGTCCTCGGCCACCAGTCGCCGCCCCGTTGTGATACGGATCGGCTGACCAATGTCATTGAGCGCCACTCGATGGCGGGCCACCAGCGCCTGCACGCTGCTGATACCGGGAATCACCTCATAGTCGAACGCGGTGCAGCCATTGGCCCGCACCCGGTCCAGAATGCGCAAGGTGCTGTCATACAAAGCCGGCTCGCCCCACAGCAGAAATGCCCCGCACTCACCCTGCGCCAGCTCGTCTTCGATCAGTCGCGCAAACACCTCGGCCCGCTGCTCATGCCAGTCTTCAACGCCTTGGGTATAGGGTGCAGTGGCACTGTCGCGCTTAGGGTCAGTGACCTGAACCACCCGATAACCCGGCTCACGGATATAACGCTCGCAAATCTCAAGGCGCAGCCGCACCAGGTCGTCAGTGGTTTTACCCTTGTCCAGCACAAAGAACACCGAGGTTCGGTTCAGGGCCTGAATCGCCTGTACGGTGATCTGCTGCGGATCACCGGAGCCCATGCCGATCAATAACAGTGTTTTCATCGTGTCTTATCCTTGAACAGGCAGGAAATAGAGCCGCGGCTGGCAGGAATATTCAAAAGGCAGCATGATCAGCCCCATAACAAGACTACCAGCGGCCAAACCCATGACACGTCCCGCCAGAGCCACAGACCCTTCATACGAATTGATGGACGACCACAATGGCCTGTCGATTATCTACCGCCAGCATGGTTTCCCCTGCCCGCTGGTGCGCTGGCATTTCCACAAGGAGTACGAACTGCACCTGATTGTGGCCAGCAGCGGCAAAGTATTTGTAGGCGACTATATCGGCAACTTCTACCCCGAGACGCTGTTCCTCACCGGCCCCAACCTGCCCCACAACTGGATCAGCCAGGTGGCCGAAGATGAAGTGGTGCCGACCCGCGACATGCTGGTCAACTTTACCGATGAGCTGCTGGGCAGCGCCGCCTCAGTCTTTACCGAGCTCAAGGGCCTCACGCCGATGCTGGAGCGGGCACAGTACGGCATTGAATTTCACTGCAAAGCCACCATCCGCACCGCCATGGCGCTGATGCAGACCATCGCCAACGCCACCGGCGTGACCCGCCTCGGGCATTTTTTGATTCTGATGCAGCTGCTGGCGGACTGTGACGACTATCAACTGTTGTCCGGCGTCACCTCAGGCAATCTGGCCGACGAACACACCATTGACCGTACCAACCGCGCCGTGGATTACATCTTCAGCCACTATGCCCGGGAGCTGACCCTTGAAGAAGTCGCTGACTACATGGGCATGAAACCCACCTACTTTTCCCGGGTATTCAAGCAAGCCACGGGGCGCTGTTTTATCGAGTTCGTCAATCGCCTGCGTATCAGCAAGTCCTGCGAACTACTGGCCGATGGGCGAAAAGCGGTGACTGACGTGTGTTTTGAGTCCGGTTTCAGCAATATTTCCAACTTCAACCGTCGCTTTCAGCAACTTAAAGGCATGACCCCGTCACACTACCGCCGCCTGGCCGTGCAGCGTTTAACCGAGCAAAACCTGCCGGTGCTGAGCGAACGCCTGCGCAGTGCAAAATAGTATCGGTACGAGTGCTACCAGTGATTTGTCACGCCGGTGATTGAGGGCTGTAATCCGCCCTATGCGCTCGCTTGAGCGGGCAGCCATAAAAACAATAACCGTCCTTCACGGCCGCCTTGGCCGATGAAGTGGAGTGCTCAATGAATATTCCTGTCAAAGCGTTATGTGTGGCCATGTGCATGACCCTCAGCGGTATCAGCCTGGGCGCGCAAACCCTGACCATTGCAACGGTCAACAACAGCGACATGATCCGCATGCAAAAGCTGTCGAAAGCCTTCGAGAGCGAACACCCGGATATCAAGCTCAACTGGGTGGTGCTGGAAGAAAACGTGCTGCGCCAACGCCTCACCACAGACATCGCCACCCAGGGCGGCCAGTTCGATGTGCTGACCATCGGCATGTACGAAGCCGCACTCTGGGGTGCCAAGGGCTGGCTGGAGCCGATGAACGATCTGCCAGCGTCCTACGCCATTGAAGATGTATTTCCCTCAGTACGCGATGGCCTGTCAGTCAAGGGCACGCTCTACGCCCTGCCGTTTTATGCCGAAAGCTCGATGACCTACTACCGCACCGACCTGTTCAAGGAAGCCGGGCTGACCATGCCCGAGCACCCGACCTGGGAACAGATTGCAGAATTCGCCAAAACCCTGAACAAACCCGAAAAAGAGCAATACGGTATTTGCCTGCGTGGCAAAGCGGGCTGGGGTGAAAACATGGCGCTGATCAGCACCATCGCCAATGCCTACGGCGCGCGCTGGTTCGATGAGAAGTGGCAGCCCGAGTTCACTGGCCCGGAGTGGAAGAACGCCCTCAACTTTTACGTCAACACCATGAAAGCCGCAGGCCCCCCGGGCGCCACCAGCAACGGCTTCAACGAGAACCTGGCCCTGTTCAACAGCGGCAAATGTGCGATCTGGGTCGACGCCAGCGTTGCCGGTTCATTCGTCACCGACCCGACCCAAAGCAAGGTGGCCGACCATGTCGGCTTTACCTTCGCCCCCCATGCAGTGACCGACAAAGGCAGCGCCTGGCTGTACTCCTGGGCGCTGGCCATCCCCACCACCTCCAAAGCCAAGGACGCCGCCAGGACCTTCAGCACCTGGGCCACATCCAAAGAGTACGGGGCCCTGGTGGCCGAGAAAGACGGCATTGCCAATGTGCCGCCGGGCACTCGTGCCTCGACCTACAGCGACGCCTATCTCAAGGCTGCACCCTTTGCCAAAGTGACCCTGGAATCGCTCAAGGCCGCCAAGCCCAATGACCCTACGCTCAAGCCTGTGCCTTACGTGGGCATACAACTGGTCACCATTCCGGAGTTCCAGGCCGTGGGCACCCAGGTCGGCAAGTTGTTCTCTGCCGCGCTGATTGGCCAGATGACGGTTGATCAGGCCCTGGCCGCGGCACAACAGACCACCGAGCGCGAAATGAAACGCGCGGGTTACCCAAAATAAAAACGGGATAGCCTCCCCAATTTGTGGGAGCTGGCTTGCCAGCGATGCTAACAACCCGATCTGACTTTCAGATTGAGTAGATGCCATCGCAGGCAAGCCAGCTCCTACAGAATTTCCAGGTGCCATTCACCATGACGAC
The DNA here is from genome assembly GCF_049897045.1 of Pseudomonas sp. TWR2-1-1. Classification (NCBI taxonomy): domain Bacteria; kingdom Pseudomonadati; phylum Pseudomonadota; class Gammaproteobacteria; order Pseudomonadales; family Pseudomonadaceae; genus Pseudomonas; species Pseudomonas sp. TWR2-1-1. The sequence continues at coordinate 537,047 of NZ_JAFCVM010000003.1, forward strand.
TTCGACTGTTACGACAGCGATTGACGCCCCGTTACCGGTGCGTAAATCACGGCTGTTCAACCCCGGCTGGTTTCTGGTCACGCCTTCAGTGGCGTTATTGCTGCTGTGGATGATCGTGCCTCTGGGCATGACCCTGTACTTCTCGCTGATTCGCTACAACCTGCTGTATCCCGGTGAAAACCAGTTTGTGGGGCTGGAAAACTTCACCTACTTCCTGACCGACTCGGGGTTCTTGCCCGGGGCGACCAATACCCTGCTGCTGGTGGGCAGTGTATTGCTAATCAGTGTGGTGCTCGGGGTGTTGATCAGTGCCCTGCTGGAGGCCAGTGAATTCATGGGCCGCGGCATTGTGCGGGTGCTGCTGATTTCACCGTTTTTCATCATGCCCACCGTAGGTGCGCTGATCTGGAAAAACCTGATTTTCCATCCGGTGTCCGGGGTGCTCGCCGCGGTCTGGAAACTGTTTGGCGCCCAGCCGATTGACTGGCTGGCGCACTACCCGCTGTTGTCGATCATCATCATTGTGTCGTGGCAATGGCTGCCTTTCGCGATCCTGATCCTGATGACCGCCATGCAGTCCCTCGACCAGGACCAGAAAGAAGCCGCACGCCTGGATGGCGCCGGCCCCATCGCGATTTTCTGGCACCTGACGCTGCCGCACCTGGCGCGCCCGATCGCCGTGGTGGTGATGATCGAAACCATCTTCCTGCTCTCGGTATTTGCCGAAATCTTCACCACCACCAATGGCGGCCCGGGCTACGCGTCGACCAACCTGGCCTACCTGATCTACAACCAGGCGCTGGTGCAGTTCGATGTGGGCATGGCCTCGGCCGGCGGGCTGATTGCCGTCGTGATCGCCAATATCGCAGCCATCATCCTGGTGCGCATGCTGGGCAAAAACCTGACTGACAAGCCGTGAGGGCCAAGTGATGACACTCCAACAATCGCGGCGCCTGCAAAGCCTGTTGCTCGGCACCCTGGCCTGGGCCATCGCCATCCTGATTTTCTTCCCGATCTTCTGGATGGTGCTGACCAGCTTCAAAACCGAGCTCGACGCGTTTGCCACGCCGCCGCAGTTCATTTTCACCCCGACCCTGGAAAACTACCTGCACATTGAAGAGCGCAGCGGGTATTTCCACTTTGCCTGGAACTCGGTGGTGATCTCGTTCACCGCAACCGCCCTGTGCATGCTGATCGCCATCCCGGCCGCGTACTCCATGGCCTTTTACGAGACCAAACGCACCAAGGGCACGCTGTTGTGGATGCTCTCCACCAAGATGCTGCCGCCGGTGGGGGTGCTGATGCCGATTTACCTGCTGGCCAAATCCTTTGGCCTGCTGGACACCCGTACCGCGCTGATCATCATCTACACCCTGATCAACCTGCCGATCGTGGTCTGGATGATTTACACCTACTTCAAGGACATCCCCAAGGACATCCTTGAAGCCGCCCGCCTGGACGGGGCCACCCTATGGCAGGAGATGGTTCGCGTGCTGCTGCCCATCAGCAAGGGCGGGCTGGCCTCGACCCTGTTGCTGTCGCTGATTCTGTGCTGGAACGAGGCCTTCTGGTCGCTGAACCTGACCTCATCCAGCGCAGCACCACTGACCGCACTGATCGCTTCGTACTCCAGCCCCGAAGGTTTGTTCTGGGCCAAATTGTCTGCCGTCTCGACCCTGGCCTGTGCCCCGATCCTGATTTTTGGCTGGATCAGCCAGAAACAGCTGGTACGCGGCTTGTCCTTCGGCGCAGTTAAATAAAAATCACGATTGGAGGCCCGTCATGGCCAACCTGAAAATCAAGAATTTGCAAAAAGGCTTTGAAGGTTTCTCGATCATCAAGGGCATTGATCTTGAAGTGAACGACCGTGAATTCGTGGTCTTTGTCGGCCCGTCGGGGTGCGGCAAGTCCACCTTGTTGCGCCTGATTGCCGGGCTCGAAGAAGTGACTGACGGCACCATCGAGCTGGACGGCCGCGACATCACCGAAGTCAGCCCGGCCAAGCGCGACCTGGCCATGGTGTTCCAGACCTACGCCCTGTACCCGCACATGACCGTGCGCAAGAACATGTCATTTGCCCTCGACCTGGCAGGCGTGCCCAAAGCCGAGGTCGAGAAAAAGGTCAACGAAGCGGCGCGCATTCTCGAGCTTGCGCCGTTGCTCGAACGCAAGCCCAAGCACTTGTCCGGCGGGCAACGCCAGCGCGTGGCGATTGGCCGGGCAATCGTGCGCAACCCGAAGATATTCCTGTTTGACGAGCCCCTGTCCAACCTCGATGCGGCCCTGCGGGTACAAATGCGTCTGGAACTGGCGCGCCTGCATCAGGAGCTGCAAGCAACCATGATTTACGTGACCCACGACCAGGTCGAAGCCATGACCCTGGCCGACAAGGTGGTGGTACTCAATGCCGGGAAAGTCGAGCAGGTCGGCTCACCGCTGGATTTGTATCACCAGCCGGTCAACCTGTTCGTCGCCGGTTTTCTGGGCACCCCGAAAATGGGCTTCCTCAAAGGCAAGGTCAGCCGGGTTGAGGCCCAAAGTTGCGAAGTTGAACTGGACGCCGGCACCCGCATCCAATTGCCACTGAGCGGCGCATCACTGAGCGTGGGCGGTGAGGTCACACTGGGGATCCGCCCGGAACACCTGAATCTGGCCAAGCCCGGCGACTGCACCCTGACCGTTACCGCCGATGTCGGCGAGCGACTGGGCAGCGACACCTATTGCCATGTGATTACCGCCTGCGGCGAGCCCCTGACCATGCGCATTCGCGGAGACATGGCGAGCCAGTATGGCGAGCAGCTGCACTTGCACCTGGACAGTGAACACTGCCACCTCTTCGACGCACAGGGGCTGGCCATCACCCGCCCGCTGCGCGCTGCTGCCTAACGTTTTTTGAGATCGCATCCATGAAACTCAATCGCCGAAACCTCGATAACCTGACCCATAAAGTTGAAAAGCCGACCTATCTTGCGAGCGACACACGGCACGGCATAGCCCATATCGGGGTCGGTGGATTTCACCGCGCACACCAGGCCTTTTATACCGATGCGCTGATGAACCAGGGTCGCGACCTGGACTGGGGCATTTGCGGCATCGGCCTGCGGGCAGAGGACCGCAAAATGCGCGATGACCTGGCCGGTCAGGACTATCTCTACACCCTGTTCGAACTGGGCGACAGCGACGATACCCAAAGTCGCATCATCGGCTCGATCAGTGACATGCTGCTGGCCCAGGACAGTATCGAGGCGGTACTCGACAAGCTCGCCAGCCCGGATATCCGCATCGTCTCGCTGACCATCACCGAAGGCGGTTATTGCATCGACGACAGCAGCGGCGAGTTCATGGCCACCCTGCCCCAGATCCAGCAGGATCTGGCTCACCCGAAAAAACCGCGGACCGTATTCGGCGTGTTGTTTGCCGCCCTCGCCCGGCGCCGGGCAGCGGGCACCGCGGCCTTTACCGTGATGTCCTGCGATAACCTGCCGCACAACGGTGGTGTGGCGCGCAAAGCCCTGCTGGCCTATGCCGCCCTGAGCGATGCCGACCTGCATGACTGGATCGCCACCCATGTCAGCTTTCCCAACGCCATGGTTGACCGCATTACCCCCATGACCAGCAACGCCCATCGTCTGCAACTGCATGATCAATTGGGTATCGACGATGACTGGCCGGTAGTTTGCGAGCCGTTCATCCAGTGGGTGCTGGAAGACAAGTTCAGCGACGGCCGCCCGGCCTGGGAAACCGTCGGCGTGCAAATGACCGATGACGTCACGCCCTACGAAGAGATGAAAATCAAGCTGCTTAACGGCAGTCACCTGGCGCTGACCTACCTGGGGTTTCTCAAGGGCTATCGTTTCGTCCACGAGACCATGAATGACCCGCTGTTCGTGGCCTACATGCGCGCCTACATGGACCTGGACGTGACCCCGCAACTGGCACCGGTGTCCGGCATTGACCTCACGGCGTACAAAGACACCCTGGTCGAGCGGTTCTCCAATCAGGCCATCGCCGACCAACTGGAGCGCGTGTGCTCCGATGGCTCGTCAAAATTCCCCAAGTTCACGGTACCGACCATCAACCGCTTGATTGCCGATGGCCGCGAGCTGAAACGTGCGGCGCTGGTCGTAGCGGCATGGGCGCTGTATCTCAAGGGCGTTGACGAGAATGGCCAGACCTATGCAATACCGGACCCCAGGGCTGAATTTTGCCAGGCGCTGGTCAAAGATGACGCACTGATCGTGCAGCGGTTGCTGGGTGTGGAGGAGATATTTGGCGGTGCCATTGCCCAGTCTGCCGAGTTTGTTGCGGCATTTGAGTGGTGCCTCAACAGTTTGCGTGACGTCGGGGTAACCGCCACCCTGGAACACCTGGTACAGCACTGAACTGTTCTGCCGCAATCCCGTTCTGCCCTCCTGTAGGAGCGAGCTTGTCTCGCGATGATTGTTATCGATAACGCGTTTTTACAAGTTGAACACGACGCTCTCGAGGCCATCGCGAGACAAGCTCGCTCCTACAATTGAGATAGCAGTGGTTTTAGGGGTTGCGGCCTTCTTCCGGATTCTGATTAGGTTAACGCCCCATGAATCACTTATTTCTCGGCATCGATTGCGGCACCCAGGGGACCAAGGCGCTGATCCTCGACAGCCAGTCCGGCCAGGTACTGGGCCAGGGTTCGGCACCGCACACGCTGATTCAGGGTGAGCACGGTCGCCGCGAGCAGGACGCCGCCCAATGGTTGCAGGCCCTGACGACCGCCACACAACAGGCGCTGGCCGCAGCCGGAGTCAGCGGTCAGCAAATCTGCGGGATCGGGGTCAGCGGCCAGCAACACGGGCTGGTACTGCTGGATGCCCAGGGTCAAGTACTGCGCCCGGCCAAACTCTGGTGCGACACTGAGTCTGCCCCCGAAAACCGCCAACTGCTGGAATGGATGGGCGGTGAAACCGGTTCACTGCAACGCCTGGGGCTGGTCATCGTTCCGGGTTATACGGTGTCCAAGCTACTCTGGACCCGCCATCACCATCGCCAGGTCTTTGAACGCATCGCGCATATCCTGCTGCCCCATGACTATCTCAACTACTGGCTCACGGGCCGATTGTGCAGTGAATATGGCGATGCCTCCGGTACCGGCTATTTCAACGTGCGAACCCGCCAGTGGGACCTCGAAATACTGCGTTATATCGACCCCGAGGGGCGGCTGGAACGCGCGTTGCCCGAACTGATCGACTCCCGCGCGCCCGCAGGCAAGCTGCGGCCTGAAATTGCCCGGTTGCTGGGCCTCAATCCCGAGGCGGTGGTCTCCAGCGGCGGCGGTGACAATATGCTCGGCGCCATTGGCACCGGCAATATCGAACCCGGCATCATCACCATGAGCCTCGGTTCTTCTGGCACCGTCTATGCCTTTGACCCGCAGCCACAGGCCCGCCCGGACGCTGCGGTTGCCAACTTTTGTTCGTCCAGCGGCGGCTGGCTGCCGTTGATTTGCACCCTCAACCTGACCAATGTCACCGGCGCCATACGCGAGCTGCTGGGTCTGTCCCTGGATGATTTCAATCAATTAGCCCGCCAGGCGCCGATTGGCGCTGAAGGCATCAGCATGCTGCCGTTTCTCAACGGCGAACGGGTGCCCGCCCTGCCCGGCGCCACCGGCAGTATTCAAGGCCTGACCCTGACCAATTTTAACCAGGCCAACCTGTGCCGGGCGGCCATTGAAGGCACCACCTTCGGTTTGCGTTATGGTCTGGACCTGCTGCGCCGCGACGGCCTGCAAAGCCACACCATCCTATTGGTGGGGGGAGGCTCAAAAAGTTCGCTGTGGCGCCAGATCGTGGCCGATATCATGGACACCAGGGTCATCTGCGCCGAACAAAGCGAGGCCGCTGCACTGGGCGCGGCCATTCAGGCAGCATGGTGTACAGGTGCAGGTACCCTTGAGCAACTGTGTCAACGTTGCGTGCGCCTTGATCACGCCAGCGAAACCCGGCCCGATGCCAACAACGTTGCGGCCTACGAACAATCCTATGTGCGCTACCGTCTACAGGTCGCGGCCTTATCCGAGTAAATGTTTATGTATCTGGTGTGTGGTGAAGCGTTATTTGATTTTTTTGCCCGGTCGGACAGCGGTGAGCAGGCAGGCAAAGTGGACTTCAAGGCGATTGCCGGAGGGTCACCGTTCAACGTTGCCGTAGGCCTGCGTCGCCTGGGCATCGAAGCCGGCATGTTTGCCGGGATTTCGACCGATTATCTGGGGCGACGGTTAAAACAGGTCTTGACCGAAGAAGGCGTCAGCCATGAGTTTATACTGGATATGGACGCTCCCACCACGCTGGCCATGGTCGCACTGGACGCCAATGGATCGCCCGCCTACAGCTTTCGCGGCGAAGGCTGTGCCGACCGGCAACTGCATCTCCACCACCTGCCGCAATTGGGACCGCAGGTACGCGGTGTCCATGTCGGGTCGTTTTCCCTGGTGGTACAACCGATTGCCGACACCCTGCTGGCCCTGGTAAAGCGTGAAAGCGGACGACGCCTGATCAGCCTCGACCCGAATGTGCGGCTCAATCCTGAGCCGGATATTGAAGTGTGGCGCCAACGGATCAAGCAACTGATCCCCTATGCCGACCTGATCAAAGTCAGCGATGAAGATCTTGAACTGCTGTACCCGGGGCAAGACCCGCAACACATTGCCCAATCATGGCTGGGGCAACGCTGCCAGCTGGTGTTTTTGACCCGCGGGGCCGAAGGCGCCAGCGTGTTCAGTCGCGAGCACGGTCAACACAGCGTCACTGCCAGTACGGTAAAAGTTGCCGACACCGTGGGTGCCGGCGATACCTTTCAGGCGGCGGTGATTGCCTGGCTGACCGAACATGAACTGGACTCGATCGAAGGCTTGCAACAACTGAGCAAACCCCAGATCGGCGCCCTGCTCGACTTCGCCAGCCGCGCGGCGGCGCTAACCTGCAGCAAAACCGGACCGGACCTGCCCTACCGCCACCAGCTGGATTGATCACCCCCCCGCCCTCTGTAGGAGCGAGCTTGCTCGCGAGCTGTAAGCGATCTGCTGGAAGAGCTCGCGAGCAAGCTCGCTCCTACAGGTCAGGGATGGGGTATCACCAGATCGACACGTTATAGCTGACGATCAGGCGGGTCTCATCCACATCACGGGCGAACTGCGCGTAGTTGGTGCGATAGGTGGCGTTGCGCAAGCGCAAGCTCACATCCTTGAACGTACCGCCTTGCACGATGTACTTGAGTTCGCTGTCGCGTTCCCACTCTTTACCTTCTTCGCTGCGACCCACCACTTTGATGTGGTCGCCATTGACATAACGGGTCAGGAACGACAAACCGTTAATGCCCACCGCCTTGAAGTCATAGTCATAACGCAGCTGCCACGAACGCTCCTGGGCGTTGGCGAAGTCGTTGACCTGCAAATAGTTGACCAGATACGGGTTGCTGCCATCCAGGTACGGCATCGAGGTGTCGCCGTTCATGCGCTGCCAGCCGGCGCTGATTTTATGGCCGGCCACTGCGTAGCCGAACATGGCGCCAAGCGCCCGGTTATCGATGGTCGAGGCCTTGGCCGAGCCTGCGTCATCACTCTTGATCAAGCGCACATCTGCCGACAGCACGCCCGGGCCGACAGGCTGACTGGCCAGCACACCGACAAACTGCTGACGGTAAATGTCTTCCAGTTCGCCATAGTGGTATTGCGCTGTCAGCCGCTCGTTAACCTTGTAGTCCAGGCCATACATATTGAAATGGTCGGCGGTGACATTGCAGGTAAAACGCTTGTTCTTGCAGTTCAGGCGCAGGTCCTGAGCGTCGGTGGAATCGCGCGCGGTGTAGCGGTCAAGCCGCGAAGCCATGAACTTCAGGTCCTTGAATTCCTCAGAGACCAGCATCGCGCCATTGAACATGTTTGGCAGCAAACGGCCGTCGTTGTATTTGAGTAAAGGCAGGTCGGGCAACAGCGCGCCGTACTTGAGAACGCTGTGTGAGACACGCATTTTGGCGGTCAGGCCGAATTTGGCGTACTGATCCTTGGAACGACGGGGATCACTTCCGGTCGAAGGTAGCAATCCACTGTTGCTGTCAGCGGGGCTGGAGTTGATTTTCAGCCCCAACATGCCCAAGGCATCGAGCCCGAAGCCCACCGTGCCTTCGGTGTAGCCCGATTGCAGATTGAGAATAAAGCCTTGAGCCGTCTCATCGCGCTTGGAGGCGCCCTGGGGGTTTGAAGTGCTGCCATCACGGAAGTCGCGGTTGAAATACACCGTTCGCGCTTCCAGCCTGGCGCTGCTGTCTTCAATGAACCCGCCAGCCTGGGCCTGTGTTGCAAGACCGGTACACACCGCCAGTGCGCCGACACGTGCAACCCGGCAATGCGTCAACAATGAAAAAGGGACAACCATGGACAAGCTCCAGCAGCGAATAACGCGCAAAACAGAAACAATCGAAGACGCGCTCGGGGTTAACCACCCAAACGGGATTCTTCGATCAAAAAAGAGGGCGCAATTGTACGAAAGGCTAAGCCTGAGCCTCACTCGACCTTAGTCGTACTGTCAAAGCCGGGCTTCTCAGCACCAATGATAGCCTTTAGCCTTCATTCAGCCTCTAATGGGCACATTTTCAGATTCAACCTCGGGACTTATCCATGAGCGCCGTATTTACTGTCAGCCAACATGGGGCATTAGCCCGCAGCCCCTTGGGTGAAGTCGCAAACTGGCCTCAGAGCTTGCGCACCAGCGCGCAGCTTGTACTCAATTCCCCGCTGCCGATGTTGCTGCTTTGGGGCGAGCAACTGACCCAGATTTACAACGACAGTTTTGCAGCGCTGGCGGGCAACAAGCACCCGGGCGCCTTTGGCCAGCCCATGCAGCGCTGCTGGCCGGAGTTCCGTGAATACAGCCAGCCGATCATCGACGCCGTACTGGCCGGTGAAAACCGTTCGTATACAGACCAGTACTACGTGCTCCCGGACCAGCATCTGGCAACCGAGCTGTGGCTCGACCTGACCTTCAGTCCCGTTTTCGATGAAGCGGACAAGGTGGCCGGTATTTTGATGATTGCGGTCCAGACATCCCGGCGCCGAACGGCAATCAAGCGCACCGCACAGGCCTTGCGTGAACTTAATGACACCCTTGAAGAGCGTGTCACGGAGCGTACCCAGGCCCTGGCCGAAGCCAACGATCAACTGCAGCGCGAGATGATCGAACGCGAAAGGATTGAAGACACCCTCCGGCATGCGCAAAAAATGGAGGCGGTTGGCCAGTTGACCGGCGGTATCGCCCACGACTTCAACAACATGCTGACCGGCATCATTGCCAGCCTGGACCTGGCCAAGCGCTATATCGCGGCCGGACGCAGTGACGAGATAGGTCGTTTTACCGATGCCGCCGTCGCTTCAGCGCAACGGGCAGCCGCCCTGACCCATCGCCTGCTGGCGTTTTCACGCCGCCAGGCTCTGGACCGTAAACCTCTGGACCCTAATGCTCTGGTGATTTCACTGCAGGAGCTGTTCAGCCGTACCAAGGGTTCACACATCGACCTGAAGGTTGAACTGGGCAAAGACATCTGGGCGGTCAACACCGATACCGGCCAGCTTGAAAGCGCCCTGCTGAACCTGATTATCAATGCCTGCGATGCCATGCCCGAGGGTGGGACACTGGTGGTCAAAACCGCTAACAGCTACCTGGATGCCAGTCATCTGAGCACCCTCGAAGCGGTCAAGTCCGGCGAGTATGTGTTGCTTGAGGTCTGCGATAACGGCAGCGGTATGTCGCCGGACATCCTGGCCAAGGCATTTGACCCCTTTTTCACCACCAAGCCTGTGGGTCAAGGTACCGGTCTGGGGCTATCCATGATTTACGGCTTTGCCCGCCAGTCTGGCGGTCATGTGACGATCAGCAGCGAAATCGACAACGGCACCTGCGTGCGCCTGTACCTGCCGCGCTACGACAGCAAAACTCAGGCATAATCCGCGGCCGCGCAATTTGCCCCACAGTTTCAAGGTATACGCCCCATGAAAGCTCAAGCCCGCCATATCCTGGTGAAAACCGCCGAAGAAGCCGAGTCGCTCAAGCAACGCATCGCCAAGGGCGAAGCCTTTGACGTTTTGGCGAAAAAATTCTCCACCTGCCCGTCGGGCAAGCGTGGGGGTGACTTGGGGGTGGTTCGGCCGGGGCAGATGGTGGGCGTTATCGACCAGATCATCTTCAAAAAGCCATTGCGGGTGGTGCACGGACCGATCAAAAGCAAGTTCGGCTATCACCTGGTGCAAGTGTTCTACCGCGACTGAAACACTGCAAGCCCCCCTGTAGGAGCGAGCTTGCTCGCGAGCTTTTCTGCCGCTAACAGCTCGCGAGACAAGCTCGCTCCTACAGAAGCCTGCTGCGCTGGTTTCAGAACACTATTTCTAGGCTCTCAACGACATTCAGTTGCTCATCCACCAGGCAGCCCGTACGCCATTTGTCGAACGTCAGGCAAGGATGCGAGGTACCAAAACTGATGATGTCGCCTACCTTCAGTTCAGTGCCCGCAGCAATGGTCATGAAAGCGTGCTGATCCATCACCGCCGTGACCGTGCAGGCACTGACATCATCACCGACCGCCGGCAGTACACCTTCGCGGTAACGTTTTAACGGCATTGGCAAGCCCGCATCGTAGGCCACATCGCGTTTGCCCAGCGCTATCACGGCAAAGCCCGGTTCCGGCAACGACTGGACATGGGCCCAGACTTCCAGCGCCGGGCGCAGGCCTTCATGCAAGTCGCTGCGTCGATCCAGTACGCAGCACTGGGCGTCCTTGTAGATCCCGTGGTCGTGCACCACATAACTGCCGGGGCGCAGGATGCTCAGGAAACGCCCGCTGGCCGCTTCGGCTTCAAAACCTTCGGCGATCAGGTCATACCAGGCCGAACCCGACGCCGTGATGATCGGCTTGTCCAGCGCAAACGCGCCATCCTGTTGCAGCTCAAGGGCCAGGCGTACCAGGGACGCGGCAAACGCACGAATGCCGCTGACCGCCTGTTCGCCGTGAATCACCCCCTCGTAACCTTCGATCCCGGTCAGGGCCAGCGCCGGTTGTGCCTTGATCGCAGCGGCCAGGTCGAGTACCTGTTGCTCGGTGCGACAGCCACAACGTCCGCCGACCACGCCGTATTCGATCATGACGTTCAGGCGCTGACCACGCTCGGCAAAAAATGCGCCCAGCGCTTGCACGTTATCCGGATGGTCGACCATGCAGTGAAATTCGAAGGTCACGTCTTCCTGCAAATCGGCGATCAGCGCCATATTGGCGCGGCCGACCAATTGGTTAGCCATCAGCACCCGGCGCACGCCCCCGGCATAGGCCGTGCAGGTCTGCACCGCACTGGCCAGGGTCATGCCCCAGGCGCCCTGCTCCAGCTGGCGGCGAAACAACGCCGGGCACATGCTGGTTTTGCCATGGGGGGCCAGTTGCGCGCCGCTGCGGGAGACGAAGTCCTGCATCCAGCGAATGTTGTGCTCCAGGGGATCACGGTGAATCACCAGCGCCGGCAAACTGACATCACGGACTAGATGGTCGGCGGGGTCGGCAGCGCCTTTGAGTACCAGGGCTTTGTTCAACTTCATCGACACACTCAATTCCTCACGTTTTGTTTTTATTGCGAGCTGCTTTGCGCTTAGCGCTTGGCCTTGTAGGCGACGCAGTCGATTTCGACCCGGCAATCCACCATCATCATCGCCTGTACACAGGCGCGGGCCGGGGCATGTTCGCTTTTGAAGTACGAGGCAAACACCTTGTTGAAACTCCAGAAGTCACGCGGATCCTGCAACCACACGCCTGCACGCACCACGTCTTCAAGGCCATAACCGGCTTCTTCAAGAATCGCGATCAGGTTTTGCATGGTCTTGTGGGTTTGCTCAACAATCCCGCCGTTGATGATTTCACCGTTTTCCATGGCCACCTGGCCAGATACATGCAGCCAGCCATCGGCTTCAACAGCACGGGCGAAAGGTAAAGGCTGACCACCTGCGCCTACTGCGCCGGTACCGAAACGTTTGATGCTCATCGAAAAAACTCCACTGCTTGAACAAGGCGCCTCATGCACCCTGGCGCAGCAGTGTGCCATAAGGTTGTGCTCTCAACCCAACTGCCACCAACGCGGGAACAGCTGTTGCACCTTGGCCTCGGCAAAACGGTCGTCAATCAGAAACAGCGTGCCTTGATCGTCCTGGGTGCGAATCACCCGCCCGGCAGCCTGTACCACTTTTTGCAGCCCCGGATACAGGTAGGTGTAGTCATAGCCGGCGCCAAACAGCGCGGCCATGCGCTGTTTGATCTGCTCATTGACCGGATTGAGCTGTGCCAGCCCCAGGGTCGCGACAAAGGCGCCGATCAGCCGTGCTCCGGGCAAGTCGATACCTTCACCAAACGCCCCGCCCAGCACCGCAAAACCTATGCCCTGGCCCGTGAGCGTGAATTGATCGAGAAACCCCTGGCGCGCCGCTTCATCCATACGCCGCGACTGCACCCACTGCGGTAGGTGCGGGTAGCGTTCGGCAAGCAGCCCGGCCACCTGTTGCAGGTAATCAAAGCTGCTGAAAAAGGCCAGATAGTTGCCGGGGCGCTGCGCAAACTGTGTGGCGATCAGCTCCACTATGGGTTCCAGCGAGGCCTGGCGATGCACAAACCGGGTGGATATCCGGCTCACCACATGCACCGCCAGTTGCCGGGCATGGAACGGTGACTCGACATCGATCCACACAGCATCGGTGGGCAACCCCAGCAAGTGGGTGTAATACGTGCGCGGGCTCAGGGTGGCGGAAAACAGCACATTGCTTTGCGCGCTGGCCAGTCGTGGCCCGATAAAAGGGGCCGGCACAATATTGCGCAGGTTGAGTTGTGACAGGCGTTTTTTGCCGCTTTGAGTGAGGCTGACGTCGAACAGAAAGTGCGGATCGAACAACTCCGCCACGCGGTTGAATTGCAGGGCGTCAAAGTAGAAGCCTTGCAGATTGCCGGCCAGACCCTGGGGGTGGTCGTTGAGGTAGTCGCCAATGGCGGTGATACAGCCCGCCAAGGCATTGAGCCATTTGGCCGGCAATTGCCCGTGTACCTGATAAGGCCCGACCTGCTCCTTGTGCAGGGCATTCCATTCCCGATTGAGGCGCTTGAACACCTTGTCCAGCGCGGCCGGGGCGTCCTGACGCACGCTGTTGAGGGTTTGCTGGTCAAGGCTGGCGCTGTACATCTGGCGGGCGCGCTCCACCAGGTTGTGCGCTTCATCCACCAGCGTCGCGACCCGCCACTGATTGGCCTGGGCCAGGCCATACAGCAAGGCGGTGAAATCGAAGTAATAGTTGTAATCGGCAATGACCAGGTCTGCCCAGCGCGCCATCTCCTGGCTCAGGTAGTAAGGGCAGACCTGATGCGCCAGTGCGACATCGCGCAACGTCTGCTGGTCCAGTGGCGAATGTGCGACCGCCGCCAGCCGCGCGGCGGGCAGGCGATCATAAAAGCCCTTGGCCAGCGGGCAGGAGTCGCCATTGCAGGCGTTCTGCGGGTATTCGCAGGCTTTGTCCCGGGCCACCAGTTCCAGAACCCGCAGAGGTGTGTTGGCTGCTTGCGGATAGAGCACTCGGGCGGCATCCAGAGCCAACTTGCGCCCGGGGGTTTTGGCCGTCAAAAACAGCAATTTATCGAGTTGCCGGGCAGGCATGGCCTTGAGCAAGGGGAACAGGGTGCCGATGGTTTTACCAATCCCGGTGGGCGCCTGGGCCATCAGGCAGCGACCGCCGCTGGCCGTCTTGTACACCGCTTCGGCCAGAGCCCTTTGCCCGGTACGGAACTGCGCGTGGGGGAACGCCAGGGTACGGGCAGCCGCATCCCGCGCCTGACGATGGGCCATTTCCTGATCGGCCCAGGTCAAAAACAACGTGCATTGCTGATTGAAGAACGCCTGCAGCCGGGCAGCGCTCCAGGTTTCCTGCAGCCGGGTTTCCTGCTCGCTGACGATATCGAAATACACCAGCGCCAGGTTGACCTCGGGCAATTGCAGGCTTTGACACAACAGCCAGCCGTAGACCCGGGCCTGAGCCCAATGCAAGTGGCGGTGATTGGCCGGTATCGCCGTGAAATCGCCGCGATAGGTTTTGACTTCCTCCAGAACATTGGCCGCCGGGTCATAGCCGTCCGCCCTGCCCCGCACGGTCAAGGCACCGAACTCACCTTCCAGGCTCAACTCGGCCTGATACACGGCACTGCGCCGGGAAGCTACGGTGCGGTGCCCGGCAATACCCTGCTGAGCCGTAGGCGACGGGGTGAAGCGCAAATCCAGGTCGCCGGCCTTGGCCGTGAACTCGCACAAGGCACGGACTGCAACGCGATAGCTCAAGTGCCCGGTTCCTGCCATTGCACGTAACAAACGGTTACCGGCATTTGATGTTGCTCGCAAAGGTCCAGCCAGCGCAGCTGGTTGTCCTGCAAGCGGTCACCCGGGCCTTTGACCTCGATCATGCAGTAGGTTTTTTGCGCCGGGCAAAACTGGATCAAGTCCGGCATGCCCGAGCGGTTGGCCTTGATGTCCTGCAACAGGCGCAGGAACCATACCTTCAAATGCGCGGGCGGCAGGCACGTCAGTGCGTCTTCCAGCAGCGCCTTGCTTAGATAGTTCCAGGCCACAAAGGGTGATTGCACGCCGAACTTGGCGCCATACACATCGCGGACAGTCTTCAGGTACTGGCCGTTATCGAGCTGCGCCAGACAGGCTTCGAACAAGGCGGCGCGGCGCAGGTAGAAGTCTTGTTCCAGCAAATCGGCCGGGCCGCTTTGGTACGGGTGGAAAAATGCCCCGGGCAGCGGTGCAAAAATGGCCGGCCAGCACAGCAACCCGAACAACCCGTTGATCAAGGTGTTTTCAACGTAATGCACTGGCTCGTGCGGCGTGTGCAGATGTGCCACCACCCTGAACTCGACCGAGGTTGCCTCAATGCGCTCCAGGCTCAGGTCCAACCGTTCAGGGGGCCTGGGTTTGGTTCGCACCAGCGCCGGCATGCCGAGCTTGCGTCGCAGCCGCGGCAGCATGCGCTGCAATTGCTGATGCTCGGCGTCGTTGAACGGCGCACCTTGCGCAGCGTCTGCCAGGGTCATGGCCTGCGGGTATTGCTCCAGCAATTCAAGTACCCGGATCATGCGCAGGCGCGCCTCGGGGTGCCCGCAGTGCTGGTAAACCTCCAGTGCCCGGGCCAGCTCCCCTGCCCGTTCGTGGTGCTGTCCGAACTGGAACAGCAAGCGGGCCCGGCGCCGTTGCAGCCAGGGATTGTCTGCCACGTAGTCCAGCACCGCTGGCAGCACGGCATTCACATCGCCAGCACTTTCAAACTGTTCGCGACAGGCATAGAGATGCAGATAACCGTCAATATCGGCCCGGCAGCGCAAGGCCCGTGACTCGGGGCTGATATCAACCTTTTCGTAAGTGAACAGCCCCAGATCGGCCAACACCAGATCTGACCAGCCCTGGCTGAGGTTGCCAAAGAACATCAGCCGCAAGCGATCGCCCAGCGCCCGGTTACCAAGGCTGTAAAGCGGTTCTTGCAGCGTGGGGTGCCATGCGCACAGGCTCTGCATGTGCGGGAAGTCGCCGGCCAGGTCCTCCAGCCAATCGGTTTTTTTACCCTTGGGCCGGGTGAGATGGGCGCCGAACCGTGCGTGAATTTCCGGCTTGGTCAGCACGTCAAACAGATCTGTCAGGGCCAGAGGCGCCTGATCATCCACCCAGCCCAGCGCGATCAGGGGGGCTGCCGCCTGGCAGGGATCGCCGATTTCCGGATAGGAGAGTTTGCTTGCGCGAAAATGTTGCCCCTTGCGCATGACCATGCGCACCCACAGCGCCCGGGAAGCGTTGGGCAACAAGGCAAAGCCGGCAATGAACTGCTGCTCCTCGGTACTTAATACATCGCTGTACCGGCTTGCGATCCAGTCGAGCACGTGCTGGAAGTTTTTAA
Organism: Pseudomonas sp. TWR2-1-1; assembly: GCF_049897045.1. Taxonomy (NCBI): domain Bacteria; kingdom Pseudomonadati; phylum Pseudomonadota; class Gammaproteobacteria; order Pseudomonadales; family Pseudomonadaceae; genus Pseudomonas; species Pseudomonas sp. TWR2-1-1. Next base: position 553,033 of record NZ_JAFCVM010000003.1, read on the forward strand.
GGTAATAGAGCGGGTCTTCAAGAGGGTCGGAAATCACGGGCAGAACAAACCACTGATGTTGAGTACTGGATATGCGTACAGATAGCAGTTTGCCCGGTGCTCTGGCAAATCCTATTGGATGAGTGGTTCGGGTTGTGAATGCAAAATAGGGGGGGCGTTGGCGCAATGACCTGTGGGAGCCTGGCTTGCCAGCGATACTGACGCCGCGGTGTGACTGCCAGACCCGGCAGATCCCTGCATCGCGGGCAAGCCCGCTCCTACAGAGTCAACCCGGTCAACACTCCCCGTGGGAGCCTGGCTTGCCAGCGATACTGACGCCGCGGTGTGACTGCCAGACCCGGCAGATCTCTGCATCGCGGGCAAGCCCGCTCCTACAGAGTCAACCCAGTCAACACTCCCAGTGGGAGCCTGGCTTGCCAGCGATGCTGACGCCGCGGTGTGACTGCCAGACCCGGCAGATCTCTGCATCGCGGGCAAGCCCGCTCCTACAGAGTCAACCCAGTCAACACTCCCCGTGGGAGCCTGGCTTGCCAGCGATACTGACGCCGCGGTGTGACTGCCAGACCCGGCAGATCCCTGCATCGCGGGCAAGCCCGCTCCTACAGAGTCAACCCAGTCAACACTCCCCGTGGGAGCCTGGCTTGCCAGCGATACTGACGCCGCGGTGTGACTGCCAGACCCGGCAGATGCCTGCATCGCGGGCAAGCCCGCTCCTACAGAGTCAACCCAGTCAACACTCCCCGTGGGAGCCTGGCTTGTCAGCGATACTGACGCCGCGGTGTGACTGCCAGACCCGGCAGATCCCTGCATCGCGGGCAAGCCCGCTCCTACAGAGTCAACCCAGTCAACACTCCCCGTGGGAGCCTGGCTTGCCAGCGATGCAGGCCACGCGGTGTTACATCAGGCACTGCATCGCGGGCAAGTTAGAGCCCCTGAGCCTTGCACTCAGGGGCGTTGCTGTTTCAATCGTTGGTCAGTTGTAATGCTACCCGCCCGCGGCATGGGCAATCGTCCATGTAGCGATGCGCCTCGACGAAGTCTTCAAACGGGAAGACCCGCACGTCCAGTGGCAACAGCACCCGGTCGGCGGTCAACTGGTTAATTTCACGCAGGGCCCGTTGCATGGCCTCTTCGTCCTGGGCAATACCCAGCTCTGGCTTGCCGGTGAAGTTACCGATGCAGTGCACAAAGAACTGGATGTTTTTCTGGAACGCCGCACACGCCGGGAACGGTGTGTTGTTGCCACCTTGCAGGCCATACAGCACCAGACTGCCACGGGGCGCCAGCACGTCACCGAGCACCGACATTTGCGGGCCACCCAGGCCATCGAGAACAACGTCGACACCCTTGTTGTCGGTGATCTTGTTGATTTGCATCAACAAGTCCTGCTCCTCGGTGACGATGACCTTGTCGGCACCCAGCCCCAGCAGGTATTCGCGCTCTTCGCCGTCGCGGGTCGCCGCAATGACCTTGACCCCCAACGCCTTGCCCAGCTGCACAAACGAAGGGCCGGCGCAGTGGCTGGCATCGGTGATCAGCACGGTCTGTCCGGGCTTGACTCGCGCCAGATCGACATAGGCAAAGTAGGCAATCAGCAAAGGCGTGTAATGCACACTGGCCTCAACCGGGGTCAGCACATCCGGATAGCGCGTGAGGACCGAACGCGGCATCACGATCAGTTCGCCATAGGTTGGATAGTCGTTGGGACTCTGGCCAGGAAAGCTCGCGACCTTGTCACCCACCGACAAATCCGTAACACCGGGGCCGACCGCAGTCACCACTCCGGCCATTTCATGGCCGATACCCGCAGGCAAACGGGCGTGGCTCGGGGCCAGGTTCTGCCGCCAGAGCACGTCATACCAGCTGATACCAATGGCCTGGACACGGACCTGCACTTCGCCAGCCGCAGGCGCAGCGACCTCGTGCTCTTCGCACGTGAGTACCTCGGCCGGGCCAAACTTGTGAAAACGGATCGTGCGCGACATTACAAACCTCGCCTAATTAATCGCTAATGCCACGGACTTTATCCGGGCTTTGTGCGCAAGACTAACAGACAGCATTAATAGTCGACATGCCTGACATTGATCCGCAGGCATTTTGTCCGCTCGCAAACAGCACTGCGGCCAGTAAAAACGCAGAAAGCCAATCTACCGTGTGTCGATTTACGAGTTTTGCCAGTAAGATCCGTTACCTACCTCACCGTTGAACCGCCTGTGAAGCCTGCCAGATGAACCGTAACGACTTGCGTCGCGTCGATCTGAATTTGCTGATCGTCTTCGAAACCCTCATGCATGAGCGCAGTGTGACCCGCGCCGCCGAGAAACTGTTTCTGGGGCAACCGGCAATCAGTGCGGCACTTTCACGCCTGCGCAACCTGTTCGACGACCCTTTGTTTGTGCGCACCGGGCGCAGCATGGAGCCTACGGCCCGGGCGATCGAGATTTTTGCCCTGCTGTCTCCGGCCCTGGACTCAATTTCCACCGCCGTGAGCCGCGCCTCGGAATTCAACCCGGCCACCAGCACCTCGGTATTCCGGATTGGCCTGTCAGATGATGTGGAATTTGCGCTGCTGCCCATGTTGCTCAAGCGCTTGCGCGCAGAAGCGCCCGGCATCGTACTGGTAGTACGCCGGGTCAATTACATCCTGATGCCGCCGCTGCTGGCTTCCGGCGAAATTTCAGTGGGCGTCAGCTATACCAGCGACCTGCCGGCCAACGCCAAGCGCAAGGTATTGCGCCGCAGCAAACCCAAGCTGTTGCGCGCAGACACCGTGCCCGGCCCGTTAAGCCTGGACGACTTCTGCGCCCGCCCCCATGCCCTGGTGTCCTTTGCCGGCGACCTGAGCGGCTTCATGGACACCGAGCTAGAAAAAATGGGCCGCAAGCGCCACGTGGTGCTGGCAGTGCCGCAGTTCAATGGCCTGAGCACCCTGCTCGCCGGGACCGACATCATCGCCACCGTGCCCGACTACACCGCCGAAGCCTTGACCGCGGCAGGTGGCGTTCGCGCTGAAGACCCGCCGCTGGACACCCCGGCCTTTGAACTGCACATGGCATGGCGCGGCGCCCAGGACAACGACCCCGGGGAGCGCTGGTTGCGCTCGCGGATTCAGATGTTCTTTGGTGACCCGGAGAGTCTGTAGGTGTCGTCGGGAAGGCTGTTTAGCTGATCATTTCTGCCTTTCCACAAACCATAGAGTTCCATTCACTTCCAGTTGTTGCGTCGGCCTCTTCAATTGCTTGATAACCGACCCGACCGGCGTTGTTAATCAAGATATCGGTTTGCTCTTGAGTGCCGCCTCAGCCTGACAATGTATATGCACGTTGTTTAATACTAACGGCGACGCAAGTTGATACATGCTTCATATCAAGCTGATGTTCAATCCAAATGATCCCCTGACGATTATTTATCGCAAGGCCCATCCGCAAACGTCCCCGCGGCATTCAGGCCTGCTCGACAGCGCTTGCAAGTTTTTGGATCAAACGTACAACTTGGCGATGTTTATGCCTTAGTCGAGCGCCTGTTTACCGCTACCATTGCCGCACCCAGCCCACAGATCAGTTCAATGAAGGAACAGAAGAAATGATCGAAACCCGCCTGCTACGCCAATTCATCGCCGTGGCTGAAGAGCTGAATTTCAACAAGGCGGCCATTCGCCTGCATATGGCTCAGCCTCCGTTGAGCCAGGCCATCAACCGGCTGGAAGACAAACTGGGGTTCAGTCTGTTCACGCGCAATAAACGCGGTGTCAAGCTGACCCCGGCTGGCGATGCATTCCTGAACACTGCCTACAGCACGTTGAAGGAGCTGGAGCTTGGCATCGAGCACGCCCTCCAGGTGTCCCAGGGCATTGCCGGCAAACTCACGGTGACCGCGTTGTCGATCGCCTACTACGAGTCACTGCTCAGTACCTTGCGCCAGTTCCGCGAGTCCTACCCCAAAGTCCAGTTGATCATCAAGGAGATGCCCTCTTCCAGCCAGGCCAGGGCCATTCTGTCGGGAGAAGCGGATATTGCCTTCATGCGCAAGTTGCCGATCTCGGCGCAAAACGTCGAGTCACGCCTGCTGCTGGACGAAGAGATCGTGATTGCGCTGCCCGCCGATCACCCGAAGGCGAAGGAAGGTCGGATCGACTTGAGGGATTTCGCCGGGGAAGACTTCGTATTCACCCCCCAAGCCCTGGGCATCGGCTATCACAGTCAGTTGATCGCCTTGTGTGAAGCCGCCGGTTTTTACCCCAGGGTGGCGCAGGAGGCTGCGCAGATCCAGACCTTGATCGGCTTGGTGGCCTGCGGTTTCGGCGTTGCCCTGGTGCCTGAGTCGATTGCCGGCTCAATCATGCGCGACAAGGTCCTGTTCCGCCGGATCAACCCCGTGACCGCCTCCCCCAACCCGGCCATCGGCCTGTATATGAGCTGGAACACCGACAACCAATCACCGTTGATGGACAGCTTCATTTCCATGCTCGACTTCAACGCCGATCCCCGGGTCGAGGGGATGCTGGCCGCCCAGGTCAGTTAGAGTGCCAGCAGGCTGTTCAAGCTCGCGACGCCAGTGCGCGGGATCAATAACCTGGCGGCCCGGCCGTCATCAACGGTGCAGATAATGGTTATGAACTGAGATTCACTTGCCCCCGTTAAAAAGCTCCAGCAAACATTGGCGAGCCTACCGATAAAGCAAACTACTTTCACGTCTATTGGCAAGCGCCTGCAGCTGTCAGCGAGAAAAACCGATACTTGAGTAATCGACCTGTTATTTATTCAGGATCGTGCCGCCCCGTGATACGCCAACCTGCCAAACATCACAATTAAACCAGCCATTCACCGCGGATCAATACTCGCGCCATCAAAAAGCAACTAAGGCCCGCCAATAGTATTAAACAGAGACTTTTAAAGTATTTCTCATCTCACTCTTGGCGCCGCACTATCCCCTCCACCTTTGCAATAACGGGTTCCGCCCCTCCCCCACAACCGAGTCTTTATGCCAGCCGTCATCTACATTTTTTCGCTCTGTACTTTTACCTTCGGCCTGTCCGAATTCGTTGTTGCCGGCCTGGTGTCGGCAATCTCGATGGACTTGCATGAGTCCATCTCGCAAGTTGGCTCAGCCATCGCCGCCTATGCCTTGGGCGCCGCCATCGGCGCCCCGATCATCACCGCCCTGTTGGCCAACTGGCGCGACAAAACCGTCTTGTTGCTGACCCTCGGCGTGCTTGCCGCCGGCAGCGTTGCCATCAGTCTGGCGCCCGATGTACTGACCTTGCATGGCGTACGTTTCATCATCGGCCTCGCGCATGGGGTATTCATGGCCGTGGCCTCCAACGCGGCGGTCAAACTGGTCGACCCGGTGCGCGCAGGGCGAGCGCTATCGCTGGTATGGATGGGCCTGACCCTTTCAATCGCCTTTGGCGTGCCTCTGGGCACCTTCTTCGGCAGCTACTGGTCATGGCGCATGGTGTTCCTGGCCATCGGCGGCCTGGGCCTGATCAGCACCCTGGGCCTGGTGCTGCTGATGCGCCAGCAACCCCGTTCCTCGAGTCACCGCGCCACAGACCTGAAACAAAGCATAGCGGCCCTGTGGCACCGTGAACTGTTGGGGGCTGCCACGATCGCGATGCTGGTGAGCGTGGCGACTTTTTCATTCTTTACCTTCGTATCGCCGTTCCTGCTGAACATCACCCGTGTCCCGCCGCAGGTTCTGAGCCTGGCGATGCTGGTGTTCGGTATCTGCTCCATTCTCGGCAATTTGCTGGGAGGCTATCTTGTGGATGCCTTCGACGCCGATCGATGTTTGCTCGGCGGGTTGACGGCATTGATGCTTAATCTGTCGGGGTTGCACCTCTGGGGCGATTCGATGATCGCCACGTTAACGCTGGTGGGGCTATTGGGAGTGGTGTTCTTTGCCATAGTGACCCTGTCGACCCTGCGCATGCTGCGCCTGGCACACTACTACACTCCGCAGTCCAGTGCAGTGGCTTCAGGGCTTAATATTGCGTCGTTCAACCTCGGAACGGCGTTGGGAGGCATAGGTGCAGGCTGGGTGATTACCCATTTCGGGCTCGCCTATATCCCCATTGCGGGCGCCGCTGCAGCAGGTGTGGCCATTAGCACACTTGCCCTGCAAATGAAAAGCAGGCCTCCCACTGCCGATGGACACACGGATCGATGCCCCTAGGGTCTGTACGAAATGTTTTCGAGCGAAGGTCAGGCAAGGCGAAAACAGGCGGCAAGCGGAGTTCACGGGTTGTGAATGAGCATCCCGAGCCTGTTTTCAATGCCGCATAACCGAGCGTAGATACGACAGCATTTGACACCCCCTGCGCCCCTCCTTAAAGCCGCGTGCACTCAACCGGGTGCTGGCGCAGGGACTTTAGACCGGGCATGCCGAATCAAAAATGGTACCGGCAGTATCACCAGGCTCAACACGCCCATTAACCAGTACACATCCAGGTAACTCATCATCCGTGCCTGGGCGTAAACCACTTTCTCGACGCTGGTCAATGTGTGACCCAGCAAGTCGGTGCTGACCGTCACATGTTCCGAAAGGCGTCCAAAATGTTGCCAGCGTGGTCGCAGTGACAAGCCTGTCGAAAAACAAGGTGGACTACACCGGCTCGTTTTTCCCCAACGGCTATTTCAACGAACTCAATGCCGACTACGAGGCTGCAGGCCTGGCGGGTTACCAGAACCGCGCCAACAACCCCTACAGCAGCACGTTCAAACAGGCCTTCCAGGAAATTCGCTACGTGTCGGCTCCGGATGCGCCGATCAAATGGCTGGCCGGGGCCTATGGCGAATACAGCGACAGCCAGCGCGCGTACACCGCAACCAGCACCTTTGACCCCGCGATGGGCATTGGCGACGGTGTGACCCAGACCTCCCGCGGGCAGACCAAAACCACCTCGTTTGCAGTGTTCAGCGATGCCTCGTTTGCGGCCACCGACAAACTGGAAATCTTTGGTGGACTGCGTATTGGCCATGACAAAAAGAAATTCGACTACGACTTCAGCGTCGACAACCCGGCCTGGACAGCACTGGGCATGGATGCCGGATTTGTCACTGCCCAGCATGAGACCTTATCCACCACTTACGCGGTACCGCGCATCGGTGTGCGCTATCAATTGACCGACGACACGCAGACTTACGCGAGCGTTAGCCGGGGCTTCAAGTCCGGCGGGTTCAACATCGGGTTCGTGCAAAAAGGCGATGAGCGCCCGTACAAAAACGAAAGCCTGGTGAGCTATGAAATCGGCCTCAAAAGCGAGCTGATCAAAAATGTCCTGAGCCTGGACACCGCGCTGTTCTACATCGACCGCAAAAACCAGCAGGTGCAAACCTACAACGCCCTGACCCAGACCACCCCGGTGGCCAACGCCCCGAAAAGCCGTTCTTTGGGCGGGGAAGTGACCCTCAAGGCGCAGCTCGACGAACACTGGAGCGGCTACGCAGGCCTGGGCTACACCGACACGACCTACGTCAAATTCGAAAACGCTCCGGCCACCGGCACCACAGGCGTGGTAGATGCCAGCGGCAAGCAGCAGCAATTTGTGTCCAGGTACACCGGCAAACTGGGGGCTGCATACGCCTGGGACATAGGCGCGTACAACCTCAAGGGCCGCGGCGACTGGGGTTACCAATACCGTTCGAGCTTCTACTTCGACCAGTCCAATACCCAGAAACAGGGTGGTTATGGCTTGGTCAACGCGCGTTTAAGCGTGGGCAACAACGAGTATGAAGGCTACGTGTGGGGTGAAAACCTTAGCAACGAACGGTATCGCACCTCGGCCGCTGACTTTGGCTACGGGCGACTGGTAACTGTGGGCAACCCACGTACGTTCGGGGTGGGCGTCAGTAAAACGTTCTGAGTTGAACCGGTAAACGCCTTGCCCGCGCCGCTTAAGGCTTTGATGCCATGACATCGCATGTGGGGCGTTGCTCGTTCAGGGCCGGTGTTCCGGTTCCTTGCACTAAGAGAAGCCGGCCCAACGATAGCTCGCCATGCAATCAGAGGGCCCGGTTACCCCGCACCGACTTCGGCGTGTGCCCGAAGTACCGGGTAAACGCCGCCGTCAGGTTGTTCGGGTGCTGGTAACCGATCTTGTATGCCACCTCGGAAACCCTGTAACCGGCGGCCAGCATCTCCCGTGCACGGGTCATCCGCAGCTCCAGCAGATAACGCCCCGGACTGACACCGTGGACCTGGCGGAAGTACTCCTTGAGCCGGTACTCGCTGACGCCCATCGCCGTACACAGGAAGCCGTTGTTCAACGGCTGGTCGAGATTGGACTTCATGAACAGGTCTATTCGGTCCAGGGTGTCCAGGTCCCGGGCCGTCAACCTGGCCTGGCGCGCCGGTGCGACTTCGAGGGCCTGGAGTTGTTCAGAGAGCAGGCTCAACACGTGAATGCGCTGGGTCAGGCCGTCCTGCCGTTGGATGCCCGGGCTTTTCAGACGGCGCAGGTGCTCGCTGGGGTTGATGTCATAACACGCCAGTCGGCGAAAACTTTCATGCTGGCCCAAGGCACTGCCGAGCAACCCCTGGCAGCGCTCAGGGCCAATGAAACGCGCCAGGGCCGACTCCGTGACCACCAGGCGTAATTGCTGGATCGGCGCGTCGGCGGCATACACCCGCTGGCCCTTGCCCTCGCGAAAAACAGAAACCGTCGCCTGGTTCGGCTGGAACTTCAATTCCCGGCCCTTAGGGCAATGAAACGCCGACTGACCGGACAAGGCGAAGGCAATCACCAGCATGCGCTCTGTCCCCTCGTGCAGGCACAGTTCGGCGCAAACTTTATGGGCGGTCATCTGCGACTTGATCACCGCGACCCCCGCTTCACAGTCCAGCCGCTCGACCTGATGGTTGCCCGCCCCGGCAACCCCCTCGAGCCGGGTCCAGGCAGAAGACACCGACAAATCCTGGCTTACCCGGCCCGGGCTCAATAACTCTCGCATATCCATCCCCCTCAAAGCGTGTCTTGTGGTGCCGTGGCAAAGCCGGCACCGCTCTCGTTGCAGCGGATCAGACTACGGCGCCAGGCAGACGGCCAGTCGTATGCCGTATCCCATAGATTATTCACCGCCACTCATATTCAATGCTAATCATTCTCATCCGCGATTGCACTAACATCCATTGCTGGCCGGTCATACCCGCCGGCACCACTGCGCCCTGGGTGACCAGGGCGCCCCCCTGTCAACGCCTGTCGCCCGCTCCGGAAGGCGGGCCTGCGCCTGATCGGGCGCCATAAGGAACTTCTCATGCTGACCCCTGCTCCACGCACCGCATGGTGGCCCCAACAGCTGCTGCTGGGCTGGCTCAACCTGGCGCTCACCGCGCCGCTGATTTATCTGTATATCGGCCTGCCTCTGGTCATGCGCCAGAACGGCTGGAGTGGCACCCAGATCGGCCTGATGCAACTGGCCGGCTTGCCCGCCATGCTCAAGTTCCTTCTGGCTACCCCCGTGGAGCGCTATCGGCTGGGACAGGCCAGCTACCGCAACTGGACACTGCTGCTGATACTTTGCTACGCCGGCACCCTGGGCCTGCTCGCGGCTCATGACCTGAGCACCACAGAGCCAAGCCTGATGTTTCTCCTGGCGATGCTGGTCAGCGTGCTCGGCACATGGGCCGATGTACCGCTGAACGCCTTGGCGATCCAGATCCTCCCGGAGTCGGAACGGGTACGCGCCGGTGCCATCCGCTCGGCAGCCATGTCCCTGGGCGCAATTGTCGGCGGTGGCGTGATGTTGCTGCTGTACACCCGCGCTGGCTGGGCCTGGCCCTTCTACCTACTGGGTCTGGGCCTGCTGTCGGGGGCATTGCTGCTGCCCTGGCTCAAGCCCAAGGCCGGGCAATCGCAGACGCCCTCCCTGAACCGCTCCGCGCCGCTTCCCGTGCAGGCTGGCTGGCGTCAATGGCCGGGGTACTTTGCCATTGCCGAACAGCGCATCTGGGCCCTGCTGGTGCTGCTGTATTACCCGTTCCTCGGCGCGGTGTGGCTTTACCTCAAGCCACTGATGCTCGACCAGGGCTTTGCGGCGGATCGTATTGCCCTGATCGTCGGGATAGCCGGCGGCCTGACCGGCGCCATCGCCAGCATGCTGGCCGGGCGCCTGACCCGCCTGATCGGTAGCAGCATCTGCCTGCCGCTATTGGCCCTGGGCAATCTGTTGGCCATTGGTTGCCTGACGCTGGTGGTGACGGTCGGCCTGGGCGACAACGCCATGATCGCAGCCGCCATGCTTGTGGCCCTGGCGATGGGCGCCTCGGCCGGCCTGATGTTTGGCTTGATGATGTACCACACCCGCCCCGGGCTCACGGCCATGGACTATGGCCTGCAATCGAGTCTGTTTGTCGCATCGCGCACCCTGGTACCGATACTCGCCGGAGTACTGCTCGATCGCCTCGGCTACAGCGGCATGCTCGCCTGCCTGCTGGCGGGCCAGATGCTGGTGCTCCTGCTTGCGTGGTATAGCCGCAAGCGGATCTTCAGCCTCAATCACTGCACTCGCCAGGCAGCGCCTGAGCCCGCGTGAACCCGGATGACTGCGCCGCGGCCTGATTGCGCCGCGGCTTGCTCCAGGCGTGTATTGATCCGCTGACTCACGGGCACTTCATAGGGTATGCCTGCTCCTTTGTGTTCAATCGGCCAGGGTGCCGGGTTTGCCGGCACGCAACGAAACACAAAGCTCGAACACCAGGATGGCGATCAAGGCTTGCACCGGCAGGTCCCAGCCGCCGAAGTACTGATGCAGCAGGCCCATGCCCAGCGGGCCGAGCACTGCAATCATGAAACCAAAGCCCTGGGCCATGCCCGACAACTGAGTGGTGATCTGTTGGTCGGGGCTGCGCAGCACAAACAGCAAGGCACTGAGGGCCGGTCCCGCGCCCTGGCCGACTCCCAGTATGAGCATCGCCACCCAGGCCATGGGCAAAGGGGCATACAAAAGACCCAGGCAACCTGCCAGGCAACAGCCCACAGTGGCTGCAATGTAGCCCCTCTGGTCCTTGACCCGGGCCGCCAGCACCGGCGCGAAGTAGCCGCCCAGTACCAGACCCGCCTGGGACACCGCCAGGTACAGTGCCGCCTGGGCGACGGTGGCACCCCGCTCGATGTAAATGCCCGGCAACCACACCAGCAAGCCGTAGAGGTTCAAGGCCTGCAAGCCGAAGAACAGGGTAATCGACCAGGCCGTACGGTTTTTCAGCACCCGGGGCCGGACTGCGCTCAACGTTGGGGCCGTAGCGGCAACCGGCTGGCCATGGATCAGTTGGGGTGCCCAGAACACCAGAGCGATCAACGCCGGAATCGCCCAGGCACCCAAGGTCAGGTAGGCGGCGTCGACATTGCCCCCCAGGCCCTGATAAATCGGCACGGTCAAGCCGGCGGTCAAGACTGCGCCACCCCCGAGCATCAATGAAAACAGGCCCATAATGTGGCCGATCCGGGTCGGCTGGAACCGCTTGCGCACCAGGGCCGGCACCACCACATTCATTACCGCGATACCGACGCCGGCGAGCAGGGTTCCGGCAAACAGACCACTCACACCAAGGGCTCGCATCCCACAGCCCACGGCCAGCACTGACAAAGCCGCAAATAAGGTGCGCTCTTCACCAAAACGCTGGCGCAGGCGAACCCCCACCAGGGCGAACAGGCTCAGGCAAATGGGCGGCAGAGAAGCGATCAGGGTCGCTTGGGTCGTGCTCAGGCGCAGCTCGCCGAGGATCGGCCCGAGCCCGGCAAAAGCGATCCGCAAGTTCAGTGTCACCACAATAAAGCCTGCCAACAGCCACAGTTCGCCGCCCGCCAAAGCGCCCTGCCCGGGCCCGGTGGCGGCGGATTGTTCAATGCTCATAAGAAACTCCAGACAATAGAAAACCCGGCGCATGGCAGAGCCATACGCGGGTGGACAGCAAGAAATGAAGATCAGGCCACAGGACTGGCCATCGGACACAAGAACGGCAGGCCGCGGATCATTGCTCGCCTTTGCGTGCCAGCCACACGGTCAACGGGGCCATGGGGAAATCGCATTCACCGCCAAGCTCTACGCTGGCGAACCCCGCCTGCACCAGCAGCCCGGCCAATTCCCCGGCACGCGGGACAAAACGTCCGGCCATCAGCATTGACAGGTAATACGGCATGACCCGCACATTCATTCCAGGTTGCCCGGAGCGTTCGGCGTGGGCGCTGATAAACAGCCCGCCCGGGCGCAATGCGTCATGCACGCGGCGCAGCAGGTCGAGGCAATCAGGCACGAAATGCAACACCGAGGAACACCAGATCACGTCATAGCCTTCGCCAAATGTGTCCTGGCTCAGGTCGCCGCCAAGAATCGCGATGCGCTCCTGCAAGCCGGCATCGGCCGCCAGTTGCCCGGCCACCGCAGCAGTGGGTGGCCAGTCGAAGACTGTCGCGTGCAGGCCGGGGTATTGCCGCACGAGGGCCTGGGCCACCAGACCCGGCCCGCCACCGAGGTCGAGCACCCGCTCGGCGCGCTGCACCTCGGGCAGTATCTGCAGCAATGCAAGCACGGCCGGCACACTGATGGCCCGTTGCTCCTGAGCAATGTGGCTGGCCGCTGCCGCGGCCCAGTCCTGCCCACTGCCCGCAGGTTTTGCTGGCGCCATAGCAGGTTCGCCAACCACCCGCTGACGCAGGCTGGCACCTGACTGGCGCAAGGCCTTGACCCGGAAATGCCAGGCGTCGACACAACCGTTTGGCCCGGGCAACCAGTAGCGCCGTGAGATTTCGCTCAAGCCATAGCGGCTGCCGTGCGGCCCGTCTATGCGCTGCAACAGCGCCATGCTCCAGAGTAATTCGAGCCAGTGGCCTGTGTTGTCCGGCGCCAGTTGCAGGCGTGCGGCCAGGGTTGGCACGTCGAGCGGCTGCTCCAGGGCACTGAACAGATCCAGTTCCAGCGCCAGGGTCAGGGCTTCGGCCTGAACCGCTGCGCCGGCCAGTTGCCAATAGGCTTGCAGCGGGTGGCTGTAGTTGAAATCAATAATATTCACGCTCTGTACTCCCTTATTTACAAGTCGAACGTCAGACGCAATCCCAACTCCCGAGGGGGGCTGTAGACGTCCACGAAACCATTCTGGTAGCCCACTGCGTCGTAGCGTTTGTTGGCCAGGTTGTTGACGTAAGCACTGATTTCGAAGCGCTCGAAACTGCGCCCGACATCCAGGTCCACCAGGCCGTAACCAGCCCGGCTGTTGCTGTTGGCCGCGTCCAGGTAGGTGCGGCTGACGGCGCTCAGATTGAGCTGGGTGTACCAGCGGTTTTCGGCGTCGTAGCGCAGCCCCAGGTTGCCGGTCAGGTCCGGGGCGAACGGGTTGTGATTGCCGGAGTAGTCATTGGCACCGTCGGCGAAACTGTCGAAACGGGTACGGTTGGCCGCCAGTGCGCCCTGGATCGTCCAGCCGTCACCCAGCAGGTAGTCCGCCTGCAATTCCAGGCCACTGGAACGCGCAGACGCAGCATTGGCGATGTACACCACTCCCGGGATGAGCATCTGCTGCACCTGCATGTCGTCGATACTCATGGTGTACAGGGCCACCGAGTACAGCAGGCGGCGGTCGAGGGCGCCGCCCTTGAGCCCGATCTCCCAGGAGCGGACTTTTTCCGGGGCATAGGCCGGATAGTTGGCGGCCGGGCTGAAGGTATTGAAGCTGCCGGCGCGGAAGCCGTCAGCGACGCTGGCATAGAGGAAGGCGTCATCCATCCATTCGTATTGCAGCGCAACCTTGGGCGAGAAACGCTTCCATGAGGCATCGCGCGAATCGCCGCCTTGCGGGGTGAAGCGTACAAAGTCGCGTTCGGCGCGTCCGCCCAGGGTCAGGGTCCAGCGTTCGGCCAGCGGGATCATCCAGTGGCTGAACAGTGCCGCGCTGTGCCCTTGCAGTTTGGCGCTGTAGGGCAACAGGTGCATCGGGGTCTTTTGCTCGCCGCCCAGGTCGTGGCGGTCGCGGTCAAAATACATCCCGGTGACCCATTGACTGTCGCCCAGCGTGCCCTCCAGGGTGAACTGTTGGGACAGGGTATTGAAGTGGTTGTCGCGGCCGATATGCAGCGCGTCGGCAGGCCGGAAATCAGTGTCCTGCAAGACCCGGTCATAAAAGTCGCTGTTGCCGGTTACCGAGCGAAACTTTAAACCCGAAGCCAGTTCGGTGCTCAGGTCCAGGGACACGCTGCGTGCACTCGAATGATCCCAGCCCCGCACGCCGGAACTGACCCGCGTGCGACGGGTGCCGGATGCGCCCCACTGGGCCGCACCATCGTCATAGTCCTGACGCGAGTAGCGCAGGATGGCCTCGCTCGTGTCGTCCGGCGTCCAGCGCAATGCCATGCGCCCGCCGTGTTTTTTGCGATCGTCGGCCTGGCCGCCATGGTAGAGGTCGTCAATGAAGCCATCCTGTTCGCTCCAGTTGCCGGTGACCCCGAGGAACAACCGGTCCTCTACCAGCGGCCCGCTGAGGTCGGCGCGGGCCACGCGCCTGTCACGGCTGCCCAGTTCGGTGGACAGGCGCGCGCGCGGGGTATTGTCCGGGGCGCGGGTATAGATATTCACTACCCCGGCTTCAGCGTTGCGCCCATACAGGGCCGACTGCGGCCCGCGCAGCACCTCGACCCGCTCGATGCCCAGCATATCGTGATCAAAACCCTGGGCCATAAAGGTCGGGACCCCGTCGACCATCATCAGTGCCGAGGAGGAATAAGAGGCAAAGTTGGAACTGATACCGCGCACCACCGGCGGCTGGATCGCCGACTGGCCGAAGGGCTGGAAGCCGAAGCCCGGAACCCGCCGCAACAAGGCCGGCAGGTCCTGTACATGCTCGCGCTCCAGGGTCTGGCCGTCGAACACACTCATCGCCGCCGGTACCGATTCTGCACTCTGGGACAAGGTATTGGCGGTCACCGTGATCGCTGGCAGCTCTTCCAGCGCTTCGGCCGGCGAAGCAGCGGCAACCAGCAAGGCGGCCCATAGCGATGTGCTTTTTCCCCAGGCGCAACGACTGGCCCCAGGCAGATTGACATTCATTTGATGCGCTCCCAGACATGCTCATTGGTTCAATGGCAGAAAGGTTATCAGCGACAAAGAATGATAATCATTGTTGTTTGTATGCCATCCAACGAATTACATCTGGATTCCGGCGCGCACTATTTTGTATGACGCAATCACCTGGGGGTGCACCCGTAATACTTTTCAAAAGCGCTACTGCAGCTCGAAAAGTGTTGAAACCGCCACCGTAGACACATAGATGCCTGACTCCAGAAGCTCACGGGCCTTTGCCATGCAGATATCCGTATTACTTGATTGTCCCGACAGCGCAATTGCTACCGTCAGGGCACGCCCGTGCGGGCCACCTCAAGAGCCTGGTGCTGGTGGAACTGCAAGCGTGAGGGACATCTCGGCCGGGCGTAACCTCAAGGTGTGAGCCTGCAGTCTGCAACGGCGTCAGGGCTAACCGCTAATACCCGAACAGCGACTTGCTCTCCAGGTATTCGTCAAACCCCGACTCACCCCACTCACGGCCGTTACCCGACTGTTTGTAGCCGCCAAACGGCGCGGCCTGGTCGGCCCGTGCACCATTGAGGTGGACCATCCCGGTGCGCAGTTGGCGGGCAACCTTGCAACTGCGCTCCAGGCTTGCCGAGGTGACGTACCCCGACAAGCCGTAAGGGCTGTCGTTGGCAATGGCGATGGCCTCGGCTTCGCTGTCGTACGGCATGATCGCCAGCACCGGGCCGAAGATTTCTTCTCGCGCCACCAGCATGTCCGGCGTGACGTCGGCAAATATCGTCGGTTGCACGTAGTAGCCACGCTCAATCCCACGGGGTCGTCCCGGCCCTCCGGCGACCAACCGCGACCCCTCGGCAATGGCCTGCGCGATCATGGCCTGTACCCGTTCAAACTGCATTGCGTTAGCCACCGGGCCTATGGCTGAGGTCGGCTCACTGTCGTCGAAGCACACCTGGTTCAGCACTTGCCGGGCGATATCAATCACCGCCTGTTGCTGCACACGAGGCACCAGCAAGCGCGTCGGTGCATTGCACGACTGGCCGCTGTTGCGAATACAGCCCAGCACGCCGTGGCGCACCGCACTCGGCAGGTCGGCATCGTCGAGCAGGATATTCGCGGATTTGCCGCCCAGCTCCTGGGATACACGCTTGACCGTATCGGCGGCCATTTTGGCCACAGCGATACCGGCGCGGGTCGAACCGGTAAAAGACACCATGTCCACATCAACATGGCGGGCCAGTGCGGCTCCCACCCCAGGGCCGTCGCCGTGGACCAGGTTGAATACCCCTTTGGGCACGCCGGCTTCATGCAATATCTGAGCGAGGATATGCGCCGACAAAGGCGCACGCTCACTCGGCTTGAGTACCAGGGTGCAGCCCACCGCCAGGGCGGGCGCGAGCTTGCAGGTGAGCTGGTTGAGCGGCCAGTTCCACGGGGTGATCAGGGCACTCACGCCAATGGGCTCACGCACCACCAGCGTATTGCCCAGGCGACGTTCGAAACGGTACTCGCGCAACACCTCCAGCGCCTGCACCAGGTGGCCAAGGCCCGCCGGTACATGGGCGCTGCGAGCCAGGGACAGCGGCGCGCCCATCTCCAGGTGCACCGCTTCGATTAACGCTTCGCTGTAGCCTTTGTAGACCTCGATGATGCTGTGCAGCAGGTCAATGCGTGCCTCAAGTGAACTGGCGGCGTACGCCGGGAAAGCCTGGCGGGCCGCGCTGACTGCACGGTCCGCATCCTGCGCGTCACCCAGGATGATGCGCGCGACCACCTGTTCGGTGGACGGGTTCACCACCGTTTCGACGGTTTCGCCGTGGGGTTTGACCCAGGCGCCGTCAATATAGAACTCAAACAGATCGGACATGCCGTCGACTCCCCTCAGGCCACCTGATTCAAAGCACCCGCCAAGGTGTCAAACACCTGGGCAATCTCCTGCGGGCTGATCACCAGCGGCGGCGAGATCACGATGGTGTCGCCCGAGCCGCGTACCAGCACGCCATGTTCAAAGCACCACTGCGCAACTTCGCTGCCACGGGCGCCGCCAGCACCGGGGCGCGGCTCAAGTTCGACGGCGCAGAGCAAGCCGATGGCGCGTACATCCAGCACCGGCCCAACGCCCTGCAGTGCCAGCGCGGCAGACTGCCAGAGGCCGCTGACCGCGTTAACGTGCTCATTGATGCCCAGTTCGCGGTGCACCTCGATGGTCGCCAGCCCGGCCGCGCACGCCAGCGGGTGCGCTGAATAGGTATAACCGTGCATGAGCTCGATGACGTTCGGCGGCCCGGCCATGAACGCTTCGTACACCGCGCCGCTGACCAGCACGCCCCCCATCGGCACGGCGCCGTTGGTCAGGCCTTTGGCTGTGGTGATCAGGTCCGGCGTCACGCCGAAAGCCTGGGCGGCGAAACTGGCGCCAACGCGGCCAAAGCCGGTAATTACTTCATCGAATATCAGCAGCACGCCGTGGCGGGTGCAGATCTCGCGCAAGCGTTGCAAATACCCCAGAGGCGGCGGATACACCCCACCCGAGCCCGTCACCGGCTCGACGATGACGGCGGCCACGGTGCCGGGGTCCTGGATGTCCAGCAGTTGCGTCAACGCATCGGCATAACTCTCGCCCTGCTGCGGCTGCCCCGCGCTGAAACGCATGCCCGCGTCGTACGGCAGCGGCAGGTGTGAGACCTCCCCCAGCAGCGGACCAAAGTCACGCTTCTGGCGGCCGATACCCGACACCGACAGGCCACCGAAACCCATGCCGTGGTAGCCCTTGGCACGCCCGATAAACTTGGTGCGGCGGCTGTCGCCCCGGGCCTGGTGATACGCCCGGGCGATCTTCAGGGCGGTGTCCACCGCTTCGGAACCCGAATTGGTGAAGAACACTTGCTCCATACCCGCCGGGCTGATTTCGATCAGGCGCTCGGCCATCTCCAGGGCCTGGGGGTGACTCATCTTGAATGACGAAACAAAGTCCAGGCGCCCCGCGGCCTCGCGAATGGCTTCGACAATTTTTGCCTGGCCATGCCCGGCGTTGACACACCACAACCCGGCCATCGCATCCAGCACGCGCCGGCCATCGCTGGTGGTGTAGTACATGCCGTCGGCGCTGGTGAACATCATCGGTTGTTGCTGGAACTGGCGCATCGGGGTAAACGGCGCCCAAAACGCGCTGCTCGCGGTACCTGCCGGGTGGGAAAGATCGTTCATGGTAACTCCTGAAAAGCTGTTGCGGGATGTCCGCTCAGCGTCGGGCGCTGCAACGGACCTGCGTTAACGTTGACGCTGCGGTCCACAGACAAGGTGCCGTGCTCAAGCCGGCAGATGACGCGGTCACAAAAGGCCGTTTCGACAAATTGCCAGCTCATGCTCAGCGCCCCGTCTTCGGTCCAGACCGCTTGCGCCACTACCGGGGTCATGTCCGGCTGGTATTGGTGATGCAGATAGTGGCCGGTCATGCTGGTCCGGCTTTCGATGGCGTCGGCGAACCCGGCGCGGATGCAGTGGGTGCCACGCGGGTCGGTGAGGTAGAAGTCGCAGTAGCCGGCACCAAACACCAGGCGCACCTGGCTGACCTGATCTTCATTGGCCCGCATCACGAACGTGCCGCTGAACCCGGCCTGGCGCGATGAGGTCGATGCGCCAGACAGAGACGGCCGCTGCTGGCGGGCCAACAGCGCCGCCAGCCCCGGGTCTGCCGCGCTGTCGGCCGGCCCGTCCAGCGCAGGCAACAGGTGTTCCCACAGCAGGCTGTGCAAGCGCCGTTCGCCCAATGGCAGCCCGGCAGTAAAGGCAATCACCGCGTTCTGCTCCGGCAGCACAATGCACTGCTGGCCAAACACCCCGGAGGCGTAATAGCCGCCGTGCAGGGTCATCCACCACTGGTAGCCGTAGCCCTCGCGGCGGGTGATACCGGCGTCGCCGGACTCGTCGCGGCCCAGGTAGCGCTTGCCATCGAAGGCGCCCATCCACACATCCTCGACATGCCCGCGCGTGGCCTCGGCCACCCACTCACTGGACAGCAGTTGCTGCCCTTGCCAGTTGCCTTGCTGCAAGTGCAGCACGCCGAACTTGAGCAAATCTTCGGTGCTGCAACTCAAGCCGTTACCGCCGGTGTTGTAGCCGCCAGGCGCCAGGTCCCAGTCAATGCGGCCCATGCCCATGGGCTGGAAGATACGTGCGTTGCACAGTTCAAAGGCGGTCTGGCCGCTGACCACACTGACAATCGCCGAGAGCATGAAACTCGACGCGCTGCTGTAAATGAAGCGCTGTCCTGGCGGGTCTTCGACCGGCTCGTTGAGGAACAATCTGACCCAGCTTTCACTGCGCCCACGCCAGGCCCCGCCAGAAATCCCCTGGCGATGGCCGGTGCGCATGGTCAGCAAATCGCGCACGGTCATGGCCGCCAGGTGCTCGCTGATGTGTGCCGGGCAGTCGGCGGCAAAAAAGCCGACAACCCTGGCGTCCAGCGACAGCAAGCCGTCATCCACCAGCAGCCCGATGGCCATCGATACCCAGCTCTTGGTGGCCGAGTGCTGAACGTGCAGCCGGTCGGCACGGTAAGGTGCCCAAAACGCTTCGGCCACCACCGCGCCGTCGCGATACAGCATGAAGCTGTGCAATTCCAGGCCCGCAGCGTTCACCCCATCGATGAAATCACTCACGCCACGCGCCGATACGCGTTGTTGACTGGGCGATGCCCGCCGCAACGGCAAACTCGTCATCTGATCTATCCCCTCATTCCACTGCATGGGCGTGCCACAGGCTCACCCTGTCGCACGCCGTTACCACTACCAGAGCGCCAGGCTGTAACCCAGGATCACTCGATTCTCATTGGTGTCGCGGGCAAAGTTGCTGGTGGCGCTGGCGTTCTGCCAACGCAGCGACACGTTCTTGAAGGTGCCGCTCTGCACCACATAGCCCAGGCTTAAATCACGCTCCCATTCGCGCCCTTCCCCGTTGAAGCCGATGACCTTGGCGTTATCGCCCTTGGCATAACGCGTCGAAAACAGCAGGCCCGGCACGCCCAGTACGGCAAAGTCATAGTCATAGCGGGCATGCCACACCCGTTCGTTGGTCTGGGAGAAGTTGGCCAGTTGGTACTCGGTGAACAGGTAGGTGTTGGTGCCGTCGACATAGGTGAACGGTGTCGCGCCGTACTGTTGCTGGTATCCGCCGCTCAAGTTGTGGCCATTGAGGCCGTAGCCCACCCGGGTACTCAACGCACGGTTATCCACTTTGCCGGCAAGCGCCGCGCCGTCTTCGCTGGCACTGAAGTAACGGATGTCGGTCTTGAACGTACCGGGGCCCCACTTGAAGCTGTTTTTCAACCCCAGATAATGCTGTTGGTACAGGCTCTCCAGTTGCGCGAACTGGTAGGTGACCACGGTGGTCGGCGTCAGCTTGTAATCGCCGCCGGCGTAGCGGAATTCATCGCTCTTGGCGCTGCTTTTGTAGGCGCCGTACTGGCTGGTAAGCCCCATGTCCTCGTAGTGAGTCGAGTCACGCTGCTTGACCTGGTCCAGTTGGCCCACGCTCAACGTCAGGTTGTCGATGTCTTTGGAGGTCAGCGCCGTACCACTGAAACTCTGTGGGAACAGACGGCTGAGGTTCGGTTGCAGGGTCGGCAGGTCGGGCACCATGTAACCCACCCGCAGCTCGCTTTGGGCCAGGCGCGCCTTGCCGGTGATACCGAGCTTGGAGTAGTTGTCATGGGCGCGGCGGGCATAGCTGGGGGCACCCGGCTCGGCCACGCTTGAGCGCGCCAGCAGCCCGGTGCCTGAGTTGTCGGGGCTGGAATCGAGCTTTAGACCCAGCATGCCGACCACGTCGAGACCAAAACCGACAGTCCCCTCGGTGAAGCCCGACTCAACGTTGAGGATAAAGCCCTGTGCCCACTCCTCGCGCTTGTTCTGCCCGCTGGATTCGCGGTAGTCGCGGTTGAAGTAATAGTTCTTCAATTCAAGTGCAGCTTTGCTGTCGGAGACGAAGTCGGCCTGGGCAAACACGGGCATGAAACTGGCGCCCATGACTGCGGTACTGGTGACGACTTTGTTGATGCGGTTGTTCATGTGTACGTTCCTGGCAGACAGGTTGAGTAGGGTTATTTTTGTTTTCTTCGGCCATGGCTTCGCCCGCTTCGCCAATCACCGATTTGCGAAGGGTGGGGTTTGAACGCCATGGCCTGGGGTGCAGCAGTCGCTAAATCACGCTGGCACGGAGCCGGTAACTGCCATCCGCACGTTTCTCCAAGGGGCTGGCCGCCGCGAGTAGCCGACGGGTATAGGGGTGTTGCGGGGTGTCGAAAATACTGTCGCGCGAGCCAATTTCAACCACCTCGCCCTGGTTCATCACCGCCACACGATGGGCGATGCGCTCCACCGCCGAGAGGTCGTGGGAAATAAACAGGCAGGCAAACCCGTACTGGCGTTGCAAGCGCTCGAACAGTTCGAGGATCTGCTTCTGGATGGTCATGTCCAGCGCCGAAATCGGCTCGTCGGCGATCACCAGCTTGGGCCGCCTGACCAGCGCCCGGCCAATTGCCACGCGCTGGCGTTGACCGCCGGAGAGTTGATGGGCAAAGCGCTCGCGAAACTGCTCGGGCAAGCCCACGTCCAGCAGCGTGTCGGTAACCCGCTGACGTTTTTGCTCAGGCGTCAGCCCCGGTTCGTGGCGCAACGGTTCGGCGATGATCTGGCCGACGGTCATGCGCGGGTCCAGGGATGAATACGGGTCCTGGAAAATCATCTGGCATTGCAGGCGGTGCGCACGGTTGGCGGCCTTGAGGATGTCCACCCCTTGAAACACGATCGCCCCGGCGCATGGCGTGACCAGCCCGACCACCGCACGTCCCAGGGTGGTTTTGCCCGAACCGCTGCCACCGACCAGGGCCAGGGTCTCTCCCGGGGCGATGCTCAGGTTCACCGAATGCACGACGCGCTTTGGCACGCTGCGCCCCCAGAAACTGCGGGGGCCGGGATGTTCGATACACACATCCTTAACCTGCAACAACGCGTTGTCGCAGGCCGGCAGTGGCACCAGTTCGCCGCGGCGTGGCAGTGCTTCGAGCAGCTGGCGGGTGTATTCGGCCTTTGGCGCCAACAGGATATCTTCGATACGGCCCTGCTCCACGGCCTTGCCCGAGCGCATCACCACGACCTTGTGGGCATAACGCGCCACCAGAGACAGGTCGTGGCTGATAAACAGGATCGCGGTGCCCTGCTCGCGGGTCAGTTCCAGCATCAACTCGATCACGTCCAGCTGTGCCAGGCAATCGAGCGCTGTGGTCGGCTCGTCGGCGATCAGCAGTGCCGGGCGCAGCAACATCACCGAGGCGAGCATGATGCGTTGGCGCATGCCGCCGGAGAACTGGTGCGGGTAGGACGCCAGGCATTTCTCGGCGTCCTTGATGCCAATGCGCTGCAGCATTGCGATACAACGCTCGCGGATCGTTGCGGCGTCCAGAGTGGTGTGCAGCTTGAGCGCCTCACTCATCTGCCGACCAATCGTCAGGGCCGGGTTGAGCGACACCATCGGCTCCTGGAATACCATGCCGATCCGCGCCCCCCGCACCTCGCGCATGCCCTTGGTATCAGCGGTATTGAGCGGTTCGCCTTGAAAGGTGATGCGACCGCCGCACACCTGCATCGGCGTGGGCAGCAAGCCAATGACAGCGCGGGCGGCCATGGTCTTGCCGCTGCCCGACTCGCCCACCAGCGCAACGATCTCGCCGGGGGCCATATTGAAACTGAAGTCATCGACAGCCAGCGGACCGTCTGCACCGACCCGAATCTGTAGATTTTCAACAGCCAGTAACGTAACTGGAGCGCTCATGCTCATGTCCTCATGCGCGGGTCGAGACGATCACGCAAGGCATCGCCGAACAGATTGATAGCCAACAACGTCAGGCTGATAAAGATGCCCGGGAAGATCCCCAGCCACGGCGCATTGGATATATAGGTACGGCTTGCCGACAGCATGCTGCCCCAGGTGGCCGCGGGGGGTGGCACCCCGAGGCCCAGGAAGCTCAGCGCACTCTCCGAGAGCAAGGCCCAGCCGAACATGCTGGTGGCCAGCACACACAACGGCGCCAGACAGTTGGGGGTGATGTGCCGGAACATGGTGTACAGCTCCGAGTTGCCAATCACCCGCGACGCCTCGATAAACTCCAGTTCGCGCAACGACAGCACGCTGCCACGCACCACCCGCACCACAGACGGGGTGTAGGCGATGCCCAGCGCAAGCACGATGCCGTACTGGCTGGCACCGATGATCGCCATGATGCCCAGGGCCATGAGAATCCCGGGGAACGCCAGCAACGCATCGTTGAGCATCATCAGTACCCGGTCGGTCCAACCCCGCAGGTAACCGGCGAGCATGCCGATCAGCGTGCCGCAGATCACCGCTACAGCGACCGACAGCAAGCTGATCCACAGGCTGGTACGCGCACCAATGATCAAGCGGCTGAACACATCACGGCCGAATTCGTCGGTGCCCAGCCAATGCGCTGCGCTCGGCGGCTGCAGGCGCGACAACAGATCCAGCTTCAGCGGGTCGTACGGGGTCCACACCACGCCCAGCAGCGCCAGCGAAATCAGTGCCGCGAGCAAGGTGCCGCCAATCAATGCATTGAGTGGCGGGTAACGCCAGGGCCGCCGGGGCTGACAAGCCGGCCCGGCCGGCAAGGAAAGAGTCTTGAGGTTCATAGCTTCACCCTTGGATCAAACAACGGATACAGCAGATCCACCAACAGGTTGACCAACACGTAGATGCAGGTGATCAGCAGCAGGCAGCCCTGCAGCACCGGGTAGTCGCGGGAGAAGATCGCATCCACCATCAGCCGCCCGATACCCGGCAAGGTGAACACGGTCTCCAGTACCGCAATGCCGCCGAGCAAATTGCCGAGGATCAGACCGATCAGCGTCCAGGTCGGCGCAAATGCGTTGCGCAAGGCGTGCCTCCACAACACCGCACTCTCGGACAAACCCTTGGCCCGTGCATGGGCGATGTACTCCAGGCGGAGCACTTCAATGGTGCTGGCCCGGGCCATCCGCGCAATGGCGCCGAACTCCACCAGGGTCAGGGTGATGATCGGCAGCACCACATAGGTCACGGCCTTCAGCGGGTCGCTGGCGAAGCCGACGTAGCCAATCACCGGCAACCAGCCCAACTGAATGCCGAAGACATACAGCAGCAACAATCCCAGCCAGAAACTGGGCACCGACAACAGCAAGGTCGCCGTTGCCACCAGGCCCAGGTCCATCGCGCTGTTTTGCTTCCAGGCCGCGAGCAGGCCCACCGGCACTGCGAGCAGGGTCGCCAGTAACACTGAAACCAGCACCACCGTGGCGCTGACGCTGAAGCGTTCGACTAGCAACTCCAGTACTGGCTGGCGACTGCTGATGGACACCCCCAGGTCGCCACTGAGCACCGACTTGATCCAGATCAGGTACTGGCTCACCACCGAGTGATCCAGCCCCAGGCTGCTGCGCATGTCGGCCAGGCTTTGCGGGTCGGCCATGTCACCGAGCATCAGCAACGCCGGGTCGCCAGGTATCAGGCGGATCAAGGCAAATACAATCACCGAGATCAGCAGCAGGGTCGGCACCGCCATGCCGAGCCTGTGCAATATGAATCGAAACATAGCTGTACGCCTTACTTGGAAGTGTCGGCCAGCTTCACGCCCCACAGGCGCGGCTTGGCAACGGGCCAGGAGCGGTAACCTTCAACGCGCTGGCCCATGGCGCCGATGGCTGTACCGTTGTAGATGACCACCATCGGCACATCCGTGAGCATCAGGGTGTGCAGCTTGTCGAACAGTGGCTGGCGTTTGGCGGGGTCTACCTCACGCTGGGCGTCGCGCAATATCGCCAGGGCCTGGGGGTTATCCCAGACTTTGCGCGGCTCCTTTTGCTTGTCGCCGATGACAGACTCATAGCTTTGCGCCGCATCAAAGCGCCCCGAATATGAAAACGACATCATCTGGTAACTGCCGGTCTGGTAGCGCTCCAGTTGCGTGCCCCACTCCAGCGTCTCCATCTCGATATTCAGCCCCGCCGCCTGGGCCATGGCCTGGCTGAGCAAGCCCATATCGAACATCTGCGGGTAGCGTTTGTTGACCAGCATGCGAATTTTTTCGCCGCTATAACCCGCCTCTTTCAACAGGCGTCGGGCCTCGTCGAGGTTGTAGGTGTAGCCCTGGTGGGCGGTGGCGTCGTAATAGGGACTGGCAGTAGGAATCACCGAGTTGTTGACCACCGACAAGCCATCGGACAACGCCGCAACCATCTGCGCGTAATCCAGGGACAGCGCCACCGCACGACGAATACGCACGTCCTTGAGCAGCGGGTCAGTGGTCTGGAACAGCAGGCCGCTGATGGTCATGATCGGGCTGACCTGTATCTGCAGGTTCTTGACCTGCTTGAGCTGTGCAGCATCCATTGCCGTCACGTCCGGCAGCAGGTCCACGCCACCTGACAGTAACGCGGCCTTGGCCGACGCCGAATCGGGGATCACCTCGAACCGCACCTTGTCGATAAACGCCTGCTTGTTGCCGGTGTAACCGTCCGCCTCGGCCTCGGCACGCGGGGTGTAGTCCTTGAAGCGATCCAGCTCGACGTACTGGCCTTTCTGCCATTTGCCCAGGCTGAACGGCCCGGTGCCAATCGGTGCGCGCCAACTGCCATCGGCGGCCAGGGAGTCCGGGTGCACTATGCCGCTGCCGGCGCAATCCGGTCGGGCCATTGCAGCCAGAAACAAGCCGTTGGCCTGGTCTAGCTGGAACACCACGGTTTTCGGGTCGGGAGTGGTCACATCGACAATTTTCGCCGCCCCGCGGCCATCGAACTCCGCCAGACAGCGCCACTGGGTCTTGGGGTCCAGGTAACGTTGCCAGGTCCATTGCACATCCCTGGCCGTCAATGACTGACCATTTTGAAAGCGCACCCCGTCACGCAGGGTAAAGGTGTAGCGCAGGCCGTCCGGCGATATGTCGACCGCACTGGCAAGCAGTGGCGCGATGCTGGTGTCTTCGCGATACGCCACCAGCCCTTCGACGATATGCATCATCACCGCGTCGGTATTGTCGTCGCGGTTGACGCCCGGGTCGGTGCTGCGGATGTCACCATTGAGGCCAACTCTGATGACCTTGTCTTGCGCGACTGCCATCGACACTGTGCACGCCGACATTGCGACGGCCAGCGCCGTCTTTACGTAACTGTTCACGGGAGAAAGACTCCTTGAAGAAATATTCCGGTCGGTGGCGAGAGCCAAGGCAGGACCGGCATCAGAATGAGTGAATCCTTGGTTATTGTTATACGGTCTGTTCTGAGTGCAGCTACCAGCGTTGTATCAGCCAAGGCTGCGTTTATGGCGCAAGACCCTGGCGAAAAAATCCTGAGCAGCCGGCATGGCCTTGATGCCCTGGTGCGCCACATTGGGGAGCAGGTCGAAGTGCACCTGCACGCCAGCGGCTTCAAAACTTGCCTTCAAGGCTGCCAGGCGTTCCGGGCGTGTGCGTCCGGCGGCGTTGGCGCCGGCCATGTAGTGCTTGCCGCCTTCACGGTGGGTGATTTCCCAGGTTTCGAGATCGGCATCACCCACCACCATGTGCACCGGCAGTTGCTGCAAGGCTTGCAGGTTCAGCGGTTTACCGAAGCGCGCGGAGAAGTCCCGCACCCCGACCCACCAGTTCTGATCGGCATCCAGCAAGGTGACAGAACCCGGCGCACCGATGGATGCTGCCCAGAGCTTTTCGGGGTGCAGATAGCAGAAACGATGGGTGAATTGCCCGCCGCCGGAATAGCCGAACAGCGCGAAGGTATCAAAGCGGCGACCGTAGCGTTTGCCGACGCTTGCGATCATGTCGAGCAGGACCTTGTCGTAGCGAATATCGCCTTCGACCATTTGCTTGTAACCGTCCCCGTTATCGTCACCCAGTACGCCGACAGGGAACAGCGGAGACAAAATAACGCAATCGTTCCAGCGGCCAAATTCCGCGAAGCCATTGCGATAAATCTCCATCGAACGGGTAGAGCCGTGCAGCGAGACCACCAGGTCAACTGGCCGGCTACTGTCTTCGATGGCCTCTGGCACAAACAGGGTGTAGGCAAAACGGCTGTCCTGCTGGTGCGAGTAAACCGTGGTCGCACCGAGGTGATAGATGTTTTTGGCAGCTCGCAAGGCCGCTTCAGGGGTGTTGTTATCAAGATTGCTCATGGGGAAAGTTCGCCGAATCAGTTCGGACTTGAGTATTGTTCGGCGGCTATAAAAAGAAAAACTAATTTAACTTTATCAATAGTAAACATTATCTTTACTATCACACCCTGCCCTCGCTACAGGTCTGCCCATGAGCAACATGCGTTTTTTCAAGACGTTTATCGCCGTCGCCGAGTACGGCAGCTTTGCTGCCGCCGCCGACCGTGTGGCACTCACCAACGCCGCCGTTGGCCAGCAAATGCGTGCCCTCGAAGAAGAGATGCGCCGGCCGTTGTTCGACCGCAGCCAGAGACAGATCAAGTTGAGCCGCGATGGCGTGTTGCTGCTGCCCAAAGCCAAGCGCTTGCTGGAGGACTACGAGCAAATGATCGCCGAAGCCCCCGACGGCGTGGCCATGGAAGGCGAAGTGTCCATTGGCGGCATCACCTCCGGCATGGGCCTGCTCGCCAATTGCCTGGTGCAACTTAAAAAGCTGCACCCCAGGATATCGGTCAACCTGATGACCGCCCGCTCCGATGAAGTGGTCAACCTGGTGCATGCCGCCAAGCTCGACGCCGCCTTGCTGATCGAGACTGCACGGCAAAATTTCGATGGCTTGAGCTGGACCCTGCTCTACAACGAACCCATCGTCATGCTTGCCAACGCCACACAAACCGCCGGTATCAACGACGCCGTGGAACTGCTCAGAACCCAGCCGTTCATTCGCTACGACAGGTCTACGGCAGTGGGCCGCAAAGTGCAGTCGATCATCAAGAGCGAATCGATCGAGCCGTTGGAGATTCTGGAACTCAACTCGATCATTGGCATCGCTGACCTGGTACGCCAGCAAGTCGGTGTGGCAATCGTGCCGTTGCTGAAGAACTTTGACTGGGACAAAGACCCTTGCCTGCGGGTGCTGCCGTTGCCGGGCGACCTGGCGGTACGCCGGGTGGGGATATTGGAGCAAGGCACCAAAAGTGCGATTACCGGGGAGATTCGCAAGTTGCTGATGTTGGCGGTGGCGAAGTGATCTTTTTGGCAGCCTTGCCTGGCGCCACTGCAGCGTTGTGAGATGCCCCCTGCCCGCCCGCTTGTTCACTGCGGGCCGGCGGGGGGGATCAGGGTAAAGCCTGAACATGGACGTTACATACAGCGCCATTCAAACAAAGCGTTTAACTGGAAAAGCCGGTACTTGTTTTAACCAGCCGACTTGCACTGCTTGTTTTGCGACGGTAAACCACATACAGCCCCAGGTACCAGAACGGCATCACGTACACCGCGGACCGGGTAGCCGGCTCAAGTGTGAGCAGCCCCAAAACGAACAACAAAAATAGCTGGCTGGCAATCGCCGTGACTTGCCCGCCAGGCAACTTGAATTTCGACTGTTTGTGAAGTTCCGGGTGCTGCTTGCGATAGGCCAGATAGGACAACAAAATCAGCGACCAGGTAATAATTATCATGACCGCCGAAACGGTCGATAACAGGATGAACACCGTCATCACTTCGGGAATGATGAACAGCAATAACAGTGCCGCCAGCATGCAGCAGCCGGAAAACAGCAGTGCACTGACCGGGGCACCGCTGCGGGTCAGTTTACTCAAGCTTTGCGGGGCCTGGCGTTGTTGCGAAAGACCGAACAGCATCCGCCCTCCGGAGTAGATACCACTGTTGGCAGAGGACGCCGCAGAGGTCAGAACAACGAAGTTGATAATACCGGCCGCGGCCGGTAATCCGGCCAGAACAAACAGTTCTACAAACGGGCTGCGATTGTCGGGAACTTGCGCCCAGGAGACGACGCTGATGATGCAAATCAACGCGGTGATGTAAAACAACAGAATTCGAACCGGGATGGTGTTGATCGCCTTGGGCAATACACGCTCTGGATTTTTGGCTTCTGCCGCCGTAGTCCCGATTAGCTCGGTCCCGACGAAGGAAAATATGGCTAACTGGAAGCCTGCAAAAAAACCGGTCAGGCCATGAGGCATCATCACGCCTTTATCCACGAGATGGCTAAAAGACGCCGTAACACCATTGGGGGATGTGTAGCCGCTGGCAACCATTACCAGGGCCGTGATGATCAGCAACACGATCGCGATGATTTTAATCAGCCCAAACCAGAACTCCACTTCGCCAAACACTTTCACCGCGAGCATATTGAGCCCCAGCAGCACAAACAGGGTGACCAGTGCCGGTAGCCAGACCGGCGCGTCCGGGTACCAGTACTGGAAGAACCCGGCCACCACCACCACGTCCCCGACAGCCGCCACGCACCAGCTCAGCCAGTACGACCAGCTCAGCACAAACCCTGCCTGCGGGCCCAGATAGGCATGTACAAAGTCTGCAAATGAATGGAACTTTGAATTGGCCAGCAGCATTTCACCCATCGCACGCATGATGAAAAATACAAAGACCCCGATAATTGCATAGACCAAAACAATAGAGGTGCCGGACAGCGCAATCACTTTACCCGAGCCCATAAAGAGTCCGGTGCCTATGGCTCCGCTAATAGAGATAAGTTGAATATGCCGATTGTCCAAGTGCCGCTGCAACTTGACATTAGCGCCGTCGGCTGACGCGCCGGCGCTTGAATTACACTGTTCATCCATACCCACCTCTTATTATTTTCTTCATTGAGAATTGGCCTTCGGTGTTTGGCACACAAAAGGTTAAATCTCTTCTTTCATATCCATCGGGCACTAGAGGCGGCAATGGGTGGCGCGCAAGAGAACGCTCAGAGTCAATGCTGCCCGTTGCGGCATAAGAGGGTTCAGACTTTGGAATACGGGCCTTTGCTTAACGCTGTAGCCGTCAACGGGTGTACGTCCCTGTAGAGCGTCCAGATGAATATTCTGACACTCGCACCTGCCAATCGGAACGCGACACAATGGTTAGTCCGCCTTGCGGATCGAACATATTGCCAGGCAGATTTGGCAATATGTTCATTGGCAGGTCACCCGACCGCGGCAACACTGCCCATTTTGTAGGTCGAAAGCAGGATGCTGGTTTCGGTGTTCTCAATGTGTGGGATGGAACGAATACTGTTCAAGGCCCGGTCAAATGCCTCAAGGGTATCTGCGCGCAACTCGGCCATCAGATCCCAACGCCCGTTGGTGGTGTGTATGGCAACCACGCTGGGATGGCCGCGCAGCACACGTTTTACTTCCGCTGCGTGGTGCCCCCTGATACCTATGCTGGTAAAGGCCCTGATGCCTTGATCGTGTGCATCTGATTGCAGCCTCACGGTGTAGCCCAGGATCACACCCTGCTCTTCAAGCTTCGAGATACGGTTCTGCACGGTTGCACGAGCCACCTTCAACTTCTTGGCGATGGTCATGATGGGGGTTCGCGCGTTGTCACGCAGCAGGGAGATCAACTCCCGGTCGATGCTATCCATGGTGGTATCTCTCGATGAACATATTGCTACGGACGGATAGCATATTGTTCAGCCAGGCTCTCAAATTAGCAAGATGCTAGCTTCTTTCTGGCCAAGCCTTAACCGAGAATGTGTCGCGGCAAACATAACCGCATCCATTAGCTCCACTGATGCCAAAGGCTATTAAGGCGAGCGCACGACCGAGGTGGCGAGCATATGGCTCACTATATTGATGTCCCCAGCCGGCCTGATTTAGTCCATGAAACTGGCGTTGCTCATTGCATAGGGCAACGGGCCGTTGCAGTTGGCAGAAACTTACAAAGTTACAAGTGTTTGATAAGTCGGCGCGTATCAACAACCACTGCGAAGTCAGGGTTACTGAACCATCGCCAATAACAGCCGTGCCAAACGTCGTATACGCCAAGTGGCGTAACTGAATACAACTTCACTGACTGGTCCTAATAAAAATGTCATTCCCAGCACGATCAATCCAGGCGCCTTCCTCGGTGGTCATGATTCGACCACACGCCTTTACGCCCAACCCGGAAACTGCCGCAGACAACTCCTTCCAGAGCAGCGCCGAAAAACATACCGCACAAGTCATTGCGCAATCCGCTTACGACGAGGTGACCCAGGCCGCCGCCACCCTGGAGACCCACGGGATCCGCGTACACCTGTTTGATGATACCGGCGACAAAAACACCCCGGACTCGGTCTTCCCCAATAATTGGTTTTCCACCCATCCAGGCGGTCATGTCGCGATCTACTCCATGTACTCGCAGAACCGGCGGCGCGAGCGCCGAATCGATGTAATTGAAATGCTCAAGCGTGATTACCGGGTTCAGGATGTCATTGATTATTCGGGCCTCGAGGCCGACGGTCTTTATCTGGAAGGTACCGGTGCGATGGTGTTTGATCACCTCTCCCGAGTGGCCTACACCGCCCGTTCAAACCGTGCAAATCCGATCGCACTGGAGCGCTTCAGTACCCACTTCAACTTCGAACCCATGGTCTTCGATACCGTAGGGGCTGACGGCAACCCGATCTATCACACCAATGTGCTGATGTGCGTGGCAACCGAGTTTGCGCTGGTCGGCTTCGACACCTTCACGGACAGCGCAAGAGCCATGGAAGTGCGGGCCCGCCTGAGCGAGTCGGGTAAAGAGGTGATTGAGATCAGCAGCCTTCAAGTCCAGGAGTTCGCCGGCAACGCCATTGAGCTGTCGGGTAAAGACGGTCGGGTACTGGCCCTGTCGCAACGGGCTTACGACTGTCTGACACCGGCGCAACGCACGCTCATCGAGCGCTCCGCCCGGTTGGTGCCGTTGAAAGTACCGACTGTTGAAATGGCGGGCGGCTCGGTCCGCTGCATGATTGCGGGCATTCATCTTTCCCCGCGGCATTGACCTCACGCCGGATAAAAGTACTGCGCCCTCAGCCGTGGGGGCGCTTGCTTTCAACTCACCGTTGAAATCCGCTTTGTGCAGTCACGCACAAGACCAAAACCTGCCGTCAAACCCGCCTCGAAGCACATATTTTTCCGGGCTGGATGCCGAAAACTATCCGCACTGCACGAGCAGCAATCTCCCAACAGAAGGATGAACGGATATGCCTGTTTTCACGTTGAAATCGTTGAGTCTGGCGTTGATTCTGGCCGGCATGAGCCAGTGCGCCCTGGCTGCACCCTTGCTGAGTGTCGTCACCCCGGCCGCACCCGGATATGAGCAACCGCAACCGAGCAATAGCTGGCTGGAAATCGACCGGCAAGCCTTCGAAAACAACATCGCCCGCCTGCAACAGCAACTGGCCGGAAAAACTCAGCTGTGCGCCGTGATGAAAGCGGATGCCTACGGCAGCGGTATTGCACTGCTGATCCCGTCGGCAATCAAAATGGGGGTTGGCTGCATTGGTGTCACCAGCAACGAAGAAGCTCGCATAGCACGCGCCGAAGGCTTCAAGGGACGGCTGATGCGCCTGCGGACCGCCACGCTGCCAGAGATTGAGTACGCCCTTCCCTACGATATGGATGAGCTGGTTGGAAACCTTCAAGTGGCCCGCAAAATAGACTTGCTGGCCGCCAGCACCGGCAAAAAAATCAGGGTTCACCTGGCGCTTAACTCTTCCGGAATGAGCCGTAACGGCATTGAAATGAGCACCCCGCAGGGCAAGGCCCAGGCAGTAGAGATCACCCGATTACCGCACCTGAACCTGGTCGGCATCATGACCCACTTCCCTGTGGAAGAGCGCGAAGACGTGCTCAAGGGGCTAAGCGTGTTCAAGGATCAATCTGCCTGGCTGATCAACGAGGCCAAACTGGATCGCAGCAAGCTGCTCCTGCATTGCGCCAACACGTTCACCACCTTGCAAGTACCTGAAGGCTGGCTCGACATGGTCCGCCCGGGCGCAGCCCTCTACGGTTACCCGGTTGGCGGGCATGAAGAGTTCGAGCGGGTCATGCAGTTCAAATCCAGGGTAGCTGCCGTCCAGGCGTATCCGGCGGGTAACACCATCAGCTACGACCGCACCTATACCCTGACCCGGGACTCCCTGATCGCCAACATTCCAGTGGGGTATTCGGACGGCTATCGACGTGCGTTTTCCAACAAGACCTCCGTGCTTATCAATGGGCAAAGGGCACCGGTCGTAGGGAAGATCACCATGAACACGCTGATGGTCGATGTGACAGGGATCGAGGGCGTCAAGGCAGATGATGAAGTCGTGCTCTACGGCAAACAGGGCAAGGACGAGATCACCCAGGCAGAACTCGAGAGCATCAACGGGGCCTTGCTGGCAGACCTGTATACGGTCTGGGGCAACTCCAATCCAAAGATCGCCAAAGCCAGATAAATGGAGCCCGGCACACATCTCCAGGCAGCAGCCGATTGCGCTGTACAAGGCACTCTTTCAGCCGTTTCGGCTGATGACCACGCAATGTTCAGCCGGGATTACCCCGGCATCCACCTGAAAATAACGCCATGGCTGACGGCAGGCACAGGCTTGTACCCGTTCACGAATGAGCCCTTTACAACAACAAGGATTTCCCATGACCCGTTACATCGACGTCCATGATTTGAGCCAACTGGTAATACGCAAAGGCTTGGCCACCTGCCTCAGCGAAATGGCCGAATACATTCGCCAGGACTATCTGCGCTGGGATGATTTCGAAAAGTGCGCACGCCTGGCCAATCACTCTGCAGACGGCGTGATTGAGCTGATGCCGGCTTCCGATGCCTCGCTGTATGCCTTCAAATACGTCAACGGTCACCCCAAGAATACCCAGGCCGGAATGCTCACGGTGATGGCATTCGGTGCCTTGGGCGATGTGGATACCGGCAAGCCGGTGCTGTTGAGTGAAATGACCCTCACTACCGCGATCCGTACAGCCGCGACGTCGGCGCTCGTGGCCCGCTACCTGGCACGTGATGACGCAAGCAGCATGGCGTTGATTGGCAATGGTTCGCAGAGTGAGTTTCAGGCCCTGGCATTCCATACCCTGCTCAATATCAACGAAATCCGCCTGTTCGACATCGACTCGGCGGCTACCGAAAAGCTGGTGCAAAACCTGTCCGCTTACCCGGACCTGAAGCTCGTTGTTGCCACCAGCGTGGCTGATGCGGTGCGCGGCGCTGACATTGTTACCACCGTCACTGCCGACAAAACCTGCGCGACCATCCTGACCCCGGACATGATCGAACCCGGCATGCACCTCAATGCGGTGGGTGGCGACTGCCCCGGTAAAACTGAACTGCACCGCGACATCGTCGAACGTGCCCGGGTGATCGTCGAGTACGAGCCGCAAAGTCGCATCGAAGGCGAAATTCAGCAGATGCCGGCGGACTCGCCCGTGACCGAGTTCTGGCAGGTCGTCAACGGTCAGGTCCCTGGTCGGGAGGATGCCGGGCAGGTCACCCTGTTTGACTCGGTAGGCTTTGCCATCGAGGACTACTCGGCGTTGCGCTATGTGCTCGACGTGGCACTGGAGCTTGCAATCGGCAGCGACATTGCACTGGTTCCCGATCTGGCCAACCCCAAGGATCTGTTCGCGTTGCTGCGCCAACCAGCCACGCCAGCCTTGAAGAAAACCGCGTAGGTAAGGCGCGCAGGCAGTCACATGCCCTTGAAAACGAAACCGCAGTCTTTGCGCTTTCCTCGTCTGCCCAAGGCGTTCCGGGCAGACGGGGTTAGATAAAACAACACCCATAAGAGTGCCCGATATCAGCTTCTGATCACTGGCTATTGCACCCAAACAAGAACGATAACACCGCGACTTTTTACTGCCCTTGAACTTAAACAAATAAAAACACAGGGACTTTCCTATGACTTTGTTGCGAAAACTATTCAGCGTGCTGGCTTTGCCATTGTGTATCGGTTCGGTCCAGGCCCAGGAGTGGAAAGAGATCCGCTTTGGGGTGTTCCCCGAATACCCGCCCTTCGAATCCGTGGCTGCCGACGGCAGCCTGCAGGGTTTCGATATAGATCTGGGCAATGCCATTTGCGCCAGGCTTGAAGTCAAATGCGTGTGGGTACGCAATGAATTCGACGGCATGATCCCGGCACTGCGTGCCCGCAAGTTCGACGCCATCATGTCGTCCATGGCAGTGACCCCGGCCCGGCAGAAACAGATCGATTTCTCTGATCGCCTGTACCTGAGCCCGACGTCAGTGGTGGTGCCCAAGGATTCAAGCCTGGGTGACACCCCGCAATCATTCAAGGACAAGAGGATCGGCGTGCTCCAGGGCTCCCTGCAGGAAGCCTATGCCCGCGCCAAGCTGGAGAAACTGGGAGCCCAGGTAAAGGCCTACCAGGCTCAGGATCAGAACTATGCGGATCTGGTCAACGGACGCCTGGACGCCACCCTGACCGACAAGCTGGAAGCGGAACTGAACTTCCTGTCAAAGCCTGAGGGGGCAAACTTCAAAAGCGGCCCAGCGATCAAGGACCCGACACTGCCTCTGGATATCGCCATGGGGCTGCGCAAGAACGACACCGAATTGATCGCCCTGATCAATAAGGGCATCGCCGCCGTGCATGCCGACGGTACGTTCGATGCCATCCAGAAAAAGTATGTCGGCACGCTGGACATCTACAACGAGTAAATCGCTGCCCCGGACTTGCCTGACAGCAGGTCCGGGGAGCTGTTCGCCACGCGCTCTTGCGAGACTTCCCCCATGAATGACTTTCTTACCTCTTCAGGTCTGCAGGCCTTGAGCTTGCAAGGCTTTGGCCCCCTTTTGGCGCAAGGGACCTGGATGACGATCAAGCTGGCCTTGCTGTCACTGGCGTTAAGCCTGTTGCTGGGCCTGATCGGTGCCAGCGCCAAGCTTTCACCGCTGCGTCTGCTGCGTATCCCGGCCACCCTTTACACCACGCTGATCCGTAGCGTGCCGGACCTGGTGCTGATCTTGCTGATTTTCTATACGTTGCAATTGTGGCTCAACGACCTGACCGAAGTGCTCGGCTGGGATTACTTTGAAATTGACCCGTTCGCTGCCGGAGTCGTAACACTGGGGTTTATCTACGGCGCCTACTTCACCGAGAATTTTCGCGGCGCGATACTCAGTGTCCCCGTTGGCCAGCTGGAGGCCGCTACCGCTTATGGCCTGAGCCGCGCCCAGCGGTTTCGGCTGGTGCTGTTTCCGCAACTGATGCGCTTCGCTTTGCCAGGGCTGGGCAACAACTGGCTGGTGCTGCTCAAGTCCACGGCCCTGGTTTCGATCATTGGTTTGGCAGACCTGGTCAAGGCGGCCCAGAACGCAGGCAAGACTACCAATAACACCCTCTACTTCCTGATCATTGCCGGGCTTGTGTATTTGCTGATCACAACCTTCTCCAATCGATTGTTCAAACGCCTGGAGCGGCGCTACAACACCGGCATCAAGGGGCTGGCCCAATGATCGAACTCATTCAAGAGTACGGCCCTGCCTTTCTCTATCACGACGGTGCCGGCCTGTCCGGTGTGGCCATGACCCTGTGGCTGTTTGTCCTGTCGATCGTGCTGGGGTTCCTGATCTCGATTCCACTGGCAATTGCCCGTGTATCGCCGCACTTCTGGCTGCGCTGGCCGGTTGAGTTCTATACCTACGTGTTCCGGGGAACGCCGCTGTATATCCAGCTGCTGATTTGCTACACCGGCCTGTACGGCCTCGAAGTGGTCCGTGACAGCGCCCTGCTCAACCAGTTCTTTCGCAACGCCTTGAACTGCACAGTGCTGGCCTTTGTACTCAATACGTGCGCCTACACCGTAGAGATCTTTGCCGGCGCGATCCGCAACATTCCCCAGGGCGAAATTGAAGCAGCCCGCGCCTATGGCCTGTACGGCTGGCGACTGAATCTGTATGTGGTGATTCCGGCGGCTTTACGTCGCTCCATTCCGGCATACAGCAACGAACTGATACTGATGCTGCATGCCACCTCGCTGGCCTTCACTGCCACCATCGCTGACATCCTCAAGGTTGCCCGCGATGCCAACGCTGCAACCTTCATGACCTTTGAAGCCTTCGGTATCGCGGCAATCTTGTACATGTTGCTGTCCTTTGTGCTGGTCGGGCTGTTTCGCCTGGCTGAACGTCGCTGGATGTCTTTTCTGTCCCCTTCCCGAGCCTAATCCATGAACCCTTCCGCCAAAGCCATGCCTGCCTGTTACTCACCAACGCCGATCACTTCATCTGGCGTTATTGCAGAGGCCGCCAGCGTCAAACTCAAGGTCGCCGACCTGCATAAATCCTATGGCGAGCTCCAGGTGCTCAAAGGTGTATCACTCAATGCGCGCAACGGCGATGTCATCAGCATGGTCGGGGCCAGCGGTTCCGGTAAAAGCACGATGCTGCGCTGCATCAACTTTCTCGAAAAACCCGACGCGGGCTGTATCACCCTCGACGGCCAGAGCATCGAAATGCGCCAGGGCCGCGGGGGCGACCAGACTCCGCATCCCGCGCAGTTGCAGAACCTGCGAACGCGCCTGGCCATGGTCTTCCAGCACTTCAACCTGTGGAGCCACATGACGGTCATGGAGAACATCTGCCTGGCCCCACGACGGGTGCTGGGAGTAAGTGCCAAGGAAGCCGAGGAACGGGCCCGCACTTATCTGGAGAAGGTCGGCCTGCCCGATCGCGTGACATCTCAATACCCGGCCTTTCTGTCGGGCGGCCAACAGCAGCGGGTGGCCATTGCCCGGGCTTTGGCCATGGAGCCGGAGATCATTCTGTTTGACGAACCCACATCGGCACTGGACCCGGAGCTGGTCGGGGAAGTGCTCAAAGTCATACAGACGCTGGCAGAGGAAGGTCGTACCATGATTATGGTGACTCACGAGATGGGGTTTGCCCGCCAGGTCTCCAGCCAGGTGCTGTTTCTGCATCAAGGGCGAATCGAAGAACAAGGTACGGCTCAAATCCTTGATCAACCACGCAGTGAACGGCTGCAACAATTTTTATCCAACCGCCTGAAGTGAAAAATACCCACAATGGATATCAAGGCTAACAACACATTGAGTTCGCCACCGCTGGATCGAATCGACGAAGCCATTATCGAAGTGTTGCGCCATAACGGGCGCATCACTTATGACAAGCTTTCGACCCTGGTGCACCTGACTCCGCGACCGTGCCTGGAGCGCGTCCGCAAGCTGGAGCGGCGCGGCGTGATCAGAGGCTATGGGGCGATCATCGATATCCAGATGGTTTCGCCCGGGCTCTCGTTACTGGTACTGGTGGCCCTGTCAAATCAAAGCGGGCGCGCTGCACAGAGAGCATTCGAAGCCTGCGTGCGCGCCTGCCCGCAGGTCTTTGCCTGCCAGCTGATCAGCGGCCATTACGACTACAGCCTTCGTATGCGCTGCCGGGACATGGAGCATTATCGGGTCCTGACCGAGACCTGGATGGACGACGATGAGCTACACATTGACAAGCTGGTAGCCCATCCGGAGTTGGCGGTGGTAAAAAACACCGCCATCTAGGGCCGTCAAGCCGCAGTGCGGATTCTGGCGGCGGCGGCCGCCAGAAGGAGTGACGCGCCTGCAGGTTAGAAGTCCACCGACGCGGAGAGCTCAACAGTACGTGGCGCTCCCAGTCCCAGGCTGGACAACAACGGCGTCCCCCAATAAGCCTTGTTGGTCAGGTTGGTGACGCTGCCTCGCAACGTCACCGGGCGACTGGCAAAGCGGGTGGCATAGCGTGTGCCCAGGTCATAGATCGTATAGCCAGGTATCGATTGCGTGTTGTCGTCGCTGATGTACTGCTTTGACACTGATGTCGCATTGGCGGTCAGGGTTAAACCGTCGAGTACCGGTGTGTCCCATTCCACGCCCAGCTTTCCTTGCAGCTTGGGCAAGCCGGTGGCCGTCTTGCCCTGGTTGACGCCGCCCTCGGTCTTGGTGATTTTCGGGTCCACGTGAGCCACGCCCCCCATCAGGCGCACATTGTCCAGCGGTGAGCCGAAGAATCCCCACTCGACACCCCGGTTACGCTGTTCGCCACCAAACGAAAAGATATTGCTGTTCGGGTCCAGATAGCTGCCGGGACGCTTGA
Source organism: Pseudomonas sp. TWR2-1-1 (assembly GCF_049897045.1). NCBI lineage: Bacteria > Pseudomonadati > Pseudomonadota > Gammaproteobacteria > Pseudomonadales > Pseudomonadaceae > Pseudomonas > Pseudomonas sp. TWR2-1-1. The sequence continues at coordinate 592,137 of NZ_JAFCVM010000003.1, forward strand.
TTTCATACAAGCTGAGGGTGTGGGTGAAGTCACCGAGGTCGACCTTGAGCCCCACCTCTTTCTGTTTGGATTTGTAGGGGGCGAACACATCGCCCGCATTCGCCGCTGTCATCGGCGCGGTAGCCCCTTTGCTCAGGCCTTCAATGTAGTTGGCATACAGCGAAACATTGTCGGTGAGTTTGACCAGCAACGCCGCTGCAGGCGTAGTGGCCCCTTCGTCATAACGGTCTGTGCGCGCCCCGGTAGTCACACTAAAGGCGTCGGTGAGCACTTGCTGACGGCGCACGCCAAGGGTCAGTTGCACCTGTTCCTCCAGAACCGACAGCGTATCCGCCACGCCGTAGCTGGTCAGACGGCTTTCGTTATGGGCAATGTAGGGAAAATCGGTGGGCGCAGCCGGGCCCCAGACCGGGTTGTAGATATTGGTCACCCAGTCTGCACCCGGCACCGAGCGGCGCCCGAAGTCCTTTTGGGTATCGCCGTAGTGCGTGGCATTCAAGGACCATTGATGCTTGATGGCCGCCGTCTGGAAGTGGCCCTTCAAGCCAACCTCCCCCGAGGTCTTCTCGAGTTCCATTTTCAACTGACCCATGCTGGTCCTGAAGTCGCCCGCATCGTTAAACACAGTGGCCAGCATCGTGCCGCTGTAGGTGTAGCGGGTCCTGCTGGCGCCGTAGGCCGCATAAGCCATCAGGCTGTCAGTCAGGTCGTACTCACCGCGCACTATCGCTCCCCGGTCTTTAGTCTGCACGTACGCCCAATCGGGGTTCAGCAGAGTGTCGGCCTTCGGCGGTTTGGGCACTGCCACGCCGGAGGCCAGGTTGATCCCCCGGTTCTGCCCGCGAATACGGTCTTCACTTTCATACAGGTCGGCGGAGAGTCGAGCGCGCTCGCCGCGCCAGTCCAGGCCCAGCGACGTCAGTTCGGCCTTCTGCTCCTGGTGATTGATCGCACCGTCGCCATCACGGTAAACACCGTTGAAACGGATGCCGAACTGCTGGTCCTCGCCAAACCGCCGGCCCACATCCAGATGACCGCCAAACTGGGCATCCGACATGTAGGTGCCGGTCAGCCGCGTCAACGGTTCATCGCCAGCACGCTTGGGTACCAGGTTGACGCTGCCGCCTACCGAGCCGCCGGGCGGCATGCCATTAAGCAGTGCAGACGGGCCTTTGAGCACCTCGATGCGCTCGTACATTTCCGGCGAAATCCGGTAGTACGGCGCGACGCCATACAAACCACCGATGGTCACGTCGCTGATGTCACTGGCGAAGCCACGGATGGAGTAGTTCTCACTGAAGGTGCCGGTCAGACCGTTGCTGAACACTGAAGGATCAGTGGCAGCAATCACCTGAGTGATGTTTTGCGCCTGACGGTCGGCGATGTACTTCTCCGTGTAGCTGACGGTGCTGAACGGCGTTTCCATAAAGTCCTTGTTACCCAGCAGGCCGACACGGCTGCCGTACGCCACCTGCCCGCCGGCATAGGTGGGCGGCAGCCCGGAAGGCAATAGCATTTCGCCCTCCACCAGGGTGGCGGGCAGCGTGGAGACACCCTCTTCTTCACTGGTCGTGCTCTGGGCATAAGCCGGCAAGCCGGTTGCGGCCAGGGTCAGGCCCAGTAGTACACCCTGTACGGCGGCGGCAGTGCGATTCAAGGCAAAGACTGCGCGTGGTGGCGCAATGCGGGTTTGAAAGTGGCGTTTACGCACGCTATGACTCCGTTCAATTGAGAAGGTATTGGTTGTGTTGAATCTGAATCTAAAGAATGGTTTTAATGAGAATCGATAACTATCAAAGGCGTAAGCGGCTACGGCCTGGCTCCCTTTAGCGCTGATAGCCCTTTTCGACGTCGTCGATAATCAATTTCAGTGAGGTCGGACTGGCCCCGGTCACGTACCAGGCCTGGGCATCGACAAAGATCACCCGCCCGTTTTTCCAGGCCTTGGTCTGGCGCAGCAGCGGGTTATCCATGCTTCGGGCATCCATCACCGGTCGACGCTCCATCACTGCCGTGCGGTCGACGACGAAGATGATGTCGGGGTTGGCCTGCAGGATGAATTCGCTGGAAATCGGCTGGCCATGCAGACCGGTTTCGGCATTCGGGCCGGCCGGCTTCACCCCCAGGGCACTGAAGATGAAGCCGTAGCGCGACTGCACGCCGAAGGAGTTGAAGGCGCCATTGTTGTGCAAAACCACCAATGCTTTGTCGGGGCGCCCCGCAGTGATACGCCTGACCTCCTCGACCCGGGTGTCCAGTTCGTTGACCTTCTGGCGGGCGAGCGCCTGCCGGGCGAAGACGTCTCCCAACGTCATCAGGTGCTCCCTGATGACGTCGATGTGGCGCGCCTGGCTATCGCGATAGTCGACATCAAAATGAAGGGTCGGGGCCATCTCGCTCAATTCCTCAAAGCGATTGGCCTGCAGCGATGTAATCAGTATCAGATCAGGCCGGGCGCCATGAACGCGTTCCAGATTGGGCTGCACGATCGAGCCCACGTCCTCGACGCTCGCTGCATCCTTGTAGCGGGCAAGAAAATGCGGGACGAAATCCTTTGGCATCGCCGCCACAGGTACCCCCAACTGGTCGAGAAAATCGACCTCGTTCATGTCCAGGGCGACCACCCGTTGTGGCGCATGGTCGATCCGGGTCGTGCCCAGTTGGTGTTGCACTGTGACAGGGGTGTAAGCCGCCGCTGATGATTGTGGGGATGGCGCTTGGCCGGACTTTTCATTACATGCACAGAGTGCGGCAGTCACGGCGATCAGCAAGGCCGACGCCCACCTGCGGTGTGTGTGATGGCTGGACATGGGGGATCTCTTTATGGGTTGAAGTAGTTGCACAGGCGCCCGCGCTGACCCTGTGTGATATCGAAAGCCAGACCGTAGAGTTCACCCAGGCGCGCCTCGGTAATCACCTCGGCAACGCTGCCGGCGCAATACACCGCACCCTCCTTCATCGCAACGATGTGGTCGGAATAGCTGGCGGCAAAATTGATGTCATGCACCACCAGGATGACGGTGCGCCCTTGCTCATCGCACAGGCGGCGCAGCGCACGCATGATCTGCACGGCGTGCTTGATATCGAGGTTGTTCAGCGGCTCATCCAGCAACAGATAGTCCGTCTGCTGGGCGATGGTCATCGCCAGAAAGGCCATTTGCCGTTGCCCGCCGCTGAGTTCGTCGAGGTAGGCCTGGCGCAGGGGTTCCAGGGACAGGAACGCAATGGCCTCGTCGATCACCCGCTGGTCTTCGCGGGTCAACGCACCACGGCTGTAGGGAAAGCGCCCGAACGCGACCAACTCCTCCACCGTCAGGCGCAGATTGAAGTCCGGCGCCTGACGCAGGGTCGCAACCCGCCTGGCGTATTCACCTATATCAATGCCTGCAACCGGGCGGCCCTCGATGCGCACTTCACCACGGCCAGGCGCCGTCAGCCGCGCGATCATCAGCAGCAGCGTGGTCTTGCCCGCGCCATTCGGGCCAATAAGCGAAGTCAGGCTCCGGGCCGGAAAACAGGCATCTACGCCCTTCAGTACGGCCTTGGCGCCATAGGCCTTGTGGATGTCGTGGACAGTGATCATGGGGCTCCTCGGGTACGAACCATCAGCACCAGGAAATAGCCGCCGCAGACCAGATTGACCAGAATGCCGACGGTGGTTTTGTAGTTGAAAACATGCTCGACCAGCAGTTGCGCGGTGATGAACATGCCGGTGGCTATCGCGCCCCCCAGTGGCAGCGTGACGCGGTGCCTGAAGGTGCGTGCCAGGGCGTAGGTGATGTTTGCCACGAACACCCCCATAAAAGCCGTGGGCCCGAGCAGGCTGGTGGACACAGCGACCAGGATTGCGATCAGCGCGAGATGCAGGCGTACATTGCGCCGATAGTCGACCCCCAGAGAAACGGCCTGGTCGCGTCCCAGACAAAGCACATCGAGGGTCGGCAAGGTCTTGCGTCCCAGCAGGCAAACCGCCCCCACCAGCAGTCCCGAAAAGAGCAACTGCAAGGGTTGGGCCCGGTTGAAAGAGGCCTGGCTGAAGCCCTGCAGGACCGAGAGCACAAAGTTGCCGTTGACCCCGAGCAGCACCAGGCTGGCGCTGCCCATAAATAGAATCAGCAAGGCCTGCCACAGCAAGTAGACAGCCTCATAGCCCATGATCGCCGGCGTCAGTATCCGGTTGCCGGTAAGGGTCTGGAATGTGATCGACGACCAGGCAATAGCTGCTCCGCCGATCAGCATGGCCGTCAGCCGCGCGATCCGCTTGGGGATCACATAGTCAAAGTCCAGGCCCGAGTGCAGGAACACGAAGATGAGTGCCAGCGTCACCACCACAATCCATACCGCGTGCCGGGGTTGCAGGTGCATCATCTGTACCTCCGGATGATCAACGCGAGGAACAGCACCCCGCCCACGCTGCCCGCGGTCAGGCCGATAGGCACCTCGAACGGGTAGATCAGCAGCCGCCCGAGGATGTCGCAGACCAGCAGCAGGCACGCGCCGCCCAGCGCAACGATGGGCAGCGTGCGCCTGAGGTTGTCGCCATAACGCAGCGCCACCAGATTGGGAATGACCAGTCCGACAAAGGGGATCGAACCGACAGTGATGACAGTGGCCGATACGGTGACGGCCACCAGCAGCAAGCCCAGCGCCACCCAGGCCAGATAGTTGAGACCCAGACTCGTGGCCATGCCCTCCCCCATGCCCAACAGGGTGAAACGCCGGGCATACAGGTAGGTCAACCCGACAATCGGCAAGATCAGGTAGATGATTTCGTAACTGCCCTGCACGACCCGGGAAAAGTCCCCCAGCAGCCAGCCCTGCATGCTTTGCATGATGTTGTTGCGATAGGCGTAGAACTCGGCAATGGCGCTCAGCACGCCGCCATACATCAGGCCGATAACCGGAACCAGTACCGAGCCCTTGAACTGGATGCGCCGTATGATCAGGACAAAAATCAGACCCGCGGCGAAGCTCAACAGCAACGCGAACAGCATTCGGGCCGGGGCACCCGCGCCAGGGGCGAGCACCAGCGACACCAGGATGCCGAGCCTGGCCGCGTCCAGTCCGCCCGTGGTACCGGGTTCGACGAACTTGTTACGCACAATGTGCTGCAGGATCACCCCGCACACAGCCAGGCCAACCCCCGTCAGCACCAGCGCCGCCAGGCGTGGCAGGCGGCTGGCCGTCAGTGTCAGCCAGGCATCGCCCGACAACGACAACAACTGCCCCCACTCCAGCTGTCGAGCCCCGACCAGCAGTGACGCCCCACACAAGATGGCAAACCACCATAGCCAGCGTGCGGGCATCAGGCTTGCTCGCTGTTCGACGGCACGGAGATCCGCCAGCCTCTGGCAGCCCGACGCTGTTCCAGAAAATGCGCATAACGCCCGCCACTGGCGCGCAATGCCGCAGGCGTGCCCTGCTCAACCAGTTGGCCTTTGTCGAGCACCACAATCTGGTCTGCCATCGACACCGTAGATAGCTGGTGGGCAATCACCACCACCGTGTGTCGACCGCGCAGACTGGAGAGCGTCCGGGCAATTACTGACTGATTCTGCGCATCCAGGGCGGCGGTGGCCTCGTCCACCAGCAGAATGGGCGCATTCTTGATCAGCGCACGGGCAATGGTGATGCGCTGGCGTTCGCCACCCGACAGCCTTGCACCGCCCTCGCCGACCGGTGTGTCGATGCCCAGGGGCAAACGTTCGATAAGGTCACCCAGACCGGCCTGCTGTGCAGCGTCGAGGATTTCACCAAAACTGGCAGCCGGACTGCCGATGCGGATGTTGTCGGCAATGCTGCCCTGAAACAGATAGGTGTCCTGGAAAATCTGACTGATCCGGGCGGACAGTTGTGAACTGGACATCTGTCGCACGTCCACGCCGCCGATCAGTACGCTGCCCTGGGTTGCATCGAAGAACCGCGCGATCAAACGCACCAGGGTGGTCTTGCCAGAGCCCGAAGCGCCCACCAATGCGGTCATGCTGCCGGGCTCGATGCGCAGGCTGATGCCACTCAGCACATCCGGCTTATCATGCGCATAACGCAGGCTCACCTGGCGAAACTCGACAGAACTGTCCGCCGGGGCCAATGGCTGATCCGGCTCCGGCAAGGGCTCGACCGCGAAAATGCTCTGCACCTCTGCAAGCTGGCCGTACGCCCCCCGCAGGATCTCGGCATAGCTGGCCACCTCCAGCAGCGGATCGATGAAGCGGCTGGTCAATAACAACGCGACAACCACCGCAATCACCGTACCGCTTTGCTGTGCGATGTCCTGATTCGCGTTGAGCCACAGGGCTGCGGCGATCAGCAGGGCCGCGAAAACGGCCTGCACCACCCAGGCGTTGAGCACCACCGAAAGAGTGGACTGATAGATCAGGCGCATGCCGGAGCGGCGCTGCTGGTCAAGGGCCTGTTCCAGAAGTTGCGTACTGGCGCCCTCGCCATTGAAGGCGCGCAGTACCGACTGGGCCTGGGCAAACTCGACCATGCGCTGGCTGGCGTCGGCAAAATGGTGCTGGTACGTACGGTCGGCGCGTTGTCCCAGGCGAGCGGTCAGCCACAATGCCACGCACAGAACGGGCAAGCCGAGCAACGCAATCAGGCCCAGCGACCAGTGCAGTAAAAATAGTGCGACCACAACCACCAGCGGCGTCACGGCGCCGCTGATCACTGGGGTTAATACATGCGCCGGCAACTGAGCTACCGCCATCATGCCCTGGGTAATCACATGCCCGAGGCGACTGGTATTTTGCGTGGTAAACCAGCCCACGGGCAGGCGCGCGACATGCTCGCCGATGCGCTGCCGCGCCCCCTGCAGTATGGCTACGCCGACTGCCACCCCCGCCCTGTCCAGCTGGAGCCGCCACGCCCAGCAAATGGCCACGCCGGCCAGCATTAGGCCGAGCCACAGCGCAGCCCCTCGCACATCTCCGGCCAGCAAGTGATCCAGTACCGGCACCAGAGTGGTGAGGGTCAAGCCGCTTAGCAGGCCATATAACACTGCCATCCAGACGTAGCGGTGCAAGACCGGCGCATCTTTATCCAGTAGTTGAACAAGGGGATTCAGCATGACGACACCGCCAGATCTGCAGATTGTGAATAGCCACCCTGCGCCCACAAGTGGGCATAGAGCCCCTTGCCTGCGAGCAGTTCTTCATGGCGGCCCTGTTCATGAACAATGCCGTTGTCGAGCACGATGATCTGGTCGGCAAGCATGATGCTGTCGAGCCGGTGGGCAATGACCAGCAGGGTTCGGCCGCGGGCAAAGCGCGACAACGCTTCCTGGATTGCGACTTCGCTTTCAGCGTCGGCTGCTGCAGTGGGTTCGTCGAGCACCAGAACGGGGGGATCGAGCAGCACGGCGCGGGCGATGCTCACACGCTGCTGCTCGCCGCCGGAAAACTGCGCATCTTCACCGATCACCGAGTCATAGCCGCGGGGTAAATCCAGAATGCGCTGGTGGATGTTGGCGATGCGCGCGGCGTCCTCGATCTGTTGCTGGCTGGCCGATGGTCTGCCCAGCGCAATGTTGTCGCGCACGCTGGCATGGATCAGGCGCACCTCCTGCAAGACAAAACCGATATGCCGGTAGAGGTTGCAGGTTTCAATCTCGCGCAGATCCACCCCGCCCAGAGTGATGCGCCCTTGCGTGGGGTCGAAGAAGCGCAGCAGCAGCCGCGCCAGGGTCGACTTGCCGGAGCCCGAGCGCCCGACGATGGCTGTGGTGGTGCCGGGCTTGAGCGTGAAGCTGACATCGGCGAGTACCTGGCGTGCGCTGTCATAGCCGTAGCTAACACCTTCGAAGCGGATCTCGTTTCCCTTTGGCGACTGCTGCAGGCCGGGGGCCGGTTGCTCCAGCACGGGGGTATCCAGCAGGGCCTGAACACGCCGGGCAGCACCGGCTGCGTGGTTAAGGTCATGGGTGATGTAGTGCAGCAACAGCAGCGGCCCGCACAGCCCCGGCGTCACCAGGGCAAACGGCAGCACATCCGGCGCCGCGATCCAGCCCAGGCCCACGAACACCGTACCGGACACCAGCACTACGCCGAGAACCGTAACCGGGGCAATCATTGCGTTGGCATTGGCCATCGGAGCCACCAGAGGCCGGGTGAATCCGATAAAGGCCAGGGCGAAGGCATCAATTGCTTCGCGGTAGCTGCTGTGTGCCCTGGTACCGGTACTGAATGACTTGACCACCGCGATGCCGTTGACGAACTCGACCACCGAGTTATCGATGCGCCCCATACCGGCGGTGAACGCCTGCATGTTGGTCTGGCTGACCTTCATCGCCCGGGCAAAAAACAGGAAGAATCCGGGGAACGGCAGGATCGAGATAATTGCCATGCGCCAGTCCATAGTGAACAGGTAGATCAGCGAGATCAGAACCGCGCCGGCCGCACGCCCCAACGTCGTGAAAAAATGCGCAGTCAGGCTGTGCAATGTATTGATGTCGTCCTGCATCGCCTGCTTGACCTCGCCCGACGCCCGGCTGGTGAACCAGCCCAGGGGCACGCAGCTGAGTCGCTGCACAATCGCCCGACGCAGGTGATGGGTAATACGGTTGTCCGCCAGGTGGGCAAGCAACTCTGCGCCGGATATCAGCAACATCCCGGCGCACAGGCTGGCCACTCCTGCAATCAGCGCCCACCACACCTGTGCCGGGGCAAGCTCGTTACCACCCAACGCCATTTTGCCGATATGGGCGATACCGGCCAGCGGCACTAGCGTGAGTATCGCGCCCGCTGCCGCGAGCATGCTGGCAACGATCAGGCGCCCACGCACAGGATGCAGTATCTGGCTGATCGGGCCGCGCACCCTGGTTTTGGCCAGGACCGTGTCATGAGTGTCCATAGAATTCAAATGTCCGGAAATTCAGAAGAGAGGGATGGTTCACGCCTGCCTATGGGGAAATATAAGGAGCGCTTGATCACATGAAACGGCCTCCTGAATCAGAAACTTAATTAGTTGCATGACTATAAACTAATTTGCGAAATGCTGGCAAGACAGCTACAAGACTGTCACTACCGTTCAAGGATTCGTCATGACAGCGCCACAACCACCCGCTACACGCGGGCGTCCCCGCACCATCACACGGGAACGTATTGTCGAAGCAGGCATCGAGATCGGCTTGCCGAGCATTACCTTTATTGGCGTTGCTGCCGCTTTGGGGGTCAGCCATATGGCGCTCTACAAGCACATTGCCAACCTGGATGCACTCAAAAGCATGGTTGCCGAGGAGATCTTCACCCGCTGGCAGATCCCCCGGGCCGACGCTGACCGGCGTGGCGGCCTGAAGGAATACATGATTGTGTTTGCCACCTCGGTGCGGGTGTTCGTCAAGGCCCACCCCGGGCTGACGCCTTACGTCATCCGCAGGCTGGCCGCGACACAACCCATGCTCGCCAAGATCGAAGAGCATCAGAGCCATATCGCTCAGGTTTATGGCATTTCAAAACAGCACGCGCGCTGGTTGCTGGCTACAGTGGCCTTCCACGGTATTGCCGTGGCAGACACCGTGTATTCGGTCACAGGCCGGGAGTCCGTGATAGAGGCTGAGCGTGCAGCGGAAGAAGCCGAGATGGAGGCCGAGCTGGCCCAGGGCATGCACGCACTCATCGTCGGAGCGCTGGTTTTGCTTGAGCAAGACGCTCACGGGGATTGTCTGATCGCCCAGCCCCGGTCATAGGCCGGGTTCCAGGACTTGCACAGTTTTTTAACTTGGTGCCCTGATGAGTGACACTCAGAGCGCCCCGCCCACTTCAACCAAAAGAGATATCGGTATGACCGGACATGACACCCGTGTGAGCAGAGCCGACATCGCCGATATGGACGGCATTCTCGAACTTCAGGCCGCCAATCAGACAGCACGGGGCGGTGCACTAGCGGCAAGTCTGACCGGGGAGCGCCTGGCAAAAATGATGCAGGATATGCCACTGATCGTTGCCCGCCGTGACGGGCGCATCACCGGCTTTCTGTTAACCACCTCCCGGGAGGTGAACGCGGACATCCCCATTGTAAAAGCCATGTTCAACGCATATCACGGCGCGCCCGATGCCTATGTGTATGGTCCGATCTGTGTCGGGGAACAGGAACGCGGCAAGGGCCTGGCGCAAATAATGTTCGCTGAGCTGCGGCGCCTTGAACCCGGGCGCGAGGGGATTCTTTTCATCCGCAATGACAACGAAGCGTCGCTGCGGGCGCACTTGAAAATGGGCATGAAAAAAGTCGCCTCGTTCGAGTTCAACAGTTTTGCGTACGCGGTTTTTTGTTATATCGGCTAGGCCTGGTGCAGGTCACCCGGCATGTATAAAGCCCCACCATGACTCACACCACTTTATTGACCCGGGTTTGTTCAGGCGCGATCGCCCGTCCATCTGCGGCCAGGGGCTGCATCAAAGGCAAGGGCTGCCCGGTGGCCGTGTCCACCAGTTGCGAGTGCTTTTCGTGCGGTCCGAACAGGTAGCGCTCGCCCCATTGCCTTAACGCCACCACCACCGGGAACAGGCTTTGACCTTGCGGGGTAAGCACGTATTCCTGATACGAGGTGCCGTCAGAAGCCGGTTGTACTTGAAAAATACCAGCCTCGACCAGGCTCTTGAGCCGGTTCGCCAAAACGCTGCGCGCCACCCCCAGACCCTGCTGGAAATCACCAAAGCGACGCACGCCGTCAAATGCGTCACGCACAATCAACAATGCCCAGCGATCTGCGATTACCTCCACAGAACGGGCCACCGGGCACGTGGTGGCCGGACTCATCTGATGCTTGGTCATACAGGCTGCTCCATACAGTTTCGGGTTTTCTCTGTGCAACAAGTTTCATTTTAAGACTAGTTACCCTAGAATCAAACAAGTCTTAATTTGAAACTACATTGAACGGAGAGCCACTCATGGCCCTTGATCAAGTTTCCCGGCCCGATCCAGCAGTGCTCGCGACCACCAGCAAGCGCATGCCGGGGGCGCTAGTCGGGTTATTCGCCTGTGCCAGCGGGCTGAGCGTGGCCAATGTTTACTATGCGCAACCGCTGCTGGATCAACTGGCCACCGACTTTGCGATCAGTCATGCCAGGGTCGGTGGCGTGATCACTGCAACGCAAATCGGCAGCGTGCTGGCATTGCTGCTGATCGTGCCACTGGGCGATCAACTGGATCGCCGCCGCTTGATGCTGGCCCAACTGGCGGTACTGATCGCAGGCCTGGTGTGCGTCGGCCTTACCCGTTCCCCGGCAGTGATGTTCTGCGCCATGCTGGCCATTGGTCTGCTGGGCACCGCAATGACTCAGGGCCTGATCGCCTATGCCGCCACCGCCTGCCTGGCGCAAGAGCGCGGTCGGGTGATGGGTAACGTTCAGGGCGGGGTTGTCATCGGTCTGTTGCTCTCCCGTCTAGCCGCCGGGCTGATCTCTGACCTGGCCGGGTGGCGCTGGGTTTACCTGGGGTCATCACTGGCAATGCTGGCACTGGGCGTGATTCTGTGGCGGGTTCTTCCGGCGCAGCGGCCAAGGGCGGTGACGATGTCTTACCCCGGGCTGGTGCGGTCGATGTTTAGCCTGCTCATGCAGGACCGGGTACTGCAGATCCGCGGCGTCATCGCCTTGTTGATGTTTGCCGTACTGAGCATTTTCTGGAGCGCGCTGGTGTTTCTCCTGATCAGCCCGCCTTACGGTTTTTCACACACGACTATTGGCACCTTTGGCCTGGTCGGCGTGGTGGGCGCACTCGCTGCCGCGCGGGCCGGAGCCTGGGCCGACAAAGGGCTGGGCCAGTGGACCAGCGGCCTGTCACTGGGGCTGTTAATCCTGGCCTGGCTGGCACTGTGGTTCACCAGCAACTCGATGGTGTGGCTGATTGTTGGCGTTGTGCTTCTGGATCTTGGTGCACAGGCCATTCATGTCACCAATCAAAGCATGATTTTCAGTGCGCACCCCGACTCCCATAGCCGGGTGGTGGGCTGCTACATGCTGTTTTACGCAACAGGCAGCGGACTGGGGGCGCTCGCATCAACCTCGGTGTATGCCACTTCCGGCTGGTCGGGCGTATGCCTGCTGGGCGCCGCAGTCAGTGTGCTGGCCCTGGGATTCTGGGCCGTCACACTGCGACAAATGCCTGACTCGCCGGCATCTGTTGCCGGTACATCAGCCGCCTCCTCCCACTGATCGCGCCGCTCTGGCGCTAAGCGCCAATACGCCCCTCGGCATCACGATCACAGCGATCAAGCTGTGTGACAGACACCGCACAAACATGGCTGAAAGGCGCACCCAGGGTGGTCGAGGGGTTACCAGCGGTTCAACATGCCACTGTTGTTTCTTGAAATATTCTTGCCGGATTCCTGTCGACCAATCCGCGTATCTTCGGCTCGCTGCCTGTCACTTCCCAACCAGTGAGCCCTGCGCATATGGACAATCAACAAACCGTGCAATACCTCAATACCGATCTGGAACTCATTGCCACGACCGACCTGGCTTCACTCGCACAAGCCTTGGCCCCCTCACACGTCACGGCTGCGTCAATCTGCTGTTTGCATGTGGGCTACATGGATCCTGTTGGCTATCACGCCAGGTTTGAAGCGTTTGGCCCCGAGGGGAGTCACCAAACCCCGGAACAAAGTATCAATGCCTTGCTCACTGCCATCGAGCAGCTTGACCCGCCGTTACACGCCCTGTGGCAGGCATGTTCCACCAAGACCCTGGACATCGGTTATCGCAGCGGGATTGCACCCTGCACTCTTTCTAATCAGCTATCCCTGCGGACCTTGGCCCGAATGCAGGTTTTGGGCATTGATCTATCAATCACCCTGTATCCGGTAGACGAATGAAAGGCTGAATGGCCATCAGGCGCCATGCCCGGCCGGCACGCCGACCATCGGCACAGAGAGTGCCCAAGCAAATTCGTATACCATATCTGCCTCTCCAGAAATCGATGACGACCGTGGCCCACCCTAAACTCAATGCTCCCGATCTGGGCAACTCGCCTTCCACTTCGGAAATCATCACGCTGCATCTGCGCGACGCTATCGTCGCCGGGCATTTCGCTGAAGATGAACCGATTCGCCAGGACGATATTGCCCGCCAGTTCAACGTCAGCAAAATCCCGGTACGCGAAGCCCTCAAGCGTCTCGAAGCCGAAGGCCTGGTGATGTTCCAGCGCAATCGCGGAGCGATGGTCACACGGATTTGCGATGCCGAACTGGCACAAATGTTCGAGGTGCGCATGCTTCTCGAAGACAAGTTGCTGCGCCTGGCCATCCCCAACATGACCGAAGCCACCTTCGCCCGCGCCGAGCTGATTTGTCAGGAGTTTGTCGGCGAGGATGATGTTGGACGCTGGGCCGAGCTCAACTGGGAGCTGCATGCCTGCCTCTACGAACCGGCGCATCGGCCGTTCATGATCAGCATGGTGCGCTCGGTCAACGACAAGCTTGAGCGTTACCTGCGCATGCAGATGAGCCTGTCGGCGGGCAAGGACCGCGCCGATCATGAGCACCGGGAAATCATCGATGCCTGCCGTGCCGGTGACGTGGAGCGGGCGGTCAAGCTGCTCGATGAACACATTGCCGGGGTCTGCAAGACCCTCTTCGAACACCTGCCGCAAAGCCACTGACAAGAGATGCCCCTGTGCTGATTTCGTCATCGGCACAGGCTAAATCCATCAAGCCGCCAACACCCGCTTAAGGCCACTCTTGGGTTCACTCAACTGAACTGACGTGGCCCTCCCATGAAACGCATCACCGTGATCGATTCCCACACCGGCGGCGAACCCACGCGCCTGGTCACCGCAGGCTTTCCTGAGCTGGGCAACGGCAGCATGGCCGAACGGCGCCAGGTATTGGCCACGCAGCATGACCAATGGCGCGCTGCCTGCGTCCTGGAACCCCGGGGCAGCGATGTGCTGGTCGGCGCCTTGCTCTGCGAACCGGTAGACCCGAGTGCCTGCGCCGGGGTGATTTTTTTCAACAACACCGGCTATCTGGGCATGTGTGGCCACGGCACCATCGGTCTTGTGGCGTCGTTGGCGCATCTGGGCCGGATCGGTCCCGGCGTACACAGCATCGAGACCCCGGTGGGCACCGTACAGGCGACCCTGCACCAGGATCACTCGGTCAGCGTGCGCAATGTGCCCTCTTACCGTTATCGCAAGGCACTGCGCCTCGAGGTCCCCGGCATCGGTGAGGTCACGGGCGATGTGGCGTGGGGCGGAAACTGGTTTTTCCTGATCGCCGACCACGGTCTGCAGGTCAATGGCGACAATCTGGATGCCCTGACCGCTTACACCTGGACCGTGCAACAGGCGCTGGACCACCAGGGCGTGCGGGGTGAAGACGGTGGCCTGATCGACCATATCGAACTGTTTGCCGATGACGCCGAGGCCGACAGCCGCAACTTTGTGCTCTGCCCCGGCAAGGCTTATGACCGCTCGCCCTGTGGCACCGGTACCAGCGCCAAGCTGGCCTGCCTGGCCGCTGACGACAAGCTGGCGCCCGGGCAGATCTGGCGCCAGGCCAGTGTCATCGGCAGTCAGTTTGAAGGCTCGTACCAATGGGCCGGCGAACGCATAGTGCCCACCATTCGCGGGCGAGCATTTATCAGCGCCGAAGCGAGCCTGATCATCGAACAGGACGACCCCTTTGCCTGGGGTATTGGGCAGTGAGCGAAAGCCGGGTGGCCGATGTGATTGTGATCGGCGCCGGCATCATCGGTGCTGCCTGTGCCCAGGCCCTGGCCCGGCGTGGCTTGCAGGTGCTGGTACTGGACGCGGGGTTGCCCGGCGCCACGGCCGCGGGCATGGGCCACTTGCTGGTTCTGGACGACAACCCCGCCGAACTGGCGCTCAGTCAATACTCTCTGCAACGCTGGCGAGAGCACGCGCCCGACTTGCCCCGGGACTGTGCCTGGCGCAGCAATGGCACTTTGTGGCTGGCGGCCAACGCCGAGGAAATGGCCGTGGCGCAGCACAAATACCAGACCTTGAAAGACCATGGCGTGGTCTGTGAAATGATCGGTGCCCAAGACCTGCGCCGACGTGAACCGGCACTGCGCGAAGGCCTGGAAGGCGGGCTGCTGATTAATGGCGATGGCATTTTATATGCACCGGCCACTGCCCGCTGGATGCTGCAAACCGCCAATATCAGTCAGCGCCGGGCGAAGGTGTTAGAGGTCGACGGCAATCGTGTACGACTCAATGACGGTCACTGGCTGAGCGCGGATGCGGTGGTCCTGGCCAATGGCATCCAGGCCAGTACGCTGTGTCCGGAGCTGCCGATCAAGCCGAAAAAAGGTCATTTGCTGATCACCGACCGCTACCCTGGCACTGTCACCCATACCCTTGTGGAACTGGGCTATGTCACCAGTGCCCACAACACGAGCGGCCCCTCCACCGCCTGCAATATCCAGCCTCGCCCCACCGGACAATTGTTTATTGGGGCCTCGCGCCAGTTCGGCACCACCGACCCGGCCGTCGAAGGCTGGATGCTGGCAAAAATGCTCAAACGGGCCACCGAGTACATGCCGGGGCTGGCCCGGCTCAACGCGATCCGCGCCTGGACCGGCTTTCGTGCGGCCAGCCCCGACGGCATGCCGCTGGTGGGCCAGCACCCGCAGCGCAAAGGCCTGTGGCTGGCAGTCGGGCATGAAGGCCTGGGTGTCACAACTGCGCCGGGCACGGCTGACTTGCTGGTGGCACAGATGTTCAACGAAACCCCGCCGCTGCCGGCACACCCATATCTGCCGCAACGCTTTCTCGGAGAATCGGCCCATGCCTGACCTGACCCTGAACGGCCAAGCCCTGCGGGTAGCTGCAGGCACCAGTGTCGCCGCCGCCCTGATGCTGGGTGGCGATGGCTGCAGCCGGACCTCCGTCAGCGGTCAGCGCCGCGCCCCGTTGTGTGGCATGGGCATCTGCCAGGAGTGCCGGGTGAGCATTAACGGGCAACGGCGGCTTGCCTGCCAGACCCTGTGCCTCGATGGCATGCAGGTGGAGACACTGTCATGAGTCGCCATACCGAGGTGCTGATCATCGGTGCCGGACCTGCCGGCATGGCTGCAGCGCTGGCAGCCGCGCCGCGTGCCGCAAGCATCGTGATCATCGACGACAACCCGTTGCCGGGCGGGCAAATCTGGCGTGACGGCCCCGGTGCCGGGCTGCCCGCCAAGGCGCGGCAACTGCGCGAACAACTGCTGCGCTGGAACACCATCGAGCTGCATACCAGTACCCGTGTGATCGCCTGCCCCGGCGCGAAGCAACTGCTGGTGGAAGATCCGGAGCATGGCTGGAGCATTACCTACGACAAGCTGATTTTGTGTACCGGAGCCCGTGAGCTTCTGCTGCCATTTCCCGGCTGGACCTTGCCGGGCGTTACCGGTGCCGGCGGGCTGCAAGCCTTGATCAAGGGCGGCATGCCGGTGCACAACCAGCGACTGGTGATCGCCGGCAGCGGCCCGCTGTTACTGGCCAGCGCCGCCACTGCCCGACATCAGGGTGCCCAAGTGCTGCGCATCGCCGAGCAGGCGTCAGCGTTGGCGGTCGCCGGTTTTGCGGGGCAATTGCCGCGCTGGCCACACAAACTGTGGCAATCGCTGAGCCTGCTGAACCGCAACTATCGCACCTCGACCCACGTGCTGGAGGCGTTGGGCTCCGAGCGTCTGGAAGCTGTACGCCTGCAACAGCAAGGCAAAATCGTCGAACTGGCCTGCGACCGGCTGGCCTGTGGTTTTGGCCTGATCCCCAACACCGGGATCGGTCAGGCCCTGGGCTATGCACTTAACGGTCAGGCGCTGGCGGTAGACGCCTGGCAGCGCAGCAGTCGCGCCGACCATTACGCGGCGGGCGAATGCACCGGTTTTGGCGGTAGTGAACTGGCGCTGATTGAAGGCGCGATTGCCGGGCACGCGGCCGTGGGGGAGCGTCAGGCGGCACAAGGTTTATGGTCGCAGCGGGCGCGCTGGCAAGGGTTTGCCAGGGCATTGAACCGGGCATTCATCCTTGGCCCGCAACTAAAAAGCCTGGCCCGGGCCGACACCCTGGTCTGTCGTTGTGAAGACGTGCCCTACAGCGCCCTCACCGGCCACAGCGAATGGCGCGAAGCCAAGCTGGCCAGCCGCTGTGGCATGGGCGCCTGCCAGGGACGGGTGTGCGGTGCAGCGGTGCAACACCTGTTTGGCTGGCAGCCATCGGCTCCGAGGCCGCCTTACAGTCCGGCGCGGATCGAAACGTTGTTGTGTCTCGACTCTGCGGGGGCGGATCAAGGGCCACCCCCATGAAAACCCGGGGTGCACTATCGAGCGCGCGGGCAAATGATTATGCTCCAGCAGATTGCCATCAGACATCCAGCGCCATGTATGCCTCGCTCGCCCAGTTCAAGCCCTGTGACCTGCCTGCCCTGCTCAGCAGTCTGCAGTCCATTGCGCCGCTGCTCGACACCTTGTCGGACGTGGTGTTTTTCATCAAGGATTGCCAGGCCCGCTACGCGTTCGTCAACCAGACGCTTGCGCGCCGTTGCGGAGTCAAACACAGCAGTGAATTGCTGGGGCATACCGCAGAAATGGTCTTCCCCCGGCGTTTCGGGCCGCTGTACACCGAGCAGGACCTCAGGGTGCTGGCCAGTGGCCGAGAGTTGGCCGACCAGCTTGAATTGCATCTGTATTACGCCAACCAACCAATCTGGTGCCTGACCCACAAGCTGGCTCTGCGCGACACGCACAACCGGATCGTTGGCCTGGCGGGCATATCCCGTGATCTGCAACTGCCGCAGTCTAGCCACCCGGCCTTTCAGAAACTGGCGGCAGTGGATGAACATATTCGTGAGCACTTTTCCCGACCGGTCAGCCTGGCTGAATTGACTGCGATTGCCGGTGTTTCGGTGGCGCAACTGGAGCGCAATTGCAAACGGGTGTTCCAGCTCACACCACGGCAGATGATCCACAAAGCGCGTCTTGAAGAATCGTCGCGGCTACTGCTGCACACCGACCTGCCCATCACTGAAATTGCCTTGCGTTGCGGCTATACGGACCACAGCGCGTTCAGTCGCCAGTTCCGCGCGCTGACCAGCCTGGCGCCCACTCAGTATCGGGATAGCCGCCGCCCACTGTAAGCCCGCCCCATCATTAAATAATGCTCCCCGGCCACTCTTTCATAACTTCGGTATAGAGCCTTTTGGCGCGCCAACATCCTTGTTGTTATAACTGCATGACTCAAGTCATGAACAGGCTTTTGTAAGAACCCTCCCTACATAGCCCGCAGATTGTTCCGACAATAATCAGTGATTATGATTTATCCGACTTCCAATAAAAAATAAATATTGGAGGTTGTAGTTTGCAATCAACCCACTCCCCAAACAACTTTACCCCCTGGAAAGATCGTTATTCCGGGCAAGTTTTTTATTAACTTCACCCCGTATAGACGGGGGCACTTATCAGGAATAAAAATCATGAACAAACATATCGACCCCTACTGGTATATCAATGATATGGAGGTGCATACCGACACTGCACCTCACATTTATGCCAATGGCCTGCAACAAGTGAAACTGACGCTGGGCGTTAAGGCGCTGGATGGTCGCGGCACCGAAGTTGTGCTGACCCAGAGTGAAAAAAACAACCTGCAGGTTGTCATGTACCGTAATGCCAGCCAGGTTCTTCCTGTTGATGAATTTGATGCGCTGGGCTGGTCTGTGTCCCGTCAGTACACAGGCTATGAATATTTCCCGGTAAACAATGCCAAGGCTACGTTCGAGCCAAAAGCCGGCTTTGAGTATTTCGAGTTTTATGTCTCGTGTCAGTCTTTGGCTGCTGGCGGTCAGACGATCGGACTGGCCTTTATGGTCACCGGTGATAACGGCCGGCGTTTCTGCTCCAATGGCTCGAGCTGGTACGAAGACGGCACTCCGGATCGAGGGACCAGCCACGATAAACCGGGTGCCAATATCACGGTTCATCGCCCGCCCCGCTATGCACAGGATAATTTCATCCTCTCCGAGTTTTTTGACCTGCCCTCCACGCAATTGACAGCCGGGATTTTCAATCGCCGTTGCACATTGACGCTGCAAACTGCCCCGAGCCAGACCATTGCACTCAAGAGTATGAGCCTGGTGCCCAAGGGCATGATCATGTGGGAGAGCAATCTGCCCGATGATCAATTGTCCAGTGCTGTCGGCTATGTCGAACCAGGCAAGACCTCGATTCAGTGGAACCCTGCGCTCCCGCAAAGTGTGGTCCCGTTACCGAGTACATCGGCTGCCGTTCAGGGCAAAGGCAGTCTGGTGCTGTGTGGCCGGGTTGACATCAAGCAGTCCCAGGGTGGCTTTCGTGGCCCGTGCGCTCTGAGCCTGGTGGATGTTTTTGGCAATCAACATGACTTGTCCCTGCGTTTTGATCCCAAGAACCGCGAGCGTCTGGAACTGACGCTCGCCTAAGGAAACACTGAAAAGCCCCTCTTTCAGGGATGGGGCTTTTTCAGCGCCTTTCCATGAGTTGCTAATAAGGAATAGCTATCATGACCGATCCATCTGACTCCAACCCCGACTCCCGATCCGCCGCCAGCCTGTTCAGCACTGGCGATGTTTATTCCGGCGCCTACAACTTCATGAGCAGCATCAGTGCCGGGGTTGATCCGCGCACCGGTATGTTTTCGGCCTCGATAACCCTGCCTACCGGGGCCGCCAACGATTTACGCGGGCCGATCAGCCAATTGCGCCTGGGTTACAGCCCGTTGATGACCGACGACCAGGGTTTTGGCCTGGGCTGGATGCTCGGCACCACGTCCTGGGACGGGGCCAGTCAGCAGTTGCAGCTCAATTCCGGCGAGCGTTTTCGTGGGGAAATTGTTGGTCAGAGCATGCGCTTCCCGGACGTTCGCTTGCCGGTGGTGACGGTCACGGTGCAGCGCCAGGAGATGTGGGTCCGACATAACGACGGCACCTGTGAACGCCTGATTCCATTGGCTGGGCACCCGAGCTTGTGGGTGGTCAGCACCTTAGTGGGGGCCGATGGCAGTGCCCTGAGTTTTGATTGGCGTTCCATCGGTAACGCGGCCTACTTGCAAAAGGTTAGCGATGCTCAGGGCCGAACTGTGGTGGCGTTGGCCTACGAGGGTCAGCAAACCCATCTGACCCTACAGCCGGACACCCCCTCACAGATGGTGATGACTTTTCAGCGCATCTCCGGGCAATTGCGCCGGGTGACAGTGGACGGGCTTCCTGACAATGGTTGGCAATTTGACTACAGCACCGCCAGCTCGGGGTTGTTGCTGTTGAGCAAATGCACCCAGCCCACCGGCAGTACCGAGGAAGTGACCTATAGCGAAGCCAACGGTCTGGCGTTGCCGCCGGGCGCGCCGTTCCCACGGATGCCGGTGGTCAGCCAGACCCGCAAGGACCCGGGTGACGGGCAACCAGTGCAGTTGGTTCGGTATGACTATGGGCTGTATGGCAGCAACAATTACTTCGGCTGGCCGGTAGTGCGCCAGTGGCGCAACCGTGAGGACAATCTTTACCACCTGACCGGGGGCGGCGATTTTCTTTATGGCTCCACCGAAACCCTGATGGATGCCCGGGGTACGACTCTGCAGACCATCAGCCGCACCTTTAACCGTTTCCACCTGCTGACCCGCGAACGCACGTTGCAGGGCCAGACCCTGCAGGAAACCGAGACCACCTATTACGACGAGCCGTGGCTGCCCATTGCCCGGCAAGTGCCTTACTTCCAGTTCCCGCACAAGGTCATCACCCGCAAGGCGCATCTGGACGGGCAGCGGGTGCTGCGTGAACTGAGCACAGAAGAAGAAACCCGCTATGACGAGCTGGGCAACCCGGTCTGGCACCGCAATGCATTGGGTGGCATTGAAGCGTCGGAGTATTACCCGGTCAGTGGTGAGACCGACCATTGCCCGGCCGATCCGCTGGGTCGAATCACCCGTCTGAAAAGTCGCACCGCAAGCCCTCCACCCGGCACCGAGGGCCCGGTTAAACAGACTCGATACCGTTATCAATCATTGCCGGTACGGCAGGATGCTCCGGCGTTTGCCTTGCCGACCTTCGTCCAGAGCAGTGAAGAACGTTTGCTGCTGGTTGAAGGTGAAAACCTGACTGAACTGGTGCATTCCAGCCAGACCTTTATCGTTAATCCGGCATCGCCTCATCACGCTCGCATGTTGAGTGAAACCGAGACTGCTCAGGGTAAAAGCACGACCCGGGTCTACAGCTACATGCTCACTCAAGCGCGAGGGGCTCGGTCGCTTGAGCGCGCAGTGTTGCAGGAAAACGTGACCATCACCGGGTACGACGGTCATGAGTCCAGCTCCCAATCCTCGCAAGATCTGTACTCGGGCCTGATGGTCACCGAGCAGACCGATGAGCAAATGCGCATCGCCTTTGCCCACGATGCCCTGGGCCGTGTAGTGCAGGAAGTCGCCGCCCCGGATTCGGCGTTTGAAGCCGAGGTTAACTGGACCTATTCGTTGTCAGCGAACGAGCGCTGCCAGACCCGAATCGGCGCTTCCGGGCGTAAGGAAACGGTCTGGCTGGATGGTATGGGCAGGGAAATTCGTCGAGAAAAACAGACCGACAGCGGTCAGACCTATACCGCCTGGACTGGCGAATATGACGTGCTCGGTCGGGTATTTCGGGAGACCAGCTATGACCCCGGTAACGAAGACACTCCGGCCCTGAGCATGACCACCGAACGTACCTTTGATGATTGGGGCAATGTGCTGACCGAAACGTCGGCGGACGGCGTCACCCAGCACACTCTGGCCGACCCGGTAGCGCTGACCGGAACCAGCTGGCAGACCGACGCCAATGGCGTGGCCGGTGTCAAAACCATCACTACCCATACCCTCGATGGACGCCCCCTTAAAGAAGAACTCTATTGCGCCGACGGCGTGCTGCAGCACGAACTGGGCTGGAGCTATGACGGACTTGGGCGTTGCATCAGCCAGACCGATGCCATGGGCCGCAAGACCTTGCAGGAATGGGATGTGCGGGATCGACTGGTGTCGACCACGTTGCCCGATGGCAGTGTGATCAAGCGCACCTATGCCGAAGGGCACGACAGTGAATTACCGGCCACGGTCTCGATCTCTCATCCTTCTTTGGGAATTAACGAAGTCGTACTGGGCGAGCGTAAATACGACGGTTTGGGCCGACTGGTGTGGGAAAAGGTCGGCCAGAGTGTTTCTGAATGGCAATACGCCGAAGGACAAATCCACGCCCATACCCGGACACTGCCCGATGGCACCGAAGTAGTCACAGAACGCCAACCGGAACTGGGTGGGGCATTGCTATCGATGCAAGCGCCCGGCATCAGCGTGTTCAACACGTACGATCCAAAAAGTGGCCGTTTGCTGGAGTCGCAAGGGAATCTGGGGCAACAGAACGATCACTGGTCGCCGTCGGGCCAACTGACAAGGGCCGATTACGCCTGGCACGGTGATCAACCTCGTTCACAACAGCAAACCACCACACCTGCGGGCAAGGTCACGCGCCTGACCGATGCCGACGGCGCCGAACAGCGCTGTCAGTACGATGATTTTGGTCGTTTGAGTGTGCAGCAAGGTCCAGACGTCACGATCACCATCACCTACGATGCAGCCTCGCGGATTCACCAGCAGCGCACCCAATCAAAAGACGGTTCGCGAGACATGACCGTGACCCTGGGCTACGACAGCCTCGGCCGCCCGGCCCGTCGCACTACCGACACCCGCACCCCGTCCGGACAACAGATAGAAGTGCAAACCCAACAGTGGCGTAAAGACGGCAAGCTGAGTAAACGCGAACTGAACCGTGACGGTGTTCTGGTACGCAGTGAGACCTTCGATTACGACATTCGTGGACGCATGATTGCCCATCGCCTTACAGGCCCATCGTTACCAGAAGACGCCCACGGTCGCAGCTACCGCGAGCAGCATTTCCAGTACGACGCCCTCGACAACGTGCGCCGCCTCGAAACGGTATTTGCCGACGGCAGCGAAAGCAATGTCAGCGTATTCGGCTACAACCCTTCCGACCTTACCCAGCTAATAAACGTCAGCCACAGCCGCGCAGATTACCCAGCGCCGGTGACCCTAGAGTACGACGTTCTGGGCAATCTCAAACGCGACGAGCGCGGCAATCCGCTGCACTACGACGCCTTAGGCCGACTGATCGGGGTAACCCTGCCTACCGGCCAGCGTCGTTGGCACTACGGACCGGGCGGTAACATCATCAAGACCGAAGACGCAGCCGGTCCACGTTGGCGCTACCACACCTCGGGCCAGCTCAGTTGCGAGGTGGGTGAAAGCACCCAAACCCGCTGGGTCCGTGCCGGAGCGGTGCCGGTTGCCGAGAGCCGACTGGCCTCTGCTGTGCGCGAAGTCATGCTGCTGGGCACCGATGCCCAGGGTTCAGTAACTACGGAGGCCAAAGACCAAATCCAGACCCCGGTCTACGGCGCCTACGGCCAGAGCACAACCGAACCCGGAGCCAGCCGACTGGGCTACGCCGGCGCCTTGCGCGAACAAGACATCGGCTGGTATTTCCTCGGCGACTACCGGATCTACAACCCGGTACTGATGCGCTTCCACAGCCGTGACAGCCTCAGCCCTTTCGGGGAAGGCGGCCTCAATGGCTATGCCTACTGCGCGGGCGACCCGGTGAATCGCGTCGATCCGTCGGGCCATTCGTGGCTGGACTGGCTATTACCGGCAGCGGGGATTGCGCTAGGGCTGTTCATGGCAGTTTCTTCATTTGGAACTTTGGCGGCACCTGCCGCAGCCCTGAGCGCCAGCTATATGGTGGCGGTAACTACTGCCACCCTGAGTGTGGTGTCACTGGCAGCAGACGTCGCTTCCATAACCTTGCTGGCCACCGGCAATGAAAACGCGGGTCGGATTCTGGGCTATGTAGGCATGGCCACGGGCCTGGCATCGGCGTCACCGTCGATTACCAGTGCCGCAGCCAAGGGGGTGAAAGGCCTAGGCACGCGCGTGGGCTCGTTGCAGCGCAGGCTGCAACATGCCGGGGGTGTTCCAGGAGGGGGGCGGGCATTTAACCCTGCAACGCTTCAGCGCTCAGCTTTAAATGTAACCAACCCTAAGGAAGCCTGGCTGGCTACTCGCAGCATGAACCCTTCAGGAGCAGCAAATAACATTATGTACTCTGCTGCACAACGGTACAGCGGCGTCAGTAGGGAAACATCCATAGAAGTTCGAAACTTTTACAGGCTCAATCCGACGAAGGCCGTTTTGCCACAGAACAATATTCCATCCACGACCGTTAGAAGTCTGGATGGCAATACCGTGATGCCTGTGTTTCAGAACAACCCCGATTATGTTAATGAGATCAGGCAAATAGCTGTCGACATACACCCGTCGTATCCACCTGACATCTTGCAGGGCTCCAACATAAACACCAACGCTCTAGCCATTACCTCCACAGACTTTTACGACGCTACTGTTTTTCGCACGCACATATTGGATCTGCCTTCCAATGATAATTACACCAGGTATGCGATGCAGGATGGATTATGGCTAAGGGATAAAACCAAATGGCACGAGAACTTTATGCGCTGGCGTCTCTAGGAAACCTTTAACTCTCCGCCATTTTTATATTCCAGCCATTTGGAATTTAAAAATGGCGCCCCCCAAACTCAGGCTAGAGCCGGGGTTTGATTACGGTTGCCAGCGTATCGCCATCAACGAAGAACATCTGCCTCATGCGCAGCCCAATCGAAGTGTTCAGACCAGACGCTCTCCTTAAACAAAACCGGCGTTTTTTTCGAGTATTTCTGAAATATAACCGCCCCCATAAAAATAGGACCAGTCCTATGAATTAGGAATTTTCCTAGGTACAACCCAAATCACACGCACTAACCTCCCATTGCACCTGCTGAACAAGTGCACACTTAACTCCAATATGAAAAGGATATTTCCATGGGTATGTTTTGCTGCATGTACATTAATGAATTCAACGTTGCCCCATCCACTGACGAAGAGCGAGATATCGTTAAACCAGAAGAAGACTTCACGCCAGAAGAAGCGGCTGTGCTGGCTGAGTAACAGAAATAAAATGAGGCGAATTATTCGCCTCATTTTTTTGGTTTATATGGAAGCTCCCTGCCTATGAAAACAATTGCCCCGGAACGTACGCTGTCATTACAAGATGCAGAAAGTGCAATCGATCAGCATTTTTTGAGCGAAGGAATACATTTAACCCTGCGTCGCTACGGTAGCCCGCTGTCAAGTACTGTTGCCACGCTTGACCTCCCCCATGACAGCACCGGCCTGGAATGTGTCGGTTGCGGCAAAGGGTATGAAGCAGAGGCTCGCGTCGGCGCAAAATATGAAGCGTATGAGCACTATATGGGGCCACTGCGCCTGCGCACCTTTAGTTCACTGCACAGTTTTGCCTCGGTTATTTCTCAACCGGCCTTGCAGAACACACTGCCGATGCAACTGCTTGGCCATTCAACCGCCTCACAGATAGCGGTACTGAACTTTGAAGCGGATGAAGCATCAGGTGGGGTTGAACTGCTCTACCCGTCATTCCTGATCAACCATCAATATGCCAATCAACCCATTCCCGGCGATGAGACTGATTATGGGGCGGCGCGCCGGTATTCCTGCGGCACGGGTGTGGCAGCAGGTTTCGGGTTTACGGAAGCGGCTATACATGCTGCCAGTGAGGTAATTGAACGCCATGGCATTGGGCGTTTTATCGCACAGCATTTCTTTTACGACTCAAAAGAACCCATCAGAAAAATCATTCTTGAATCAATGCCGGAGCACCTGTTACAAACCCTGCGCGATGCAGAAGTTGCCATTGGTGCCAGCATTGAGGTATTCAATGCAACTAGCCAAATCCCCTACCCCGTTTTTATTGCCTATTGTCCGGACAAGACGATTTCCGATGTCAATGTAATTGGCGGGGGTTGTTCACTTTATCCAAGTCATGCCGCCGCACGCGCGATCAAGGAATTGGTGCAACAATATAAAGTAGCCGAAGGTATTGAACACGTCACACAAGAGTGGACAAAATCAACGGACAACCTGGCACAACAACCCAGGCTGCTACGGTGTTTACGCATGGCGTTTGACACCCACCAGCGCGCTAAAATGACTCTTTGCTCCCTGCCTCACGATCCAGACAGAATGCCACTGCACCAACACTTGTCCCATTTAAAGAATGAATGTTTTAAAGCGGGTCACCCCGTGTGGACAAAAGAACTGCATTGCAGCGCTAACCAAGTGAGTCTGGCCTGTGCCGTTATGCCAAAAATGGAAAGATTCTCTATCGTTTCGCTCGGAGGAAAAGTGGTGCCCTGCTACAAATACGAATAAATAGCGCCGCACTCTTGATTATTACCAACGCACGTTAAAGCGTATCACCCCAAGCATTGCAACATGCCATGACACACCCACAGGCGACTGGCTTGTCTCTCATTATTTATCGGAACCCGGCCCTTCATGAGTCCAACAGAAAACAAAAGTTCACGTGATTGTGATTATTTTCTTTCCTCTCCTTTAGGCGCCGCTACCAGGGCAATCCACTTAGGGCAGCATGAGGCTGGAATGGATCAGTTTCCGGTTCCGGCCCTCGTTTGCAATTCTGCAGTACTGCTGAATTCGATTGAAGAAGGCAGAGAAATGCTGGGCAATGCAGCGATGGAAAATTTTGCATACCAGCGTTACGCCAACCCTACCGTTTCAATTTTAGAAGCGAAGTTCCGGGCCCTTGAACACTGCACCTATAGCTTGGCAGTCAATAGCGGAATGACGGCATGCCTGCTGGTCTTTCGTGCGCTATTGAAAGCAGGTGATCATATCATTGTGCCCCACAGTATATTTTATGAAGTCATTGAGCAGCTTAATTATGAAGCCTGCAACCGTGATATAGAAATGTCGATTATCGACGAATACGCGGCAGTCGCATTTGAGGCCGCCATTCGACCAAATACGAAGATAATCTTTATTGAAGCACCCACCAATCCGGCTTTTTTGGATATCAACATCCCTGATCTGGTACAGCTTTGCTCTAAAAACAATATTATCCTTGTTGTCGATAATACTTTCCTGACGCCTGTCTGCCAAAAACCACTGTCCCTGGGCGCTGCCGTAACTTTATATTCCATTACCAAACACATCAATGGCCATGGCGATGTAATGGGTGGAATGGTCAGCACCAATGACCCGGCGCTATTCAAGGTTTTAAAATATCACAGGGAAAGTGCAGGCCTTATATTGGACCCGTTTACGGCATGGCTTACCATACGCGGCTTGAGAACACTGCCACTGAGGTTAAAAAAGCATACTGATAATGCACATGCTGTCATTGCAATGATACGTGAAGAGTTCCCTCAGTTAGAATGGCGCGCAGTATGGTCGACTAAAAGTGCGCAGGCCAACGGTATAGTTTCATCCCTGCACACCGGCCTCATCGCCATTGTGTTTCCTTCACAGCAAGCGGGCACAACCTTTGTTAATCATTTGCAACTGATACGCACAGGTACAACGTTTGGCAATATTGAGTCCTTATGCTATCACTACGGAAGTTTTACCAGAGCAGGCAGTACCGATCTGGAAAAGATGGGTGTGCCGTACGGTTTGGTTCGAATCTCTGTAGGCCTGGAAGACAGTGAAGATATTAATGCAGACATCAGGCGTGCACTGCGCCTTGCCACACAAATCAAAACTTCCACGGCAAGTGAATTAACACCTTAGGGAGGCGCTAAAATACCCACTGATTTTTTGATACTCCAACAATCAGCCTTCTTGAGGTTTTCTTGATTCAATATTTTCTTGAACAGCCCCTTTTCCCGTGATTTTGCATCTTCCACACGTGTTGCAAGGCACTTTTTGTCCCGCTCCCCCCTACAACACTTGCTCATTGTTAGCCCTCGGCGAGGGACTCTATTTTGCTACCCCTTTCTAGCGAAACAAGGAGTAGCAAACATGCTTGACCCATCTGAGTACACCCCCGCAATCCAATCCGCCGCCAGCCTGTTCAGGACTGGCGACGTTTATTCCGGCGCCTACAACTTTATGAGCAGCATCAGTGCCGGGGTTGATCCGCGCACCGGCATGTTTTCGGCCTCGGTGACCTTGCCTACCGGAGCCGCCAACGATTTACGCGGGCCGATCAGCCAATTGCGCCTGGGCTATAGCCCTTTGATGACCGACGACCAGGGTTTTGGTCTGGGCTGGATGCTCGGCACCACGTCCTGGGACGGTGCCAGTCAGCAGTTGCAGCTCAATTCCGGCGAGCGTTTTCGTGGGGAAATTGTTGGTCAGAGCATGCGCTTCCCGGACGTTCGCTTGCCGGTGGTGACGGTTACGGTGCAGCGTCAGGAAATGTGGGTGCGGCATAACGACGGTACCTCCGAGCGCCTGATTCCATTGGCCGGGCATCCGAGCTTGTGGGTGGTCAGCACCCTGGTGGGGGCGGACGGCAGTGCCCTGAGTTTTGACTGGCGCTCCATCGGTAACGCGCCTTACTTGCAACAAGTCAGCGATGCCCAGGGCCGGACTGTGGTGGGGCTTTCCTACGAAGGTTTGCAAACCCATCTGACCCTGCAGCCGGATACTCCCTCACAGATGGTGATGACTTTTCAGCGCATCTCCGGGCAGTTGCGCCGGGTGACGGTGGACGGACTTCCCGACAATGGCTGGCAATTTGACTACAGCACCGCGAGCTCGGGTCTGTTGCTGTTGAGCAAATGCACCCAGCCCACCGGCAGCACCGAGGAAGTGACCTACAGCGAGGCCAACGGTTTGTACCTGCCTGAGGGCGCGCCATTCCCACGGATGCCGGTGGTCAGCCAGACCCGCAAGGACCCGGGCGATGGCCAGCCGGTGCAGTTGGTTCGTTATGACTATGGCCTTTATGGTTCCAACAATTACTTCGGCTGGCCGGCGGTGCGGCAGTGGCGCAACCGTGAGGACAATCTTTACCACCTGACCGGGGGTGGCGATTTTCTATACGGCTCCACCGAAACCCTGATGGATGCCCGGGGTACGACTCTGCAGACCATTAGCCGGACTTTTAACCGTTTCCATCTGCTGACCCGGGAACGTACGTTGCAGGGCCAGACGCTGCAGGAAACCCAAACCACCTATTACGACGAACCCTGGCTGCCCATTGACCGGCAACTGCCTTACTTCCAGTTCCCGCACAAGGTGATCACCCGCAAGGCGTATCTGGACGGTCAGCGGGTGTTGCGTGAATTGAGCACTGAAGAAGAGACCCGCTATGACGAGCTGGGCAATCCGGTGTGGCACCGCAATGCATTGGGTGGCATTGAAGAGTCGGAGTACTACCCGGTCAGTGGTGAGACCGACCATTGCCCGGCCGATCCGCTGGGGCGCATCACCCGTCTGAAAAGTCGTACCGCAAGCCCGCCACCCGGCACCGAGGGCCCGGTCAAACAGACCCGATACCGTTATCAATCATTGCCGGTACGGCAGGATGCTCCGGCGTTTGCGTTGCCGACTTTCGTCCAGAGCAGTGAAGAACGTTTGCTGCTGGTGGAAGGTGAAAACCTGACTGAACTGGTGCATTCCAGCCAGACCTTTATCGTTGATCCGGCCTCGCCTCATCACGCTCGCCTGCTCAGTGAAACCGAGACTGTTCAGGGCAAAAGCACGACCCGGGCCTACAGCTATCAGCTCAACCAGGCGCGTGATGCTCGCTCTCTTCAGCGTGCGGTGTTGCAGGAAAACGTAACGATTACCGGGAACGACGGGCACTCATCTGTCTCCCAATCCTCGCAGGATCTGTACTCGGGCCTGATGGTCACCGAGCAGACCGATGAACAAATGCGCATCGCCTTTGCCCACGATGCCCTGGGCCGTGTAGTACAAGAAGTCGCCGCCCCGGATTCGGCGTTCGAAGCCGAGGTCAATTGGGCCTATTCGTTGTCAGCGAACGAACGCTGCCAGACCCGAATCGGCGCTTCCGGGCGTAAGGAAACGGTCTGGCTGGATGGTATGGGCCGCGAGGTGCGACGTGAGAAACAGGCCGACAGCGGTGAGACCTATACCGCCTGGACTGGCGAATATGACGTGTTGGGCCGGGTATTTCGTGAGACCAGCTACGACCCCGGTAACGAAGACACTCCGGCCCTGAGCCTGGCTACCGAACGCACCTTTGACGACTGGGGCAATGTGCTGACGGAAACCGGGGCTGATGGGGTGACGCAACACACTCAAGCCGACCCTGTGG
Source organism: Pseudomonas sp. TWR2-1-1 (assembly GCF_049897045.1). NCBI lineage: Bacteria > Pseudomonadati > Pseudomonadota > Gammaproteobacteria > Pseudomonadales > Pseudomonadaceae > Pseudomonas > Pseudomonas sp. TWR2-1-1. Next base: position 622,321 of record NZ_JAFCVM010000003.1, read on the forward strand.
CGCTGACCGGAACCAGCTGGCAGACCGATGCCAATGGCGTGGCCGGGGCCAAAACCGTGACTACCCATACCCTCGATGGCAAGCCGCTGACCGAGCAGTTGTACTGCGCCGACGGCGAGCTGCAGCACGAACTGGGCTGGAGCTATGACGGGCTGGGTCGCTGCATCAGCCAGTCCGACGCCATGGGTCGCAAGACCCTGCAGGAATGGGATGTGCGGGATCGACTGGTGTCGACCACGCTGCCCGACGGCAGTGTGATCAAGCGCACCTATGCCGAAGGTCATGACGGTGAATTACCGGCCACGGTCTCAATCTCTCATCCTTCTTTGGGTATTAACGAAGTCGTACTGGGAGAGCGTAAATACGACGGTCTGGGCCGACTGGTGTGGGAAAAGGTCGGCCATAGTGTTTCTGAATGGCAATACGCCGAAGGACAAATCCACGCTCATACCCAGACCTTGCCCGATGGCACCGAAGTAGTCACAGAACGCCGACCAGAATTGGGCGGCGCGCTGCTATCGATGCAAGCTCCCGGCATCAGCGTGTTCAATAAATACGATCCGCTAAGTGGTCGTTTGCTGGAGTCGCAAGGAAATCTTGGGCAACAGAACGATCACTGGTCGCCGTCGGGCTTGCTGACCAAGGCCGATTACGCCTGGCACGGTGATCAACCGCGTTCACAACAGCAAACCACCACACCTGCGGGCAAGGTCACGCGCCTGACCGATGCCGACGGCGCCGAACAGCGCTGCCAGTACGACAAATTCGGGCGTCTTAGTACGCAGCAAGGTCCCGACGTCACGGTCACCATCACCTACGATGCGGCGTCGCGAATTCACCAGCAGCGCACCCAATCAAAAGACGGTTCGCGAGACATGACCGTGACCCTGGGCTACGACAGCCTCGGCCGTCCGGCACGTCGCACTACCGAAACCCGGACCCCATCCGGGCAGCAGGTAGAAGTGCAAACCCAACAGTGGCGTAAAGACGGCAAGCTCACCCAGCGCGAACTGACCCGTGACGGCACACTGGTACGTCGCGAAACCTTCGACTACGACATCCGTGGCCGGATGATTGCCCAGCAGCTAGTGGGCGAGAAATTACCCGAAGACGCCCACGGCAAAACCTACCGCGAACAACACTTCCAGTACGACGCCCTCGACAACGTGCGACGTCTGGAAACGGTATTTGCCGACGGCAGCGAAAACAATGTCAGCGTGTTTGGCTACAACCCTTCCGACCTTACCCAGCTAATACACATCAGCCACAGCCGACCCGATTACCCGGCGCCGGTAACCCTGGAGTACGACGCGCTGGGCAATCTCAAACGCGACGAACGCGGTAATCCGCTGCACTACGACGCCCTAGGCCGACTCATCGGGGTAACCCTGCCTACAGGCCAGCGTCGTTGGCACTACGGCCCGGGCGGCAAGATCATCAAGACCGAAGACGCTACCGGTCCACGTTGGCGCTACCACACCTCGGGCCAGCTCAGTTGCGAGGTCGGCGAAAGCACACAAACCCGCTGGGTCCGTGCAGGAAATGTTCCGGTTGCCGAGAGCCGACTGGCCTCGGCTGTGCGTGAAGTCATGCTCTTGGGCACCGATGCCCAGGGCTCCATAACCACAGAAGCCAAAGACCAAATTCAGACCTCGGTCTACGGCGCCTACGGCCAAAGCACAACCGAACCCGGAGCCAGCCGACTGGGCTACGCCGGCGCCATGCGCGAACAAGACACCGGTTGGTATTTCCTCGGTGATTACCGGATCTACAACCCGGTGCTGATGCGGTTCCACAGCCGCGACAGCCTCAGCCCCTTCGGGGAAGGCGGCCTCAATGGCTATGCCTATTGCGCCGGCGACCCGGTAAACCGCATCGACCCGTCGGGCCATGCGTGGACCGACTGGCTGTTGCCGGCAGCTGGGCTCGTGCTGGGCATGATCGGCACCGTGGCGTCACTGGGTGCTTTGGCGGCACCTGCCGCAGCCCTGACCGCCAGCTATATGGTGGCGGTGACCACTGCGACCCTGAGTGTGGTGTCACTGGCCGCAGACGTCGCCTCCATAGTCTTGCTGACCAGCGGTAATGAAAACGCGGGTCGGATTCTGGGCTATGTAGGCATGGCCACGGGCCTGGCATCGGCGGCGCCGTCGATTGCCAGTGCCGCTGCCAAAAAGGTCAAAGCATTCGGCATGCGAGTGGGCCACGGACAGTACAGACTGCAACATGCCGGGGGCAGAGGCCAAGGCTTTCCAGGATCGACCCCGAGAGCCGGCTCATCTGAGATGAAACTCGATCAGTTGACCCGTGAAGCTTTACCTGCGCAGGACTTGCACTATGTCCGGCAACACTTCGCCATGCCCAGCAATCTTGTAGATAGACGCTTCTTCGCTGAAATGCCGCCCGAGGTGATGAGAAATATTGTCGGTCGCCTGCCCGGCTCGGATCTGGTCTCACTGTCACAGACATCCAGAGACATACACCAAACGGTACAAAGAACTACACGCCCACTCAATTTGCCGACGTTACACGGGGCCCCCCATCCGGCAAACATCCCGTATGTCGACTACGTACAGCAGACATGGTTGGGCAATACCGTCGGGGTTTTACCGGAGCAGATTACCAATGCGGGCATCTCGCCTTACAGCACAACCACTCTTCGCATGGTCGCCGACCAACACAATGTCCCTGCGCAATTCATGAATTCCAGCTGGGCATACGAGGCTACGCTGCGTAGCAGGAACACTCAGGCACTGGCACGCGTACAAGAGGCACAGGAAGCAGCGCTCAGGCTTCGGTTGCCTTAACCATACACATTTCACTCCTTTGAACAGGAATGATCCGAGCCTGTAGCCTCTGGTTCCGGGAACATCAATCACAAAATGGCGTTGTGTAGGCCAATGCCCGTTTTAAAATGCCACGCAAAATGGATGGAAGCCTGGCTTGCAAGCGATGCAGGCAAGCCAGGCTCCTGCAGGAGATATTCAGCGTTCTGTCGACTGCACTCCCTTGACCGACTGGCAAAACCCCGCCCCTGAAGAGCCAAGTGTTCCTTTATGGGGCACCCCACCCCTCGATGCTCCCTTCTGTAACACCCGCCTCGACACACCCGCCCTGCCGGCTGAGCACTGCAAATCGGCAAGCTGTCAAGAACCGGACCCACCGCTTAATTGCAGGATGCAAGAAAACCCGGCACACGAATTGCTAATTAAATATCGTATACGAAATCCTTAATTCGTTATTCAACAGCCCCCCCATTGCGAGGCCTCTATGAAAAACCCCGTATTTGCCGTAGCCCTCAGCGCTGTTATCAGTAGTTCATTTATCGCCACCGCCCATGCCGACAAGCTCGATGACATCATTGGCTCGGGCAAACTGCGCTGTGCCGTGACCCTGGACTTCCCGCCCATGGGCTCGCGTGATGAAGCCAACAAGCCGGTAGGCTTTGACGTGGACTACTGCAACGATCTGGCGAAGGTACTCGGTGTCGATGCTGAAATCGTCGAAACCCCCTTTCCCGACCGTATCCCGGCGCTGGTCTCCGGGCGGGCCGACATCATCGTGGCCTCCACTTCCGACACCCTGGAACGGGCGAAAACCGTCGGCCTGAGCATCCCTTACTTTGCCTTCCAGATGGTGGTGCTGACCCGCGACGACACCGGGATCAACAGCTTCGCCGATCTCAAGGGCAAGGCCCTGGGCAATACCAGCGGCACCTATGAAGCCATAGCCCTGGAAAAAGACGTGAAGAACTGGGGCAGCGGCTCGTTCCGTGCTTATCAGTCGCAAAACGACACCCTGCTGGCCGTTGCCCAGGGCCATATTGAAGCCACTGTCGTCACCAACACCGTCGCCGCAGCCACCCTAAAATCGGGCAAATACAAGAATCTGAAAGTCGCCGGCAACGCGCCATACGTGGTCGATTACGTGTCCCTGGGCGCCAAGCGCAACGAGTACGGCCTGCTCAATTACCTCAACCTGTTCGTCAACCAGCAGGTACGCACCGGCCGTTACAAAGAACTGTGGGTGAAGTGGGTCGGCACCGAGATTCCACCGGCGAACCTGACCGTACCTGACGTTTACTACTGAGGTCGGCCAGCATGTCGAGGATCACTTCTCTTAACGGCCGCAGCCTGATCAGCGGCGCGGCCCAGGGCCCGCTGTTGTTCGCCGATATGGGGCTGAGCTTCTGGGGCGGGGTCAACCCGTTCACCGGTGAGGTGATTGACCGTCACCACCCCCTCAGTGGCCAATTGCTCAGCGGCCGGATACTGGCGATTCCCAGTGGTCGCGGCTCCTGTACCGGCAGCAGTGTGCTGATGGAGCTGATCAGCAATGGCCATGCCCCCGCCGCACTGGTGCTGGCTGAAGCCGATGAGATTCTGACCCTTGGCGTGCTGGTGGCCCGGACCCTGTTCGAGCGCTCCCTGCCGGTACTGTGCATCGGCAAGGAAGCCTTTGCCGGCTTACGGGCAGGGGCATTTGCCCGGGTCGAGGGACCCCGTGTCAGCCTGTTCGATACTCCACCGGACGATGGCTGGTCGCCACCGACCAACGAGGCACCAAGCGAAGAACCGGACTCATCCATCACCCTGACCCGGCATGACCGCGCCCTGCTCGACGGCCAACATGGCAAGGCCGCTCAGGTGGCCATGCAGATTGTGCTGCGCATGGCACAGTTACAGGGCGCGCAGCAGCTGCTGGACATTACTCAGGCGCATATCGACGGCTGCATTTATACCGGGCCTGCCAGTCTGCGCTTCGCCCGACAACTGGTGGACTGGGGCGCGAAAGTCCGCGTGCCCACCACCCTCAACTCGATTTCTGTAGACCAGCGCCGCTGGCGCGAATTGGGGGTCGACCCGGCTCTCGGTGTACCCGCCAGCGCCCTGGGCGATGCTTATATGGCCATGGGGGCACACTTGAGTTTCACCTGTGCGCCCTACCTGCTCGACAGCGCGCCCAAAGCCGGCGAACACATTGTGTGGGCCGAATCCAATGCGGTGGTGTACGCCAACAGCGTGCTCGGCGCACGCACCCTCAAATACCCCGACTATCTGGACATTTGCATCGCCCTCACCGGCCGTGCGCCGCTGATTGGCTGCCACCTGGAGGATCAGCGTAAAGCCCGGCTGCAAGTCGAGCTGCCAGCCATGGACGCGCTGGACGATGCTTTCTACCCGTTGCTCGGTTATCACATCGGCGCCCTGGCCGGCACCCGAATCCCTCTGGTCTGCGGGCTGGAGCGCTACCAGCCGGATCTGGACGACCTCAAGGCGTTCGGTGCGGCCTTTGCCACCACCTCAGCCGCCCCGCTGTTTCATATCGCTGGGATCACCCCCGAGGCACTGGACCCGACACAAGTGCTGGATGGCCCGGTGCCGGTGATGACCATCACTCTGGAGGATCTGCTACACAGCTGGCATGAACTCAACAGTGCCAGCGATCCCGGGGTAGATGTGGTGTCTCTGGGCAATCCACACTTCTCCCTCAGCGAGTTCGCGCGCTTGGCACGCCTGTGCCAAGGGCGGCACAAACACCCCGACGTAGTCATGGCCATCACCTGTGGCCGCGCGGTGCTGGAGCAGGCCCGTGTAGCCGGGCATATCGCGGTCATCGAAGCGTTCGGCGCGACCCTGGTCAGCGATACCTGTTGGTGCATGCTGGGTGAACCGGTGATTCCGTGCGCGGCCACCACCCTGATGACCAATTCAGGCAAGTACGCCCACTACGCACCGGGGCTGGTGGGGCGCAAGGTGCATTTCGCCAGCCTCGCCGAATGCGTGAATGCCGCCTGCTGCGCCAGGGCCGACGGCGGTCTGCCGCAATGGCTGCAAGCGTCAGCCGCACTGGAGAGCCCCGCCCATGTTTGATTACACCTTTCAATGGCGCTCAGCCCTGCGCGCCTTGCCGGACATGCTGGCCGGGGCCCTGGTCACCTTTGAGACCGCAGCGCTGTCGATGATCTTCGGGGTGTTGATCGCCCTCGCGCTGACAGTGATGCGCGAAACCAAAAACCCGCTGTTGCGCGGCATTGGCAACGGCTGGGTCTCCATTGCCCGCAACACCCCGTCGCTGTTCCAGATTTATGTCCTGTACTTCGGGCTCGGCTCACTCGGCCTGCATGTCAGCTCATGGATCGCGCTGCTGGCCGGGATCACCTTCAACAATGCCGGTTACCTGGCAGAAAACTTTCGCGGCGGTCTCAAGGCCGTGCCCCAGACCCAGGTACGTGCTGCACGCTCGCTGGGCATGAGTGCCTTCCAGACCTACCGCATGATCGTGGTCCCGCAGCTGTTGCGCATCGTGTTCTACCCGCTGACCAATCAGATGGTGTGGGCGGTCCTGATGACTTCGCTGGGGGTGATCGTCGGGCTGAACAACGACCTCACCGGCGTCACCCAGGACTACAACGTCAAAACCTTCCGCACCTTCGAGTATTTCGCCATTGCCGCGGTGCTGTATTACCTGATTGCCAAGGCGATCGTTGCGGCAGCCCGGCTGATGGCCTGGCGTCTGTTCCGTTACTGAGGACGTGAGCATGTTTTCCACCAGTTTTACCTGGAACGATTTTTTATTCTTGCTGCAAGGGGCCTGGGTCACACTGCAATTGACCACTTGGGCAATCCTGCTGGGCACCCTCGCCGGATTGCTGTTCGGCCTGCTGCGGGCACTGCTGCCAAGGGCCAGCCTGCCGTTGGCCTGGGTCCTTGATGTGTTTCGCAGCGTGCCGTTGCTGATCCAGTTTGTGCTGTTCAACTCGCTCAAGAGCATCGTCGGCCTGAACATCAGCGCCTTCAGTGTCGGCTGCATTGTGCTGGGGGTGTATGCCGCCGCGTACTTCACCGAGATTGTGCGCAGCGGTGTCCTGGCGGTGCCGTTCACCACGCGCCGGGCCAGCCGCTCGCTGGGCCTCAGCTATTGGCAGGACCTGCGCTACATCGTGCTGCCGATCGCCACGCGGGTCGCCTTCCCCGGCTGGCTCAACCTGGTGCTCAGTGTGATGAAAGACACCGCACTGGTGATGTGGATCGGCATCGTTGAACTGCTGCGCGCCTCGCAAACCATCGTTACCCGCATCCAGGAACCGATGCTGGTGTTGTGCATCGCGGGTCTTATCTATTACGTCATGAGCCTGGTGGTCGCCCGCCTTGGCGCTCGTGTGGAAAGAAGGTGGCAAGAAAATGATTGAGATCGACAACGTCTACAAATCCTTCGGCGATCTTGAAGTGGTCAAGGGCGTCAGCCTGACGGTCAACAAGGGCGAAGTGGTTTCGATTATCGGCGGCTCCGGCTCCGGCAAGTCGACCCTGCTGATGTGCATCAACGGCCTGGAACCGATCCAGAAAGGCAATATCCGGGTGGACGGGATTGAGGTCCACGACAAGGCCACCGACCTCAACCGGCTGCGGCAGAAAATCGGCATTGTGTTCCAGCAATGGAATGCCTTCCCGCATTTGACCGTGCTGGAGAATGTGATGCTGGCCCCGCGCAAGGTACTGGGCAAAAGCAAGGCTGAGGCCGAGGCCCTGGCGGTGCAGCAACTGACCCATGTCGGGCTCGGCGACAAGCTCAAAACCTTCCCCGGCAAGTTGTCCGGCGGCCAGCAACAGCGCATGGCCATCGCCCGCGCCCTGGCCATGTCCCCGGATTACATGCTGTTTGACGAAGCCACCTCGGCCCTCGACCCGCAGTTGGTCGGCGAGGTTCTGGACACCATGCGCATGCTGGCCGAAGACGGCATGACCATGGTCCTGGTGACACACGAAATCCGCTTTGCCCGTGATGTATCGGACCGGGTGGCGTTCTTTCGCAATGGCCTGGTGCACGAGATCGGCTCCCCCGATCAAGTCATCGGTAACCCGCTGCATGCAGAAACCGCAGCCTTCCTCAAATCGGTCAAATAGGAGCAAACCATGCGCTCATCCAAAGTCATTCATGTGGTCAGCTGTCACGCCGAGGGAGAAGTCGGCGACGTGATTGTCGGCGGCGTTGCACCACCGCCCGGGGCCACGGTCTGGGAGCAGTCACGCTGGATCGCCGAAGATCAGGCATTGCGCAATTTTGTCCTCAACGAGCCCCGTGGCGGTGTGTTCCGCCACGTCAACCTGCTGGTCCCGGCCAAAGACCCGCGGGCGCAAATGGCCTGGATCATCATGGAACCCGCCGACACCCCGCCGATGTCCGGGTCCAACTCGATCTGCGTGTCTACCGTGTTGCTCGACAGCGGTATTTTGCCCATGACCGAGCCGCAGACCCGGCTGGTCCTGGAAGCCCCGGGGGGGCTGATCGAAGCCGTGGCCGATTGCCGCGACGGCAAGGTTGAACGGGTCGAAATCAAAAACGTGCCCTCCTTCGCCGACCGTCTGGATGCCTGGATCGAAGTCCCGGGGCTGGGTTCGATCAAGGTCGACACCGCTTATGGAGGGGACAGTTTCGCCATCGCCGATGCCCGGGAACTGGGCTTCTCTATTACTGCGGACGAAGCCGCAGACCTGGTGGCGGTCGGGTTGAAAATCACCCATGCGGCCAATGAACAATTGGGCTTCGTGCATCCACTGAACCCGGACTGGTCGCATATCTCCTTTTGCCAGATCGCCGCGCCCGTGGTGTACGAAAAAGGCATCGCCAGCGGCGCCAACGCCGTGGTCATCCGCCCCGGCAAAATCGACCGCTCGCCCTGCGGCACCGGGTGCTCGGCACGCATGGCGGTGCTGCAGGCCAAAGGGCTGCTGCAAGTCGGGGAGCGATTTATCGGACGCTCGATCATCGGTTCCGAATTTCATTGCCGCATTGACTCAATGACCGAAGTCGCCGGACGCGCGGCCATCTACCCGTGCATTTCCGGGAGGGCCTGGATTACCGGCACCCACCAGCACCTGCTCGACCCGGGCGACCCGTGGCCGCAAGGGTATCGCCTGTCGGATACCTGGCCGGGGGCATAACCACTTACCCCTGTCCCTGTAGGAGCGAGCTTGCTCGCGATCTTTTAAGGCTCGCGAGCAAGCTCGCTCCTACAGAAAGCAGAAGGCAGAAAGCACTGGCCGAGCACTGGCATTTAAAATATCGTATACGAAATACAATTAATACAACCGGAGGCAACAACAATGAGCAAGCGCATAAACTGGAGTGGTGTCTTCCCCGCGGTGACCACTCAATTCAACGATGACTTCACGATCAACCTGGACAAGACCCATCAGGTGATTTCCAACGTGATCCGTGACGGCGTGTCCGGTCTGGTGGTGTGCGGTTCGGTGGGTGAAAACACCTCGTTGACCGCTGAAGAAAAAATCGCCGTCACCGAGGTCGCGGTTGCTGCCTCCGGCGGGCGGGTACCGGTGATCTGCGGCGTGGCCGAGTTCACCAGTGTGCAGGCGGCCAAAGTGGCCAATGCGGTGCGCAAGGTCGGGGTCGACGGCGTGATGTTGATGCCGGCGCTGGTCTATGGCTCTAAACCGTTCGAAACCGCCGAGCATTACCGCTACGTGGCCAAAAACGCCGACATCCCGCTGATGGTGTACAACAACCCGCCAATCTACAAAAACGATGTGACCCCGGAAATTCTCATCTCCCTGTCCGACTGCGACAACGTGGTGTGCTTCAAGGACTCATCCGGAGATACCCGCCGCTTTATCGACATCCGCAATCAGGTCGGCGACCGCTTTGTGTTGTTCGCCGGCCTCGACGACGTGGTGCTGGAAAGCCTGGCCGTGGGTGCCGAAGGCTGGGTATCGGGCATGTCCAACGTCTTCCCCAAGGAAGGCGAGACCATATTCCGCCTGGCCAAGGCCGGTCGTTTTGCCGAAGCCATGCCGATCTATGAGTGGCTGATGCCGATCCTGCACCTGGATGCCCGGGCCGATCTGGTGCAATGCATCAAGTTGTGCGAAGCCATTGCCGGTCGCGGTAGCGCCCTGACCCGTCCGCCACGCCTGGCCCTGCCTCAGGCTGATCGTGAGTATGTGGAACAGATCATGGCCAAGGCCCTGGCCAACCGTCCGCATCTGCCTGACGTCGGTCTTTGAGTGATTGCCGGGCGGCTCTGACTGCCCGCCCGGCTACCTGTCTTCGCGCACCTACAGGAAGTGCCAGCATGTCGACTCAATCCTCTCACGCAACCACTACCCCTTCGGGACTCAAACGTGTCGTGGCCGCAGCAATGGCCGGTACGGTCGCCGAATGGTATGAATTTTTCCTTTATGGCACCGCCTCGGCACTGGTTTTCGGCCAGTTGTTTTTCCGCCAGACCGACAGCCCGATCGACGGCATCATTGCCGCCTTTGCCCTGTATGCCGTCGGCTTTCTTGCCCGCCCCCTGGGGGGCCTGGTGTTCGGTCACTACGGCGACAAGTTCGGGCGTAAACGCCTGCTGCAACTGAGCCTGGTGGTGGTCGGTATCACCACCTTCCTGATGGGCTGCCTGCCGGGCTTCGATACCATCGGTTACGCCGCACCGGTATTGCTGGTGGTGCTGCGCCTGATCCAGGGCTTCGCCTTTGGCGGGGAATGGGGCGGTGCCATTCTGCTGGTTTCGGAGCACTGCCCGGACAACCGGCGGGGCTTTTGGGCCAGCTGGCCACAGGCAGGGGTTCCCGCTGGCAACCTGGTGGCGACCGTGGCGCTGCTGTTGTTGTCGACCTCACTCTCGGAGGAGCAATTCCTCGCCTGGGGCTGGCGTGTAGCGTTCTGGTTCTCGGCGGTGGTGGTGCTGATTGGTTACTGGATTCGCACCAGCGTCGACGACGCCCCCATTTTCAAAGAAGCCCAGGCCCGCCAGGCACAGAACAAACAGCAGGAACTGGGGGTGATAGAGGTTCTGCGTCACCACTGGCGCTCGGTGCTGGTGGGCATCGGTGCACGGTTTGCAGAAAACATTCTGTACTACACCGTTGTCACCTTCTCGATCACCTATCTGAAACTGGTGGTGCACAAGGACACGACCGAGATTCTGTTTTTGATGTTCGGTGCCCACTTGCTGCACTTCTTCATGATCCCGCTGATGGGGTACCTGTCTGACCTGGTGGGGCGTAAACCGGTGTACCTGGTGGGGGCGGTGCTCACGGCGTTCTGGGGCTTTGTCGGTTTTCCGATGATGGACACCGGCAATAACTGGCTGATCATGGCGGCCATCACCCTGGGCCTGGCGATTGAGTCAATGACCTATGCGCCCTACTCGGCGTTGATGGCGGAGATGTTCCCGACCCATGTGCGCTATACCGCGCTTTCGCTGTGTTATCAGGTGGCTCCGATCTTCGCCGGCTCGCTGGCACCCCTGATCGCGATTACGTTGCTGAACAAGTACCACAGCTCGACACCGATCGCCTGGTACCTGGTCGGGGCGGCACTGATCTCGATTGTGGCCGTAGGCCTGACCCGTGAAACCCGGGGTAAGTCGCTGCATCAGGTGGATGCTGAGTCGGCAGCGCGCCTATCCGCGCTGGACGGCGCTGCTTGCACCACGCCCCGGCGTGGCGACTCGCTGGCCTGACCCCGACTAACCCAACGACCCCTGTGAACCTGTGAACTTGTGAACTTGTGAACTTGTGAACTGTAGGAGCGAGCTTGCTCGCGAGCTTTTTCATCGCAGCAACAAAAAGCTCGCGAGCAAGCTCGCTCCTACAGACAAGCTCGCTCCTACAGAGATTTGGGGTGATGGATCAGGATTTAAGCGCCAGCAGGTCGCGGTACAGGGCTTGCGGTATCTGTACCCCTTCCACCAGGCTTCGCGCCCGCGCTTCATAACGTCGTTGCGACGGTAAACGCGCACCCTGCCCTTCGATACTCGCAAACAGCACTTCGGCCCTGGCCAGGTGTTGCTCGGTAGCAGCCCCCAGAAAACGCTGCGGATCCAGCGCGATGATCAGTTCACCATGGTACGGCGACGACTTGCTGCCCGCGTCCCACGCCAGCGACTCGGCACTGGTCAGATCACCGATCAAGGGCCCGGCAATCAATTCCACCATCGCCGCCAGCGCCGAGCCTTTGTGCCCGCCGAATGTGAGCATCGCGCCCGAGTCCAGCACCACATTGGCATCAGTACTGGACCGACCCTGTGCATCAACCCCCCAGCCCTCGGGAATCGCTTTGCCCGCACGCCGGTGCAACTCGATGTCGCCACGGGCGATGGCGCTGGTGGCAAAGTCGAAGACAAACGGGTCCTTGCCCGCACGCGGCCAGCCGAAGGCAATCGGGTTGGTGCCGAATACCGGTACGCTGCCGCCCGCCGGCGCAACCCAGGCATGGCTCGGGTTACAAGCCAGCGCCACCAGACCGGCAGCGGTCAGTTGCTCGATCTCCACCCACAACGCGGAAAAATGCACACAGCGATTAATCGCCAGCGCAGCAATACCGTTGGTTCGAGTTTTTTCTTGCAGTAACCCCAGGCCCGCCTGGAACGCCAGCTGGGAAAAACCCCCTGCTGCGTCCACCCGCACTATAGAGGGTGCCTGATCGATTACCCGGGGTTCGGCATCGGCCGAGACCTTGCCCGCACGCAGCGAATTGACACAGCCCAACAGCCGATACAGGCCGTGGGAAGCGCAACCATCGCGCTCCCCGGCAAGCACGGTATCGCTCACCGCACGGGCATGGGCCGGGTTGAAACCGTTGTGCAACAGGATGGATTCGGCCAGCTCTCGGGCTTGGGCCAGGGACAGTCGGATCATGATCAGCTCCTTGAACAGACCGTCCAGACTGGCCCATTCAAGGTGCTGCGGGCTTGATTGCTTTAGGCTCCGGTCATGACGAATTCGGCACAGTCCGGCTCCATCGCCGCCAGGTCCCGGAAATGCCCGGAGATGGCCTCGATCAACGCACCATCGGTGACCGGGTCCAGGCCCGGATACGGCCGGCCGTTGTAGCTTGCGCTGTAGGTCAGCACCGCTTCGACACTGCCGCTGTCTTGATACAGGTTGCGCATCAACTGGCTTTCCTGATCCTTGCTGTCCGTGGATTGCAGCGCGTAGTGCAGAGCCAGGGCGCTGCCAAACTCCAGGGCGCTGCAGTTGATGCCATGTTTTTTGGCCAGATCGATACTGCGAAAAATCCGCTCGTTGCGCTGCAGTTTACGCAGCGGGTCACGGCCCACGCGGGTACAGGGATCCTTGAACGAGGTGTTGCAGCGCTCCAGAAATGTTTTCGAGAAGCTCTCGACCGCTTCAGCCATGTGCGGGTATTCGGCCACCAGTGCCGGGCCGACTTCCTGGCGAATCAATCGCTCGGCCAGTGCGCTGACCCGAGGATCGCCCATGGCCTGCCCCAGCCACGAATAGCCCAGGCGGCTGGCGTACCAGGCAATGATGGCGTGAGGGCCGTTCCACAACAGGTTTTTCATCACCTGGGTCAGGGTGATGTCGTCGACGGTCTTGACCTGGCGCAGACGCTCCAGCAGGTTGCTGCAGCGCTCGGCATACAACGGCATGTCCGACTCGCTGTTGAACAGGATCAGGTGCAACTGGCTGAGTGCATTGCTGGACTGGGCGAATGGCCGGAAACGGCTGATCAGCCGCTCGTATTCGGGCACTGGGGTTTTCGGGTTGGCCGTGGGAGCGGCCGTCTCGTCCGTCAGACTGTTCTGGAAAATCTTCGATTTGATGCGCAACTGGCGCACCAGCGATTCGTTGGACAGCTTGGAGACAATGCGACTGACCACGGTTTCTGCAAAGTGGGTGTTGTCCAGAATTTTCTGGCACATGTGCGGTGCAACCAGCCGTTCAAGCTGGGCTTGCACATGGCGGCGCACAAAGTCCGCGCCACCGACCTTGTTCAACACGATGAGAATCGTCAGTTCACGCCCGCGCCGCTCAAAGCGCCGGATCAAGCCCTTGGCAATCACGTCTGCCTGTTTGCGGATCGCGGTTTCCGGAAGGCTCAGCCCGACAATTTCAGCCACGTCGTACATGCGGATCACCTCTTCGGCGTCATCCATGTCGATCATTCTGAGGTTTTCAATGGTCTGGTCGAACGAGGTCGCACCATAGCGCACGCTGAAGCGGCCAAAGGCCTGGATGGTGTCGCGCAGCATCCGCGAACGGGTGGCCGCGATGATCTCGCAGGGCCGGGTGTAGCCATCCCAGTGGGAGAAAATCTGTGTCAGGTAGCCACCGCCCATGGCCCCGAAACCGTGGATGCCGACACTGAATTGATTGAGCGCCTGGGGGAAGCTCTCGTTCAGTTCGGGGGTGCCCAGGTCCGGCATGCATTCGTTCAGGTCGCCCAAAAACCCGTGCATGTTCTGATACGCCTTCAGCGCACCGGCTTTGACTTCGGCTGCTGGCGGCTTGATGTCTTCGATCAGGATCGGCTGGCCTTCGGCACGAATCGCCGACAACAGGCCGTTCTCGGAGTCTTCGAGCATCAGGCAATGATCCGGCAGGCAATTGAGCGCGCTGGCCGCCTTGAGGAAAATCTCGGGGTGAGGCTTGCCCTGCTCCACTTCATCACCGCAGACAGTGACGTCGAAGTACTTGAGCACGTTGGCATTGATCAGATATTCCTCGGCGATGGCACGGCGGCTCGAGGTGGCCACGGCCATGGTCAGGCCATACTTGCGCAAGCGCTCAAGCACTTCGAGCAAGCCGTCCTTGATCGGTACGCCATGATTGCGCACATGGGCCAGTTCCAGTTCATCGGCCCGCTGGCGGACTGCAGCGTAAGGGAAATCCTCACCATGATTGGCCTTGGCCAGCGCTTCGGCTTTTCGGGCACTCAGGCCCAATGACCCGATCAGGGTTTCTTCACTGAGCGGTGTGCCGTAAATCTCGAGAGCTGCCTGTTTGAGGGTCTTGAAACGCAGGCGTTCGGTGTCAAACATCGTGCCGTCCATATCGAAGATGGCACTGAAAATTCTTTTACCCTGGAAATAAATCATTGGTCGTGAGTCCTTGTAGCGCAGGCGTCCGGTCATGGCTGACTAAACGCTGTCGTGACCTGCAGCTGGCTGGCGCCAGGGGTGTCGGGTCAGAAAATGAGGGGATCAGATAAAAAAGCCGGGCAACAGCACATGCCGTTAAAAACGGATGCAGACGCGCCTGGACGGCGAACGATCAGAAAAAATCTGGAGGGGGGACGTAGCAGTGGCGCCAGTCGGCGCAGCTGGCTGGCAAACAACGGGGTGGAACGAAGCGTGCAAAGAGGCGGGAGACAAACCCTGTCGCTGCAATGCTGCAGCCTTTGACGTGAGGCCCACACTGCGCAATCAGGGATGCGTAATGTGAGCCGGACTGGCGATTGATACGTGTGATTCCATCCATAGGGAGCTGTAATTTCCTGTAATACGATTGGATACCCTTTTAGCTATAACGTACTTGGAGGCTCTAAATCAAGGTTTGATCCTGGTTTGATCATCTGTAACGAAGGCCACGATAAGGTCCACGGGACCTTCACCGGGCCACCCGTAGCAGCTGGCGAGTAAAACGAGACTGCGTCCGCGTGGTACGGCACTACGACGTAGCCGTCGTAAATTCATGCCCTCGGCTCTTCATATACACCGTGGACTGTGGATTACGATCGCTTCGCAATCGGACGTAGCCTTCGGCAACTGCTACGAAAAATGAGCATTTCCCGTAGTCGCTGCCCCAGGGTTAACCCTGGCGGTTCAACTGTTCTATCAGCACCTTGTTGAACGCCGCCGGATCTTCCATTTGCGGGGCGTGGCCCATGCCCGGAAACTCGATCAACGTCGCCCCTGGAATCCGCTCGGCGGTCTGCTTGCCCAGCACTTTGTAGTGACCGATTCTGGCCTTCACCTGCGGCGAAGCAATATCGCTGCCGATGGCCGTGGTGTCGGCATCGCCGATCAACAATACGGTAGGGACCTTGAGATCCGGCAGTTCGTAAAATACCGGCTGGGTGAAAATCATGTCGTAGATCAACGCCGAGTTCCACGCCACCCGTTTGTGCCCCGGGCCTTTGTTCAGCCCCGCCAGCATGTCCACCCAACGGTCGTATTCAGGCTTCCAGTGCCCGGCGTAATAGGTGCTTTGCTCGTACTGGCGAATACCTTCGGCGCTGAGTTTGAGCTCGCGCTCGTACCATTGGTCAACGCTGCGCCATGGCACGCCGAGGGCTTTCCAGTCCTCCAGGCCGATCGGGTTGACCAGTACCAGTTTTTCCGTTTGAGGCGCGTACTGCAATGCATAGCGAGTGCCGAGCATGCCACCGGTGGAGTGCCCGATGATGCTGGCCTTGTCCACCCCAAGGCTGTCGAGCAAGGCATGGGTATTGGCTGACAACTGCTGAAAGCTGTATTGATAACTGGCCGGTTTGCTCGATGTACAAAACCCGATCTGGTCCGGCGCCACGACGCGATAACCTGCCGCGCTCAGGGCCTTGATACTGTCACCCCAGGTCGCCGCGCAGAAATTTTTGCCGTGCAACAGCACCGCCGTATGGCCATTGGCAGGACCCGTTGGGGCGACGTCCATGTAGCCCATCTGCAGGGCCTGGCCCTGGGACTCAAAGTTGAAGTGATGCAGCGGGTACGGGTACTCGAAGCCTTGCAGTTGCTCGCCGTAAACCGGGCCGGGAGCGGAAGGCGCCGCCATCGCCAGCAACGGCAAGCTGCAGGCCAGAGCCAGGCATGAGCGTCGAAAAAAGGGCATGCGCAGTTCCTCAAAAGTCGGGAGCCTCACATTGCACTATTAACCCATGGTTAAGTAGCGTCTGTATGATGGCGCGCTTGAGAAAAGGCCTTGGTCTCAAGCCCGCCCATCATTCAGGAGCTTTGCATGAACATGCTTCACCGGACTTTCAACGAGGGAGAGTCCGCACCGCGGTTCACGCTCAACTTGCTGACCCTTGGCCTGTTGCTGTCCAGCGCAATACCGGTGGCACAAGCGGCCAACACCGAACTGCCGGCGACGTCAGTGACCGCCGAAGACAACACCGGCTACCAGGCCGACAGCGCCTGGGTTGGCGGCTTTGAAGCGGCACCCCTGCTCGATACCCCGGCAGCCATTTCAGTGTTTACCGATGCACTGATCAAGGATCAGCAAGCCCGCCTGCTCAGCGATGTGTTGAAAAATGACGCGTCGGTGGGTGAAAGCTATGCACCGGTTGGCTACTACGAAAACTTCGTGGTGCGCGGGTTCTCGTTGAATTCGGCCAGCAGCTACAAGATCAATGGCCGCACCATCACCGGTGAGCAAAACGTCGGCCTGGAAAACAAACAGCAGGTGGAATTGCTCAAGGGCCTTTCCGGCCTGCAAAGCGGCGTCTCCGAACCCGGCGGCGTGGTCAATTACGTGACCAAGCGCGCGGCGGATGTACGCTCGGTCACGGTCTCCACCGATGACCGCGGCAGCGGTTACCTGGCCACCGACGTGGGGGGCTGGTTCGGCAGCGAACAGCAGTTCGGACTGCGCGCCAACTTCGCCCACGAAGACCTGCACTCCTACGTCGAACATGCCAATGGCCAGCGTGATTTCGCCTCTGTGGCCTTCGACTGGAACATCAGCCCCGATGCCCTGCTGCAACTGGATGTGGAGTATCAGAACAAGGAGCAGCGTTCGGTACCGGGCTATCAATTGCTCGGCGGTACCGAGTTGCCGCACCACGCCTCGCCAAAGAAACTGCTGGCCCACCAGAGCGGCTCCAAACCGGTGACCATTGATTCGCTGAACATCAACGGCAACTTTGAATACCGCTTCACGGACAACTGGAAAGGCAGCCTGAGCGCCTCGCGCAGCAAAGTGGTGATCGATGATTACAGCTCGTTTGCCTGGGGCGGCTGCACAGTCGGCTGCGCAACGCCTGATGTCGGCAACTACTTCAGCCCTGAGGGCAACTACGACATTTATGACTTCCGCAGCCCCGACGACACCCGGCGCAATGATGAGGTGCAGGCAGCGCTCAGCGGCCAGTTTGATACGGGCGCAACCGGTCATGAACTGACAGTGGGTACCAGCGCATTTCGCCGCGTGGTGGATAACCGCACCGCGATCAATGAATGGATCGGCAGCGGCAACATCGACAGCGAGCCTGAAGATTTTGCCCGCTATGATGGCCCGCTGAACGACAGCCATCGCCGCCTCGACAGCCGCCAGTACGGGCTGTTCTTCAATGACCGGATCAGCTTCAACGAGCAATGGCAGACCGTGCTCGGTGGCCGTGAAGTGCGTCTGGACGAACGCACCTTCGACGATCAGGGCGACACCGGCCGCCACACCCGGCGCTATGAATTCCTGCCCCAGGCTGCCCTGATCTACAAGCCGGTATCCAACCTGTCGCTGTACACCCGCTACAGCAAGGGCTTGTCGCTGGGTGGCACGGCCCCGTGGTTTGCCAGTAATGCTTTTGAAATCCTTGCGCCCACTGTGTCACGGCAAATTGAAGCAGGTATCAAGTACGACTGGCGACGTATCAGCCTGAGCGCCACGCTGTACCAGATCCGTCAGGCCTACCAATACTCGCGCCCCAATGACGACGGCACGTTCACCTACGTGCAGCAAGGCGAACAGAAAAACACCGGCCTGGAACTGGCGGCCAACGGTTGGGCCAGCGAGCGCTTGCAGATTTCAGCCAGTGTGGCGGCGATCCGTTCGCGGGTCACCGGTAGTGGCACAGCGGAGTATGAAGGCCATCAAACCATCAATGTGCCTACCCTGCGTGCCAGCCTTTATGGCGATTACGCCCTGCCCTGGGTCGATGGCCTGGCCGTGCTCGGCGGCGTGCAATACAGCGGCAAAAAATACGCCAGCCAACAGGGCGGTGTGCAGGCCGCCAGTTACGCCATCTTCAATATCGGCAGCCGTTACAGCACCCGTATCGAGGGTTATGACACCGTGTTCCGGCTGACTGTCGACAACCTGTTCGACAAGCGCTATTGGCGCGATGTGGGCGAGTACATGGGCGACAACTACCTGTTCCAGGGCGCGCCGCTGACCGCACGCCTGAGTGCTTCGATCAATTTCTGACAGAACCCCTGACTGTAGGAGCGAGCTTGCTCGCGAGCCCTTAAAAAGCTCGCGAGCAAGCTCGCTCCTACAGGGAATGCATGCCCATGAGGAAGAATTTAATTGATAGCACCCTAACAAAAGGCGCAAGCTAGAGGGCTTGGTCACACTTTGTATCATTCCGAATGATATTGATCTTCGCTGGGTTCGATTCGTTCCTCAGCCCTCGCGCCAGCATTATCCGCCCATCTCAATAGATTGGCGGACTCCCCCCATGGAACAGTCACTTAAACATTTGCGCTTCCCACTCGCGGCCCTGGCCATCGTGGTGATGAGCGCATGCGGCAAAACTCCACAAGCGACTGCTCCTGCTCCCGCTGCCAAAGTCAGTGTGGCCAAAGTGCTTGAACAGCCAGTCAATGAATGGGACGAGTTCACCGGGCGCCTTGAAGCACCAGAAACCGTTGAAATTCGTCCGCGCGTGTCGGGCCAGATTGATCAGGTCGCCTTTACTGAGGGCGCCCTGGTGAAAAAGGGCGACCTGTTGTTCCAGATCGATCCGCGCCCGTTCCAGGCCGAAGTTCGACGTCTTGAAGCCGAGGTGCAACAGGCCCGCGCCACCGCTACCCGCACCGACAACGAAGCCCAGCGTGGCGAACGCCTGCGCCAGAGCAATGCGATTTCCGCAGAACTGGCCGACTCGCGCACCACCGCCTCCCAGGCCGCCCGCGCCGGTGTCTCGGCCATT
Source organism: Pseudomonas sp. TWR2-1-1 (assembly GCF_049897045.1). NCBI lineage: Bacteria > Pseudomonadati > Pseudomonadota > Gammaproteobacteria > Pseudomonadales > Pseudomonadaceae > Pseudomonas > Pseudomonas sp. TWR2-1-1. The sequence goes on from NZ_JAFCVM010000003.1 coordinate 641,962, forward strand.
CAGGCACAACTTGACCTGGCCAGGCTCAACCTCAGCTTCACCCGCGTCACATCGCCAATCAGTGGCCGGGTCAGCCGTGCCGAAATCACCGCAGGCAACATCGTCACTGCTGATGTCACGCCCCTGACCAGTGTGGTCTCCACCGACAAGGTGTACGCCTATTTCGATGCTGACGAGCGCGTGTTCCTCAAATACGCCCAACTCGCCCGCCAGGGCCAGCGCGGTCAGAGCACCCCGGTTTACCTCGGCCTGTCCAACGAAGACGGCAACCCGCACCTGGGCCAGATGAACTTCGTCGACAACCAGGTCAACCCCAAGACCGGCACCATCCGCGGCCGTGCCGTGTTCGATAACGCCGACGGCAGCTTCACCCCGGGCCTGTATGCGCGTCTCAAGCTGGTCGGCAGCGGCACCTACGACGCGGTGTTGATCAATGACGAAGCGGTCGGCACTGACCTGGGTAAGAAGTTCGTGCTGGTAATGGACGGCGCCAATAACACCGCTTACCGCTCCGTTGACCTGGGACCGAAAATCGAAGGCCTGCGCATTGTTCGCAGCGGCCTGAACAAGGACGACACCATCATCGTCAAGGGCCTGCAACGGGTGCGCCCGGGCTCTGCAGTCACCCCTGAAGTGATTCCGATGGCCAGCGAACAGACCCTCGCCGCACTGGCACAACAACGACAAGCCCTGGAAGCCAGCAACCTGTCCCCTGCCAAGCCCGCCAATGGCGCGCCGAAGCTGGCCAGTGTCGCGACTCCTCGCGGTTAAGGGACGATAACTCCGATGAATTTTTCCCAGTTCTTCATTCAGCGGCCGATTTTCGCCGCCGTACTCTCCTTGCTGATTCTGATTGCGGGCAGCATTTCGCTGTTCCAGTTGCCCATCAGTGAATACCCCGAAGTGGTGCCGCCGACCGTTGTGGTCCGGGCCAACTTCCCGGGGGCCAACCCCAAAGTGATCGGCGAAACCGTCGCCGCGCCGCTGGAACAGGCGATTACCGGTGTCGAGAACATGCTGTACATGTCTTCTCAGTCCACCGCTGACGGCAAGATCACCCTTACCATCACCTTTGCCCTGGGCACCGACCTGGACAACGCTCAGGTGCAGGTGCAGAACCGTGTGACCCGTACCGAGCCCAAGCTTCCAGAAGAAGTGACGCGCATCGGGATCACGGTGGACAAGGCGTCGCCCGACCTGACCATGGTTGTGCACTTGACCTCGCCGGACCAGCGCTACGACATGCTGTACCTGTCCAACTACGCCATCCTCAACATCAAGGATGAGCTGGCCCGCCTGGGCGGGGTTGGTGATGTGCAGTTGTTCGGCATGGGCGATTACTCGTTGCGGGTGTGGCTCGATCCGAACAAGACCGCGTCGCGCAATCTGACGGCTACCGATGTGGTGAACGCGATCCGCGAGCAGAACCGTCAGGTGGCTGCCGGTGCCCTGGGCGCGCCCCCTGCCCCGAATGCCACCAGCTTCCAGCTCTCGGTTAATACCCAGGGCCGCCTGGTGTCCGAAGAAGAGTTCGAGAACATCATTATTCGCGCAGGCGATGACGGTGAAATCACTCGCCTCAAAGACATTGCCCGGGTTGAGCTGGGTTCCAGCCAGTACGCGCTGCGTTCCTTGCTGAACAACCAGCCTGCGGTGGCGATCCCGATTTTCCAGCGCCCGGGTTCGAACGCCATCGATATCTCCAATGAAGTTCGCGCCAAGATGGCCGAACTGAAGAAGAGCTTCCCGCAGGGCATGGACTTCAGCATCGTTTATGACCCGACGATCTTTGTTCGCGGCTCTATCGAGGCGGTGGTTCACACCCTGTTTGAAGCACTGATCCTCGTGGTGCTGGTGGTGATCCTGTTTCTGCAGACCTGGCGTGCCTCGATCATTCCGCTGGTGGCGGTGCCGGTATCGCTGATCGGTACCTTTGCCGTGATGCACATGTTCGGCTTCTCGCTCAACGCCCTGTCGCTGTTCGGGCTGGTGCTGGCGATCGGGATCGTGGTCGACGATGCGATTGTGGTGGTGGAAAACGTCGAACGAAATATCGGACTGGGCCTGACTCCGGTCGAAGCGACCAAGCGCGCCATGCGTGAAGTGACCGGCCCCATCATTGCCACGGCGCTGGTGCTGTGTGCGGTGTTTATCCCGGCCGCGTTCATCTCCGGGCTGACCGGGCAGTTCTACAAGCAGTTCGCCCTGACCATCGCGATTTCGACGGTGATCTCGGCCTTCAACTCGCTGACCCTGTCGCCAGCCCTTGCAGCGGTATTGCTCAAGAGCCACGACGCCCCGAAAGACCGCTTCTCCAAAGTGCTCGACAAGCTGTTCGGCGGCTGGCTGTTCCGCCCGTTCAACCGCTTCTTCGATCGTGCCAGCCATACCTATGTCGGCACCGTGGCGCGGGTGATCCGCAGCAGTGGCATTGCCCTGATCCTGTACGCAGGGTTGATGGTGCTGACCTTCTTCGGCTTCGCCAATACCCCGACCGGTTTCGTCCCCGGCCAGGACAAGCAATACCTGGTAGCCTTCGCGCAATTGCCGGATGCGGCCAGCCTGGACCGTACCGAAGACGTGATCAAACGCATGTCCGACCTGGCCCTGAAACAGCCCGGCGTTGAAAGTGCGGTAGCGTTCCCGGGGCTGTCGATCAATGGCTTCACCAACAGCCCTAACGCCGGCATCGTGTTCGTGACGCTTAAACCGTTCGACGAACGCAAAGACCCGAGCATGTCTGCCGGGGCCATTGCCGGCGCCCTGAACGGCAAGTTCAGCGGCATTGAAGAAGCCTATATGGCGATCTTCCCGCCGCCGCCGGTACAGGGCCTGGGGACCATCGGTGGTTTCCGCCTGCAACTCGAAGACCGGGGCAACCTGGGCTATGACGAGCTGTACAAAGAAACCATGAACATCATCAACAAAAGCCACAACGTGCCGGAACTGGCCGGGCTATTCACCAGCTACACGGTGAACGTGCCACAGGTCGATGCTGCCATCGACCGGGAAAAAGCCAAGACCCACGGCGTGGCCGTCAGCGACATCTTCGATACCCTGCAGATCTACCTGGGTTCGCTGTATGCCAACGACTTCAACCGCTTCGGCCGTACTTACCAGGTCAACGTTCAGGCCGAGCAGCAGTTCCGCCTGGAACCGGATCAGATCGGCCAGTTAAAAGTGCGTAACAACAAGGGCGAGATGATCCCGCTGGCCACCTTTATCAAGGTCAGCGACACCTCGGGCCCGGACCGGGTGATGCACTACAACGGCTTTATCACCGCTGAGATCAACGGTGCCGCGGCCCCCGGCTACAGCTCTGGCCAGGCCGAAAAAGCCATCGAAAAACTGCTCAAGGAAGAACTGCCCAACGGCATGACCTATGAATGGACCGACCTGACCTACCAGCAGATTCTGTCCGGCAATACTGCGCTGCTGGTGTTCCCGCTCTGCGTATTGCTGGCGTTCCTGGTCCTGGCGGCCCAGTACGAAAGCTGGAGCCTGCCGCTGGCGGTGATCCTGATCGTGCCCATGACCCTGTTGTCGGCCATTACCGGGGTGATCGCTACGGGGGGTGACAACAACATCTTCACCCAGATCGGATTGATCGTACTGGTGGGGCTGGCGTGCAAGAACGCGATTCTGATTGTCGAGTTTGCCAAGGACAAGCAAGAAGAAGGCATGAGCCCGCTGGATGCGGTGCTGGAAGCCTGCCGCCTGCGGTTGCGGCCGATCCTGATGACCTCCTTCGCGTTCATCATGGGTGTAGTGCCTCTGGTGTTCTCCAGCGGTGCCGGTGCTGAAATGCGCCACGCCATGGGTGTCGCGGTGTTCTCCGGGATGCTGGGGGTGACCTTCTTCGGCCTGCTGCTGACGCCGGTGTTTTATGTATTGATCCGCCGCTATGTGGAGCGCAGTGAAGCGCGCAAGGCGGCCAGGCATCTCAAGCTGGAGTCACAACAATGAGCCTGAAAGTCTTTATGCCAAGTCTGTTGGTGCTGGCCTTGAGTGCCTGCGCCGTTGGCCCGGACTACAAGACACCGGTAACGGCGCCGGCACAGATCAGTGCCGACTACCTCAAGGGTTTTGACCGGGCCCATTATGAAGGCATCTGGTGGCAGCAATTCGACGACCCGACTCTCAACCAGTTGGTGACTCAGTCGCTCAACGGTAACCGCGAGCTGCGCGTGGCTTTTGCCCGCCTGCGCGCGGCCCGGGCCATTCGTGATGACGTCAGTAACGACGCCATGCCGACCATTACCAGCCGTGCCAGCAGCGATCTGGGCAAAGGCCAGATACCGGGCCAGACCGAGAAGCGGGTCAACAGTGAGCGTTATGACCTGGGGCTGGATATGGCCTGGGAGATCGACCTGTTTGGCCGTATCCAGCGCGAGCTGGAAGCCAGCGACGCCGACGAGCAAGCCGCCGCGGCCGATTTGTACCAACTGCAAGTGACCATGATTGCCGAGCTGGTGGATGCCTATGGTGAACTGCGCGGCGCGCAACTGCGTGAGCGGATCGCCCTGGACAACCTGAAAAACCAGCAAGACTCCAAAGCCATCACCGAAAGCCTGCGCGATGCCGGGGTGGGTGACGAACTGGATGTCATGCGGGCTGACGCGCGTCTGGCCGCAGTTGAGGCCAGCGTGCCGCAACTGCAGGCCGAACAGGTACGCGAGCGCAATCGGATCGCCACGTTGCTGGGCCAGAGACCCGAGCAATTGAGCGTGGACTTGAGCCCTAAACAGCTCCCGGCCATTGCCAAGGCGCTGAATATCGGCAACCCCGGCGACCTGTTGCAGCGTCGACCGGACATCATGAGTGCCGAGCGCAAGCTGGCGGCCGCCACTGCCCGGATCGGCGTGGCCAAGGCAGATTTGTTCCCTCGGGTCAGCCTCAGCGGCTTCCTCGGTTTTACTGCCGGGCGTGGATCGCAGATCGGCTCGGCCGCGGCCAATGCCTGGGCACTGGGCCCGCGCATCACCTGGCCGGCGTTTGATCTGGGCAGCGTGCGGGCACGTTTACGCGGTGCGGACGCCGAGGCCGATGGCGCACTGGCCAGTTACGAGCAGCAAGTGCTGCTGGCGCTGGAGGAGTCAGAGAATGCCTTCAGCGACTACGGCAAACGTCAGCAGCGCCTGGTTTCGCTGATTCGTCAAAGCGAGTCCAGCCGCACGGCAGCGGACCTGGCGGCGATTCGCTACCGCGAAGGGACGGTGGATTTTCTGGTGTTGCTCGATGCCCAGCGCGAGCGTCTGGCGGCCGAAGACAGCCAGGCGCAGGCCGAGGTTGAGCTGTATCGCGGCGTAGTGGCTATTTACAAAGCCCTGGGCGGCGGCTGGCAGGCAGAGACCGTCGCCAGCGCCCATTGATTTAACAGCAGGTTCAAGAGCTCCTTTGGTTGGTCGCATCCAGCCATTTTTAGCCCCGTGGTCATTCGGTCACGGGGCTTTTTTTGCTTCTGGTTTTTACTGTTCGCAACCCTGTAGTCGCGGCCAAAGGCTGCGATCTGGCGCGTAGGGCCCGTACGGCTTTGCCGGATCAGGGTTTGACTCCAACCGGCTACTGTCCCAATCTTGTCCCTCATCCGCACGCCTGTTTCTGGATATTGCATGACCCAGCCTCGCCGTTACCTCGCTATCAGTCTTCTGTCAGCGCTTATCGCAGCCGGTCTTTGGTATTGGATGCGCCCCGCACCCAGCGCAAAAATCCCCGCTGCAAGCAGCAGTTATTCGGCTGCCCTTGCTCAGGCACATAACGGTCAACCCGGAGCCGCCCGAGTGCTTTATCAGCAGTTGGCCCGCACTGACCTGTCCGATACCCGGCGCGTGAGCCTGCATGCAGAATTGCCCAACTATCCCAGCCCCCAGGCGCTGAAACTGGCAGACGCTGACTTGCAGCACCCTTCACCGCAGGTACGCCAGGCGGCCATCCAGAGCATTGTCGGCCTGGTGCCGGGTGCTCAGCGCACACTATTGCTTGGCCCGTTGCTCGATGATGCGGAGCAAAGCGTACGTTTTGCCGCCGCCAATGCACTGCTGGGCCTGTCTCCTGATGAGCAGGGCCTTTACTTCGGGCCGTTGCAGCAGGTGATCGACGAATTCGAACGCGAACTCAAAACCCGTCCCGACGATCCGCAGGCCCAGGGCCAGCTCGCCCGGCTTTATCTGCATGAAGGTCAACTGGATGAGGCCCGGGCTGCACTGGAAAAAGTCACGGCACTGGACCCGCAGAATCTCAAGGCCGTGGTGGCTCAGATAGAGTTGCTGGATAAACGCGGCCAGACCGACACCGCACGTCAACTGCTGGCCAGACAGCTCGAAGCCCATCCCGAGTCTGCATATCTGCAGCATGCGCTTGGCATTTGGCTGCTTAACCACGGGCAGACGGAATACGCCCTGCTCGGCCTGGCCAAAGCCGTGGAACTTGAGCCTGACAACAGTGAGTACCGCTACAGACTGGCGATAGCCCTGCACGATCTCGATCAACTGGAAGCCGCACAACGTCAGCTCGAAGAGCTGTTACAGCGCCAGCCCGCCAATCGCAAGGCGCGCGTGCTGTTGATTCGCTACTGGAAAGAGTCGGGGCAGATCCAGAATGTGCAGGTGCTGCTGGCGCAGATGGAGCAGTTGAACCCGGATGATCCGGCACTGCAGCAAGGGCTTTGAACCCCCCTTCCCGTCTTTACCTGTAGGAGCGAGCTTGCTCGCGAGCGGTTAAAAGCTCGCGAGCAAGCTCGCTCCTACAGTCGGGGGTGGGGCTTGTCAGGCCAGCAGTTTCGTCAGGGTGAAAGGGCTTGCGGTTTCGCGGATTTCTGCCGGGCAGGCGAAAGTCGGTAACCATCAGGTCCATTAGAATGCCTGCTCGCCATTCTCTGCCTGCAGCACTCTATATCCTTCACCGGATGATGTACCTGTAGGAGCGAGCTTGCTCGCGAGCGGTTAAAAGCTCGCGAGGCAAGCTCGCTCCTACTGTCGGGGTGGGCTTGTCAGGCCAGCAGTTTCTGGATTTGTTCTTGAAGGGTGTCGAGGTCGAACGGTTTGGCCAGGATCGGCGCCGTCAGGGTGATAGGGCTTCCGGTTTCGCGGATTTCTGCCGGATAACCACTGATGAAGATAACCTTCAGGTCGGGACGCAACTTGAGTGCCGGTTCGGCAATTTGCACCCCCGAAATCCCGCCAGGCAGGCGAAAGTCGGTAACCATCAGGTCCAGATGCGGTTTGCTCGCCAAAATTTCGAATGCCTGCTCGCCGTTTTCTGCCTGCAGCACTCTATATCCTTCACCGGATAGATAGGCGCTCAGAACCATCAGGATCGAGGGATCGTCTTCGACAATCAGAACAACATCTTGCGCATCTTCACTCATGGGAAACCTTAATCCGGACAATAGCTGCAATTACGACCTCCGGACGGGCCATAGGTTGCGACAAATTCAAGTCTTTTGTTCAAGCGGCAGACATACCCTGAACATGGCGCCTTCGCCCAATGTACTGCGAACCGTTATTTGCCCGTTGTGGGCAGCAACGATCTGCTCCGAGATGAACAGCCCCAAGCCCAGCCCGGTGACCACATGGCTGCCAGCAACACGCTCAAACTGTTGAAAAATTCGTTGCTGGTTTTCTTCACTGATGCCTATGCCCTGGTCAGTGACTTCTATCACTGCCTGATCACCCTGCACATACACAGACACATCAATCGGCTTTTTTGCCCCATAACGCAAGGCATTGGTCAGTAAGTTGGACACCACTTGTTCAATTCTGAACTCGTCCCATTGCCCGATCACCGGTTGCCCTGCCCGGTAGTTGACGCTCGATTGCGCTGCGCTGACCTGGGCCGCAAAGCTCTCCAGCAAATTGCCTACAGCAACCGACAAGTCAAACCTTGAAGGCCGGATCGACAGCTTGCCGGTGCGTATACGCGACACATCAAGCATGTCTTCTATGAGCCGGATAAGGCTCTGGATCTGACGCTCATCGCGCTCGACCATGGCCTTCATCTTGTCCAGCGTGAAGGCAGCCGCGTTATCGCGGGCCAGGTGCATCTTGCGCAGCTGGGTTTCCAGGATCAGGCCGTTGAGCGGCGTGCGCACCTCATGGGAGACAATCGACATGAAGTCGTCCCGCATGCGTACTGCATGCTCAAGCTCGACCTGGGTGACTTGCAGTTGCGCCAGCAGCACTTCCTGTTCGCGCCGGCTGTGCTCGAGGGCCTCGACCTGTTGCCTGACCTCCTTGCGCTGGCGATAAAGGTCAACAAACACGTTGACCTTGCTCTTCACCGCATGGATATCCAGCGGCTTGTGCAAGAAGTCCACGGCCCCACTTTCATAGCCCTTGAAGGCGTAGTTCATCTCGCGCCCGGCGGCGCTGACAAACACGATCGGGATACTTTTGGTTTTTTCGGTACCGCGCATCAACTCGGCCAGTTCAAAACCGTTCATGCCGGGCATTTGCACATCAAGAATGGCCATGGCGAATTCATGCTGCAGCAACAATGACAATGCTTCGTCCGCAGACAACGCTTTGTAGACAGTGCGATCCTCGCGTTTGATCAACGCTTCCAGCGCCAGCAAGTTTTCCGGCAGATCATCGACGATCAGCAACTTGGTTTGAATATCACTTATCAGCATTCGATTCGTTCCAGCTCGCAAAGCAGACGGCCGATGCCGCACAAAGGGAGGATGTAGTCCGGCTGGATGCGATCCAGTGCCGCTTGCGGCATGGTTGCAACCAACGCTTCTTCAGGGTCCTGAACAATGGTCAAACCGCCACGCAGCTTGATCGTTTCCAGGCCCTGAGCACCGTCCTGATTGGCGCCAGTCAGTAATATGGCGGCCAGGCGCTGTTGATACGCATCGGCCGCTGATTCAAACAGATAGTCAATCGAGGGCCGCGAATAATGCACCCGGGCCTCCTGACTGAAGGAAAAGCTGTAATCGTCCTCCACCGACAAATGATAGCCGGGGGCTGCGAAGTACAAGGTGCCGGGGATGATCGGTTCCTTGTCGCCCGCTTCCTTGACCGCTATCGACAAGCGCCGGTCGAACACCTCTGCCAGCTGGCTGCGGCGCTCATCGGGTATATGCAGGACCACAATGATCGGCAGGCCGAAATCGGCGGGCAGGTCCTTGAAGATAGTCAGCAAGGCTTCAACTCCGCCGGCAGATGCCCCTACTACCACGGCATCCACAGGTCTCAAGCGCGAAGTCTCTTCGGTTAAGACACTCATAGCTTTCGGTAGATCCGTTCATGTTTGAGCACGGGTGTGAATTGCTTGCTGTAGTCAGAAAAATCCAGGGTTTCCTTGCTGCCCAACATCAGGAAACCTCGGTGGCACAATGACTCATGAAACAATCCAAACGCCCTATTTTGAAGATTTTTATTGAAGTAAATCAATACGTTGCGACACGAAATTAAATGAGTTTCTGAGAACACGCTATCGGTCGCCAGGCTGTGATCGGCAAAGGTCACGTTCTCACGCAGCGTCTTGTCGAAAATCGCGTAGTCATAGGCCGCGGTGTAGTAATCGGCAAACGATCGCTGGCCCCCGGATTGCTGATAGTTCTGGGTATAGGCACGAATATTTTCAAGAGAAAATATCCCTTGCTTGGCCTTTTCCAGCGATCGCGGATTGATATCGGTCGCGTAAATGATGGTCCGGTCCAGCAGGCCCTCTTCACGCAGCAAGATGGCCATTGAGTAAACCTCTTCTCCGGTGCTGCAACCCGCAATCCAGATTTTCAGCGAGGGATAGGTCTTGAGGATCGGCACCACTTCCTGGCGAATGGCCAGGAAGTGTTCCGGGTCGCGAAACATCTCGCTGACGGGAATGGTCAAGAACTGCAGCAATTGCATGAACATCGTCGGGTCATGCAGAACCCGCTCCTGCAAGGCCGAAATGGTATTGCAGTCGAACTGGCGCAGCGCATGCTGCACCCGGCGCTTGATGGACGCGCCGGAGTAATCGCGAAAGTCATAGCTGTATTTGAGATAGATCGCTTCGATCAGAAGGCGTAACTCGATGTCGGTGTTTCGCTGCACTTAAAGTCGTTCCATTTTCGGTAGCCAGACACGGATCAACGAAAAGAGTCGATCCAGATCAATCGGTTTAGCCAGGTAATCATTGGAGCCTGCCTGCAGGCACCGTTCCTGATCGTCCTTCATTGCCTTGGCCGTGACCGCAATGATCGGCAGCTTGCGCCAGCGCGGGTCTTTGCGAATTTCGACAGTGGCTTCATAGCCATCCATCTCCGGCATCATTACGTCCATCAACACCAGGTCGATATCTTCCACCTCGTTCAGGCGTTCGATGGCTTCCCGGCCGTTACGGCCAATGACCACGATAGCTCCTTTATGCTCAAGCGCACTGGTAAGGGCGAAGATGTTTCGTACGTCATCGTCCACCAGCAAGATCTTGCGCCCTTCGAACACCTTGTCCCGGCTACGGGCGGTTTTGAGCATTGCCTGGCGCTCATGGGACAACCGGGATTCAACTTTGTGCAGAAATAATGTCACTTCATCCAGAAGGCGTTCGGGTGAACGCGCGCCCTTGATGATGATCGAGCGCGAATACTTGCGCAGCTCTGCCTCTTCATCGCGGGTCAGGTTGCGCCCGGTGTAGACGATGACCGGCGGGAACGAGCAGATATCCTCGGTGGACATGCGCTTGAGCAATTCGTTGCCCAACATGTCAGGCAGCTTGAGGTCGATGATCATGCAGTCATAGATGTGGTTGCGCAGCAGGTCCAGCGCCTCCTGGGCCAAGCCAACGGCGGTAATTTCTATATCATCGTCGCCGATCAGGCGGGCAATGCTGTCGCGCTGCAGATCATCATCCTCGACCAGCAACACCCGTTTGACCTTCTGCGTGAGCTTGCCTTCCAGGCGTGCGAATACATTCTTGAGCTCCTCGCGGGAGGTCGGCTTGACCGCATAGCCCACGGCGCCCATGTGCATCGCCGCCTCGACCCGGTCTTCGACGGAAATGACGTGCACCGGGATATGCCGGGTCGGCGCCAACGCCTTCAGACGCTGCAACACTGTCAGCCCGGAATGGTCCGGCAAGCGCATGTCGAGCAAAATCGCATCGGGAATAAACTGTGTCGCCAGGCTGAAGCCTTCATCAGCGCCATGGGCCACCAGGCAGTGATAACCCAGTTCATGCGCCAGATCGAAGAGGATGCCCGCAAAGTTGGGCTCATCTTCAATCACCAGGATACAACGGGTGGTAAAAGGGCCCTTTTCCCGGTCATCCATGAACCGCGGTATGTCCAGAGGGGTCACGATTGCAGGCGGTGCATGCGGTTGTACTACGACCGGGACTACTCTGGTTGCGGCGCTGACAGGCACTGGAACCTCAGGTTCGGCGTGCTCCACAAATTGTTCAGGCAAGACCAGGGTGAATACGCTGCCCTGCCCCGGCGTGCTGCTGACGGTGATGGAGCCGCCGAGCAAGGTCGCCAGATCACGGGAGATCGACAAGCCCAGCCCGGTACCGCCATAACGCCGGTTGGTGGTGCCGTCGGCCTGGCGGAACGCTTCGAAAATGCTTTCCTGCTCCTCGGGGGCGATGCCGATTCCGGAGTCCTGGACCCGGAACGCTATCCCTTGCCCCGGCGCACGGGAGACGCTCAGGCTGACCTGGCCCTTAGCAGTGAACTTGATCGCATTGGACAACAGGTTCTTGAGGACTTGCTCCAGACGCTGGCTGTCGGTGTAGATCATGGCCGGTGTACCTGGCTCTACATCAACCTGGAACTGAAGGGACTTGTCCCCCGCCAACGGTTCGAACATTCCCCGCAGACCTTCGACCACACGGATGACGCTGGTGTTTTCGGGACGCACCTCCAGCTTGCCGGCTTCAACTTTGGAGATGTCCAGAATGTCATTGATCAGGTTGAGCAAGTCATTGCCCGCCGAGTAGATCGACTCGGCGAACTTGACCTGCTCGGCGGTGAGATTCTCTTGCGGGTTTTCCGACAGCAACTTGGCCAGAATCAACGAGCTGTTGAGTGGAGTTCTTAGTTCGTGGGACATGTTGGCCAGGAATTCGGACTTGTACTTGCTGGAGCGCTGAAGCTCCAGGGCCCGTTCTTCAAGTTGCACCTGGGCGTGATTGAGTTCGGTATTCTTGAGGTCCATCGCGTCACGCTGACCGGCCAGCGCCAGCGCCTGGTCCGCCAACTGCTCGTTGGTTTGCTCAAGCTCCGCCTGCTGAGTTTCAAGATGGGTCTGGGATTCCTTGAGAATCCGCGATTGCTCTTCGAGTTCTTCGTTCGCGGTTTTCAACTCTTCCTGCTGCACTTGCAGCTCTTCATTGAGTTGCTGGGTCTCGGCCAGCACTTCTTGCAGGCGCTGACGATAACGGGCGGCTTCAATCGACATGCCGATATTGTCGGCAATCAACTCAAACAGTTCGACGTCACGTTCAGTGAGCGGGCGCAGGAAGCCAAGTTCAATCACGCCATTGACCCGATCATCGTCGCTGGTCGGCACCACCAGCACGCTGCGCGGAGTGCCTTGCCCCAGGCCGGAGCTGACTTTAAGGAAATAGTCCTCAGGCACATCATCCAGGCGTATCAGCTTGTCTTGCTGAGCGGCCTGCCCGACAAGGCCTTCTTCATTGTGGATCAGTTGATGCCGGGCCTCTTCCTCGCGGGAAAACCCGTAACTGGCCACCCGCTTGAGGCCGCCGTGGTCTTCGCGCACATACACGGCGGCAACCACAGTACCCAGATACTGGGCGCAAAATTGCAGAATATTGCGCCCCAGCATATTGAGCGTCAGGCGACCCAATACCTGTTCCGCCAGCTCGGTCTGGCCGTTGCGCAACCAGGCCTGTTGCTCCAGGCGCTGCGCAGTCTGCATTTTCAACTCGAGGTTGTCACCGTAACTCTTTGAAAGATCTAGTAAGTCACGACGACCTCGGTAAGCCAGAAAACCACTCAACCCGAGTACAAAAACCAGATAAAGACCGATGCTGACGATCGTGGTTCTACTCACACTTTCATTGCGGGCAACCCGCAGTTGCTGCTCCATGGCAATGAATTCATCGAACTCTCTGCGGATTTCATCGGTCAGGCGCTTGCCACGTCCGGATTGCACCGCCCCTTTGTAGTCACCGCTCTGGCGGCGCATATCGATCATCGACTGGGCATAGGCACTCCAGTCCGATTGCAGGGCTTCAAGTCGTTTGAGCCGATCAATTTGCTGCGGATTGTCGCTGACCAACTGTTCCAGCCCCTGTAACTGGGCCATGATTTGTGGCTTTGCCACTTCATACGGGTCAAGAAAATGCTCATCACCAGTGATCAGGAAACCCCGCATGCCGGTTTCAAGATCCACGGAGAGCTTTACAGCCTCGTTGGCGTTGTTAATCACCCGGTCGGTGTGCTCAACCCACTGAATGACCGACAGCAGGTAGCTGATCATTGCCACAAACAGTACGGCGCTGAGCACACCTACACCCAAGGGCAATCCGACGTTGCGGCTCAGGAGCTTGCGAAAGCTCTGCTCATCTACCGATGCTGGTGCATTCATATTTCAGTCCCGTGTACGGTGGTCAAAATCGAGAGTCTGACGGATTCTCGAGTAAAAATTCTATTTTCTTATGAAGTAATAGCCAATTCCTACAGTGAAAAAGGATTTAGCTGCTTGCAACGGCTATCCTAACAAAACTTGTACAGCCATTTTTTTTGTACAACTGCGGAACTTGGTTGGGGTTCCAGCTTACTGATAGAGCAAGCAAATTCAGGTTTGCCCCCACCCGCGCTCAATTTTCATTCGGGATAACCATTATGTCTGCAACACCCTCTACCATTCTGGTAGTCGAAGACGACGCCATTGTTCGTATGTTGATCGTTGACGTACTGGAAGAGTTGAAGTTCAACGTGCTCGAAGCCGAGGATGGCGATAGCGCCCTGGCGCTGCTCGAAAACCGGGGCAACACGATAGATTTGCTGATGACCGATGTGGGCCTGCCGGGGATGAATGGCAAGACCCTTGCCAATAAAGCCCGGGAGTTGCGACCACAGTTACCCGTGCTGTTTGCCAGCGGCTATGCCGAGAACATCGATGTGCCTGCCGGCATGCTTGTGATCGGCAAACCATTTTCCATCGACCAACTGCGCGACAAGGTTAAAAGCATCCTCGCCGTCTGAAGTTAAATCTGTAGCCGCTACCCATTGCACGGGCAGCTGATTTGACGGCTCCCGCGCAGCTGTGCTCTCCTACACATCTTGTATCAGGTGCCCTTCACAGGGTGAAACGGGAAACCGGTGCGTCAGGCATTTATTGTCCGACCAGTCCGGTGCTGCCCCCGCAACGGTAAGCGAGAGAAACATCACAACCACTGTGCATCTGCATGGGAAGGAGATGTTTGCAGGCCCACAGCACGTGAGCCCCTCGCAAGCCCGGAGACCGGCCTGGTCATTTCAAAAACAAACCCGCGGTGGGCGGGCGCTGTTAAACCCTGCGATCTTCGTTCGCGGGGTTTTCTTGCGCTTGCACGCCCGCTGTCTGACCAGAGGGAAGCGCCATGTCCATCAGCACCAGCCGTACTCACTCCGCTGCTACCAGTTCCACCCAAAGCCAACGAATCGTAGCCGCTGTCGGTGCTGCCGTGCTGGGTGCCTTGCTGGTTTACTTCGCCGGTTTCTCGCATATTGCAGCGGTGCACAATGCTGCCCATGACACCCGCCACAGCTCAGCCTTCCCGTGCCATTGAGATTGCCTGCCATGATTAAGCGTATTGCTCAAACCGCAGGCTTCACCGGCTTGCTTGGCGCTTTGCTGCTCACTCTGCTGCAAAGCTTTTGGGTCGCACCGCTGATCCTGCAGGCGGAAACCTACGAGAAACCCGCTGCCAGTGAAGTGCACGAACACGCCAGCATGGCTGGTCACACCCACGACGCAGAAGCCTGGGAGCCTGAAGACGGGTGGCAGCGCGTCCTGTCGACAACGGGTGGCAATCTGGTGGTAGCGGTCGGTTTTGCCCTGATGCTGGCGGGCTTGTATACCTTGCGCGCCCCTACCCGCACCTCCCAGGGCCTGCTGTGGGGGCTGGCCGGTTATGCCGTGTTTTGCCTGGCGCCTACCCTTGGCCTGCCGCCTGAATTGCCGGGTACCGCCGCTGCCGATTTACTGCAGCGTCAACTCTGGTGGGTCACCACTGCGGCATCCACTGCAGTGGCCATCGCGCTGCTGGTGTTCGGCAAGCACTGGGCGCTTAAAGTGCTGGGCGTTGCGATTGTGCTGGTGCCGCATATTTTTGGTGCGCCGCAGCCGCTTGTGCATTCCAGCCTGGCACCGCAAGAACTGGAATCGCAGTTCAAGATCGCTTCGCAACTGACCAACTTCGCCTTCTGGCTGGCACTGGGTGTGATCAGCGCCTGGCTGTTCCGCCGCAAGTCTGAAGGCCAGTACTCGGCATGATTGCTGGCGGCACAGCGCCAATTCTGGTCATTGGCCTGGGCTGCCGTCAGGGCTGCAGCGTCGATGAGCTGTTGGCCCTGATTGAACGATCCCTGAGCCAGGCGGGGATCGCACTGCAATCGATTCATGCTTTGGCCAGCATTGATCTCAAGCGCGATGAAACGGGGTTAATCCAGTTGGCGACGCAGTTGAATCTTCAGTTTGAGGTGTTCAGCGCCCGGCAACTGGCCCCGTTTGCGTCGCAACTGAGCCAGCAATCGGCCCGGGCGTTTGAGGCAACCGGCTGTTTTGGCATCGCCGAAAGTGCCGCACTGGCACTTGCCGAACAGCTGAGTGGCGCTACGGCCAGACTGCTGATCACCCGCAAGAACTCCTCTGCGGCCACCTTTGCATTGGCCTGCACCGGATAAAAACCGCGATACTCTCCCGCTTCACTATGAGCGTTGTTCACGAACAGCTCTATCCAGACCCTTTCAAGAGACTGCCATGACTGTTTATTTCATCGGCGCCGGGCCCGGCGACCCAGAGCTGATTACCGTCAAGGGCCAGCGTTTGATCCGCAGTTGCCCGGTGATTATTTACGCCGGCTCGCTGGTGCCGGCCGCCGTGCTTGACGGCCATCAGGCGGTGCAGGTGGTCAACAGTGCAGAACTGCACCTTGAGCAAATCATCAGCCTGATCAAGACGGCAGACGCCAAAGGCCAGGATGTGGCCCGCGTGCACTCCGGCGATCCGAGCCTGTATGGCGCCATTGGCGAGCAAATCCGTTGTTTACGTGAGCTTGGCATCGCCTTTGAAATCATTCCGGGTGTCACCGCTACCGCAGCCTGCGCGGCCATTTTAGGTGCGGAACTGACCCTGCCGGACATTTCACAAACGGTGATTCTGACCCGCTATGCGGACAAGACCGTAATGCCTGCGGGCGAAGAGCTGGCCAGCCTGGCGCAACACAAAGCGACCATGGCGATTCATCTAGGGGTCAAGAATCTGCAAAAAATCATCGATGAATTGAGCCCGCATTACGGCAGCGACTGCCCGATTGCGGTCATTCATCGCGCCAGCTGGCCGGATCAGGACTGGGTACAAGGGACCCTGGAAGACATTCTGGCCAAGGTTCAGGCCAAGGGTTTCAAGCGCACGGCACTGATTCTGGTGGGCCGGGTGCTGTCCAATGACAACTTCTCCGACTCATCGCTGTACCGTGCCGGGCATGCTCACCTCTATCGCCCATGATAGAAGCGATTGCAGCCTCGTTCCTCGCCAGCGGCCACGGGAACCACAGCGGTCGCGGATCGCGGGCATAAAAAAACGGTGCTCACGGGGCACCGTTTTTTCATCAGCTTCGCAGCGGACGCCCTGTTACCGATAACTCAGTAGTAGGCGTTTTCTTTCTGCGAGTGGTCGGTCACGTCACGTACGCCCTTGAGCTCCGGCACACGCTCGAGCAGTGTGCGCTCGATGCCTTCACGCAGGGTAACGTCAGCCTGGCCACAGCCCTGGCAACCACCGCCGAACTTGAGGACAGCAATACCGTCTTCAACCACTTCAATCAGGCTGACCTGACCGCCGTGACTGGCCAGGCCGGGATTGATCTCGGTCTGCAGGTAGTAGTTGATACGCTCGTTGATCGGGCTGTCGGCGGTAACCGTCGGCACCTTGGCGTTTGGCGCCTTGATGGTCAGTTGACCCCCCATGCGGTCAGTGGCGTAGTCCACCACGGCATCGTCAAGGAAAGGCTCGCTGACCGAGTCAATCCAGGCCGTGAAGGTTTTCAGGCCCAGGGCGGTATCTTCGGGTTTCACTTCATTGGGCTTGCAGTAGGCAATGCAGGTTTCAGCATACTGGGTGCCGGGCTGGGTGATGAAGACGCGGATGCCGATTCCCGGGGTGTTCTGCTTGGATAGCAGATCAGCCAGGTAATCGTGGGCGGCGTCGGTAATCGTTATGGCGCTCATGGAATCTCCTCGCAGACATGTGGGGCAGTTTACGCCAATCGGCGCGCCTGACAAAGTCCTAGTATTTTTGTCAGGAAAGCGCCCCCGTCCAGTTCTGAATAATCGGTACGGCTACAGGTTTTCGTAACGGTTCATATCCAGCACACCTGCTTCGACCGGGTCGGTCTCATTGATGTACTGGCCAATATCATGGAAGTAATGCCAAAACTGCGGGTTGCTGCGGCGAATCCCCCAGCGCTCGACAATGGTGTCGAAGGTCTCTTGGTCCTTGCATTGCTCCATCGCCTGAACAAACTCTGGCACCTCGCTTGCCGGAATATTGAACATAAAGTTCGGATAACTGCTGAGCACCCCCGGGTAGATGGTCAAGGTGTCCAGCCCCGGCTGCAACCGGTATTCCTCACCGAGCATGAACGCAACGTTGGTGTGCGCGCGATTGCGCAGCATGCTGTACATCTCGCGTTTGCCGTTGGCACCCTCGATCCGCAGCATGCTGGCTTCGGGCAACTGATTGATCACTGCCAGGCCCGCTGCGGGACGCGAGGTCAGGTGGCTGAGGGATTGCTCGGCATACTTGAACTCCTGCGCAATATCGGGCCGTGAGCAATACGCCCCCGAGCACCGGTTGATCGGGTCCGGCCGCGCATTCAGGGTGCCTGTGCGCTCTATCAACTTGAGCGCAAAGTCCCGCTTGGGATCGACCGGATCCAGCTTCATGCCCGTCGGCGTGTCGGTATCGATCTTCTGATAGTCCATCCACATTTTCAGTTTGCCGCTGTTCTGATACCAGTCGCTCAAGATGGCCGAGCGGGAATCAGCCGGCATCAAACGCAGGAAGTTGACCTCGGCGCCATTACGGATGAGGTCAAAGTACAAGCGCGTCTGCGCCTGATGGGACACATTGCCGAACACATCAAAGTTGACTGCCAACTGGTAATAGGTGCGCTCCAGCAAGGGGTAGTCGAACAGCCACATGGTTTGCGGCACGTCACCGATCAGGCCCTTACTGACGCTCGCGCTGTCAAAGTGCCGAAAGATGGTTAGTAAGGCGTTGTCGTTACCCGCCCACAAGGTCGACCAGCTGGGCGGCGGCATCTCGGCGTAAGCTTGCTGGCGCAACTTCTCATAGTCGTTGCGCTTGTCGCGATAGTTGTGCCACAGCGAAATCACACTGCCCACATCGTCGATTTGCCCCGGCATGGCCAGTAACGGCGTAGCCTTGCCGCGATAAACTGCATCCGTGACATAGCGATCGCGGGCAGGCTCCTGGAACACGGTCCAGAAGTTATCGCGAATTACATCTGTCGCAATTTGCCCCCGGCATACCGGGCCGCGGATAAAGGTACGTACGAAATATTCCGCGTTATCGAGCATGAACTGATAACGCGCAACCGCCGGAATCGCCTCGAAGGTTTCAAACGGGTTGGCCCGCCCGCGCGGCCCGTAGCCCGGCAATGACGTGGCATGCCAATCACCGCTGTAGAACAGTTGTTTGACCCGCTCCAGCTTGCGCGAGCCCATCGGATAAGTGATGTGGGTCTTGTGGACGATCACCCCCTGGACCGGCATCAACCGATAGTAAAAACCGGTGCCCGGATCATCATTCGGACGGCGTGTCGCAATCAGGTCAACCGGCTGGCCGCTGGGCGTGCGCGAACGTACCCATTGAAAGTAATGACCCGGCACACCGTTGTCGAAATAGGCATGGGCCAAAAACAAATGCTCATACAACCAGCGCGCGACAAGGGCTTCAGTGGAGCCCGGGCGATTGAGCAACTCTTCCCACTGCGCGACCTGTGCTGCCTCACCGGCGCTTGGCTTGATTGCGTTCTGATCCACCGGCGCGCCCTGGGCGAGCCAGGTTTGCACGGTCATATATTGCTGATCGGTAAGCCCGGTCACGGCTAATGGCATCCCTTCCTTGGGATGATTTTGCGCATAAACATTGAATTCACCCGGCGCCGGGCAGGCGTTCTCGCGATTGAGGCCCAGCACAATCTCTTCAGGCAATTTGGCATTGGGTGTCAGCGGTGCGCTGTGGCCCAGCTCCAGCATCCGTGCCATCAACGCCGCTTGCGCGCCCTGGGCATCAAGAACCGAGTAAAAGCCTTTGTTGCGCCATTCTGAAGGGCCACTGGCGTCATAGAAAATTCGCGTTGGCGTTACTGCGGTGCTTCGATCGCCCTTATACACAGGGACTTTGCTGGCACCACGGGTGGCACCTTCTGCGCTGCCTAGGTTGAGCTGGCAGGCGGCGTCGTTGCAGGCGTGACAGGCAACGCATTTCTCAGTGAGGATCGGCTGTATGTCCTGGGTGTAGGAAATAGCCGGACTGACCAGCGGGGTTTGTCCCAACGCTGTACTGCACACCACCAGCGTCACGGCGCTGGTGAGTAGGCGAAAAAACATGTGCCATTGTCCTGATATCAAAATATGGAGCAATTCTACCCATGGAGTTGTCGCTTCAACATGAATCAAATTCATGTAAATTAGCGAACGCTCAAATCCCACGCAGGTTTGTTATGATTTCGCATCTTTTGCATGGCTCTAACAGGTAGTCCTATGTCTGACCGCAGCGCTCGTCTCCAAGCACTTCAGCAAGCCCTCAAAGAGCGCATTCTGATTCTCGATGGCGGCATGGGCACTATGATCCAAAGCTACCGCCTAGAGGAACACGACTATCGTGGAACACGCTTCGCCGACTGGCCGAGTGACGTCAAAGGCAATAACGACCTTTTGATCCTCAGCCGCCCGGATGTAATCGGGGCCATTGAGAAGGCGTATCTGGATGCCGGGGCCGATATCCTCGAAACCAACACCTTCAACGCCACTCAGGTGTCCCAGGCCGACTACGGCATGCAGGCACTTGCCTACGAACTCAACGTAGAAGGCGCACGCCTGGCCCGCAAGGTGGCCGACGCCAAAACTCTCGAAACCCCGGACAAGCCGCGTTTTGTCGCTGGCGTGCTCGGGCCGACCAGCCGAACCTGCTCGCTGTCGCCGGATGTGAACAACCCCGGCTATCGCAACGTGACCTTCGATGAGCTGGTAGAAAACTACACCGAAGCCACCAAAGGCCTGATCGAAGGCGGCGCCGACCTGATTCTGATCGAGACCATTTTCGACACCCTCAACGCCAAAGCCGCGATCTTTGCCGTTCAGGGCGTGTTTGAGGCGTTGGGTGTCGAACTGCCGATCATGATCTCCGGGACAATCACCGATGCTTCCGGGCGTACGCTGTCGGGTCAGACCACCGAAGCATTCTGGAACTCCATCAGCCATGCCAAGCCGATTTCGGTCGGTTTGAACTGCGCCCTGGGTGCCCGTGAATTGCGCCCGTATCTCGAAGAGTTGTCGAACAAGGCCGATACCTATGTTTCGGCTCACCCCAACGCGGGCCTGCCCAACGAGTTCGGTGAATACGACGAACTGCCGGCTGAAACTGCCAAGGTCATTGAAGAGTTCGCCCAAAGCGGCTTTCTCAACATTGTGGGAGGCTGCTGCGGCACCACCCCGGGCCATATCGAAGCCATCGCCAAGGCGGTGGCCGGCTATGCCCCGCGCCAGATCCCGGATATCCCGAAAGCCTGCCGCCTGTCCGGTCTTGAGCCGTTCACCATCGATCGCAGCTCACTGTTCGTAAACGTTGGCGAGCGTACCAACATCACCGGTTCGGCCCGCTTCGCCCGGCTGATCCGTGAAGACAATTACACCGAAGCCCTGGAAGTGGCGCTGCAACAGGTTGAAGCCGGTGCGCAGATCATCGACATCAACATGGACGAGGGCATGCTGGACTCGAAGAAGGCGATGGTCACCTTCCTCAACCTGATTGCCGGCGAACCGGATATCTCCCGCGTGCCGATCATGATCGACTCCTCCAAGTGGGAAGTCATCGAAGCGGGCCTCAAGTGCATTCAGGGCAAGGGCATCGTTAACTCGATCAGCATGAAGGAAGGCGTTGAGCAGTTCATTCATCACGCCAAACTGTGCAAGCGCTATGGCGCTGCCGTGGTGGTGATGGCGTTTGACGAAGCCGGCCAGGCCGATACTGAAGCGCGCAAAAAGGAAATCTGCAAACGCTCCTACGACATCCTGGTCAATGAAGTCGGCTTCCCGCCGCAAGACATCATTTTCGACCCGAACATCTTTGCCGTGGCCACCGGTATTGAAGAACACAACAACTACGCCGTGGACTTCATCAACGCCTGCGCCTACATCCGCGACGAGCTGCCGTATGCTCTGACTTCGGGCGGCGTGTCCAACGTGTCCTTCTCGTTCCGTGGCAACAACCCGGTACGTGAAGCCATCCACTCGGTGTTTTTGCTGCACGCGATCCGCAATGGCCTGACCATGGGCATCGTCAACGCCGGCCAGTTGGAGATTTACGACCAGATCCCGGCTGAATTGCGCGACGCCGTGGAAGACGTGGTGCTCAACCGCACCCCGGACGGCACCGATAACCTGCTGGCAATCGCCGACAAGTACAAAGGTGACGGCAGCGTCAAAGAGGCCGAGACCGAAGAGTGGCGTGGCTGGGAAGTCAACAAGCGCCTTGAGCACGCGCTGGTCAAGGGCATCACCACCCATATCGTCGAAGACACCGAAGAGTCGCGCCAGTCGTTCAAACGCCCTATCGAAGTCATCGAAGGGCCGCTGATGTCGGGCATGAACATCGTGGGCGATCTGTTTGGTGCGGGCAAAATGTTCCTGCCCCAGGTGGTGAAATCCGCCCGCGTGATGAAACAGGCAGTGGCGCACCTGATCCCGTTTATCGAACTGGAAAAGGGCGACAAGCCAGAGGCCAAGGGCAAGATCCTGATGGCTACCGTTAAAGGCGACGTGCACGACATCGGCAAGAACATTGTCGGCGTGGTACTGGGCTGTAACGGCTACGACATTGTTGACCTGGGCGTGATGGTGCCGGCAGAGAAAATCCTGCAGGTGGCCAAGGAACAGAAGTGCGACATTATCGGCCTGTCCGGCCTGATTACCCCGTCGCTGGATGAAATGGTCCACGTGGCCCGCGAGATGCAGCGTCAGGATTTCCATCTGCCGCTAATGATCGGTGGCGCAACCACGTCCAAGGCTCACACAGCGGTCAAGATCGAGCCCAAGTATCAGAATGATGCCGTGATCTACGTCACCGATGCCTCGCGCGCCGTAGGTGTAGCCACCCAGTTGCTGTCCAAGGAACTGAAGCCCGGTTTCGTCGAGAAAACCCGCCTTGAATACATTGAAGTGCGCGAACGCACCGCTAACCGCAGTGCCCGTACCGAGCGTTTGAGCTACCCCGCAGCCATTGCCAAAAAGCCACAGTTCGACTGGAGCACCTACGAGCCGGTCAAACCGACGTTTACCGGGGCCAAGGTGCTGGACAATATCGACCTCAAAGTGCTGGCCGAGTACATCGACTGGACGCCGTTCTTCATCTCCTGGGACCTGGCAGGCAAGTTCCCGCGCATCCTGACCGACGAAGTGGTCGGCGAAGCTGCCACCGCGCTGTATGCCGATGCTCAGGAAATGCTCGCCAAACTGATCGACGAGAAGCTGATCAGTGCCCGTGCGGTGTTTGGCTTCTGGCCGGCCAACCAGGTCAACGATGATGATCTGGAACTGTACGGCGACGATGGCCAGCCATTGGCAAAACTGCACCACCTGCGCCAGCAAATCATCAAGACCGACGGCAAGCCGAACTTCTCGCTGGCCGACTTTGTCGCGCCCAAAGACAGCGGCGTCACCGACTACGTAGGGGGGTTTATTACCACCGCCGGTATTGGTGCCGAAGAAGTGGCCAAGGCGTATCAGGATGCGGGCGACGATTACAACTCGATCATGGTCAAGGCGCTGGCAGACCGTCTGGCCGAAGCCTGCGCCGAATGGTTGCACCAACAGGTGCGGACCAAATACTGGGGGTATGCCAAGGATGAGCAACTGGCCAATGACGAACTGATCAAAGAGCAATACAGCGGCATCCGCCCTGCCCCGGGTTACCCGGCCTGCCCGGACCACACGGAAAAAGGCACCCTGTTCGCCCTGCTGGACCCTGAAGCACAAGAGATGCGCGCAGGCCAGAGCGGTGTTTTCCTGACCGAACACTACGCCATGTTCCCGGCTGCTGCGGTCAGCGGGTGGTACTTTGCTCACCCGCAAGCGCAATACTTTGCCGTGGGCAAGGTCGACAAGGATCAGATTGAAAGTTACACGGCCCGTAAAGGTCAGGACCTGAGCGTGACGGAGCGCTGGCTGGCGCCGAATCTGGGTTACGACAACTAAAACCCCTGCCTCTGTAGGAGCGAGCTTGCTCGCGAGCCGTTAAAGCTCGCGAGCAAGCTCGCTCCTACGGTTAAGTGGTATGCATCCCTTGAACTATGCTGTGCTCACAGCAACTCAATAGCGCAGGGATGTATGGACGATCCAGCCAACAAGCCACCTACCTTCTGGCAAGTGCTGCACAGCGTGATGGCTGCAGCTTTTGGCGTGCAAAGCGCAAAAAACCGCTCCCGTGATTTCACCCACGGCAAGCCCGGTCAGTTTCTGATACTGGGCTTGTTGTTTACCCTGTGCTTCGCGCTCGCCCTGTTCGGGATCGTGAAGCTGGTGCTGTATCTGGCAGGGGTTTGATTACTGATGACTCACCCAGAAAATGGCCGTTGAGACCACCAGGATAATCAGAAAAAGAATGGCCCATGCATCGACCTTGCTGTCGCTTTTACGCACTTTGACTGGAGTACTCATCGCATCGCCTTTTTTCGGTTTTATGGGTGAATGCTTGAAGACTTGCGCTCAGTTAAGTTCAGTAATGTCCTCCTCACAAGTAAGGCATTGAGAATCAGACTCTTATAGTCGTTTTGGTTCTTTGCATATGCTTAAACATCACTTTTGCGCATAACTACAAACTGGTATCGTGCCTCGCTCCGTGGGGAGTGCGCGGCCGTGCGCGCAGATAAGCTGTTAGCAGCCTGAGAACAGGACCTATATGTACGTATATGACGAGTACGATCAGCGGATCATCGAGGACCGCGTCAAGCAGTTCCGGGATCAGACCCGACGCTATCTGGCAGGTGAGCTGAGCGAAGAAGAGTTCCGCCCCCTGCGCCTGCAAAATGGCCTTTATGTTCAACGTTTTGCCCCGATGCTGCGGGTTGCCGTGCCTTATGGCCAGTTGACCTCGCGTCAAGCGCGAATGATGGCCAAAATTGCCCGCGACTATGACAAGGGCTACGCCCACATCAGTACCCGCCAGAACGTGCAATTCAACTGGCCGGCGCTGGAAGACGTGCCGGACATCCTGGAAGAACTGGCGACTGTGCAAATGCACGCCATTCAAACCAGCGGCAACTGCCTGCGTAACGTCACCACCGACCAGTTTGCCGGTGTGGCTGCCGATGAACTGATCGATTCGCGCCCATGGTGCGAGATTGTGCGTCAGTGGACCACGTTCCACCCTGAATTCGCCTATTTGCCGCGTAAATTCAAAATCGCCATCAATGGCTCTGCCTCTGACCGTGCCGCCATTGAAGTGCACGATATCGGCCTGGAGCCGGTATTCAACGACGCCGGCGAACTGGGCTTCCGCGTACTCGTGGGCGGCGGTCTTGGCCGTACTCCGGTGATCGGCGCATTCATCAACGAATTCCTGCCGTGGCAAGACTTGCTGAGCTACCTCGAAGCCATCCTGCGGGTTTACAACCGCTACGGCCGTCGTGACAACAAGTACAAGGCCCGGATCAAGATCCTGGTAAAAGCCCTGACCCCGGAAGTGTTCGCCGAGCGCGTTGAAGCCGAGATGGTTCACCTGCGCGGTGGTTCGAACACCCTGACCGAGGCTGAAGTCCAGCGCATCGCCAGGCACTTCGTCGACCCTGA
The DNA here is from genome assembly GCF_049897045.1 of Pseudomonas sp. TWR2-1-1. NCBI lineage: Bacteria > Pseudomonadati > Pseudomonadota > Gammaproteobacteria > Pseudomonadales > Pseudomonadaceae > Pseudomonas > Pseudomonas sp. TWR2-1-1. Next base: position 667,214 of record NZ_JAFCVM010000003.1, read on the forward strand.
CTACAAAGTACTGCCCGACTTCAGCGCTGAACTGGCTGAACTCGACCAGCAGCACCCGGGTTTCGCCCGCTGGCGCAGCCGCAACACCCTGGCCCACAAAAAGCCGGGCTATGTCGCCGTGACCCTGTCGCTCAAACCTACGGGTGTAGCGCCGGGTGACGTGACAGACAAACAGTGGGACGGCATCGCAGACATGGCCGATCGCTACAGCTTCGGTCAACTGCGCACCTCCCACGAACAGAACATCATCCTGGCCGACGTCGAACAAAACCAGTTGTTCACCATGTGGGGCGAGTTGCGCGAGCAAGGCTTCGCCACGCCGAACATCGGCCTGCTGACCGACATGATTTGCTGCCCTGGCGGTGATTTCTGCTCGCTGGCCAATGCCAAGTCGATCCCGATTGCCGAATCGATCCAGCGTCGCTTTGACAACCTGGATTACCTGTTCGACATCGGCGAACTGGACCTCAACATCTCCGGCTGCATGAACGCCTGTGGTCACCACCACGTCGGTCACATCGGGATTCTGGGCGTAGACAAAAAAGGCGCCGAGTTCTACCAGGTCTCTCTGGGTGGCAGCGCCAGCCGTGATGCCAGCCTGGGCAAAATTCTCGGCCCCTCGTTCGCCCAGGACGCCATGCCGGACGTGATCGAAAAGCTGATCGATGTGTACGTTGAAAGACGTACCGAAGATGAGCGCTTCATCGACACCTACCAGCGTATCGGCATCGACCCTTTCAAGGAGCGCGTCTATGCAGCGAATAATTAAAAACAACGAAGTGATCGACGAAACCTGGCACTTGCTGCCAAAGGACGTCAGCTTTGATGACATCTCCAACTGCGACGACCTGATCGTGCCGCTGGCGCTGTGGCGCGAACATGGCCCGGCACTCAAGGCCCGTGATGGCGGCCTAGGTGTATGGCTGGACAGCGATGAAGAAGCCGAGGAACTGGGCGAGGACGTGGCTAACTTTCAGGTCATTGCCCTGAACTTCCCCGCCTTCACCGATGGCCGCAGCTACTCCAACGCCCGCTTGCTGCGTGACCGTTATGGTTACAAAGGCGAATTGCGCGCGATTGGCGATGTCCTGCGCGACCAGCTGTTCTACCTGCACCGCTGCGGCTTCGATGCGTTTGCCATTCGTGCCGACAAAGACCCGTATGAAGCACTGCAAGGCCTGAAAGATTTTTCGGTGACCTACCAGTCTTCCACCGATGAACCGATGCCGCTGTTCCGTCGTCGTTGATCGCCTGACGCGCCCGTGTCACATGGCATGCCTGTGACACGGGCAACTCCTGAGTCCTTACGTGGCTCAAAGAGTCCCGAAAGACAGCAGACTTACCAGAACCGCTGCTGAGTCAAACGGCTCCACAAAGAGTCAACCACCCGCTCTGCCGAACTGCTGGCCGCCAGGCCAACGCGCTCCTGCAAGCTTTTACGCTGTGCATAGTGCAAGTGGTAAAGGTGAGCGTCCCTGGCGCGCTCCGACAAATACTCGTCACTGGTTTTCAGCTCATCCACCAGCAGCTTGTCGACCGCTGCAACCCCCAGCCAGACCTCGCCGGTGGCCACTTCATCGATGGCCAGCTGCGGACGGTACTTGGCGACAAAGTTCTTGAACAACTGATGGGTGATGTCCAGATCCTGCTGGAACTTCTCCCGGCCTTTTTCCGTGTTTTCGCCGAACACCGTCAGGGTGCGCTTGTACTCGCCGGCGGTCAGCACTTCGTAATCGATGTCGTGCTTTTTCAGCAGGCGATTGACGTTGGGCAACTGCGCCACAACCCCGATCGAACCCAGAATCGCAAAGGGTGCGCTGATAATCTTCTGACCGATACACGCCATCATGTAGCCGCCGCTTGCCGCGACCTTATCGATACAGATGGTCAGCGGAATGCCCGCCTGACGGATACGCGCCAGTTGCGACGACGCCAGGCCATAGCTGTGCACCATGCCGCCGCCACTTTCCAGACGCAGCACCACCTCATCGGCCGGGGTGGCCAGGGTCAGCAACGCGGTGATTTCGTGACGCAGGCTTTCAGTGGCCGAAGCCTTGATATCACCGTCGAAATCCAGCACAAATACGCGCGGTTTCTCTTCCGGTTGTTTTTTCAACTTCTTGTCGGTTTTAGCCTGCTGTTTACGCAGTGACTTGAGTTGATCCTTGGGCAGCAACGACTGCTCCAGCTTGTCGCGCAGGCCTTTATAAAACTCGTTCATCTTGCTGACCTGCAACTGCCCTGCAGAGCGACGGCGACCTTTGCCACGCAATGCCGCAATCGTCACCAGCACCACCACAATGGCAATCACCAGCGTCACGGTCTTGGCCAGAAAACTGGCGTAATCGGCAAAAAATTCCACAGCCTCTCCTTAATTAGCGTACGACCCTCGGGTTAGGGCCGCGCAATGACGCCCAGCATACCGGCGTGACCTTCGCCCTGCCAGCCGCGATACAGGGTCAAGGGACGCCCATACAGGCGATTCAAACGAGCGTATGTTTTTTCATTGACAGGTTCTTGCCTTCCTCCTAACCTCGCCACACTTTCAACTGAGCGGGATGACGCGAAAGTGGGCAGCATCTATTTGATAAGACATGGCCAGGCCTCCTTCGGTGCTGATGACTACGACATGCTGTCGCCCCTGGGCGTGCGTCAGGCACAAGTCGTTGGCCAGCATCTGGTTGACCTGGACCTGCGCTTTGATCGCTGCATCTCGGGCGATCTGCTGCGCCAGCAAGACACCGCGCGTCATGCACTGGCACAGTTCACGGCTGCCGGACTGCCCGTTCCCGCCCATGAGATTGACCCGGCATTCAACGAATTTGACGCTTTCGCGGTGCTTGGCGCCCTGCTTCCTGGCCTGTTGCCAGATGAACCTGACGCCATAACGGCCATGAATAATGCCGCCCACAACCCGGCAGAGTTCCAGCGCATTTTTGAACTGATCATCGCGCGCTGGCTCAGCGGCACCTATGACACCCCCGAACTTGAAACCTGGCTGGGCTTTGTAGAGCGGGTTCAGGCAGGCCTGAACCGGATTCTCGACCTGGCCCGCAATCAGCAGACCATCGCCGTGTTCACCTCAGGTGGCACCATCACTGCTTTGCTGCACATACTGACGCAAATTCCGGCCAGCGATGCCTTCAAGCTGACCTGGCAAATTGCTAACACCTCGCTCAGCCAGCTCAAGTTCCATGGCCGCGAGGTCGTTCTGGCTTCCTTCAACAGTCATGTGCACCTGCAACTGTTGAAGACGCCGTCACTCATCACCTATCGTTGAGCGTCGGCAACCGCGACCTGCGGGTCGCAGTAAACCAACCTAAAAGGATCGAACCATGACTTCTGTAGCTGATGCCGTTCAAGCAATGAAAGCCAAATTCAACCCAGCCGCTGCTGCCGGTCTGGACCTGGTATTCGGTTTTCGCATTGATGACACCAAAAACTTCTCGCTGATCGTTAAAGACAGCACTTGCGAACTCAAAGAAGGCGAGAACCCGGACGCCCAAGTCACACTGGTCATGGACGGTGAAACCCTGGACGGCATCGTCAGCGGCGAAACCGATGGCATGCAAGCCTTCATGGGCGGCAAACTGCGCGCTGAAGGCGACATGATGCTGGCCATGAAGCTGAGCGAACTGTTCCCTTCGTAAGCCACACGCAACAGCAAAAAACCGAAGACCACGCGCTTCGGTTTTTTTTCGCCTCGCTTTACTCAACGCTTATCAATCCCGCTGATCGCCCATCAACACCCGCACCTATTAAGGCCGTGCCCGGCTTGTCCCGGGCCCGGTCGACCATTAGATTAGCGAATGTTACCCAGCCACAAATATAAGCAGAAGAGATAAACATGGCGCTAACTGACTCCTCCACCGGCATCCGCCCGGGTGAAGAACTCGACATCAGCCGCATCGATCCTTACCTCAAGGCCCATGTCCCGGGGCTTGTGGGGCAACCCGTGGTCAGCCAGTTTCCGGGGGGCGCGTCCAACCTCACCTACTTGGTTCAATACCCCGATCAGGAGCTGGTACTGCGTCGCCCGCCCTTTGGCCAAAAAGCCCGATCGGCCCACGACATGGGCCGCGAATACCGCATTCTTAACCAGCTCAAGGATGCCTTCGCTTACTGCCCCAAAGCCTTTGCCCACTGCACGGACCAAACCCTGATCGGCTCCGAGTTCTACGTCATGGAGCGGGTCCGGGGCATCATTTTGCGCTCCGACCTGCCCGATGAACTGGCGCTGACTGCCGACGCCACCCAGACCCTGTGCAAGAGCTTCATCGACACCCTGGTGCAATTGCACCAGGTCGACTACAACGCCTGCGGGCTGGGCAACCTGGGCAAACCTGAAGGCTATGTACAGCGCCAGATCAGCGGCTGGAGCGAGCGTTATGAAAAAGCCCTGACCCCGGATGCCCCGCGCTGGGAAGCCGTCAAGCAGTGGCTGCAGGCCAAAATGCCGGCAGATCACCCGACCCCGGCCATCGTTCATAACGACTATCGCTTCGACAACGTGATCCTCGACCCCGCCAACCCGATGCAAATCATCGGCGTGCTGGACTGGGAGCTGACGACCCTGGGCGATCCGCTGATGGATCTGGGCAACACCCTCGCCTACTGGATTGAAGCCGGCGACCCGGCACCGGTTCAACTGATGCGGCGCCAGCCCAGCAACGCCCCGGGCATGTTGACCCGCCGGGAATTTGTCGATTACTACGCCGAGCGCACCGGTATTCAGATAGACAACTACGATTTTTACTACGCCTACGGACTGTTCCGTCTGGCGGGTATCGTTCAGCAAATCTATTACCGCTATTACCACGGCCAGACCCGGGACAAGCGCTTCGCGTCCTTTGTGCAGATGAATGCGCTGCTTGAGCAAATGAGCCTCAACCTCATCCACTCATCCAGCCTCTAAACCCGCGACAACCAGGGAATCAACATGTCCAGGACTCAACTGTTCGACCTTGATGGCAAAATTGCATTTGTTTCCGGAGCCAGTCGCGGCATCGGTGAGGCCATCGCCAAACTGCTGGCCCAACAGGGCGCCCATGTGATTGTTTCCAGCCGCAGGCTAGAAAGCTGCCAGCCGGTGGCTGATGCGATCATCGCCGAGGGCGGCAAAGCCACGGCCATCGCCTGCCATATCGGCGAAATGGAACAGATCACCCGCACCTTTACCCGGATCCGCGAAGAATTTGGCCGCATCGATATTCTGGTCAACAACGCGGCGACCAATCCGCAATTCTGCAACGTCCTGGACACAGACCTGAGTGCGTTCCAGAAAACCGTGGACGTCAACATTCGCGGTTATTTCTTTATGTCGGTTGAGGCCGGCAAGCTGATGCGCGACCACGGCGGCGGCAGCATCATCAACGTAGCCTCCATCAATGGCGTGTCGCCGGGCGTGTTCCAGGGGGTCTACTCAATGACCAAAGCCGCGGTCATTAACATGACCAAGGTGTTTGCCAAGGAGTGCGCGCAGTACGGGATTCGCTGTAACGCCCTGCTCCCGGGCCTGACCGACACCAAATTTGCCTCGGCCCTGGTCAGTAATGACGCCATCCTCAAGACCGCACTGCAACAGATCCCGCTCAAGCGCGTGGCACAACCCGGCGAAATGGCCGGTGCAGTGTTGTATCTGGCCAGCGACGCCTCGAGTTACACCACCGGCGTGTCGCTGAACGTAGACGGCGGCTACCTCTCATAACCCAAACCAACCCCGGCCCCCCCTGTAGGAGCGAGCTTGCTCGCGAGCTCTTAACCCCCAAAAGCTCGCGAGCAAGCTCGCTCCTACAGAGCCAAAGCAATAATTCAATTCCACCAGTTGATATTCCAGAATATTTATTCCATTAATAGCCCTCCCTGAACATAACAATTCAAAGGATCCAGGCTATGCGTGCACTTGGTATTGGTTTGATTGGCACCGGTTTTATGGGGCGGGCCCATGCGCTGGCGTTTCGTAATGTCAGCGCTGCGTTTGAACTGCCGGTGCAATTGCACCTTGCAGCGCTGGCCGATGCAGACGCCGAACGCGCACAACATTGCGCAAACGCCTGGGGCTTTGCCCGCGCCCATGGCGACTGGCAACAGCTGATCACCGACCCGGCCGTGGACATTGTCGCCATCACCACCCCCAACCACCTGCACTTCCCCATGGCCATGGCCGCCATCGCGGCAGGCAAAGCGGTGTATTGCGAAAAACCCCTTGCGGTCAGCCTGCAACAGGCCGAACACATGCACCTCGCCGCCAGAGTCGCAGGCGTGGTCACTCGAGTGGGTTACAACTATCAACACAACCCGATGCTGGTGCTGGCAAAACAGATGATTGAGCGCGGCGACCTGGGCCGCATCATCAGTTTTCAGGGCGAGTTCAGCGAAGACTTCATGGCCGATCCGGCGCAGCCCTGGTCATGGCGCTGCGAGCCGGGTCATGCCGGCGGCGCCCTGGCCGACCTGGGCAGCCATCTGCTGGCCATGGCGCGCTATCTGGTGGGGGATGTTCAAGCTGTGTGCGCCGACAGCCAGACCGTGCACGCACAACGCCCGGCCAGCCGCGACAGCCGCGAACTGCGCGACATCCTGATCGACGACCAGACCCACGCCCTGCTGCGCTTCAGCAATGGCGCGCGGGGCACGTTCAGCAGCAGCTGGCTCAAGCACGGTTACAAGAACCACCTGAGTTTCGAGATCAGCGGCACCCGCGGCACCCTTAAATTCGATCAGGAACGCCTGAATGAACTGCACCTGTGCAAAGTCGGCCAGGCAGGCTTTGAACGGCTTCTGGCGGGGCCGCAATTACCCGGCTATGCCGCGTTCAGCCCTGCGCCAGGCCATCAGTTGGGATACAACGAACTGAAAACCCTGGAAGTCCATGCACTGATCCAGGCCTGCGCCGGCAACCCCGCACCGGGCCCCGACTTTGAAGAAGCCTGGCAGGTAGAACGGCTGGCATCGGCCATTCGCGAAGCGGCACAGCAACAGCGCTGGGTAACCCTCTAACCCCACCCCAACCTGTAGGAGCGAGCTTGCCTCGCGAGCTCTTAACCCCAAAAGCTCGCGAGACAAGCTCGCTCCTACAGGGTTCTATGCAAGCGCCCTAAACAACGCTCAGCCTCAAGCACCATCTGTTGAATCACCTCATCGCAACTTTTCAGCTCGCCAATCGCCGCCGCCACTTGCCCGCTGGGCAAGATCCCTTCATCCGGCACGCCGTCCACCATTGAGCGCTGCAACAGCACCGGCTGGTTGGCCGCCATCACAGTCTGCGACAAGGCGCCCGGATCTTCCTTTACCGACTGGGCAAACACACTGAACATATGCCCCAGGCTCATGCCGGTCTGTTGCTTCCATTGCCAGGCACTGCCCAGCGCAATGCGCAAGCGGCCAAAAGCTCCGGCCTTTTCCAGACGATTGATAAAGGCATTTTCGATCATCCGGTGGCGCATCCCGTCCACCGCCAAGGTCACGCGAATCTGCTGCGCATCTTTGACTTTCACATAGCGTTCCAGGGTCGCCAAAGGGGTAGGCGACTCCCGGGTCATCAAAAACCGCGTGCCCATGGCAATCCCGGCCGCCCCGCTGGCCAATGCTCCGGCCAGGCCGCGACCGGTGGAATAGCCTCCGGCGGCAATCACCGGCACCTGTACCGCATCCAGCACCTGGGGCAGCAAAATGGTGCTCGGCACCCCGCCGGTATGCCCGCCGCCTTCACCGCCCTGAACCGTGATCATGTCCGCGCCCAGCTCAACCGCCTTGAGCGCATGCTTGAGTGCCCCCACCGTCGGAATGCACAGCACCCCGGCCTGCTTGAAGCGCTCAATAGTGTGGCGATCCGGCCCGCGCCCATAACTGACGGCACGCAAGCGGTACTCGATCGCCAGGTCCACGCACTGCGCCGCGTTCTCCTGGAACATATGAAAGTTGAGGCCGAAATTACTGCCACCGGTGGCCTCGATCACGCGCTGGATTTCGGCCTCCAGTTGATCGGCAGCGATGGTCGCCCCCGCCAGAAACCCGAAAGCCCCGGCACGGGTGCTGGCGATCACCAGATTGGCGTCCGCCACCCAGCCCATCGCGGTCTGCACGATGGGGTAGCGGCAACCCAGGGCGTCGGTCAGCGCCGTTTGCAGATACTCACTCATCGACGCTCTCCGGCAGCCGTCTTGTTCGCCTCGATCATGGCCTTGGCGTCGTAGCCACCGAGCTTGTCGCCCGACAGCAGTTCGTTGTGGCTGTGGGCGAAGTGGTGCCAGGCAAACACCGCATCCATCGCCGTGCGCTTGCCCTGCAAATCTTCGACGTGATTGATCGCTTGTTTGGTCAGTGCCAGCCCCATGCGCGGTTGTTTGGCAATGGCCGCTGCCAGCGCATAAGTGCCCGCCTCCAGCGCATCACGACTGAACAGGCGATTGACCATGCCCATCTGATACGCGCGCTCGGCGCTCATGCGGTCGCCGGTAAACAGAAACTCCTTGGCAATGCGCGGGTTCAGTTCGTAGGGATGGGCGAAGTACTCCACCCCCGGAATGCCCATCCGTACCACCGGGTCCTGAAAAAACGCATCGTCGCTGGCCACGATCAGATCACACACCCAGGCCAGCATCAGCCCACCGGCAATGCACGCGCCCTGCACCATCGCGATGGTCGGCTTGGGCAACTCGCGCCAGCGCCGGCACATGCCCAGATACACCTCCTGCTCACGGGCGTACAGGTACTCGCCGCCAGGCTTGTTGGTGTGATCCCACCACAGGTGCGCACGCTCAAACGGCTTGTTGATGTCGCGCCCCGGCGTGCCGATGTCATGCCCGGCCGAAAAATGCTTGCCGTTGCCGCGCAGCACGATGACCTTCACCGCATCGTCATTCACCGCCCGGCGAAAGGCATCGTCCAGCGCGTAGGTCATCTGCGAGTTTTGCGCGTTGTTTACCGTCGGCCGATTAAGGGTCAGGGTGGCAATCCCGTCCGCCACGCCATACAGCACCGGTTCTTCAGTCTCATACACAGCGGTATCAGCCCGCTGCACAAATTCGCTGTCGCTGTTCATCTGGAGTCCTTGCCTTCAGGCCTGACGAATGCCGGGTGGATTACCCTTGAGCGCGGCTGCGCGATAGTCATGCGGGTCCAGTCGACGGATCAGCGCCAATTGTTCCGGGGTAGGCGCCACGGTCTGCTTGATATCGGCCGCCTTGAGCAGCGGGAAGCCGGTATTGTCCTGCACCTGTTCAAAGCTCACCCCCGGGTGCAGCGAGCGCACCTGAACCGCGTGGTCCGGGCCGCCAAAATCCATCACACACAGGTCGGTGACGATCAGGCGGATGTCCATCAGGTCGCGGCGCATGCCTTCTTCCCAACGCTCTGGCTTGAACCCCACGCCAGACACCATGTCCACTTCACCGGACACAAATGCCCGGGTGTTATGGCTCGGCACGAAGAACGAGTTGATGTGGTTGATGCTGTTGCCCGGCAGGCCGCGCACCCCCAGCATGGCCACTTTGGGCTTTTGATAGTCGCCAATGCACGACAGATTGGTCTGGCCCCAACGGTCGACCTGGGTCGGACCGATCATGGCGTGACGACGTCCGCCCCACACGCACTCAAACACCCGCTCAAACGACAGGTAGCCCGAGTAACGCGGCACATAATCACCACGCGGCCCCAAAGGAACCGGCTCTTCCACCAGGAAGGCCTCGCTGTCAGTCATCAACAGTTCCGGGCTGTGGCTCAGTTTGGCCAGGCTCGCGCCCAGGCGCGGGATCACGCCCAGGCCGGAAGCAATCACTTCGCCGTTATCGCGCCAGGCTTCGCAGGCAGCCACGATCAACAGTTCGGCAAGGGTAAATTCGCAAGTCGCAGTCATGTTCATACTCCTCAAAACACTGGCAGCGGCAAAGCGCCCAGCCGGTCGGCACCGCCATTGCTGGCCTGGTAGGCGGATTCGCCCGGTGTCACAAACTCTGCGACATAGCCTTGCCAGCCGCCGTCTTCGCCGGCACTGGCGCTATAGCGCTTGAGATGACTCATGTCCCAGCCGTAATCGGACGGGCACGACGTCGGGTGTGCGCCAAACGGCGCATGCACCACACCACTGACCAGATAGCGTTCAAAGGTATTGAAGCGGGCCTGGGCGGCATCCAGGCTCAAGCGCTCCTCGATCCGTTCGCACGACACAAAGCACTGCCTGGCGGCACGGGCGAACAGATGGTCAAAATACGGGTCGGGCCCGGTGATCAGGGTGTTGCCCAAGCGGTCCGCGACGTTGACGTGCAAAAAGGCCATATCGAGGTTCAGCGCGGGCATCGCCAGCAGTACTTCACCGTCGTCATAGGGTGACTGCACCTGCTTGATGTCCGGGTTCAGGCGGCTGACATCGGTGGCCAGGCCGCAACGGGTCGGCAAAAACGGCAAACGCATGCCGGCGGCCCGCAGGCCCCACTGCAGCATGCCTTCATCCAGCTCCATCAGCTCCAGCTCACCGGCCTCGCGCGCCTTGCGAAAGTAGGCTTCCAGCGGGATCGCATCGAGGGTGGCAAAACCGAACACCAGCTTTTTGACCTTGCCGGCCGCACAGAGCATGCCCACTTCAGGGCCGCCATACGCGACCACGGTCAGGTCCTTGACGTCAGAGCGCAGGATCTCGCGCACTATTGCCATCGGCTTGCGCCGTGGCCCCCAGCCGCCAAAGCCGATAGTCATGCCGTCACGCAATTGGCCGACCACGTCTGCCGCTGTCATTTGCTTGTTCATGGGTTACTCCTTAACCGGTCTGTTACTGCTGGCCGACTGAAAAATCGTGGCCCCACAGGCTGACCCGGGTGAATTCAAAAGCGATGTGGTCTTGCCAATCCACCAGCAAGCCGCCATAGCCGTACTCCAGGTCAAAGCCTGAAGGGGTTTTCATATAAAACGAGGTCATGCGGTCGTTCAGGTGCTGGCCCAGCGTGGCCGACAGCGGCACGTTGTGCGCCAGGTGCCGGTCATGGGCACGGCCCACCTCGGTCATCGACTCGACCTCGACCATCACATGCACGCAGCCGGACGGCACCGGGTACTCGGCCAGGGCCAGGCTGTGGTGACGGCTGTTTTTGCAATGCAGGAAGTGGATACGGATCGGCGGCGCCGACGGGTCGGGCCGGAAGTTGAAAATGTCCGACAACTCGAAGCCCAGTACGTCCTTGGCAAAGGCCAGGGTGGCATCGAAGTTGGTTGCAGGCAGAACGGTGTGCCCCAGGCCCATATCACCGGTGATGAACCCCGGAACCCCTTGCGGGGAAACAAATGGCTGGCAATCGGAGCGATGGCCCCAGCTCAGTTCATGGCGGTTGCCCGAAGGGTCGGTGACGTGCAGCAACGCTTGCACACCGCGCTGATCGCATTGCTCCGGGGTACCCGGGCGCCAGCTGACATCGGCCTGATCCAGGGTTTCGATAGCGGCATTGAATGCCTTCTCATTGGCCAGCTCCCAGCCGGATGCCAGATAGCGTGACTCACCGCCAGGCACGATCAACATCCGGAACGGGCGTTCGTCCATCTTCACGTACAAACCGCCAGCGGGTGCTGCAGTGACCATCATCCCGAGCACATCTTCGGCATAACGCTGCCACTGTACCGGGTCGGCGGACTCTGCAACGAAGTAGCTCAAACCACGAATGTCGATCATGTGCCTGCTCCTCAAAGCCTGTATTTGTTGGCTTGGAGCAGTATGGGAAGGAAGGTTGCCGGGCTCATCGTCCGTTGAGACTAAAGCCATTGGCGACACTGCATAACCTCAACGCGTCGATACCTCATAACTGTAGGAGCGAGCTTGCCTCGCGAGCTTTTAGCGATAGAAAAGCTCGCGAGGCAAGCTCGCTCCTACAGGTCACAGGTCACAGGTAACGCGGGGATCACATATACAGAATCACCAGCTCATTGATCACTGACGGCCGCTCGCTGCCCAGCACGTGGGTGTTGAGTTCAAGGGTCAGTTGGGTGCCGCTTTTAACCCGTTCCACGCGCTTTACCCGCGCCCGTGAATGAATGATCGAGCCTGCCGGCACCGGCGCCGGAAAGCGCAAACGGTCCGAGCCGTAATTGACCATATTGCTGAAACCGGTGATCTCATAATCCAGTTTCAATTGCATGCGCGACTGCAATATCTGCACCAGCGCTCCATGGGCAATGGTGCCGCCAAACGGGCTTTGCTTGCGGGCCCGTTCCGGGTCAGTGTGAATCCAGTAGTCATCCCCCGACAGCAGGGCAAAGGCGTCGATCAAACCCTGATCAACCACAATCTGGTTGCTCCAGGGGCTGAACGTATCGCTGACCAGCGCTTGCAACGCCGCTTCGTCATCCAGTGCAATGCGGCGTACCGACGGCGCTGCAACCGCAGGCTGCTCGACTGCCGCCGGCAAGGCCTTCAGGGCCTGCGGGTCTTTATCCAGCCCGGTAAAGCGCAACAGCCGCGTCCCCTTGGCGTCCACCTCGGCGAACACCGGCTGCAGACGCATGCCGATCTTGACTTCAGACTCGTCCAGGCCCACCAGATTGCTGTTGATCCGTACCCCTTGAGCCAGCTCGATCACCGCCAGCATTTGCGGCATTTCATCGGCAAAGTCCGGCAGGGTGGCGATGCGCGTCACGGTAAAGCTGTACAACGTCGCCTCCCCGTTAACTTCACGCCAGGTCAATTCATGGGCCAGGCATTGCGGGCAATGCCGGCGCGGGTAAAAAACCCAGTGGCTGCATTGATTGCATTGCTGAATCAACAGGCGCTCGGCCTTCAGGCCTTCCCAGAACGGTGCAGAAATCTCGGTCGGGACCGGCATTGGTTTGTTGTTCGACATCGGATTCATGCTCCCTGAAGTATCAATGCGCCCTGCTCACTCATCACCCCGCCGGTGCCTGACACGTACACCGTGTCGCACTGTGCAAGCTGACGCTCGCCTGCCTCCCCGGCGATCTGGGTAACCGCTTCAATCACTTGCGACATGCCGCCGGCAGAACCGGCCTGGCCAAAACTGAGCTGGCCGCCGTGGGTGTTCATCGGGAAATCGCCACGCCAGGTCAGGTCGTGCTCGCGGACAAAACTCATGCCTTCGCCCTTGGCGCAAAAACCCGCGTCTTCCAGCGTCAGCAAGGCGGTGATGGTGTAGCAATCGTAGATTTGCGCGGCATCCACATCCGCAGGCTTGAGCCCGGCCATGTCGAACGCCCGGCGCGAAGCAGGACCGATTGGCGTTTGCACCATGTCGGCGGCATAGGACGGCGATTTGAAGGCCAGATGCTCACCGAAACCGGTGATATACGACGGCCGCTTGCGGGCGCGGGCAGCCACTTCCTTTGACGCGATAATCAGCGCCGCACCGCCTGCCACCGGCATCACGATCTCCAGTACATGCAGCGGATCGGCCACTTTCTTGCTTGCCAGCACTTGCTCAATGGTCAACGGCTGACCGTAAAACATCGCTTGCGGGTTGTACTGCGCATTAGTGCGCTGATCAACAGCGATTTTGGCCAGCGCTCGCGGGTCGTAGCCATATTGCGCGGCGTACCGCTGGGCAATCATGGCGTAGCCGGTGTTCTGGCCCATGTGCCCGTAGGGCAAGTCGAACTCGGCTTCGGGCGCACCAAAGGCAGTGCTGTGGCCGCCGAAGCGCATGGCCCGGGCCATCCAGCTCGGATCTTCATCCGGGCCCATTGGCGCCATGCGCGCAGGCAATACACAAAGCACCGCCTGGCACAGCCCCAGTTCGATGGCCGCTGCAGCGCGCCAGACCATGCCCACCGAGGTGCAGCCGCCAAGGTCGACGACTTCGGCAAAGTTAAGGCGCAAGCCCAGGTATTCGGCAGCCATGGCTGGCACGAACACCGAGGCTTCATGAAATTGCGGGCCGTTGATCACCAGCCCGTCGAGGTCCGAGGCCTGCAAACCGGCATCGCGCAAAGCTTGCGCGGCCAGATCTGCAACTTGCTCCAGATGGAACATGCGCGGCGCCGTGGCGTATTTTTCCGGTTTGTACTGAGCGCTGCCGACAATGGCCGCGTGACCTTTAAGCCCCATAGAATTCTCTCTTTTATCGGTTCACATTTGCCCCGTTGTGGGAGCTGGCTTGCCAGCGATGCAGACCCTGCGCCTTGTCAGACATGCTGCAGCGATCCAATCGCGGGCAAGCCCGCTCCCACAGGGGCATACCTTGATTAGAACGTGTACTTCATCGAAAACGTGGCGTAATCACGGTCTGCCAGCGGACGGTAGATCGGGTCCGGCGAGCCCAGGTACGCGATGTATTTGAGCGACATTTCCAGGTTGCTCAGGTACTTGAAGGTGGTGCCGGCACTCAGGCGGCGGTCACCGGCCACGCCGGAGATCGTGCCGGACATCGGCGCTGCACCGCTGAATACGTTGGAGAAGGTAAACGGCACCTCAAGGTCCCAGCCCTGGAACACACCCGGATAACTGAACGACGCACCCACGGTGTAAGCGCTGGAAGAACGGGTTTTCCAGGCTGAAGAGGTTTTGTAGGTGTAGTCATTGGACGGCTGAATCGCCCCTGCATACGCTGGAGCAATAGGCAGGCCCAACAGGTTCGGGGCACCTGATACATCGTCCACATCATCCACACGCACCGTAACGATTTCACCGGTCAGCGTGGTCTGGCTGGCCCACGGCATGTCACCCAGAATTCGCATGGCCGATAACTGCATCTGCTGGCCCTTGCCCCGGGTCGGCACTGGCCCCAGGCCGGTATTGACCATCACCGGAGCACCGTCACGGTAAGACCACTCGGCACCCAGCTGGTACTCACCCAACTTGGTGGCAGCACTGATACCGGTCAGTTTGATGTCTTCAAAATACTTAACCTTGTAGCCATTGGTGGTGAACGCGTACTGCCCGTTGCCCAAGGCCAGGGGTTGATAGCCAACCAGAGCCGTGGCCGGGTTTTTGTCGTGATACACCACATGGAACAACGACAGTTCAAGGTCGGTAGTGGGACGGAAGCGGATTTGAGCACCCCACTGGCCGCTGTTGCGCGGCTCGTCCGTACCCTGGTAATTAATCCGCGAGCCGTTGGCCCCGAGGATGAATTCGCGTCCGGGACCAATCACGTCAGAGGTCGACAGGTAGCTGCCCACTGGCGGCAATTCGGTGCCCTTCCACTCGTACTGCACATAGCCGCCCAGAGTGATTTTCGGGTTTATCCGGTAAGACGCCGAGAACTGCCCCACCGGCAGCAGCACTTCCTTGACCTCAACCCCTGGCTGCGCCGCCTTGACCGCGTCGGAGGGGTTTTGCACCCCGTTCACGCCCGGGTAGTAAAGGCTCTCGCCCCACGACTCGATATGCCGCCCGGCCTTGACGTCAAGCATGGTGTCGTTTTCAAAACGCCAGCCGCCGAACACATAAGCGTCGAGCAAGCGCGTGCGGCCACCGCTGTAATACTTGGTGTCGCTGGTGAATTCGTCGTTGCTCCCGGTTTTGTTGACCGTCGACGGCGAGTTGTTGTCGTTGGAGCGGTGATACACATCGTCATAAAAGGTACTGGCGCGCACTACGGCACCGTAGTTGTCCTTGCGCAGGATCATCTCGCCCAGTGCGCCCACACGGTTGGTGGTGAGGCTGTGTTGATCAAAGTTACGGTTCGGGTCATCGACGTTGATCCCCATCAACCTGCTGCTGGGGTCCCCCAGACGCATGCCGATGCCATAACTGGTGGTCACCGACCAGTCGATGGTCGTGCCGTCTTCAAACTCAATAGTGTCCCCAGCCCACACCGGGCTGGTGACCAGCGCAACGGCAACCGCCAGGCCGGTGACCTGAAAACTGTGCCCAAGACATTTATTGTTATTTTTATTGATCACTCTGCCTCTCCTGATTAGCGACCCGGTGGTCGCGTCGATGGGTTCAAGCGTCATTGCGTTTGCGGCGCCTATGCCCCTGCTCATAACAACTGAAGCGGGTCGAACTTCACGACTCCTGTCCGGGCCTGCAAATAGCGATGCAGCCCTCCCTGTTCCTCACGAACGAGCGCCCCCTCGGCCATAAGGTAATTGGCGTGCGCCAACGTCTCCCCAACTGCCATCAGCTCGTCAAAACGACCTGACAGCTTTTTAAACAGCACCCCCATCATCTCCAGCGCCGTGAGCGGTTGCGCACAGGCGTCGAGCAGTTGCTGCAAGTGGTTCAGATGGTGGTCACGCAGTTGATCCAGGCGCAGATGCAGGTTAAAAAACGGCCGTTCATGGGCCGGCAACACCAGCACGCTGTCGGGGATGACCCGCAACCGTTCGATAGATTCCAGCCAGTCACGCAGCGGGTTGGCCTCGGGCTCGATGACATACACCGCAATGGTCGAAGT
Organism: Pseudomonas sp. TWR2-1-1; assembly: GCF_049897045.1. Lineage (NCBI taxonomy): Bacteria > Pseudomonadati > Pseudomonadota > Gammaproteobacteria > Pseudomonadales > Pseudomonadaceae > Pseudomonas > Pseudomonas sp. TWR2-1-1. The sequence continues at coordinate 683,548 of NZ_JAFCVM010000003.1, forward strand.
GATTCGCGGCAACACTTGATCGCCCGAAATCAGCAGGCCGTCATCAGCGGCATACAGGCACGCGTGCTCGGGCGAATGACCACTGCCGACCACGACCTGCCAGCGTCGCCCGCCAATGGTCAGCTCGCTGCCATGACTCAACCGGGTGAAGCCGGCCACCAACTGCGGCCGAAAATGCTCGCCCTGGATCAGCGGCAACAACGAAGCCGTGCGCTCAGCACTGAAACCGGCCTTTTGATAAAAATCGACAAACGCCCAATCGGGTGTCTTCGCCCTCGGCGGGCCATGGTGCAGTGCTTCAAACTCGCCATGGGTCATCAGTACCGGGCAGCGAAAACGCTCGGCCAGCCAGCCGACCACACCGGTGTGATCGCTATGGTAATGGGTGCAGATCACCGCTTTGAGCGCCAAGCCCTGGAGCACCTCGACAAACACCTGCTCCCAGACCGCCCGGCATTGCTCGCTGTTCAGGCCGGTATCGATCGCCACCCAGCCATCGCCATGGCGCAGCAGGTACAGGTTGATATGGTCCAGGCCAAAGGGCAGCGGCATGCGCAGCCAGAACACGCCCTCGGCCACCTCCTGTACCTGCCCGTTGGCCGGTGCCTGCGGCCACGGGTAGCGCAAGCCGTCACGCCATTCGTGGCCTTGGCCGTCGATATCACTCATGGCTATGGCCCGCAAAAGGTGCCAGTCCGGCCCGGGCCAGCACTTGCAGCGAGTACGGCTGATAGGTGCGGGTACTTTCGTCACGCACAAACAGCGGGTCGGCAAACAGCCCCGGCGCATAGCCCTGACGCTGCAAATCAACCTTGCGCAACTTGAAGGTGCTGGTCATGTCGGCGGTTGCCGACACCCGTACAAACATCGGCGCGGCGTAACGCGGCAAGCGCGCTTCGGTCAGGTCGTAGAACGCCTGGGGATCAAAGGTTTGCCCGGGCTGCATCAGGATCGCCGCCATGCCTGCCCGGCCTTCATGCCCCGGCACATGCACGCCATACACGTTGATCAACTCAAGCCCCGGCAAGTCACTGAGGGTGCCGGCGACTTCCAGTGTGGAGACGTTTTCACTTTTCCAGCGGAAGGTATCGCCAATCCGGTCGACAAAATAGAAATAACCATCGTCGTCATAACGCAACAGATCCCCCGAACTCCAGTAGGCATCCCCGGCCTGGAACACATTGCGGCGGATCTTGCTTTCGCTGGCAGCGGCGCTGGTATAACCCTCGAAGCGCCCTCCGCCGATTTGCGGATGATCGACAATAAAGCCCATCGCCTCGCCCACTTCTCCCGGCTTGCAGAGCTGGTAAAAGCCATGCTCGTCCCGCGGATGGGTATCGCTTTCGACGTCATAGCGCACCAGCCGCAGATTGGTCCGGCTCCAGTCCGGCACCCGGCCGCACGAGCCCACGTAGTTGTCGACGTTGATCAGGTTGGCGTTGGCCTCAGTGGCACCCCAGCCTTCAAATACCTGGATCGGGCCGAAGCGCTCAAGCCAGCGCTGCCATGACTCAGCCGTCAGACCGGCACCGAGCATGTAGCGCAAACTGTGTTCGCGCTCCCCGGCCACCACGGGCTGGTTGAGCAAGTAGCGGCAAATTTCGCCGATGTACTGGAACACCGTGATGTGGTTGCGGCGCACGTCCTGCCAGAACTCACGCACACTGAACTTGCGCCTGACCACGATGCTTGCACCCACGCGCAGTGCGGTAGAGGTCACCGAGGTCGCCGCTGCACCGTGGTACAGCGGCAGGCAGCAATAGAACACGTCGGCGGCGGTGGCGCCCAGGGTGACTTCCATCACGTCACCCGAGGACATCCAGCGCATATGGCTGTAGCGCGCAGCCTTGGGCAAACCGGTGGTGCCCGAGGTAAAAATCAGCAACGTGGTGCTTTCAGCCGTAATCGCGGCGCGCACGTCACGGGCAAAAGGAGTCGGCGCAGCTTGGGCAATCTGCTCGCTGAAGCTCTGGTCGACACAGCCCGGTAACACGCGGTCGTGGGGGTTCTCAAGGTCTTCAATCAGCCACCAGGGCACATCCGGCAAGCCCTCTGTAGCCAGCAGGTTGTCCAGACACTCCTCACCCACCACCACAGCCTTGGCATCAGTGGTCTGCAGCGCATGCACCAGCGGTTTGCCATTGACCTGGGTGTTGATAAACGCCACCACGGCGCCAAGCTTGACCAGACCAAACCAGCAGAAGAAAAACTGCGGCCGGTTTTCCATGGCAATCGCGCACACATCACCGGGGCGCAGACCCTTGTCGTAAAACACGTGGGCCATGCGGTTGGCCTGCGCGTCGACCTGGGCATAGCTATACACATCAGTGCCGTAGATCAAAAAAGGCTGATCGGGGAAACGCTGTGCCTGGGCCTCAAGACGATCGGCCAGGGTGTACAGGTCTGACGGCTTGATCTGCGCGCTGGCGGCCGAGCGCAGGTCCAGCAATTGCTGGGTCTGTTCCCGCGGCACGGGCAGTTGCCGGGGTGCCCCGAGCGTACTGAAACGCGACATATCGTTCATGGCGCCACCGTTTCGCACTGCGGGTAATCGCTGTAGCCTTCAGGCCCCGGCGAATACAGGGTTTTGCGGTCGAAGCGGGCCAGTGGCAACCCCTGGCGCAGACGCTCGACCAGGTCCGGGTTGGCAATAAAATGCCGGGCAAACGATACCGCCTCACCCTGCCCAGCCTGCAAGGCCGCCTCGGCCGAGGCGCCGTCAAAACCGTCGTTCAAAATAAGCCCGCTGCTGCAATGACGCTGCGCCAGGGCGAAGGCATCCAGCTCGGGCAGGGGCGAGCGCATGATGTGTACATACGCCAGATTCAACGGCTCGGCCGCCCGGCACAGGGCTTCGGCGGTGGCCAGCGGGTCTTCGTCGCTGATGTCATTGAACGGGTTGCCCGGGCACAGGCGCAGCCCCACACGCCCGGAACCGATGGCCGAGGCCATGGCTGCCAGCACTTCGGCAGGGAAGCGCACGCGGTTTTGGGCACTGCCGCCATAACGGTCTTCGCGCAGGTTGCTGCCCGAGGCCATGAATTGCATCGGCAAATAGCCGCTGGTGCAGTGCAACTCCACGCCGTCAAAACCCGCTTCACGGGCATTCAAGGCCGCCTGACGGTACTCCCCGATCACCTCGGCGATGTCTTGCAGCGACATAGCCTGAGGCTCGTCGCTGTCCACCAGCCCGGCCTGATCGGTAAACAATTGAGTGCGTGCGCGCAATGCCGACGGAGCCACGGTTGCAGCACCTGCGGGTTTGTTCTGGGCGCAGGAAGCCCGGCCTACGTGCATCAACTGCAGCACGATCAGGCCGCCTTCGGCGTGCACGGCATCGGTCACCGCTTTCCAGGCTGCGATCTGTTCGGCGTTGTAGATGGCCGGGGTACGGCAATAGCCCAGGCCACTGGCGCTAGGCGCGGTGCCTTCGGCCACGATCAGCCCCGCCGAAGCGCGTTGACGGTAGTACTCGACCATCTCTGCGGTCGGCACCCCGTGCTGATCGGCACGGCTGCGGGTCATGGGAGCCATGACGATCCGGTTGGCCAGTTCAAGCTCACCCAATCGTACGGGTTCAAACAAAATGCTCATAACGGGCTCCTTAGCGCACGCGAATTTTCGGTGCGCCAGCCCCACGGCGCAGGGTGGCAAGAAACTGTTCGACCGGCGCGGCGGTTGCCACTTGCGGCAACTGATCCTTGTCCGGGCGGTTGGCCCAGAACTCGGTCCAGGACGGGAACAGGTCGTGGAATGTACCGGCGTAGGGTGCACGCCCCGGCCAGCGCATCTTTTGCGTGCCGATCGGCGGCTTGTTGAGGTCGCTGGCGTACCAGTAGCACGGCAAGCGGCGGCGGAAATACCAGCGGCCCTGCATGCGCTCGTAGTCATCCCAATAAAGCATTTGCATGGTCACCCACTCGGGGCCGGTCTCGTGCTCGTTCTTGGAATACACCACGCCCACCGCATGGTCAGGGTCAGCGAACTCAATCAGGTGCTGGCCCAGATGGTGCGAGGTGCCGTGGAACTGGTCGCGCAGCGTGTCGTCGACCCAGGCTTTGAGATGCGCGCGCCCGGTTTTTTCGCGACCGACACGGATGTCTTCGGCAAACAGATTGACGTGGGCATCGAGGTCGCGCATATCCAGCGACAACGAATATTTGCCGGCCAGCTGACGGATCTCATCAATCGACTCCAGTCGGTCAAGGCGGGCAAGCAAGGCGTTCTGTTCCATAAAAGTGTCCTTATTCCAAAACCGTGTACAGCTCGCTGCTGCGCCCGCCATCGACCGGCAAGCTGGCACCGGTGATGTACGAGGCTTCATCGCTGGCCAGAAACAGAATGGCGTTGGCCACTTCTACCGGCTGGCCGACGCGCTTGAGCGGGATCAGTTTTTCGGTATTCACCCGGGTCTTGTCGTCAGTCAGCATGCCGGCGGTGGCCGGGGTTTCGACGATGCCGGGAATCACCACGTTGCAGCGGATGTTGTGGCTGGCACCTTCACTGGCGGCCGCGCGGCTGAAGTTGATCACCGCGGCCTTGGCCGCTGAATAACCGGCCATCCACGGCGTGCCGAACAGCCCGCAGATCGAGGCAATGTTGATAATCGAACCACTGCCCTGGGCACGCATCAGGCCCATTGCCGTGCGGGTACCCCAGAACGTGCCGTCGACCGTGGTGGCAAAGTTGGAATGCCAGTCGGCGGTGGAGGTGCTGTCAATTGCCCCCCAGCTGTAGGCCATGGCGTTATTGACCAGAATGTCCAGCCGGCCATTGCGTTCGGCGGCGGCGCCAATGGCACCGACATAGGCGGCCTCATTGCTGACATCGGCCACCGCGCATTCAGCACGGCCACCGGCATCGCGAATCTGCGCCGCTACGGATTCCAGCGGCTCGATGCGTCGACCGCAGAGCACCACCAGCGCGCCCTCCTGGGCAAACCGCAATGCGGTTGCCGCCCCGATGCCCGAGCCTGCGCCAGTGATAAATGCAACCTTGCCTTGTAAACGAGTACCCATGCTCTGCTCTCCCCTGTCTGTGCCAGCCATCAGATAAACGCCATGCCGCCGTTGACCGCGAGGTTTTGCCCGGTGATAAAGCCGGCGTCGTCACTGGCCAGAAAGGCTGCAACCCGGGCGATTTCATCGGTTTCACCCATGCGGCCCAGAGGGATGGCCTTGAGCATGCTTTGCATCCAGTCATCGGGGATGCCGGCCATCATCGGGGTGTTGGTCGGGCCGGGAACGATGGTGTTGACGCGAATGCCATTGCCGGCCAGCTCGCGGGCCATGCTGCGGGTCAGCCCCATCACTCCGGCCTTGGCCGCGCAGTAGTGGCTTGGACCTTCGCCGGTCAGGGCCGAGGTGCTGGAGATATTGATCACCACACCCGGGGTGGCAGCCTTGAGCATCAGCTTCACGGCTTCACGGCTGCAGAAAAAAGTACCGGTGAGGTTGACCCCGATCACCCGCTGCCAGTTTTCGTCCGGGGTCTCGGCGAATGCATCAATGGAACCGATACCGGCGTTATTGACCAGAATGTCGAGGCTGCCAAAGCGCGCCTGGACCGCAGCCATGGCAGTGGCGACCGAGTCGCTGTCGGCCACGTTGCAACACACGGCCAGCGCTTTATCACCAAGCCCCTCGATGCTCTGGTTAGCGGCATCGAGATTGATATCTGCCGCTACCACCACAGCGCCCTGTTCGGCGAAATGGCGCACAATCGCCCGCCCCATGCCTTGTCCTGCACCGGTCACAAACGCAACTTTATTCAACAACTTCATGGTGTTTCTCCCGCCTGCCAGATGTCGGCCGCCCGTAAGCCCTGGGCGGTGTATGGGGCAATCATTGACTGCGGGAAAAAGCTGAACATCGTCCGATGGGACTAAGCATTGAACCCGTAGCCGCGGGCCCGCCCACACAGCTGGTCTGAATGGACGATGTCCCTGGCGACGGGTTCGTGGAATAACTCGCTCACTAGAACAAAACCGGGAGAACCCGTCGTGTCGATAACTTTGCGTCCCACCTGGCGAACTCACTACGCGTTAGGCGTACTGGCTGCCATCTATGTTTTCAACTATATCGATCGGCTGCTGATGGCCATTTTGATCGAGCCGGTCAAGGCCGAATTCGGTATTTCCGACACCGGCATCGGCCTGCTCTCGGGCGTGACGTTCGCGGTGTTCTACACCGTGTTCGGTTTTCCGCTGGGGCGCCTGTCCGATCGCATCGGGCGCAAACCGGTGATCGCGCTGAGCTGTATCGCCTGGAGCGTAATGACCATGTTCTGTGGTCTCGCCGCCAGTTTCACGATGCTGGTGGTGGCGCGGATCGGGGTGGCTATCGGCGAAGCCGGCGGCACTGCGCCGTCGATGGCCATGGTCTCCGACCTGTACCCGCCGGAACGCCGCTCCACAGCGCTGTCGGTGCTGATGCTGGGTTCAAGCCTGGGGGCGATTTTCGGCCTGGGCCTGGGCGGCTGGATCGCCCAGCACTATGGTTGGCGGTTCGCATTTATCGTCATCGGCGCACCGGGGATTTTTCTCGGCCTGTTGTTGATGTTCACCGTACGCGCGCCCAAGCCTGCGCAGCTGGTCAAGGCCAATCAGGTGACGCAAGCACACTGGGCGGTGACGGTGCGCGAACTGTTCCAGACCCCTTCGTTTCTATGGATCGTGCTCACTGGTGGCTCGGCGGCCATTGCCGGTTATGCCATCGGTACCTGGAGCCCCAGCTTTTTGATCCGCTCCCACGGCCTGAGCCTGCAGGACGCCGGGCTGCTGGCGGGCGTTGCGGGCGGTGCAGGTGCCACCTTCGGCACCCTGACCTGCGGCATCTTGTGTGACCGCCTGGCCCGCCGCGACAAAGGCTGGCAAATCGGTGTGCCACTGCTCGGCACACTGATCAGCATCCCTTTTGGCCTGGCGTATTTCCTCTGGCCGACCGGCACTGCGTTCCATGTCGGCACTACACCCGTACCCACTGCATTCCTCTTCTACGGCGTATTCAGCTTCTTCGGGACCTGGTGGGCAACACCCTGCCTGGGCGCCATTTCGCACCTGTTCCCGGCCACCCGCCTGGCGCAGGCCACTGCGATTTTCGTGATGGCCATGACCTTGCTCGGAGTGGGCGTCGGCCCGTTACTGATCGGCATGCTCAGCGACGGCTTTGCCCACACCCTGGGTAACGAAGGTCTGCGCTATGCACTGGCGTCCTGTATCTCGCTGCTGGTACTGGCCTCGATATTTCTGGCCATGGCGTTGCCGCGTTATCGCAACCATTTGAACAACACCCCTGCCCCTACGCCCCTGGCCGTAGCGGTCAGTGCCTGAATTTCCGGAGATAAAGTGATGACTGAACAAGACCTGCCACTGCCCGTTGGCCACTTCGTGACACTGGATAGCGGCCTGCGCCTGCACTTTCTCGATGAAGGCAGCGGCCCGGTAGTGCTCTGGCTGCACGGCAGCGGCCCGGGTGCCAGTGGCTACAGCAACTTCAAAGGCAACTACCCGCAATTTGTCGCCGCCGGCTTTCGCAACCTGGTGGTGGATTTACCGGGCTTCGGGCGCTCCGACAAACCTGAAGACGCGCAGTACAACCTGGACTTTTTCGTTAACGCGATATCGGGTTTTCTCAAGGCGGTAGGTGTCAAGCGCGCCACCCTGCTCGGCAACTCCCTGGGCGGTGCAATTGCCCTGGGCCTGGCGCTGGCCGAGCCCGAGCGGGTCGAGAAGCTGATTCTGATGGCCCCCGGCGGCGTCGAAGATCGAGAAACCTACTTCAAGATGGTCGGTATTCAGCGCATGGTCGAGCTGTACAACGCCGGGCCACTGGGCATCGAACAGATGCGCCGGATCATGAGCCTGCAACTGTTCGACAGCTCGCAACTGGAAGACAGCCTGCTGGCTGAACGCGTGGCCGTGGCCGTGCACCAGCCGCGCAATCTGTTCACCACCATGATGGTGCCGAACATGACCGAGCGCCTTGAAGAGCTGCAAGTGCCGATCCTCGGTTTCTGGGGCTCTGACGACAACTTCAACCCGGCCAGCGGCGCGCTCAAAGTACTCAAGCATGCACCGAACGCGCGCTTTATCATGCTCAACCGCTGCGGCCACTGGGTCCAGGTTGAGCACCGTGAGTTGTTCAACAAGGCGTGCCTGGACTTCCTGAAAAACTGAACAGGCAACATTGACGGCGGCCTGCGGGTCGCCCTCAGCCCTTCTTATCCCGCTCGGACTGAAAAACAACAATGACAAAATTCTCTCAGTTGCTGGCACCCGGTCGCATTGGTTCAATCGAACTGCGCAACCGCATCATCATGGCGCCCATGGGCTCCAACTATGCCGAAGCCGATGGCCACTGTGGCGAAAGGATTCAGGCTTACTACGAAGCCAGGGCCCGAGGCGGTGCAGGACTGCTGATCATGGGCGTGTGCTCGGTGGCGTTCCCGGCGGGCACCGCAGAGCCGTACCAGGTCGGCGTGTCCAGCGATGACTTTATTCCAGGCCTGAGCCGACTGGCCGAGCGCGTCCATCGCCACGGCGCGAAAATCGCCATGCAGTTGCAGCACGCGGGCAAGACCTCGGTTCGCGATATGGCCGAAGGCCGGCAACTGTGGGTACCGTCGGTGCCACCGGTGCTGCAAAGCGACATGATGGCGGCCCTCACACCCGAGGAGCTGGCCAACTTCGTCAGCTCCATGAAGCGCCGCGCCGAAGGCTCACCGATCCGCGTAATGGACAGTGCCGACATTGCGCAAATGATTGACTGGTTTGCCGACGCGGCCGATCGCGCCAAACGCGCCGGTTTCGACGGGGTTGAGCTGCACGCCGCCCACGGCTATATCATCGCCGGCTTTCTGTCGGGCTATTACAACCAGCGTGACGACGAATACGGCGGGTCGCTGGAAAACCGCGCTCGGCTGCTGCTGCAGATCATTGCCGCGGTGCGGGCCAAAGTCGGTTCGCAATTTGGCGTATGGCTGCGTCTGGACGCCGAAGAGCTGCATACCCCCGGCGGCATCAGCCTGGATGACGCCAAGGCGGTGGCGCGCATGGCCGAAGCCGCAGGCGTGGATGCGGTCAGTGTGTCTGCCAGTGCCCGGATTACCAGCGGCGTGGTGTTCACCGAAGCCCCGCTGGTGCATCAGCCCGGCGGGTTCATGGAGTGGACGGCGGCTATCAAGCGCAGTGTGCAGATACCGGTGATTGCCGTAGGCCGTATCGAGCCGCAAGCCGGTGAGGCCGCCCTGAAGCGCGGCGACTGCGACTTTATCGCCATGGCCCGCAAGCTGCTGGCCGATCCCGAGCTACCGAACAAACTGCTCAATGATCAGGAAAACACCATCCGCCCGTGCATCTACTGCTACGTGTGTGTGAGCCAGATTTTCATCAATGAGCGGGTCAAGTGCGCGGTCAACCCCATGACCGGGCATGAATTCGAATACGTCATCAGCCCCGCCGCCACCCCCCGGCACATTGCGGTTATCGGCGCCGGACCGGCCGGTATGGAGGCCGCCCGTATCGCCGCCCTGCGCGGACACCGGGTAACCCTGCTGGAACGCAGCGACCGGCTGGGTGGCACCTTGTTCTTTGCCGGGCTGGCCTACGCCGAAAACGCCCGCCTGCTGGACAACCTCAAGGTCCAGGTGCAGCAGTCTTCGATTGATATCCGCCTCAACACGGTGGCCAGCCCTGCCCTGCTCCGCGACCTGGGCGCCGATCAGGTGCTGGTGGCGGTCGGCGCCGAACGCGCGGCGCCGGACATCCCCGGCGCCGATCAGGACCACGTCTGGAGCGGTGACGAACTGCGGCGCTTGATGACCGGCGACCGCGCGGAAGAAATTGCCAAACGCAAATTGTCCTTCACCCAGCGCACCCTGATGAAAGCCGGGAGTCTGGCGGGCGTCACCGACAGCAGTGAAGCCATGCAAAAGCTGTCACGGGTATGGATGCCCCTGGGCAAGCGCGTAACCATCATCGGCGGCGGTCTGGTTGGCCTGGAACTGGCGGAGTTCCTGATTGCCCGCGGGCGCCAGGTGACCGTACTCGAAAGCGGTACCCATCTTGGCCGCGAACTGGCGATCGTGCGCCGCTGGCGGGTCCTGCACGAGATACGCGTGCATGGCGGCCAGTTGCTCACCGGGGCCAGTGTCACGGCCATTGAAGGCAACCGCGTACGCTATCAACTGGCAGATGGCAGCACAGGACAGAGCGAGGCCGACTCAGTGGTACTGGCCATTGGCGCGCAACCCGACACCCGCTTGCTCGATGAACTGACCCGCGCCGGTTTGCCGGCCAGCAGCATTGGTGACTGCCACAGCATTGGCTATATCGAAGGCGCAATCAGCGCCGGGCACAAGGCCGGGCGCGAAGCCTGAACACTCCGGGGGCGGCATCTCGCCCCCGGCATTGATCTGTTCTACCTCCTGAGTGCAGCTATAGTGCTCACTCTCAAGGAGATGAGCATGACTACCGACAACCGCCCCTACAAAATCGACAACATCGAATTCAACGTCCACGACATTGAGCGCAGCAAAGCCTTCTATGGCGCCGTGTTTGGCTGGACCTTCACTGACTATGGCCCTGCCTATACCGAGTTCAGCGACGGTCGCCTGAGCGGCGGCTTCACCACCGGTGAACCGGTGCGTGCGGGTGGCCCGCTGATCATTCTCTACGCCGACGACCTGGCCCTGGCCCGACAGGCCATCACCCGGGCCGGTGGCAGCATCTGCCGCCCCGAATTCAGCTTCCCCGGCGGCAGCCGCTTTCACTTCACCGACCTGGACGGCTATGAACTGGCGGTCTGGACCCATGGCTAACATGTAAAACTGCGCCAGGACCATCGCTGGCAAGCCAGCTCCCACAAGTTCTGCCCCCCCTACACCCCCAAAGCTGGTGGGAGCTGGCTTGCCAGCGATGAAGGCAACCCTGCTCCCACAGGTTCTGTAACCCCCCACACCCCCAAAGCTGGTGGGAGCTGGCTTGCCAGCGATGAAGGCAACCCTGCTCCCACAGGTTCTGTAACCCACCACACCCCCAAAGCTGGTGGGAGCTGGCTTGCCAGCGATGAAGGCAACCCTGCTCCCACAGGTTCTGTAACCCCCCACCCACCCCCAAAGCTGGTGGGAGCTGGCTTGCCAGCGATGAAGGCAACCCTGCTCCCACAGGTTCTGTAACACCCCCTACACCCCCAAAGCTGGTGGGAGCTGGCTTGCCAGCGATGAAGGCAACCCTGCTCCCACAGGTTCTGTAACCCGCCACACACCCAAAGCTGGTGGGAGCTGGCTTGCCAGCGATGAAGGCAACCCTGCTCCCACAGGTTCTGTAACCCACCACACACACTCTGTAGGAGCGAGCTTGCTCGCGAGCCTTTGTTCCTCAGCGACGAAGAGCTCGCGAGCAAGCTCGCTCCTACACTGGCTGGCCAGCACCGGTTAAAAACAAAAAGCCCCGTCGTTAACCGACAGGGCTTTTTGTTTTTGTTACAGGTTTAATCCAGCGTCTTAACGTCCCATCGCCCGTGCAGCATCGGCGGTGTACTGATCAGCCGTGAACTTCCCTTCGTTGAGGATCGGGCCTTTCTTGGCTTCGTTGGTCATGCCGTAACCGGTGTACTGCCCCGAGTTCAAGTCCATGAAGAACTGGGAACCCGCCTGCCAGCCACTCATGTCAGGGTGGTAGTAGTAGTTGATCATCGCGTGCTTCCACAATTGCCCACGGGCATCGTAGTTATCCGCCATCACCGAGTTCCAGGTGTCTTCGTCGATAAACAGCACGCGCTTGCCGTACAGGTGGCGATAGCCTTCTTTCAGGTCGGCTTCCACTACCCACACACGTCGCAATTCATAACGCATCAAGTCCGGGTTGGGATGGTTGGGGGTCAGCATGTCGGCGTACTTGACCGTACCCGCGTTCGGTTTGTAGGCGTTGGCCGGGCTGTAGATCTCACGCTTGCCCAGCAGTTTCCAGGTGTAGCGTTCCGGCGAGCCGTTGAACAGACGGTCTTCATCAACCGTCATGGTGCCGTTGGTGCCGATCATCGGCTGGTCATAGCCATAGCCTGGCAACAACCGCACGCGACGGGTCGAGGGGCTGTAGCTCCAGGCCTGACGCGGGTTGGTCTGGAAGTCGTAGGGTTCGTGGGAGATGCTGATCACACCGTTGTCACGCGCCGGTTTAAGGGTGGTGTTGTTGCCCATGGCCTGAATCTTGTCTTCGGTTTTGGGTTCAACCGTCGGTGAGTTGGCCTGTGACAGCCCCCGTCCATAGGCACGCCCCCAGCCAATGCTGCCATTGGGCAGTACCGAGGCCAGGTCACTGGTTTTTTCTTCGGTCCAGGCGCGGGCTGGCAGCTGGTGGTTCCACAGCACTTCCATACCGTTTTTCGGGATCGGGAACGGCACCTGACCCAGCCCTTCAACACCCATGCCGTCGTTTACCAGCTTGGCATTCAGGGCGTTACTCATGGCGCGGCGGCACACGTAGTCCGGGTAGCGGAAATCACGGTGCCCCGGATAAATGTTCATCTTGTAGGTGGTCGGATAACGCTTGAGCAGCGCTTTCTGGCCTTCGGTCAGTTTGTCTTCGTACTGAGCCATATTTTGCGCAGTGATCACCAGGATCGGCTTTTCAGCAGCATAGGGATCAACCGGCTGATCACCGGAAAACTTAACGTGGTTCCAGCCCGGTACTTCGCCCAGGTATTTACCGGTGTAAGGCGGAATGGTGCCCGCCGCATTGCCGGCCTGCTCAGCACCCACACAGGTCAGCTCCTTGCCCAGCTTGGCCGCTTCTGCGGCTGATACCTGGGCCAATGCAGGGCCGACGGCCAGTACATTGACGGCCATGGCGGCTGCGAGCATTACGCCTGTTCTTGTTATTTTCATGTATTGCCTCCTACGCGAATAAGGCTTGTTAGGGGTCCATTCTTCGCCATTTGCCGGCGACTACATCGTCCACAAAGACTACTCAGGGCGTTACCAACAACTCTTTGAGCAAACCTTTAAGCATCTTGCCCGACGCATTGCGGGCAAAAGGTGTGTGCTGGACATGGATCTGCGCCGGCACCTTGAAACTCGCCAGACGCCGGGCAATGAAGCTGCGCACCGCCTCACTGTCCGGAGCGTCGGACGGGTCACCGCGCACCACCAGAAACACCACTTCGCCCAGCACGTCGTCCGGCACCGCAAAGGCCGCGGCTTCAATCACGCCAGGCATTTCGCAGGCGCAGGATTCAACCTCGGCCGCGGAGATTTTCTCGCCGCCACGGTTGATCAAATCCTTGGCCCGGTCGGTGATGTAAAGAAAACCTTCGTCATCCAGCAGGCCGATATCACCCGTGTCGAGCCAGCCATCGCGCAAGGTCTGGGCACTGGCCTGGGGCAGGTTCCAGTAACCGCTCATCAAGGTCGGTGAACGCAGCCAGATCAGCCCGCTGACACCAGCGGGCAACGGCTGGTCCGGACTGTCGCCGATGCGCACATCGACGATCGGCAATGGCCAGCCAGCCGCCGCCGGCTTGTAGACAAATTGATCGCCGCCAATGGCCGCGCAAATACCGTTGCTTTCAGTCAGGCCGTAACCACTGCCGCCGACCGCTTCTGGTTTGCGCTGGGTCAAGTGCGCCAACAAGCTGCTGGACGGTGCCGCCCCCCCCAACCCCAGGCCAAACAGACTCTTGGTATCGGCACTGCCGAAACGCGGCGAGGTCAGCAGTTGCTGCATCATCACCGGCGCGCCATTGAACTGGGTACAGTGCTCATCGCGGATCAGGTCGAAGGCCTTTTCCACGTCCCACTTGTACATCAGCAGCAAGCGGCGACCGCTGCGCAAGGCCAGCAAGAATTGCGCATGCAAGCCGCTGACATGGAACAACGGCACCGCCATCAGGGTGGTCGGGGCATAGCCGCTGTTGATCACGACGCTGATGCGCTCAGGGGAACTCAGTGCACAGAACGCGCCCTGAAACTCCAGCGCCACCAGGGCCTGGCACACCGCGCCATGGGTCGACAACACGCCCTTGGCCAAACTGGTGGTGCCCGAGGTGTAGAGGATCATGGCCGGGTCATCGGCTGTCACTTTAACGGCCGGTGCGTCCAGCGCCGGTGCTGCCAGCAGGTCTTCAAGACGCTGACAGTGTTGCGCCAGGGCCTGACCGGCCGACAGGCCGACCACAATCGTCGCCAGGCCCTGTTCGCGCAAATCGGTGTCGAGCAACTTCAGGCGCGGCTCGTCACACAACAACAAACGCGCGCCGCTGTCTTGCAGGCCGTGGAACAGCTCGTCGCGCAGGCCCCAGCTATTGAGGGGCACGCACACGCCACCACAGCGCTGAATGGCGGCAAACGCCACCAGCCACGCGGGCTGGTTGCGCATGGCAATCGCCACCCGATCGCCCTGACGCACGCCAAAACGCTCTACCAGTTGACCCGCCAGGCGGTCCACCTGATCAAAAAACTGACTGAACGTCAGACGCTGTTGTTCCCACACCAGAAATTCGCGCTCGCCGTGCACCCGGCCACTGTCAATAACGGCCCAGACGTGGGGCGCGGTATGACGAAATCGTTTCGCACCGCCCTGCGCTTGCGTGACCACTTCAAAAGGTGAACCGGCACCTGTCAATTGCTGCCAGGCGCTCTGCCACTGTTCAAGCTTCATCTTATTATTCTCCTGACTGGCAATTGGCCTAGGCGTGCGCGGGCATCAGATCTGCGTAACGCTCGCAGTGAAAATCGGCATCCCCCAGACTCGCCTGGGCTACCCGTATACGTTTAAGAAACAGCCCCACATCCAGCTCATCGGTTACGCCAATCCCGCCGTGCATTTGCACCGCTTCATTGGCCACATTGAGTGCCATCAGCCCGGCTTTCCACTTCGCCAGGCTGGCAAGGCGTTGACGCTCGACATCGCTCAGGCCTGTATCGTCCAGCGCCGCAAGCCCTGCCATGACCGCACTGCGCGCCAGCTGCAACTGCACGTAAAGCTGAGCCGAGCGGTGCTGCAACGATTGAAAGGAGCCAATCGCCACGTCGAACTGGACCCGGGTCTTGAGGTAGTCAAGGGTCATGGCGAACAGTTTTTCGGCCATGCCCAGCATTTCCGCCGCCAGGCACACGCGTGCGCGATCCAGTGCAATGTTCAGTGCGGCAGTGGCCGATCCGGCCTCCCCCAGCAGGGCGTCATGCCCGACCTGTACCTGCCTGAGTTGCAGTTGCGCATGGTTGCGCGAGTCAATCAGTGGCAGTGCCTTGACGCTCAGACCCGGCGCATCGGCCGGTACCAGAAACAGGCTGATCCCCGCCTCCGGCACGCGTGCAACTACCAGGTAGGCATCAGCACCCACCCCGTCGATCACGCAGAATTTTTCGCCGCTCAGGCTGTAGCCATCGGCATTCGGCACCGCTTGCAACGCCACCTGCGCCGGGTTGTGCCGGGCCCGCTCGTCCAGCGCCAGAGCCAGGCGGCGCTCGCCACTGATAGCCGCCGACAACCAGTAATCCTGCTGCTGCGGGTTGCCCTGCAGATGCAGCAACGAGCCGCTGAGCACAACACTCGAGAGCAGCGGCGAAGCGCTGAGGTTGCTGCCGATGGATTCAAAAATCGGTCCCAGCCCCATGCAACCGAAATCCAGCCCGCCGAGATTTTCCGGGAATGGAATTGCGCTCCAGCCCAACGCCACGGCGTCCTGCCACAGTTGCAGGTCAAACCCTGTGACGCTGCCCTTGTCACGCAGCTCGCGCTGACGCGAGACAGGGCTGCGCGCGGCCAGAAACTCTCGGGCGCTGTCGGCCAACAGCCGGTGATCTTCGCTATAAACCAGGTTCATGGTCAGTTCCTTACTTCACGTCAGGCAGGCCAAGGACCCGCTTGGCAATGACATTGAGCTGGATTTCCGACGCGCCGCCGGAAATGGTCAGGGCAAAGCTGTTTAACCATCCGCGGGTAATGGCCTGCTCCTGGGGGCTGAAAGCCTCCTTGTCCCACCCCAGTGCGTGATACCCCATCACGTCCAGCAACACTTCGAACTTGTCGCGTTCCTGCTCGGTGTGCACCAGTTTCATGATCGACATCACCCCGCTGACGTCCTGCCCTGCGCGAGCCTCCTGGCCCATGCGCTGGACGGTCAGGTTGTAGCTTTGTTCGTTCATGGCGCAGGCCACGGCGCGGGCCGTCAGAGCCCGCTCGCTCTGGCTGGCAGGCTCGGGCAAGTACTCGTTGACCAGTGGCAGCAAATGGAAATGCGACGGCAGGCTGAACTCGCCGAATTTGGACATGGCCTTGCGTTCGTGTTGCAACAAACGCTTGGCCAGGTTCCAGCCGCCGTGCAACGGGCCAATAAGCTGGCTTTTAGGCACTTTGACGGCGTCGAAAAACACCTGGCAGAACGCCGACTTGCCACTGATCAAATCAATCGGCGCAACGCTGACGCCGGGGCTTTTCATATCGAGCACGATCAGGCTGATACCCGCATGCTTGCTGCTCGTAAGGTCTGTACGCACCAAGGCATACATCCAGTCCGACTTGTCGCCATAGGAGGTCCAGATCTTGCTGCCATCGACCACGAAGTGATCGCCGGCATCGCGGGCCGAGGTTTTCAGGCTCGCCAGGTCCGAACCGGCGTTGGGCTCGGAAAACCCCTGGCACCAGCGCACTTCGCCGCGAGTCATCGGGGTCAGCAGGTTTTTCTTCTGCTCTTCAGTACCGAACTCCAGCAAGACCGGGCCGAGCATCCAGATGCCCAGGTTGATTTGCGGAGGGCGGCATTTAAGCCGGCGCAGTTCGCTTTCGAGGACCGCGTTGTACTCATCGCTCAGGCCTGCACCGCCATACGCCTGCGGCCAGTCCGGGCAAAACCAGCCCTTGTCACGCATGCGTTCGAACCACAGTTGTGCATCGGCACTTGGAAACTCGACATGGTTGCCGCCCCACACCAGCTCGCCTTCAGGAATGGCTTTGCGCTGCGTGGGCGGACAGTTGGCTTCAAGCCAACTGCGGGTTTGCTCTCTGAACTGATCAATGGCGTTCATGTGTTTCACCTGTAAATGGAGCATCTGTATCCGGATACTCGTAGCAGCTGCCGAGCTGCGCGAGGTTGCGTACGAGGACGAAGTCCTCGCAACACCTGACAACTCGATGTATCAGACTTGCCTGAGGGCAGGACTTACGACTGCTACGCAGCCGGACGCGGCCTCGTTCCACTCGACCACTGCTACGCAGCTGGCAGAATTACCCGTTCTCAGCGCTGGGTACGCGGCATGCCCATACCGAACTGGGCAATCAGCTCGCGCTGGATTTCGTTGGTGCCGCCGCCAAAGGTCAGGGTTACCGAGGCACGGACTTCGTACTCCAGTTCGCCTTGCAGCAACGAAGCCGCCGAGCCGCCGCGGATCAGGCCATTGGCCCCGACGATATTGCTCAGCAGGCGCAGGATCTCGATCGCCGATTCCGAGCCGTAGACCTTGGTGGTCGATGCCAGCGCCACGTCCATGCGCTCACGCTCCAGATCGGCGGCAATGCGCAGGTTGATCAGGCGCATGGCTTCAAGCCGGGCATAACATTGCGCCAGACCGGCACGCACCCAGGCTTTGTCAGTGGCGCGAACCCCCTGCTCATCAGCCTCGCGGGCCCACATGAAGACCCGGCGAAACAGCCCCACCACTTTGTCGGACCATGCCCCCAGACCCAGCCGCTCATGGTTGAGCTGCGCTGTAATCAACTTCCAGCCACCGTGCAACTCGCCCACCAGCATGTCCCGGGGCACCCGCACGTTGTCGTAGTAAGTGGCTGCAGTCGGGTTGCTGGTGGTCGGAATCACCGTGGTGGTAAAACCCTCAGCCGCGGTCTCCAGAATCAGGATCGATATGCCCTTGTGCCGTGGTCGCTCAGGGTCGGTACGGGCCGCCAGCCAGATGTAATCGGCCGACTCGGCACCCGAGGTCCAGAGCTTGGTGCCATTGACCACAAAATCATCGCCCTCGGGCCGGGCATGGGTTTTGAGCACCGCCAGATCGCTGCCGGCATCCGGCTCGGAGTAACCGATGGCGAAAATGATTTCGCCGGCCGCGATGCCCGGCAGGAACTTGGCTTTTTGCAGCTCGGTGCCATAGGCCATCAACGCAGGCCCCACCGTGCTGATGGTCACAAACGGCAGCGGCGCACCGGCAATATTGGCTTCTTCAAAGAAGATGAATTGCTCGGTAGGGCCGTAGCCCTGCCCGCCATGTTCCTTGGGCCAGCCCACGGCAAGCCAGCCGTCACGGCCCATCTGGCGGATGGTGTCGCGGTACAGCTCGCCGCCCTCTTTGCCGCGCAGTTGTTCTCGCAGCTGCGGGGTCATCAGGTTCTGGAAATAGTCCCGCACCTTGTGGCGCAGGGCGTGTTGTTCAGGTGTGAGGTCGACGAACATGTGAGCTCCTTAGACGCCGAGAATCAGGCCGCTGGTAGGCACGCCGGTACCGGCGGTCACCAGCACGTTTTCTACGCTGTCGACCTGGTTGACCGCAGTGCCGCGCACCTGGCGCACCGCTTCAGCCACGCCGTTCATGCCGTGGATGTAGGCCTCGCCCAATTGTCCGCCGTGGGTGTTGATCGGAAATTTGCCGCCACGGGCGTGGTGACCGGCGCGAATGAATTCCTTGGCTTCGCCGCGTTCGCACAGGCCGAACTCTTCGAGCTGAGGCAGTACAAACGGCGTGAAGTGATCGTAAATGACCGCCGTTTGCAGTGCCTCCGGGCCTAGCCCCGACTGGCGATACAACTCTTTGGCCACCACGCCCATTTCCGGCAGACCGGTAATGTCGTCGCGGTAGAACGAAGTCATGATTTGCTGGCCCGAGGTAATCCCCTGCGAACCGGCCTTGATCGTCACCGGCTTCTGGCGCAGGTCTTTGGCCCGCTCGGCAGAGGTGATCACCATGGCCACGGCGCCGTCGGATTCCTGGCAGCAGTCGAGCAAATGCAGCGGCTCACAGATCCAGCGCGAAGCCTGGTGTTCTTCAAGGGTGATCGGCTTGCCGTAAAAGAACGCGGCCGGGTTGGTCGCGGCAAAATCACGCACCGCCACCGCAACGCGACCGAAGTCTTCGGAGGTGGCGCCGTAGGTGTGCATGTAGCGCTGGGCGAACATGCCCACCCATGACGCCGGGGTGTGCAGGCCGTGGGGCATGTACCAGCCGTAGTTGACGTTCTCGAAGATCGGCGTCGAGGCGAAACCGTAGCTGCCGCTGCCGAAGCGATACCACGAACGCTCGTTCATGGCGCGATACACCACCACGACCTTGGCCACACCTGTGGCCACGGCCATGGCCGCATGCATGATCGGCGCACAGGCGGCACCGCCGCCGTGGGGCACCTGGGAGAAGAACTTGACGTCCTTGCAACCCAGCAGGCGGGCGATTTCGTATTCCGGGACTTTATCCACCGAGTACGAGCTGAAGCCTTCAACCTCGGAGGGGTCGATACCGGCATCTTTAAGGGCGGCCAGAGTCGCTTCGAGGGCCAGGCGCAGTTCGGTGCGCCCGGAATTTTTCGAGAATTCGGTCGCACCCAGGCCAACAATGGCGGCGCTACCGGAAAGGGACGATTGCGTCATGTGTGCTGTCTCCCGCTATCAGGGCAGAACCAGCGTGACCGTACCGGTCACGTGGTTGCCCATCGAATTTTTGCCGCCAAGGGTTATTTCCACCGTGCGGGTGGCAGCATCCAGCGCGGTCACCGCGCCGTTGAAGGTCATGCTGTCACCGGGGTAATTCGGTGCGCCAAGCTTGATCTTCAGCGAGGTGAAACGTGCCTCGGGGCCGGACCACTGTTCGACATAACGCTGCACCAGACCGTTGGTGGTGAGGATGTTCATAAAAATGTGCGGCGAGCCGAGGGCCTTGGCAGCATTCAAATCGTGGTGGCCCGGGAAGTAGTCACGGGTGGCGATGGCGCCGCCGGTAACCAGGCCCACGGTGATCGGGATCGCCAGTTCCGGCAGGGTTTCGCCGGGGCGCACATCGTCAAAGCGCTTGGTGTTCTGCAAGGTCATATTTCCATCCCAGCTTGTCGTTATGGCTCAGCCAGTCGCCGAGGCGTTCCAGGCTTGCTGCCGATCCACCCAGGGCACAGCCCAAAGCGCGGCTCCAGTAGAGAAAGCGATGCATCGGGTACGTCAGATCGACGCCAATGCCGCCGTGTACGTGCTGGGCGTTGTGCCCGATCAGATGCCCGGCTTCGCAGGCATGCCAGGCAGTGGCCAGCGCTTCGGACGGCGCGGGCAAGCCGGCATCCAGGCGGTAGCACAGCTGCCACAGGTTGCTGCGCAAGGCCTCAAGGGCGATGTGCGCGTTGGCCATGCTCATTTGCACCGCCTGGAAACTGCCGATGCTGCGTTCGAACTGGCGCCGCTCGGTGACGTACTCCACGGTGCGGCGGATCTGCTCGCTGCTGACTCCCAGTTGCAAGGCCGCCAGGGCCGCAATGCTGCGCGGCTCCAGCCAGTCCAGGGCGGCAGCCGGGAGCAATTGGTGCGCGTCGATCAACAAGCCGTCGATTGACAAATCAGCAACCGCTTCGCCGTGGGTCATGCGCCCCGGGACACGGGTGATCGGCGCAGCGTCGAGTTCGACAAATGCCAGACGCGGTTGACCGTCGACACTCACCAGCAACAACGCCGCTTGTGACTGCTCTGCCAGCGCCAGGGCTGCAACACGGCCCTCGAGTCGCCAGCCCTGACCGTGCGGTGTGGCCAGCAATTGCAGGCCACGGGCAGTGCTCAAGCCGCTCAGGTCCAGGGTCAACAAGGCGCGGCCCGCAGCCGCTTCTGTCGCCCAGCCCTGCAACGCCGGATCAGCCCATGCGGCCAGGGTCGCGGCCGTCAGTTGATGGCGCCACAACGGCACCTGCCCCAGCGCCCTGCCCTGCGCTTGGAGCACGGCCAGCAACTCGGTCATGCCCAGCCCGCTGCCGCCATGGGTTTCAGGGATGGCCAAAGCCTGCAGCCCGGTCTCTGTGCACAGCTGCCACAGCGGCTCCATAAAGGCATTTTCGCTGGTGTCGAACTGGCGCAGGCGGTCATCGGTGCAGTAATCGGCAAACACGCTGCCAGCCATTTCGGCGATAGCGTTTTGATCTTCGGTGAATTCGAAATCCATGCTCGCTCCTTACTCGGCCGGCGGTAAAGAAAGTGCCCGGAACAGCGGCAACGTCAGTTCGCCGTCGAAGGTCTTGAACTCAAGTTGCAAAGGCATGCCGATGCTCAGGTCCTCACGCTCGACGCCCGCCAGCCCGGCAACCAGGCGTACGCCCTCCTCCAGCTCGATCAGGCCGATCGGGTTGGGATGGTCGAACGGCGCAACTTCGGGGTAATGCATGATCACGAACGAATAGAGACTGGCGCGGCCGCTGGCCTGCACGCTGTCCCAGTCGAACGAGTGGCACTCGATGCATACCGGTGCCGGTGGATGGCGCAGGGTCTGGCATTGCGTGCAGCGCTGGATCAGCAACTTGCCCGCATCGCAGCCTTCCCAGAAAAACCGCGTGTCATCGCTCATGCCCGGTTTGGGGCGCTTGGCCACAGGCTTGGCTTGATCTTTTGCCGGTGCGGCTTCAGGGGTGTGAGTGTTGGCCGGACGGAACTTGAATACCCGGAACAGCAACTCGCCGACCGCCTCGTCACCGCTTTTGTGTTCAACGAAATAGCTCATCACCAGGGTGACAAAAAAACCGGTGCCCAGGCCTGTGGTTTTCTCATCGCCCACCGAGTCCAGCCGGGTGGTGTAGTAGACTTTTTCGCCCGGACGCAGATTGCGGTTGAAGGTCAGTTCGGAGTTGACCGCCACCACCGAGCCGTAGCCATACGACTCAATCAGCTTGAGCACTTCGTACGGATTTTCGGTGGTCGAGCCCGGTGCATAGTTGTTCAGGTGAAAGCCTTCCATGCACCACACCTGCAGCATTGCAGGCGGCGCCACCAGCCCGTCCTGCACGCTGTTGGCGGCAAATACCGGGTCGGTATACAGCGGGTTGTCCACGCCCATGATTTCGCACCACTGGCGGATCATCGGGGCGTTGACTTCGTCCCAGGCGTAGACGCGACCATATTCACGCCCCACCAGGGCGCGCACGTCGGTTAGCAATTGAGAATCAGCCAAGTTCGTCTCCTGCGTGTTGAGAGCGGCAACCCACTGGTCGCCGCTGAAGGTCGATCAGTGAGCCGCGCTTTGCGCCGCACTCAAAAAAGTCGGGCGTTCGCCGCCACCGTGCAGCAGCAGATTGCAGCCGCTGGCATACCCCGCCATGGGCGATGCGATAAACAGGCAGGCATTACCGATGTCTTCGGGCAGCGCCATGCGCCCTGCGGGAATACCGGCGCTGACCGCTGCAATGCCGTGTTCGTCGCCGTAATGCAGATGCGCCTGCTCGGTACGTACCAGCCCCGGACTGACCGCGACTACCCGCACCTTGGGTGCCCATTCCACTGCCAGCGATTGCACCAGCGCCAACACCCCGGCCTTGGCCGCGCCATAGGCCGCTGTTCCCGGAGAAGCACGCAAAGCGCTGATACTGCCGATGAACACAATGCAACCGCCGCCATCCTGCTGTTGCATCAAGACATTGGCCTGTTGCGCGACATTCAGCGGGGCGATCAGATTGAGGCGGATGATGCCTTCGTGAAAACGTGGCGAGGCGCTGTCGGCATCGGCAGACGGGCTGCCTCCGGCGTTGTTGATGACCACATCGAGCCGACCGAAGTCAGCCGCAATGCCTGCAAACAAGGCTTTAAGCGACTCCACATCGCGCACGTCGCAGGCCATGAAAATCGCTTGTGCGCTACCTGCTTGCGGCAGCGCCTCAGGTGCAGTCCTGCCGCACACGATCACCTGTGCCCCGGCTTCCAGAAAACTGCGGGCAATGCCTGCACCGATGCCTTTGGTGCCGCCGGTGACCAGCACCACTTTACCGCTGTAGTCCAGCCCAGAGAGTTGGCCCATGACGTGCTCCTTTTTCTACTGATGGGGCCACTCTAGGGGCAATGCCGGGGCTGCTCGTCGTCTGAACGGACGATGAAGCCTCACCTTGCCAAAGCAACAATCCAGCGCACGCTGTAGCAACAGCTCCTGTTAATGAGGAACCCCATGTCAGACCCAACCGCCGCGCCGGTATTGCTTGAATTTCCGACCCCGGGCGTCGCCTTGCTGCGGCTTAACCGGCCGCTGGCCACCAATGCCTTGAGTCTCGAACTGCAAGCGTTGTTGTCGCGCTATTTCACAGAGCTGGCCGAAAACCCGCAGGTGCGCTGCATCCTGCTGACCGGTGGCGACAAGGTGTTTGCGGCAGGCGGCGACATCAACAGCATGGCCGGCGTCGGTCCGATCGATATTTACCAGCGCCATACCGAGCGGGTCTGGGCCCCCATCCAGCATTGCCCCAAACCGGTGATCGCGGCCGTGTGCGGTTACGCCTATGGCGGCGGCTGTGAACTGGCGATGCTGGCCGACAGTATTGTGGCCGGGCGCAGCGCGAAGTTTTGCCAGCCGGAAATCCGCATCGGGATCATGCCGGGCATCGGCGGCACCCAACGTCTGGTACGGGCAGTGGGCAAGGCCAAAGCCATGCGCATGGCATTGACCGGGCAACCGATCACCGCTGAGGAAGCATGGATTTCCGGACTGGTCAGTGACGTGGTGGATGATGATCAGGTGCAAGCCCAGGCACTGAAGATGGCGACGTTGATTGCGGCCATGCCGCCGCTGGCGGCCGAGCAAATCAAGGAAGTGATTCTGGCCGGGGTCGATGCCCCGCTGGAGACCGGCCTGGCCCTGGAGCGCAAAGCCAATGCGCTGCTGTTTGCATCGCGGGACCAGAAAGAAGGGATGCAGGCGTTTATTGAAAAACGTACGCCAGTGTTTGAGGGCAAGTAAGGGGTGGCGCCGGTTGTCTTGAATACCAGGGCCCCGGCGCCGGACGCAATTATCGAAGGTTGGTTGCACAAAACCCGTCGCGCGCTTTCAAACGACAACGGGTTAATCGGGTAACAAAATCAGCTGTTAGTGACGCAGCGACATATAGACACTGCCCCAGGCATCACTGAATGCAGCCCAAGTCCTGTCCTCTCCCCAATGATCAATAAGTTCGCGCACACGTGGTCGCGCCCTTTGTCTCTGTGTCAAGTTAGCCACATTATTAGAAAACTCCCTGGAAACCGTTCTAATACTCTCAGGGCGTATATTGGCGTTGGTCAAATCCGTGTAATCAAATCTTGCGCGATGATTGGATGCAATCATTCTGACCTCACGGACATAATCCGGATTATTTACGTACAAAGGGGCCAAGGCCTCTCCGATATGTAAATTACCCGTAGGTACATTGTTAGCTGGCAAAACTACGGGAACCCTTGGGTTGGCGTGCCGGTAATATTCACGAACCTCGTTAAATGCTCGCCTGCTGGTGCTGCCATACCGATTTGCCGCATCTGGCGCTATGCGGCTCAGACGATCTGCTGATCCGGGAACATCCATGTGGCGTGTCGCACGCCATACATCTCCTGCGTCAGCAGAGTTATATGCCAAGGATTGAAGTGTTGGTACCTGGCGTGTATTAGCCGGCGCAGGAAACCCCTGCCCTCTGCCCCCCGCATGTTGCAGCCTGTACTGTCCGTGGCCCACGCGCATGCCGAATGCTTTGACCTTTTTGGCAGCGGCACTGGCAATCGACGGCGCCGCCGATGCCAGGCCCGTCGCCATGCCTACATAGCCCAGAATCCGCCCGGCGTTTTCATTACCGCTGGTTAGCAAGACTATGGAGGCGACGTCCGCGGCCAGCGACACCACGCTCAGGGTCGCGGTGGTCACCGCCGCCACATAGCTGGCGGTCAGGGCCGCAGCTGGCGCGGCCAGAGCGCCCAGCGATGCCACGGTGCCGATCATGCCCAGTACGAGCCCCGCCGCCGGCAACAGCCAGTCGGTCCACGCATGGCCCGACGGGTCGATGCGGTTCACCGGGTCGCCCGCGCAGTAGGCATAGCCGTTGAGGCCGCCTTCACCAAAGGGGCTGAGGCTGTCGCGGCTGTGAAAACGCATCAGCACCGGGTTGTAGATCCGGTAGTCGCCGAGGAAATACCAGCCGGTGTCCTGTTCGCGCAAGGCGCCGGCGTAGCCCAGTCGGCTGGCTCCGGGTTCGGTTGTGCTCTGGCCGTAAGCGCCGTAGACCGGGGTATTCACTGTGTCCTTGGCTTCAGTGGTCACTGAGCCCTGGGCATCGGTGCCCAAGAGCATGACTTCGCGCACAGCCGAGGCCATTCGGCTTTCGGCCACCGGAACATTTCCTGCACGGACCCAGCGGGTTTGGGTGCTTTCACCCAACTCGCAACTGAGTTGGCCTGAGGTGTGGTAGCGCCAACGCGGTCCGGCTGCGTCTTCGGTCTTGATGATGTTGCCGCCCGGTCCGTAGTGCCAACGACGCTGGCCTGTAGGCAGGGTTACCCCGATGAGTCGGCCTAGTGCGTCGTAGTGAAGCGGATTGCCGCGCTCGTCGCGTTTGAGATTGCCCAGCGCGTCGTACTCCAGGGTCACCGGTGCCGGGTAATCGGGTCGGCTGTGGCTGATGTTTATTAGCTGGGTAAGGTCGGAAGGGTTGTAGCCAAACACGCTGATATTGTTTTCGCTGCCGTCGGAGAAGACCGTTTCCAGACGTCGCACGTTGTCTAGGGCGTCGTACTGGAAATGCTGCTCGCGGTAGGTTTTGCCGTGGGCGTCTTCGGGTAATTTCTCGCCCACTAGCTGCTGGGAAATCATGCGGCCACGGATGTCGTAGCCGAAGGTTTCGCGACGTACCAGAACACCGTCACGGGTCAGTTCGCGCTGAGTGAGCTTGCCGTCTTGGCGCCATTGTTGGGTTTGTACTTCTACCTGTTGTCCGGACGGGGTGCGGGTGTCGGTAGTGCGACGGGCCGGCCGGCCGAGGCTGTCGTAGCCCAGAGTTACGGTCATGTCTCGCGAACCGTCTTTTGATTGGGTGCGCTGCTGGTGAATCCGCGAGGCCGCATCGTAGGTGATGGTGACCGTGACATCTGGGCCTTGCTGCGTACTAAGGCGCCCGAATTTGTCGTACAGGCAGCGCTGTTCCGCGCCGTCGGCATCGGTCAGGCGGGTGACCTTGCCCGCAGGTGTGGTGGTTTGCTGTTGTGAACGAGGTTGATCACCTTGCCAGGCGTAATCGGCCTTGGTCAGCAAGCCCGACGGGGACCAGTGATCGTTCTGTTGCCCCAGATTCCCTTGCGACTCCAGCAAACGGCCACTGAGCGGATCATATTTATTGAACACGCTGATGCCCGGTGCCTGCATCGATAGCAATGCTCCACCCAGTTCCGGCTGACGTTCGGTCAGGACCTGGGTGCCATCGGGCAAGGTCTGGGTATGGGCGTGGATTTGTCCTTCGGCATAGCTCCATTCAGAAACACTCTGGCCGACCTTTTCCCACACCAGTCGGCCCAGACCGTCGTATTGACGCTCGCCCAGCACGACTTCGTTAATACCCAAAGAAGGATGAGAGATCGAGACCGTGGTCGGTAACTCACCGTCGTGACCTTCGGCGTAGGTGCGTTTAATGAGCGATCCATCAGGCAGCGTGGTCGACACCAGTCGATCGCGCACATCCCATTCCTGCAAGGTCTTGCGGCCCATGGCATCGGTCTGGCTGATGCAGCGACCTAGCCCGTCATAGCTCCAGCTCAGTTCGTGCTGCAGCACGCCGTCGGCGCAATAGAGTTCTTCTTTAAGGGGGCGTCCATCGAGGGTATGGGTAGTCACGGTTTTGGCCCCGGCCACGCCATTGGCGTCGGTCTGCCAGCTGGTTCCGGTCAGCGCTACCGGGTCGGCCTGGGTATGTTGTGTCACCCCGTCAGCGCCAGTTTCCGTCTGCACATTGCCCCAGTCGTCAAAGGTGCGCTGTGTGGTGAGAGCCAGAGGCGGCGTGTCTTCGTTACCGGGGTCGTAAACGGTCTCACGAAAGACTCGGCCCAACACGTCATATTCGCCAGTCCAGGCGGTATAGGTCTGACCGCTGTCGGTTTGTTTCTCACGTCGCACCTCGCGGCCCATACCATCCAGCCAGACCGTTTCCTTACGCCCCGAAGCGCCGATTCGGGTCTGGCAACGCTCGTTCGCTGACAACGAATAGGCCCAATTGACCTCGGCTTCGAACGCCGAATCCGGTGCGGCGACTTCCTGCACCACACGGCCCAGGGCATCGTGGGCAAAGGCGATGCGCATTTGCTCATCGGTCTGCTCGGTGACCATCAAACCCGAGTACAGATCTTGCGAGGATTGGGAGCTGGACTCATGACCGTCGTGCCCGGTGATGATCACGTTCTCCTGCAACACCGCATGCTGAAGAGAGCGGGCATCACGCGCTTGGTTGAGCTGATAGCTGTAGGCCCGGGTCGTGCTTTTACCCTGAACAGTCTCTGTTTCACTCAACATTCGAGCGTGATGGGGCGAGGCCGGATCAACGATAAAGGTCTGGCTGGAATGCACCAGTTCAGTCAGGTTTTCACCTTCAACCAGCAGCAAGCGTTCTTCACTGCTCTGGACGAAAGTCGGCAAGGCAAACGCCGGCGCATCCTGACGCACGGGCAATGATTGATAACGGTATCGGGTCTGTTTAACCGGCCCCTCAGTGCCGGGTGGCGGGCTTGCGGTGCGACTTTTCAGACGGGTGATGCGACCCAGCGGATCGGCCGGACAATGGTCGGCCTCACCACTGACCGGGTAATACTCCGACGCTTCAATGCCACCCAATGCATTGCGGTGCCACACCGGGTTGCCCAAGTCGTCGTAGCGGGTTTCTTCTTCTGTGCTCAGTTCACGCAGCACCCGCTGACCATCCAGATGCGCCTTGCGAGTGATCACCTTGTGCGGGAACTGGAAGTAAGGCACTTGCCGGGCAATCGGTAGCCAGGGTTCGTCGTAGTACGTGGTCTGGGTTTCCTGCAGGGTCTGGCCCTGCAACGTGCGTTCCCGGGTCAACAAGTGAAAACGGTTAAAGGTGCGGGACACCGTTTGCAAAACAGTCCCCCGGGCATCCATCAGGGTTTCGGTGGAGCCGTATAGAAAATCGCCACCCCCGGTGAGGTGGTAAAGATTGTCCTCACGGTTGCGCCACTGCCGAACCACCGGCCAGCCGAAGTAATTGTTCGAACCATAAAGGCCATAGTCATAACGAACCAGCTGCACCGGCTGGCCGTCGCCCGGATCCTTGCGGGTCTGACTGACCACCGGCATCCGTGGGAACGGTGCACCCGCAGGCAGGTACAAACCGTTGGCCTCGCTGTAGGTCACTTCCTCGGTACTGCCGGTGGGCTGGGTACATTTACTCAGCAACAACAGCCCCGAGCTCGCGGTGCTGTAGTCAAATTGCCAACCATTGTCGGGAAGTTCGTCCACTGTCACCCGACGTAACTGCCCGGAGATGCGCTGAAAAGTCATCACCATCTGTGAGGGCGTATCCGGCTGCAGGGTCAGATGGGTTTGCTGACCCTCGTAGGCCAACGCCACCACGGTTCGGCCCTGAGCATCGCTGACTTTTTGCAAGTAGGCCGCGTTACCGATGGAACGCCAGTCAAAACTCAGGGCACTGCCGTCCGCCCCCACCAGGGTGCTGACCACCCACAGGCTCGGGTGCCCGGCCAGCGGAATCAGACGTTCGCAGGTACCGTCGTTATGCCGCACCCACATTTCCTGGCGCTGCACCGTGACCGTCATCACCGGCAAGCGAACGTCCGGGAAGCGCATGCTCTGACCCACAATCTCCCCACGAAAACGCTCGCCTGAGTTGAGTTGCAACTGCTGACTGGCACCGTCCCAGGACGTAGTGCCGAGCATCCAGCCCAGACCAAAACCCTGATCCTCGGTCATCAAAGGGCTGTAACCGAGGCGCAACTGGCTGATGGGCCCGCGTAAATCGTTGGCGGCTCCGGTAGGCAGAGTTATCGAGGCCGAAAACATACCGGTGCGCGGATCAACCCCGGCACTGATGCTGCTCATAAAGTTGTAGGCGCCGGAGTAAACGTCGCCACTACTGAACAGGCTGGCGGCGGACTGGATTGCGGGGGTGTGCTCAGCTGGATCAAGCATGTTTGCTACTCCTTGGTTCGCTTTAAAGGAGTGGCAAAATAGAAGCGCTGACTTATGGGAAACAATGAGCAAGGGCTGTAGGTGGCCAGCCTACAAAAAACCACCTTCTCAGCCTCCCGCTATATCAAGAACATGATTGTGCCCCGCTTCAATGTACCGCTAGAGACCGGTCTGACCCGGAAGCGTAAGGCTAATGCACTGTTGTTTACTTACCGGAGGCAGAAGGACGGAAAACAGGCGTTTATTAAGAAACGTACAGCGATGTTTGAGGGGAATAAAGAGTTGCCGGTTGCGCTGAAGATGATAGTGCCGATGATTCATCGTAATCAGCAAGGCTACTGCAAGATACCAGCCGCAGTCTTTAAAACTGCGGCTGGTTATATCGGGACGAAATATCAGGTTTATTACAGGCCTGCTCTAGCGTCGTATATTTGCCACATTAGTAAAGTAAGCCCTCCTGACCTCTCCACCTAAACTCCAGGCGATTTCGTCCATAGCAACTGGCGTAACATACCGAAAAAACTCCCTGTTGGCTGGGTTGTGCATAGTTTGCAGAGTAATGGTTGCTGAATGATTTATAAACGGCTGAGTGAACGTGTTCAGCCTTTCTGCATCTATACCGTTGAGGGCCAAATCCGTTGGCAGGCTTCTTGCTCTGCCATTTGTTGCGATTGCCCTGACTTCACGGACATAAGCTGGATTATTTGCGAACACAGGAATGTTGACGCCTGCATGAATAACGCTGTGCCCGGGTACATTATTGACTGGCAAGTGTAATGGAGGCCTTGGACTTACACCTTGATAGTAGGTACGTACTTCGTTATATGCGTCCATGCTGCTAATACTGTGGTAATAGGCCGAGACGGGAGCTGCACGGCTCAAGGGGTCTGCTGATCCAGAAATGTCCATATGGCGTATCGCGCGCCATGCCTCTCCTTGATCAACGGCTTTGTAAGCCAGACTTCGTAGCGTTAAGGGCTGGAATCTACCGGGTGGAAACCCCTGTCCTCTGCCCCCGGCATGTTGCAGCCTGTACTGCCCGCTGCCCACGACTTTGCCGAAATGTTTGACCTTTTTGGCAGCGGCACTGGCAATCGACGGCGCCGCCGATGCCAGGCCCGTCGCCATACCCACATAGCCCAGAATTCGCCCTGCGTTTTCATTGCCGGTGGCCAGTAAGGCCATGGAAGCGACGTCTGCAGCCAGCGACACCACACTCAGGGTCGCGGTGGTCACCGCCGTGATATAGCTGGCAGTCAGCGCCGCCGCAGGCGCCGCCAAAGCACCCAGTGACGCCACGGTGCCGATCATGCCCAGCACGAGCCCCGCTGCCGGCAACAGCCAGTCGGTCCATGCATGGCCCGACGGGTCGATGCGGTTCACCGGGTCGCCCGCGCAGTAGGCATAGCCATTGAGGCCGCCCTCACCGAAGGGGCTGAGGCTGTCGCGGCTGTGGAAGCGCATCAGCACCGGGTTGTAGATCCGGTAGTCGCCGAGGAAATACCAGCCGGTGTCTTGTTCACGCAAGGCGCCGGCGTAGCCCAGTCGGCTGGCTCCTGGTTCGGTTGTGCTCTGGCCGTAGGCACCGTAGACCGGGGTATTTACTGTGTCCTTGGCTTCAGTGGTCACTGAGCCCTGGGCATCGATGCCCAAGAGCATGACTTCACGTACAGCCGAGGCCAGTCGGCTCTCGGCAACCGGCACCGCTCCGGCACGGACCCAGCGGGTTTGTGTGCTTTCACCCACCTCGCAGCTGAGCTGGCCCGAGGTGTGGTAGCGCCAACGCGGACCGGCAGCGTCCTCGGTCTTGATGATATTGCCGCCCGGTCCGTAGTGCCAACGACGCTGGCCTGTAGGCAGAGTTACCCCGATGAGTCGGCCTAGGGCGTCGTAGTGCAGCGGATTGCCGCGTTCGTCGCGTTTGAGATTGCCCAGAGCGTCGTACTCCAGGGTTACCGGCGCCGGGTAATCGGGTCGGCTGTGGCTGATGTTTATTAGCTGGGTAAGGTCGGAAGGGTTGTAGCCAAACAGCGTGACGTTGTTGGCGCTGCCGTCGGCAAATACCGTTTCCAGACGTCGCACGTTGTCGAGAGCGTCGTACTGGAAGTGTTGTTGGCGGTAGGGTTTGCCGTGGGCGTCTTCTGGTAACGATGGGCCTGTAAGGCGATGGGCAATCATGCGGCCACGGATGTCGTAGTCGAAGGTTTCACTGCGTACTAAAACACCGTCACGGGTCAGTTCGCGCTGAGTGAGCTTGCCGTCTTGGCGCCATTGTTGGGTTTGCACTTCTACCTGTTGCCCGGACGGGGTGCGGGTGTCGGTAGTGCGACGGGCCGGGCGGCCGAGGCTGTCGTAGCCCAGGGTCACGATCATGTCTCGCGAGCCGTCTTTTGATTGGGTGCGCTGCTGGTGAATCCGCGACGCTGCATCGTAGGTGACTGTGACAGTGACGTCGGGACCTTGCTGCGTACTAAGGCGCCCGAATTTGTCGTACTGGCAGCGCTGTTCCGCGCCGTCAGCATCGGTCAGGCGGGTGACCTTGCCCGCAGGTGTGGTGGTTTGCTGTTGTGAACGCGGTTGATCACCGTGCCAGGCGTAATCGGCCCTGGTCAGCAAGCCCGACGGCGACCAGTGATCGTTCTGTTGCCCCAGATTCCCTTGCGACTCCAGCAAACGGCCACTTAGCGGATCGTATTTATTGAACACGCTGATGCCGGGCGCCTGCATCGACAGCACTGCATCGCCCAATTCCGGCTGACGTTCGGTGAGGACTTCGGTGCCATCGGGCAGCGTCCGGGTATGAGCGTGGATTTGTCCTTCGGCATAGCTCCATTCAGAGACACTCTGGACGACCTTTTCCCACACCAGTCGGCCCAGACCGTCGTATTTACGCTCGCCCAGTACGACTTCGTTAATACCCAAAGAAGCATGAGTGATAGAGACCGTGGCCGGTAATTCACCGTCATGCCCTTCGACGTAGGTGCGCTTGATCACACTGCCATCAGGCAACGTGGTCGACACCAGTCGGTCCCGCACATCCCACTCCTGCAAGGTCTTGCGGCCCATGGCATCGGTCTGGCTGATGCAGCGCCCAAGTCCGTCATAGCTCCAGCTCAGTTCGTGCTGCAGCACGCCGTCGGCGCAGTACAACTGCTC
Organism: Pseudomonas sp. TWR2-1-1; assembly: GCF_049897045.1. NCBI lineage: Bacteria > Pseudomonadati > Pseudomonadota > Gammaproteobacteria > Pseudomonadales > Pseudomonadaceae > Pseudomonas > Pseudomonas sp. TWR2-1-1. The sequence continues at coordinate 715,816 of NZ_JAFCVM010000003.1, forward strand.
GGTCAGCGGCTTGCCATCGAGGGTATGGGTAGTCACGGTTTTGGCCCCGGCCACGCCATTGGCATCGGTCTGCCAACTGGTTCCGGTCAGGGCCACAGGGTCGGCCAGAGTGTGCTGGGTGACGCCGTCCGCCGACGTTTCGGTCAGCACATTGCCCCAGTCGTCAAACGTGCGCTGTGTGGTGAGAGCCAGAGGCGGCGTGTCTTCGTTACCGGGGTCGTAAACGGTCTCACGAAAGACTCGGCCCAACACGTCATATTCGCCGGTCCAGGCGGTATAGATCTCACCGCTGTCGGTCTGTTTTTCTCGACGAATTTCCCGGCCCATACCATCCAGCCAGACCGTTTCCTTACGCCCTGAAGCGCCGATTCGGGTCTGGCAGCGCTGGTTCGCTGACAACGAATAGGCCCAATTGACCGCGGCTTCGAACGCCGAATCCGGGGCGGCGACTTCTTGTACTACACGGCCCAAGGCATCGTGGGCAAAGGCGATGCGCATTTGCTCATCGGTCTGCTCGGTGACCATCAGGCCTGAGTACAGATCCTGTGAGGATTGGGAGACAGATGAGTGCCCGTCGTGCCCGGTGATCGTTACGTTTTCCTGCAACACGGCACGTTCAAGAGAGCGGGCGTTGGTGGCTTGGGTCAACGTGTAGCTGTAGGCCCGGGTCGTGCTTTTACCCTGCACAGTCTCGGTTT